>CAVYEP010000016.1:0-322957 GCA_963767605.1 uncultured Acidobacteriaceae bacterium | reverse complement strand
GGGTTCGTTGTGCGCTAGCTTCAAAGACGTGGAGCACGCTTGCCAACAATGTGGGACCACGGTCGAAGACGGCCGGCCGTTTTGCCCGCAATGCCGCGCTCCGCAAATCCACGTGCAGGTTGCGATTCCGGATGCTGAAATTGCCACGGGCTTGAATCCCGCGCAGGACGAGCTTTCTCCAGAGATTCCCGTAGAAACGAGGCTTGCCTCATCTCCGGCACGGCAAGCCGCGTCCGGAAGCACGATGGACAAGAGCGTTGCGGTTCATGCCGCGCTTAAGGCCGGCGTGCTCGGCGTTTTCATTGGGATGATCCCATTGCTCGGCATCGTGCTGACCGGGGCGCTGGCTGTGTATTTCTACCGCCGCGAAAATGGGCTCGTGCTTCCCGCCGCTCTCGGATCGCGTCTTGGGAGGAGCGGCGGGAGTCGTCGCCTTCGCCATCAACGCCCTGTTGATCACCATCCGAATTTTTGTTTTTCATGCCCAGCAGGAATACATCGATGCATTCTGAAAATGCTCAGAAGCTCGGAGTCAACGCAGCCGATCCTGACATTCAAGCCAGCATTCACAACCTGTTTACTCCGTCGGGGCTGGCGTTCACGTTTTTTTTCGGAATGATTCTTGCCGTGGTGCTCGCCTCCATCGGCGGAGCGCTGGCCTCGCTGTTTCTGCGGCCCCGCAACCCTCGCATGTAGTTTCGAGCCCAATCGGCGCCGGTTTCAGGCCGCGCCCTTGCTCTCATCTTTCCGCACGCGTATGATGCAGCGTTTATGAATTCACGCACGTCAGGAACGTCCCGTGAAATCCGTCAGAAAGCGCAGCTGATGTCGGCCTCCGAGGTGGAGCGCACCCTGATCCGGCTGGCGCATGAAATTCTCGAGAAAAATAACGGCGTCGAAGATCTGGCGCTGGTCGGCATCCGCCGCCGCGGGGTTCCGCTGGCGGAGCGGCTGGCGAAGATCATTCAGCGCATCGAAAAGAAGCCGGTGCCGCTCGGCACGCTCGACATCACGCTCTATCGCGACGATCTTTCCACCCTCGATTCCAAGCCGGTGGTGCAGAAAACGCGAGATCGAAATTCCCATCGCGGGGAAGTCGGTGGTGCTGGTGGATGACGTGCTCTATACCGGCCGCACCACCCGCGCCGCCATGGACGCGCTGTTCCACGCGGGCCGCCCCAAGCGCTTGCAGTTGTGCGTGCTGATCGATCGCGGGCATCGCGAGTTGCCGATTGAGGCCGCGTTCATCGGGCGAACCGTGCAGACGACGGAAAATCAGATTATCGAAGTGAAACTTCGCGAAGTCGATGACGCGGAGAAAGTCCTGCTGATGGAAAAGCAGACAACATAGCTTAGGCAATTATTAATAGACAATTATCGTTCAGACTATGAATCCAGCGCGCGGTTCCCTGCTCGGCATCGAGCATCTGGAAGCAGCCGAGATCCTGAGACTTTTGAAGTTTGCCCGGCGCATGAATCCGGACAAGCCGCGGCCCTTGCTCAAGGGCAAGCGCGTGCTTCTTCTTTTTTACGAAGCTTCCACCCGCACGCGCAGTTCGTTTGAAATCGCGGCCAAATCGCTGGGCGCTCACACCGTGCTCATCCAGGCGATTGGTTCGAGCATTGAAAAAGGCGAATCGCTGCTCGACACGGGATACACGGTGCGCGCCGTCGGCGCCGACATCATCGTCATCCGCCACCCCAACGCCGGCGCGCCGTACGTGATGGCGCAGCACATCGACGTGCCGGTCATTAACGCCGGAGATGGACTGCACGAGCATCCTTCGCAGGCGCTGCTCGATGCTTACACGATTCTGCGCAACAAGAAAACTTTCAAAGGTCTGCAAGTCGCGATTGTCGGCGACATTTTTCACAGCCGGGTGGCGCGGTCGGCGTGCCACCTGCTGAGCAAATTCGGAGTGAAGATTATTCTTTGCGGCCCGACGGAACTGGTGCCCGACATCGCGGCGACGCTCGCGCCCGGCGTGCGCGTCACCCGCCATATTGAAGATGCCTTGCGCGGCACCGACGTGGTCATGCTGCTGCGCGTGCAGAAAGAGCGCCTTGCCGGCTTGAAGATCGATCTTGCGGAATATATCGCGCGCTACCAGATGACCCCGGCGCGGTTGAAGATGGCGAAGAAGGATGCCATCGTGATGCATCCCGGCCCGATCATTCGCGGTCTGGAGCTGACCAGCGAAGTCGCCGACGGCGCGCAGGCGCGGATTCTGGAAGAAGTGCACAACGGCGTGCCCACGCGCATGGCGATTCTGGCGCGGGCCGTGGGGAAGATGCGATGAAGACCATTCAAGAATTCACGACACAGAGACACAGAGGCACAGAGAAAATCGAAAATGCATAATGACCATGCGACTCTCAGCTTTCGGTCTCCGTGTCTGCATGTGACTCTGTGGTGAAAAATGTTTCTCGGATCTGCGGTGAAGATAAGGATTGACGTGACGTCACGCTCCACAAGTAGTCTGCTGATCAAAGGTGGCCATCTCATCGACCCGGCGGCTCGCATCGATGCGCCCATGGATGTGCTGCTGAAAGATGGCCGCGTTGCCGAAGTGGCTCCTCCCAACAAGATCAAGGGCAGCGCGGACGAGAAATTCGATGCCCGCGGACTCATCGTTGCGCCCGGCTTCATCGATCTGCATGTGCACCTGCGCGAGCCGGGCCAGGCGCACAAAGAGACGATTGCGACCGGCACCGCGGCTGCGGCTGCGGGCGGATTTACTTCCGTCTGCACCATGCCGAATACGGTTCCGGTTGTCGATTCGGTCGAGTGGGTCGAGTGGCTGCGTCAGCCCGAGCGCGGCGCCGTCGTCAATGTGTTTGCCATTGCGGCCGCGACCCGCGGCAGCAAGGGCGCCACGCTCACCGATTTCCGCGCGCTGCAGACCGCCGGAGCCATCGCGGTCACCGACGACGGCAAGCCCATTCTCGACGACAGCATCATGCGCGAGGCGCTGGTCCTGGGCGGAGAACTGAATTTCCCGGTCGTGCAACATGCCGAAGACACTCGCATGACCGAGAACTGCTCGCATGCACGCGGGCGCGCGTTCGTTCCGTCTCGGATTGCGCGGCATGACGGCGGCTGCCGAAGCCTCGATCGTCGAGCGCGACGTGCAACTGGCGATGCAAATTCCCAACGCCCGCCTGCATGTCGCGCATCTTTCCACGGCGGACGCGCTGAAGAGTGTGCGCCGCGGCAAGCGCGCGAAAGCGCGCGTCACCTTCGAAGTCACGCCGCACCATTTCACGCTGACCGACGAGGACATGCGGGACTACGACAGCAATTACAAGATGAATCCGCCGCTGCGCTCGGCCTCCGATCTGGAAGCCATCCTGGCCGCGCTGGCCGACGGCACGGTGGACGCGATCGCCACCGATCACGCTCCCCACGCCGCGCACGAAAAGGAGATGGAATTCGAGCGCGCCGCATTCGGCATCACCGGACTGGAAACCGCGCTCGCGCTGGCCATCACCCGGCTGCATCGCGAGAAGCGCATTCCGCTTGCCCGCATCGTGGAACTGTTTACCGCCGGTCCGGCGCGCTGTTTCGATCTTCGCGGACGCGGTTCGCTGGTCCGCGGCTCAGTCTGCCGACGTCACCATTTTCGATCCGAAGAAGAAGTGGACCTTCGATGCCGCCAAGTCGCGCTCGAAATCGAAGAACACGCCCTTCGATGGATGGCAGCTGACGGGAAAAGTAGTGGCGACGATTGTCGGCGGGAAGATCGTGTATTCGGGGTGATCCCAGCCAGTGTCAGACAAATGTGATAGAATGTCTGACATGAAAGCCTCAAAGCGTATTACGATCCGCATTTCCGAGTCTCTGGTTAGGCGTTTGAAGAAACATGCCAGCATCAAACGCCGCTCCGAGTCCGCCTTGGTGCGCGAAGCCCTCGAAAGCTATCTTGAAGACGCTCCGGCTCCCAGCTCAGCGTACGAGGTGGCGAAGGCAACGGGCTTGATCGGCTGTGTAAACCGTGCGCCATCGGATCTGAGCACGAATCGCAAGTATTTCGAGGGCTTTGGCGAAAGCCGATGAAACGGGTGCTGGTGGACACGGGGCCGTTGGTAGCGATCATGTCCCGCACCGATGAGCATCATAAGATCTGCCTTGAGACTTTGCACAATCTCCCCGGCCCCATGTTTTCGTGTTGGCCAGTGATTACGGAAGTGGCTTGGTTGTTGCGCGGCGAGGCTGGGGCAGTCCAGCAATTGCTCGACAGCATCTCAGAAGGCCTCCTGGAGTTTCTCGCTCTCCAAAGCGCGGAGGCAGCACAAATCGCAAAGTTGATGGAAAAATACAAAGACCTTCGCCCGCAGCTCGCGGACTCCGCTCTCGTTTATTTGGCCGAGCGCGACGACTTTGACCTGATTTTTACGCTCGATCGGCGGGACTTCTCGGTCTACCAAAGAGGGCGCAAGCATCCTTTCGGCATCATTCCGTAATTGCTCTGGATCACATCTCGACGGTGTGGAATTCCGAGTAGAGACGCGGCTTGCACGCGTCTCCCGCGTGCACAATAACAGCCGGGCCCCTACGCGCTCTTGATCAACGGGTTGCCGGGAGAAACCAAGCCCACACGATTCAGCTTAGCGGTGAGGCGGTCTTTGTCATTCGAGGCGGATGCGGCGGCGAGGCGCTTGCGCAGCTTGGCGACTTTTTCTGCGCGGGTGCGGCGCCGGCGAATTTCCGGACGACGGCTAGGTGCGGACATGAGGTTCTCCTTGGTGTTCGGTGACTGAGGTCCGTGAAATGACTGTGTGAAATCACGAGTCAGACGTACGGTCGGCGCCGTGGACTCGTCTAAAACCTCAATTATAGGGTTGACCGGCACTGCTGGCAAAGGGGAGAGGGCAGCGATGGCGGCGCAACGCTGCATCCCCCGGTCACGTTGCCCCCCCGCCTTGCCCGACCGGAAAATCCCGCTTGCGCTCCCTGACAACCTTGCTATAATCCTGCAATGTTTGCGGACGGTCCGAAAGCCGCGCCGGTCCAATACGAAGAAGCAGTAGGCGGAGTGCGAGGCTCCTCACGCCCGCGGGACTTGAGGGAACGGATTACCCATGGCTGAGAAACCGGTGGCAGGAAGACGAACAGGCTGGCTGCTGGGATGCGGCTTGCTGCTGGGGCTGGTGGCCGCTTTCACCGGCCACCAGACCGTGACCTACACTTCGACCGACGCATTCTGTTCCGAGGCCTGTCATTCGCACCCGCACGCCACCGCATTCTGGGTTCAGTCCGCGCACTACTCCAACCGGCAGGGCGTTGTGGTCCACTGCACAGACTGCCACCTGCCCCCGGGCGGAGTGCGGTACCTCACGGAAAAAGCCCGGCTGGGCGGCCACGATGCCTACTCCCAGCTGTTTCGCGACGTCTCGAAAATCGACTGGGCGCGGGAGCGCAAGCTCGACCGTGCTGTGACCTTTACGTACGACGCGGGCTGCATCCATTGTCACCGTAACCTGTTCACCGAGGGGCTCTCCAAAGTTGAGGGCACTCTCCCTTCCGGCGACCAGCAAACCGACGCCCAGCAAGTCCGGGAGATGAGAATCGTCGCGCGCAGAATGGAAGCGCACCTCTACTACCAGCGCAATCGGGAAAAGTTGCACTGCGTCAACTGCCACTTGTTCTCCGGACATCTTCATGGAGAAGAAGATGGCGCCCGTGGCTACAGCCGCGGTCGAGGATTCCCAGTTTCCACTCGCCGCCTCCGGCTTTCGGGATTACACCGAAGCCGTGCCCGGATTGGCCGTCAAGTTCCACATGATCGCGGTGCCCGGTGGAACCCTCGCAGCCGGCAGCCCGGAACTGGGCGCTTGCCGCTTGCGAGACGCAGGGCCGGTCCACGCGGTGAACGTGCCCCCGTTCTGGATGGCGCAAGCCACGGTCAGCAGCCACGACCTCGAATTGTTTTCTGCCCAGCGTATGTTGAAGGAGAAGCCAGGCGCGGTAACGCCGCAGCTCGCCGAGGCCTACACGCAATGGTTGTCGCAGACGACGGGGAAGAAATATCGTCTCCCGACAGAAGCCGAGTTGGAGTACGCCTGTGTTGCCGGCGGCACCATGCCCGCTTGGGACCGGCTCGAGAGCCGAGCCGACTCCCGTGTTTCCGGTCTGGCCGTGGTCAATGACTGGGGCTTCTTCGATCTTTCCGGCACGCCCGAGCTTTGGCTGGACGGGATCCGCACCGGCGCCAGCTTCAGGGTGGTAAGGGAAGTGGACGAGAAACCGGCAACCCGCGCCGCCATGCAGCCATAAGGAGTTGGGACCAATAATGACGAACGACGCACGCGATCACGATCTGGGCATGAACCGCGCCATTACGCGCCGCGATTTCCTGAACGGAGTCGCCATCGGGATCGGCGGCCTGGCGCTCGGTTCCACCCTGACCGGTTGTGGGCGGCTCGGCGCTTCAGATTCCAATTCCAATGCAGCGCAGGATCGCGCCGGTTACAACCCGCCGGCGGGCACCGGGATGCGTGGCGATAACGCCGGTTCGTTCGAAGCCGCGCACGGTTTGCGCGACGGAACTTTTTGGCAAAACGCCGGTACCGCCACCCCCACCGATGGCACCTACGATCTCATCGTGGTGGGTGCGGGTATCTCCGGACTGGCGGCGGCGCACTTCTTCCGCAAGCAAGCCGGCGCCAATGCGCGCATCCTGATTCTCGAAGCGCACGACGACTTCGGCGGGCACGCCGCTCGGAAACAGCTCCACGCGGGAAACCGGCTGTTGCTCAGTTACGGCGCCCAGTCGATTGAAAGCCCCTCGCTTTACAGCGCCGAGGCCAAGGGTTTGCTGGCCGACGTGGGCGTTGACGTGCAAAAGTTCTACCACTACTACGACCGGAATCTCGCTTCCTCGCTGAAGCTGGGAAGCGGCATGTTCTTCGACCGCGAGACCTTCGGAGAAGATCGTCTGGTGGCAGGCTTCGGCAAGATTCCTCACCGGGATTTTTTCGCCAAGGCCCCGCTCTCCGACGCGGCGCGCCGCGACATCGTCCGCCTCTACACCGAAAAGGTGGACTACCTGCCCGGCCTTACCCCGGAACAGAAGAAGGCCGTCCTGGACAAAATCAGCTACGCCGATTTTCTGACCAAGATTGCCAAGTGCACTCCCGAGGTGGTCCCCGTTTTCCAGACCCGCAGCCACGATCTCTACGGGGTGGGCATCGACGCCATCTCCGCTTTCGCGCTCCACGATGAAGGCGATGACTATGGCTATGGTTATCCTGGCCTCGATGCCATGCTGGGACCCTCCGGCGATCGTGGGCCCCACAAGCCCGATCCTTACATCTTTCATTTTCCGGATGGCAATGCCTCCGTTGCCCGCTTGCTGGTGCGGTCCTTCATCCCCGAAGCAATTCCGGGACACACCATGGAAGACGTGGTGCTGGCCCAGGCCGACTACAGCCGGCTGGATCGCGCTTCCTCTCCCGTGCGCATTCGTTTGAACAGTACGGTCGTAGGAGTGCGGCACGACGGCGACCCAGGTGTCGGCGAGCAACGTGGAGGTCACCTACACCCGCAATCGGCAAATGTTCCAAGTACGCGGACGCCGCTGCGTGTTGGCGTGCTACAACTCGATGGTTCCCTACGTTTGCCCCGAACTTCCCGCCAAGCAGAAGGAAGCGCTGGCCTATGGCGTAAGAACGCCGCTGGTGTACTCCCACACGGCCATTCGCAATTGGACCTCGTTCCAGAAGCTGGGCGTGTTTCAGATCGCGGCCCCCGGATGCTATCACCCCTACGCCGCCATCGACTTTCCCGTGAGCATAGGAGAATACAAATACCCCAGCCGGCCGGAGGAGCCGATGGTCGTGTTCATGGTGCGCACGCCCTGCCAGCCCGGCTTGTCGCAACGCGAGCAGCATCGCGTGGGGCATGTGGAACTTTACGACACACCCTTTGAAGTCTTCGAGCGCAAGATCCGCGACCAACTCGCGCGCATGTTAGGCCCTGGAGGCTTCGATCCAGCCCAGGATATCGAGGGCATCACGATTGGGCGCTGGGCCCACGGCTACGCCTACGGATATAACTCCTTGTTCGATCCCGATTTTGCCGAGGGCGAGGCGCCCAATGAGGTCGGACGAAAACCGTTCGGCCGCATCGCGATTGCCAACTCCGATGCCGGCGCCATCGCCTATATGGATACCGCCATCAACGAGGCCTATCGTGCCGTGCAAGAACTCTCTCACTACCGGGATTCCTAGAAGCCTGTGGTGAAAGTCGGGCTGGAGCGGCACCAACGACACGTTTCATGATTTGTCATCCTGAGCGAAGCGAAGGACCTGTTTTTTGCGGCGAACTGCAGATCCTTCGCTTCGCTCAGGTGACAAGATCTGACGAATTGAGAGTTGACCACGATTGGAGGGAATGAAAATGAACCTGAAGCGAGTTCTCACTGCCGCCATGTTCACCCTGATGGTTCTGGCGCCTGCCGCCTGGCCACAAGTGAAACCCACCGGCGATCGCGATGCCGCCGTCGCCGAAAAGTGGATTGCTGCCTGGAATTCCCACGATCCGGACAAAATGCTCCCCGTGTTCACTGACGATGTTTTCTACGAAGACGTGGCCTACGGCGAGGTGAGTCACGGTCACGCTGAATTCCGGAAGTTCGCCGCCGACGAATTTGAGGCTGTTCCCGATCTCGAAATCAAGTTAGTGCGCGCCTCCGTTCAAAACGGCCACGGCACCATCGAATGGTCGTTTAGCGGTACTGATAAGGGGATCTACAAAACGGGAAAGAAGTTCACGGTCCGAGGCGTGAGCGTGATTGACGTGCGCGACGGCAAGATCGCACGCAGCCTCGATTTCTACGATTCGGGTACAATCATGCGCCAAGTCGGGGTGTTGCCAGCCCAGTAGCGGATGCTAAATAGCCAAAGCCTGCCGACGCACGGGGTATTACTCTCACCGCAGCGATATAGGGACTCTTTATGACAAAAAATACGACCATCGAAAACCGAGACTCCGCTCAGCTCGAAGCCCTTGGCTACGATTCCAAATTTGATCGCTCCATGAGCTTGTGGGCGAACTTCGCCCTTGGCTTTACCTATTTATCGCCGGTCGTGGGAGTGTACACGCTCTTCGCCATCGCCTTGGCCGCTGGCGGTCCAGCCATGTTCTGGACTTACTTGTTTGTCGGAATCGGACAACTGTTCGTGGCCATGGTGTTCGGAGAGATCGTTTCCCAGTTTCCCATTGCCGGCGGCCTCTATCCCTGGGCCCGGCGGCTGGTGGGAAAGCGGTGGGCGTGGATGGCGGGCTGGGTCTACCTGTGGGCCTTGTGCAGCACCATCGCTGGGGTTGCCGTCGGAGGAGCGCCCTACGTGGCTCAGCTGCTTGGCCTGAGCGTGGGTCAAGCCGGAGAAGTTGCGATCGCCATCGTCATGATTGTCGGCACGACCGCGCTGAACGTCAGCGGTACGAAACTTCTGGCGCGGGTTGCCATGTTCGGATTCATTTGTGAGCTGGTGGGCGCGATCGTGGTGGGGGGCTATCTGCTGATCATGGCCCGGCACCAGAGCTTCCACGTCCTCTTCCAAAGTTTTGGCCTTGGGAATGGACATTACTTCCCCGCCTTCGTGGCGTCGAGCGTCGCTGCCATGTGGTGTTACTACGGCTTTGAAGCTTGTGGTGACGTCGCCGAAGAAACTCCCGACGCCAGCCGCGCCATTCCCAAGGCGATGCGCAGGACCATTTATATCGGCGGCTTCGCGGCCATGCTGGTTTGCCTGGCTTTCGTACTGGCCGTGCCCGATCTGAACGCCGTGTTCTCTGGGAAGGATACCGACCCTGTGGTAACCATCCTGAACACCGCTATGGGCCCGATCGGGCTGCGGGCTGTCATCGCCGTGGTCATGGTTTCATTCCTTTCCTGCCTTATCAGTCTGGAGGCTGCCACCAGTCGCCTGTTGTTCAGCTATGGCCGCGACCGCATGATCTTTGGCAGCCATCGCCTCAGCACGCTTTCCGAACGCACGCGAGTTCCGGTGAATGCCTTGCTGTTTGCCGGAATTGTGCCGGCCTTCATTGCGATCACAGGTTTGTTCCTCAAAAAAATGATTGAGACGATCGTTGTATCCAGCGCCGCCGGCATCTACGTCGCCTTCCAGATGATTGTCCTGGCGGCTCTGATCGCGCGCGCCAGGGGCTGGAAACCACGCGGCGCGTTTCGCCTGGGCGTCTGGGCGTGGCCGGTCAATCTGGCGGCGCTCACGTATGGTGTCCTGGCGATCATCAACATGACTTGGCCGCGTTCCCCCCAGGACCCCTGGTATGCCAACTACGGAATGATCGTAGTTTGGTTGGCCGTAATCGCTATCGGTCTGTTCTACGCCGTCCTGTTCCGCCCCTACGAACAAGGCGATGCCGCGGCCGGCGACGCTCACCTGAATTGACATTGACCTCGCCCTGGGAGGCTGCGAAAGAACTCAGGCTTCGTATCAGGAACGCCGGCTTCGTATCGGGAGGTTTCGTACGAGGGGGCTTCGTAATCAGGGTATCGCTTTAGCGATACCGTAAGTCCCTTCAAACTGGACGCCCCTTCAGGGGCTGGGCGTCGGGCGCCCGCCGGCTCTCACCTCATGCGCGGAAGCCCCGTCAGCAATCCCCTGGCCCCCCGAATTAGAATGTCTGCTATGTCAATCCTTGAGCCGACTACTTCCTCCGCCGCGCTTGACCTCACCTGGGTTCGCTCGCAGTTCCCATCGCTCGCGCAGATGGTCAATGGCCGCCCCGTGGTTTTTCTGGACGGGCCGGGCGGCACGCAAGTGCCGCAGCGCGTGATTGACGCCATCTCCGACTACCTGTCACGCAACAACGCCAACACCGGCGGCGCCTACCACACCAGCCGCAACACCGACCGCATGATCGCGGAAGCGCGCGCGGCGATGGGCAACTTCCTGAATTGCGACGCGGATGAAATCGTCTTCGGCCCGAACATGACGACGCTGACCTATGCCATGAGCCGCGCGCTCGGACGCGAACTCGGCCCCGGCGACGAGATCGTGCTCACGCTGCTCGACCACGACGCAAATTTCTCGCCCTGGAAGGCGCTGGAAGAAAAAGGCGTGACCATCCGCGCGGTGAAGTTCAACCAAGCCGACTGCACGCTCGACATGCAAGACCTGGCGGCAAAAATTGGGAAGCGCACGCGGCTGGTGGCCGTCGGATACGCGTCGAATGCGGTGGGCACGATCAACAACGTCGCCGAAGTGGTGCGCCTGGCGCGGCAAGCGGGAGCGCTGAGTTACATCGATGCCGTCCACTACGCTCCGCACGGGCTGATTGACGTGCGCGCGCTCGACTGCGATTTTCTGGTCTGCTCGACTTACAAGTTTTTCGGTCCGCACATGGGCGTGCTCTACGGCAAGCGCGAACACCTGAAGAAGCTCCATCCCTACAAAGTTCGCCCCATCACCGACAACATTCCCAACCGCTGGGAATGGGGGACGCTGAACCACGAGTGCATCGCGGGCATCAAAGCCTGCGTGGATTACTGGGAAGCGCTCGGGCGGCGCGCGAACCCCGCGGTCGCGACCCGGTGCGCTGCGATCATAGCGGCGCACGAAGCGATCCATCAGCACGAACGCAAGATGACGGAGAAGATGATCGCGGGCCTGCTTGCGATCCCCGGACTGAAGCTGTACGGCATCACCGATCCGCGGCGCTTCGACGAGCGATGCGCGACGATTCGTGGTCCGCATCGAAGGCCACACGCCGCTGGAACTGGCGACAAAGCTCGGCGAGCGCGGGTTTTTCACGTGGGATGGAAACTACTATGCGCTGAACCTCACCGAACAGTTAGACGTCGAGCGCCTGGGAGGATTCCTGCGCATCGGGCTGGTTCACTACAACACGATGGAGGAAGTAGAGCGGCTGTTGGCGGCGCTGCGGGAGATTGTGGGATGAGCGCACCACAGCACGAAACGTAGGGACAGCCGCCCCCGGCTGTCCAGTCGGGCGAAGCCCGACGATGCAGTGCTACGACCGCAGCTCTTCCACGCGGTTTCCGCGTCCCACCAGCGCCACCTTTGCCAGCCCGATAAACAATCCGTGCTCAACCACTCCGGGCATGCCATTCAACTCCCGCGCCAACGCGGGCGGATCTACGATCTTTCCGAAGCTGCAATCCAGAATCTGATTGCCGTTGTCGGTCAGGTAAGGAGCTGCCGTCGGATTTCGTGCGCAATTTAGGCGTCGCGCCAAGCGCCACGATCTTCTTCTCGACCACGGTTCGCGCAAACGAAATTACTTCGACCGGCAAAGGAAATTTGCCGAGCGCGGCAACCATCTTTCCCGAGTCCGCGACCACCACCATTTTCTTTGTGACCGACGCAACCACCTTCTCGCGCAGCAGCGCGCCGCCGCCGCCTTTGATCAGGTTCAGCTTGGGATCGACCTCGTCGGCGCCGTCGATGGTGATGTCGATTTCCGGATGTTCGTCGAGCGTGGTCAGCGGAATGCCGACGGCGCGGGCCAGTTCCGCGGTCTGGACCGAAGTTGGGATTCCGATGATTTTCAGTCCCGCTTTCACGCGCTCGCCCAGCGCGACGACGGCGAAGTAGGCGGTTGAGCCGGTGCCCAGTCCTACAATGTCGCCGTCACGCACCAGCTCGGCGGCGGCGCGGCCGGCGGCTTCTTTTTCCTGCGAATTGGCATTGGCCATGGATTCCCTGTTGAAGATCGCGTGTCGAATATGCGAGCCCGCTATTATTCCACAGCCTTCTGAACCAGCGCAGCGATTCCAGCGATGTTCTTCAACAGCTCTGCCGGAAAGCCGTGCCGCTGCTGCAGGTATTCCGGCGAATTGTAGGAGAGCCACACTTTGCCCTGCTCGTCTTGCCACGCGAGCGCTTTCAGCGGAAGGTCGATGGCAAGACTGGGTGCGGCGACCATCAAAGGCGTGCCGCCTTTGGGACTGCCGAAGATCAGCAATTGCGTCGGGCGCATTGTGAGTCCGGCCTTCTCCGCCTCACCGCTGTGATCGATGAGCGCAAACACCGTCAGACCTTTTTCTTTGAGGATCGACTGCAGTCGTGCCAGCGTCTCCGGCACAGAGTAGCGACTGGGCACATCGATGATTCCGCTCGCCATTGGGTCCCCTCCAATTTAGATTTTGTCGATCCTGAGCGAAGCGAAGGATCTGCTGTCTCATGCGCTCGCGAAGACGCAGGTCCTTCGCTTCGCTCAGGATGACAACTCGAGATTGTCTTGTCGATCTACGTGATGCGACGCTAGTTCAAAATCATCTTGCCCAAGAATCTCTTTGAGCAGCTTGGCGGCAACCGTGGCGGTGATTTGCGTGTTGTCTTGCGCGGGATTGAACTCCACGATGTCGGCGCCGGCGATTTTCCCGGTGATGGCGTGCATGTGCGCGATGGCCTCCCGCACCGACATTCCTCCCGGCTCGCGATGCGAAATGCCGGGAGCAAACGCGGGATCGAGCGCGTCCATGTCGAAGGAGATGTAAATGGGGCCATCGACTTTCATGCGGTCGAGCGCGGGCAGGTGGCGCATCTCGATCACTTCGACGCCGAATTTCTTGGCCTGCTCGCGTTGGTGCCCGTTCATCGTCCGAATGCCGATCTGGATCAGGCGTTTGGCCGCGCCCTCCTCCATGATGCGGGCGAAGGGGCAAGCATGCGACAGCCGGTTGCCTTCGAGTTCGTCGTAGAGATCGGGGTGCGCGTCGAAATGAAGGATGGTCAGTCCGGGAATGTGCTTGCCGAAGGCGCGGACGATCGGCAGAGTAATGGAGTGGTCGCCGCCCAGGCAGACCGGACGCAAGCCCTTGTCCAGCAATTCGCCGACTTTTGGTTTCGATCGCCGGGAACGGCTCCTGAAAAGTAAACTTCAAGTCGCCGGCATCGCAGTACGTGCCTTCCGCGCCGAGGTCGACGCCAGTTTCCGTCCACGAGTTTGACGAAACGGAATGGAAGGCCACGCGGATGATCGGCGGCGCTCCGGCCGCTCCACGCAACCAGGAAGAGTTGGCATCGAACGGAATGCCGAGAATGACCGGAGTTCCGGGCTTGGCCGCGTCGGGATGGAGTGTCATGGGCTATTCCTCCTGCTTCAGAATAATCGGTTGTGTGGTGACGGGGCTATGCCCCGTCCAGGCGGGGCGAAGCCCCGCCACCACACAACCGCGTTGGTTCCGGTTGAATCGGTCACCCAACCCGGCGCATCCGTTATTCTATATAGACCTTCTATGGCTACTTCAACTCGGCATACCAACGGGGGCGCGGCTCCCGCGATCATTGAAAACTACGAGCGGGAACGCGTGTTTGGGCTGTTCCGCCAGTTTGGATATCTGGAGGCCGAACTGAACCCGCTCGGGCTGCTGCCTCCGCAACCGCATCCCGACCTGCGTTTGATAACGATAACGACAACGAATGGGCGCGGGAAGCGCGGCGCATTTATTGCGGCAGCGTGGGCGTGGAGTTCATGCACATCGCCGACCCCGAGCGGCGGCGCTGGATTCAGGAACGCATCGAAGCGGAACCCCTGCCGCGCCGTCGACGTCGACATCAACGAGCCCGCGCGCTCGACCTGCTGATGCGCGCCGATCTGTTTGAGCAGACGCTGCAGCAGCGCTATCTGGGCAACAAACGATTTTCCCTCGAAGGCAACACCTCTTTGTTGCCGGCGGTGGATGAGATTCTGGACGTAGCCGGCGAACGCGGCGCGGTGGAACTGGTGATGGGCATGAGCCATCGCGGGCGGCTGAATGTCATCATCCATGTGGCCAGGCGTCCCGCGGAGCAGGTGTTTGCCGAATTTGAGGACGTGGATCCGCGCAGCGTGCTGGGATCGGGCGACGTGAAGTATCACATGGGCGCGACCGGCGAGTACGTCACGAAGAGCGGAAAGAAGATTCATATTCACCTGGCGTCGAATCCCAGCCACCTGGAAGCGGTGGATCCGGTGACGGTAGGACGCACTCGCGCCAAGCAGGACCGCGCCGGTGAAGGCGGCAAGGCGAAGTATCTGCCGCTGCTGGTGCATGGCGACGCCGCGTTCGCGGGGCAAGGCATCACGGCCGAGACACTGAATTATGCGGACCTCGCCGGCTACACGGTGGGCGGAACGATCCACGTGATCGTCAACAACCTGCTCGGGTTCACGACCAATGCCCGCGAAGAGCACTCCTCGCGCTTCTCGGCGCAACTGGCGCGGCGGCAGGCGATTCCGATTTTTCATGTGAACGGTGAAGACGTGGATGCGGTGATGCGGATCGCGCGCATCGCGGCCGAGTACCGCTACCAATTCGGCAGCGACGTGGTCGTGGACCTGATCGGCTACCGGCGCCACGGGCATAGCGAGGTGGACGATCCCACGGTGACGCAGCCGCTGATGTATAAGGCGATCAAAGAGCATCCGCCGCTGTATCAGATTTACGCCAAACACATCGGCCTCGAGATGACAACATCGCCGAGCGAGCGGCGACGATCAAGAGCGAGTACGAGGCCGCACAGAAGAGCGCGACCGCAGGTCACCAAGAAGCCGCTGATGCGCGATCTTCCGAACTACTGGGACAACTATTTCGGCGGCCGCTATAAACCGGAATACGAGCAGCCGACGGGCGTTGCGCGCGAGGAACTGGCGGAACTGACCGCGCGCCTGACGACGTATCCCGAGGGATTCCACATCCATCCCAAGGTGAAGAAGTTGCTGGAGCAGCGCCAGGAGATGGGGACGGGCAAGAAGCCGCTCGACTACGGCATGGCGGAGGCGCTGGCGTTTGCCAGCCTGGTGAAGCAGGGGATTCCGGTGCGCCTGAGCGGGCAGGATTCGCGGCGCGCGACCTTCAATCAGCGGCACTCGGTGCTGCTGGATATCGAGGATGAAACGGAATACGTTCCGCTGTGCCACATCGCGCCGGACCAGGCGGCGTGCGAGATCTACAACTCGACGCTTTCGGAAGCGGGCGTGATGGGATTTGAATACGGCTACAGCCGCGATTATCCCGAGGCGCTGGTGCTGTGGGAAGCGCAGTTTGGCGATTTCGCCAACGTGGCGCAGGCGGTGATCGACCAGTTTGTGTGCGCGGGCGAGGACAAGTGGGGGTTGCTGTCAGGACTGGTGCTGTTGCTGCCCCACGGCTACGAAGGCCAGGGTCCCGAGCATTCGAGCGCGCGCATCGAGCGATTCCTGCAACTGGCGGCGCGCGACAATATCCAGATTTGCCAGCCCTCGAATGCCGGGCAGTATTTCCACCTGCTGCGGCGGCAGGCGCTGCGCAAGTGGAGGAAGCCGCTGGTGGTGTTCACCCCGAAGAGCATGCTGCGGCATCCGGATGCGCTATCTCCGCTGGAGGATCTGACGCATCAGAGGTTTCTGCCGGTGATTCCGGACACGGAAGCGCAGGATGCCAAGCGAATTCTGATCTGCACCGGCAAGATCGGACATGAACTGCGCACGGAACGGCAGAAGCGCAAAGACAATCTTTGAGCACCGCCATCGTCTTCCTCGAGCAGATGTATCCGTTCCCCGAGGAGGAACTGGCGGCGGAACTGGAGCGTCACAGCGCGGCGCGCGACATTGTGTGGGTGCAGGAAGAGCCGTCCAACATGGGTGCGCTCTCCTACATGCTGCCGCGCTTAAGGCGCATCGCAAGTGACCGGCCGGTGCTTTCGGTGAAACGCTCCGGAAGCGCGAGTCCGGCGACGGGTTCGGCGAAGGCGCACGAGGTCGAGCAGAAGACGCTGTTGGCGCTGGCGTTCGCCACGCAGGACTAGAGCGTATTCAGCAGCGCCGCTCAGGTAGGTTTCCGACCTAGGCTGCTCGTCAATGTCGAGAAGACGGGGCAAGCCCCGTCTCTACCGCGACGAACGATCGGCTAGGGCCAGCGCTTGGCCGCTTCTTCCCATCCCGCGACGCGTGACGGGGCGTTCGCGGCCTGGGCGGCAACCACCGGAGGAATCCGAACCGGTTGCTGCGGCGCGGTGGCGGTCAAGCCCGGCTTGGGCGCTTCGGCCAGTTGCTGCTCTTTTTCATCCGAAAGCAGCGGGGCGGCGACGCGCAAGGCCTCAACTTCCTTTTCCAGCCGGGTCAGTTCAAGTTCTTTTTGCCGTAAAACTTCATACACATTTTTCATGCTTGGGCACCTGTGTGTTGGAACAGCGATTAAGCGCAGAGTATGGGTTCCACCGGCACTCTGTCAAGGAAAACAGGCGTCCCCGGGATAAAGGTGGTTATCGAAACACGTTATCGAAACACCACGACGGCCACCAGGATGCCCAGGATCAGGACGACGATCGCCAACAGATTGACGTGGTTCGCCAGCCACGATTCTCGCGCGGGCGCTGAGTTTCGAAGGAAGGCCGGCACGAATTCCTCCTCCATCGCAGCCGCCGCAGCCGGTGCTGTGTCCTGCCCGGGCTCGCGTTGCGCGAGGTCCTTCTCCCGCGCTTTGTTGCGTGTATCCTTCTGTTCGCAATCGAGGCAGAGCGTTCTCCCCTCGGAAACGGGGAATCCGCAGGAAGCACATTTTTGCACCCGGAGCATAGCCTCAGGGACCGAAGCTGGAGTTGACGCTGGTAACGACGGCACCGGTAACGGTGACGGAACTTCAGGCAGCTCGGCGGGAACGGCTGGCGGCTCGGCGAGTTCTGGCTTAACGAGCTCGGGTATAGCGAGCTCTGGTTTCAGAGGAACGCTAACAGGATCTTGAAGGGGAGTTTGAACGGAAATGCCAAGGGGAATCGCGGAAGCCGGCGGCGCGATCGTTGCCGCTGCCGTTGCCGCTGGAGATTCGACGGTCCTTTCCGGTTCGCGCCTGGGCGCTGGCGCGGGTACGATGTTCTGGCGCTGCTCGGCCAGATCGAGGGCCGTCAAAGTGAGGTCGGCCATGCGTTCGAGTGCAATCAGATCGCGCTCTTCAAAAGCGTAGGGGTGATCGGAAAATAGCTCGAACAGGCCGCGAACCTCGCCATTACGTCGCAGCAACGGCAAAACGACGATGGATGCAATGCCCAGCGCCCGGCAAGTTTCCAGATTCACGCGCGGATCGGTTTCCGCGTTATCACAGCGCAGCAACTGCCGGCGAGCTATGCTTTCGCCGGTCAATCCGGACCGAACCTGCAAACGCGCCCCGACGGCCGGCGCGGAAGAACCAGCGCTGGCCCGGCAAACCATCTCCTCACCCTGGGGCAGTGCGAGGGCAGTGCCGGTCGCGCCGGTGATGTATTGCGCCCGCTCCACCAACAACTGCAGTGCGGAGTCCAGTTCCGTTTCTGCCAGCCCGCGGCTCCCATTGGATCTGCCGCTAACCGCGCCCGCTGGATCGGCTGAAACTGAAGAAGTCGGGCCTGTCGCGGTAGTCGTGTCCGCGGCATTCGCCGATGGGAATGCGTCTTCGGGTTGGGTGGATCCGGGCATGAAATTGACGTCAAAACCACGCTTCGGCAATCAATAATGCAGGAGATTACACGAAAGGGCTGACCCGAGTCTCGCCTTGGAGATCACGGCTGTCAAGGGCCCGCGGGGGGTAGTGTATGGTGTCAAAATTCATTAACCACCAAGGACACGAAAGTCACACGAAGGTGGACCTTTTGCGGTTTTCCTTCGTGGACCTTTGTGTCCTTGGTGGTTAATGAATCTGGGGTCTGATGGGGCGATGCGGGAAGTTACTTGTCGTCTTTGTGCCGCAGCCATTCGATGAACATCTGCTCTTTGGGTTTGTCGTAGGCCATGAGCAGGTGGCGGATGCTGCGTCCGCTGACAAAATGGCAAACTTCTTCGGCCAGGTTCTTGGCATGGTCGCCCGCGCGTTCGAGAGACTGCGTCATGAAAATCACCTGCAGGCTGGAGTGATGCGCGACGTTTTCCGGATTCTCGATGTGGCGCAGGAAGATGATATTGCGCAAGCGGTCCATCTCGGCATCGGCGCGAAGCACGTCGATAGCTTTCTTGACATCCTTTTGCGAGAAAGACTGGCCGACGTCCGCCAGCATTTTTTCCAGAACTGTGGCCATGTGGGTCAAGTCGCGCGCATCCTCCGAATCGAGGCGGGTGCCCGCAGCTTGCGCGCTGGTGGCAAAGCTCAACAGCAGGTCGCCAATGCGCTCCAGTCCAATCATGACTTTCATGCACGCAAGCAACTGCCCGGTCTCGGCCTCCGGGACGTGGGTGATGGTCGAGGTCACGCCGATATCTACTTCCACATCAATGGCATCGAGCTCTTTTTCGCACTGCCGGATGGCGTTCAGTCGCGACATGGACCCAGTGGCAATGCCTTCGGCTGCGATGGCCGCGGCCCCGCGCGCAAGTTCGCACGCTTCCACCGTTCGCTTCACCAAGCGGTCGTGCGAGGGTTCAGGCGGAGGCGTTCTTACGCTGGCGGTGCTCATAGGCAAAGCTACCCTGCCCCTTTAGATGCCGGATTCACTCTAGTAGACGCGAGCAATCGACCCAGAGTGGGGGCGCACAATCCCAGCAAAATCATAATTGCCAGCGTCACCGGATAGGTTACAAGGCGGTGAATTTCTAGTTCTCGGGGAGAAATAGAAGGATTAGGAATGGGCCAGTTTTCCGGTTTGCCGACCATCCACCCAGAGTTGCCCCATCCGCAGCAACGTTCCGCGCACGTTATAATTACGCGCACCCATGGCCTTGACCTCGGGCTCGAAACTCGGTCCATACGAAATCCAGTCTCCGCTGGGCGCTGGCGGCATGGGAGAAGTGTATCGCGCGAAAGATACGCGCCTCGGGCGTGATGTGGCTCTGAAAATTCTTCCTGAATCCTTCGCCCGCGAAACCGACCGCCTGCGTCGCTTTGAGCAGGAAGCGCGGGCGGTGGCCGCGCTCAACCACCCCAATATTCTTGCCATTCATGACATCGGTCAGCACGAGGGCTCGCCGTTCCTGGTCTCCGAGCTCTTGGAGGGCGAAAGCCTGGGTGCAACGCTCGATCGCGGCGCCCTGCCCCAGCGTAAGACGATCGAGTATGGAGTGCAGATCGCGCAAGGGCTGGCGGCGGCGCACGAAAAGGGAATCGTCCACCGCGATTTGAAACCGGAGAATATTTTCGTCACCAAAGACGGACGCATGAAGATCTTGGATTTTGGACTCGCCAAGCTCGCGCAGAAGACGGGCGCAGGGTCCGACGAAGTTACGCTGACCAGTGAGCGCACGGCGGCGGGCGTCGTCATGGGCACGGCCAGTTATATGGCGCCGGAGCAGGTGCGGGGCGAGGCCGCCGATCCTCGTACCGACATCTTCGCGTTCGGCGCAGTGCTGTACGAAATGCTTTCCGGCGTGCGTGCCTTCCGCCGTGACACTCCCGCCGAAACCATGACCGCGGTTTTGAAAGACGATCCGCCGGAGTTGTCCGATTCCGTTCATCTCGTTTCTCCGGCGCTCGAACGCATTGTGCGCCGCTGCCTTGAGAAGAATCCAGAGCAGCGCTTCCAGTCGGCACGAGATCTGTCGTTTGCTCTGAGCGCGCTTTCCGGAACGGAGGCAAGCGGCGTCGCGCGTGCTACAGCGGCGGTGCCTCAGCGAATGCCGCTCCTGCCCTGGCTGGCAGCGGCCCTGGCGCTGGTGGCCGTGGCCGCGGTGACGTGGTTCGTGGCGCGACGTCCTCAGCCCACGACGCGCATGCAGTTCGCCCTCGCGGTTCCCGATGAAATGAGCATTAGCCACATGGCGCTGTCGCGCGACGGCTCCATGCTGGTGTTTGTTTCGCCGGAAGAAAACTCGGCATTGCCCATGCTCTACGTGCAACGCGTCGGCTCGGCCAGCGTCACGCTTCTGCCAGGTACCCAGGGCGCAAGTTATCCCTTCTGGTCGCCGGATGGCGCCTATGTCGCGTTTTTCGCCAATGGCAAATTGCTGAAGATGGCAATCTCTCGGGGCACGCCGCAGGTCCTCGCCAGCGCTTTGGCTGCACGCGGCGGCAGTTGGGGAAGCAAGGGTGTGATCGTCTATTCTCCCGACGCCAACAGCCCGATCCAACGCATCAATGCCGATGGGACGGGGTTGGCTCCAGTCACGCAGCGAATCAGGACCGCTGGGGATCAAACCCACCGCTGGCCCGTTTTTCTTCCTGACGGCAACCATTTCTTATTCTGGGCGGGTAATTTCGGAAACCTCAAGGATGACCGATCGAGCGGCATCTACGTCACTTCTCTCGAAGGCAAAGAGAGAAAACTGGTTGCCCTCTGCCATTCTAGTTTTGGCTACGACGCTCACAACTTGTTTTATGCGGATGAGCAAAAGCAGTTGGTCAGCGTTGCTTTCGATGCTTCCACGTCTACCGTGTCGGGCAGCACCAGCGTGGTCGCGAATGCCATCGGGTTTCAGCCTTCCACTTACTGGTCGGCTTTCGCTGTCGCGCAGAATGGAACGTTGATCTACAACACCAGCGTCGGGGCGGCGGATTCCGCGCTTACCTGGATGGACCGTTCAGGCAAGGAACTGGGCCGCATCGGTGATCGCGCGATCATGGCTAACCCCACGCTTGCGCCCGACGGCAGCCGGGTCGCGCTCGACATCAGTGACCAGAAGGCGAATAACGTGGATATCTGGATCGAAAGCACAACCGGAGCCGGTAACTCGCGGTTCACTTTTGACCCGTCGGAAGAAGTGGCGGGTGTGTGGTCGAGGGATGGGAAGGTGGTGGCCTACCGCCTGGGGGACGCCAGCGGCGCGAGTTTGTGCTTAAAGACCGCGACTGGCCTGGAGCGCGAGAAGAAAAGATTCACCATTCCCTCTTCCTCCATGGACGACGTTGTTCCCAATTCCTGGTCGCTGGATGACCGGCAAATTCTGTTCACACTTCAGACTTCGCAAGGCTCCCATCTGGAATTATTGCCCGTCGGCGGCGGAGAGCCAACCCGGTTTCTGACCAGCGCGGGCAGCGAGACGAACGGACAGATTTCTCCCGACGGAAAATGGGTGACCTATGCCTCCGACGAGTCCGGCGCCTGGGAGATCTACGTTACTTCCTTCCCCGGGGCTGCGGGAAAATGGCAAGTGTCGCGCGGGGGCGGCACTGAACCGCGATGGCGCGGAGACGGCAAAGAAATTTTCTATATCGCACCGAGCGGAATGTTGATGGCGGTGCCCGTCAACGGCGAGACTACCTTCGCAACCGGCACGCCAGCGCCGCTCTTCCAGATTCACGGCCGCGCCCCGATTTCGAGCACAGACGTTTTTACTTACGATGTAGCCAAAGATGGGAAGCGTTTTCTGGTGAACCGCTATGTCAAACCGGAGCACGTTCCACCATTGACCATCCTGCTGAACGCCCCGGCCAGCAATCCATCCCCTTAGCGGTGAAGAGCGAATACGGCCTGGCCCCTGCGCCGGGATGACGTTGACGGGCAACCCGGAAACTACTCCGCTACTTATAGGACTACGCGGATTCGGCCTCCGAAGCCGTCAGGGTGAACAAAAAAGTCGAGCCGTGGTTGAGTTCGCTCTCGGCGCGAATCGTTCCCCCGTGCGCCAGAACAATATGCTTGGCAATGGCGAGTCCCAGCCCGGTGCCCCCCGATTCCCGCGAGCGCGCTTTATCGACGCGATAGAAACGCTCAAAGAGACGCGGCAGATGCTCGGAAGAAATTCCAGGTCCGAAGTCCCTGACGAAAAATTCGACGCCGCTCTCGGCCGCGCGGGCTCCGAGAATCACTTTCTTTCCCGACGCCGCGTACTTGAACGCGTTCTCGATCAGATTGGAGAAAATCTGGTGGATCGCTTCACGGTCCGCATTCACCTGGCCGGCGGGAACCGAGTTTTCAATCGCCAGTTCAACTCCATAAGAGCGAGCCACTTCTTGAAAGCTTTCCAGAGCGTCCTGCAGTAGTTCGTCGGTGCCGACCCGCTGGATGCTGAAGCGCTGCTCTCCCGATTCCACGCGGGTCAGAGTGAGCAGATCTTCGGTAAGGCGCGACATGCGGGCCGCGTTCTTGCGGACGATTTCCAGAAACTCGCGCACGTGATTGTCTGCGAGAGGACTATCGAGCAGCGTCTCGGTGTATCCCTGGATGGAGGTCAGCGGAGTGCGCAGCTCATGGGAAACGTTGGCGATGAAATCGCGGCGGCTTTTTTCCATGCGCTCGGTCTCGGTCAGATCGCGGAGCACGGCGACGGCGCCGCCTCCCGGCATGGGTGCAGCGGTAACATCGAAGGTGCGGCCGGAAGCGATGGTGTTCGAGCGCGCGGACCTGACCGCCTGATCGCGCGCCGCTGCTTGAATCGCCGCGAGAAAGTCGGGGTCGCGGACACTGTCGATCAACGGCGCATTCAAGCGGGGCGCATGAAGCAGCAGACGCTTCATGCCCCGATTGGCCCACTGCACGCGCCCGTCGATATCGACCGCAATCACGGCGTCCTGCATGCTGTTGAGAAGAGTTTCCAGCTCGCGCTGGCTGGTTTGAACGCGGGCATAGCTTTCTTCCACGCGGCGCGCCGTTTTATCGAGCGCTGCCGCCACCTGCCCGATCTCGTCCGTCGAAGCGGACGCGATTCTGGCCGTCAGATCCCCGCCGGCCACGCGTTCGGCAAAAGTCACGATCCGATGCAGACGCCGGCCAACATAGTGAGACGCGAACGCCGCCACCAGCATCGCGAAAACGAAAGCGCTGAGCGATCCCCAGAACAGGGCCACTGCCAGCGGACGATCCGCAGTTTCGATCTCGGCCAACGGATACGCCATGCGCACGGCTCCTCCGGAAACCGGCGCCGCCACATACAAAAAAGGAATGCCTAGAGTATGGCTCTTACGTTCATCCACTCCAACCTTGCCGGCCAGGGCGGCGGCAAACTCCTTGCGGTGCTCATGATTCTCCATCGATTCGGCATCGGCCTCCGAATCGGCCAGCACCTTGCCGGTGGGATCGATAACCGTGGCGCGCGTTCCCGCCGCCTGCCCCTCCTGGGCGGCAATGTCGGCCAGGGAGTGTTGCCGGTCCGCCTCGACGCGATAGGCGAACATCAAGGTTTTCTGTTTGAGGTTGCGCTCGATTTGCTCGCGCAGGGTGCGTTTCCAAACCCCGTGCACGGTCAACTGCAACGTGATCGCGGTTACGCCAATCACCAGCAGAAACACAAACATCAATTTAACGAAGATGCGGCTTCTCAACGCGCGACCTCAAAGCGGTAGCCCGCGCCTCGTACCGTTTTCAGGTAACGCGGGTTCTCCGGATCGGGCTCGATCTTTTCCCGGATGCGCCGCACATAAACATCCACCGAGCGCGGCGTGACATACGCTGTATCCCGCCAGACCGAGTCGAGCAACTGGTCGCGAGTGAAAACGCGCCCCGCGTGCCGCATGAAGTGGTCGAGCAGCCGGAATTCGGTGGCCGTGGTCGGCACCTGCTTCCCGCGAACCGTCAACGTCATCGCGCCCGGGTCGATGTGGACGTCGTCAATCTTGGTTGGCTGCGGCGGCAGCGGCCGCTCAAAACGCCGCAGCACCGCCTTCACCCGAGCCACCAGTTCGCGCGGGCTAAACGGCTTCGGGATGTAATCGTCGGCCCCAAGCTCCAGCCCCAAAACGCGATCCGCCTCGCCGCTCTTGGCGGTCAGGAAAATCACCGGCACCGGCGCCAGCGACACCGACTGCCGTATCTGGCGGCACAGTTCCAGCCCGTCTTTTCCGGGCACCATGATATCCAGCAGAAACAGCGCCGGACGCTGGCGTTCGGCATCGGCCACGACCAGATTGCCGGTCGAGTAGAGTCGCACGCTGAAGCTCGCGCCCTCAAGATGATGGCGAACCAGGCGGGAAATATCCGGGTCGTCTTCCACTACATAGATCGTCGGTTTCACGCGATCCATTGTAGCTGGGAAGTGTTTCAATTCAATACCAGGAGCGGGCGATATCAGGCGCAGGTCGGATTCCGTGACAGCCCCGGAGGGGCGACCGAGCTTAGCCCAGCGCCTCAGTGTGTGCGTGAGAACTGGAATCCATTCGAGGCGGTGGAACAAAGCTCCGGGCTTTTCAGCCGCGAAGCGGCGTAAGAATGCAGCCCACGGCGCAAGCCGTGGGAAAAGTGGGAAGCCGACAAGCCCCATAGGGGCGAAAGAACAGTTCTCACGCACACTCTTCAGCGCTGGGAAAAGTGGAAGAATTGATTCAAGTCCCGCAGGGACGACCGATTACTCTCACACACACCTTAGGGGCTGGGCATCGAGACGCGGAATTGTTCGGCCAGCGGTTCAGGCGCTCGGATCGGGACTGGAGTTTCGCCACGGACCACTAGCGCAGCCGCATTCCCGCCTCAGCGGAAAAATCCATCGCCACAAATTCCCGGCGCAGAAATTTCGGGAACGCGGCCGCCGCGATCATGGCCGCATTGTCGGTGGAAAGCGCCCGCGAAGGAAAGAAAACAGGAAGGCCCTCGATCCCCGCTTCGCGCTCAAACGTGGCCCGCAATTCCCGGTTGGCGGCCACGCCACCGCTTACGAAAAGAGTTCGAACGTCATACTCGCGCGCCGCCGCCAGCGTCTTCATGACCAGATCGTGGACCATCGTACGCTGGAAAGAAGCCACCAAGTTGAGCGTCTGCCGGTCGCAGAGTCTGAGAGTGTTTTCAAAGGCCGGCTTGCCGATACCCGCGAGAGCCTGGCGGCGAGCTTCAATCGTGGGCTTCAGCTTCTCGGTCTCAACGTATCGCAGAACCGCCGTCTTGATTCCGCTGTAGGAAAAATCGAAGTGCGGCCGACCGTCTTCGGCTCGTGCTTGCTCACGATCGCCCTGTTTGTAATCGCGCCGGTCGCGATGCTTGATCTGCGCCATCTGGAACTTGACCGCCTGCGGATCGCCATGCGGCGCCAGCCGGTCGATGATCGGTCCGCCGGGATAGCCGAGTGCGAGCAGCTTGGCGACTTTATCGAACGCCTCTCCGGCGGCGTCGTCGCGCGTGTGGCCGATGTTCCGGTAGGTCCAAAGATTTTCCTGCACCTCGGCGAGATAAAGATGCGTGTGGCCGCCCGAAACAACCAGCGCCAGCACCGGAAAATGCAGGTCGTCATCCCCGCTCTGCCGCTGCTCCAGCAATACGGCATGAATGTGTCCCTCAAGATGGTTCACGGCGATCAGGGGTTTGTCGAGCGCGAAAGCGAGCGCCTTGGCGTAGCTGATGCCGACCAGCAGAGCGCCCGCCAGTCCCGGACCTTGCGTGACCGCGATGGCATCGACGGACTCATAAGTTTGTCCGGCTTCGGACAAGGCTGCGCGCACCACCGGCACAATCGCGCGCAAGTGCTCGCGCGATGCGAGTTCCGGAACGACTCCGCCATAAGGCTGGTGAGTGGCAATCTGCGAAGCCACCACGTTCGACAGAATCCGCTGCCCCGAACCGACCACAGCCGCGCCTGTCTCATCACAGGAGCTCTCAATGCCGAGGATGTGCGCGTCAGGCATAATTAGCTTCTAGCTGCTGGCCACTGGCTTCTGGCTCTAGCTTTCCAGTTTAGACGATTTGAATGGACCTCCAGCGTTTGGTGTTGCATTGACTGAATGCTGAATGCTGAATGCTGAGTGCTGAGTGCTTCTTGTCTGATGCCAAACAACACGCGACGGAAATCGTCCGCACCCTCCGCGAACGCGGACACCAGGCCTACTTCGCCGGAGGCTGCGTCCGCGATCTGCTCCTCAGCCGCGAGCCCGCCGACTACGACGTTTCGACCGATGCGACTCCGCATCAGGTCATGCAAATCTTTCCGCAAACGTTCGCCGTCGGGGAGCAGTTTGGAGTCGTTCTGGTCCCACAATACGGTCGAGAGACGGGCCTCCTCGCCCGTCATGAAGCCGGTCGAGAGACGGGCGCCCTCGCCCGTCACGCAGCGATCGTCGAGGTCGCGACCTTCCGCTCGGATGTCGGCTATTCCGATGGCCGTCATCCCGACGAAGTTCGCTTCAGCAAAGACCCGCGCGAAGACGTGCAGCGCCGCGATTTCACCATCAATGGCATGATGCTCGATCCCTTGGTGTTCGGTACAACCACCAACGGGATTCTGGATTTCGTCGGAGGCCGCGACGATCTGAACGCCGGAATCGTGCGCGCCATCGGCGATCCCGAACGGCGCTTCGCCGAAGACAAACTACGCATGCTCCGCGCCGTGCGTTTTGCCGCGCGTTTCGGTTACCAGATCGATCCGGCGACCATGTCGGCAATCCAACATCTGGCGCCTCAAATTCACCAGGTCTCCTGTGAGCGAGTGCGTGAAGAGCTCACGAAGATGCTCACCGAAGGCCGCGCCCGCCGCGCCTTTCAACTGCTGGATTCGAGCGGCCTCTTGCCAGAAGTCCTGCCCGAAATCGCCGCCATGAAGGGAGTGGAGCAGCCGCCACAGTTTCATCCCGAAGGCGACGTCTTCGTGCACACGCTGCTTCTGCTGGAGAAACTTCAGGCCGGTGGTTCCGGCTCCGCTTCTGTATCGAAGACGTTAGCCTGGGGAGCGCTGCTGCACGACGTAGGCAAGCCGCCGACCTTCCGCGTCGCGCCCGACCGGATCCGCTTCGATGGACACGTGGAAGTCGGCGTAAAGATGGCTGCCGAAATCTGCCGCCGCCTGCGCTTCTCCAACGACGAGACCGACCAGATTCTGGCGCTGGTCGCGAATCACATGCGCTTTGCCGACGTCGAGCGCATGAACCAATCTACGCTGAAGAAATTTCTCCGCCTGCCCGCCTTCGATGAGCACCTGGAGTTGCACCGCATCGACTGTCTTTCCAGCCACGGACAACTCGATTCCTATGAGTACTCACGCGAGCAGTTGCGCTCGTTACCGCCTGAGGCAATTCGTCCGACTGCGCTCATTACCGGCCGCGACCTGATTGACGCTGGTTATGAGCCCGGTCCGCGCTTCAAAGAGATGCTGACAGCGGTCGAGGACGCTCAACTGGAAGGCCGACTCACATCGCGCGAGGCGGCGATGGAGTATGTCCGGCGCGAATTTCCGCTGTAACTTTTGGGCTTCGGACAGGGACGGGCGAGGACGCCCGTCTCTCCATCGGCTCTTGCCCATTTCCCACCTATTCACTCCGAGTGGCTGAGCTACAATATTCCCGCGTCGGATTTTCTGGGTGAATGGACCTATGGCTCTGTCGCAAGAGGAGCTGCTATCTCTCACTACTGAATGGTACGGAACCTTTCTCCGAAAGCCAGAGGAAGACATTGCCCAGGTTGTCTTCTCCGAGGTTACGCGCTGCGCAAAACAGATGCTCTCGTCCGCATACACCACCGAAGAACTTGCAAACGAGAACGGTACGCAGTTGATTTTTGAACTGTTCTATCTGTATGCCCATTTGCTAAACCGAACGGCATTCAGACTATTCGGTCACGAGTTCCGCTGTGAACTTCAGGACAGACTGGTGGATACTTGCTTTCATGCCTTCATCAAATCTATGTTTCCCGAAGCCTGCGCTCAGGAGTACGAGGGGGTTTACCAAGCGTTCCTGGCGGGGGTGAACGAGACAGAAGTGCTGTACGGCGGCAAGCTAAGAATCGCGGACAACAAGTTCTCTGATGAAGCGGTTTTACCCACGTTTGCGGAACGAGTTTCCGTCCTTTTGGGGCACCCAAACAACCCCGTCACGATGTTAGAAGTACAGATCATACTGACCCATTCCATAGGCAGAGCGTCTCTCGATCAGCTGGTCACGAGAGCGAAAGAGAAGGCATGATGTTTCGTGGCTATTCTGATGAGAACGTGCTACCCGGAGTCAAGCGCGATCCAAACGGGAGGCTCATGTTTGACCTCACGGCGGAAGAGCGGCGGGAGGTTGAGTATTTCCTCAAGGTTGCCAAGGATGAAGGTGTTGCCGTTCGGAACGAATACGCAGAGCAGATTGAAAAATCAGTGATGGCTTTCGCGCTCGTTAACTATGCGAAAGACCAGGTTGGTCTGGCAGAGATAAATAGCACGATCGAAAGGAAGGAACTTCTGCACAAGGCTCTGGCTGCCGTGGCAAAGGCCGGAGCCTTGCACGAGTTGCCTATCTACAAATTTGATTTGGCCTGCGTTTTCGAGTTCCTTGGCGAGAAGGAAATTGCAGCGGAATGCTTCCGGGAATTTCTCTCGCGTTGTGACCGATTTGTTTCTGGCGCTGTGGATGGTTTCACGTTAAAGCAGCGAAATGCCCCCCTCGCAGTAACGATTGCCAAACGAAAACTCGGCGAAGTAGCAGTCTGCTAGCGAGTTGCGAGCAGACCGTCCTGAGACCTAAGCATGATGAATTTCTGCCCGCCCTCTGATGTCTCTTCGAAAATCTCTGGGTGCGTTTTGATAGACGAGTTGACGGCTTGTGTACTGATCAGCTCGACCCCCTCTCTAATGCCGAGGCTGAAAAGAAAATTCCTGAAATCGCCTATGGTGGCTTTGCCGTCCACTGCCGAAAGAAAGAGCTCGAGTATCTCCCAAAGCTTCAGCCGATTACGGATGTCGCTGGAGCTGATCGCCTCACCTGGCGAGGTGCCGTTGATACGGTTGATCTCGTGAGCCAGTCCGATTGAGGTGTCGGGCGAATATACCCCCAGCACCCCAAAAATCCTGAGCATTCGCGCGGATACCTCTCTCTGTTCGTGGAGCAAATCGCGATACCGGAAGTAGGATTCGGACAATTTCTCCATCTCGTGTTGATTGGCGTTGAAGCGTTTGTGTTCGTGGCAGAAGCGTTCATATAGGGACGAAATCGCACGATTGGCCTTTGGGGTCATATTGAAATACTATAATGCAACAAACATGTTGTCAATATGTTTGTTTCGCAGGTAACCCAACCTTTTCTGATTAGGGCAGTGCAGAGCTGCGTCCGTCTCCAGAGACGGTCTGCGAAGCCGTCCCGAACCCATTTTTCAGCTCTTTGAAAATGCAAATTTGATCCGCTGAACAGGCGTCGCCCTTCCCGAATCGGGACGAAAATGGAGCATTTCCGAGTTAAGTCCTTATTCCGGAATACTTTCCATTAAGTCCTTTATTTTCAAAGACCGAATGAAAAAAAGCCATCTAATCTCTTGATTCCATTAGACCAGGGGGGAGGGGGGTACCGTACCTTCCAAGTAAACACAGAGGGGCCGGGTGCTCCATCCTAACATCGTGCTCTTCGACGTTAGGGTAGGATTCCACAGCCGTGTCCCGCGTTGGCGCTGGCTTTTCGCGGGCGAGGGCGCCCGCGCCACACAAACCACACAACCTTAGTTCTCGTTTTTGTCCCGATCCTGCGAGGTGGCCTGTGCCGCATCGGCTGCGTCTGGTATGGGCTTTTGCAGATCGATCTGCGGCAATCCCGCTTTCTTCAGTTGCTCGTTCAGCTCCGGAATATCTTTCGACTTGAGCTGGCCCCACGCGGACAACTGCTCCTCCAGCGCCTTCTCCAGTTCCACGAACGTTGCGGTTTGCTGCGTCGTCGGCGCGGCGTCGGCGGTATCGAGAGCGCTGACGAGTGAGTTGAAGCCGCTGTTCAGCCGAGCCAGGCTGCGGCCTTCGGGCGTGCTCAAGTAGCTGGTACCGTAGCCGCCTTCTTCGCCTTCGAGGGACGCTGCTTTCGCTTCCAGTTCACCCGCTGCCTTTCCGATCGCGGCGGGTTTTGCCTTGTTTGCGTCCGGTCCGGTGAGCGATTTCAACTGCGCTCGCAGGCTGCGTACCTGTTGCAGGGCTGCGTAATCCTGGTGAAGGGCCACGGCAATCTTGTGGTCGAGTTCGAAATGCTGTGCCAGATCCTCGGGCGCAGTCTTCACCCTGGGATCCATGCGAATGTTCAGCGGCTGCGTGTAGCTTTTGCCGCCAACGGTGAGCACAACTTTGTACGCTCCGGGCAACACGGTGGCTCCGAGCGGATAGAGCGGCGTGTCGTGGTAGATGGCCGAGATCGGGTAGTCGCGGGAGAGCACTTCAGGGGCGGGACACGTCAAGTCCCAGATGAAACGATGCATGCCCGCCGCGGGCGACAAGGTTCGCGCCGGACGCACCCAGTACATGGGAACATTGAACTCTTTCGCGTTCACCGAGTCGGGCTTATCGGCGCTGGAAAAGTGGCGCACCACTTGCCCGGATGAGGCATCGACAATCTCCAGCGTGACTGCGCCGGTTGCCGCGCTGTTCGTTTCTGTGCCGAGCCAGTAGTCGATCATGGCGCCATCTGGAGGATTCTGTCCGGCAGGTTCTTCCGGCGGCAGAGGCGTGTCGGTGTTGTTATTGCGGCGCACGCGATAGGCCAGCTGCGGGGCGAAAAGATGCGCGGGAGCCGCCGCCACCTCCGGGCTGAACTGGCGCAGCGGCGTGATGTTGTCGAGGATCCAGAAGGAGCGGCCGTGAGTTCCTACGACAACATCATCATGATGCACGACGAGGTCGCGGATCGAAGTCGGCGGCAGATTCATCTTCAACGACTGCCAGTGGTCGCCGTCATCCCACGACACGTAGACACTGCGTTCGGTTCCGGCAAAAAGTAGCCCCTTGCGCTCTGGATCTTCCCTCACCGTGTTGACGGGCTCGTTCTCGGGCAGGCCGCTTACGATCTTCTGCCATGTCTTGCCGCCGTCGTGCGTGCGATAGATATATGGATGCAGGTCATCGAGCCGGAAGCGGTTCACCGCCGCATAGGCAGTTGGGGTATCGAAATGTGACGCGTCCATCTGCGCCAGTTTGCTCCAGGGAGTCAGTTCTGGAGGCGTCACGTTTTGCCAGTTCTTGCCGCCGTCGTGCGTTACTTGAATCAGGCCATCGTCGGTGCCGGCCCAGATCAGGTTGGCGTCTTTCGGCGAGGGAGCAATCGAATAGATCACGCCGCGATGCTTGCCTTTCGCCGGATCGGCCTCGACAAACGGGCCCAAGGTCGGCGGCGTGCCCGGATCTTCGCGCGTCAGGTCGGGGCTGACGATCTGCCAACTGTTGCCGCCGTCGCGGGTAGCAAAAAGGACATTCGAGCCGAGGTAAAGGACGTGCGGGTCCGCCGCTGAGAAAATCAAGGGCGCGGTGCGATTGAAGCGATACTGTCCGGTACGCAGAACGACCGGCGAAACGTCGCGCGTCTGGCCGGTGTTGCGGTCGAACACCGTAACCTTGCCGCCGTAAATCAGATTAGGATGCAGGGGATCGGGCGCTACGTAGCCGTATTCTTCTGTCCCGACTGTGGTCCAGTCGCGGAAGGTGATTTCGCCGAAGTCGCTGCGGCTGGCGGTGCCTACGGAGCCGCTTTCCTGCTGGCCGCCATAGACCCAGTACGGAAACTGGTTGTCGGTGATGACGTGATAGAACTGCGCCGTGGGCTGGTTGTACCAGGAACTCCAGGATTGGCCGCCGTTGACGCTGATGGTCGCACCCTGGTCTACGGCTAGGGCGATAATGTCGGGGTTTTCGGGATTGATCCAGATGGTGTGGTAGTCGTCGCCTCCGGGCGCGCCTTTGATGGCCGTGAAGTTCTTGCCGGCATCGGTGGAGCGGTAGGTCGAAGTATTGGCCACGTAGATCACATCTTTATTTCGCGGATCGACGCGCACGCAACCGAAGTCGTCGCCTCGTCCCCAGACACGTTCTTCGTCATTTACTTGCTGCCAGCTTTCGCCGGCATCGTCGGAGCGGTAAATCCCGCTGCCTTTCTTCGCGTTCACCCACGCATACATGCGGCCGGGATCGCTGGGAGAAACCGCAGGGCCGATGCGGCCGATGCCTTCGGCAGCGCCGGGCAATCCTTTGGTGAGTTGGCGCCAGGTGTTTCCGCCGTCGGTGGATTTGTAGAGACCACTGCCCAGTCCGGTGTAGCCGCTGCCGGTAGTCCACGGCGGACGGCGCGAGGACCACATACTGGCGAAGATAACCTGCGAATTATGGGGATCGAAAACGAGGTCCATGCCTCCGACGTTTTCGTCTTTGTACAGAACCTTTTGGAATGTCTGGCCGCCGTCGAGCGAACGGAAGATGCCGCGCTCGGGGTTCGGACCGTAGGGATGCCCCTGGGCCGCAACGAAGAGGCGATTGGGATCCTTGGGGTCGATGACGATGGATGCGATTTGTTGCGCGTCGCGCAGCGCGCCATCCCGTTGACCCAGATGCTGCCAGGTGCGGCCGGCATCGGTTGATTTGTAGATGCCATCGCCTACGGAAAGATCGGGGCGACGCAGACCTTCTCCGCTGCCGACGTAGATCGTGTTCGGATTCGATGGCGCTACGGCCAGGGCTCCTATCGAACCGGTCGGCTGGTTATCGAAGATCGGATTCCAGGTGCGGCCGAAATCCGTCGTTTTCCAGACTCCACCGTTGTTCGGCGCCATGTAAAAGACATTCGGCTGGCCGGGAACGCCGGAAATGGCCACGGTGCGTCCGCCGCGAAACGGGCCGATCATACGCCAGTGAAGGTCCTGATACATCGCCGGGTCATAGGGCTGGGCGGAAAGTGCGAATGGGAAGAGCAAAACACAGAGCGCGGCGAGCAGAATCCAACAGAGTCGCTTGTTCACGGTTGATCCTCGAAAGAAAAACAAGGATAAACCACGGCGGCGGAGGGTGGACAGCGCGGGAGCCTGGAGTGGGTTGCATCGGATGCGACGCCTTTGGATGGCTGGCGACAACCCGGAAACCGACCTTCTACGCGCTGGACGTTGGCGCATCGATCGAGGCCGCAGGCCTACGGGACCGCCGAAGCAGCAGCGGGCGCGCTCGCGAGATAGCGGCGCAACGCGTCCTGCCATTCCGGCAGGTGGATGTTGTAGGCGTGCAGACTGTCAGGCGACAGAACGGAGTAGGCGGGGCGGCGCGCTGGACGCGGGAATTCGGCTGTGGTCACCGGTTTGACTGCGGTCGGCATCCCGGACATGCGTACGATTTCGGCGGCCAACTCGTACCAGGTGCAATTGCCGGAATTGGTGACGTGCACGATGCCCCGGGCGGACGCGTGGCAAAGTTTGACCAGAGCGGATGCGAGATCGATCGTGAACGTCGGGCTGCCACGCTGATCGTTTACTACGGAAATCTCAGGACGGGTTGACGCCAGCTTGAGAATGGTTGCGGGGAAGCACTTGCCGCCGTGTCCGAACAGCCAGGAAGTGCGGGCGATGCACACTTCGGGCAGAATCTCGAGCAGCCGTTCCTCGGCCCGGGCTTTACTCTCGCCATAAACGCTGGTTGGATTTCTGGGATCGCCGGTTTGGTACGGGGAACGTTTGCTGCCATCGAAAACGTAGTCCGTGCTCACGAATAGCAATCGCGAGCCGGCTTCGCGGGCAGCCTCGGCCACATTGACGGCGCCGTCGCAATTGACGGCGAAGGCGAGGTCGCGGTTGGACTCGCAGCCATCCACGTCCGTGTAGGCGGCGAGCAGAAGAATCCATTCGGGACGGGAATCGCGAACCAGGTCGCGAACGCGCGCGTGGTTTCGCAGGTCGGCGTCTTCGACGGAAAACGCCGTCAACTGATTTTGCTCACGGTTCAATTCCCGAACCAGGTCCTGGCCAAGCAGTCCCGAGGCTCCGAACAAGGTGACGCGCATAGCGGCATTGTAACTGGGAATTCAGCTCCTAAAGGGGCGTTTGATTTCGGAAGAGTTGCGGCATCGCTGAAGCGATACCCGGATACGAACCTACTCTGTCCCAGTCGATTGCGGAGTCTGTACTCGGCGCCGCAGGGCGTGCAGGATGAGGGATCCGCTGATGCCGAAACAGACCACGGCGGCAAAGGCCACGAGATCCAGCGCGCGGCGCGTCATTCGGAGGTAATCCGCGAACAGCGAAACCATGGCACAGAGAATGCCGAGAGTGTTAAGCCAGAGGGGAGAATGAATCGGAAGATCCCGGCGAAACCAAACCTGGAGCAGCAGCGCGGCCAGCCCGATGGCGGCCACCACCACCAAAGCGACCGGGCTGAGAAACGCGTTGGGCGCGGTATAGATAACGACCAGGGCCAGAGCCAGGAGAAGCAGGCCGGAGGCGATCACGGTCCATCGGCGCGCGACTTTCGATGGGGACTGGGACGCAGGATTCGTCACCGGGCGGTCTCCTCGCCAGTTCGCATATCGCCATTGTATGCGCCGGCATTGAGTTCTGCGTTCCGGCGCCCGTGGTGGGCCAGTGTCGTGTCCCGGAAATACGAGCTCTATGCATTCGATTTATGATGAGACATATCCATGCCGCCGACCCCGCCACTCACACCGAGAGCACTGCTCGAAGCGGTCGCCGCAATCGGAACTGCTGGCAGTTTGTTCTTTTATTTCCTCTCCGCGCTCGGACTGGCCAGTTTCCTCAACGACAGGCGCAAGAAACTCAACCAGCCTCCGCCGCCAGAAAGCAGCCTGCCTCCCGTTTCCATTCTCAAGCCCTTGAAGGGCGTCGATCCCGAGATCTGGGAAAGCTTTTGCAGCCACTGCGAACAGGACTATCCGCAATTTCACATTCAATTGATCTTCGGTGTCAGCGATCCCGCCGATCCAGCCATCGAAGTGGTGCGGAAGCTCCAGGCAAAATATCCCAACCTTTCGATTGAGCTGATCGTCTGCGATCGCGTTCTGGGAGCGAACATCAAAGTCAGCAATCTGGTGCAGATGTTACCCGCCGCACGGCACGAACTCCTGCTGATCAATGACAGCGACATCCGCGTGCCATCCGACTATTTGCGCGAAGGCGATCGCGCCGCTCGGGACACGTCCGTGGGACTGGTAACCTGCCTTTACCGCGGTGCCGCCGCCCCGACCCTGGGCTCGCGCCTCGAAGCCTTAGGCATCAGCACCGACTTCGTACCGGGCGTTTTGAGCGCAAGGTTTCTCGAGAAAGGATTGCACTTCGGATTGGGCTCCACGCTGGCCTTTCGCCGTCGCGACCTCGAAGCCATCGGCGGATTCGAACCACTGCTCGATTATCTGGCCGACGACTATGAACTCGGCCGCCGCATCGCAGCAACGGGGAAGAGAGTCGAACTCAGCGCCGCGACCGTCACGACATTCCTGCCCGCCTACACGCTGCGGCAGTTTTTCCAACATCAACTGCGCTGGTCGCGGACCATTCGGGATGCGCGCCGCTGGGGATACGCCGGACTGCTGTTCACCTTCGGCCTGCCCTGGGCATTGGCGACGCTGGCTGGCTGCCAGAGGGGCGGCGTGGGCGTGGGGACTATTCGCGCTGACGTTCGCCGCGCGGCTGGCTGTCGGCATCGTCGCGGCGGCGGTCGTGCTCAACGACCGGCAGATTTTCCGAAATGTTGCCTTGCTGCCTCTGCGAGACCTGATCGCGCCGCTAGTTTGGGCGGCGGGTTTTACGGGCAACCGCATCCACTGGCGAGGCGAGGTGTTCGGCCTGAAAGACGGCCGCCTGAGCAGGATTTCCCCATAAGCAGGTTTGCCGGCGTTCGACGAACAGCGCCTGAAGGCGCATTCCAAGAGCAGAACTTTCGGCATCGCTAAAGCGATGCCCTGATACGACCCGCCGCGATACAACCTGCCACCGATACGACCCGCCCTGATACCACCCGCCCCGATACGACCCGCCGATCACCGCGAAGGCACCGACTGATTGGAAAAAATAATCTTGCCGCCGCGCCGCGCGACCTCATAGCGCGTCAATCCTTGCAGTGCCGGTGGTTCATCCTCTTCCGCCCACAAGAAAACGCGCTGCGGACCCTTCCACATCTCGACAAACGAAGCCTGCGTTTCGAAAACCCTTGGCGCTCCCGGAAACTGCGTTCCGTACCACATGTTTCCGCCCGGCACGCGCAAACTGTGCAACGGGATGCCGGTGTAGAAATTCAGCGACGACGCATTTTCATACAGCCCTATCACCACGATCTGATCGCCGGGGCGGTACTGTTCGCGAATCGCCATCGCCAGATCCTTCGACGAAAGAATCGGAGAAAAAATGCCGAACGCAATCCGCACGCACGCCAGCAGGACCACCATCATCGCCGCCAGCGACGCATTCCCCGCTCCCGCCTGCCCGCGACGCCGCAGGAGCCAGTTGGCGAGCGTTCCCAGTAGAAATGCGAGCGAAAATCCAAACAACGGCACGCGGAATGCCCCCATCGCCTGCGGGGTCAAATCGAGAAAATGCCCGAACGAAAGCGCGTAGTCTTGCGGATGTTTCCGCAGCAGGTCCGACAGATCCGTGCCCGGAGCCGGCGCCTTCGAGAACATGAGCAGGGCAAAACCAACCACCGCGATGATTACGCCGGCTGCGAGTAGCAGGGTCGACGAAATCCGCCCGCTGCGGCGTTCCCGGCTGTCGGCGGCAGAAGCTCTCTCCCGTTGCAGCCATCCGCCCACGAGCAATGCCATCCCCGGAATCGCCGGGATCGTGTAGTATTCCTGCCGCGTCGAGAGGCTGAAGAAGCCCACGATCACCACGTTCCACAAGAAAAATAAAAGATACGCCCGCTGCCGCCGCGTCATCTGCGAACGAAACTCCCGCCACCGCCGCGGCACTTCCCGCAGCGACTGCGGAAGAAACACTGTCCACGGAATCAGCCACAGAACCAGCAATGCCCAGAACAGCAGCAGCGGAACCGTGTCGTAGTCGCGCGGAACGCGCCGGTTCAGAAAACGCAGGATGTGTTCATTGACGAAGTAGAACCACAGGAATCCGCGGACCTGGCCCTGCGCCGGGTTTCGCAGCGCCGCCAGAATGTGCCAGGGCGCGGCGATCGCGAAAAAGAAGACCGCGCTCGAAAGCAAACGCAGCTTGAGCAGGTGCCGCAAATTCCCCGTCAGCAGCAGGTAAAGCCCGATCGCTCCCGCCGGAAACACCAGCCCGATCAGCCCCTTGGTGAGCACGTTGAGCGCACAGACGGCGGCGAGTCCCCAGCAAACCCAGCGCGCGGGCTTCGATTGTTCCAGCTTCTGTTGTTCCAACGACACCAGAAAAAGCCAAAACGTCAACGTCAGCCAAAGACCCACGGGCACGTCCGGAATCAGAAAGCGGGTGAAAAGATAGGGTCCGAGCGCGGTTGCCAGCACCAGCCCGGAATCGAATCCGCCTTCGGCGCCCAGGGCCCAACGTCCCAAACCGTAGGTGGAGAGAATCATCGCCAGCACGCCCAGCATGAGCGGAAAGCGCGTGCTCCACTCGCTGACGCCGAACAGCGTGTAGCTGGCCGCCACGCCCCAATACATCAGCGGAGCTTTTTCCAGATAGCGGATGCCGTTGGCGTACAGCGTTACCCAGTCGTGGCGCTGCACCATTTCGCGCGCCGCCTCGGCATGCACCGTGTCGGCATCGTCGAGCAAGGCGGGCTGCGACAGTCCGGCCATGTAGATGACCGCCCACAGTGCAATCAGCGCCAGCACGCAGACGCGCCAGTCCGAAAGCAAGTGGTTCGGACGGGATAGGCTCTCAGTTGTCGGCGGATCGAAATTGCGCGCAGGGCCAGAATTCATCGCGGAAGGTTTCATTATACGAGAGTGTCGGAACGGGGCCCTGCCCCCTCCTGGCTGAGCCCCGCCACCACACAAACTTCAGTCGGCGGCGACCCCGCGGGAAACACGGCCGCCCGCTACTTCGCGATAAATCTCGAGGATTCTCGCCACCGAGTTCGTCCAGGAAAATCGCTGCGCCTGTTCGTAGCCGCGTTGTTTCATGCGCTCGCGCAGCGCCGGATCCAGCAGCGCGCGCTGCAAAGCACGTCGAATTTCAAACACGTTTTCCGGATTCACCAGCAACGCCGCGTTCCCCGCTACTTCCGGCAAGCTCGATGTGTTCGAAGTGACCACCGGCGTTCCGTGAGCCATCGCTTCCAGCGGCGGCAATCCAAATCCCTCGTAGAGCGATGGAAACACAAAAACCTTCGCGACGTCATAAAAAATGCGCAGCACTTCGATGGGCACAAATCCTAAGAAACGCACGTCGTTCTGCACCCCGCTGCGCACCACCGTGCGCCGCAGCCGCGGATGGCTCGAAAGATCGTCCCCGATGATGATGAGCTTCAGATCCGGGAACTGCGCCTCCTTGTGCAGTTCGCTCTTCAGTGCCGAAAACGCTTCGATGATGCGCACCACATTCTTGTGGGGCCGAATCGCGCCCGCATACAGAATGAAGGGATAGTTCACCAGATAACGCTGGGCAATCATTTCGCGATCCGCGTCGGTGGCGTGGCCGCGCAGAAAGCGTTCGTCAATTGCGTTGTACACCACCTCGATGCGCGCATCGGGAATGGCCAACAGTTTTTCGATTTCGTTCCTGGTGAATTGCGACACCGCAATCACGCGCGCCGCCTTGCGCAGCACGCGCCTCGTCAGGTAGAAGTGCAAGTTGCGCCGCAAAGTGGAGGCGTTGCGCGATCCATACATGTGCTCGAGCAGATCGTGTACGGTCAGAACATAAGGACAGCTCAGCCCGCGCGGAATCCAGTACAAGTGCGGGATGTGAACCACGTCGCACCCAAGTCGCTTCACAATCGCCCGGAAAGCGAGATTCCCTTTGAGCGTGTCGTCGCCACCGTCCAGCGCCACCGCGTGGAAGTTCGGCGGCAGCGCGCCACATTCCGCCACCTTCGCCGGCGATCCAATGAGGAAGTATTTGCTGTCGCGGTCCAGGCGCGCCAGTGTACGGACTACATTCCGGATGTAGGTGCCCACGCCGAATTCCGTCATGCGACGGATATCGATGGCTACTTTCACGAATGAAATTTAAACACAGAGGACACGGAGAACACAGGGAATTCGCCGGATCGCTCTTGCCACGCCCCCATTCCATGGTCAAGGATCGCGGCTCGCGGAGCACCCGGATGAAAATCACGGCCTATAATCGGCATGACGTTGCCAGCCACGGCCCAGAATCCAAGAGCTTTACGGCGATGCAGCCTGCGATCCCATTTTTCCAGCCCTCGGTCGAGCCCGCGGTACGAGGCTGGCTGCACGCTCCCGATGCGCCGAACGGCGACGCGCTGATCCTGACGCACGGCGCGGGTTCGGACTCGACGGCTCCTCTGCTGGTGGCGCTCAGCGAAACCTTTGCCGGACAGGGCTACCTCGTTCTGCGCTGCGATCTGCCCTACCGCCAGGAGCGGCGAACTGGCCCGCCGTTTCCGGGAAATGCGGAACGCGATCGCGCGGGTCTCGCCAACGCGGTCGCTGCCTTGCGCAAGAGCGTCACGGGGCGGATCTTTCTCGGCGGCCACTCCTACGGTGGGCGCCAGTCAACCATACTTTGCGCCGCCGAACCAGAAGTTGTGTCCGGACTTCTGCTGCTTTCGTACCCCTTGCATCCACCGCGCAAACGGGAACAGCTTCGCATTCAACATCTGCCCGATCTGCGGACTACGAGCCTGTTCGTGCACGGAACGCGCGATCCATTCGGAAGCCCAGACGAATTAGCCAAGGCTCTGAAACTGATCCCGGCCAGAACCGAGTTAATGACGGTGGAAGGTGCGGGTCACGATTTGGGTTTCAAGGGGAATGTAAAGCGGCCCGACCTTCCGGCCGTTATCCTGGCCAGATTCGAAGAGATATTCAGATGACCGCGAACTAAGAAATAAGAAGCTCTTCTCGGCACCCTCTGCGTCTCGGCGGTAAATGGTCCTAATTCACCCAGCCCGATTTCGATCCGCCATTGGTCTTGTCGTTCTCGTCGGGAGGAATGTAGTTTCCGTGCTCGTCGAAGGTGACTTTGCGGTCGTGATCTCTCATGTAGACTTCGAATTTTCTCGCCGCGCGCCGCCGCTTCCAGCGGTAGTAGGAGTTGCGCACGCCGAAATAGCGCTCCGACGCCGCATAGCTGAGGCCGCGAGAAGGCAGGAACTTCACCCACAGGAAACCGAAAAACAATCCGCCAAGATGAGCAAAAACCGCGACTCCGCCTTGCGCTGGGTCAAAAACCGCAATGATCGCAACCACGACCCAGATGCCAACCAGGTATTTCGCCTTGATCCTGAACGGCAGCGGAAACAGAAACATTTCCTGATCAGCGTAAAGAATCCCAAAGGCCATCAGCAGCCCGAAAATGCCACCCGACGCTCCCACCGTTCCGGTTCCCGGATCCATTCCAAGGAAATGCGTGTAAGAGACGGCAATGGTGACCAGAGCGGCGCCCACGACGCAGAACGTGTAGCACTCGATGAATCGTCGCGGCCCCCAGTCGCGTTCCAGGTACGCACCGATAAACCATAGCGTGAGCATGTTGAAGAACACGTGGCTGAAGTTGGCGTGCAGCAAGGAATACGTGACCAGTTGCCACACCTTGCCGTGCATTACGGCCAGCGGGATCAGCGCCAGCCACTCCCGCATCACCACGACAACCGTCGGGGCGAAGATGCGCATCACTGCCTGAAACAGGTAGATCCCCGTGCAAGTCAGGATGATGCGCTTCACCCATCCTGCAAATGGAGGGAAACTGAACGAGATAGTTTGTCCGCGAGGCACTTTATCTTTCTGGCTCCGGCACGACCGGCAGGCTGCGATGTCCCGCCGCATCGACCGCGCGCACAGCGAATATCACATTATCCTTCGAAACCTTCAGGGTTGCACGCGCACCGCTACTTACCGTTTGGACGTACTCCCAATCGGACGCGTTCGTCGAGCGCCAGACCACCTCGTAGGCGGCCGCTCCGGCCGAAGGTTCCCACGTCAAAGTCGTGTCGTTATCGAGGTTCTTCGTCTGCATTTTTACGCTGGCCGGCGGCGCTGGAGCCGATGCCAGCGAGGCCAGAGTAGCCGCGTTCAGCCGCGCTGCGTGCGCCACATAGTCGAAGTCCACGAACTTCGGCAGGTCGCCGTATTCGATGCCATTCTCGGTACGAACGTTCTGATGCTGATGGTTATAGTCTTCGCGGAATTCGGTGAAGCGCACGGCGGCGAAGCCCTGCTGATTGAACGAATAGTGGTCGCCTCCACGCAGAAAGCGGTCTAGGCGGAAAATCAGAAGGGGCTTGAGTCCAGCATCGTAGGAGCGCCCGACATCGGCGATGTAGCGGGCCAGTTCTCGCGAAAGCGAGTCGCTTTCTCCGCCGAGCGCTCGAATTCGCCGGATTCCAGCCTCCGTCGCCGCCGCCGGCAGTCCTTCGGAAAACACGCGGACCACGCCCGCATCCTGGTCCGCCCCGAGGTTCCCGCCTACGATGTCGTTGTTCAGGACCGCTTCGATCTTCCATCCCTGCTGCTTGGCCATCTGAGCGAAGTGTTTGCTGCCGTATAGACCCTGCTCTTCGCCGGCAACGGTCAGAAAGATAATCGTGGCTGGAAACTTGATCTGCGCCTTGCTCAGGACTCGGGCGCATTCCAGGCTCACGGCGGTACCGCTGGCGTCGTCGTTCGCCCCTGGCGCGGGGTCGGTCCCATTAAAGTTATCGCTGTTGCGCGAGTCGTAGTGGCCGGTTACGAGCACGATGCGGTTGGCCTGCTGCGGATCGGCTCCGCGCATCACCGCATAAACATTGGTGATTTCAGTCGGTTTCGGGATGCGGTCGGCCGGCTGCTCCGTAAACGTGTCGGTCTTTACCTCGAGGCAGCCGCCGCAGTCTTTGGAATAGCGTTCAAACTCGGCCTTGATCCACTCCCGCGCCGCCCCGATTCCCTTGCCCGCTTTGATCGATTCCTCGTCCTGCGCGGAGATCGTCGACCGGTTCTGAAAGCCGACCAGCTTTTCAATCGTCTGCCGGATATGGTCCGCCGAAACCTGCCGGATCGCCTCGGCGATGCGCGCGATCGGTGTGCCGGTCCGCCGCCAGGCGCGGCGGCTCCTGAGCCATTTCCTGCGCCCGGCACAGAGAACCGCAAGACGCCAGCGCCAGGGCAACCATCACGCCTACCAGAAGGTTTGTGGAAAAACAGCGGAAACCCACAGATTCGGTTATTGCAGAATTTTTCTGGTAAGCCACTTGACCTTTTCCTCACGAAGAAACTAAATATAACAGGGTACCCCGAGTGTGGAGGAAATCATGGTGTACTGTCCTGAATGCGAGACGGATCTCGACATCGACGAAGATGAAGTCGATGAAGGCGCGGTCGTCTCCTGCCCGGAGTGCGGCACGGACTTCGAGGTGGTCACGGTGAATCCCGTTGAACTGAAAGTCGTCGGCGAAGACGAGATCGACGAAGATGACGAGGACGAAGAAGACCTCGACGACGAAGAGGATGAGGACGAGGATTCCTGAACAACTCCGCACATTTCCGGGGGTTCCGCCGCTTGGCCGCGCTGGCTTTGCCGGCCGTGTTCCTGGTGTCTCTGCTTGCGCCAGCGAGCGCTCCCGGTAGCGGCCGCGAAAAGCCCAAGCCTTACGCTCTAATCTTCGGAACGGTTTGGGACCCGGACGGGCACCCACTCTATGGGGTCAAAGTGAAGATCCGGCGGGCCACTGACAAGGCCAACAAAGCCCGCTGGGAGCTTTATTCCAATCACACCGGCGAGTTCGCCCAGCGCCTGCCCGCCGGCACGGCCGACTACATTGTTTGGGCCGACGTCAAAGGCTTCAAGCTGCCATCCGGCAAGGCGTTGAAGCCTGGCTCCGAAGTAACCGTGCATATCGACAATGACGAGCGTTCCGACATCGGTCTTCATTTAGACTGGTAGAGAGTCGCCGTGCGGTTGGAACGGCGGCGATGGGATACTCATGAAGAAGGCAATGATCGCCGCGCCGCTGCTGGCTACGTTGCTGTTTGTTTTGTCGGCATCAGTCTTCTCAACATTCTCCCTGGCGGCTCCAGCGCAGTTGTTTGGGCGCGATTCGAAGAAAGACAAGACCCGCCTGCTCACGGGCAAGGTGCTGGACGGCGGTGACAGTCCTTTGCCGAACGCGGTCGTGTATCTGACCAACACTCGCACCAGCGCCGTGAAAACCTACATCGTCGGTCCGGACGGCGCCTACCGTTTCCCGGCCCTCCAGCCCACCATCGATTACGAAGTGTATGCGCAGTACAACAAGCGCAAGAGCGGCACCAAAACGGTCAGCCAATTTGACGATCGCCAGCAGGTTTACATCGATTTGAAAATCGACACCAAAGCCGGCAGCAAATAAGCTAAGGCCAAGAAAAAGGCCACCGCTCAGGGTGGCCTTAAATTCTTGACGGCCTTGGAATCTAGTTGCTGTCCCCGCCGGCTCGTTTCCACGAGATTAAGTCGCCGATGGTTGTGCTGTTCGAGGACGAGGCCGGGTGCTTGTAGGATTCGACTTCCTGGCGTGACGCTTCTTCGCCGACCGCCTTGATGCTCAGGCCGACTTTCTTCTCTTCCTGATTCATCTTGATGATCTTGAACTCGAACTCAGCGCCGGGTTCCAGATGCATGGGCTGCCCGTTGCCATCGACCGCTTCCGAGTTGTGACACAGACCTTCGATGCCTTCGGCAATTTCGACAAAGGCGCCGAAGTTCGCCACGCGCAGAACCTTGCCATGCACGATGTCGCCGATGCGGTGCTGTGCGAAGAACGAATCCCAAACGTCGGGCTGCATCTGCTTCACGCCGAGCGACAGACGCCGCTTGTCCGGTTCAATGGCCAGGATGATGGCCTTGACCTTGTCGCCCTTCTTCAACACCTCGGATGGATGCTTCACACGGGTAGTCCAGCTCAAATTGCTGACATGCACCAGCCCGTCGATTCCGTCTTCGATTTCAATGAAGGCGCCAAACTCAGTCAGGTTGCGCACCCGGCCCTCGACGGTCGCTCCCACTGGATATTTGTCGTGCAACGTATCCCAGGGGTTGGAGGCGAGCTGCCGCATGCCCAGCGAAATCCGGCGCTCGGTCGGGTTCACGCTTAAAACTACACAGTCTACTTCGTCGTTTACGTTGACGAGCTTCGACGGATGCTTCATCCGTTTCGACCATGTCATTTCGCTGACGTGAACCAGTCCTTCGATGCCCTGCTCCAGTTCGACGAAGGCTCCGTAATCGGTGACGCTGATGACGCGTCCGTGGACGTGCGCGCCCACGGGGTAACGGTGCTCCGCATCCAGCCACGGATCGGGCGTGAGTTGCTTGAAACCGAGCGAGACGCGCTGTTTGTCTTTGTCGTACTTCAGGACCTTCACCTGAATCTGGTCGCCGACGTTGACCAGATCGCGAGGGTGCGTCAGGCGTCCCCACGACATGTCGGTGATGTGCAGCAGGCCGTCGATTCCGCCCATATCCACAAACGCACCGTACTCGGTCAGGTTCTTGACGATGCCGGTAAGGACGCTGCCTTCTTGCAGATGCTCGAGCGTTTTGCCGCGCTTCTCGTTCTGCTCCTCTTCCAGAAGCTGCTTGCGCGAGACCACGATGTTGCCGCGCTTCTTGTTGAGCTTGATGATGGCGACTTCCATCGTCTGGCCCTTCATGCCATCCAGATTCCGGATGGGACGCAGGTCCACCTGCGAGCCCGGCAGAAACGCGCGAGCGCCCTGAATGTCGAGAGTCAGTCCGCCCTTGATGCGTTCCACGACGACGCCCTTGATCGGCTTCTTGTCGTTGTAAGCGCGCTCAATCTCGTCCCACGAGCGCAGCCGCTGTGCCTTCAGGTGCGAGAGGTTAACGTAGCCCTCTTCGGTTTGTCCCTTCTCCCGCAATACGTCGATCTCGGCGCCGGGCTGGAACTTTGGCTTGCCCTCGTGATCGAGAATCTCCGCAAGCGGCACCATGCCTTCGGATTTCGCTCCGATATCGACGACGACGTGGGTCGCGGTCAGTTTCACGACCGTGCCCTTGATGACGTGGTCGTCGCCAACCGCTTCCTCGGTTTCGGTCTCGAAGCTCTGGAGAGCGGCGGCGAAATCATCGGCGGCGGCCGCGGCATTCTCGTGGAGTTTCAGAAGTGGGGTCTTTCGGAGCTTCGCCTTCAGGAACGTTGTTTTCAGGAACGCCGTTTTCAGGAACGTCAGGGGCGGAAGCCAGTGGTTCCGCAGTAGAGGGTTGTGCGTTCTCGGGAGCGTCGATTACGGCCGAGCCGCCGGTGTGGGAGTCGTTGGAAGATGTCATGGTTTCAATAGTGGATTCAGGATTGCGAGCGGTGGTGTCGTCGAACAAGTTCATAGCCTCTGTGTCGGCGCGCGTGTGGGCGCGACATGCGGGACGTGGCGTTGCGGACTGCTGGTGTGCTCTTTAGGTTGCGTTGAGGCCGACCTGGCGGACGACCCTAGGACAATTCCAGCTGGTTCGAAATCACGTCCAACAGGGACTCACTGACTATAGCAACCGCGTTGGAACAGTGTCAAACGCGAAACTGGCCGTCCGATACCACAATTCTTATTCTGTTCACAATAGAAATGTCCCTGGGAATCCACCGCCGAGACGCCGAGTTCGCCGAGGAACCCTTTTTGGGGCTTTCTAACGATGGCTTTCAGGTACCCTTTGTCCCTTATGATCTTTGGTGCTTAAGCCCTTGGCTCGTCTCGGCGACCTCGGCGTCTCGGCGGTGAAAAGCTATCGGCTGTACTGATTCCGCTTCTTGTCCTCGTGCCGCTCGATCCCCAGCTGGATCAGCCGATCGATCAACTCGGGATACGGCACTCCCGTCGCCGCCCACAGCTTCGGATACATGCTGATCGCGGTGAAGCCCGGCATGGTGTTGATTTCATTGACGAAAATCTTGCGGGATTTGGGGTCCATCAGAAAATCGACGCGCGCCAGGCCCGTGCAATCGACCGCCTGAAACGCCGCGATTGCCAGCCTCTGCACCGTTTTCATTTCCGCTTTCGTGATCTTCGCGGGGATGATCCCTTCCGAGCCCTCCGCCAGATACTTCGCGTCGTAGTCGTAGAACTCCTTGCAGGGAACGATTTCTCCCGCAACCGAAGCTTTGGGATCGTCGTTGCCGAGCACTGCGCATTCGATCTCGCGTGCCTTGTTCTTTTTTCCGCCGACGCCTTCCTCAATCACGATCTTGCGATCGAACTTTGCCGCTTCCGCGATGGCCGGACCGAGTTCCTTCCGATCGTGCGCCTTCGAGATTCCCACCGACGACCCCAGGTTTGCCGGCTTCACGAAGACCGGATACTTCAGCTTGCTCTCCACCAGCTTTTCTACTTTCCTGGGCTCGCGCTCGAATTCGCCGCGCAGCACGGTCGCGTGTTTCACGATGGGCAATCCGGCCGCGCGGAACAAAGACTTCATAATGTCTTTGTCCATGCCCGCGGAGGAGCCGAGCACGCCGGCGCCGACGTAGGCGATGTCGGCCAGTTCGAGCAGACCCTGAATCGTCCCATCTTCGCCGAAGGTTCCGTGGAGCACGGGGAAAATAACATCCACGTTGATGGCGCGGTCGGCGGCGCGCCGTAGATTCGCGTCGGTCTGGAAGGGCGCAAGTCCAGCGTCGCGCCGCGACGGTTCGGGAGGAACCACTACCGACTCGCCCGTGGCCAGCAGCGCTGCCCCCGGAGTAGCCTCCGGATCGCCCGCGCGAAGTTGCGTAGGCTGTGTGGCGCGGGCGCCCCCGCCCGCGTCCCCTTTCAGCAATCTCTCGGCATGTTCCGCCGTGAGCCATCGGCCGTCTTTCGTGATGCCGATGGGAACCACTTCGTATTTTGTTTTATCGATTGCGTTCAGAACGGAAGCCGCCGACAGCAGCGACACTTCATGCTCGCCGCTGCGTCCGCCAAAGAGAATGCCAACCCGAAGTTTTGCCATGACATTTCAGTCTGGCTCCCGGCGTGTTTTCCGTCAATCGCAGCTTTGGTTCGTGTCTGATGTCACGCCAGATTCGGCAGAATTGAACCGCAGAGAACGCTGAGTCCGCAGAGTCTTTTTGACTTTGATTCCGGTGTGCGACCTGCACCGAAGACGATCGAGCCGACGGTCTCCAAACCGTCGAGGGTAAAGAGATTCACAGCCGTCTTTTCTCCGCGCCCTCAGCGTCCTCTGCGGTTAAAGGGTTTGATCCTACGTCCGCGAGCAGCATGACTCGGCTAATCCGGGTTCCTCCGCGCCAGCGACGTATCCACGGGTTCGCGCCGCGATTCATTGAATTGACCCTCGATGTGCCTCTGCATGCGCTCCCACTCCGAGCGCAGCGTCATTTCCTTAATGGCGAACTTGGATTCGTGGCGGGCATCGTCCACGCGCACCGCCAATTCTTTGTTCTGTAAACGGAAATCGACGACTTCCGAGAGCGGCACCAGTTGATTCGACGACTTGCCCACGATCAAAAACACAACCTTGTCGGTCATCAAGATGTATTCCGGGCAGGCTCCCTCATCCCCTGGAGCTTGCGATGGCCCGAACGTGGTCATGAAGCCCCGGTGCGTGAGCGCGCAGTCGCCCATGCGCATACGAATCACGGTTCCATGTTGATAGATACCGAGTGGCGCGGCCAAAGCAACGGAAATGCTGGTCAAAACCAGGGCCAGTCGCAATGTGAATTTCAATTTCATAAGTCTCCCATCGGCAGTCTCCCATCAGCGAAGGCTGGGTTCATCGTGGTACCGGTTCCGGCTATGGAATCTGAGGTTGACGTTGTGGGTTGGCATAAGGCGCAGAGAATGAAATCCAGCCTGGTGGCTGGGCAGATCGTAGGTCACCACGTAGGAGGCGCGCAGGTCCTCGAGCACCGCGCTCATCACGTTTGCGACTCCGTCGTGCAGGGAAAAATACCGCCCCCCGCTGGCATCCGACACTTGCCGCAGGAACATGCTGCCCGCCGACGGATTCGCCGGCTTCCCCATATCCACGGAGTAGATCAGGGCGCCACCGGCCACCACCGCGTCGAGCGCCTCGCGTGCAGAATGCAGACTGATGGTGTCGTTGCCGTCCGAGAACAAAATCAGCACCGGCCTCGCCCCGGCGCGGCGATGATGCGAGATGAATTCGGATGCGAATATCAAAGCGTCGAACAGCGGCGTGGTGCCGCTGCCCTTCGCCGCTAGGAGTCTGCTCACGGAGTCCGAAGACCGGCAACCGCTCGAGCACAGGAGGGCAGGCCGGATTTCACCAGACGTCCCTCCGGACGTCCTTTCGAACTCCGCTCCAAAATACAGAACGGCGACGTTGTCATCGCGGATCGACTGCTCCCGGGTCACCAGTTGCTCCACATCGCGGATAGCGACTCGAAGGCGCGGCGCTACCGAATCGCTCAGGTCGACCAGCGCAACCACGTCGAGCGAGTTTTCATCCGCAGCGGTGAAGCTGCGGAAATTGCGAACCACAAGTTCGTCGTCCACAACCGCAAGGTCCGACTTCGTCAAGGTCTTGACCGGACGATTGTTTTCGTCGGTGGCGAAGAATGTGACCTGGACTTGTGAGACGACGCTGCGGTACGTAGGCAGGTTTGAGGAATCGTTTGCGCTTTCGGCCGCCGCAGCGTACGTCAAGACAGGGTACGTCAAAACAAAGAGCGCCAGCAGTACCGGCCGAATGTGTCCATGCGTCAACATCGCTATCCATTTAGTTTATCGGTGAACGTCGGGACACTCCCCAATTACCGTAGTTACTCCCCGTAGTTACCCTTGGAGGTGACCAGAAGGTGCGGTCGCGCCCAATAAGCCAGCCAAAGAGAAGGAGCGAAGCCGTTGAGGAGCTCCGCTTGCCTTCGCATCGACGACCAGGACCGCGTTGCCAAGCTTGCCTCGAAATTTTGTAGTACTGGGGTCCGGTTACGAAGCGGCAAGAGATAGTGTTGTCAGCCGAGCCCACTCCCAGAAAAGCGAGTCCCTCGATCGCTACATGCTGACAGGTGTAAATTTTTCCAGCAGATTGCCTTGACACCACGGTGAGAATGGATGTAAATTGTCGCGACTTCGAAGGCCGGTGCCCGGCCCTTCCCCCATGGCACTCGGACCCAGAGGCTCTCATCGAAGAAATCTTAAGAGCGGGACACAGTCTGGATACAGACTGTCCGGCTGCTCGTGTTTCCCGCTGATGGATGGATGAGGATAGGGCTTCGCATCTCACAGGAGTGTCTATGAATTCGAACATCCCAGGAAAGAACGTCCTGCCGAAATGGTCCGTATTGTTGGTTATTCTTACAGTAACCGCGGTTGCTTCAGCGCAACACAACAAGCCAAGTGCACCAGCAGCGGCACCCCATGCCTCCGCACCTCATGCCTCCGCTCCGGCCGCGCATTCCGCCCCAGCACAACATCCCGGCGGACCCGGCGCGAACAATCGCGGCGCGGCAGGCGCGAATAACCGGGGACCTGGTGGCGCGAACGCGAACAATCGCGGCGCGGCAGGCGCGAATAACCGGGGACCTGGTGGCGCGAACGCGAACAATCGCGGCGCGGCAGGCGCGAACAACCGCGGCGGGGCGGGCGCGAACAAGGGTGGCGCGGCGGGCACGAACAACCGCGGTGGGGCGAACAATGCCAACAATCGCGGAGGCGGCAACGCGAACAATCGTGGAAACGCCGGAGCCAACGCCAACCGGCATCAGCCCGCGGGAAGCAAGACGGTTTCCCTGAAGAGCGGTGGGAGCGCGACTTTCCGCAAGAATGGCCAGGTGCGCACGATCCACACCAAGAGTGGGATGACGATCAATCACGGGGCGCGTGGCGGCCGGCATGTTGAGAGCATGCACAACGGACGCCGGGTGGTGAGCTACGGACGACACGGGGGATACAGCCAGCGCGCCTACTATCGCCATGGCGGCCGGGAGTATTCCCAGCGAACCTACTATAGGGGCGGACACTACTACGCGTATGGGTACCGCAACTACTACTATGGAGGCCGTCCATATTACGGTTACGCGCCCTCCTATTACTATGGTCCCGCGTACTACGGATGGGCCTACAATCCGTGGCCCGCACCGGTTTATTACAACTGGGGCTGGGGCGGGGCGCCCTGGTATGGGTATTACGGCCCTTACTATCAGCCGTATCCGGTGTATCCGACGGCTGCATTTTGGCTGACGGATTACTTGATTGCGGCGAACTTGCAAGCTGCTTATGCGGCGCAGCAGGAGGCGGCTGCCGGAGGCGACAACGGCGAACTGATGCCTCCGCAGCTGGGGCCGGAGTCGTCGGATATGATCGCTTCGTTGTGGACGACCGATCCGCTGATTGCCGCGAACCTCGAGGCGGCCTATGGCCAATACATGTTAGGCGCAGCAGCACCGGCGGCGAAGGGCAATGCAACGGGGATGAGTGCTGACGTGAAGAAGGAGCTCGCCGACGAGATGAAGAACGAGATCGCCGCGGAAAAGGATGCGGCGGCAAACGGTCAGAAGGATGCCCCGAGCGGGGACCAGGTGCCAGCGGCGCTCGATCCCAACATCCGCATCTTCGTAGTCTCCACCGACGAGGATCTGACCACGTCGGATAGCGTGGAATGCTCGCTTACTCCTGGCGATGTGGTCTACCGTACCGGCGACAAACCGGACGATGACAACATGGTCGACGCAACCGTAAAGAGCAGCAAGAAGGATGAGTGTGCGGTCGGCGCCACTGTAGGAGTGCCCGTCGATGACCTGCAGGAGATGCACAATCAACTGCGCATCCAGATGGATGCCGGACTGAAGGAGTTGGCCGACAAGCAGGGGAAGAACGGATTACCGGCCGCCCCCGACACCAAGACACAGGCTGGGGAAGTCCCCGCACCAACGCCGGACACGAACGTAGAAAACGACTTGAAAGCGCAACAACAAGAGGCTGACCAGGCGGAGGCGGAGGCCAAGCAGCCGCAGTAAAGTTGGCAAGCTGAATCGTTGGACCCGGGAACGTCGTGTAAGGAACGCGACGTTTCCGGCTTCTTCTAACGGAATGGAGAACCACCGGGGACGCTCCTGCCCACTCGGGAATCGGAGGAGCAGACTGACAGGAGGAAGGTTGAAATGCCGCAGAGAATCGAGATGATTGTCTTGGTTGTCGCTTTGATTGTTGTCGGGATCACGCCCGGGATTGTGGTCGCGCAGGTTTCACTCGAAGACCAGCTGAAAGCGCAATATACGCTGGTAAAGATGGGTACTGACTCAAGTGGAGCTGCCGTAGTGGAGGCGGGCACCATCCTGGTCGTCAAGAAGGGCGGAATCCTCGGTGTGCCTTATTCCGACCAGAGCATTTTCTCCACCAAATATGAAAACGGAGCGGTTCACTCCCCGAATCCGGTTGGGCAAAAGGTCTTCGGCCACTTCATGAGTAAAATTGGGCAACAGGCGCCAACCACCCAGTTTTTCCAGAAGGACACAAAAGTCTACCCCGCCAGGCTCGCCGTCAATTTGGAGAAAGACGACGTGGTCATCGGCATCATCGCATGCGATTCCTGTAACAACACCGATCCGAAGACGTTCTACAAGGCCGACGTTGTTTTTCAGTTCCCCAAGGGAACGTTGGCGAAAACGAACCCGTCCCAGGTGGAAGACACGATCGCTGGACTGCTTGCCATCGATGACAGTGGCAGCGACCAGGGCGGACAGCAGGGCGGCAATGGCAATGGCAATGGTAATGACCAGCAAGGCGGCAATCAGCAAGGTGGCGGTGGAGGACAAGCGCAACAAGCGCCCCCGCCGGAGCCTCAGCAGATTGAAAAAGGTCAAACCCCCGATCAAGTGAAAGCCGCGCTCGGAACGCCAGACAAGATCGTCAATCTGGGTTCCAAGCAGATCTATGTTTACAAGGATATTAAGGTTACGTTTCTCAACGGAAAAGTATCCGACGTGCAGTGAGCGGAGAGTCACGCTAAACATCTCATCACTGTCATCCTTCGCGCTTCGCTCAGGATGACAAGTCTTAAAGACGTTAACAGCCACTATAAAATCTTCTTCCCAAACGCCGAGAGCGCCAGTTCGACAGCCAAGTCGGCGGTCTGATTGCGCTGGTCGATGACGGGATTTACTTCGACGATTTCAAAACTCAGCATGCGACCATGGTCGGCGATGATCTCCATGGCAAGGTGCGCTTCGCGATACGTGGCGCCGCCCCAGACCGGAGTGCCCACTCCAGGCGCGTCTTCGGGATCGATCCAGTCCATATCGAGCGAGACGTGATAGCCGGCGGTGCCGTGTCCAGCCATGCGGAGAGCTTCCTCCATGACGGCGCGCATGCCGCGTTCGTCGATATCGCGCATGGTAAAAACTTGGACTCCGGATTGGCGTATGTGTTCTTTTTCGAAGTGGTCAACATCGCGGATGCCGACGAGCACGCAATTTTCCGGCCGCACTTTGGGCGAGAAATCGTAGATCCTGCCCAGTTCGACGGGAGGAAGGCCCATGAGCGAGGCGAGCGGCATGCCGTGCACATTGCCGCTGGGGGAAGAGTCGGGAGTGTTCATGTCGGTGTGGGCGTCGATCCAGAGCAGTCCGATTTTCTGGTTCTTGCGGCGGTAGAACTCGGCCACGCCTGACACCGTACCGGCGGCTACAGAATGATCGCCGCCCAGGACGAGAGGAACTTTGCCGGCTTCGAGCGTCTTCAATACCAGATCGGCGCTCTTGGTGCAGGTGGCGGTGATTTCCTTGAGGTATTTGGAGTTGGCCGCGCCTGCCTTTTTCTGTTCGGGGATGGCGACCGCGATGTTGCCTGCGTCTTCGACGATGTGGCCGATCGCCTCGAGGCGGGCTTCGAGTCCGGCAACGCGGACGGCGGAAGGCCCCATGTCAACGCCGCGGCGCGATTGGCCAAGATCAAGAGGAACGCCAATCACGCGGATGTGGCGCGGGGTAATGCTGGTGAACGTTCTGCTTCGTTGAGGCATACGCTTCCTATTTAACCGCGGAGATCGCAGAGTTCGCAGAGGAAGGGAAATCATTCACTAGTCTGCGAATTCCGTGCTTCAGCATGGTGCAGTGAAAGTTCAGGAGCAATCCTAACTCGGCAATCGGCTAGCTTGAGGTAGGAGAGCAGCTGAGCGTCGTGCACCGAATTCAGCTTCTCGACTGCTTTGATTTCGACGATCACGCAATCAGCCACCACCAAGTCCAATCGGTAGCCACAATCGAGTTTTACGCTTTTGTACGTGATCGGCAGCGGCTTCTGCTGCTCGACGCGCAGACTGCGCTCTCGCAGTTCAAACACTAAGCACGCTTCATAGGCCGATTCCAGCAATCCAGGCCCGAGCGCACGATGAACCTCCATCGCCGCACCGATGATCTGTTCGGTGATCGCGTTTAGCAGTTCTGCTTGAACCAAAGGGGCACTCATGCAATGACTTTCTCAGCGAACTCAGCGATCTCTGCGGTTCAATGCTACGGGTACAGGCGATGCAGCATGCGCGGGAAGGGAATCGTCTCGCGCACGTGCTCCAAGCCGCAGATCCAGGCTACGGCGCGCTCGATGCCCATGCCGAAACCGGAGTGCGGAACGCTGCCGTATTTGCGGAGATCAAGATACCACTTGAAGGCTTCTTCGGGCAGATTGTGTTCGTGAATGCGCTGCAGGAGCAAGTCGTGCGACGCCATGCGCTGCGACCCGCCGATGATTTCGCCGTAGCCTTCGGGAGCCAACACATCGACGCATAGAGCAAGTTCGGGGCGTTGGGGATCCGGTTCCATGTAAAACGCTTTCACGCTGGCCGGGTAGCGATGGACCATGACGGGCCTGTCGTACAGCGATGAAAGATAGGTTTCGTCGGGAGAGCCGAGATCTCCGCCCCACTCGAATTTATTTTCGAGCACGCCCTGCGAGTGGCCTTCCTGCAATTTGCTGACGGCTTCGTCGTAGGTGATGCGCGGGAAGGGCGCTTCGATTTTCTCGAGCTTCGCAAGGTCGCGGCCGATGGTTTGCAAGTCGGGCCGGCGGCGGTCCAGACATCGTTTGACCAAAAAGGTCAGCAAGCCTTCGGCGAGTTCCATCAAGTCGTCGAGCGTGCCGTAGGCGAGTTCAGGTTCGACCATCCAAAATTCGGTGAGGTGGCGGCGAGTCTTCGATTTTTCCGCGCGGAAAGTTGGGCCGAATGAATAGACCTTGCCGAGCGCCATGGCGGTGGCTTCGATGTAGAGCTGGCCGGACTGCGTTAGGTAGGCTTGCTCTTCGAAATAGTCGACGGGGAAGAGCGTGGAGGTCCCTTCGCAAGCGGCGGGCGTAAGGATGGGCGGGTCGGTGAGCGTGAATCCGTTCGTGTCAAAGAAATCGCGGGCGGCGCGAATGATTTCCGCGCGCACGCGCAGTATGGAAGCCTGGCGCTGGGAGCGCAGCCAGAGATGGCGGTGCTCCATTAAAAAGTCCACGCCGTGTTCTTTGGGAGTGATGGGATAAGGAGTCGACTCGGGCACGCGCTGCACGACCTGCACATTCGAGACGTCGAGCTCATAGCCGCCAGGAGCGCGCTTGTCGGCGCGAACCTTGCCTTCGACGATGACGCTCGATTCCTGGGTGAGTCCTTTGATGGCGTCGAAGACTTCGGGCGGAACGGCGTTCTTCGGGACGACGCCCTGGATGACGCCGCTTCCGTCGCGAAATTGCGGAAAGAGGAGCTTGCCGCTTTCGCGCAGGTTGTAAAGCCATCCGCGAATGGTGACGGACTGGCCTTCGTGGGCGCCGATTTCTGCGATGGTGCTGATGGGTGAGGACATAAACTTTCGTTGCGTACACCATGCAACTTGCGGAAGTCAGAAGTTAGAAGTCAGATTGCAGAAGTAAAACCGATGCGCTTAGCTGCTGGGGATTAACTTCTTCAATCTGACTTCTGACTTCTGACTTACCTTTACGAGTCTTCCAGCTTTTGGAAGGTTGTGCTCACTTCTTCGCTGGGGTTCTTTCTTTCTTCGCCGTCGATTTCCAGCAACAGGGGAGGCTTTTGCGGTGCGGTGCGCAGCAATTCCATGGTCTCGTTCCAGTCGATCGATCCGCTGCCCGGCCAGAGGTGCGAGTCTTTATCCTTATTGTTGTCGTGCACGTGGGTCGAGCAGATGTGGTTCTTCAGGATGGCGAAGCCTTCGGGAATTCCTTCCATCATGTGGGAGTGACCGCAATCGAAGCATACGCCGATGTCGTCGAAATGCATGGTCTTGATGAATTCGACCAAACGTTCAGGCGTGGACAATTCGTTGGGAATATTTTCCAGCAGCACGCGGACGCCGAGCGGCTTGGCGAAGGCGCGCAGGTGCTCGACCGAGGTCATGGCGTTTTCGAATTTCTTGTCGTCGAAGGTGTCGTTGGGATTGCCGATGTGCTGCACGAGGAAGCGGAACGGAATATGCTCGGCGATTTCGAGTGAGCGTTTGATCTCGTCCATGGCGTCGATGCGGTGGGCTCGATCGGTGGAGGCGATGTTGACCGGCGGCCCGCCGGTGCGTCCCCACTCGTAGTCGGAGTACAAAGGCGCGTGCACGGAATTGAGTGGAATGCCGGTGGAGCGGAACCAGTCGGCAATTTCGCGGACATGCTGCTTGCGGTTGGCGTAGTCGAAATGCTGGCGGGCGGCGAAGATTTCGATCGCCTGGGCTCCGGCCTTGACGAGTTCGTCGAGCAAGCCCGGATGGAGCCGTTCCTTCACATAGACGTACGTCGATACCGCCCTCAGCATCAGTAACCTACCGCCTTCCCATTGTTGCGTCCGTCGCTGGCGCCAAGGCGCTCGCCGGTCTTGGGGTCAATCATGATGCACTCGCCGTCTCCCCAGAAATGCTCGACCTTCAGATTGTGCCCTTTGGATCGCAGAACATTCATTGTATCGGGAGAGAGGCGATCCTCGACGAGAATTCCATCGGGGAGCCACTGATGATGAAACCGGGGCGCGTTGACGGCTTCCTGCAATATCGAGCGAAAAATCCACCACGCCGATGAGGATATTGGCGACGGTGGTGATGATGGTGGGGCCGCCGGGCGAACCGAGAACCAGGAATAGCTTGCCGTCTTTGAGCCCATCCTTCCTGAGGACGATGGTCGGCGTCATGGCCGAGAGCGGGCGCTTGCCCGGGCCGATGGCGTTGGCCGGGCCCTGGATCAGTCCGTAAGCGTTGGGGACGCCTTGTTTGGCGGCGAAGTCGTCCATTTCGTCGTTGAGCAGGAAGCCCAGACCTTCGGCGGTGACGCGCGAGCCGAAAGAGTCGTTGAGCGTGGTGGTGACCGCAACGGCGTTGCCTTCGGCATCGACGACGGAATAGTGCGTAGTGTTCTCAGGCTCGCGAATGGCGACCGGGCGGGACTGGGCGACGCGCTCCAGTTCAGCGAAGGCCGGGCGTTTCAGATCCTTGCTCACGCTGGCGTGGTTCGGGTCGATGGAGTCGCGCCAGGCGGCGGCGTATTTCTTGTCGATGAGCTGCGCGACGGGCACTTTGGAGAAGTCGGGATCGCCCATGAAATCGGTGCGATCGTAGAAGGCGCGACGAAACGCTTCGGCTTCGAGGTGGATCGCGCCGGCGGAGCGGTTGCCCAATTTCGCGAGGTCGAAGCCTTCCAGGATATTGAGGATTTCGATGAGCGCCACTCCGCCGGAAGATGGCGGCGGAGCGCTGATGATTTCGTAGCCGCGATAGGAGCCGCGAATGGGCTCGCGCTCCTTGACTTCGTAGGCGGCGAGGTCGGCGGCGGTGACCAGGCCTCCGCCTTTGTGGATAGCGGCGGCCAGTTCGCGCGCCATGGCGCCGTGGTAGAAGTCGTCGGGATTCTTGGCGATGCGTTCGAGCGTGCGGGCGAGTTCGGGCTGCTTGAATAGTTCTCCGGGCTGATAGTAGCTTCCGTCACGCTGAAAAATGCGTTTCGATTCCGGAAACTGGGCGAGGTACTCATCTCTTCTTAGTTCTTGCGCGTCTTCGTAGGCAAGCGGAAAGCCATCGCGGGCGAGCTTGATGGCGGGAGCGATTACTTTTTCCAGCGACAGCTTGCCGTATTTCTTCTCCGCATAGACCAGGCCGGCAACCGAGCCGGGGACGCCTACGGACCTGTACCCCACGACGCTGGAATCCTTGTTGGAGTCTGGGAGGACGTTGCCCTGGGCGTCCAGATACATGTTTTCGGTGGCCGCGGCAGGCGCTTTTTCGCGGAAGTCGATGAAATGAGTTTCGCCGGTGGCGTTGCGGAGAAGAAGGAAGCCGCCTCCGCCGAGGTTTCCGGCCTGAGGATGAACGACGGCGAGTGCGAAGCCAGTGGCGACGGCGGCATCGACGGCGTTGCCTCCAGATTGCAACATCTCAACCCCGGCGCGCGAGGCGAGCTCGTGGACGCTGGTGACGATGGCGTGTGGAGCGTGCGTGGGACGCAGGGGCGCGGCCGCGACAGCCGAGGCCAGTAAAGCGCACAGGCTGCAGAGGATCAGGAAACTACGTTGAATGCGCATGGATTGGGTGAAGTACGAGGCTAGCTTAGCGGGTTACGGGAGTCAAACCGGGTCACCGCCGAGGCGCGGAGGGCGCGAAGAAAGGCAAAGGCTTTAACCACGGGGTACACGGAGTGAACACAGAGGACAGCCTTAGCTCTTGCCGTGACTGTTGGGCGGTTTCCCGCTCGCGGACTTCTTCTTTGGCGCTTTGGCGGCGACCAGGCCGTACGACTGGCGAATCAGGGCTTCGAGTTCGTCGGAGGGCAGGACGTTGGAGTTGGCGAGCATCACCCATTTGTAACGTCCGACGTAGGGCGCGGGGGAGATGCCTTCGATTTCGAGCAGTTCGTGGAATGTTTCCGGCGCGCATTTAAGAGTGATGCGCGGGAACCGCCCGTCCGAGAGAACCACGCCGGTGAAGATTTTGCCGCGGACTTTGAAGCAGAGATCGTCGTCCCACGGCATGTCCTCGGTGACATCGGGGAAGGAGAGACAGAGGGTGCGGATCCAGTCGACGTCGGGCATGGGGAAGATGATAGCGCGGAGCTGCTTGCGGGGAGCTGAGGTTTCAGATCTTTGATCAAGGTCGAAACTGTAATAGAGTAACCGACATGCATCCGATACTCTGGCAATTAAGATTTCGATGGCTGCAGCGACTTGGGATCGCGGCTCTCCTCGGCTTGGCCATTCTGCTCCCGTGCATATTTATGGAACGAATGGCTCCTCTGGCGCTTGTGCTCACGGGCATGGTGCTCTTTGTGCCGGGGGCGATTTACTTGCTGTTAGTGACAATGTGGCACTGGAAAGAAAGGTATCGTGGCAAGCACAGCGATTTGTGGGGCGGACTGATCCTGTTGGAGACCACAGGCTGGTTCAAAATCGTTTATCTATTCAGGCATATCATCCCGGACGCCCGTGGCACTGGTCGCTATGCGTCATCGGACGAAGTACTGAAAACAGGGGATTGAGGGCGGTCGCGCAGCGCTCCCCGAAACAGGCAAGGGCTCGCGGGCAGGAGTGCCCGCGCCACACGAGCTTATAGATCAACCGCCCAGTTCACGGGGGGACGCAGGTCCCCGACTTGAGCAAACGCCTTATCCCGGGTAACCAAGGTTGCGTTTGTACTGATGGCATGGGCCGCGATCAGCATATCCAGATTGCCGAGGACTTTTCCGGCCCGTTCCAGTTTGGCCCGCAGGTCTCCATAGACGAGAGCTTCCTCGCTGGTCCAGGGAAGAATTCGTAACCTATCGAACAAGATATTCAGCGCCGCTTGCCGCACCGGTCCTGGAGCCTGTTTGGCTGTCCCATAACGGAGTTCGGCTTCGGTAATAACCGAGATGCACGCTGTTTCCTCTCCTTTAAGGCTATCCAACTTCGCCCTGGCCGCAGGCGATTTCCCACGGACAACGTAGCTCACGGTGTTGGTATCGAGCATCCAGATTCGAGTCATAGATCATCCCGTTTTTGAGGCGGTTCATGATCTCGATCTTCCATGAAATCTTCAGGGAACTTGGCTTCGTCAAGAGCCTTAAAGATTTCTTTCCAGGTTTTCACCGGAGACTCCGAAAGAATCAAATCTCCGCTCTGCGGGTCGCGGCGCACGTAGACCTCATCTTTAGTAAAGCGAAACTCGGCTGGAATTCGTACCGCTTGACTCCTGCCGCTGTAGAAGACTTTTGCCTTAGATGTAGGCGCCATGGCGGACCCTTCTTTGCTATATATCATGCTATGTAGCAAGGAAAATTGCAAGTGCGCTTTGCTCACAGGCTCGTTTAGGGCACGCGGGCGGGTACCCCCAGCAAAGCATCGAGACAGGCAAAGGCACGCGGGCAAGAGTGCCCGCGCCACACAAGCTGCTACACCTGCTCTCTCGCCTCGCCCAGCACCACCGACACTTCCAACTGTTTCTTCCCGCGGAAAATAGTCACTTTCACCGTGTCCCCGGCGCGGTGCTTGTTCATGATCTGGGCGAGGATCTGCTGGCTTTCGATCTTTTCTCCGTCGATGGCGACGATTAAATCTCCACCGATCATGATGGGAATGTTGCCGAGGTAGGCGCGTTCGGTGCCGCCGCGCAATCCGGCGCGGTCGGCGGAGCCTCCGGGAACGGCTTGCACGATGAGCAGTCCGTAGTCGGCGGCCAGGCCCAGTTCCCCAGCAATTTCCGGATCGATGGGGATGGTGCGGACGCCGAGCGCGGGACGGCGCACGCGCCCGAGCGTGACCAGATCGTTGAGCACGGCTTTGGCGGTGTTGATCGGAATGGCGAAGCCGATGCCGGCGCTTTGGCCGACGCTGGAGGCGATCATTGTGTTGATGCCGATGACTTCGCCGTGCCAGTTGAGCAGCGGGCCTCCGGAGTTGCCGGGGTTGATGGCGGCGTCGGTCTGGATGGCTTCTTCGATGACCATGCCGTCGGGCTCCTGCACCTGGCGGATCGAACTGACGATGCCGCGGGTGAGCGTGCCGGCGAGGCCGAAGGGATTGCCGATGGCATAGACTTTCTGGCCGACTTGCAGATTGGTCGAGTCGCCGAGCGTCATGGGCTGCAGATCGGGAGCTTTGATCTGGACGATGGCCAAGTCATGCGCGCGTGTCGGTGCCGACGATGGTGGCCTTATATTTCTTGCGATTGTGGAGCGTGACTCAGACCTCGCGCGCATCGGCGATGACGTGATAGTTGGTGAGGATGTGTCCTTCTTTGTCGATGACGAAGCCCGAGCCCTGGCCTTCCTGCGGCACCAGTCCGTAGAAGAAGTCGAAGGTCATGACGCGCGACGTGATGTTGACGACGGCTCCAATGTTCTTGCGGTAGACGCTGATGTTGTTCTGCTCTTCGGCGTCGAGCGCTTCGCTGCCGGCGGCTTCGGTGATCTCCACGTGCTGCGGACGGCTGATCCAGTTGGCGGGATGGAGACGTCCGTTGCGATAAGTGGTGAAGTAGAAGAAAGCGGACGCCAGAACAATCGCGAAAACAAAGGGACGCAAGAATCTCATCGTGGTTACTCCCTGAAAGCCTGCAAACTTGAATTCTAGCGAAAAGTGGGATTTACCGCAGAGGGCGCTGAGTTACGCTGAGAAAATTCCTAACCACAGAGGGCACAGGGTGACACAGGGGGAAGCCCAGTTACAAAAAAGCTCTTTGCGCTCAGCGTTCTCCGCGGTTCATCGGTTTGCTCTGCCCCAGCCGCCGCCGCCCGGCGATTCTATGCGCACTCTTTCTCCGGAACGCAGCCGAACGCTGGTCTTGCCGGGAATTTCTTCGGCCGACCCGTCACGCCGGATGATCAGGGTGCGGCCGGGAGCGCCGTCGGCTCCTCCAGCCAGGCCGTAGGGTCCGCGGGAACGGCGGTCGGCGAGCAGAGTGACCTGGGCATCGGTTAAGACTTCGATTTCGCGCACGATTCCGTCGCCACCGGTGTGGAGGCCGGCGCCTCCACTATTGGGGCGAAAAGAATACTGCCGCAGGCGAACCGGGTAGGCGTATTCGAGGGCCTCGGCGGGAGTGTTCAGGGAGTTGGTCATGTGGGTGTGGACGCCGGAGACTCCGTCTTTGATAGGGCGCGCGCCCATGCCACCGGCGATGGTTTCGTAATAAGCGAAGGGCTCGCCGCGAGCGCGGATCGATGCCGCCGATGGTGAGGTTGTTCATGGTGCCGGCGGCGGCGGCGGGGATGCGGTCGGGAATCGCCTGCGCCAGCGCTTTCAGAAGCACGTCGACAATTCGCTGCGAAGTTTCCACGTTGCCACCCGCAACGGCGGCGGGAGGCCTGGCGTTGACCACGGTTCCCGATGGCGCGATGACGCGGATGGGGCGCATCAGGCCCGAGGTGGCGGGCACGTCTTCGCGGAGCAGGCAGCGGAAGACGTAGAAGCAGGCCGAGTAGGTGATCGCCTCGACCGCGTTGATCGCGCCTTGGACTTGCGGGTCGCTGCCGGTGAAGTCGATGGTGACTTGGGCGGGCGGCTTCTTTTTCGACGCCGAGGGAGACGCGGCAAGCCGCGTCTCTACAGCGGATTTCTTGGCGGGCTTGACTTCGATGGTCACGGCGATGCGCACGGGCTTGTCTTCCACGCCATCGTCATCCAGGAAGTCCTCGGCCTGATAGTGGCCGGGCGGAATGGTGCGCAGGAAGGCTCGCATCATCTCTTCGGAATAGACGAGCAGATCGGCGGCGGCCTTTTTCGGCGCGGGCGATTCCGTAGCGGTCGCAGATTTCGCGGAGGCGCTGGGCTCCGGTCTGGCAGGCGGCGATCTGGGCTCCGAGGTCGCCTTCGCGTTCTTCGGGCGTGCGGACGTTGTTGAGCAGAAGGGCCAACACATCGGCGACAAGTTTTCCGCCGCGCATGATTTTGACGGGCGGAATGCGGAGGCCTTCCTGATAGATTTCGCGGCAGGGCCCCATGGAGCCAGGGTAAGTTCCGCCGACATCGGCGTGGTGAGCGCGAGAAGCGACGTAGAAATCGGGAGTGGTTGTGTGGGGCGGGCGCCCTCGCCCGCCGCTCCTGGTTTTGCTGATGTATACCGGCATCACCAGCGTGATATCGGGCAGGTGCGTGCCGCCGCGAAACGGATCGTTGAGCATGACGACGTCGCCGGGTTGAGCTCACATTGCCCCACCGCCGCCGCAACCGACATAGGCATGGAGCCCAGATGCACCGGCATGTGATCGCCCATGGCGATGACCTGGCCGGCGGAATCGAAGACGGCGCAGGAGTAGTCGCGGCGCTCTTTGATATTGGGAGAGAAGGAAGTCCGGCGCAGGGCGGCTCCCATCTCCTCGGCGATGGAGTGGTAGAGGTTCTTGAAAACCTCGAGTTCGACGGGATCACGCATGTGCGTGACGAGTGTACGCCAAGGGGGAAGAAGTCAAAAGTAAGAAGTCAAATTGAAGAAGTAACCCCTTGGTCGGTGTGGTGTGGTTTTTGCTTCTTCAATTTGACTTCTGACTTCTGACTTCCTTCTGACTTCTGCAATCTCTCGGTGCTACACTCATCTGATTATGGCTGAAGGGCGTTCGCGGATTTGGATATGGTTTCTGGTGGGCGGCGGGTTGTTTGCGCTGTTCGTGGTGGCCGTGTTTACGCTGGTCTATCTGAGTTTTGGCGGCCAGGATGAAGCATCGTTTTCCGGCTTCGGCTCCAAGATTGCCGTGGTTGAACTCGACGGCGTTATTTTCTCTCCCAAGCAGATCGTCCCCCAGCTCAAGAAGTTTGCCGATGACGATTCCGTCAAGGCCATCATCATTCATGTGAATTCGCCCGGAGGCGGCGTGGCCGCGTCGGAGGAGATCTATCGCGAAGTGAAGCGGATTCGCGACGAAAAGAAGAAGCGGATCGTGGCTTCGATTGAGACGGTGGGCGCGAGCGGCGCTTATTACGTGGCGTCGGCCACCAACAAAATTTATGCCGACAAGGGCAGCGTGGTGGGATCGATCGGAGTGATTGCCGAATGGGTGAATTACGGCGAACTGCTGAAGTGGGCGAAACTGAATGCGATCACCATGAAGGCGGGAGAATTCAAGGACACGGGCAGCCCGACGCGCGAAATGACTCCCGCGGAGCGCGAGTACATGCAGGGCTTGATCGACAACATGCATACGCAGTTCATCCAAGCGGTGGCCGACGGGAGGCATGCGAAGGAAGCCGACATCCGCGCCATCGCGAACGGAAAGGTCTGGACCGGCCAGCAGGCGGCGGAACTGAAACTGGTGGATCAGATCGCGGATTTCGAAGGCGCGGTGAAGGATACGGCCCAGGCGGTGAATATTTCAGGCGAGCCGACGCTGGTCTACCCGCCGAAAGAGAGGCGGTCGGGGCTTGACTTGTTGTTTGGCGATGTTTCCGACTATTTGCCCACCCGGGAGAAGCTCTTGGAGCAGCAGGTCGGGTTTTATTATCTGTGGAAATAGCTAGTTCCCAGTTCCCAGTTCTCAGTAAGGGCTGTGGGCGCTGTTTCTGAGAACTGAGAACTGGGAACTGGGAACTTTTTTCCAGGTGCCCACTTCCCCACTTGCATAGAACCCCTTAAATTTGAGAAGGTTATAGGCAGGCGCACGGCGGACAGCGAGGCGGCAACGCCCCAAGGGAGCAAAAGGCTTATGACGAAGGCTGACCTGATCGAAGAAGTTTCCCGGCTGGCGGAACTCACCCGCAAAGACAGCGAAGTGATTGTGGACACGATCTTTGACAGCGTGGTGCGCTCGCTGCGGGTGGGCGACAAGATCGAAATCCGCGGTTTTGGCAGCTTCCGCACGCGCCAGCGCAAGCCGCGTGTGGGCCGGAATCCGAAAACCGGCGACCGCGTGGAAGTTCCGGCAAAGAAAATCCCGTTCTTCAAGCCCAGCAAGGAATTGAAAGATCTGGTGAACAACAGCTCGCCCGCGGAAGTTGTTCCCACGGCGCCACCTGTGCCGCCCACCGCGCTCTAAATAGGGCGCAGAGCCCCAAAGGCCATCACCATTCAAAAGGCCATCACCATGTAACGACCGGCGGTCTTGCGGCATCGTTCGTGCGGTCCCCCGAATGCGAAGCCGGAACGAATCCAAAACCAAAGCGGTGGTTGCCAGCAATTGCTAGGAACTGGATGCGGCACGCGCGCGTGTCGACTGCGCCAGCACTTCGAGGCTGGGGAAGGATTTCGCGACCGTGAATGTGCGCTCGGGCGGCAGCGTGCCGCTGGCAATCGATTTCACCATCATCTCAATGGCCTGACCCGCATTCGGAGGATCGACGATGGTGGCGGCCAGCAGACTGCGGCGCACCCACTCTTGCCCGGTCCTGGGAAGTCCATCGCAACCGAGAAACGGCATCTTCTGCCACTCCTTCCGCACTTCGCTGCATTCCTCGAAGGCCTTGCGGGCTCCTATGGCCATGGAATCGTCCTGCGCGCAAACCGCCTCAATGTGCGCGTCGCGGGAAGTGGAAAGACGGAGAAACGAGCGCACCGTTTTGTGGGCGCTGGCTTCGGTCCAATGGGCTTTGAGGACGCGAAGTTTCACGTTCTCGGACTTGGTTTCGAGCAACCCGGTGTAGCGCTGTTTGGCGGCCAAACTATCGGGGGGGCCTTGAATGCAGAGAACGATTCCGCCCGTGGGCAGCAGGGCAGCCAGTTGCTGTCCCTGGATGCGGCCGATCTCTTCGTGGTTGGAAGTAATGGCAAACGCCGGCACATGGGAACGGCGGCGCAGTTCGGAGATGTAATCGGCGTTCGAATTCAGCAGCACCACTCCAATTCCAGCGTTGGCAGCGGCACGCGCAACCTGGGGATGCGCGGTAGACCCAGCGGGTTCGAAGAGGATGGCGTTGGGCCGCGGAGCGTTCTCGGAATGAATGCTGGAGAGAAGTTGCTGGCTCTGCACGATGCCGTCGTTGCCGGCGTGTACGATCTGGAGCTCAACCCCCAGTTTGCCGGCTGCCTGGCGCGCAGCGGAAGCCTGCTCGATCTGGTAATCGTTATCGTCGTTGGTCAGCGAAAGCAAGAAGCGCAGCTTCTTCATACCATGGGTGCGTCTGGGCAATCATACCCCGAGGCGGCGTGGGTGACCTGTGACGGTGGTAACCCGCCCTCGCCGCGAATGTGTAAGATATGGATGCGGGGCCCGTAGCTCAACGGTTAGAGCAGCAGACTCATAATCTGTTGGTTCCTGGTTCGAATCCAGGCGGGCCCACCAAAGCTAGTAGATGACCGAAGCCGCGTAGGTTCACGTTCTGCCCTTGGGGTTCGGGTTCTGAGTGCAATCGCCTGTTCTGGACAGTTACGAATTTCTGCCTTGGGCGGACGATGTCGGGATGCACGCCAAACTATAAGGGGGATGTTTCCGTTTTGGGTCAGACATCCCCCTCTTTACCCAGGATGTGTTTATCGCTTAACTTTTAGCGACAGCCAAAAATCGTCTCACTGAGTGAAACTAAACCAGCGCCAGGCACTGGCAGATGAATCCCGATAAAGGGAACCACCAAGTGTGGTGACGCGCCACTTGCCCGGCTGTGCGCCAACGAAATCAAAAGTGTAATCGGACTTTAGTGGATCTGTAATAGTGACGGGTGGGTAAGGCGAGCACGTAGTCCTAGTTGCGTCGCAGAACGCTATCTCCAGTTTGTAGCCCGCCGCCGCCGGTACCATTTTCCATGACAGCGTGAGGGTCCGCGGATAGTGGCCGAAAATTTCGTTGTTAACAGGATTTGTCTGAGTGGGCGTCGCCATTTGAGGCTTGGTGTTGTACGAGAATGTCCACCACGGACTGGGGGTCGAGTAGATCGACCCATTGAACGCAGTCACCCGCCAACGCCCTTTTTGATCGCCAACAAAATCGAATGTATATGAGGCATTGGCGTTGCCAGATACTGTGACTGTTGGGTAGGGACTCCATGTACTGCCAGACAAGAATGCCCGCTCTACCACATAGGAGACTGCGCTGATTACTGGCTGCCATGCCAGTGTTGTAGTCCTAGGGTAATGGTAAAGCGCCGTCCCGTTTCTTGGCGACACCAGAACCGGGGTTCCCCAGGGCGTGGCTTGGAGGATCTCTTTAGGTGGTGTGCTTCCGATGCCTCCTTGTACTTCAACTGGTATACCATCGGTTGAGGCGCCAGCGGGTGACGTTTGCGCTGCGGGCGCCGTTTGACCTAAAGCGGATGGAATCAGTGGAATGCAAAGTATGCCGATTAGGACCGCGAGAATCCCTAATCGAAAAATATCCTTTCTTGGCTCCCTGATGCATTTCATGTTGCCTCCATTAAGAGAGCTCATGATGAATGAGCTCGTTGTGAAAAGATGTGTGGTTTGTCTCGCCTCAGGGGGTGCTGCGTATCAACAGGCGGGAAGTGCTCTTCGAAGGGGCAAACTAATGCAACACGAATTTGCCCGTAATGTCAGTGATATGTGTCACCTACTGATGTGAGGTGATCGCTGAGAGCCTCGGCGCAAGGCCAGGCCACCTTGACGCTAAATCCCCATATCGCTCATTGACCGGTTCTGAGTCCAAACGCCGTCTCCAACAGTTACCAAAATGATGTGGGCAACTTTAGAGATCCTGAATCCTGAGCAGCCTCAAAGAGAAAAGCCCCAGGTCTCGAAATCGCGCGAGACCTGGGGCCACTGTGCTTCTTGCGGACGCCGGTCCTACCCAGCGCCGATTTGCAGTCCTTATTGAATCGTCAAAGTCACACTAGTCTTATGGGTAACGCCGCCGCCCGTACCGGTCACGGTAATGGTGTTCGTCCCTCTTCTGGCGTTTCTCGATACCCTTATCGTCATCACTGACGATCCGGTCCCCGGTGCGGGAATGGGGTTCTGACTGAAACTAACCGTAACACCTTTGGCTTGCCCGGATGCCGACAATGAAATCGCCGCGCTGAAACTGTTCAAGGCAGTTGTACTGATGGTTGACGTGCCCGAACTCCCTCGCGCAACCGTGACGGAAGCGGGCGAAGCGCTGATGCTGAAGTCCGGCGTCACACCGGTCACAGTCAGCGAGACCGTGGTGGTGTGCGTAATTCCGCCACCCACTCCCGTAACCGTGATGGGGTAGGTGCCCGGCGGAACGCTGGCGCCGACCGCCATTGTCATTAGAGAACTCCCGTTGCCGGGCGCTGGAATTGGGTTCGTGCCGAAGGTCACTGTCACTCCACTGGGCTGCCCAGAGGCTGACAACGTAATGGCATTGTTGAAGCCGTTCAACGCCGTGGTAGTGATGGTCGAGGTCCCGTTATGGCCCTGCTGCACTGTGACCGAGGAGGGCGACGCGCTGATGGTAAAGTCCGGGCTGGTGCTCCCGCAATTTGCGAACTTGAAATTCGCGATGCGGGTGGCCCAGTTGAATGAGCCGGTCGTCTTGCTGTACTCCTGCGTGTACCAGAATGTACAGTCGTCCACCGGATCCACTTGCATGGCGCTATAGTCGCCCCAGCGGTTGGCGGTGCTTTCCTGTACGCCGGTGCCGGTGACGACATTGAGTTCCGTTTCCATGGTCCCGGACGGGTCGCTCGGGGTGCGGCCGGCGATGCGGACGGTAGGATCCAGACTCGAAGAGTTCACCACGCTGTAGCCAATCGCCTGGTCGCCCGCCGAGTCCATGGCGGTGCTTCCCATCCAGCGATTGCTCGAATCCGGCGAGAACGTTCCCTGCTGCGCAACTGTGGGAGTGCCGTTAGGATTCTGGATTTCATACCAGCGTATCCCGGAAGGATTCCCCACCGAATGGTTGAACCCGACCGATTCGTGCGAGCCGAAGTTGCGGTAAAACGCCCGGTACATCGGCCGGTCGGAGAGCGTATCCAGAGCTTCCCCAGGGCTAGGTTGGGCGACTGTCGAGGGCGCCGGCATAAATGCTGCCACCGAGATGTTAGTGGGGCCGGTGAACGTGGAATTCGAAGGTGTGGTGAAATCTACGTGATATTTGAACAGCTGCAGAACGCCGCTGGAACCGTAGGTCATGAAGAAATTCGGCTCGCCAGAAGGCGGCGCCGTGGTTCCATCCAAGTCCGAAGGTAGAAGTGGGTTGAGTGAACTGGATTGCTGGAAGCACTGCATCGGACGGGCACCGGCTCCGGTCAGCATGTTGGTGCGGTCGACCGCGCAGGCGTCAGGCCCGATAAATGAGGCGCCGTTCAGGAAAATGTTGAAGGACTCGTAGTAGCCATCCGGCCACACGGCAAGTTTTGGGTAATCGGGAAAATCCGAACTGCCGAAGTCAAAGACGTAACGATTGTACGTACCCGTAGCGTCGGAGGTTTGCGAGACGGCAATGCACTCCTTGTACGGCGTGCTGGAAACAACAAATTGCTGGAACACCCAACGGTCGGCCAGTTTGTCGAAGGCGACCGTGCCATCGCCGTCGTTGGCGGTTTGGCAGACTCCGCCAAAGCCGCTCCACAAACTATTGGTGGCCGTGGGCCCGGCGATCACCGCGCCGCTCGATTTGTCGTAAACCGTAAAAACGGTGTTGACGAGCTGCACGTACTGGGTGGTCCCCACCGCACCGTTGGTGTCCGGCGGAGCACAATTGCAAGTCGTATCGAAGTCATTCCCTTCGAAATTCAGCCCTATGGTTGCGGCCAGAGGCCCGAACCCGTTGCCCGTTTGCAGCACCGGATCCATTACGTGCGCAGGATAATCACGCGGTGGAAGCGGCATCTCCGGCCGTACCCAGGGTTGCGATGGCGGGCTAGGTTGTGGGTAAAACCGGATCATGTCCAGTAGGGACATCGAGGTGTCATGATGGTCTTCCCAATACTCCCGAGGACCGGTTTGAACGGGCGCCGGGTTTTGCGCCAACGCAAGCGCCGAGAAAATACAGATGGAGACCCAAACGCAAAGCAGCAACTTTGTCACTGCACTTCGATTCATACGCCTCTCCTTCTATCTTGATTGAATTTGTTTCTTCGGTTCTTCGGGAGACTCCCCGTTTCTCTTACCTAGCCCATCGGACGATGCTCCCGAGCACAAGCCATTCAACCGACGAAGGACGCGACGAAGTGAACGACTGACCCCTGCAGTTGCGGCAGTAAAATTTTGCCATTGTAACCCTGAACGCTGCTTATTTGAACGGCCGATTGCGGTCACGAAGAAAAACGTAAACCGAAGTCCCCGGATCCCTCGTAGGCGGAGCGGCCAAAGCACGCCCTCCAAGGCTCGCCTCGCCACGAATGGCCTTCAGAGAAGCCAGCTGCTTTGGGGGGACGGAGCAGCCAATGACCCTCACCCCACCGGCAAACTGAAGTAAAAAACCGACCCATGCCCCAACTGGCTGGTAACGCCCAGCCGCCCGCCGTGGGCTTCCACGATGGCTTTGCAGATGGCCAGTCCCATGCCGGTGCCGTGGACTTGCACCCGCTGATTTCGTCCGCGATAGAACTTTTCGAAGACGAGCGATTGCTCAAAATCGTCGATACCGGGACCGCGATCGGCAATATTGATGGTGAGGGTCTGGTCCTTGGCTTCCGCGGTGATGCGGATGGGAGCGTCGGCGGGTGAGTACTTGGCTGCGTTTTCGATCAGGTGCACGAGGACTTCCTTGATGTGAGCGGGGTCCATGCGCGCGTTGGGAAGGCCGGCGGGAATTCTGACGTCCACCGGATGGTGCACCAGGAGTTGCTTCAGTTCGTCGAGCGCTTCCTCGACCACGTTGCCGATGGACGCGGATGCGAAGCGAAATTCCACTTTGTTGGCATCCAACTGCGCCATCTCAGCGGCTTCTCCTACCAGCCGGTTCAGCCGGTCGCTTTCTTCGTTGATGATGGTCAGCAGTTCCTGCCGCTCTTCTTCAGAATGGCCCGGCGAATGGCCCGGGCTGCCCAGCAACGAGGTCACCGACGCCTTAATGGCGGTGAGCGGAGTGCGAAACTCATGCGTAACCGAATCGAGCAGCACCGAGCGCAATTGCTCGCTTTCGCGCGCAGCCTCGGCGCGGCTGAGTTTCTCGACGGCGCCCGCGCGCTCGATGGAGATGGCCACCAGGCTGCCGATGGCCTCCAGGGTTTGCCGCGAAAGCTCCGCACCGGAGACGCCCATGCAACCCACCACGCGCATGCCCATGCGGAGCGGCATGAAGGCCAATTGATGGGCAGCGTCAAAGTGCGGTTCACCGCGCAAGCCGATCAATTGGAGATCGCGCGATTCCAATCCGTCGATGGTGGGGCCAGAACGATACACGTCGCTGCGGCTCGACAACGAAATCGCCGCCGACCGGATGCCGAACGATTCGACGATGTAGCGGGGAATCAGGTTCAACAACTCGGCCGGGTTGTCGCTCGAAAGCAGCAACTGGCTGAAGGCGTAAAGGCGTTCCAGTTCCTGCTGGCGCTCGACGGCAGCGCGCGTCCCGCGCCGGGCGCGCGCCGACAGTTCGCTGGCCGTGACCGCGGTGACCAGGAAGGCGAACAGTGCGATCCAGTTCTGCGGGTCGGCGATGGTAAAAGTGCCGATCGGAGGCAGGAAATAGTAATTGAACGCAAGGGTGGCAATCACCGACATGAAAACGGCTTGCCGTATGCCCCAGGAAGCCGAAATCCCGAGGACGCCGAGCAGGAAGGCGAGCGCGATCGTGGTCGGATTCAGATGGAGCCAGCGGTAGCCGACGAGAGTAATGCCGGCGACCGTCAGCGCCGCGATCACGTATCCCGATACGAATCTGGCCGCGGCATTCACGAGGCGATTGTATGACAAAGGCAAGACTTCAAGGTAGAGACGCGGCTAGCCGCGTCTCCTCTCGCCAAGAAGACGCGGCAAGTCCAGTCTCCACCTTGAAACCTTGCCTTCTCATGCATCGACAAACTCACATCTCTCAACGACAATAAACGCGATGCCCAAGACTCCCGAGCAGTGGCTGGAACAATGTTCGCCGGCGAAGAAGGGAGGCCTGTTCAAGCTCTTTCTCGGATATGCTCCCGGCGTGGGCAAGACCTACACCATGCTGACCGAGGCGATCCGCCGGCACACTCGCGGCGAAGATGTGGTGATCGGCGTCATAGAAACCCACGGCCGCAAAACGGTGGGTGACCTGGTCACGAACCTGGAAGCGGTGCCGCGCAAAGCGATCGAGTACAAGGGCGCGCTCTTTGAAGAGATGGATGTGGACGCCATTCTCGCGCGCCACCCACGGGTCGCTCTGGTCGATGAACTGGCGCACACCAATATCGAGGGCAGCAAACATCGCAAGCGCTATGAAGACGTACTGGAACTGCTGGACGCGGGAATCGATGTTCTTTCCACCATGAACATCCAGCATCTGGAGAGCGTGACACCGACGGTGCAGGGAGTCACCGGGATCCAGGTGCGCGAAACCGTTCCCGACTGGGTGCTGCAAAGAGTCAACGAAGTGGTGATGATCGACCTGACTCCGGAGGCGCTGCAGAACCGTATGCGGCGCGGCGACGTCTATCCGCAGGAACGAGTGGGACGGGCGCTGGAAAATTTCTTCCGCGAGACGAACCTGATCGCTTTGCGCGAGCTGGCCTTGCGCCAGGTGGCCCAACAGGTGGATCTAAGCCTGGAACAGCACCGCGGAGAGCAAGCGGACGATCGAGCCCCGGTTGCCATCCGCGAGCGCATTGCGGTATGCATCAGTTCAAACCCGGCGGCGCAGTATCTGGTGGCGCGCGGCGCGCGCATGGCCCAGGCGATGAATGCCGAGCTTTTCGTGGTCTATACCGACCTGGGGCAGGACTCGAGCGAAGCCAATCAGCGAACCTTGAACGCGAACGTGCGCTTCGCGGAGAACGTCGGTGCATCGATCGTGCGGCTGAAGGGAAAGAGCGTGGCTCACGCCGTCGCGGAATTCGTCAACCAGAAACACATCACGCAGGTAGTCTTTGGACGCTCCGCCACGCGGGGCTGGAAGCGGTATTTCTATCTTTCCGCCATCCATCAGTTTTTGCGCGACGCCCCGGCCGTGGACGTGCACATTGTGACCCAGGAACCCGGCTGATCGTCATGCCCGACCATAAACACATTCTGGTCGTCGACGATGAATCCCAGATCACGCGGGTGCTGCGGACTTCTCTGTCCAGTCACGGATACGACATTCGCGTGGCCAACGACGGCGAGACTGCGCTCGAGATCATGAAAGACTGGTCGCCGGATATGGTCATCACCGACCTGGCCATGCCCAACATGGACGGCCTGGAATTGTGCCGGCGTCTGCGGACGAAGACGCAGATTCCCATCATCGTGCTCTCGGTGCGCGGTGAGGAGCGCACCAAGGTTCAGGCGCTGGATGCGGGCGCCGACGATTACGTCACCAAGCCGTTCGGCATGGAGGAACTCCTGGCGCGTGTCCGCGCCAATCTTCGCCGCGCACGCACGAAAGAGTCGGAACTCGGGCCGATCGAAGCGGGCGACTTCAAGATCGATCCCGGAGCCCGCAGCGTTTTAGTGAAAGACCGTGCCGTCCACCTAACGCCGAAAGAATTCGACTTGCTCGTCTATCTCGCCCGCCACCCCGGCAAAGTGATAACGCATCGCGCTTTGCTCGCGGCCGTGTGGGGTGGTGCAAGCACAGAACAGGTCGAATACCTGCGCGTGTTCGTGGCACAGCTCCGCAAGAAACTTGAGCCCTCGCCAAACTCCCCTCGCTATATTGTGACGGATCCCTGGGTGGGTTATCGCTTCGAGCCCGGCGACTGACCCGCGAAAACTTGCGTAGGGAGAGCCGCCCTCGCCGGGGTCCCCAGACCGGCGGGCTGGTGTGGTGGGCTCTCCAACTACAGCTGTGTCGTTTTCGATTGCCAGTCCTGCGCGAGTCGATGGTATTTCGCTGCCAGCGTCTCCGCATCCTTGGCTTCCTGAGTGTACAGCTTCGAAAAATAGCGGTAGTGGCTCGTGCAGTTGCAGGAAATGCCCTGCTTCGATTCAACGGTCGCAGGCTGCGTCGCGAGATAGTCCGCCTCTTTCGAGAATTCCTCTGCCTTCGCCCTCAGATGTTGGGCTTTATCCCGGTAGTACGCTGCCAACCGTTCCTGACCTGCGGGCGACGCCGATAGCGCTTTCAGTTCCTTCTTGCTGAGGTGGGTCGAAGCCTGTCCCACCGCTGGGGCCACCGCAGTGCAGGCGACCAAAACCAGCCAGACAGCAGTTAAGGTAGTGAGCCGTCCGAAGATTTGATGTGTGTTTGTCATGTCTTTCCTCCCCACATCGTCGGATTCACAAACCCACAAATTTTGAATAAAGGGTTCATAAATTGTTTGCAAAGATGTCAGCCGTATCACTGACCACACACCGGACCGTTTCCTTTATGACTTCCTTACGAACTCCTTACTCCTCTCTTATGGAGCTCTGAATCTAATCGAGATGGCACGGAAGCCGCCCCCGAGTGCACCGGAATGATTTATTTCTTGCTCACGTTAATTGCGCTGGCTGTGACTTTTATGTTGTGGTTCCTGGCCGCGCTTGTCCGAGAGAACCGGCAACTCCGGCCACGTGGGGGGAACGCTGCACGACCGCGAGGCGGACCGGCCAGGCGACGTGGAGAACTGATCTTTATGAATCCAGGAACGACTCGAGACAAGAGCATGGGCAAAACGATAGGGAAGCGAACGCTAGCGGTAGTACTGGGCGCATTGCTGTTCACGCCTCCACTGCACGGGCAGCAGGCCGTTTCTGACGCGAGTGGTACCGTTGTCCAAGAGGGAACGACGCCAGACCAACCGATCCCGCCGGCCGTCATGAAAGAACTCGAAGCCATGAAGGCACGGATCGCACAACTGGAAACCCAACTGCTAGAGCGAAACGAGCAGCATGGGCCGGCATCCACAGCGGAAGGAAGTGAAGCAGTATCGAAAGGGCCGAATGTTCCGGTGGTCCCCTTAACTTCAGCTTTATTGGCGCAGCCCTCTCTCACTCAACCGCAGAGCGGCGCCGAGACCGCGCCGCCGTCCAACGCGTCCACCGGAAAGGAAAAGATCGCGCCTTTTTCGGATTGGGACTGGACCTGGCTCAACGGCAATCCGCGCAACAAAGATACGGCATTTGATTCGAAATTCTTCACTCCCGAAATTCGGGCCGATATTACCTACAACTACGATTTCAATAAACCAGTCGACAACTCCATGGGCGGGTCGAGCGAACTGTTTCGCTCCAACGAAATCCAGTTGGAACAACTCGGCGTCGGCGGCGACTTCCACTACGACAACGTCCGCGCCCGATTCATGACTCAATATGGCATGTATTCCACGACCACGGTGCGCAACGACCCCAGCTATGCCAAGGGCCAATGGAATGTCAACGAGGCGCACCGCTACCTGGCGGAGGCCTACGGCGGTTATCATATCAACGCGTTGGATGGGATCAACGTTGACGCGGGCATTTTCATGTCGTATGTCGGTCTCTTCAGCTATTACAACTTTGACAATTGGGCTTACCAACCCTCGTACGTTTCCTCCAATACGCCATGGTTTTTCGAGGGCATGCGGATACAGATTTTCCCCACGCCCCACTTGAAGATTGAGCCGTGGATCATCAACGGATGGCAATCGTACGGCTCCGCCAACTCAAGAAAAGGTGTGGGCGGACAGATCAAGTGGACCCCGTACCCTTGGATGAACATCATCTCCAACAATTACGGCCTTGGCCACGACGACCTATACATACCCAAGCGCGGCCGCATCCACACCGACGACAGTATCGAGATCAAGTATTACGACAAACCGGGAAACCGCCTCGACAAGATGGCCTTCTCGTTCACCGGCGATCTGGGCTGTGAATTTGGCGGCGGCGTGAGCTGCCACGGCAATACTTCGGGTGGTCCCAAGCAGAGTTTTGTCGGCTACATGCTTTACAACCGCGCCTGGTTCAAGAAGGACACATATGGATTGACCATCGGCGGCGGCCAGATCAACAATCCAGGGCGCTATTTGGTCCTGATCCCGCCTATCAATGGTGAAACTGCCCCCTCCGCGGCGATCAACTCACCCTACTTCACCGGAAATCCTGGAGACCCATTCAAGGCCTGGGATTCTTCGATCACCTTTGATTACATGCCCAAGCAGTGGATCACGTTCCGCTGGGAGTACGACTATCGCCACGCGAGCGTGCCGTATTGGACCGGTCGCGGCGGAATTACGCCGCCGGGCTCGAATGGAGTGCCTTATACTAACAACGGATTCCCCCAGTACTTTGCTTGCATGAACGGAAATTCATCCATGACAACGACTCTCAGCACTGCGGAAACCGCTTGTGGCGGCGGACTCGGCAGTGTGTGGTTTCCTGATCTGCGCAAGGATGAGTCATTCGTCGACTTCGCCATCATGGTTAAGTTCTGACCGTGGCAAGCGGTGGGTTCGCATTTGTGGGGGCTGTGTGCAAGACCTGATTCTTGCCATGCCGGTTCGAATCAGGTGCCGTATCACGCCCCCACCACCTGTTCTAATCTCTAATTTACGGCTGCGAGATCGCGGTGAAGCTCTCCAGCGCGGCCTGGCGAGCGCGCAGCCCTCTCAGTTCTTCTTCGCCGAGCTTTTCGGCGCAGCCTGCGACCGTCCGTATTCCGCGCTCGACGAGTATCCGGCGGAACTCCGGATCGGGCGTGGACGCGGCGATGTCACCGACGGCCCGCAGCAACCGCAAGCTGACGGCCACGTCCGTCTTCGAATACATGCGGATCTGCTCAAAGGCTGCCTCCAGCAGGCGCTCGAAGTGGATCGACCCAATGCTGGCGCGAATGATGCCCGGTGGATCGTAGAGCAGGTCCTCCGGCGGCTCCCGGGACGCGAAGCGGATCAGAATGCGGCTCAACTGATCGACGCAGTTGATGGCCGTGGTGGGGTCGTTGACGGCGGGCGAGATCGCCTTCAACGCCACATCGACAATCTGCAGGACGCCAAACTCCACGTCCTGCTGCAACGTTCGCGTCGGGCCGAAGTCGAACGTAGCCAGCAACTCGGCGGTGCCTTCGGGTGAAAGGCGGTTCCCCTTGGAGACCATCATCAGCGGGATTCCCGCCGGAACGAAGTGGCCGACCCGACGCAGAACGCGGATCGTGACGTGATAGTGCTTCGCCAGGGCGACCACGCGTCGCGTATCGACGAAGCGGATGTAGCCGGAATCATGGCTCAAGACGGCCACTTCGCTCGGGTTGGGTCGAAGCGGTTCCGCATCGCTCAAGGCGTTCAACCGGTGCGGCCAAGGCATAATCTCATCGATCATGGCTTCCGTTTCTGCCGCGATCCTGTCGACGATGTGATTGACGCTGATGGCCTGCGAGATGTGATGAATGAAAAAGAGCAGCAATCCGACGCAGACCAGCGCCAGCACCATCGCGCCCAGGACGGTGGCTATTGGAGCGAAAGGGTAAGGAAGCGAGCGCGCCGCCGGAAGCGCCGCCATGCAATATAAGAAAGTGCCGAGGAAGATGCCAAGCGTCCATTGCGTCACGCGGTCCCTGGAAAAGCTGACAATGATGCGCGGGGAGAACTGCATCGAGGCCAGGGTGAGCGTCATCAACAGGATGGCGAACACGATCGACACCACGGTCATGATGGAGGCGGCGATGCCCGCCAGAATGACTTGGGCGACTTGCGGGTCGGCGTGCGAGGGGAACAGGACCGTAGGTACCCAGGCGCTGGCAACCGGAAACACTTCTTCCAACCACGACAGGAATGCACCCGCGCAACCCAGCGTCAGCGCGATGGTGAGCGGACGAATCAAAAAGCCGCCACGCAGGTTATACATGGCGTGGCGAAGCACCAGCGGTAGGCTTTTCCTCATGGCTCTATCGGGTTCCAGTGTAGAGGGCCGGACCCACGCATACAACGAAAACCGGCAGGACCACGGTGCCCACGAAATGCTCCTCAGCACGCATTATCTTTATGAATTCTTTACGAACCGCTTACCGCACTTTTATGGAGGGGCCTGTCTAATTTGGATGAGCACAAGCCACCAGCTTGCTTTCGGTATGACGCCGGGGTTCCGCCCGGACGAGGACCGGCTGGACTCAGCTGTGCTGGTCAAGTTTGATCGTGACGACAAGTTAGCGAGTACTTTACGTCATTTGTAGGGAGGTTCCATGCAAGACCTGATTTTTGTTGTGGTCGCGATAGCGTTCTTCGTGCTATCGCTTGGTTATGTGCAATTCTGCGATCGAATTCGCTGAGAACGAATCGCCTGAGGCAAATCAATATGAATGCTGAATCGATCATCATGCTGATCGTAAGCGCAGGTTTGATGGTCTACCTGCTGTATGCGTTGCTGAGACCGGAGAAATTCTGAAATGACAACCAATGGCTGGATACAGATCGGCGTATTTCTAGCTCTGATTCTGGCGATCACTAAGCCGCTCGGCGTGTACATGGCAAGAGTGTTCAGCCGGGAGCGCACTTTTCTCGACCCCGTGGTTCGGCCGATCGAGCGGTTGCTCTATCGTGTGACTGGCGTCGATGAAGAGCACGAGATGCGCTGGACCGAATACGCTTTCGCCATGCTGCTGTTCAGCGGCGCCACCATGCTGCTGCTCTATCTGATCGAGCGGGTGCAGCAGCTCCTGCCGTGGAATCCGCAGAAGTTTGGGGCAGTCGCGCAGGCACTGGCTTTTAACACCGCCGCGTCGTTCACCACCAACACGAATTGGCAGAACTATTCAGGCGAGTCCACCATGAGCTATCTCACGCAGATGGCTGGCCTGGCCTTCCACAATTTTGCATCGGCGGCGGTGGGGATCGCGCTGGCGATCGCATTCGTTCGCGGCATCGCGCGCAAGGAAAAAGAGACCATCGGCAATTTCTGGGTCGATATGACCCGTTCCGTCCTGTGGGTGCTGCTGCCCATCTGCATCGTCTACGCTCTGGCTCTGGTCTCCCAAGGGGCCGTGCAGAACCTCAGGCCCTATGACACCGCGAAGCTGATTGAGCCACAGCAAGTCCAGAAGACTGGAACGGATGGCAAGCCGATGGTCGGCCAAGACGGCAAGCCGGTGATGGACACCGTGACCGACCAGACCATCGCCCAAGGCCCGGTTGCGTCGCAAGAGGCGATCAAGATGCTGGGCACGAACGGCGGCGGATTCTTCAATGCCAACAGCTCTCATCCCTTTGAGAATCCCACACCACTTAGCAACCTTCTGCAAATGCTTTCCATCTTCGCGATCCCGGCAGGTCTCACGTACACGCTGGGCCGAATGACTAAGTCGCAGCGTCACGGCTGGGCGGTCTGGGCGGCGATGGCGATTCTGTTCCTGTGCGGGGTTACGACGGCTTACTGGGCCGAGTCCCGAGGCAATCCTCTGCTGCACGGAGTCGATCACCACGCCACCGCGATGCAGCCGGGCGGCAACATGGAAGGCAAGGAAGTGCGCTTCGGCATCGCCGATTCTGCGTTGTTCGCCACCGTCACCACCGACGCAAGTTGCGGCGCCATCAACGGCCAACACGATTCGTTTACTCCGCTGGGCGGAATGGTGCCGCTTGTCAACATCATGCTCAGCGAGACCGTTTTTGGAGGGGTGGGCGCGGGCCTGTACGGCATCCTGATCTACGTCGTGCTGGCGGTGTTCATCGCCGGGCTCATGGTCGGGCGAACGCCGGAGTATCTGGGCAAGAAGATCGAAGCCTATGACGTGAAGATGGCGATGCTGGTCACCCTGGTTTTCCCGCTGATCATTCTAGTGCTCACGGGCATTTCATCGGTCGAGGGATTTGGCACCTCGAGCATCAGCAATGCGGGTCCACACGGCTTGACCCAAATCCTCTACTTGTTTACGTCGTCGGCAGGGAACAATGGCTCCGCGTTCGGCGGCATAAACGGCAACACGCTTTGGTACAACACCGCGGGCGCGATGACGATGCTGGTGGGACGATTCTTCATGATCATTCCCATGTTGGCGATTGCCGGCAACCTGGCGAAGAAGAAAACGGTGCCTGCTTCGGCGGGCACGTTCCCGGTGACTACGCCCCTGTTTACCGTTCTGCTGGTGTCAGTGATTGTGATTGTGGGAGCGCTGACATTTTTCCCGGCCCTTAGCTTGGGCCCCATACTTGAACACCTGCTGATGATGGCAGGGAAAACTTTCTGAGGCAGGCCTTTTCGAGGCAGAGCTTTTTGAGGCAAAAGATGGCAGAAAAGAAAAGTAAGAGTTTGTGGGACGCAAAAATCATACGGCGAGCGCTGGGCGACGCCGTGGTCAAACTCGATCCCCGCACCATGATGAAGAATCCAGTCATGTTCGTGGTCGAGGTTGGCGCCGTGGTAACGACCATCCTGTTATTCCGCGGGAAACAGAGCTTCGCATTCAATCTTCAGATCACGCTCTGGCTTTGGTTCACGGTGCTGTTCGCGAATTTTGCGGAGGCTATGGCCGAAGGACGCGGCAAAGCACAGGCGGACACGCTGCGCAAAGCCAGGTCTGAGACGGTGGCCAAGCGCTTGCTAGCGAACGGAACGACAGAGACAGTGCCGAGTTCGAAGCTGCGCTCCGGCGATATCGTGATGGTAACCGCGGGCGAACTCGTCCCGGGCGATGGCGAAGTCATCGAAGGCGTGGCCTCGGTGGACGAGTCCGCAATCACGGGAGAATCCGCGCCCGTGATCCGCGAAGCCGGAGGAGACCGGTCGGCGGTTACCGGAGGCACGCGCGTGCTTTCCGACGTGATCAAAGTTCGCATCACTTCGAATCCGGGAGAAACCTTCCTCGACCGAATGATCGCGTTGGTCGAGGGCGCCGAGCGCCAGAAGACTCCGAACGAGATCGCGCTCAACATTCTGCTGGCGGGCCTGACCATCATCTTCCTGCTGGCGGTGGTTACGTTGCAGCCCTTCGCAATTTACTCGGGATCGCCGCAGACGGTATTTGTGCTGGTCTCGCTGCTGGTCTGCCTCATTCCAACCACAATCGGCGGCCTGCTCTCCGCGATCGGCATTGCCGGTATGGACCGCCTGGTGCAGCACAACGTACTGGCCATGTCCGGGCGCGCCGTGGAAGCAGCCGGGGACGTGAACACGCTGCTGCTCGATAAGACGGGAACAATCACGCTCGGCAACCGCCAGGCCGCGGAGTTCATCCCGGCGCCGGGGATTACCGCGGCGGAGATGGCCGACGCCGCGCAACTCTCTTCGCTCGCCGACGAAACTCCCGAAGGCCGGTCGATTGTTGTGTTGGCGAAAGAGAAGTACAGCCTGCGCGGACGTGAACTCGCTTCTCACGAAGCGGTGTTCGTCCCTTTCACCGCGCAAACCCGCATGTCGGGCGTGAACCTCGACGGCCGTGAAATTCGCAAAGGAGCGGTCGATGCCATCACCAAATACCTGCATCAGTTCGGCACCTCGCTGCCGCGCGAGATTCAAGCGAGCGTGGAACAGATCGCTCGCTCCGGAGGAACTCCGCTGGTGGTAGCGGAAAATCAGCGTGCGCTAGGCGTGATCTACCTGAAGGACATCGTCAAAGGCGGCATGCAAGAGCGTTTCAATCAACTGCGCGCGATGGGGATCAAGACCGTCATGATCACGGGAGACAATCCCCTGACGGCGGCGGCAATCGCGCGCGAGGCCGGCGTGGACGATTTTCTGGCCGAAGCGACCCCGAAAGACAAGATGGATCTGATTCGCCGCGAGCAAGCCGATGGCAAACTGGTCGCTATGACCGGCGACGGCACCAACGATGCTCCCGCGCTGGCGCAGGCCGATGTGGGGGTGGCCATGAATACCGGAACGCAAGCGGCAAAAGAGGCCGGGAACATGGTGGACCTCGATTCGAATCCCACCAAGCTCATCGAAGTAGTGGCGATCGGAAAACAGCTGCTGATGACGCGCGGGGCGCTCACCACGTTCTCCATCGCGAACGATGTGGCGAAATATTTCGCGATCATTCCGGCGATGTTTGCCGGAACCTTTCCCGTGCTCAATGCGCTGAACATCATGCGGCTGCAGACGCCGCAGTCGGCAGTACTTTCGGCCGTGATTTTTAACGCGCTCATCATCGTTGCCCTGATTCCGCTGGCGCTGCGAGGGGTTAAGTACAAGGCGATGAGCGCCGAATCGCTGCTGCGGCAGAACCTGCTGGTGTATGGATTCGGAGGATTGGTGGTTCCATTCATCGGCATCAAGGCGATTGACATGTTCATCACTGGAATCAAGCTGATTTAGGAAGAGCAGGATAGTGGCCAGTGAATAGTTGAGAAGACCTATGAAGAAAAATTTGATTACCGCGGTACTCATGACGATTGCGACGACGGTGCTGTTGGGAATTCTGTATCCCCTGCTGGTGACCGGACTCGCGCAGTTGATCTTTCCCGAACAGGCCAACGGCCAGCTCATCCACGCGAAGGATGGAGTGGTGATTGGTTCGCGGCTGATTGGGCAGCCATTTTCCGGGCCGGGCTACTTTCATTCGCGGCCATCTGCCGCGGGCGCTGCGGGCTACGATGCCACTGCCTCGGGAGGTTCGAACCTGGGCCCGACCAACGCGCAGTTGGCGACTCGCGTCAGTGGAGACGTTGCCAAGCTGCAAGCCGAAAATCCCGGCGTTCCCATCCCGGTCGATCTGGTGACGACATCGGGATCGGGACTCGACCCGGACATCACGCCAGCGGCGGCCCAGTTCCAGATTCGGCGCGTGGCCGCGGAACGTAAGATTCCAGAAGCTGAGGTTGCGCGCCTGGTCCTTGAGCACTCCGAGAACCGGCAATGGGGATTCCTGGGCGAGCCGCGCGTGAACGTCCTCGAACTGAACCTTGCGCTCGATGCGCGCTACGGCCGAGTTCGCTAGCAGGCTGTGGACAGCTCGATGTTGCGATTGACTTTGGGTGGCGCAGCGCTTCAGCGCTGCGATTACCGCCTCGCTTTCGATACTGGCTTTAGCCGCTGCGGTCGCGGCGCAGGAAACCTTCTCCGCCGCTAGGACTCCAAACTCAAACCTATCCACTAGCGCGGCGAACAAATCACTCGCAACGCGCCCGCGGCCACGGAAATCTCGGCGGGCGTCTCACACACATACTCTCCGTCAGCGTAGATCTCGATCGGAGTCTCGGTCTGCAGGTGCACGCGCTCCGCCCGCGAGTATTCAACTTCGGGTACAAGGAGATGCCGCCCGAAGTACACCGTCGGAAACAAGCTAAGCAGCTTAAGCGGGCTCAGCGTGCCGATCCGGCAAACATCGAGCTTACCGTCCGCAAAATCCGCTTCTGGCGCAATGCGCATGCCGTCGCCATAAAACTGGGTGTTGGCGAATGCGGCGAGCAAAGTGAGCTTTTCGGCCTCGGTCCGATCCGCACCGTTGACCTGTGCCAACCGCATCGAAACAGCCGGAAGTTTGAGCAGCAGCGGCAATAGGGCCAGCGCATAGCCGCCATGTCCGCGCAGCCAGCGCGGCATCCGATTGGCGCTCCGAGCCGCGGCCGAGTCCAGCCCGCACCCAGCGACGCAGCAGAAATAGTGAGTGTGCTCCGGCGCGGCGGATGGCACGATGACCCCAAGATCGACTGGCCGCGCGCTCATTTTCCCCGATTCAAAATCACGCCAGACGCGCAACGAGTCTCGCATCGAACGCAATTTGAGCGCGCGAGCAAAATCGTTTCCACTGCCGGAAGGAACGATCAGCACCGGAAGCTTGAGCCGCACCAGCGCCGGGAGATGACGATGAATCGTGCCGTCCCCGCCAAAGATCAGGATGGCATCAGCGTCGCCAGAAGAAGCGGGCAGTCCCTGCGACCACTCGGTTGCCGAACCGGCTTGAAAAGGCTTCAAGTCAGCCGGCGAGGTTCCCAACCCGAAGATGACGGCGGCGCGCATGCAGCGTTAAATGTCCAGCATTAGAACACACGCGCCGCCGCAAAACGACTGCTAACGCGGAAACTATTTCGGCAGACACTTCTCCATGAATTCCACCAGATCTTTTTTCATCTTGTCATGCTCGGCGCGATCGATGTAAACCATGTGTCCCGACTTGTAGGTGGCGTAGGAAATATTCTGGCGAGACTGCGCGCCGAGGTCCAGGTGATCCATCGTCCAGTTCGCAGCGGCGAAGGGCGTGGCCAGGTCGTAATAGCCTTCCATCACCAGAATCTTCATATACGGATTCTTGATCATGGCCGATCGCAATCCGCCCGCCGTGCTGGGAAAGCCTTCCACGGCGTTGCCCCACTCCCACTTCTGGAAACCGGGCTGGTCGTAGGCGAATACCCGGTAGGGCATGTCGGACTTGTAGTTCAGCTCGGTGCGCAGGTAGTTGTTGAACGCCGAGGTGTAAGGCGGCAGAATGGCGGAGCCTGTCGGATCATAGAAACGATCGCCGTCGGGATCAGGGCTGCTGAAGCGGCCATCGAGGCGTCCAGTGACCAGTTTCTGATCGAGCAGCAGTTCGCGCGTGAACGTGGGAACGTCAATGCGCAGGTTGTGCGCTTCGATCACTTCCGGCCGCAGCCCGATGTAGCGTGACAGTTGGTCGACAATCTTGCGGTGTTCTTCCGGCGTCAGCGCGTCGCCTTTGCCCAGAGCGAGCGCGTAATCATTGGTCGACCAGCGCACGACCTCCTCCCGCGTCTTCGCCACATCCTGGGTGAGATCGGCGGCCAGCTTGTGATGGTAGCCGGCGATCATGTTGAACGTGGGCACCAGCAGAAAGTAAGGCAGGTCGTTCGATTTGTTCCATTCCAGTGTCTGGAAATCCACGGCCATCGAAAGCAGGGTCACGCCGTTGAAAGCGATGCCGTGATCCGCCAGATATCCGGCAATGCCGGCGGCGCGCGTCGTGCCGTAGCTTTCCCCCAGCAGGAAAAGCGGAGAACTCCAACGATCGTAGCGGGAAATGTAGAGGCGGATGAATTCTCCGAAAGCCTGCACATCGCCTTTTACGCCCAGAAACTTCTTGGTAAGTTCGGCGTTTGCGGCCCGCGAGTAGCCGGTGGCCATGGCGTCCACCATGACGATGTCACTGCGATCGAGCAGCGTGTCGGGATTGTCTTCCAGACGGTAAGGCGCTGCCGGCATGAAGCCGTTCGCCTGCAGTACCACGCGCTTCGGCCCGAGCGCCCCCATGTGCAGCCACACCGATGCGGATCCGGGGCCGCCGTTGAACGAGAACGTCAGCGGACGCTTTGCCGCATCCTGTCCGTCGAGCGTGTAGGCGACGAAAAACATTTCCGCTTCCGTTTTTCCGTCATCGCGCTTGATGGGGAGCCGGCCGGCCGTCGCCGTGTAGCTGAGAGTCTTGCCGTTCAGCGTGATCTGGTGATGCGTGATTACGGGCGGGACTTCCGCGACATCGTAATGTTCTTCCTTGTCAGCCGCTTCGCTCGCTTCGGCTTTGGCCGGCTCAGCGGTCTTGCCGCTCTCCGCCGTCTTATCTGGAGTTGCGGCACTCGCAGGCGTTGCCTGCTTCTTATCTTTCTTGGCTGCGGCCGGCTTCGCGCTCTCGGGCGGGGTGTCCTGGTTTTGCTGCGCAACCGTAAACGAAATCGTCAGTACAGCGAAAAGAAGAACTGTCAGAATTCTCATGCGTGTCTCCGGAGAAAAGAGTTGGACCAGCATTATAAAGCGTCTTGATTATTGCGCTTGGAAAACCTTCGCCCAAAGGTCTACAATTCCGCTGGACCCGGAACCATCCCATCGCAATCTCCGGGATTTTTTTGTGTGTGTTTGGGAACATTCAAAAGGAGCTTCCAAAATATGAAGAAAGTGCTCGCGTTGATGTTTGCCCTTGCTCTCTCCCTCTCCATGTCGTCATTCGCCTTTGCCCAAGCTGACAAGCCCGCGGACAAACCGGCCGACAAGAAAGAAGAGAAAGCAAAACCCACGAAAGAAAAGAAGGCAAAGAAAGAGAAGAAAGCAAAGACAGAGAAGAAAGACGACATGAAGAAAGACGACATGAAGAAGTAGGCCCTCCATCCCTATTTCGGTTTCAGCCCCGGCTCTGGTCGGGGTCTTTTCTTTGGCGCACACCATCCCGGCCCGCCGGAGGCAAGTCCAGACGTGCTAAAATTTGTTGCGCCTGAAATGCTTCCTCCGGCCGGGTGGCGCACCCGATCTTTCCACCCTGGCAATGACGGACTAACAACGACGGACGAAAAAGTGGCCCAGAATCCCAACCTCCCAGCCGACCCGATCACCTACGCCGATGCCGGTGTCAGCATCGATCGTGGCAACCGCACCAAGCAACGCATCAAGTATCTGGCCCACAAAACCTTCACCAAGGGAGTGCTGAGCGAGATCGGCGGATTCGGCGGGTTGTTCTCGGTCGACAAGAAGTATTTGGATCCGGTGCTGGTTTCGAGCGTCGATGGCGTGGGCACCAAGTTGAAAGTCGCCTTCGACATGAACATGCATCACACCGTCGGCGGCGACCTGGTGAATCACTGTGTCAACGACATCGCGGTGCAGGGCGCGGCGCCGTTGTTTTTCATGGACTACCTGGCCACCGGAACCCTGGATCCGGAGATCGCCGAAAAAGTTGTGGGCGGACTGGCCGAAGCCTGCAAGCATAACGGCTGCGCCCTGATCGGCGGCGAGACCGCGGAAATGCCCGGGTTTTATCCCGATGGCGAGTACGACCTTGCCGGATTCATCGTTGGAGTAGTGGAACGCGACCGCGTCATCAGCGGCAAAGACGTGCAGGTGGGGGATTGCGTTCTCGGCTTGCCCTCCAACGGCCTGCACACCAACGGATACTCGCTGGCTCGCAAACTGCTCTTTGAAGTCGCCGGCTATTCTCTGGAAACTTTTGTCAGCGAGATCAAGAACAAGGTCGGCAACGAACTCATGCGGACCCATCGCAGCTACTGGCCGATCGTTCGCAAGATGATCGCGGGCGACTGTGTCGCGGCGCTGGCGCACATCACCGGCGGCGGCATCACCGAAAACCTGCCCCGAGTGCTGCCCAAAGGCACGTCGGCCGTGATCGAACGCGGCACCTGGCCGGTTCTGCCCATCTTTGAACACCTGCAGAAACTCGGCAACGTCGCCGAGGAAGAAATGCTGCGCACCTTCAACATGGGCCTCGGTATGCTGATCGTGGTTCCCGCCAAGAAGTTCAAGAAAGCGCAAACGCTGTTGGAGCGAGCCGGAGAAAAGTTTTACAGCGTAGGCCGCATCGTCAAGGGCGATCGCAAGGTGATGTTCAGCTAGGAAACTTCCCGTAGAGACGCGGCTTGCCGCGTCTCCCTCGCATTGTAAATGGCGCGTCCAAAGGAGACGGAGCAAGCCCCGTCTCTACTTCAGCTTTTTGCCGCTTTCGATTTTCTCCGTGTCTCTGTGCCTCCGTGGTGAATAATGTTGTCCTATGAAGAATCTCGGCATCCTCCTTTCCGGACGCGGCTCCAACTTTGTGGCCATCGCCGACAGCATTGCGGCTGGCCGGATTCCCAATGCCCGCATTGCGGTCGTGATTTCGAATCGCGCCGATGCTCCCGGCGTCGAAACCGCCCGCCAGCGCGGCCTCAAGGCGCTCGTCATTGCATCGAAAGGCAAGCCGCGCGAGCAGCACGACCGCGAAGTTGTGGCTGCGCTTCTGGACAACCATGTCGATCTCATCTGCCTCGCCGGTTACATGCGCCTGCTCTCGCCCTGGTTCGTGCGGCAGTTCCCGGCGAAAATTCTCAATATCCATCCGTCCTTGCTGCCATCCTTCCCGGGTCTCGAAGCCCAGCAGCAGGCCTTCGCCTATGGCGTAAAAGTGTCCGGCTGCACGGTGCATTTTGTGGACGAGGAACTCGATCACGGCGCCATCATTGTGCAGAAAACCGTCCCCGTGCTGGACTCCGATGACGAGCACACGCTGGCGGCACGAATTCTCGAACAGGAACACATCGCCTACAGCGAAGCGATCAGGATTGTGTTGGAAGGGAAATTTGAAATCGCCGGCAGGCGGATGGTGAAAAGTCTAAAGTCAGAAGTCAAATTGAAGAAGTAAAACCGCCCAATTTGAGTGTGAGAAGAATCACTGCGAATTGAGCGGGGCAGGCGTTAGATCTCATGGGTGGAACACTTTGAGAAACTGCAGGAGCGGACAAGAAGCTTTGCACTACGCATCGTCAAACTATTCCGGTCGCTGCCCAAAACTGATGAGGCTCGAATATTAGGTAAGCAACTCCTTCGCTCGGGTACTTCGATTGGAGCGAACTACCGCGCCGCCTGCCGGGCCCGATCTCGTGCGGAATTCGTCGCGAAACTCGGTATCGTGCTGGAGGAAGCCGACGAAACAGTTTTCTGACTCGAAGTGATGCGGGATGCTGGGATCTTCCCCGAGGCAAAGTTGCGAGAGATTGTTCAGGAGGCCAAAGAACTCGTCGCGATCTTTGTCGCGTCCGTCCGAACAGCAAAAGGTTTTACTTCTTCAATTTGACTTCTGACTTCTTACTTTTCCTACATAATGAGTTCGTTGCTCATCCGCGCGATCGGATGCTGCATCACCTCAAGCTCATTCTTCACCAGGTTCAATCCATACACGCACTGCTCGAATCGCTGCGAGAGTTGCGCGAACAGCGGCGCCACCTTGGCGTATTCGAAGTCTTCGAACTTCGAAACGATGTAGTAGCTTTCTTTGCCGGCTTTCACCCAATCCACGAAATTTTCGACGCGTTGCCGGCGCAGGCGATAGTGGTTGATGCTCTCCGGAAACATGCCGGCGTAGAACAGCGTGAAGTCGCCAATATGCTTGCGCACCTGGCGCTCGCGATCGAACGAAGGCGCTGGGCCGTAGATCGGGTCCGACTCGATCAGCATCTCGCCCACATCGTTCAACGGCTTCCCCGCCGCATTGCGGATTTTCAGCAGCTGCTCGGCATCGCAAAACTCCGACAGCAGATGCGCGACGTAACCCACCACTTGCGGATCGCGAATCCCAATCTCCTGGGCGTAATGACGTCCGACCAGTTCAACAAACAACTGCTGTAGCGGATGCGTCTCCGGAATCTCCATGGCCCCCACTTCCTTCCCTAACCCCGGGCTCTCTTATTCCTATTCCTATCGGAACAAGAACTCGTGCGGATTAGATACCGCGAATCGACGATCAATGCAAGTGACCATTGAGCCACTATGTCATTAGACGTCCGTGCGGGGCGCGGCGTTTCGCGTGTGTCTGTTGGCAGCCAAGGCAGGCGGCTGCTAATTCCCGCCAATTTCTTTATCGTCTGGATCGAAAAGTTGGTTCCCGGAATCTATTCACAAGGAAACACAAAGAAGAGCGGAGGCAGAGTGGAGCGAATCAACATCTCAAGCGGAACACCGTGGGAGCCGATCGTCGGTTACTCTCGTGCGGTTCGCGTCGGCCCATACATCCACGTTGCGGGCACAACCGCAACCGGCGTCGACGGCAAAATCGTCGGTACAGGCGATGCGTACGCGCAAGCCGTTCAGACCCTCAACAACATTCGAGCGCGCGCTGAAGCGGGCCGGAGCCTCATTGCAAGATGTGGTTCGCACCCGCGTATTCCTTACCAACATTGCGGACTGGGAAAAAGTAGGAAGAGCGCACGGAGAGTTTTTCCGCGACATTCGTCCCGCGAGCACCATGATGGCGATCACGGCGCTGGTGTCTCCAGAGATGCTCGTGGAAATCGAAGCGGAAGCGATCGTACAAGAAGAAAAATGAGTGAGATGGCGGAAGCCCGAGCTTCCGCCATCATTTCAGTGGCTAGCGTGCGTCGTTAACGGCGGCCTTTCTTGCGGGCGCCTTTCTTCTTTGCCGCTTTCCGGGCCGGCTTCTTCGCCGTTTTTCTTCTTCGCGGGTTTGGCCTTTTTCTTGGCGACCGGTTTTTTGGCCGCTTTCTTGGCAGGCTTCTTTGCCGCCTTCTTCTTGGCAGGGGCCTTCTTCTTCGGCGGTCCACCCTGGCCGCCGCCGCCCGACGGAGTTACGGGTGCGGGTGTTGCCACAGGCTCCCGTACCGGAGGCGCGGGAAGCTCGTTGTCTTCCTCCACCAGGGCTGGTTCTTCTTCTTCCTCTTCTTCTTCTTCGTCTAGATCTTCTTCCAGCGATTCGCCATAGGCGCCGCTGTCGCTGAACTCATCGGTCTCATCGTCCCGACCGTAGAGGGTCGGATCATCGAAGCGCATATCTCCTCCTGCGTATTTGCGGTCACCCGCGCGCATTCACGAGCAGGGCCAGGAATTAGGACAACGGCTGCGAAACTGCAGTGCTTTCTGGTAACGGCGCGTGATTATAGCACGGCGCAGTTTCACCGGCAGTATCGTGCATTCTCCGCCGATTTGCGAGCAAAATTATTCGAGAGGAAAGAGCCGCTATCCACGGGGAGAATTAAAAGCGAAATCGAGGCGTGGAGCCCTACTCGTACGCCAGCGCGTCGATGGGATCCTTCTGTGCCGCCTTGAACGCCGGATATAGCGCCCCGGCCACCGCGCTGGCCAGAGCAATCAAGGCAGCCCGCGCAATCCATGCCCCGGCCAGTACCATCGGCGTGAGGGGCAGCCGATTATGAATCAGGCCCCGTGCCACCACGCTCGCGACGATGCCCAGCAGGATGCCTCCCACCGCCAACAGCGCCGTTTCCCGCAGCACCACGTTTACGATATAGGGCTTCGACGCGCCCATCGATTTCAGAATGCCGATTTCGCGCGTCCGCTCCATCACCGCCGTATACATCGCCTGAAAAATCACCAGCACCCCGATGACCACCGCAATCCCGATCACGACATCGATAAAGGTCGAAAGGCCGGGAATGTGAGTTGGGGTCATCATCGAAAGATACGTGGCCATCGAACTGGCGACGTAGCGTTCCATCCCCGGCACACGCTTGATCTCGTCGACCACCGCATCCGCGTTGGCGGGATCGTCGAGCTTGAGGTACATCACCGAGGCCTTATCCTTGCCGCCGGTCAGATCCTGCAAAGTGCTCAGGGGAAGGAATTTTCGCCCACCCTTACCGCGCTCGACGATGCCGCAAATGCGGAAGGGGTTGTTGAGGATCTCGATCGTGTCGCCGACTTTGGAGTGCTTAGACTGGGCAAACAAATCGTCGACCAGCACATCGTTCGGACCCTGGAACGGACCACCCTTCAGATAGTGAAAGCCGCCCGACATGCTCTCGTAACTCGGCAGATCGATTCCGGCGATGATCTCCAGCGCGCCGGAGGTCGAGACCTGCGTGATCACCGGGGCAACCCGCTCCACGTGTGGCAGTTTGGCCAGAACGCCGGCCACCTTGATCGGCATCGGGCTGCCGGTCAGCCCGGCGATGAAAGACGATCCCGGAGGCAACACGATCACATCCGCCCCGATGCCCGCGGTCCGCGTGCGTGAGTCCTGTAGCATGCCCAGCGAGAACCCAACAATCAGCAGAATCATCGCAACTTCCAGCGCCACCGCCACAATGCTGATCAGCGAGCGTACCGGCCGATGCACCAAATTCCCGACGATCATGCGATTCATCATGCTGTTTCTGGAGAACTACCTCCGGTGGCTTTCCGTCGCTTTCGCCGCCGCCCGGGCGTTCGAAGCATCGAGGTGCACCACCTCGGCTCCAGGCGGCTGCTCCAGCGCAAACTGATCGTCGGTCAGCGCGCGATTGATTTCCAGCTTGACCATGCTGAGCGTGATGTCGTACTCCTCCCGAGGCCGCTCGATCTCAATCGTGCTCGGGAATGTAGTCCCCCCGTAGTCTTTGTAATCATGGTAGTGAGCGTCGGTCGCGACGTTTCCCTGCTGGTCGTAGATCCTTTGCCGGCGCGGCAGCAGGTCAGTTCGGCTGAACTCGATCTTGCGCCACAAATACCAACCCTGGGGCCCCTTGCGGATGACGGCCAGAGCGTAATTCGGCTGCTCAACCCGACGCTTCTTCGCGTCCAACACGGTTTCATAACCGTTTTCGATCACCGCAATCTCGTCCCGTCCGATTTCCGGGATCAGCAGCGCTTCGTAAATGTACTGCGGGCCGCATGTTCTCCAGCCGCTTGTCGGGCTGGTAGTTGTCGCCGTCGTCAACGCCCACGTAAAACTTGTTCTTCGGGGGAATCCAGAGCTTGAAATCCTGCCCGTCGCTCACCATATCGAAAGCCGTGTTTCGCACCAGCGGCAGCAGGCCCTTCATGCGGAGCATGGCGGGCTTGCGCGCCAGCACGTAACCGCGAATTTCTTTGTAATCGGTGATGCGGCCGTTCTTCTGGTCCCCAGCCGAAGCGTCAATATCCACGGTCGCCTGAATCGACTGAATCTTGGCAGCCTGCGCGTTGACGTATTCGATCAGATCCTGCTGAGTGGCCGTCTTCAGCGGCTGGTTGGAAATTTGGCGGTCCACAGTACGGGTCCGGAACAGACACCCGCTCAGCGGGAAAGTAGCCGCCGTCAGAAATAATAGACAAAGCAAGCGCAGATGAGGACGATACATTCCTATGCCAGTACCTGAGAACCTTTCACCACTTGGGTATTTGATTAGTATAAGGCAGGGAAGGTTTCAGCGCTCAGTAGGAAACACTCTGGCTTCGTCTCAGGGTATCGCTTTAGCGATCCCGCTAAGGTCTTCAAAATCAGACGCCCTTTTAGCAGCCCGCGGAAATACTCCGCGTAGCCCTTGATTTTGGGTGGAGCAGCGCTTCAGCGCTGCAGTCAGTGCATTGTCTTGAATCCGGCTTCAGCCGCTGAGGGCACGGTTCTCGCTCCCGGACGACTCTTTCCGCAAGCTGTTAGGGGCTGGGCGTCGGAACATCCCACTCTTTCCGCATCCCGCTTCAGTCGTACCGCTGACTAGCTGTTTACTGCACCCCAAGTGCGCGCCGATAGGCGACCACGTTCCGATTGTGCTCTTCCAGGCTGCGGGCGAAGCGGTGGTGCCCGTTGCCATCGCTGACGAAGTAAAGGAATTTTGTGCTCTCGGGATGCAGAGCGGCTTCCAGAGCGCCTCTTCCCGGATTCGCGATGGGTCCCGGCGGCAGCCCTGGGAAACGATAAGTGTTATAGGGCGATTTCACGGCCAAGTCGGCGTGATGGAGACTTCCCGAATACGCGCCTGTCAGCAGTTCGGCGTAGATCACGCTCGGATCGGCGTCGAGCGCCATCCTTTGCGCCAGCCGGTTGTAGTACACGCTGGCCACGCGCGGCCGTTCCTCCGGAGCCGCAGTCTCTTTTTCGACGATCGACGCCATGGTCACGATCCGCGGAACGTCCAAGCTGAGCCCAATCTGCTGCGCCACCTGCCGGAACTGATGGACCATCGTCGCCGCCATTTCTTCCAGGGTCTCAGTCCGCGTGAACTCGTAGGTGTTGGGAAACAGATACCCCTCCAGCGACTTGGCCTCCGGCGCAAGATCTGAGATCAACTGGGTCTGAGTTTCGGCCACATGCACAAAATCGGCCGCCGATCCGAGTCCCGCGTCCTCCATCGCCTTGGCGATATCGAACATCGTATAGCCCTCGGGAATGGTGACGGTGTGGAAGTAGATATCACCGCGCCCGATCCGCTCGTGAACTTGTGGAAGAGTCGCCGCGCGCTCGAAAAGATACTCGCCCGCCTTCAGCGATGGCTTGCGATGCCACGCGTGCCAGAGCCGGAACGCCAGTTCGCTGCGAATCACCCCCGCCTTCTTCAACTCCGCCGCAATGCGCCGCGTCGAATACCCGGAATGCAGCAGCAGAGACGTATTGGCTGGAGGCGTAACCGGCTCATAGACCTGCCAAGCCACCCATCCGCCAACGGCGAGAACGAAAATCAAGAACAGCGTGATCAGCGTACGCAAGCTTCCAGTGTAGAGGGCTTTTCAGATTGCCACAAAGTGGCCAGAGTACAAGGACTATTCAGCACCCTTGACGACCGCAAGGAGACCGCAAGCAGATACACTGGCCTTGTTTATGTGGAACCGCGTTCCCTTACCGCTGCGCGCTCTGTTGGCGGCAATCGCAGTGACCGGCACAACCACTCTGGTGTGGGGAGCGCTCATCCAAACCAACTTGAGATTTTTTCCGAGGCTGCCTTGGGCAACCGCCCTCATGGCGGTGTTTCTGGTCTTCTACTGGAAATTCCTGAAAGGATGGGGTTGGCCGCGATCCACCGCCGCCGCACGCCGGCAAGGTCTGCGCGCGGAGCCGATATCTTCATCGGTATGGCGATGGTCAATGGCGGCAGGAGGACTGGGTTTAACCGCATCCATTGCGTTGTTCATCCTTTCCCACCGGCTGATCCGGTGGCCGCAACCCGCTCATTCCGATCTCTCCCACATTCCTGTCATCACCTTGTTACCAAGCCTGACCATGGGTGCCATGGTTGCAGGCATCGGCGAAGAAGCGGGCTTCCGCGGCTATATGCAAGGACCCCTGGACCGCCGCTACGGCCCCGCCATGGGCATCGCCATTACCAGCGTTGCATTCGGCCTGGCGCACCTGACCCACGGCGCATTTCTACCGGCGATTCTCTTCGACATGGGTTGGGGCGCACTCTATGGATTGCTCACCTACCGCACCGGCTCCATCGTGCCCGCAATCATTCTGCATAGCAGCGCCGATGCCGTGGAATTCATGGTTGCCTGGAAATTTCCGGCAACCGCGGCCGTGCCTCTGGTGTGGGTGACTGGCCCCGATCCATGGCTGTGGTTCCATTGCTTTCTGGTGGTGCTGTTAGGAAGTACGTCGGTATGGGCCTTCGGCCGATTGGCCAGAGCGGGTCGGAACCGACCGCCAGGTTTCGTTGCAGGAGGATTGTAATCCGCCGTGCTCAACTCGCCTCGGTCTCGAGATTTCAAAAAGGCTTTCTCGGCGCTCTCTGCGTCTCGGCGGTGAAACGGTTTCTATTCCCCCAGCCAATCCGCATACGGCTTCATCGACTCGACGTGGTCGAACACAATCTTGATCGCGCCCGTGATCGGAATGGCGAGCACCAGTCCGATGGCGCCCCAGACCGCTCCCCAGAACAGCAACGCGATCGTGACTGCCAGCGGATTGATTCTCAGACGGTTTCCCAGCAGCTTGGGATAGAGAACATTCAGCGCGAAAAGATGCAGCCCGATCACGCAAAGCACCACGATCGCCATGTCTCCCGCATCCAGTTGTCCCAGGCCGACCAGGATCGGCGGCACCATCGCCAGTACAATTCCGAGGTACGGAACCAGGCTCAGAAAGCCGCTGAGAAAGCCGACGAAGTAAAAGAAGGGAACGTGCAGCAACCCGAAAATCGCCACGCTCACGCCCGAAATCAGCAGCCCGATCAGCAGGTTCCCCACGATGAAGCTCTGCAACATTTTCCCGATCAGCCCCAAGGTCACGAAAACCGTGTTTCGATGACGCAAAGGAAACAGCATTACCGTGGCCGACCGCGCGTGGCTCTGCCAGGTCAGCAGAAAATAAGCCAGGAACGGAACGAACGACGCTGACAGCAGGATGTCGGTCAAAGTACCGGCTCCGTGGGTGAGCACGTCGGTCCAGCTCTTCACCTGCCGCACCGGCACCACATTCGAGGGCTCGGGCTCCCCAACCGCCTCGCCCGTTTTTTCAAGGTTCTCCGCCTGCTGCCGGAAGGGCTCCAGAATGGAACGGATCTTCTGCGAATACTTCGGAACGTTGTCCACGAAAATAGCGGCTTGATTGTAGGACGCCGCCGTGACGCCATAGACCGCCGCCAGCAGCGCGACCACGCTGATCAGCGCCCCAAAAGCTCGTGGAACGTGCAGATACTCCAGCGCCTGCACCACCGGAGAGAGCATAAAACTCAGCAGAATGGCAAAGAACAGCACCGCCAGCACCGATTCCCCGTAGTACGCGAACATAACGATCAAGCCGATGCCCAGCAGCGTCAGCGACCAGTGATGCCCGCGGGGTGTTTCAGAGATCTCCATACTTTGCGCTTACTCACCCCTCTCCCGACTGGCCCACAATTTTGCCTCAGCGCCGCAGGAATTGCATCACCGGAATTGCGGTTAGACCTCGATTAGACCGTATCCGCAGAGTCGGCATCTAGAGGGTTCCCCTGTGAACCCTGTGTCCCCTGTGGTTCTCGGCTTTTCTCATCCACCAAAGCGGACACGGCGGTTCAAAGGGGAACGTTTGATCGGGGCTCCGTGATTCTGGAACCGTGGCCATCTACAATTGACAAATGCACTCCCCGCCCCGCCACAGCCGTACTCTGGCCCTCGATGTCGGCTCGAAGAGAATCGGGGTCGCCGTCACCGACCCCTTGGGCATCACGGCGCAGGGGTTGGATACGATCCAGCGTCAGAACAAACGCCGCGATATGGAGGCCCTGCGACAAGTGCTGGCGAAATACGAAGTCCGGGAGATTGTGGTCGGCCTGCCCCTGCGCTTAAGCGGTGCGGAGGGAACGCAATCGGAAAAGATGCGAAGTTTCGCCGACGATCTGCATGCTCACTTCGGCCTGACCGTCCATCTATGGGACGAGCGTTGGACCTCAACTCAAGCCAACCGCCTGCTGCGCGAAACCGATCTTTCGATCAAAAAGCGTGGGCAAGCGGTTGACCGGATGGCCGCTGTCTTAATTCTTCAATCCTGGCTGGATGCCCACCCCGCCCACTGAGGTGTCCTCTGTGCACCCCCGTGTACCCTGTGGTCCAAGCTCTTCGATGGCACTGAATCAACGTTTCCCTAGTGCAGAAGCGCCACGTCCGGCGTCACCGACGTGCCGTCCAGGTAAAAGCTGACCGCGCCCTCCATGTCGGTGCGGTAGGTCTTAACCCCGGCCTGCTGCAGCCGCTCCAACACTTCGCGCCGCGGATGCCCATAAACATTTCGCGCGCCGACCGAAATGACCGCAAAGCGCGGATGCACCGTCGCCAGCAGGTCGGCGGAAGTTCCGCTCGCGCTTCCGTGATGAGCGACCTTCAGCAGCATCGCTTCCGGATGCTCTTCCACGACCCGCCGTTCCACCGGACGTTCCGCGTCTCCCTCGAGCAAAGCGGTCGTCCCGCCAAAAGTGGCCGTAAACACCAGGCAATCGTCGTTCGGACGCATCGACCCGGTGATTTGGTCGCGCCCCGGAGCGAATACGCGGAAGTGCGTTCCGCCGTAATCGAATGTATCGCCGTCCTTCTCCACGGAGACTTTCATCCCCGCGCTCTGGGCTTGCGCAACGATCGGAGCCAGTTCGCCCACCGGCTTATCGATGCTGATCCAGAGTTCCCGAGGGTGGAAATTCGCGATCACCGCCGGCATCCCGCCGAGGTGGTCGGCATGCGGATGCGTGATCACCACCACGTCCAGACGATCGATGCCGCGATTCCAGAGATAAGAAGAGACCACCTGCTCGCCGATATCGAAGTCCGAATGCATCCATTGCGCCATGCCTCCAGCATCAATGAGCAGCGCGCGGCCCGCGGGCGTGACCAGCAGAATGGAATCGCCTTGCCCGACGTCAATGGCCGTCATCTCCATCACGCCCGCGCGAAGGTGAGGGCGAGAGGGGACAAACGCGATCCAGCCGGCAACGCCGAACAGCAACGCCACGGAAGCGAAGGCGGCCAGGCGCGAGCGGCGGGTTTGCGCCACCAGCATGGCGAGCCCCAGCGTGGCGAGCGAGGCCAAGATCATTGCCAGCGAGGGCATGGCCACGCGCAGGTCGGTGATCGATCCCAAGAAATGCGATCCTAAGAAACTCGATGCGCCCGCGACCGTGGTCCCGCCGAGAAAATGCACGGTTCCCGCGATGCCCTCGAGCGCGAGGCCGGAAATCCAAACCGCGGGCTTGGCGAGCGTGGTCGAGATGTATCCCAGGCCGACGGCGGCGGCGGCGGTGGGCATCAGCACCTGGGTGAGCGGAATCACCGCGAGGTTGGCCGGCATTCCCATGGTGGTCGCGCGATGAAAGTGGTAGGACATGAGCAAAGCCAGTCCCGCCTGCATCAGCGCCGAGATGAAGATCAGCTCGCCCGCACCAATCGCCACTCGCATGAAGATCGCGGGCAGTATGACGCCGAGGCGCTCCCCGATAAATCTCGTGAGCCGCCCCGCGATCATCCGCAGCTCGAGCCGGAACTGCGCCACTGCAGGAGCGACGTGCAAATCGTAGCTTGTAACCCGCAACAACCGTATGCCGCGCGCGTAGGGCAACGTTGTCCGCTCCAGAATCGGCGAGCCGATGCCCGCGATGATGAAGACGGCAAGGAACGTCAGCTGGAAGCTGGCCCCAAACAGGGCGTGTGGATCGGCGATCAGAACTCCCAGAGCCGCCGCTCCAATGGCGTTCATCATGTTGCGTCCGCGATACAACAGACGCGCACCTAGGTATATCGCTAGCATCAGGGCGGCGCGCCACACCGGCGGCCCGACTCCCACCACGAACGCATAGGCGAACGAGACCACCACGGTGGTGATGGCCGCGACCGCCGGATCCACGCGAAACTGGCGCAACGCCCAGAAAATAGCGAACGCCAGAATGCTCAGGTTCATTCCGGAAACCACCAGTACGTGATACGTCCCCGAGCGCTGGTACTCGGTGCGGGTTGCGTTGCGCAGGAACGATTCTTCGCCAAGAACCATGGCGTCCATGAGCTCGGCCTGCGACGCCGGCCAAAGCTGATGAATTTTGGCGATGATGCTGGCGTGAACGCGCGCCCGCCAGAGTTGAATTCGGCTGCCCGAAAACCCGGGCAGCCGCTGCAGGTCCTTGGCCTCCGCCGATCCCAGCACGTTAATGCCGTTGTCGCGAAGATAGCCTTCATAATCGAAGGCTCCCGGATTGCGGTAATTGCGAGCCGGATGCAACTTGGCGAGGACGCGAAGCCGCGTGCCGTAGGTGGGTGCTGGCAAGACAAGTGTGGGGACGGGGCTCTGCCCCGTCCCGCGTGTAGTATCAGCAGCGTCGGGGCCGGGCGGGGATACCCGGCGCTCCATTATCTCGGAATTTTCCACCTTCTCGTAAATCGCAAGCCGCACCCCAGCCCGCACCGGCCATGTCTCGCCCTGGCCTGCGATCGTTTCCGTCTCGACATCAATGGATTCGCGAATCGACTGTGGCCCCGCCGCCCGCGCATATCCCTCGCGAATCACGTGGCCTGTCAGGGTGACGGCCCGGCCATCGGCCAGGGTAAGAATCTTAGCGTCGACCGGCCGTTGACCGCGTATCTGAATTAGAAGCGCGCCCAGTAGAAACCATGCGCCCAAAGCGAGCGCCTTGGCCATCCAGGCGCGCTTAGGAAGAAACCACGACGCCGCCAGGACGAACGCCACGACCGCGATCACCCACCACGACGGCGGCCGCCAGGCGCGCACGCCTGTCCAGAGGCCGAGTGAAAATACCAGCGCCGCCCAGAACAGCGGCTGCCGCGGTGGATTCGGGTTGCGCGTCATTTTCTAGCTCGATGGAAGGGAAGGGCACGACTTCCACAGGCTGCGGAAAAACTCCGGTTTCGTATCAGGGCATCGCTTTAGCGATGCCGCAAGTCCTTCGAAATCAATTGCCCCTTTAGGGACTGGCGGTCGAAAGCCGGCTTCTTCCGCGGCCTGTTCAGCCGCTGAGGGCCAAAGATCCTCTTAGGATGGGGAGCGGACTTTCCATGCCCCGCTTTGTCCGAACTCACACACAGGACGAGCGGGGCCCGCGCATGTCGAACTTGCGCGGGCCCCCGGCCACCCGTCTTCCAGGAGGAACTTGGACGACGTGAAAACGGTCAGCGCGCCAGCAGCATCACCGATTCGATGTGAAACGTCTGGGGGAAGAGATCGAATAAGTGTGCTTCCTCGATGTGGTACCCGGCCGCCAGAAGGGGAGCGAGATCCCTGGCCAGCGTCGCCGGATCGCACGAAACATATCGGACTCGGGGCGCTCCGAGTTCCACCAGAGAACGGATCACCGCGGAGCCGGCGCCGGTGCGGGGAGGATCGAGCACGACCAATTCAGGTCTGTTTCGCACCGGCCGGCTTCCCAGGTAGACGCTCCTCAGGTAATCCCCGGTTCGCGCGCCGACCGCTTTCACGTTCGCAGGCACATTCTGCATCAGGTCCCCATGCGATGTCTGTGACGCCTCTACAGCAAAAATGTGACGAAAACTGCTAGCCAAGGCCACCGAAAACAATCCCACACCGGCATACAGGTCGAGCGCGAGGTCTCCGCGGGCGTTGCCGGTCACGACCGAAACCAGTTCGTCGATCAGATGGCGGTTCGCCTGAAAGAAGGCTCCAGCGCTGACCTGATACTCGTGGTCCTTGGCTTGATAGCCAATGGTTTGATAGCCAATGGTTCGATAGCGAATTGCCTTCGCGCCCGATTGCGCCAGCGGCTTCGCTTCCACGGGCGTTTCATCTTCTACTCGTCTCCGCGAAGAGAAGAACGCCATGCCGCGGACTTCCGGCAATTCGCGCTGCACCGCGTCGGCCCAGCGCAGCAGATCGTTCGCCTGCGCATCCCGCCCGCAGAATGCCCAAGCCAGCAAATGCTCATCGCCCGCATCGGCGAACAGCTCAATCTCTTCCACCGCTGCCCGACAACTCAGCCCACCCAACTCCACGAGCCGCGCCATCGCCCGATTGATCGCTGGCGAACTGATCGGACATTCGCGCACCTCCAGAAACTCCCGCGAGCCAAACCGAAAATACCCGAGCCCGAAATCCGGCGCCGTCCGCACCTGCAACCGCGTCCGGTTGCGGTAGCCCCACGCAGGCGAAGCATGCAGGACAATTTCCGATTTCAGCTCGATCTTCGCAATCCGCTGTAACGTCTCGCGCAGAATTCCGGCTTTGAACTCCAGTTGCCGCTCGTAGCGAATGTGCTGGTAGTGGCATCCGCCGCATTGCCGGAAGTAAGGACAGCGCGCCTCGATGCGATCAGGCGAGGCTTCGAGCAGCTGCGTCACCGAGCCGCGCGCGAAGCCCGGCTTCCCTTGCCGGATGTCGGCCTCAACCTTTTCCCCCGGCAAAACAAACGAAACAAAGACCGCCATGCTGCGGCCATCAGGCCCAGGAGCGGTGCGGGCCAAGCCTTCGCCGCCGTAGATCAGTTTTTCGATGGAAAGCAGCTTCGCGATCCCCTCCCTTAAGGCCGGTCTTTTAGAATCAATACTTTAGCTAGTTTATGCTGCCAGGTCTTTGAAGAATAAGGAGTTGCAGGTAAAGTATTTATTATTCAATGACTTAGAACGACGATTCCGGCTTCGCCGCGCGGGCGCTTCCGCCAAGTATTTGAAGAATAATGACTTACTTTTAACATATTTATTAGTCAAAGACTTAGCGTGCACATGCCGCGATCAAGATCGAGTGATGGCGCTTTGAGCGCCCTCACTCTTAAGTCTGAGTTTGTTTCAGGAGTTAAGTCAAGCTTCTTTTTCTCGCGGAAGCTGCCTGCTAACGCCTTGATTTCGTCAGTTTGGCGTAGGACTATTTGTGGTGGGGCGTACTCGACCTATTCAGGGAGGAAGGCGGCGGTAGTGGCTTAATTCGCCACCTGCTACACCCTGTTCGACGTGCTGACGGCGAAGTTCGGCACGCAGAAGAAAGTGGCGCACCGGAGTGCGCCACGGAGTTGGACACGAATTGGCAAGGCCTCGTACTTGGTTAGTGTTGAAGCCGGAAGTAACCGAGCGTCAACTGATTGGGATCTGTTTCGATGGCCACGGCCTTTGTCGAGTCGACCATATAGAAGGTGAATACGTCCTCGTTGGTCGCGGTCGTGACATCCAAGCCGACGATGTAGCCGGTAAAGACTCCGCTGGCAGGAGTTGTGTTGAATGCACCGGACATGACCAAATCCGGAGTCGGACCAGTGTTAAAGATCCAGTTCAGGTCAACGAATCCAGTGAAGTCTCCAGCTCCGGCAGACATGACCGGGCCGACGGCGTCGAGCTCGCCAGTCTCGTTTACGTCCCAGCCGGTGGCATCGGCGGCGTAGGTGCCGTTGAAAGAGGCAGCGTTGAATGAGCCACCTCCGGTTTGCTGGTAGCCAAAACCGGCGAGTACGTCGTTATTGTCCAGAGTGATTGCCAGCGCATTGCCATTCCCGTCCAAATAGAGTTGTAGGTTAAATGTAATGACGCCATCGGTCATGCCGGGTATCGACACTCGTCCGGTGGAATCCACCGTGTACGTGTCCGTTCCTTCAGTGACAGGATCCGGGCTGACAGGCTCTGACCCGGTGAGGTCGTTGTAGTCGACGTAACCGCTAAAGGTGGTGGCGCCTGCCGTGAGCAGACCGGCCGCTTGTTGCACTCCATTCACGTCTTGGCCAGTCATTCCGACCACGTAGCTATTGCCGAGGACGGAACTAGAACTGAAGGTCCCAGTGTTCGCCCCCTGGCTGAGAGCCGTGCCGCTTAAGCCGACGGCAAACGTATCGCCGGTTTCCACCAGGCGAATGTGAGTTGCATCCACGATGTAACCCGCCAGAATGATCTGCGGGAAGTTCGTGGAATCGGTGGGGTTTAGTGTGAACGCGACCCGACCGAGGGAGTCAGGCGCAGAAACCGTACTGGCGGCGAAAGTCTCGCCCTGGTACGAGTTGCCTGATCCTTCTAAGTTGCAGTCGAAGATACTGCCCGCTCCGGAGATTGATCCGGGGCTGGGATTGTTATCAACGTTGATGACGCCGCCCATAGCGTCAAGCCCGAAGAAGGCGTTAACGACGAAGGCGTAGCCGCCTGTCGGAGTGGCAGCGGCGGCAGTGCTGTCTTGCAGGTCTAACGTTCCGCTGGAGGTTGCCCAGGTGTCGTATTCGGCGACCGCGGCCTTCGAATCCGAAAGCAGCGTGGCGACCAGCGTCTCGGTGCCAGTGCCGCCGGGACCGATATTGCTGTCTCCGGTGTTGAGTGTGATTGTCAAATTGCCGGCTGCGTCGGGGGCAGAGACGCTGCCGCCCGTAATTAGGTCCGAAAGTGGGCCCACAGCTAAGTCGAAGAAGTCCTGTTCGCCGCCGGTGATGGTTGTCATGTCACTCTTGAGGGTGAAGACCCCGGAAACGGTGTAGGTTTCGCTGTTAGCGTCCAAACCGGACAACGAGAATACGTAGTTGCCGGGAGTCAGGGTTCCGGAGGCAGCGCTGGTGATGGTGACTGTGGCGCTGGCGCTCTGCGCGTTGTTGTTGACCGAGGTTGCGGTGATGGTGACAGCGCTCGTGGGCACAGTGGGTGGTGCGGTGTAAGTGACGGCGACGCCGCTGGCGGTTTGGTTTGAACTGAACGAACCGCAGGTGCTGGCCGAATTGCCTGGGGTGCAACTCCAGTTCACGCCGCCGTTCGCCGGGTCGCCGGTTACCGTGGCGGCGATGTTCGCGGTCCCGCTGGGTGCCAGAGACGACGGTGGAGGCGTGCTCAGCGTAACCTTGATCCCGGAGGCCGGGGTGATCGTGATCGCAGGGGTGCTTTGGTTCTTCGTGGGGTCGGTGACCGAAGTTGCGGTGATAACGACAGTGCTCGTGGGCACAGTGAGGGGCGCGGTGTAAGTGACGGCGGCGCCACTGGCGGTTGAGCCTGAACTGAACGAACCGCAGGTGCCAACCGGGGTGCAACTCCAGTTCACGCCCGCGTTGGCCGAGTCGTTGGTTACGGTTGCGGTGATAGCCTGAGTCGCGTCGACCTGCAGAGTCGTCGGGACTGTACTCAGCGTAACCACGATGGGCGGCGGGAGGGTGATCGTGATCGCGGGGGTGCTTTGGTTCTTCGTGGGGTCGGTGACCGAAGTTGCGGTGATAACGACAGTGCTCGTGGGCACAGTGAGGGGCGCGGTGTAAGTGACGGCGACGCCACTGGCGGTTGAGCCTGAACTGAACGAACCGCAGGTGCCAACCGGGGTGCAACTCCAGTTCACGCCCGCGTTGGCCGAGTCGTTGGTTACGGTTGCGGTGATAGCCTGAGTCGCGCCGACCTGCAAACTCGCCGGAACTGCACTCAGCGTAACCGTGATGACAGGCGGGGCAGGGTGTGAGGAACTGCTGCATGCCAGCAGGGCGGCAATCATGCTCAAACCGATGAAAAGAAGAAGCGATTTGCGGGATGTCATCGGGCACCTCCGTTGCGTTCAAACAGGGGAGTCTTTCCGATTTTCGCGGTCCTGCCATCGTCTGGGTGGACTAGAAATCCCCTGGTGTTGCGGATGGTGACGGTGTGGCCATTGACGTTCAGTTGGCGGGCCAGGAAGTATTGCTTCCCGTGCAGCGACAACGTGGCTCCGACGATCCAGACCGGCGTTCCGGTTTGCAGGGCCTCTTTTGTTTCCTTACTCAGGAAAGGTCCGAGGTGGGCATCGACGACACTCTGCGGGCCAGCCACCAGCAGGTGCATCCCTGCCGGACTGCCGATCGCGTGCTTGGTAACGACTTCCTGTATGGTCCCATGGAGAATGGTTTCCTGCGCCGCGCCGTAGGCCGGACCAAAGCCTCCTGCAACGCGGGATTGGGGCGCCGTTTGGGCGCCGAGTGGAACCGCCAGGATCGCGAACAGCAGGCCGGTCAGCAGCCCCGCGATCGTTCGGGTGTTCTTGGTTAGACAATTGCGGCTCATGGATCTCATCATTTGCCTCCAAGTTGAGTTTTTGGTTATTTCGGAACCTTCTCTTTTTCAACGTCCCAATTACAAACACGCAGGCACACACGCTTCCACTCGTGGCGACAGTCTTTCTGCATACCGCTCTTGGGAGAGGCGAGCGCGTCTTCATGTGTACTTTTGCGACTTATGAAGGATACTTGGTTCTTTGTCTGATGGAAATGCGTTTCCCGAAAATTCCGGGTCATTCGCCTCAGGGGGTTGGTGGGTCTCAACGGAGATTGCTCCTCGGAGAGGCGGAACGGATTAATGCAAACACGAACAGGTGAGTTCTGTCGGTGAGAACTGTCACATCTTGACGTGCAGTGACCGCCGGGAGCCACAGTGCAAAGCCTGGCCAGATCTTAACTGTCGCACAATCTCGATTACAGTGCGCCGGGATAAACCGGCATGAAGCAGAGAATGGAAAATTCTTACGAGTAAGGAGTAGCGATCCGCTCGGCCCCGAGTTTTGCGTTGGGTACCGCGAGGTACAAGGCGAAGCGTAAACAGGGGAATAGGTGGGGTGGGCTATGGAGCTCCGAAAAGATGCAACCCGGACGCCGACGTCCTTGTAATGCGCGGAAGGCAACATGAACCGGAACGATAGCGCGAGTTCCGAGTCAGTCCGGCGTAGTCGAAGACCCCAGACACGCCTAGAAACTTCATGCACGAGAACCGGGAGACCTCGGAGGCACTTGCGGCTCAACCAAGCTGCAGGTCGGTGGACGAAGGCCAGAGCCACAAGGTCCGCATGTACGTCCCCGAGGAGTCACACAGCGGCATAGTACCGATGAATCATTCGAACAAAGACGGAGCATCGTTGGCGGAGAGTGAGGAGGGAAGGCTGCTGATCAAGGAGAACGTTCGCCCACCTAACACGCACCCGACACAGAGCGGGGAGCGCGTGTCCCAGGGGCTGGCGGGCGTGCGGAAAGCAGCCAGGGAAAATAAGGAGATGAAGTTCACCGCCTTGCTCCACCACCTCACCATCGAGTTACTGCGGGAGAGCTTTTACTCGTTGAAGAGGAAAGCCGCACCCGGAGCAGATGGGGTGACGTGGCAGGAGTATGAACCCGAACTGGAAGATCGCTTAGTCGATCTTCATAGCCGGGTGCATCGCGGAGCGTTTCGAGCGAAGCCGTCGAGAAGAGTGTACATCGAGAAAGAAGATGGACGACAACGCCCATTAGGGGTTACGGCCTTGGAGGACAAAATGGTCCAACAAGCCGTGGTCACCATCCTCCACCAGATCTACGAGGAAGACTTTCTCGGCTTCTCCTACGGTTTTCGTCCGGGGCGCAGCCAGCATCAAGCGCTGGATGCGCTCTCGTACGCGCTCCTGAAGAAGAAGGTGAACTACGTTCTTGATGCCGACATTCGAGGATTCTTCGATAACCTCGATAAAAGCTGGCTGATCAAGTTCGTGGAGCATCGCGTAGCCGATCCCCGCATCCTGCGCCTGATCCAGAAATGGTTGCAGGCCGGGGTGATGGAGGAAGGCAAGTGGTCGGACACGAAGACAGGTACTCCGCAAGGCGCGGTGATTTCACCGCTCCTCGCGAACATTTACTTGCACTACGTTTTCGATCTCTGGGTGAAAGTCTGGCGCAAGAAGTGGGCGCAAGGCGAAGTGGTGGTCGTCCGCTATGCCGACGACATCATCTTAGGATTCCAGCACCAAGCGGAAGCCGATCGTTTTCTGGAGAACTTTCGGGAACGACTGGGAAAGTTTGGGCTGGAGCTCCATCCAGATAAAACGCGTCGGATCGAGTTCGGTAGATTCGCCGAACCGAACCGGAAACGTAGAGGAGAAGGCAAGCCCGAGACGTTCGACTTTCTGGGCTTCACGCACATCAGCGGGAAGAACAGGCTGGGGCGGTTCACGGTGAAGCGCAAGACGATTGGCAAACGCATGCGGGCGAAACTGCGGGAGATTAAGCAGCAGCTCCGTGCGCGTATGCACGATCCCGTGCGTCAGACCGGCTCATGGCTCAAGTCGATGGTGCAGGGCCACTTCAACTACTATGCGGTACCAGGAAACCTCGACAGTCTGGGCATATTCCGGCAGCGGATACTGGGACATTGGCGACATGCACTTCGCCGCCGAAACCAGCGCCCGTTCTCTTGGACACGTGCCCTCGCTCTGGCTGCCCGCTGGCTTCCTGAACCGCGAGTACTCCATCCTTATCCCGCCGTTCGCTTCGCCGCCAGTCATCCACGATAAGAACCGGATGCGCTAAGGAGCGCCCGTCCGGGTCCGTGCGGGGGGCAATCAGCAATGGTTGTCCCTACCGCGATCTCAAAACCCCGTCGCCGGGTCAACGAGTGTAAAGGCTGATTTCAGCAACTATTTGTCGATCGCGGTAATCATCTCGCGGTCGACGGCGCTAGACGATTCTACAGTATGCCCGAATTTGTCATCTTGGGCGACGCGAAAGACCTATGCATGGCGCAGGCGAATACACAGGTCCTTCGCTTCTCTCAGGATGACAACCATGGGTATGCCCCAAACTTTTCTAGTGCATGTAAAACAGGCTCAGCCGCGGCACGCCGCAGCGCTCCAGCAGCCGCTTATGCACGTACTGCTTGTGCAACTGTTCAACCTGCGCCGCCGTCATGTTCCGCCGGTAGGGAGCAATGTCCCGATCCGCTTCCGCCCGCACATTCACCAGATCATCGTCCGGAGCCGCCGCCATCAGCACCGCGAACAGTTTTTCCTCCAGCACGGTCAACCGCCGCTCCAAATCTTCCAGACGCGGAAGCTTCCCGGAACTCTCGATAACCTCCGCCATCTCACGCAACGAACCCGCTTCTTCGCGTGCCAGCGCTCCAGCCGCGAATCCCGCGCGCTCTGGCAGCTTCGCCCTCTCCAGCTTCTCAGCACTCTCGCGCAAGAACGCTGCAATCCGCGCCGCTTCAAATCCGGGCTCGCGCTGAGCTCTTTCTTCACCGCCAGCGCCTACCGCCGCTTCCTTCATATCTTCCGCTGCCGCCAGCACCGCCTGCGAGCAGTACGCCAGGCTATTCACCTTTTTCGATTTCGACGGACGCTGATCGTACTTGTCAAACGCGTCATCCACCCCGCGGAGCACAGCTTCCAAGGGGATGCCCGCGCTCTTCCAAGTCTCAATCAGAGCCCAATCAAGCGTCGACAGCAGCAGATGAGTCCCACGCCGCCGCAAATAGTGCTCTTCGATTTCCGTGAAGTAATTGAAGTAATTTTCCACGACAGTTCTAGAGAGGTCAAAGGTCAGAGGTCAGATTGCAGAGGTTAGACCCAACGGTTTCACCTCTGCAATCTGACCTCTGACCTCTCACCTCGTTTTCGAAGACTTCGGCGAGGGCCACGGCTTCGCGGCGGCATCCAAGGTCTTGGCCGTCGTCGTCTTCGCTGGCTTCGGCGCGGCTTCGCGGCGGATAAAGGACGATTGGTTCCGATCCCACAGGATGCGCAGCCCCTCGAGCGTAAGAAACTCGTCCACATCTTTAATGAAGCGTGAAGCCGTGCCCAGCAGCGATCCCAGGCCGCCCGTCGCCAGCACATGAGTTTCCGGCCCCAACTCATCCACCAGTCGCTCCAGGATGCCGTCGATCAGCCCGAGATAGCCGTAGTAAAGTCCCGACTGCAAACTGCCGACTGTGTTCGATCCAATCACCCGCGCCGGCTTGCGAATCTCCACCCGCGGCAGCCGCGCCGTACGTTGAAACAGCGCGTCCGCGGAAATCCCAATCCCGGGACAAATCACGCCGCCCATATACTCGCCCTTCTTGGAAATACAGTCGAAGGTCGTCGCCGTGCCAAAGTCGACAATCACGCACGGCCCCCCATATTTCTCAAACGCCGCTACTGCGTTGACGATCCGGTCAGCGCCCACTTCCGCCGGATTGTCATACAGCACCTGCATGCCCGTCTTGACCCCGGGCTCGATGAACAGCGGTTTGATGTTGAAATAGCGCTCGCACACCAGTCGCAGCACCGGATCAAGCGGAGGCACCACCGATGAAATCACGATCCCGTCGACGTCCGAAACTTGCAGGTTGTCCATCGAGAAAAGGTTGCGGAAGATCACTCCGTACTCGTCGACGGTGCGGGCCAGGTGCGAACCGACGCGCCAGTTCGCCACCAGCCGCTCGTAACGCGCCGCCTCCGTAGTCACGTCCTCGCCCGGACGATGCGCCACCGCCGCAAAAACGCCCAGCACCGTATTCGTGTTTCCGACATCGATGACTAGAAGCATAAGAATTCACGTAGGGACAGCCGCCCTCGGCTGTCCAGCGGCTCGAAGAGCCGCGGTCTCGGCGAATGCTGTCGAGCTTCGCTCGACTGGACAGCCGAGGGCGGCTGTCCCTACGCGATTCTTACCGTTCCACTCACCACCGTCCGCAACCCCTCTGCCGTTCTTACCTGTAAGAATCCGCGCTCGTCCAATCCCTCGGTAACGCCCGCCAGGCCGCCGTTTTCCTCGATGCTCACATTTCTGCCGCGCACCGACGAAGAACTCGCCTCGAACCGGCGCAGGATCCCCGCTCGCGCTCCCGCATCTGCCACCAAACCCCGATACTCCCGGTCGAGCGATTTTAGCAAAGCGGCGCAGAGCTCCACGCGCGACCACTCCGTGCCGGTCTCGATCCGCAACGAGGTCGCAATATCGCGCAACTCAGCCGGAAACTTCACCTGGTTCACGTTGATCCCGACGCCCACGACCAGGTGGCGCACTCGCGTTACTTCGGCATTCATCTCCGTAAGAATGCCGCAGAACTTTTTGCCCCCCAGCAGCAGGTCGTTGGGCCATTTCAGATCGACGGACAGCTGCGGCGCAATCTCCGCCACCGCTGCGCGCACCGCCAGTCCCGCCGCCAGCGAAAAAATGAGCGCATCCGAGGGCGGCATCGCCGGACGCAGGATCGCCGAGCAGTAGATTCCCGCCGACCGCGCCGAATGCCAGGTGTGCGCGCCCCGCCCCCGCCCGGCCAGTTGTTCTTCGGCAAGAAATACGCTGCCTTCGGGCGCGCCCTCCATCGCGGCTCGCATCGCCTCCAAATTGGTCGAACCGATCTTGTAATAATGATGAATCTGCTTGGCGCTGATTTCGCGACTAGGTTTTGGGTAGGGCACGGCTTCAGCCGTGCCGTCCGCGGTCTCACGAGACGTGGGCTTTAGCCCCTGAGGGACACGCCTTCCAACCCCGCCAAAAATGGTGCCTTTGAGCGACGGCGCCAACATTTCCGGCAACAGCAGGTCTGGGACCGCCCGCAGTTGATAGCCGGTTGCCGGATGTCCAGCGACATCCACGCCCAATCCGCGCAGTTGCTGAATCAGCCGCCAGACTTCCGACCGGCTCGTCCCAATCTCCTCGGCAATCTTCGTGCCGCTGACGACAACGATCGCGTGGTCCATGAGCAGTCGCACGATGCGGCCCAGGCGCACGTCGGTAGCCTTGTGCACCGACGGCAGGCTGCGAGTTTTCGTGGAAGTGGAGATGGAGGGAATTATAACCAGTCGCTGGTCGATAGTCGTTAGTCGTTGGGAAATCGAATCCGGGTAAATGAAGAGGCGGCGATCGTCTGCCTTGGCTCGCGAACGACCAACGACCAACGACCAACTACTAACGACGGGTCCTTACGCTGGCGTCACCCGCATACTCATATCGACAGCCGTCGAGGAATGCGTCAGCGCCCCGACCGAAATAAAGTCCACGCCCGTGTCCGCGTACGACCGCACGTTCTCCAGATTGATTCCGCCCGCGCACTCCAGCGGAATGCGCCGCGGCTGGCGCGAACAAATCTCGACTGCCTTGCGCACATCGTCAACGCTCATATTGTCGAGCAGGATTGCCTCCGCCCCGTGGCCCAGCGCCTGCTGCAGTTCTTCAAGCGACCGCACCTCAATCTCGATCGGCTGCCGCCCGCGCCGGTTGTGGATCGCCCGCTCCAGCGCCGGAATCGCGCCCCCGGCCAGCGCAATGTGGTTGCCCTTAATCAACACGCCGTCGGAGAGATCCAGCCGGTGATTCTGCCCGCCGCCACACCGTACCGCGTATTTATCAATCACGCGCAGTCCCGGCGCCGTCTTGCGGGTATCGAGAATCCGCACGCGCGTGCCTTCCACCGCATCGACAAACTTGCGGGTGGTGGTCGCGATTCCGGCCATACGTTGCAGAAAATTAAGAATCACCCGCTCACACGACAGAACCACCCGCGCGTTATGCCGGATCACCGCGATCTGTTGCCCCGGTTTCACGCGGATCCCATCAAACATCGAAGGATGGCTAGTCACGTCGTAATGCGAAGTGACCGCCCCGTCGAGCGCCGCATAGACGTCGAGAATCCGCGGCACGCATCCCAGGCCAGCCAGAATGCACTCCTGCTTGGCGATGACCGTCGCCGAAGCCCGCTGATTGGGATCGATGCAGGCGTAGCTGGTCGCGTCGCTCGTGGCCCGATCTTCGGTCAGCGCGTTCTCCAGAATCGCCGTAATGCGTCGTGAATTCCAGTCCATAGCTTGCGTAGGGACAGCCGCCCTCGGCTGTCCAGCGGCTCGAAGAGCCGCAGCCTCGCGGGAACGCTGTCGAGCTTCGCTCGACTGGACAGCCGAGGGCGGCTGTCCCTACGTAAATGCTACGCGCAGCCCAACTCTTTCATCTTGGCCAGGATCTTGTCTCGCAGCACCTTCAACTCCTCCGCCCGCGCCTTCAGCCCCTCCACCACTTTCCCTGGCGCCTTGGCCAGGAATTGTTCATTGGAAAGCTGTCGCTGCCCGTTGGCGATCTCCTTTTCGATTTTCTCCAACTCCTTCTTCAGACGCTCGCATTCCGCCACCACATCAATCTTCTTTTCATACACAATGTGCACATCGAACCGCGATGTGCTGCGCGCACCCGGCAAGTTCGCCAGCGAGCTGGCCACGAACGTAACCTTCTCTACACCCGCCAGTCGCTCAATCGCCGCCAGATTTTCTGCGAGCAGCTTACGAATCTCCGGTTCATGCGCGAATACCTCGATCGGCACTTTGACCTTAGGCTCCACTTTCAATTCCGCCCGCAGATTGCGCACCGCAACGATCAGGTCCTGCAGAATCGCCATCTCCGTTTCGGCGCCCAGATCAATCTGTTTTTCATCCGCTGCCGGATAGGCCGCCAGCGCGATCGATTTCAGCGGAGGCTTGCCATCGTACATCGCGTGCCAGATTTCTTCCGTGATGAACGGCATCACGGGATGCAGCAGCCGCAACGAAGCCTCGAACAGATTCACCAGGTTTGCACATGCGACGCGCGCCGGCCGCGTGTCCGCGCCTTCCTCAAAGTTAAGCCGGGGCTTGATCAGTTCGAGGTACCAGTCGCAAAACTCGCCCCAGAAAAAATCGTAGATGCGAGTCGCCGCCTCATCGAAGCGATACGTCGCAAGCGACTCGTTCACGTCGCGAGCCGCACGATTGAAGCGCGAGAGAATCCAGCGATCTTCCAGCGTTTCGGAGGAAAAGCCGGCAACACCCGAGGCCGTGTGGTGACGGGGCTCTGCCCCGTCCAGGGCGGGTCGGAGACCCGCCACCACACCAGCATCTCCAGGCCGCAGGCCCGCGTCGATCCGGTCCACGTTCATGAACATCAGCCGTGCCGCATTCCAAATCTTGTTGGCAAAATTGCGATACCCCGCCGTGCGGCTCTCGCTGAACGCGATATCGGTCCCCGGCGCCGCCATCGCCGCCAGGGTAAAGCGCGTCGCATCCGTCCCGTACCGCTCGATGACTTCAATCGGATCCAGCACGTTCCCTTTTGTCTTCGACATCTTCTGCCGGTCCGCATCGCGCACCAGCGCGTGGATATAAACTTCGCGAAAGGGAACGCTCGCACGAAGTGCATCCTCCGCCGATCCCAGGCTCGTCTCAGAACTTCGGCCCGGCTTGTGCGGCGGCATGAACCAGCATCCCAGCATGATCATGCGCGCCACCCAGAAAAAAAGGATGTCAAAGCCGGTAATCATCAGCGAATTGGGATAGAAAACTTCCTCGTCACGAGTAGCCGCAGGCCAGCCCAGCGTAGTGAACGGCAGCAGTCCCGAAGAAAACCAGGTGTCAAGCACGTCCGTATCCTGCTCCAGGTTCTTGCTGCCGCACTTGCACGCCGAAGGCGCCTCGCGTGCCACCACGACTTCCTTGCAGTCGTTGTTCGTGCAATACCAAGCCGGAATCCGGTGCCCCCACCACAACTGCCGGGAGATGCACCAGTCGTGGATGTTATGCATCCAGTTCAAATAAATCTGCCCGTAATTTTCCGGCGTGAAGCGGATGTATCCCTTCTCGACAACCTCAATCGCCCGCTTCGCCAGCGGCTCAATTTTGATGAACCACTGCGTCGAGAGCCGCGGCTCGACAATCGTGCCCGAGCGGTCGCACTTGCCCAGCGCAATCGTGTAATCCTTGGTGCCCACCAGAAAGCCTTGCTCCGCGAGGTCTTCCACCACATGCGCACGCGCGGCAAAGCGATCCAGCCCCACGTAACGGCCGGCATTCGCATTCATCTTCGCGTGCTCGTCAATCACTTCGATCTGCGGCAGGTTGTGCCGTAGTCCGGCCAGGAAGTCGTTGGGATCGTGCGCCGGCGTGACCTTCACCGCGCCCGTGCCAAACTCAGGCTGCGCCAGTTCGTCGGCGATGATCGGAATCTCACGATTCATCAGCGGCAGCATCACCCGCTTGCCATGCAGATGCGTGTAGCGTTCGTCTTTAGGGTTCACCGCGACCGCCGTGTCGCCCAGCATCGTCTCCGGACGCGTAGTGGCCACCGTAATAAACTCATCTTTCCCATCGACTCCGCCCACCACCGGATACCGGATCTCATACAGCTTGCCCGCGATGTCCTCGTGCTTCACTTCGAGGTCCGAGATCGCCGTGCCGCAGTCGGAACACCAGTTCACGATGTACTTGCCGCGATAGATCAGCCCTTCCTCATACAGCCGCACGAACACTTCCTTGACCGCGTGCGACAGGCGGTCGTCCATGGTGAAGTATTCCCGGCTCCAATCGACCGACGCGCCCAGCCGTTTCATCTGATCGAGAATCGCGCTGCCGTACTCGCGCCGCCATTCCCAGACGCGCTCCAGAAACTTCTCGCGCCCCATCTCGCGCCGCTTCTTGCCTTCTTTCGCCAGTTGGCGCTCCACCAGCATCTGGGTCGCAATGCCCGCGTGGTCCGTGCCCGGCAGCCAGAGCGCCACATGGCCGCGCATGCGGTGCCAGCGCACGATGACGTCCATCTGCGTCTGTTCCATCATGTGCCCCATGTGCAACCGCCCCGTCACATTGGGAGGAGGCAACAGCAACGTGAACACAGGTCGCGAATCTTCTTCGGACGAACTGGGCGGAGGTGTCTCCACATGAAACAGTTTTTCCCGGACCCAATACTCGGCCCAGCGCGCTTCAATCGCGCCCGGTTCGTAAGCTTTCGGCAATTCGTGCGGCATGTTGTGTGTGCAGCTCCAGCGCTCGCGTAGGGACGGCCGCCCTCGGCCGTCCAAGCCAAGCAAAGCTCGGCAGAGTCTCCGGCAGAAGGACGGGAATCATTGATCTTACAGGTGCAAGAAAAGAAGGGTCAAACGCGCGAGGGGCAAGCATTATGCTATCAGCAGCATCGCGGCCCACCCTTGCAAAAAACGCAAGGATGAGGCACCCACGTTTCGTTATGGGAAAGGAAGAACAGAGCGTGGAGAAGGGTGGGCCCCCCGTCAACAATTACATCCGTAACTTGCGGCGTCACCGAAGGGCATAGTCAACTGTCAGTCTGGGAGGTTGCTATGAAGTCGTTGTCGCTCTGCGTTGGAATCCTTCTGGCGTCCGTCGCCTGTACCAATTACAGCTCAAATCCTCAACCCAAACCTCAGCCCAAATTCAGTGAAGCTGATGTGTCGATAGCAGAGGCAGACATCAAGTCTCACTATGAGGACCAAGGCTTCATGGTCGAACAAGTCAACTTGATTAAGGAATCCGACCGCCGCTTGTCGGGGTTCATCAAGTTCAGAAAGGCCTCCGGCATAATCAGACCTCAATTCACCAAGAACTGTGTTGCCACGATGGATGTGGACTCGGGGAAGTCGATCTGGGAATGTAAATAGGCTACCTATATGGCAAAGATCAAGATCATCCGAACCTTGGAATACCAAACAACGATCGAAGCTGATCTCGACAGTAAAGCGGCAACGAACCCAGATCTGGCAGAGGCAATTGAAAGTCTGACAAACCCACTGATCATGCCTGCCGACAAACAAGAGGCGCTTGCTACTGTGGAGAAATATCTCTTCGACCTCCCGGAATTTAAGGGAGAACAGACTACGGATAATTGGGAGCCGACCGGAACAGGTGAATACGAGGTTGAGGACGTTGAACTATAGCTTATAATGCCCTTCCAAGGCGGGTCACCCGCCTATGACAGCTTTAGGTCTTCCAACATCTCGAACATGTCTTTTCTGCTCTGAAACTGATCTACGTAAGTTAAGAGTCGAGCGAAGCTAAGCCAAACCGACAAGAAAAACGTGTCGATAACGTCTCTTTCCTCGGGCTGAACTTCGCGACCGTGATGAATCAAACCGGAGCGAATTTGATAGAAGTGATCAACATTCTTGACGATGGCCTTGCGCTCTGTAAGTGTGCTGCCGATGAGAAACGCCATTCTTTCTCCTAGATTCTTTTGTATCGGCTCGCTGGAGTCTCTGAGAAGAAGTGATTCTGCCGCAGCTACCACAAAAACAATCTTGTGCGCAATTTCTGTTGCAACAGAGTGCCGCGCGTGGAGCTGGAGTGCCCCATAGACATCGGCTCGAAAGTCGGTGTCAGTTCTATGCAATGCGAGCTTGTGCAACTTCTCTAGGGCGCCTGTCGTTAGGGAAGTTTGGCGTGCCTCGTCGATGTTCCAGCCCGCAGGACCCTCCTCCACTGTCGCTTTGTTGAGACTTCCTATCTCGCCATTGTTAATGACGAGGGTCACTGTTGTACGTGTGTTTTCTCTCCCCATCGGAAGACAGTGACTGACGATTCTGCACGTCCAGTTAACCGGAGACAAGAATCTGAGGAGTGCAATCGCTTCATCCGCGGCAGCGTGGGCTGTTTCTTTGGCTTTCTCAAATTCAGCTCTCACCTTTATGCAAGCGGCAAGAGTACCCTGTAACATCGACCGCTCTCTGTTTAATGTCGCAACTACTTCAGGCTTACGAGCGCTTTCTGGAATGTGCTCATACCAACGATCCAGAATTGGCGCGGAAATCTTCCTGAATTGAACATCCCCGATTGAGAAGTCACGAGCCGAATAGGTCCGGTAGACGGGAATCCATAGCTCGTAGTCCTTGATTTCTGCTGTACACCGTGCCCCGATGTAGTCGGTAAGACTCTCTGTTCTTTTCTTTTCCAGGGTGCCCCGCAGCCAAGCAAAAACTTCAGCGAGAACGAAGCTCGTTGAAACCCGTCCCTTTAAGGGGGTGCTGTTCTCCAACTTCGAAGCGAGCTGTTTAATCGCCTCGAAGTCGGCTCCCTGCCATCCGACGCGATATCCCCCCGATTCCCAGAAGCGTCCACCTTCCTCGCCGACTAGGTTAACCAAGCTCTCTTGAATCGTGACGTCCTTCACGTCTTGCTCCGTGATTGTTGCCACGGGATGGATTTCTGAGTTCTGGGGATGCGGTCTTTCAACTCCCCCAAAAGTGCGCACCCTAGATAACAAATCTTGGGCGAGCTGCGAAAATCTTTCGGCAGCTTGTTCGTGGAATTCAACTTGTGGCGAAGCATTTGGCTCCATATCGATTTCCGGCCGGGTGGCCCACATCTCCGGCGTGTTAACTATACCGCGCGTTGTTAAGTGTAGGCAGAGAGGAAATTGGGGTGCCCAACTTCTCGCGCCTTTCGAGAAGTGGGCCGCCGGACAGCCGGCTCCAAATTGGGATCGGTGTTACGCGGCCGGCGGTCGAATCTTCATCTTGAGGGAGAATCCGGACACCCCCGCCACGGAGTTTGAACCCAAGGGGCCGGGGCGCGCATCGCGAGTCAGGCGAGAGGGGACAGCGGGCCTCATGTCGTCGTAACCAAGATCAAACGGTACAATCTAGTTCTTGCTACACGTGAAATCTGTACTGATTAGAGGCCGTCAATGGTCGCCAGCGTCCTTCCAGCATCTTCGTTGAATGTCGTAGTTGTTATGCCTCTCCGCGACGACTGGAGTTCTGCGGCGGAACTCATTCGCCGGCTGGATCAGGCCATTGCTTCGTATCCTTGCGCGCTTCATGTCCTGCTGGTCGACGACGGCTCGGCTCAGGGCTGCAATTCGGCGGATTTCCAATCTGACTTTGCGGTTGTGCGAACCATTCGGATACTTCGTCTGCGGCGAAATCTGGGCCATCAGCGCGCCATCGCCATTGGTCTTGCCCACATCGACCAGACCGCAGCGTGCGACGCCGTGCTGGTGATGGATGCAGACGGCGAGGACACACCCGACGGGGCCCTGCAACTCATCCGCTCCTTCTCGGATCAGGGCCGCACGCAGGCGATCTTTGCCGAACGGAGCCGCCGAGTGGAATCGATTCTGTTTCGGACCTTCTACTGGATGTACAAATCTCTGCATCGTGTTTTGACGGGCATCAGCGTGCGTGTCGGGAACTTCAGTATTCTGCCCCGAGGACACCTCAGCACGATCGTCACCCTACCTGAACTGTGGAATCATTACGCCGCTTCGGTTTTTCGGTCGGGGCTGCCGCTCACACTGATTCCGATTCCACGGGGATACCGGATCGCCGGAAAGTCGAGGATGAACTTCGTCGCCCTGGTTACTCATGGCCTGAGTGCAATCTCGGTGTTTGGAGATATTGTTGGAGTACGGCTTCTGATCGGGTCCTTGGTCGGCTCACTTCTCGCCATGGTCGGGATTCTTGTCGTCATTATGATCCGGCTGTTCACTAACCAGGCCATACCGGGCTGGGCCACCTATGCGACCGGCATACTGGCTATCATTCTGGTTCAGTTCATCACCATAGCCACTAGTTTCACTTTCATGATTCTGTCCAGCAGGACGAATCTCGGCTTTGTGCCCGTGCGTGACTACGGTCTATTTATCGCAGAGGAAGTGGAGATCTACCGGCATGAGTGATTGTAACTATGTCGGTTCGGAATTGGAGTTGTTCGCAGCAGTACATAAGTGGAAGACTTATTGGTCACGGCAGATTCGGCCTTTTATTCACGGGGACGTTATCGAGGTCGGCGCCGGAATCGGATCGAATACCCCATTTCTCGATCCTGGCGGGAATCGCCGATGGGTATGCCTCGAACCCGATCCGCTGCTCCTCGCTCAGTTAACCGAGACTTTTAAGCAAACAACAGGCCGCCAGTATGAAACCGTGTGCGGCACACTACAGACCTTCGACGGAAGCCAGCGGTTCGACACGATCATTTACATTGATGTTCTCGAACACATCGCCAATGACCGGGAAGAGCTGAATATTGCGGCGGACCGTCTTCGCCCCGGTGGCCGCATTATAGTTCTCGCTCCGGCTCATCAGTGGCTGTTCTCTCCCTTCGATGCCGCGATCGGTCATTTTCGCCGCTATAACCGCTCCATGCTCCGAAGCATCTCTCCGGCCGGCCTTACGATCGAGCAATTGATCTATCTCGATTCCGCCGGCTTGACAGCCTCCGCGGCTAACTTACTTTTCTTCCGGCAATCCATGCCGACCAAAGCGCAACTTCGTTTTTGGGACCACTGGATAGTCCCGGTATCGCAAGTGGTTGATAAGCTGTTACTACATTCAGCAGGCAAATCGATCGTTGCGATTTGGCGGAAGAATTAGGGCGCTTCACCGGAGTTTGCCTGCGTTCTTCGCAGGACCAGAATGCTCCCTTCCCCAGGTGGCAGCCATCTTTGAAAATGATAGCGTTTCATCTCCGTGAAGCCCGGGACTGGCGCGAATGCGATCATGAAATCGTCTCTAGCCACGAAATACCAACTCTTCCCCGGGCTGGCTCTATAATTTGGGTCGTAAAGATACCAAGCATTGAATTCGAATCCGCCATCTATATCGTCTGGTCCTACCCGCTGTTCTGTCTCTAGATTGTTAAGAGCCTGCCATCGGGCCCTGTTCCAGGAAAGATAGTCGTGTGTTCCAGCCATGGAAAATGCGCCATACAGAATCAAACTCGCCACGGCGAGCGACATATTAACGATTAGAGAGCCGGCCTTGGCCAGACCGGCATCGCTTGCCAGAAGAAACAGCATGACAATCCCTAACGGCACCAGGAACAGAACATAACGATCAAACGCTCTACCCGTGATAGTGAGGATGGAGTGCGGGACGAGGTAGATCAATCCGCTGGCCAGCAGGATCACCAGCAGCTCTCTTTTCCCCGCGGGCATCGGCAAGAACTTCCGCGTCTTGCCGATAGCCAGCAGCGTCGCTCCAACTAGAACCACAGATCCCAGGAACCCGGCAAGTGTAACCACAGCCCAGAAGCCTTTTCCCGCGGTGGGCAGCGAAGGCGAACCTCCCTGCAAAAGCGCCGGGCCGAGCCCCAGATCATAGAGGGTATTCCGCAATAGCGGCATTCGCATATGTCGCAACACCCACGCACCCATGACCGCGTAAACCACCGTCATCAAGCTAACCAGGCGCGGCCGGCAAAGCGCTTTCACATTGCGCGGACCAATCCATAGAATCAACGGGAACAGAAAAAGGCCTAAGTACACGGAAAGGGCGACAAGTCCCCCCGCGAACGGCTTGACAGCGTGCCATGAGACGTAGGAGCGAGGCGAGAGCACCAAATTCGACTGCACGCCGTATAAAGCCGGAAGGATGTGTCTGGACGTCAAGAAATGATGCCAAAGGATCTGCACGGCAAAACCGCTAGCCAAAGAAACCGCGGCCACGAGCACCTTTTGCCGGCGCCATCCATACTTTGCCAGGTATGCGACGCCGAAGCCCATGAAGATTGCCAACCCGGTCTGCCGGATTAACAACGCCACGCAAGCCAGCAGAAGTCCGGCCACCATTTCAACCCCGGAGTCCCTTCTCATTCCCCGCACCAGAAAATAAAAGGAGAGGAGAGAAACGGCGAGGAACGGAACGTCGGACATGAAAGTGTAGGAGAGCACTAGATAGAGTGGATTGAAAGCCAGCACCAGCGCCCCGAATAAAGCGGTCCCGTGGTCGGCATCGCCCTCCCGTAGGAGACCGTACAGGCCCAAAACACCAGTCAGCCCCAGCACCAGGGTTGAAATCCTAAGGGCCGTGGATGAAAAGCCGAAGGGGAGGCAAAAAAGCGCTCCCCAGAAGATTTGGGCAATGAGGTTAACGGTGGTCCACCCCGAAAGCCGTATCCCTCCTCCGCCCAGCAAGGTCTTCACCGCGGCTGCATACGCCCAATCGTCGTTGAGAGGAAACTCGCCCCGCGGATCGATGAGGAGCGCCACCACAATCCAGACGGCGACGATCAGCAGAACCATCATCCATCCGGATGATGGCGTATATGTCCACCCGCTTTTTCGCGCACGCACCGGCGTCCCTGTCCCTGTCCTTGCTATTTCACTGACCGATTCCAAGTTCCTCTCCTATAGGGTCGATGGCTTCGGGGAAACCGTCTCCGAGCAGCCTAATAGGGACCCGTTCGCCAGTCGCCTCACCGCCCATGTATGAAGGAGTTGCCCGTTCCCAACGATTGTAAAAGATGCCCGGGGGTGCGCCACTTCTCGCGCCTTTCGAGAAGTGGCCCTCCCGAACCGCCGACTCCGTAAGCTCCGGCTTTACGCGAGGGGGTTGCCCAGCCTTCCGTCAGCGCAACCAATCAAAGTGGGCGCCCCTCCCTTCGCGTTTTTTGCGAAGGGTGGGAGGCCGTGTAGCGCTTGCGAGTGTGTTCCAACACGGAGAGTAATCTGTCGCGGCTACGTACGGAGCGTAGAAGAGGCATGCGACGATAGCAAGAACACGTGATAAAGTGCAAGTGATCGGCGCCGTAGTAGCGATGCAGGCCGCGCGGTATGGCAAGCATTATGCTAGCAGCGGCATCGCGGCCCACCCTTGCAAAAAACGCAAGAGCCTGCCCTGAGCGGAGCCGAGGGGATGGGGCACCCACGCTGTTGCTTCAAGCTTGCGGTATAGTGATCGGGAAAATGAAAACCTTTCGACAATCCTTTTCCGCGCTGGCTTTATTGCTGGCGGCGAGTTTCGCTCACGCCGCGTCCTACCAATACATTCGCATCGGGAACAAGAACGACATCCAGGCCAAGCCCGCTTTTGGCATTGCCATGATGGGCGGTGGCAGCGATCTGGACGAGGCGTTCCGCTGGCTTTGCCAGAAAGGCAACGGCGGTGACTTCCTCATCTTGCGTGCCAGCGGGAGCGACGCCTACAACTCCTACATCAACGGATTGTGCAAGCTGAACTCGGTGGCAACGCTCATTCTTTCCGATCGCCAGGCCGGGCAGGATCCAGCAGTGGCCGAGATTATTCGCCAGGCGGAAGTGGTATTCATTGCCGGCGGCGATCAGGCGAACTACGTCCGCGATTGGAAAGAAACACCGGTTCAGGATGCGATCAATGCCAATCTCGCCGAAGGCAAGCCGATCGGCGGTACCAGCGCCGGCCTCGCCGTGCTGGGCGAATTTGTCTACGGCGCTCTCGGAGACCCGCCTGACGGCAGCGCCCTTGTTTCCGCCGCTGTTCTGCTCAATCCTTACACCGAGCGCGTAACCCTGGTTCGCGGATTTCTCAAGATTCCGCATCTGGAGAATCTGCTGACCGATTCCCACTTCGCCAAGCGTGACCGCATGGGCCGAACTCTGGGCTTCCTCGCCCGCATCATGCAAGATGGATGGTCGATGTCTCCGCGCGAAGTCGCGATTGACGAAAAGTCAGCGGTGCTGGTTGAGTCCGATGGCCAAGGAACCGTGTTGGGAAGCGGGAAAGGCGCATATTTTCTTCGGCCCACGCACAAGCCCGAGGCATGCCAGAAGGGCGAGCCGCTCACTTTTCAGGGGATCAGTGTCTATAGAGTCCCGGCGGGCGGGCACTTCGACCTTACATCGTGGACGGGTGATGGAGGAACGGCTTATTCGCTCTCGGTTGAGAACGGAAAGATTAATAGCACGCAGGCCGACCATGCCATCTATTGATTGACCTTCAGCACGATTCACCATCGCGTACTGGAGAAAACCGGCATTTTCGCTCTGCTGTTTGACTTCATCGCCGTTCCCTGCCAGAATTCGATGCGAGAAATTTGAGCCTGAGCTACGTCATGAGCAGGCATTTCCAACACTTCCGTTCGCGCGCGGGCCTCTTTGCCCAGGCGCGTTTTCTCCTGGAGGCCGGCAAACTTGAAGCCGGCCTGTGATTCCCTTCCCGTGAGCCGCCTCACTGGCACCGTCATGTTCTGTCTACAATGCAAAATCGAAAGTTTAGGAGTTCCTATGAAGGCTATTCGTGCAGTCGCCCTCGTCATTCTTATGTTCCTGGCTTTTGAACTGTCGCTGATGGCCCAGACCCAGGGGCGCATTTCGGGGCAGATCACCGATTCCAGCGGCGCGGTCATCGTCGGGGCCAAGGTAACCATCGAGAATCGCGGAACGCAGGTAAGCAGAGTTCTTAATACGAACAGCTCGGGAGATTATGTTGCCCCCGGCATCGAACCGGGAATTTACTCCATCTCCGTCGAGAACCCCAACTTTCGCAAGGTAGTGCGAGAGCGGGTCCAGGTCGAAGTCGGCAACGATCTCAAGATAGATTTTAAGCTGCAGCCGGGCGCCGCCACGGAAGTGCTCGAAGTGAAGGAGGAGGCGCCGCTGGTGGACGCCACCACCAGCACGATGAATGGCGTCTTATCCAATAAGGCAATCAATGAGCTTCCGCTGCAGGGGCGCGACTTCCAGAACCTGCTGGCGCTCCATCCCGGCGTGCAGCGCGAGGCGGGCGGAGGGTTCCACTCGGTGACTTCGAACGGCCTTCGTCCCGACGACAACAACTTTGTCATCGACGGAGCCACGGACAACGACGCCTATTACGGCGAAACGGTAGTAAACGATGCGGGCATTCAGGGAACACCCGCCAGTTCGCTGCCGCTTGATGCCATTCAGGAATTCAACACGCAGGAACAACCGCAGGCTGATTTCGGAGCAAAGCCCGGTGTGGTGGTGAACATCGGCATCAAATCGGGTACCGATCAGATTCACGGGACCGCGTACTACTTCACTCGAAATGCCGCGGTCGATGCGCGCAACTATTTCAATCCCAGTCCACAACCGGTCGCGGCTCTGCTGCTTCACCAGTTCGGCGCTTCCATCGGTGGGCCGATTTTGAAAAACAAATGGTTTTACTTTGCCAACTACGAGGGAGTCCGCTCGAAAGTGGGAAATCCGTTCGATGTTTTTGCTCCGGTAACGGTATCGCTGGCGACCCCCGGCAATCCGGCAGGCGATAAAGATGTCAGCATTGTGGATGCCGAGAATTACGCAGGGTGCAACACGAATCCCGTACCTGACGGGTGCAGCCAATTGAGTTATAACCTGGTCAAATATTTTCCGAACAATCCGGGTTACACGGCGAGCCAAAGTGATCCGACGATCATCAACTTCAATTTCAACAACGTGAATCACTCCGACAATCTGGTCTTCAAGAGTGACTACCATGTAAACGAGCACCAGGTTCTAACCGGCCGGTTTATCTATGCGAATGCGACCCAGACCGAAGAAGATGCGTATCCACTTCGTGAGCAATGGCTATCGCATACTGCTCCGACCACGCAGGTTTTTGGAGTGGACTGGACGTGGACGCCGAACTCGCAGCTGGTGAATGTGGCCCGCTTCAGTTATAACCGGTTCAATGAGACCATCGCGCCCCTCGATGCCAATGTCAACCCAACCCAGTATGGCTTGAATACAGGGATCACCGATCCGCGTCTGTTCGGATTCCCGGAAATTAATCCGAGCACTTACTACTTCAATTATTTGGGCGGGAACTCGAGCTGGCCCCTCGCTACTACGCCTAGCCACACGGAGAACTACTCCGACACGGTTTCTTATACGGTTGGCAAGCACGCGCTGCGCTTTGGCGGTGACTTCAGCAATGGGGGCGTGGACTACTACCGGGCGGGATATGGGCGAGGCCGCATTGACTTCCACTACCTGAATGATTTTCTTACCGGCAATGTCCGGGACTGGCGACTTCTGCTTGGCAATCCTGCGCGTGACCTAAGCCAGAAGTCCTTCGGACTTTTTGTGCAGGATGATTTTCGCGCTACCCGCCGTCTGACTCTAAACCTCGGCCTGCGCTACGACGTCACCCGTCCCATTAAGGATGCCCACAACCAGCTGGCGAACTACGTCCCATCGCAGGGAATAGTGCAGGTAGGTTACGGCATCAGCGAGCCATACAAGACCAATTGGACAGACTTTTCTCCCCGCCTGGGGGCGGCGTTTGATGTTTTTGGAACTGGCAAGACCATCGTGCGTGCCGGATTTGGCATGATCTATGTCCAACCCTCGATACGCACATTTGCGTTTAACGGCGGCGGGCTGAACTTGAATCCGAGTGCTCTGATTCCGGGCGGAACTGGGACCATGACGTCTTTCCTGGTTAATCCCGGCACTGGCAATCAGACCGGTCTGATCGATTGGAGTACTGATCCGGCGCAGGGGAGCATCTTCCCGGTCAATAATCCGACGCTGGCGTCGTGTACGGCGGGCAGCCCCTGTAACTTCTTTGGCGTCGATCAGAAGCTGAAGACTCCTTTTGTGCTCAACTGGAATGTGAATCTGCAACAGGAGATCATACCCGGAACCTTACTGCAGATCGCGTACGTCGCGAACCAGGGGCACAACCTCTACAGCACAACCGATCTGAACCAGCCCAACCAAGCTCTTTCAGCGCAATGCGTTGCTGCCGGGGGTGGTTACGATGGAGATGGTCTAGACAGCACCTGCGAAGCGGCGGCGCGGCCGTTGACCAACTGCACCGTCGGAGCGGGATCTCCGTGTTATCCGTACATCGCGTACCTGAACTTCCTGAGCAATGAGTCAACGTCTGCTTACGAGAGCCTGCAGGTCACATTGACTCACCGTTACAGCAAGGGGCTGTACTTGCTCGGCGGATACACCTGGGGGCACGCGATTGATGTTGCCGGGACCACGAACAACATAGCCTCCGGCTACATCCCCCAGAACAGCTTGGACTTTCACGCGGAGAAGGGGAACGGAGACTATGACATCCGGCACCGGTTCACGTTCTCGGCGACGTATGATTTGCCTTCACGCAAGGCATGGGGACAGATGCTGGAGGGTTGGCAGGTAACGAGCATCCTGCAGTGGCAAACGGGAGAGCCGAGATTGCTCTACGACGATTACAACGATTTCTCTCTGACCGGAGAAGGCAGCAACGCCAGCAATGAACGCTGGAACATTAAAGGTGATCCTTCGAATCTGAAATGGTCGGCAACGGCGCCAATCCCGTCTTTCGGCTCCGGTGATCCGGTCTGTCTGGCGGTGGCGAATACTCCGGCCCTGCAAGAGTCCCTCGCAATTGCCGGCAACTGCTACGCCGAGAATGGAACGGTAATTTATCCCATGGCGATCGGGACGTTCGGCAATATGGGGCGAAACATATTCCGGGGGCCTGGTTTTGTGAATTGGGATGCTTCGATCGGCAAGATCTGGCGCCTTGGCGAAAAAGTCAGACTGCAAGTCCGGGGCGAGATGTTCAACGCCGCGAACCACGCAAATTTTGCTTCCCTTAGCGGTGACCTTTCAACTCCGAGCAGCCTTGGTCTTGCCACCGCGACCCCGGACGTCGCTGCGGCCAACCCGGTCGTTGGATCGGGTGGGTCTCGGCATATTCAGCTAGGGGCAAAAATTATCTGGTAGGGGGCTGGCCCACCCTTTGACCGAGGCTGCCCCATCCTTCGCTTTTTTTTTGCGAAGGGTGGGAACTCAGGCGGCGGCCTGCTCGTTCTCGCAATGTGCGAATGCTGGTTACCCACCCTTGCAAATCCTTGATCGAAATCCATTGACTTAAGAACCCGTCGTGCGCAACCATAACGATAGAGATCTAATTGGGGCAGTTTCGAGGTGTATCCGTCAGCCAAGACGGCCTGCCCCAAAACCCATTTTCAGCGCTCTTTGATGAGTAAGTCGTTGGTTCTTAAAGACTTTACCAGCAAGTCCTTTAAACCCAAAGACCTGGCGGGAACCACCTCCTAAGTCTTTGGTTCCAAGAGACCGGGAAAAAGGGGGTAGGGGGTACCCCCTCCTGACGAAGTCAGCTCTCCAAACTGGTGAATAGCCAAGAAAAGTCGGACGGTCGCAGCGAATCCAAGAATGAAGACTTAATTAAATCGATTCACACGCCACAATGATCATCGTCGAAGCAAATCGGAAAATTCGGCGATGCACTTCCCTCAAGAAAGGTTGCAAATAACCGGCACCGGCAGTAGTATGACTTTGGATGCTGTTTTTCGCGTCCACCCTTGTCCAACAAAAACAAATCTTCCAGGTAGAAACGCAACCCTAGCTTTTAGAGCAAATCTAAAGGGGTGCCCAAGGCCCCGGTGCAATTCGGAGAGAATGCATGTCGTGGTACGCGTACTGCCTCACGGAACACCAGACCCTAGCAAATGGTGTTCGCGCCCGTCGTCCCTTCGTTCTCGATGGAATTCAAGGTGTCAACTCCGCTCCCGTCATGAGCTACCCGAGCGGAGAGTTCGCGGTGATCGTCAGTGAATACGACCGCGCCACCTCCAAACTCGACGAAAAGTCGGTTCTGGAACATGCCCGCGTGGTCAGCCAGAGCTTCCGAACCGCCACCGTCCTGCCCTTCCGCTTCGGAACGATTTTCGACACCGAAGATGCCATCCGGCAGGCCGTGCGAGCCAACCGCCGCACGTTCTGCGAGAGCGTGGAGCGGCTGCGCGGCAAGTCCGAAATGCGCATCAAGCTGGTGGTTCGCGACGGTTCTCTCCGCGGTTCCATGGAAGAGATCGTCCTGCCCGATACGGTCGGCCGCGAGTACCTGACCAAGCTGCGCGAAAAGGCGTCCCGGGAGCGCGAGCGCCAGACCAAAGCCCGCGCCCTCTCCGTCCAGGTGCACAAGCTCTTCAACCCGCTCGAGGAAGAAGTCAGCTGCAAGAAGGTGGATGCCGACGGAATGTTGCTCGATATCGCCCACCTGATCGACACCAAGTCGATCGAAAAGTATCAGAACCGCTACAGCACGGCCGCCAAGCAACTCAAGAACTGCCAGCTGTTCGTGACCGGTCCCTGGCCGCCCTACCACTTCCTGCCCGGCAAGGTGCGCACGGTTGCCGGCGACAGCTAGAAGCGACCGATTTGTCCCAAGCCCCCTTTCGAGGGGGCTTTTTTTCGAGGGTGTTGCGTAGAGACGCAGCTTGCCGCGTCTCCGGCGGCGGAGACGGGGCAAGCCCCGTCTCTGCCGCAAAGTGCAGTTTTGTGCATCTGGCCACCCATCATCCGACGTTGCGACGGCTCGCTTTGCGCGTCAGGGGAATTCACCCTAAAATATTGATTTTGAACAGTTTCCCAAAGCGAGAATCGCCTTCACTCCCAGTTTAACCATTTTGGTTCTGCAAATGCTCGATTTCAGTGCACTAAAGAGGTCGCGCCCGTTTGAAAACTTCACTCTCGATGCTCTCGACATCTCACTCTGTCCGTTCCTGTCCCCGGAGCGGCGTCCAACTTAGCTTCCTCTGATTCCCGCCACTTAGCCTCTTTGAAAAGGGTGGCCCCGAAAGGGGCCGCTTTTTTTGTTTCTCGCGCTCCTGTACACTCGCGGTTTCCTATGAACTTGAAAAACCCACTCTAAAAGACCGTTTCCTTGCCCATCCTTCTGCTTCTGATTGCCCTGCTTCGGTCCGAAACCGCTCCATGCCCAGAAGCCTCCGACCGCAACCGACGATGTCCTCCTTGCCACCATGGAGAAGGAGCTGCATCGCGGCCAGGCCGAGCTTGCCAAGCAGGATCCCGCTCCCTACTTCACCAGCTACAACGTGACCGACGGCGAATCGCTGGTGATCCTCAGCGCGCAGGGTGGCATCCTCACCTCATCTCGCGCCCGCCACCGCGCCGCCGACGTCAGCATGCGCATCGGCGCCCCCGCTCTCGACAACACCCACGACCAGGAACGCTCCTCCGGCATCACTTCCGGGCAACTTCCGCAGCGGGACGACCCCGACGCCATCGCCCGCGTCCTCTGGCGCCTGACCTACGAGCAATACCGCAAGGCGCGCCAAGCCTATACCAACGTGAAGACCAAGACCGCCGTCCGCGCCAAGGACGAAGACGACTCGCCCGACTTCTCCCAGGAGAAGCCGTCGACTTACGTCGAGAAAACTCCGTCACCTGCGTTTCCCGAGCAGAAGGCCTGGGAAGAACTCGCCCGCCGTTATTCCGCTTACTTCCGCCGCTACCCACAGGTCGAGGAATCCGTGGTCTTTCTTACGGCCGACGCGGAGCCACAGTTACCTGGTCTCGACCGAAGGCACGAAGATCGTCACCGCCGACGCCATCTTCCGCATCATGATCCAGGCCGAAACCCGCGCCGACGACGGCATGCAACTGATGCGCGTCGAAACCTTCCAGTTTTCCGACCCGACGAAATTTCCTTCCGAAGCGGAAGTCGAGGCGAGCGTGAAGAAGATGGCCGACCGATTTGAGCGCGTTGCGCGCGGCTCCGCTCGCCGAACCCTATAGTGGTCCGGCGTTGCTCTCCGGCCGCGCGGCCGCCGTTTTCTTTCATGAAGTGCTCGGGCATCGCGTCGAAGGACAGCGGCAGCGCGGCCGCGACGAAGGCCAGACTTTCACCAAGAAGGTCAACGAAAAGATCCTGCCCGAGTTCCTCAGCGTCACCGACGATCCCACGCTGCACACGCTCGCGGGCACGGAACTGTCGGGCTTTTATCGCTACGACGACGAAGGCATTCCCGCCTCGCGCGTCGAGGTGGTCAAGGACGGCATCCTGAAGAATTTTCTGATGGGACGATTGCCGGTGAAGAACTTCAGCAACTCGAACGGCCACGGCCGCGCGCAGCAGGGACTGATGCCGGTCGGCCGCCAGGGCAATCTGATCGTGACTTCGTCGAAAACGATTCCCGACGCGCAACTGCGCGCCCGCTTCATCGAAGAAATCAAGAAGCAGGGAAAGCCCTACGGCCTCTACTTCGAAGACATCCAGGGCGGATTCACGCTGACCACGCGCGATCTGCCGCAGGCCTTCCAGGTGTTGCCGGTGATGGTGTGGCGCGTCTATGCGGATGGGCGTCCCGATGAACTGGTGCGCGGCGTCGACATCGTCGGCACGCCGCTCACCGTGCTTGACCCAGATCGCGGCCACCGGAGACACCACCAGCGTCTTCAACGGCATTTGCGGCGCCGAATCCGGGCAGCGTTCCTGTATCGGCCGCCGCACCGGCGATGCTGTTTTCCGATATGGAAGTGCAGAAGAGAAAGTACGGCGACACGCGTCCTCCGATTCTTCCGCCGCCGCCGGGCGACGGACGAAAAGGGAGGTGCGAAATGATCGGTACGACGTCGATCCCGCAGTATTTCGGGTGCACAGCGCTTCAGCGTTGCGCAGAACTCGGTCGCTCCGGACTAGCATTGCTCACTTTTCGCAGCGCTGAAGCGCTGGGCTAAGCTAGGTCGCCTCGGGCTGCATTCCGTGCGTTCACAGCTCTCGGAACGAGTTCTCACGCAACCTGAAGCGCTGCTAGTCTGTCGCCCCTCCGGTGCTGGATTCTCAATGGCGTGTGCGATTCTGCTCTGCAGCCTGTCAACTTCCGCGCGCGCCGCCGACTCGGCGTCCGGCGATGTTGTGCTGCGCGCGCTTCGCGAAGAAATGGACCGCTCCAAAGCCAAGCTGAAAATGGACAACGTAGCCGGCGCCGTATTACATCGAATACCGCGTCACCGAGATCGACCAGTACGATGCCAGCGCCGTTTTCGGCGCGCTGCGCAACCAGCAGCATAATCACGGCCGCCTGTTGCGCGTCGTGGTCCGCGTCGGCGACTACAAGCAGGACAGCTTCTACGGCACCGGAGAAGGCGCCGTCGACCTCGTTCCATCCGACGACGACGTCTTCGCCATCCGCCACCGCATCTGGCTCGCCACCGATCGCGCCTACAAAGCGGCCAGCGAAGCGCTTTCCGCCAAGCAAGCCGCCCTGAAGCAATTGAAAGTCGATGAGCCCGTCGGACGATTTCGCCAAAGCCTCGCCGGTCGAAGCCATCGAGCCTCTCGCCCATTTTTCCGCAACCGCTCTAACTTCCGACTTTACTTCCTGGCTGCATCTTCTCGAAGAGGCTTCCGGCCAATATCGCACCGACAAAGATCTGGAGAACTTCGACTCCTCGCTGCGTTTCACCGTCGAGAACCGTTACTTCCTGAACTCCGAGGGTACGGTTGCCCGCTCCGGGCACGCGCACTACGTCGTCTCCATCGCGGGATCGACCCAGGCAGCCGACGGCATGCTGCTGCAGCGCTCGCACGCCGACCAGGGCAACGATCTCAAGGATCTCCCCACCCGCGAACAATTTCTGAAGACCACCGCCCGCATCCTCGAAACGCTGAAGCTGCTGCGTGACGCGCCGGTCGTCGACGAGGAATACCGCGGCCCGGTGCTGTTCTCGAACGACGCCGCCGCCACGGTAGTCACCGAACTGGTCGAGCCGAATGTTCTCGGCAGAAAGCCGCAGCTCGGCGAGAACGCCCGCACCACGGGGAAATGGTCCAGCAGCTACAAGTCGCGCGTGCTGCCCGACTTCATCAACTTGTTCGACGACCCGACGATCTCGCACCATTTCCGGCCAGCCCCTGTTCGGCAACTACACGCTCGACGACGAGGGAGTGAAAGCCCAGCGCGTCTCGCTGATCGAGAAAGGGCAACTCGTCTCCTACCTCATCGGACGCCAGCCGATTCGCGATTTCCCCGCTTCGAACGGACACGGCCGGGCCGCCGCCGCCGCAGCGCCTGCGCCGCATCCCGGCAATCTGGTTTTGCAATCGACCGATCCCCAACCCGACGCCGGCCTCAAGGCAAAGTTGATCGAGCTCTGCAAGAACCGCGACCTGCCCTACGGCCTCTACGTGGAAACCATGGGGCCGCGCTCGAGCCCCGGCTCCTCTATCGCATCTGGACCAAAGATGGGCACGAAGAACTGGTGCGCGGCGGCGTGTTTGGAGATCTCGACGTGCGCTCGCTGCGCAGCGATCTCATCGCCGCCGGAACCGTGCCCGCCGTCGAGGACCGCTCTGAGACCGGTCTGGTTCAGCGTCGCCAGCCCGGCGCTTCTGTTCGACGAACTGCAGGTCAAGCGGTCGCAAGCCGCCAAGCAGAAGCTTCCCGAGTACCCCGCGCCCGCGCTCACTCAGGCCGCAGGTCGGCCGTGACCGGCTTTTGGAGAAACTTGAACTTTTTGTAGAGACGGGGCTTGCCCCGTCTCCGTGCGCTGCGAAGGCGCGGCAAGCCGCGTCTCTCCGGGAGGGTGAATGCCCAATGCGAACCCTTCTCCCGCCCACGCGAGCGGGTTTCGTTTGACCGATTTCCACAACGCACGATAGACTAGTTGAGTTTGCCTGTACTTGCGGACCCGTTCTGGGGCCGCGCCGCGTTTCCGGTCAGAAGCCGCAGCGGGAAAACAGCAAGCACAAGATGGTAGGGGCCGGACTGTGACTCGGCTTGAATCGCCGAGGGCGGCTGTCCCTACACGGACGGGCTAGGTCGTCCGTCTCTACACGAGCACAAGGAGAGTTTATGTACGCGGTGATCCGCGCAGGTGGAAAGCAGTATCGAGTAGCGCCGGGGGACGTAATCCGGATGGAAACACAGGAAGACAAGGACGGGAAGATCGAGTTCGGCGATGTGCTGGCGGTTTCCGCCGAGGCGGGCAGCGTTCTGCCTCCGGGGTCGGGAGCGCTGGTAACTGGCGAAGTCGTCGAGCAGGGACGCGGCAACAAGATCCTGGTCTTCCACTACAAGCGCAAGAAGCAATACAAAAAGCTGCGGGGACACCGGCAGGACTATACCGCGGTGCGCATCACCGAGATCGCCTTTGATGGGCAGTCGTTCAAAGCGCCCGAGCTTCCGAAGAAAGAGAAGAAGGAAAAGAAGGCTCACGAGGGCGGCGAAGAAGTGAAGGCTTCGGCGCGGCCGGGGAAGACGGCGAAGAAAGCGGCGCATAAGAAGCCGGCGGCGAAGAAAGCGGTAGCGAAGTCGAAGAAGAAGTAGAGTTGGTTTCAGAGATAGGTTTTGGGAACGGTGCGGCTTCAGCCGTGCCGTTCAGGTCCTGAAAGAATGCGGCCTTTAGCCCCTGCGGGACATGCCTTCCAAGCGGAAAGGGCATTTGTGAAGTCAGTTTGAGCAGCAGCAGGTCCTGCGCGCCGCTCAGGATGACAGGGCATTGGGTTTTTTGAATTTACTGGCAACTGGCCACTGGGAACTGATCTATGGCGCATAAAAAAGGACAGGGCACTTCACGAAACGGGCGCGATTCGAACGCGCAGCGGCTTGGGTTTAAGGCTTTCGGCGGACAACTGGTGCCGGGCGGCACGATCATCGTCCGTCAACGCGGCACGCGGGTGAAGCCCGGACTGAACGTTGGACGCGGCAAAGACGACACGCTTTTCGCCAAGATCACGGGGCGCATCAAGTTCCTCGACAAGGGATCGATGGGGAAGTTTGTGATGGTCGAGCCCGAGGCGATCGAAGCGGAGTAACTTTTTGGTAGAGACGGGGCTTGCCCCGTCTCCTTTGGACGTGGCGGGAGACGCGACAAGCCGCGTCTCTACGGCAAATTTACCAGCCTCGGCTTTGAGTCGAGGCTTTTCCGTTTCGGAAGCTGCGGAGGTTTGCTCCGCTGGACGGGCGAGTCGCCCGTCCCCACACGAACTGCGTTAGACATCATGTTTATCGATGAAGCCCGAATTCGAGTGAAGGCCGGCGACGGCGGCAACGGCTGTATGGCGTTCCGGCGGGAAAAGTTCGTTCCTCGTGGCGGGCCTTCGGGCGGCGATGGCGGCCGGGGCGGCGACATCTGGATGGAATCGAGCGAGCGCCACAACACGCTGGTGCATTTCCGTTTCAATCCTGAATACAAGGCCGAGCGCGGACGGCACGGCGAGGGCGCGAAGAAGACTGGCCGCGATGGTGAAGGGATTGTGCTGAAGGTGCCGGTGGGCACGATCGTTTTCGACGAGGACACGGGCGAGAAAGTTCACGATTTTTCACGCGCCGATGAACGCGTCGTGATCGCGCGCGGCGGACGCGGCGGACGCGGCAACGCGCAGTTTGCCACTTCCACGCACCAGGCGCCGCGCGAGCACGAAGACGGACGTCCGGGGGAAGAGCGCAACTTCCGCCTGGAGTTGAAGCTGCTGGCCGATGTCGGACTGGTGGGATATCCGAATGTGGGCAAGTCGACGCTCATTTCGGTCATTTCGGCGGCGCGGCCGAAGGTTGCGGATTATCCGTTTACCACGCTCGAACCAAATCTCGGCGTGGTGCTGGCAGGGGACAAAGGAAAAGAAGAGAGTTTTGTGGTCGCCGACATTCCGGGCTTGATCGAAGGCGCGCACGCCGGATCGGGCCTCGGCACACAATTCCTGCGGCACATCGAGCGCACGCGTCTGCTGGTGCACATGGTGGATGTCTCCGACAGCAGCGGCCGGGCCGACGTGGTGAAGGACGTTGAGGTCATCCGGGGCGAGCTGGCGAGTTTCGGAGCGGGTTTGGAGAAGAAGCCGACGCTGATGGTTGCGTCCAAGATCGATGTGGCGAATCCGGAGAAGCTTAAGAAGCTGAAGCAGTGGGCGACGCGCAAGAAGCTGAAGCTTTACCCCATTTCCGCGGTTACGGGCGAGGGGATTGAGAAGCTGAAGTTTGCAATGGCGGAAGGAGTCGAGAAGGTAAGGAGGAAGGTGGCGGAGGTCCAAGAAGAAACGAAGATCTTTCGCTCCGGCGCTTAGATTGGCCGGTACCTCTAAGAATGAGGTTGTTAGTGTAGTGGCGACGTTTCAACAATGACCAACTCGCGGTGCGCTAGGGTTCGCAAGTTCTGCCACGGGGATTGTCATACGATTTCATCGCCTTGATGAGGCGAACATCTACGGAGACTTCTTTTGTGAATCTCTCCCCGGCTTCCACGGTCAGAGTTTCCCGTGGGGGACTCGCCGTAAAATAGGTCGCTTCTCGGCAGGAGTACTGCTCAACGGAAATCTCATACCGCCCGGCAGGCAATAGCAAAGTATCAGGGGAACCATCCCGTCCTGTGGCAATTTGCATGGAGCCGAACACCGCGCCCGGCACAGGCATTCTTTTTACGTACAACTCAGCATAAATAAAGCGGTGCGAAGCAGCATCCCACACCCGAAAGCTAACCAAGCCACCACGATTCCCGAGTCTGATTTCAGTGGCGGTTGGGGAACCTGACCATGGGGCTTCTACAACTGGCGTCGTCCCGTTGTCCCCTTCATAAAAAACATCGTGTCCGGTTTTCAACCACAGGTCTTCGACCTTCTTTGCAGTGAGTCGAATGCGATTACAACCTGAAACGGAGAACGGAGGCACATAGAACGAACCATCTGTAGACGTCTTCACGTCTTTGACATAGTTCACGTGCACATCTTGCTTGCACTCCGTAACAGCGGACACAGTAGCCCCCGCGCTTGGCGTACCGTCGGGGTACCGAACGATACCAGAAATCCCGCCGGACGATTGAGGTACTATGTCCTGCCCTACCGCCATCGCCACCACCACCAGTGCCAGCGACGTCAAGATAGCATTCCTCTTCACGAACAAGACTTTACGCCGACCGGAGTGATTGTTCCAGCAGCCGAAAGTCAGTTGTTGTTAGCGGCGATAGCACTCAGAACCGATCTCTAACCGAACTTCGATTGTGCTGTCGCCTCCCCTGCCGCTCCCCGTGCTAAAATTTCCACAGCGTCTGACCCTACATCTTGGACCCTGTCTTGATCGAACTTGCACCCTCGATACTCGCGGCGGATTTCGCCCACCTGGCGGACCAGGTGGAGCGGGCGACGGCGGGCGGCGGCAGCGTGATCCATGTGGACATCATGGACGGGCATTTTGTGCCCAATCTGACGGTCGGGCCTCCTTTGGTGAAATCTTTGCGCCGGGCAACCCGCCTTCCGCTGGACTGCCATCTGATGATAGAGAATCCCGACCAGTACATTCCGGAATTTGCGGACGCAGGAGCGGATTGGATTTCAGTGCATCAGGAAGCGTGCCGGCATTTAAATCGCACGCTGAATCTTATCAAGCAGCATGAGTGCCAGGCGGGTGTGGTGATCAATCCGGCAACGCCGGTCGAGACGCTCGTCGAAGTGCTCGGCATTGTCGATTATGTGCTGGTGATGAGCGTGAACCCTGGATTTGGGGCGCAGAAATTCATCCCGGCGACGCTGCACAAAATGAAGAAGCTGTCGGAAATTCGCGCGGCGCGAGGATACTCGTATCGCATCGAAGTAGATGGCGGCATTGGCATGGACACGGTGGCGGAAGTGGTGCGCGCCGGGGCGGAAATTCTGGTGGCGGGGAATGCGGTCTTCGGCAAGGGCGATGCCAAGGTGAGTGCGCAGGCGCTGCTGGAAGCGGCGCGGAGCGCAAGTTTGCAGAAAGTATAGAGTCAGTCCCACCACGGAGACACGGAGTCACGGAGAAGATCCATTATTTGTTTTTCTCCGTGTCTCCGTGCCTCTGTGGTGAAAAGGTTTTGAGGTCTCATTATGCGGCGTGTTTCGGTTCTCTCGTTATTGGCTCTGGTGCTCGCTTTGGGCGCGGCGTGCACGAACAAGAAATCGGTCAATCCCCTGGCGAACGTCGGGTCGAAACAACCCGACAAGGTGCTCTTTGACCGGGCTATGGATGCCATGAAGCACAACCGCTTCGACGTGGCGCGGATGACGCTGCAAACGCTGATCAACACCTATCCGGATTCGGAATTCATCGCGCGCGCCAAGCTGGCGGTGGCCGACTCATGGTACGCCGAAGGCGGTTCCACCGCGATGCAGCAAGCTGAGATCGAATACAAGGATTTCCGCACGTTCTTTCCCAATATGCCGGAGGCGGCCGAGGCGCAGCTGAAAGTCGCGAACATCCACTATCAGGAGATGGAAAAGGCGGACCGCGACTACACCCACGCGATGCGGGCGGAGGAGGAATACCGGTCGCTGATTCTGGAATACCCAGACAGCAAGCTGCTGCCGCAGGCGAAACAGCGGCTGCGGGAAGTGCAGGAAGTGCTGGCGGAACGCGAGTTCGGCATCGGGCGATTTTATTATCTGCGGCTGGCGTATCCGGCGGCGATTGCGCGCCTGAAAACGCTGGTGGACCGCTATCCGTTGTATAGCGGGGCGGACGAGGCGCTGTATCTGCTCGGGCAATCGTACGAAGGTGAGATCGAGGCGATCCGGAAGAACGGGCGCATGAACGAAGTCTTGAAGGGGAAGATGATCGAGGGCCTGACCAAGGATGCGTCGGAGGCCTACGGGCGGATCATCAAGCGGTATCCCGCGATGAACCGTGCGCTGGATGCGAAGGCGCGGTTGGAGGCGCTGCATCAGCCGGTGCCGCGGCCGACACGGGCGGCGCTCGAACTGAATAAGAAGGAAGAGGCCAGCCGGCAACAGACCAGCACCATGTCGAACATGCTGGGGACGTTCGAGAAACATCCGGACGTGGCCAAAACCGTGCGCTTGGGCGAGCCAACGATGGTCGACGCCGCGCCGGTGACGGCAACGGACGTGGTGAGGAGAGTGACCAGCTCGGCGGGCATGGGCGGTGACAATAAGGTCAGTGCGGAAACCGTAAACGGAACGGTAGCTCCGAACCAGGAGGCGCCGCGTTCGGATTCTCCAACGGCAACTCCAACGGCAGACTCGTCGGCAGCACCCGCCGCGGACCAGCCTGCGGCGCAAGAGCCGGCGGCAGCGGAGTTGAAGTCAAATGTGGCGGATCCAAACGAACTGAAGCCGAACGTGGAGGCCGATCCGAACGCGCTTCCCCCGCTGCAGCAGAGCAATCAACTGGACAGCAGCGGCGGTGCGCCGAACGCTGCCTCTTCAACTGCGCCGGCGAAAAACGAGGAGATGGCGGATATCTCTTCCAGCAAGAAGAAAAGGAAGAAAGGTTTGGGAAAACTCAACCCGTTCTAAAAGAACGGCTCCAGCAGTCTATAAGTCTTTGAATTATAAAGACTTTACGTCTAAGTCCTTGTTCCTCAAAGACCTGGCGAAAAACATTCACTAAGTCTTTGATTTCAAAAGACCGCACCAGGAGGGGTCAACCAGACGAACTCCCGAATTGGTCAAGTTGCAAGATCGGCTATTTCACCAGGGAGCAACGGAGACAAGGAGAAACCGAACTTTCTTCTGGTAAGACACGGGTAATGCCAAAGGCCCGAGCTCAATCGCCAGGTCCCGCCAGTTCGAGGTTATCAAAGGCACAACAACCTGGAACATAGCCCCTTCCCCAACAGACTAGGAACGGTCGTAACCGGTTACCTGCGCGGAATCGTTGACTTGGGTTGAGGGACAAGGTAGTTTCGCGTTATCTCTCCTTTTTTTGGCGTAAGGATGACGCTTGGCGCGGAAAATACTGCTCGCCGATGACAGTGTGACGGCCCAGAACATGGGGCGAAAGATACTGGCCGATGCCGGGTATGACGTGGTCACTGTCAACAACGGATCGGCCGCTCTCAAGCGGATCACCGAACTCAAACCGGATCTGATCGTGCTGGATGTGTACATGCCCGGCTACAGCGGGCTGGAAGTTTGCCAGCGTCTGAAGGATTCGGCCGAAACGGCGCACATTCCCGTGCTGCTGACGGTGGGCAAGCTGGAACCTTTCAAGCCGGAAGAAGCGCGCCGGGTGAAGGCCGACGCTCACATCGTAAAGCCATTTGAAGCCAGCGAATTGCTGACTGCGATCACGCGACTCGAAGACCGCGTCGTACCCCAGCCAACGGAAGGTAACACCGATCTCGATACCGGATGGAAGAGCCGCCTGCGTTTTCCGTCGAAGAAAAAGAAAGAAGAACCGGAACCAGAACGAGAAGACTTCGCGACAGGGTCGACCTTCCGGGATTTCCGGAGGGAGAAGGCCAAGCCTGAGTCGAGCCCAGTCTTCGAGGTGAAGGCGCAGCCGGAACCGGAGCCGGCGCTGGTTCCAGATATTCCGCGGGACGTTACTCCGGAAGAACTGGACGCACTCAGCGCGTTGGCCGCGAAACTCGATGCGCCGATTGAGGCTGAGAAGACTGCGCCCTTGGCGGAAAAAACGATCACGGTTGAGGCTCCGGCGGCCGAGGTTGCGCGAAAGACTGAGGTGGAAGTCCCCGCGGCTGCGGAGGAAGTAAAGAGCGCCGAAGTCAAGAGCGCGGAAGTGAAGAGCGCGGAAGAGAAGAGCGCGGAAGAGGCGAAAGCAATTGAAACTCCCGCGCCGCCTGTCGCTGAGATCGTCGAGGAGACCGTCGAGCCCGCAGCGGCAGCCGTCGAAGGCCCGGCATTAGCGAGCGAGGCCAACCGAGAAATCGAGATTCCAGTCGCGCCCGCGGAACTGACCAGCAAAGTTGCCCCGGCAGCTGGCGATCCCGCCGCGGTCGACGCAGTTGCGGCCGTGGTGAATACTGCCCTTTTCGCGGAGGAGTCCGCGCCCGTGGACAGGGACGATGAGCCGATCTTCGCGTCGGCGCCAACCGCGGTTGAGCCGGCGAGGGAAGACCTGGCCGATAAAAGGATCGAAGGGAAACCCGCCGAGGAATTGACGGCGAAGAAGGCCGCAACCGTTCCCGCTGCGGTCGTATCAGCCTACAGCAAGGGCCAAGAGGCGGCGGAGGCGGAAGAGCCGGCGCCGAGCGACGCGGATCTGGCCGAAGCGTTGCGTTTGCTGACGCCCGCGACTGGACATGCGGAGGTCTCGAGCGTGCCGTCGCCCGGGACCCTGGTGGCAGCAGGGTCGCGGTGGGTCGCGGAGCCGGTGACGCTGAGTCCGGAGGAAGCGGCGATTTCGCTGGAAGCGGAAATGTTCTCCACGTTTACAGCGACGCCCGGCGCAGAAATTGGGTCCGTACGGATCGACGGAGTGTTGGCGATTGCGGCTGCGGTTGAGAACCGGCTGGCAGAAGCAGAGATGACGGCCAGTGCCAAAGCTCTGGCACAGCCAGGGACCGAGCATGGTTTACCGGAGTACGGTTTAGCGGAACACGGTTTGGTTGAACATGGTTTCGTTGAACACAGTGCAGAGACCACGGCCGCCGAAATCTCGGTTGTGGAAGCGCCTCCAGAGGCGATGGCCTCGGTTTCGAACCCAGCGACTCCGTCCGTGGATGGGACCGAGTTGGAGAGCGAAAAAAAGATCACAGCGGAGAAGATCGAGCCCGAGAAGGTCAAGCCCGGGAAGATGGAAGCCGAGCGGACCCGTTTCCTCGAGAAGATTGCGGAGGAGGAGCGAGCGACCTTCGCGGATGCGGTGGATCGGGACGAGATCAAGGCTGCGGCGGGGCCGAGTGGAGAGCCAGCCGACGAGGCGGCTGCAGGGTCGGAAAGCAATCAAGATTCGAGTTCAGAAGTTGGGGGACGGGAATCCATGGGAACGGACGGGAAAGCGAAATCGGGAAAATCCAATTGGCATCGGATTCACACGGCGCCGGCGAGCGCGGCGGCGACGAGTGACGTGGTGGAAGCGGCGAAACAGGCCGAGCAGGCGGCCGAGGAGGCTCCTCGGGCCATGGCAGCCGCGGCCGCAGAGGGATCGGCGAGTGCGTCTGCTCCGGACGCCAGCACGATTGCCGGCATCGTCGACAGGGTAATGGCCGATCTTCGCCCGAAGATCGTGGAAGAGATTGCGAAGAAACTGGCGGGCAAATAGGGCAGCTGTCACCTGTCAGCCGTCAGCCGTCAGGAAAACCCTTCGGATACCTCACATTCTCGAGCGAAAATCTTGCGTAGAAATTGATGCGGGACGCGGTGAATCCCACACTAACGCCGCTGAAGTGGAGGAAAACCCACTCAAGCCAAAAGCGGGCTTGAGTGGGCCACCCGTCGTGTGATTGCTAGGATAGAAACCTGAGGCAAGCAATATGTCATCTCAACCAGGAAATGCGTTCGAAGCAATGGGCCGCGAAGATTTGTTGCGGGCACTGGAAATGTTCGCCAAGAACTGGCTAGCGCATGACGGTTGCTGGTTTCTGGCTGCCGAAGAGCGTTTGGGCATGGAGACTGCCATTGAACTCGACGCGGGTTCGTGGAAAAGATTCGCCGCCGTCGAAGCACGGCGCATCATGACCACATTCAACATCGAGCCGGGCGGCGGTCTTGCGGCGCTGGAAAAAGCCTTGAGTTTACGTCTTTACAGCGTGATCAACTTACAGCGGACAGAGTGGTCCGATGACGGCCAGCATCTGCGCTTCTTCATGGATGTCTGCCGGGTGCAAGAGACCCGGCGGCGCAAAGGTCTGCCGGACTTTCCCTGCAAGAGTGTCGGCACCGTGGAGTTCGAAACGTTCGCCACAACCATCGATCCCCGCATTCGCACCACATGCCTGCACTGTCCCCCGGACGCACCGGATGGTCAATACTGTGGCTGGGAATTCACGATGGATGGGACCAAGCCGCGCTCTTCCTCTGGCCCGCCGTTCTAGCGGTTCTGGTCCTGGGAGGATTTTGGCCCCCGATGATATCGGCGATCGTGGTGGTTTCCAGGAATGTGTGCGGCTGCGTCACTTAGTTGCAGCGCAACATCTCTGCTGTCCCGGCATCTCTCCGGGGTGCTGACCAGCGGTTCGTTGCCCGCAGCAGCCGTGGCCCCTGTGCCCCTCCAGAGGCTCGATTGCCCTGTCCAACTTGCCTGCCCGGAACAGCTCAAGCAATTGCGGCACGGGCATGTCCGCCGGCCCAAACCATCCACATATGTTTGCAGCCTGCAGATGCTGCAATGCGCCGGGCCCGATTTCGTTGAACACGACGTCAGTGCAGCCGTTCGCAACGAGCAAGTCAACCACCGACCGCCCGTTCAGGCCTGCGTTTTGCACAAACCTGGACTTTCCTGTGCCGCTCTCGACGACCATCAGCCATTTCGCCTTGCCGAAATGCGGAGACAGGGTCGAGTCTTCACGATTGAGTAAGGTCATCAATGCAATTGCGCTCATGCGATCTTCTCCTAGTTTTCATGTTGTATTATACATCTAGATGCATTTGACACATAGCATGGTTCCCCCGAACCAAATATGAATAACGGCACGCCCTATCGAACCCGCTCGATCCGTTCACTAACCCGAATGGAAGAGACTGAGTCACCGGCGGAGGCGACTGCAAAGGTTGGCGCTCACTCCCCTCTGCAGCCCGACTACGAATGCGACGCGCCCGTGATAACAGTGCAGGCAAGAACCGTTCTTTTGCCGGTTTCCCGCCACCACGCACGGCTCAATCCAAATTGCGTAGTCTGCGGGGCGCGTAACCCAAGGGGGCTGCATCTCGCGTTCCATGAAGGGAGGGATGGAGTCGATGCCGTCTGGGTCCCAACCGACGAGTGGGAAAGTTTTCAGGGCACTGTTCATGGTGGCATCATCACGACCGTTTTGGACGAGGCCATGTCGAAGGCGGTCATCGCCCGAAACTGGGAGGCTCTCACCGTGGATCTGAGAGTGCGGTTTCGTGGCCGAGTATTGCCAGGAGAAAGGCTTCGCCTGCGTGGCTGGGTGGTTGAGAGGCAAAAGAGAAGAATTCTCACGGAGGCGACTCTCGCGACCGGCGTCGGCATCGAACGCGCGCACGCCTGGGCGACGTTTCTAGTGCCGCGGACCTAGCCGGGTGCGCAAGACATTCGCGTTCTTTGCGAGTGTCTGGGCCGGGTGCGACGGTGGCGGCTGACTGTTCACTCTATGCGCAAAGCCCACTCATCGCAAAGTGCGCGATGAGTGGGGCACCCGGCTTGTTTTGAAATGTCTTCTATATGTGGAGTATACTGTGGAATAGATTCCACATATGCAAATCGTTCAAATCGTGCTCGATAAAAAGCTGTTACACGCCGCCGACCAAGCCGCCAAGCGCACCAGGCGAAACCGGTCCGCTCTGGTGCGCGACGCCTTGCGGGAACATCTCCGCCGGTTGGAACTGCGAGCCAGTGAAGAACGCGACCGCCAGGGCTACTCGCGACAGTCGCAGGCCGACGCGGAAGCGCGGGGTTGGGAATCGGAGGCAACGTGGCCGCAAGAATAGCCGGAGAAAGAATAGCCCGAGGCCAGATAGCCCGAGGTGAAGTTCGGCTTTACCAGTTTGCCGCGCCCGACAAAAAACGGCCGGCCCTCGTGCTCACCCGCAACAGCGCCATCGCCTATTTATCCACGGTCACGGTTGCGCCTGTCACTTCCACCATTCGCGGTGTGCCATCGGAAGTCGTGCTGAATGAGGAAGACGGAATGAAGTCCCCGTGCGCAGTAAACCTGCACAACGCGGTCACTGTATCTCAACAGCGATTAGGAAGACGCGTGGCCCAGCTTAGTGCCGCACGGATGAATGAAGTGTGTGCTGCCCTGCGGTTCTCTTTGGGGTGTGATTCAAGCTAGTTAGTGGGAACGCTCCGTCTGTCCCCGAATTTCGGCCATCGCTCAATGAGTGAGCCAAACCGCCACTCGGGTGTCGACGGTTGGATGGGGCCACTTCTCGAAAAGCGCGAGAAGTGGCGCACCCCCAAGTCGTTTCTCTGCCAACGACTCACAGCCTGAGAGGTATTCCCGGCGCAGATGTAGGCCACCCGCCAGCTATGCGGGGCAGGAAGAGGGAAAGGTCAAGATCAATCTATGGCCGAAAGCTGTGATGAAGGTTCGGACGGTGGCATAGCTGCATGCCGTGGTGCCCACCCTTTGCAAAGGGCGCAAAGGATGGGCCACCCGCGATTCCCGCCTGATCTTCCAGGGAGTTGGGAGATCCACGGTGGGATTCAGCTGACGAGATAGTCCGCGAATTCTTCTGTAATCAAGTAGCGCAAAACATTGTCTCTCGTAATCAAACTGATTAGATGAAGGTTTTCAAGCACTTGGAATTGGTTTTCAAGGTCCTCATGATCTTCATAGTAATAAGCGAACATGCGCTGATCCGGTGGCCAGTTGAATAGCCAGGTCTTTTTAAGAACAACGAATTCCCTCACGAGCGGATGTCTCGAAAGGTCAGCCCGCATTTCCTCGAGCAGTTTGGGCAATAGCCGCTCTGCTTTGCGAAAGGCCACTTCCTCATGGGAACCCGAGGCTCTGCGATGTTCGAGGCTTCTAGCGGCTTCTTGTTCCGCCCCTTTCTTCCAATTTTTTAAAACTTCCTTTGGATAGCGAACCGGGTCATTGTCCACGAGCTTCGCGCAACTCTGGCAGAGCCATATTCCGTTTTCGATCCCCCCTCGATCCTCCTCAGTCAACGTGGGGTCATACCTCGGCCCACCCTCGGAAGCAGCCGAAATGTGGGCGGCGACGCCTATGTTAACTGCCTTTTGAGGGTCCGATTGCGGTCCGCTTGTAACATGACGACAACTCGGATTCGAACAGTGGTACGCGACGCGCTTGGCCATGATCTCTTTAGTTGGAAGTGGAAATTCGTCTCGCACATTCCCTCGCACGCCCAAGTTTTGGCGATATTAACTCGGATCGAACCGAACGACTCACTTAATTTTAAGATCAACCGGGCGGGCGGCTGGCCCACCTGGGGCACCCGTCTCGCAGGGTATGAAGCTGCTCGAAGGCGCAGCACAGAAGAAGGAGTAACATAGCGGCGAATGGCCGGGCACAAGCTCTCCTCATCGAAGGGGCTCGAAAAGTTTCAGATGGCGGTCGTCGCGGACGGAATGCCGGCGATGAAGCGCTTGCTCAGATCGAAGAAGGCGAAGCTCCTCATGCACGAGATACACAAGGAGATCTTCGAGCTAGGCCCACCGACCCCACTCAACAAGCCGACCGGGCGCATAAGGTACCATCAGTGGCTGATGCACCATGCCTCGGAAATTTCGAGGTCGCTCGACACGATGAGAGACGTCGAGTTCTACATCGGGAAATTCCCTTATCGAAAAACGCAGATCGCCAAGCACAGGCACCTCCAGTTCCACGTCGAGTCCTTCCTGCACGAGCTCTATATCCTGCAGGAGAGGCTGGTGCAGTTTCTAAAGTTCGTCGAGCGCCAGCACAGGAGAGACCCGCGCCTGCCGCAGATCAAGGCCGCGTGCGCGGTGCTCAACACGCTCGTGATTGAATCGATGAAAAAGGGAATCGCGATCCGGGGGAGCCACGTGCACAGATGGAGGATGTCGGACACGAAGATCGACCGCCTCAACGCGATCAGCTTCTACACAATGATGCCGGACAAGAAGATCAAGAGGGTTTTCAAGGCGTTCTACGAGTCCGAGTACAGGAAGACCCGGAAGCAGTGGCGCGGATGGATCACTGGTGGCATAGCCGAAGCTCAGAACCTCGTAGACGCGTACTTCGACGAGGTTTTCAAGTTGGTGTTCGACGACAAGGGGACGCTGGTCTATCCCAGCCGACTGAAGTTCTGACAATAACCCGGGTTCGCACAGCACATGAAAAGGCTGTGAAGGCGACGTGGTCGTAACGTCGGGAAGGCGAGACAGCGAGAAATGTACCGATTGATCGAAAAGCATGCTGGCATCATCGTAAAAAGAATCACACAAGACTTCGTCAGGAAATATGACTGGCTCGTGGAAAATGCTGATAAGGTAATGGGCTCCGAGTATCAGATGAAATATCGGGATTTTTGGGCAATGAACGCAGCATTGCCTAGTGACGAGTTTTGCAATGCTTACTTTTCCACACTGCATAGCGCTCTCAATAAGGCAAAAGATACTCCGTCGCTCACAGACATCGTGAAGATTCTCTATCCGTTCACTGAGCGTAAAGGTAAAAACCCGAAAAAGCCTTTCCCTCCGTTTTCATTCGCAACGAAGCTACAGCACATGACGAATACCGCGTTGCCGGTTTATGACAAGTGGGTGGTCGGATTCTATTTTTTTCGGGTACCGAAGCTTACGAAGACGGGCGGGGTAGAACGACAGATCGCGGACTATATCAAGATCCATGATTTTCTGATTGAGGAGTATGCACGAGTCTTGGACGAGGGTTTGTTATCAAGGGCGATTCAGGAATTCGAGAGCGAATTGAAGCCGCGACATTTTTCAAAAGAGAAGATCATTGACTCTCTGATCTGGGCATTTGCAGGTAATAGCCTACTCCAGACCAAAGCGGTCATATACGAATAGGCGGGGGGCCGACTTCTCCGGCCTGTAGGTTTACTCCCACCTATCTCTGGAATGCTGACCGAGAAATAACTGGGGGTGCGCCCCTTCTCGCGCTTTTCGAGAAGGGGCACGGCGGGGAACTTGACTTGGACGGCTGGTCCAGCCACGCGCGTGAGTTACTGTATAGTGACTCAAATACTGGAGGGACGATGCGTCACCAAATTCTGCACCTGATGTGCGTCGTAGTCCTTATGACCGCCGCCTATGCGCAGCAAAGCCATTGGGCCACACCCGACGACAAAACCGCAAAGTTCATGATCGACATGGAGCGCAAATGGGCCGAAGGCGTTTGCGCGAATAATGGAGTTGTCGCTGAGTTGTTGGCCGACGATTTCCAGGGCACCAGCACTCGCGGCGAGCGCTACAACAAAGCGGATGAGCTACGCGATGAAAAAGGCTCACACTCGGCGCACGGCTGCGCCCTCGACGATGCCAGGGTGCGCTTCTTCGGCGAAAACGTGGCAATCATCTATGGCAGCGAGCACGCCATCGGCAAAGACAAAGCGCATCCAGACGCGAAGCAGTGCCAGGTCTGGACCGATACCTGGTTGAAGCGCGATGGTAAGTGGCAGATCGCTGCCGCACAGGACAACAAGGTTGATTGCAAGTAGGACGGGTGGCCGCCCTCCGCGACGCTTGTCATGCCTCGCGGACTGCATCCAAGGAAAGACCCTCTGCTGGCCTCGCTTTTGTCAAGCTTGACTTTTTGATCGGGACGAAATGGGGGGGCAAAACCGGGAAGAAGCAAGAGCGGCCATCCCGGAGCCCAACCGACAGCGGAAGCGGTTCTAAGTCAAAGGAAAATAAAGACTTTACCTCTAAACCCTTATTCCTCAAAGACCTGGCGGGAGAATCCCGCCAAAGTCTTGATTCCAAAAGACCGGTCATAGGAGGGGATACTCCCGTTACCAACCGGCAAACACACCAAGAACCAGAAAACCCCAAGAATTCCTTCCCGCCAATCCACCACCAAGAAATTTATTTTCGGACGAACAAACGGAGAACCGAGAACTGGCGGGCAGACAAACCCGCGTCATGTTTCGTACCGATGTTTCTTGTAACAAGTTGCCGCGGAATGCATTTCTTCGAAGGAAGAGGACCAGCGGAGAGGCAGGTGACATGTCGAAAGCGGATACCTATGCAGGGATGGCCGTCGGGCGGGTCCTGACCCACGAGGACACACCTTTCGATATCCCGGTGATTGTCGTTCTCGAGCCAGCGGTTCATCCGCCGGTCGAAGACCGAATGCAGCGGGTCATCAGTCTGGCATTGCTGTTCGGGGTGCTGGCTTCGGCCGCGCTGGTGGTGCTGGGCGGGTCGCTTTACGTATCCCAGCACGCGATGGTGACCACCGATTACGCGGCCTTTCGCGGGACGCCATCTGCCATGCGCACGTTCCGCGGGGTTTTGGATGCGGCCTTGCACCTTTCCGGAACCGGCCTGATCCAGCTGGGCTTGATGCTGCTGGTGGGAGTGCAGGTGGTGCGCGTTTTCTTAACGGGGATATTGTTCGCGCTGGAGCGTGACCGCATCTTTGTCGGCATTACCGGCATTGTTTTTCTGTTGCTGATGTTCGGAATCATCAAAGGGATATTCTGTTGCCGGTGAGCGGACGATCGAAGGCGCATCGGCCAAAATCCGACAGGGCCAAAATCCGACAGACGATGGGGGCGATGATGAGAGATGCCGATGGCTAGGGTTCGTGAGTTATGAGCGTTATCGTTTTTACGCTGTGCATACTGGCGGGCTCCATGCTGGCCGGGATTGTGGGTGCGCTGACGGGGCTGGGCGGAGGCGTAATTCTGGTTCCGATGCTGGTGTTGCTGTTCAAAGTCAACGTGCATTACGCGGTGGGCGCTTCGCTGATGTCGGTGATTGCCACGTCTTCGGGCGCCACGGTTGCGTACCTGCGGGAAGGGTACACCAATCTGCGGGTGGGGATGTTTCTTCAGGTGGCGGCGGCGGCCGGGGCCCTGCTGGGTGCTTTTATTGCGGCGCGAATCAAGGGGCACCAACTCGCCATTCTGTTCGGCATTATGCTGCTGTTTTCCGCCTGGCTTTCCATGCGCCGCCGGAAGCCGAACGCCACGGCGAGGGGCTCCGACAAACTGGCTCACCGGCTGCGGCTGTCAGGTTCCTATCCGGTGCCGGGCGGCAGACAGGAATACCGGATCTACCATTCCTCGGGAGCGTTTGGGCTGATGCTGGGGGCGGGAACGCTGTCGGGACTGCTCGGCATCGGTTCCGGGGCAGTCAAGGTGCTGGCTATGGACCAGATGATGCGGCTGCCTTACAAGGTCTCGACCACTACCAGCAACTTCATGATCGGCATCACCGCGGCGGTGAGCGCCGCGCTTTACATCAGTCTCGGCTACATTGACCCCGGGCTGACCATGCCCGTGATGCTGGGTGTGCTGGCGGGATCGATGATCGGAGCCAGGCTGCTCATGAAAACCCGGGCCGATTCCCTCAGGGTATTGTTCAGCATCGTGATCCTGGTCCTGGCCATTGAGATGATCTACAGCGGCCTGACTGGCAGGATCTAGGTGGACGGGTCCCCCGCACAGCCGGTTGCTGGTTTTGGATCAGCCTCTAACATCCCCACTCTAAATTTCGCAAAGAACGCGAAATTTAGAATGGGGCACCCGTCAGCCCCCTGCCTAGGTGGTAGGGGTCCTTCGACTCCATGTGTCTTGCGCTTCGCACGAGACACATTCCGCTCAGGATGGCAGATCAAGTCCTAGGTCTTCGGCTGTTTCAGGGCGGCGGCGCGGTCTTGCAGAGCGATGGTTACCGCGCCCAGCATCTCGGCGGTGGGAGCGGGCTTGCCAGTCCAGATTTCGAACTGGCGGGCGGCCTGTTGCACAAACATTTCGATTCCGGGGATTACGGCGATTCCCTTGGCGCGCGCGATTTGCAGGAGGCGGGTCTCGACCGGGTCGTAGACCATGTCGAAGACTACTCGGGCTTGAATCTCGTCGTCCTTGAGCGGGCAGTCGCGTGTGTTTCCCATGCCCACGGGAGTGGCGTTGAGGATGAGGTCGAAGGCGATCTTGCGGAGATCGGCGCGCTTGAGAGTGCGCGCTTTGGCTTGGCGCGCCAGCTTCTGACCTTTGACTGACGTGCGATTCAGGATCCAGACTTCGGCTCCGCGCTCTTTTAATCCGAAGACTGCGGCTCGGGCCGCGCCACCGGCGCCTAGCACTAGAACTTTCGCGCCGTCGATGGAGAGGCGCTGTTCTAGAGGACGAAGGATGCCGGCGATATCGGTATTGAATCCGTAAAGCTTGCTGTCTTGTCCGCGAACTACGGTATTGCAGGCGCCGATCTTACTGGTGTGGGCGTCGGTGTTGTCGAGATAGGGAATGATCGCCTGTTTGTACGGCATGGTGATGCTTAGGCCATGGAGGGGAATCTCGCGCACGCAGCGGATCAGATCCTTGAGCGTTTTGGCGTGGAGAGGAAGATAGACGCCATTCACGTTCTCGCGGCGCAGCGCCGCGTTCATGATGACGGGCGAGAGCGAATGCTCGATGGGATCGCCGGCGACTCCGTAGATGCGGGTGGCGGCATCGACTTGATCGATGCGGTAGATCCCGCGCAGATCCCGCGTACTGATTTGACCGGGCGCGGTTCTGAGTCCGGCATTGGCGTCGACGGCGCCAAAGGTGAACACGCTGCCGGCGCGCACGCCGAGCACGCGACTGATGATCCCTTGCTCTCCCATGCACAACCCGATCAGCGCATGCTTGTCGCTTTGGGTCTGCAGAAACTTCATCATGGCCACGTTGTCGAAGAGCGTGGTGGCAGTCGAGACAACCTTGTAGAAGTCGGCCGGGATCTTCAGCATTTTCTCCAGCGTCTCCTCAAGGTTGCGGGTGGCGCGGAAATCATGGAACGACAGGATGAGTGCGGCGCGGCTGCGCAGGCGCGCAATCGCCTCGGGCTTCGATTTCAGTGCGCTCTGCAGTTCCAGGTCGACAATCGGACAGCCCGCGGCGTGGGCTTTGGCGAGCACTTCCAATTGAGAAGCCAGCGATCCTTTGAACTTACCGCCATTGTCGACACGGCGGCAGGTCGCGATGGCGGTGACGTACTGGTGGGTCTCAAGAAAGCGATGGATTTTGGGAAGCGCGGCCAAGGGCTGCTTCAGGTAATCCAATCGGAACTCGAGGAAGGGGTCATCCCTTGCCATGGACTCGGCAGTGGCGAGCATGTCTTCCACCGTGTCGGCGCTCAATGCCAGACAAACCTTTGGCAGGCGTAAAGGCAGAAGACGGGGCGCGAGAGTGGATGACAAAGCCAAGGCCATTTGTTTTCAACGACGGCGCGATATTACAGGGGTGTAAGCGCAGATGCAACAAAAGGTTGGCGAACGGCTCAGAAAACACTTTGGGAGCAGGGGGGGCTAAACACCCTCGTAACCTTGACCCATCCCTAGGCGCTTGTTACTTTCGGCTGTAACCCTTGTCTTTCTAGAGAGATAGCTGGGGGATCCCCGAAGCGGTTGGGAGGCGGAGGTAAGATGAAGAAAACAGGATTGTTATTGCTACTGACGGTGATGGTAACGGCGACCTTCGCGGTGGCCCAACAGTCGACGACGGCGAGCACGCCAGAAGCGTCCGGTATCGTCAACACGTCGGTCAGCGTGCCGTTTGTGCGCTACCAGACGCCCACCGCAGCTGATATTTACTGTGCGGGGTTTATTACCAAGGACCGGATTCCCGACGCGAACTACGTGAACGGGGGCCTGCAGACACCGACTTCGACGAAGTTCCAGAATGGGGAACTGGTCTTCCTGGCGGGGAGTGGCTACCAGGCGGGACAACTGTATTCGATCATCCGCGAACTGCGGGATGTCAACGAGTACGAACTCTATGCTGGGCAGCGGAAAGTGCTGACTGCGGCGGGACGAGCCTACGGGGACATCGGCAGGGTGCGGGTAATCGATACGCGCAGCCACAGCGCCATCGCCCAGGTGGAATTCAGTTGCGATCCCATCAACCCGGGAGATGTCGCCGTACCTTTCGTGGAAAAACCGCCGGTTGCATTCCGCGCGCCTGGGCACTTTGACCGTTTCGCGCCGGCCAATGGGAAACTGAGCGGACGAGTCGTGCTCGGCAAAGACTTCGACGGGGAGCTCGGCACCGGCATGAAGCTTTATATGAACCTGGGTTCGAACCAGGGTGTAAAAGTGGGGGACTATTTCCGTGTGGTCCGTTCCTACACCGCCACCATGCAAGACCCAGTGGACTCGCTCTCCTTCGATACTGGGACTACGGAAGACACGCAGATGCGTCCGCCGACTTTTGAGGCCAACCGCTTCACCCGGACCAACGGGGTGAACATTCATATGGGCGACCTGCCGCGCCGCGCGGTGGGGGAAGTGGTAGTCGTGACCGTAACTCCAACCGCGTCGTCCGCCATGGTGGTCTTCGCGCTGGAAGATGTGCACGCGGGCGACGGGGTGGAACTGGACCCGCCCGAGTAAGAACGAAACCATCGAACGGAAACGAGGGGAGAGCGAATCTCCCCTTTTTCTTTTGTCTGGAGATCGACCGCCGCTGGCAGCCCACGACGTTTCACCTTAACCGGTAATCGCAGATAGGTTAGGAAACGTTCCGTCTGTCCCCGGGTTCTCCCCGTTAATGTGGCCCCCCCGCCGCGTGACAAGTCTTAAGTCAATGGATTTCGATCACAGATGGTTGCGATGAAATGAAGAAACGTCCCGTCTGTCCCCGGGCTTACCCTGTCTGTCTCTCTTTGGTGTGATCCCTTGCGGTGGGGTTCCTCAGCGTACCCTATGCGTTCACTCCGACTGTGCGGAAAATGCCCATGGTTACTTTCGTCACCTTGTACACTCAAGGCCACGGGACTAGCGTGGTTGCGTCTGTCAGGGCCATTTTTTTCACAACTCCTACGTGGAGGGCCGGACAATGAACGCCGCGAAGCATCGCCCTCGAATTGGTTCTGATCCCCATCGCAGCCTGCAGGGAGCGGCCCCATGATCGAGCGCCGGACTGACCATCTCACCCGCAAGCGCGTAGCGCAGATGTCCCCAGAAGAAATGCGACGTGCGTTGTTAGTCTCCGACAAGACCGACTTACCGAACAGACGTGCTTTCGACGAGGGCGAGGCAAGTCCGTGGGTAGCGATGGGCGATGTCAATGGCCTGAAGGCACTGAATGACAAGTTCGGCTACTCAGCCGGGGACACACTCATACGCAGGTTTGCAGAGGTGCTGGTTAGCGTCGGTTTAGATGCCTACCACGACAAAGGTGATGAGTTCCTATGTAAAGGAAAGTCCTTTCAGGAGCTGAACATTAAACTTTCTCAAGCCCAACTCATTTTGGGGCAGCAACCATTTGCTGTTCTCGGTGTGGATAGTCGCATCGCAACGATACCGGGTGCAGATTTCTGCTTCGGGATCGGGACTGATCTAGAAGAAGCAGAGGTCTCCTTGAAGCGTCAGAAAGAACTACGGAAGGCATCGCGTTAAACGTCTCAGGGCACACGAAACAGCGGGGCCTATGATGAATGGCGATCCGCCCGGGACCAATGCCCTCTTTGCGCCGGCAGACTTGTCGTCGAAAAGGGATGGGATTGGGACCCCTACACAGATGTTGTGACGCCCGGCGAATTCCAAAGGTGTCTGAATTGTGGAGCACAAGAAGGGTACGGTGGGTGTTGGATTTTATCTGGACGAGTAGTTAAGCCACGGCCTAAATAGCCTGGGGGGGAACCGGGGACAGACGGGACGTTTTCCGGAGTTTCAGCGGAGACCTTCCACATCGGCGTCGCCAAAGACCTCGGCGGTGAAAGCCTCGATGGTCGCGGCCTTTTGCCAGGCATTCAGCGGCAAGCCAGCTTTGCGGCAGGTTTGCTCTAGAAAAGTCTCCCGGTCCCAACCATTTTCGAGGGAAACCTGGGGCAGCAAGAGGCCGCGTCGAGCGCCATCCGAGATGACCAGGCCGTGACGTCCGACTTCGACTGCCTCGGGATGAATCGGGAAAAGACGGGAGAGCACGCTCAGCGAAACTTCCAGTTTCAGAGCTTCTTCCTTCGTTACCGGCAAGAAGCGGGAATCGTCGAAAGCGGCGGCGCGGGCCGTTTCGGCCACGGCGCGATACAGAGGCGCGATGGGCGCGGCATAGCCGACGCATCCCCGAAGTTGGCGTTGGAAATCGCCGGGCAGATAAAGCGTGGTGAAGACGCCGCGCGGCTCCGACAGCCGGAGTGAAGAAGCCGGCGGTTCGGGAAAAGGCTGACGGTCGAGCCCGGAAAGAATCGCGCGGTGCGCGATGCGGAGCAGCGTGCGGCGCTGCTCGAGAGAAAATTCCGGGGTTGGTCGGGCGGGGTTGGATGCGGCCAGATTCGCAGACGGCTTTTCAGACAGCTTGGACATCGCGTTTTCTCCGCCGGGAGAGAACGAAGGCCCGGCGTCGGCGCTTTTCCGATTTGCGGTCGATCCGCGACCAGAAGGCGACGAAGTAGTCGAGCGCGGAAACCAGCGACAGCAGAACCATGAACCAGATGGCGAGCCGCGCGATCCAATACACCGGGAAAATGTAAATGCCGTACACGGGCCACTCGTGCCAGCGGCGAGCCAGAATCACGGCGACCACCGAAATGATCTGCACCAGCATCTTGAACTTGCCCAGTTCGCTCGCTTGAATCGTAAAACCTTCGGAGGCGGCAATGGAGCGCAGTCCGCTGACCAGGAACTCACGGCCAATGATGACCACGGCCATCCAGGCCGGCACCAGCACGGGATTGAACTGCACCAGGGTGATGAAGGCGGCGGCAATCAGCAGCTTGTCGGCGAGGGGATCGAGCAGCATGCCCATGGTGGTGATCTGGCCGCGTTTGCGCGCGAGATAGCCGTCGATGCCGTCGGTGATCGAAGCCAGAATGAAAACGCCCGAAGCCAGGATTTCTCGTTCTCCGGTTTGCTCGCTCGAGAAGCGCGGAGTGCAAAGAATCCAGATGAGCAGCGGAATCGCGGCGATGCGGGTGAGCGTGATGTAGTTAGGAAGATTCACGCGATAACGGGACCGGGGCCGTGAGGGTAGCCAAGGAGATTATCCTCTAGATCAGAGGCCAAGGCAACGGACAGGAGTCCCAAGGGTGGCGGACCGTGACCCACCCTTGGACGGTTCGTCCGGAAGGCGAGCCGCTTTGCCACCGGTAACCTCGGCGCTTTCACTTAGGTAACCTCGTCATCCAGACCCTACGCAACTAATCTTTCGCGGGAGGGTTTTTATCGGCATGAACAACATCATCGCCAAGTTATTGCTAACCCTGGCAGTCGGGGGACTGATTATTGCCGGATCCGCCGCTGCTCAAACCTCAACCACAACCTCGGGCGCGGGGCCTGGCGTTGCGGATCCCGGCCATCCGCGGGTGAATCAAGTAAACCGCCGTCAGGAAAGGCAGCAACAGCGCATTGCCAACGGCGTCGAGAACGGGAAGCTGAGCCCGAAGCAAACGTCCAATCTGGAGAGGCGCGAGGCCAGCGTGCAGAACCGTGAACAGAAAGACATGGCGGCGCACAACGGCCATCTCACCAAGGCCGAGCAGAAGGGAATCAATCGCCAGCAGAACCGGATCAGCAAGAGCATTTATAAAGACAAGCACCAGTAATCCGGCGAGAGGGCGCAAAGAGTGAAACTAGAGGACAGCCGCAGGGGTGCTGCGGCTTTTCTTTTGGCCGCGGCTCCGGTTGGTGGTTCGAAATGACAAAAGAAAACGGCCGGGAGAAAACTCCCAGCCGTTTCTTGGGGAAGTGCTACGACAGAGTTATTTCTTACCAATTCAGTTTCAGTGCAAACTGGAACTGGCGTGGGTCGTAGGCGGCGGTGGCCTGACCAGCGTTGGTGAAGAGCGGGCTTACGGCCGCTACGTTGTACACGTTGGCGATGTTGAACATGTCGACCATCAGATCCATGTTGAAACGCTCGCCGAAGTAGACCTTCTTGGCGACGCGCATGTCGTTGAAGACTGTCCATGGGGTGATGCCCGCGTTGCGGCCGAGGTTGCCGTCGAGGGAGGCCAGCGTGCCGTTGAAGCCGAGGATGCAGGGCTCCTGGAAAACTCCGGTGGGAGAGAACTTCGACTTGACCACTGCATTCCCGATGGCTGTACACGCAGGGGTTTCGAAGGTGTTGGGGCGGCTGGTGAGAGAGGACAACTGGAGGTTATCGCCGCCGGCTGTGATGATGTTGAACGGCCGTCCGGAGCCGAATTCGATGAGAGGAGCGAACGTCCAGTTGCTGAAAAGCTTGCCGGCGAAGCCGCTGCCGGTGAGCTTGCCCGTTTCGTAAACTCCGCTGAAGACGAAGCGCTGGCGCTGGTCAAAGAGCGACGTTGACCGATCAAGACCCGGGAAGTAGCTGTCTTGCGGAGTGAGCGTGGACTGCAGGTCGGTGGAATCGTCGATGGCGTGCGACCAGGTGTACGAGGCCAGGAACTCGTAGTGATTGCTGAAGCGCTTGCGGAGATTGGCGGTCAGGCCGTGATAGACCGAGCTGCCGTTGGAGTAATTGGCGTCCATGTCGCCGAAGGGGATGCAGCCCGTGTAATCGAAGGCGGGCGGCGCGGGATTGCATTTCGTATTGAACCCCGGGAGGGTGGCGAGAAGAGCCATCGCTTGGCCTACGCAGGCGATCTTCGCGGAGTCCTGACTGGCGTAGAAGCCCGCAGCGATAGAGGGGTTCAGCCCGCCCGGGCGGAAGAAGTTCATCAGGGCGGGATCCACGTAGCCCGCACCGCAGACCACTAACGGTGAAAGGGCTGGTGGCGGTTGAACCCGCTGCCTTGGCCGCGAAGAAATTGGCGGTCATCAAATCGCCGCGAATGGTGTTCGCGTTAATTGGACGGTTGAGATGGCGTCCACCGTTGAAGTTGTAGGCCAAGCTGAAGGCGAAGCCATCGCCCAGATCGCGCTCGATGGTCAGGTTCGCTTGCTGTGAGTAGGCGTAAACGAAGTTCTTGCCCTGCGGATAGCCGAAGGGCTGGAAGCCGAGTGGCAGGAAGGTCCCTTGGGCGAGGTTGAGGTAGTTCTGGTTGAGGAAAACTGAATTGGGGGTATTCAAGGACTGGAACTGCTGCTGGTTCGGCTGGTAAAAGAGATTGGCATTCGCTTGCGGAAATGGCGACGCTGCACACTGGGGCTGATTCATTAGTCCCTGAAAGATTGGGACGGCGTTCAGGTTGGCCGCGTTGCTCGTGGCGCCGGTTGGGATGCTGCAGGCGCCGGTACCCGCGAACGCCAACTGGCCGCTGCTTGAGCCGTCGGAGGCATCGCCGAGGAAATAGAGACCGAGCAAGGGGTGGTCATAGAACATTCCGAAGGAAGCGCGGACCACGGTCTTGCCGTCTCCCTTTGGATCCCAGGCGACGCCGAAGCGTGGCTGAATGTTGTTCTTGTCGGTCTGGATGCCTTTCTGCAATCCCAGCGCTTGATAGGCGGGAAGGGCCAGTCCTTGGGGCGGTTTGAACTTGGGCGGGATCTCGACATCGTAGCGCACGCCGTAGTTGATGGTCAGATTGTGGCGGACGCGCCAGCTATCCTGCCAGAAAGCGCCGATTGGGATGTTGTGGAACGAATCGCTCGGGCTGCCAAGGCCTTGGATGTAATCTCCGGGAATGCCCGCGCCGTACGCTTGAGCCGCGGAAAGGCCCGGCACACCCGTCGGCAAGTTAAGATCAGTTGCCGTCAGACTGCCAAAGTCGTACACGCCGCCATAGTTCACCGTGAAGGTGGCTTGGAGCGGGAGGTAATTGAAGTCGCCCCCGAACTTCGTGTCGTGGCGTCCGATGCTCCAGGAAAAATTGTCGGTGAACTGGTAGCGTTTTTCGGTGCGCTGAATATAGGAGTAGGGCTCGCGTCCGAAATAGGCAAAGCCGGGAATGTTGACTGCCGGGTCGGCGCCGCCCGGAATCTTGGTGTTGTAGAAGTAATTCAAACCTCGGCGGGCATATTGGAAGCGAAATTCATTGACCTTGCTGTTGCCGAGCGTCCAAGTGTCTTGCACCACGCCGGCAGCGTCGCGGTAGGTTTGCTGAGAAGTGCGCGAGTAGGCGTTTTGACCGAAGGGCTGGTCTTGCCCACTGACTTCGATGCCGGTCATGGTACTGGGACTGACGTTGGCACGCAGCGTCAGGCGGTTATTGCTGCTGACGTTGTGGTCGATGCGAAGCGAGTAGAGGCTGGTGCCTTCAAAAACCGGGAAGTTGCCTTCTTGCGACGCCAGTGTCTGATAGGCGCCCGGCACGTTGGTGCCCGGGAAGATGGCAGCTGCGGGACACGAAATTGGCGTGCAAGTTGTCGGGAACCCAGCAAAGCTTGAAAGCGCTCCCCCGGTGGAACCTTCCACCAGCGCCTTAGGCCAGGCGCCATTGACGGCTTGGCCTGATGAGGCGCCGACCAGAACTTCATAGTTTTCCAGACCGGTGAGGCCGAGTGCCGCTGCTTGCGAACTGCCCAGGAACGCGGCCTGCTCTGGCGTAACCTGGATCGTTCCAAATGGCAAGGGAATGGCTCCGCCCGCCGTGGTTGATGTATCGAATGGAACCAGCCCGAAACAGACCTGCCCCTTGGTCGCGACACAATCCTGCCCTATGCTCGAAAACCCAGTCTCATGCCGCCGTGTCGTTTCATAGGCAAAGTAGTAATACGTCTTGTCCTTCTTGATGGGGCCGCCGAAGGCCACGCCTCCCTGCACGCGGGTGTAGGCAGGATTGGACGTTGTGCTGAAGGGGTTGACCGCCTGGAAATTGCGATTGCGCAGGTAACCGTAGACGTCGCCGTGGAAATCGTTCGATCCGGAGCGGGTGATGATGTTGACCACGCCACCGGCGGCGCGGCCGTATTCGGCAGCGTAGTTGTTGGTGATGATCTGGAATTCCTGCACCGCTTCTTGCGACACGGTGGAGCGCACGCCGTTGGTGGAATTGTCGGTGGCGTCGGCGCCGTCGACGTTGACCAGGTTGGAACGGCCGCGCTGTCCGCTCATGTTGAGGCCGGAAGTCGGCGCGGCGCCTAAGTTGGGGGCGCTGTCGCGCTGCACCTGCGAATCGGTCAGCGTGAACTGGATGTAGTTGCGGCCATTGATCGGCAGATTGTCGATGCGGCGCTCGCCGACGGTGTCGGTGGTGGAGCTGCGCGAGGTTTCAACGTTCTCGGCTTCGGAGCTGACTTCGATGATTTCCTTGCCGCCGGCTACGGTGAGCGCGACGGGCAACTCGGCCATCCCGCCGACGGTGATGGCGACGCCGGTGGCTTCGGTTCTGGCGAAACCTGACGCTTCCACGGTAACGGTATACGTGCCGGGAGCCAATTGACGCACACTGTAGCCGCCCTGGCCGTCGCTGCTGCCGGCGCGCTCCAGGCCCTTGGCGACATTGCGCGCGGTGACCGTGGCGTTGGCTATGGCGTTGCCTTTTGGATCTTTCACGCTGACGTGGAGGTCGCCAGTGGCGGCGGCCTGGGCAAATGCCGATTGACGGACGAGCAAAAAGACGACCACCAAAAAGAGCAGACGAAATGACGCTTTCATAGGGCTCCTGGGATCTTCCGCATCGTGGCGGAAGGCGGGATCAGAGTGCGCGGTTTGTCGCTAGCCACTTGATCTTCGAGCACGTTGGTAGGAAGAGATACCGCTGATATGTACATCAGAGGAGGGTGTTTAGGCAAGCAATAAGGTGGATTCCCGGCGGATTGGCGAGGGGGAGACGGACAGAGGGAAACTGTTTTTGTTGTCACCTTGAGTCCGGCGGTTGTCGTTGTCGCAGTCTTCGTCGCAGGCTTCGCATTGCGTTTGCCACCGGCTTTCTTTAGTCTGAGATTTCTTGACGCGAGATTACTGGCGTGCCAGAAATATTTCTTGTGCCTTCGCTTATGCATTCCGAGAACTTCAACGGACACTCCATGACGGGCGAACTGCGGCGGGTGATGGTGTGTCCGCCGGGCAACGCGGGGTGGGATGTCGCCGGGAAAGTTGCGGCATGGCGGGAACTTGGATTTCAGCATGCTCCCGATTTTGCGGCGGCACAGAGCCAGCACGACATTCTGTGCTCGCTGCTCAGCGAGAGCGGAGCCGAAGTCGTTTGTCTGCCTCGGGGGAACTCGTCTCACGCTCGATGCCGTCTATGCGCACGATGCGTCGCTTGCCACCGACTATGGTCTCGTCCTGATGAATCCGGGAAAGAAGAATCGCGTGGCGGAGGCGCAGGCGCACGCTGCCTTTTGCGGGCAACTCGGCATTCCGGTGTTTGGCGAGATCGGGCTGCCCGGGACTTCCGAATCCGGCGACATCGTTTGGCTCGATTCGCGGACGCTGCTGATCGGTCACGGCTATCGGACGAACCAGGCGGGGATCGAGCAGATGCGGGCGCTGCTTGCGAACCGAAAGATGTTGAGGTGCTCGCCGCGCCGTTGCCTTATGGACCGGGGCCCTCGGCTTGTCTGCACCTGATGTCGCTGATGAGCATGCTCGATGAGCAGACCATTCTGGTCGATCTGCCCTGGCTGGCGGTCGAGACGGTCGAACTGCTGAAGGCGCGCGGCTTCCGCTTGATTGAGATTGAATACAGCGAGCGCGACGACGCTTGCCTGCAACGTGCTCTCGCTTGGCAGGAAGCGTCTGATCGCGATTGAAGAGAACGTCAAAACAAATCGGCGCATGCGAGACGCCGGCTTCGACGTGCGCACGTTTCCCGGGTCGGAGATCTGTATTAACGGCTCGGGAGGGCCGACGTGCCTGACGCGGCCGTTGTTGCGGACGTGACGTAGGGACAGCCGCCCTCGGCTGTCCAGGCGAGCGAAGCTCGCCTCGGTTTCCACTCTTGCGAATCGAAAGCGTGGCAGGGCTTCGCCCCGCCGGACAGCCGGGGGCGGCTGTCCCTACGTTTTTCACGTTGCTCCTTTCCGCCCCCATTCCGCACGCCTTGGTAGAATCAAAAGGAATGCTTTTGCCGTTTGTCCGCGAAATTTTCGCGGAGGTGGAACAACTTAGCTGCCTTTACGCGTGCCGCCTCCCATCTGCGGGAGAGCACGGGGCGGATGAGTGTCACTGGACTGTCCCCGGCGGCCAAGGCGCTGATCGTTGTTTTGTTGCGACGCACGGTCGAGCGTCCGTTCGTGCTGGTGGTGGCCGATAACCGCGCCGCCGAAGAGTTGCTGCCGGTGCTGCGCGCGTTCTGCGAACTGACCGGGGCAGCTGATCCGGACTCGGTCGTCAGTTTGCCGGCGCGCGATGTGCTCCCCTTTCAAAATTTGTCGCCGCATCCGGAAATTCAGGAAGAACGCGCGACCGCGTTGTGGAAGATCGCCACGGGCCGGGCCGCGATTGTGATTTCCCCGGTGACCGCCACAACCATTCTTCTGCGCTCTCCCGAGTACTATGCCGACCTGGCGCGGGTTCTGCGGCGCGGCGAAACGTTCGACCTGGAGAAGCTGCTTGAACACCTGAACACGGTCGGCTACAGCGCAACCGATGTGGTGGAAATGCCGGGGCAGTATGCGGCTCGCGGCGGCATTCTGGATGTGTATTCGCCGGAAGCGGATCGGCCGGTGCGCGTCGAATTTTTCGGGGATGAAGTCGAGTCCATACGCAAGTTCGACCCGGCGAGTCAGCGGTCTTCGAACCCCGTCGATGAAGCACTGCTTCTGCCGCTGACGGAAACGCCGGTCACGGAGGAACTGCTCGGCTCCATCAACGCTCGGCTCTCGGGGAAACGCATTACGGGATCGCCGGAGGTTGTGGAGCAAGCGATGCGCGACTCGGGTGCTGGAGTTTTTCCGGGTTGGGAGTTCTATGCTCCGGTGGCGGGCGCCGACCGTAGTATTTTCGGGCTACTTCCAGACGCGCGCGTGATTCTCGACGAACCCGAAGCGCTGGCTCTCGAACTCGACAAAGTCTGGGCTCGCGTTGAAGAAGCGCACGAGCGCAGCGGAGTGGGGAACCTAGTTCGTCCGGCCGATCTGTATCTGACGCCGGAAAGCTGGCGGGAAAAAACTGCGGCGCTTGCGGGAGCCGACTTCGAATATCTGGCCGTGGCGCGCGAAGCCGCTGAGGGCCACGAGAGAAGAACGGAAGCCGCTTTTCTTTCGCAGCCGTCCTCGCGCTTCCACGGCGCAGTTCCAGCGATGATCGAGCAGGTGCAGAAACTGGTTGGCGGCGGCACGCAGGTGATTCTTGCCGTTCCCAACACCGGAGAAGTCGAGCGTCTGGCCGACTTGTTCACCGAGTACAACGCTTCGTATCGTCTGGGAAGCCGCACCCGGAGCGGAGAAAGCTATGCCGACGAAACCTCGTATTTTGCCGGAGACGTTCTCACCACCACGCTGCTGAAGGCTTATTTGCCCGACGGTTTCGTTTTGCCCGAGGCGCACCTTGCGATTTTTGGGGCGCGCGATCTGTTCGACGAATCGGACCTGGTTGCGGCGCGGCCGCAACGGCAGAAATCGAAAGTTTCGGCGTTTCTTTCCGACTTCCGCGATTTGCAGGTGGGCGACTACGTGGTCCACGTGGAGCACGGCATCGGCCAGTATCAAGGTTTAAAGGAAATCAATCAGGGCGACGGCGCCTCGGAATTCATGCTGCTTGAGTATGCCGAAGCGGCACGGCTCTATGTTCCGCTGACTCGGCTCGATCTGGTGCAGAAATATCGTTCGGCGGAGGGCGCGAAGCCCGTCCTGAATCACCTTGGCACCCAAGCATGGGGCAAGACCAAAGCGCGCGTGCGCAAGGCGATGAAGGACATGACCGACGAACTGCTCAAGCTCTACGCGCAGCGCCAGTCCGCGCAGGGCCACATCTTCCCGGCCGACACCGAATGGATGAAGGAGTTCGAAGACGCCTTCGAATACAACGAGACGGAAGACCAGGCACAAGCCATCGCCGACGTGAAGCGCGACATGGAGTCGCAACTCCCCATGGATCGCCTGTTGTGCGGCGACGTTGGCTACGGCAAAACCGAAGTGGCGATGCGCGCTGCTTTCAAGGCCCTCGGCGACAACAAGCAAGTCGCTGTGCTCGCGCCCACCACTGTGCTCGCGTTCCAGCACTACGAAACCTTCAAGCAGCGATTCGCGCCTTTTCCGCTCACTGTCGAAATGATCAGCCGCTTCCGGACGCCGAAGCAGGTCAAAGAAATCTTGCAAAGAGTGGAAGCGGGCAAAGTTGACATCCTGATCGGCACGCACCGGTTGCTGTCGAAAGATGTGAAGTTCGCCGACCTCGGCCTGCTGGTGGTGGACGAGGAACAGCGTTTCGGTGTCCGCCACAAAGAACGCATCAAGCAGATGCGCACGGAAGTCGACGTGCTCACCATGTCGGCGACGCCGATTCCGCGCACGCTACATATGTCGCTGGTGGGCCTGCGCGATATGAGCGTGATCGAAACGCCGCCGAAAGACCGGATGGCCATTCAGACGGTGGTGGCGAACTGGGACGAGAAGCTCATCCAGTCGGCTGTGGAACAGGAACTCGACCGCGGCGGGCAGGTCTATTTCGTGCACAATCGGATCGAGACGATCTGGGAGATTGCGGCCAAGATTCAAGCCATGGCTCCGAACGCCCGCATTGCCGTGGGCCACGGGCAGATGGGCGAAGGCGAACTCGAAAAAGTGATGCTGAAATTCATGCATCATGAAGCCGACATCCTGGTCTCGACTACGATTATCGAGAACGGCCTCGATATCCCGCTCTGCAACACAATCCTGATCAATCGGGCCGACCGGCTGGGATTGTCGGAGCTTTATCAGCTGCGCGGACGCGTCGGCCGGTCGAACCGGCGCGCCTACGCCTACCTGCTACTGCCCTCCGAAATCGAGCTAACGCCCATCGCGCGCCGGCGCCTTGCGGCGCTCAAGGAATTTTCCGACTTGGGCGCGGGCTTCAAAATCGCGGCGCTCGATCTCGAACTGCGGGGCGCGGGAAATCTTCTTGGCGGAGAACAAAGCGGCCACATCGAAGCGGTGGGATTCGAACTTTATACGCAGATGCTGGAGCGCGCCGTGCGCGAGATGAAGGGCGAGGCGGGCGTTGAAGTCACTGAAATACAGCTCAATCTTGGCCTCAACATCCGCATTCCGTCCGACTACATAAAAGAGGAGAATCAGCGGCTGCGGATGTATAAGCGCGTTGCGGGCGTCGAGACCGAATCGCAGTTGCACGACGTGCGCGCAGAGTTAATCGATCGCTACGGCGAGACGCCTCGCGCGGTTCGCAACCTGCTTGCGTACGCAGCCCTGAAGCTGCAGGCCATGCGGGTCGGCGCGAACGCCATTGAGCGCAAGCGCGAATTCATGAGCATCAAGTTCAGTCAGAAGGCCTCGATCGATCCGGGGAAGTTGGCCCGGTTTGTGGCGTCGCAGCGCGGCACGCAGTTTACTCCGGACGGGACGCTGAAGTTCTCCATCAAGATCGACAGCGCCGAGGGAATCCTGCAGACGCTGCGCGATTTGCTGGAAGAACTGGAAGGGCGCGAAGAAGCAGTGGGCCAAACCTGAAGTCCAGCAGTTACAATTGTTCCGCAATGAAGCCGACGCACGAACGACGAACGGATGGCGACCGCCGCAAACAGCGGATCGTCCGCAAAGCGATTTTCCCCGCTGCCGGATTGGGGACCCGCTTCCTCCCAGTCACCAAAGCTCAACCGAAAGAAATGTTGCCGCTGGTCGACAAGCCCATCATTCAGTACGGCGTGGAAGAGGCGCTGGCGGCCGGATGCGACCAGATCATCATCATTACCGGACGCGGCAAGAGCGCGATCGAAGATCACTTCGACGTCAGTTATTCGCTGGAGAAGATGCTCGAAGAGAAAGGCAAGCTCGACTTGCTTAAGATCGTGCGCCAGATTTCGGACATGATCCACGTGGCCTATGTGCGTCAGAAGGAGGCGCTGGGCCTGGGACACGCGGTGCTCACGGCGCGCGAACTCGTTGGCGACGAACCGTTCGCCACCCTGCTTGCCGACGACGTCATCGATGCGGAAGTGCCCGTCTTGAAGCAGTTAATGAACGTGTTCGACGAGAAGCAGTGTTCCGTGATCGCGACCCAGGTGGTTGAGGGGCCTGCGATTTCTTCTTACGGCGTAATCAAAGCGAAACCGGTTGCGGGCTCCGGGGGCAGACTCTACGAAGTTCTCGATCTGGTGGAGAAGCCGAAGCTGGCGGACGCGCCTTCGAATCTGGCCGTGATTGGGCGCTACATTCTGACGCCGACGGTGTTCGAGACGCTCTCCGACATCAAGCCGGGAGCGGGCGGCGAGTTGCAGCTTACGGATGGGCTGCGCGGGCTGCTGCAGCGCGAAAAGGTGTACGCCTACGTGTACGAAGGCCGACGACATGATACTGGAGACAAACTCGGCTTCCTCAAAGCGACGGTGGAATTTGCGCTGAAGCGCGAAGATCTGGGCGGGGAGTTCCGGGAATATCTGAAGAGTTTGAAGCTGTAATTTGTGTAGGAACGCTACAGCATGACATCGCTCAAGACGATGTCGTGAATCCAATCTTGTTTGTATCCCTGCTGGCGTAAGAGCGTCGCGAGTTGTGCGCGATGATGCACCCCGTGGAGTTCCACTTGCGCCATCATTTTGCGTCGGCTGGCCTTGAGATCGCGAAAGCCGAGCGGAGTCATCTCGTTCCAATCTTCCTCACTGGCGCGGTCCACAAACTGGCGTAGTTTGTCCGCCGCCTCTTCTCCGATGGCGAACAACTCATCAATCGTGGCATGCGGCGGCGCCTTGAAATCTGGCGGGGCCAGCCCCAGGATCTGATGGGCGTAATAAATGTCCGTCGTGAAGATGTGCAAAAGCAGGTTGTGGACCGTCGGACTGCCCGCGATGTCGCAGGGTAAGTTCATCGTCTGCGGATGCTCGCGGAAGAACTCCTTCCACCGGCGATTCTCGTCTGCCGTGTAAGCGAGCAGTTCCGAATAGCGGATTCCGTCGTTCATAGTTACACCGCGTTCTTGAGTTTTTTCGATTTCTCTTCCACGCCGCGCGCCAGTTTCTGTTTGTAGGTTTCGAGTTTCTTCGTGATCGCAGCATCGGCGAGCCCTAGTATCTGCGCTACCAGGATTCCAGCATTGGTCGCACCTGGCTTGCCGATGGCGACGGTTGCCACCGGAATGCCTGCCGGCATTTGCACGGTCGCCAGTAGAGAATCCATGCCCTGCAGGGAAGTGGATGGGATGGGGACGCCGATGACCGGTAGGGTTGTGTGCGCCGCGATGACGCCCGCCAGATGCGCCGCTCCGCCCGCGCCGGCGATGATCACGCGAATGCCGCGTCCGGCGGCCTTTCTCGCGTAGTCGGCGGTGCGATCGGGTGAACGATGGGCAGAGGTTACATCCATCTCATAGGGAATCCCGAATTCATCGAGAGCTTTCCCAGCTTCGCGCATGACCTCCAAATCGGAGTCACTGCCCATCACGATTGAGACTAGTGGCTTGCTCATAGAAGTCAAAAGTAAAAAGTCAAATTGAAGAAGTAAAGGCAAAAGTGGGCGGTGTCACTTCTTCAATTTGACTTCTGACTTTTGACTTCGCTCGGTGCTACTTCTTCTTCAGTGCCCGTGCCGCAATATCCTTACGATAGTGCGCACCCTCGAAGCCGATTTTCGCGCAAGCCTCATAGGCGCGCTGGACAGCCTTTTCCAGTTCCGCGGCCCGCGCTGTCACTCCGAGCACGCGTCCGCCAGCAGTATAAAAAGCTCCGTCACGTTTCGATGTGCCGGCATGGAAGACTTTTACGCCCTCCAGTTTCGCCACATCTTCCAGGCCAGTGATCTTCTTGCCCGACTCGTAGGCCCCCGGATAGCCGCCGGAAGCCATCGCCACGCATACCGCCGCATCGTTCGACCACTTGAAATCACCGTCGCTGGTGCGGCCGTCGATGGACGCCTCCATCGCTTCGACCAAGTCGCTTTCGAGGCGCATCAGAATCGGCTGCGTCTCCGGATCGCCGAAGCGGCAGTTGAATTCGAGCACCATGGGGCCGCGCGCGGTCATCATCAGGCCGCAATAGAGAACGCCTTTGTACTCCGCGCCTTCGTCCTTCATGCCCGCGACGACGGGCCGCACGATGTGGGCGAGGAGCCAGTCGCGCATCTTGTCATCCACAATCGCCGGTGTCGTGTAGGCGCCCATGCCGCCAGTGTTCGGGCCGGTGTCGCCGTCACCCACGCGCTTGTGATCTTGCGCAGCAACCAGCGGCGCCACTCGCTCGCCGTCGCTCACGACCAGAAACGAGAGTTCGTCGCCTTCGAGAAATTCTTCCAGCACCACGCGCGATCCCGCCTCGCCCAACATCTTGCCGCTGAGCATTTCATGGGCGACGGTCGAGGCCTCTTCCTTGCTCTTGGCGATGACCACGCCCTTGCCGGCTGCGAGTCCGTCGGCCTTTACCACGATTGGAGTATGGAAGTGCGGCAGCGCATCGCGCACCTGTTGCGAAGTATCGCAGATCGCATAATGCGCCGTGGGAATGTGGTGGCGTTGCAGGAATTCCTTGGCAAAGCTCTTGCTGCTTTCAAGCTGCGCGGCGGCTTGCGTTGGCCCGAACGTGCGCCAGCCTCGCCGCGTGAATTCATCCACTACGCCGAGCATCAGCGGCAGTTCCGGGCCCACGATCGTGAGGTCGGGCTGGATCTGGTTCCCGAGCGCGATCATGGAGTCTAGGCTCTTGACGTCTGCCGCGACGCACTCTGCCTCGTCCGCGATGCCACCATTGCCCGGCGCGCAGTAGATTTTTGTGACCCGCGGCGACTGCCGGAGCTTCCACACCAGGGCATGCTCGCGTCCGCCGCTGCCGATGACGAGGATCTTCATAGTCGAGACATTCAAGGGTAGGAGCGGAGGAGGACGATGTCAAACGGAAGAGCAAAAATTGCAGAAGTCAAAAAAAGTCAAAAGTCAAAAGTCAAATTGCAGAAGTTTGGGCTCTCACTCTGCAATTTGACTTCTGACTTTTGCAATTGTCGGTTAACTGTGCTTAATCCCGCCGTATAATTTGATCACGTGATCACCGTTTCCAAAGAGGACTACCTCAAAGCGATTCTCGAAGCCGAGAGCGAGGGGGAAACCGTCATTTCTGCTACGCTCGCGCACTGGCTCAAAGTTTCGCCTCCGGCGATCACCATGGCGGTCCGGCGTCTGAAGAAAGACGGCCTGGTGCGGGTGCATGCCGGCGGACGCGTTCGCCTGACCACTGCCGGCCGAAAGATTGCCCGCAAGCTGACGGTTCGCCATTACCTGATCGAGCGCATGCTGGCCGAAATTTTCGGGATGGAATGGTACAAGGTGCACGACGAGGCGGAACGTTTGGAACACGCGGTTTCGCCCGATTTCGAAGCCAGGCTCCTCGCCAAACTCGGGCGTGGAGTCGCGTGTCCGCATGGCAACCTGACCGAAGTCGAGAGTCTCGCGAGCCGGCGGCGGCGCGGCCTGCTGCTGCTCTCAGAAGCTGAGGTGGGGAAGAACTACGTCGTCAGCGGGATCTACGAGCGCGATCGACACCTGCTGGAGTTTCTGGAAGCCCGCGGCATTCGGCCCGGGGCCAAGCTCAGCCTGATCGAGCGCAACTACGACAAGACGCTTTCGATCCGGAACACCGTGCGCACCGTGGTTCTAGGCCGGCCGGCTGCAGACAGAGTGTGGGTCGCGCCCTTGTCATCTCGCCCTTCATAATTATTATAGTAACATTATATTAACTATGATTAACGTCATAGTGTATACTCCAGTTGACTCGTGGGCCCCCCGGAAACGCAGAAGTAGAAGATGAGGAAGGCAGAAGGATCAACGGACGCGAATCGACCGGCCGGCTCCGGCTCGCCATCGTCCTCGCCATCCTCGGGCGCTCAGAGCACCGGCCACGTGTCTTTGGAAGGCGTGCACAGTTCCATCGATGTGCCGCATCATCAGGCCGGCTTCTGGGAGCAGTGGCGGGCTTTCGTCGGCCCCGCGATCCTGGTCAGCGTCGGCTACATGGACCCCGGCAACTGGGGGACGGACCTGCAAGGCGGCGCGCAATACAAGTACGGGCTCTTGTGGGTGGTCGGACTCGCCAGCCTGATGGCGATCTTCATGCAAGTAATTTCCGCTCGCTTGGGCGTGGTGACCGGGAAGGATCTCGCCCAATGCTGCCGCGACTGGTATCCGCAGTGGACCCGGTGGCCCAACTGGCTGATGAGCGAAGTGGCCATTGGCGCGTGTGACTTGGCGGAGGTGCTGGGGAGTGCGGTCGCTCTCAACTTGATGTTCCATATCCCCTTGCTATGGGCCGTCATCATCACGGGCCTGGACGTGCTGCTGCTCCTGGCGTTGCAGCGGTTTGGGATGCGCACCATCGAGGCCATAGTCCTGCTGTTGATCGCGACCATCGCCGTGTGCTACTTCATCGAGATTTTCGTTCTGCCGCAGACCCAACCCAGTTTTCTGGAAATGGGGCGGGCGCTGATTTCGCCGCACCTTCGACAAGCCGGGGTCTTGTACCTTGCGATCGGCATGATCGGCGCGACGGTGATGCCGCACAACCTGTATCTGCACTCGGCGCTGGTACAGAGCCGCAAGCTCCAGAAGGACGAGCCGTCGATCCGGAGCGCGATCCGCTTCAACACGGTCGACTCCATCGTGGCCCTGACCGTCGCCTTCTTCGTCAACGCAGCGATTCTGGTGCTGGCGGCGACGGTGTTCTTCGGGAAGAAGAGCGTGATCGCCTCGGGCGGGCACGTGATCGCGTTCAACGCCAATAGCGATTGGATCCGGGTCGCCTATTTGACGCTGGCGCCGTTGCTGGGGACGGCCGCGGCGAGCACGCTGTTTGCCGTGGCGTTGCTGGCCAGCGGCCAAAGCAGCACCATCACGGGAACGCTCGCCGGGCAGGTCGTGATGGAAGGCTTCATGCATTGGCGAATCCAACCGTGGATACGGCGGCTCATCACCCGCACGCTCGCCATCCTGCCGGCGGTTTTCATTATCGGGTTGCGCGGCGACAGCAGCGTCACCGACCTGCTCACCCTCAGCCAAGTGGTGCTGGCGCTGCAGCTTCCGTTCGCCATGTTCCCGCTGCTTCAGTTCACCAGTTCCGGCAAGCGCATGGGGACTTGGAAGAACGGCTGGTTCCTGCTGATCGCGGGTTGGGGCAGTGCTATTCTGATCACCGCGATGGACATCTACGGCATACCGGACTCGCTCAAAGCAGCGTGGCAGGTTATCGCTGGCGGATAAGGGCTAGACTATGGTGTGTTTCCATAAGTCCTTTTAGGTCGGAGGGCGCGGCCCTCAGGGGCTAAAGCCCGCATTGTTCTTGGCTCTGGACGGCACGGCTGAAGCCGCGCCCCACCCAAAACCGATTTCTGAACCACGCCCTGACGAGAGACGGCAGGAACGGAAGAATCATGTACGAGACCATCCTGGTGACGCTGGACGGCACGCCGAGCGACCGGGCGATTATCGAACACGTCAAGCAACTCGCGAAGTTGGCGCAGAGCCGGCTGGTGCTGCTGCATGTGGCCGACGGATGGGCCGCCCGGACGTATGGCCCGGACGCGGTCAGTCCGGAGATCACCGAAGACACTGCCTATTTGGAAAAAGTGCGAGTTGAGTTCCAATCCATCGGTATTCCTGCGCAGGCCGAACTGGCGTACGGAGAACCGGCCGAGCAGATTATTAAATGGGTCGAGAAGAAGCGATGCGATTTGGTGGCCATGAGCACGCATGGGCACCGCTTTCTGGCGGACATATTCCTGGGCGCTACCGCCACTCGGGTTCGGCATAGTATCGACGTACCGGTTCTGCTCCTCAAGGCGAAATAGACACTTCGCGGCAACTCTTTATGATCCGGCTGTCGGCTTGCTCCGGGCGAACTGCGCTCGCCTTGGACAGCCGGGGGCGGCTGTCCCTACGCAACCTTGGACGGGGCAAAGCCCCGTCCCCACACGAGTAGGCCCCACACGATCAGTTGCCACGCGATCAGTCCCTCCACGAGCTTTCAAAACCGATTACACTATTTAGTTCCGAGTCTGCATTACTTTCCCGGTCCTGTGCCGGAGTTTGTGGAGGAAGGTCATTATGTCATCGAATAGTTTTGGCGCCCGCGCAACTTTCAAAGTCGGCAAGAAAGAATACGAGCTTTACCGCCTCGACGCTCTCGACAAACAGGGCATCTCCACCCGGCACTTGCCGTTTTCACTGCGCATTCTGCTGGAGAACCTGCTCCGGACCGAAGATGGGCGAAGCGTGACGAAGCAGGAAATTCGCGCGCTGGCAGCGTGGAACAAGAATTCGAAGCCGGAAAAGGAAATTGCCTTCACGCCCAGCCGCGTGCTGCTGCAGGATTTCACCGGCGTTCCGGCGGTGGTCGATCTGGCCGCCATGCGCGACGCCATGAAGCGCCTGGGCGGAGATGCCAAACTCATCAATCCGCTGCAGCCCGCCGAACTGGTGATCGACCACTCGGTGCAGGTTGACGAATTCGGGACGCCTGGTGCGTTCGATGTGAACGCGCTGCTTGAATTTCAAAGAAACAAAGAACGCTACGCATTCTTGCGCTGGGGGCAGACCGGCTTCCGCAATCTCGCCATCGTGCCGCCGGACACCGGCATTGTGCATCAGGTAAACCTCGAATACCTGGCGCGCGTGGTGTTTGTGCACGAAGAAGGCGGCAAGCGCACCGCCTATCCCGACACGCTCGTCGGCACCGACTCGCACACCACCATGATCAACGGGCTCGGCGTGCTGGGCTGGGGCGTGGGCGGCATTGAAGCCGAGGCCGCCATGCTGGGACAGCCTGTATCCATGCTGATCCCGCTCGTTGTCGGCGTGAAGCTTACTGGACGACTGCACGAAGGGGCCACGGCAACCGATCTGGTTCTCACGATTGTTGAAATGCTGCGCAAGCACGGGGTGGTCGGCAAGTTTGTCGAGTACTTCGGCCCCGGCTTGCAGGATCTGCCGCTCGCCGATCGGGCGACGATTGCGAACATGGCTCCCGAATACGGCGCCACTTGCGGCATCTTTCCGATCGACAAGGAAAGCTTGCGCTACCTGAAGCTCACCGGGCGCAGCGACGAGCAGATCGCGCTGGTCGAAGCCTACGCGCGCGAGCAGGGACTTTTTCACGATGCCAAGACGCCTGAGGCGGAATACTCCGAACTGCTGAGCCTTGATCTGGCTACCGTCGAATCGAGTCTCGCGGGACCGAAGCGGCCGCAGGATCGAGTGGTGCTGTCGAAAGCGGGCGAATCGTTTGAGAAGGCTTTGCCGGGATTGATGAAGGCAAAGACAACGACGGGCGCGCCGAAGGCTCCGGCCAACGGGCACCTGCATCACGGCAGCGTCGTGATCGCGGCGATCACCAGTTGCACGAACACGTCGAACCCGTCGGTAATGCTGGCCGCGGGATTGTTGGCGAAGAAGGCCGTGGAGCACGGTCTAGAAGTCCCCGTGACGGTCAAGACTTCGCTCGCTCCCGGATCGAAAGTTGTCCTCGACTATCTGCAAAAGGCCGGCCTGATGCCGTATTTGGAGAAACTGAAGTTCCACATCGTCGGCTACGGCTGTACCACGTGCATCGGAAACTCTGGCCCGCTACCCGCGGAAGTGTCGAAGGAAATTGAAGAAAAGAATCTGGTCGTCGCTTCGGTGCTCTCCGGCAATCGTAACTTTGAAGGCCGGATCAGTTCCGAAGTCCGCGCCAATTATCTGATGTCGCCGCCGCTGGTGGTGGCGTTTGCGCTGGCGGGCCGCATCGACGTCGATCTGCGCAAAGATTCACTCGGAAAAGGCAAGGACGGCAAACCCGTTTACCTGGCCGACATCTGGCCTTCGCAGCAGGAAGTCGAGCAATCGATGGCGAGCGCGATTACATCGGAGATGTTCCGCAAGAGTTATGCCGAGGTGTATTCGGGGGACGAGCGCTGGCGCGGGCTGCCGGTTCCGAAGGGTGAGACTTACGCGTGGGGAAAAGATTCCACCTACATCCGGCAGGCGCCGTACTTCGATGACATGACGCTCAAACCGTCCGCCGTCGTGGACATCAAGGGAGCGCGCGTGCTGGCCGTGCTCGGCGACAGCGTCACCACCGACCACATTTCGCCCGCGGGTTCCATCAAGAAAGACGGGCCTTCCGGCAAATACTTGATTGCTCAGGGCGTACAGCCGGCGGATTTCAATTCTTATGGATCGCGGCGGGGCAATCACGAAGTCATGGTGCGCGGCACGTTCGCCAACGTTCGCCTGCGCAATAAGATGGTCAATACCGAAGGCGGATTCACCCGCCACCTGCCCGACGGCGCTGAAATGTCCATCTTTGAGGCGTCCGAGAAGTACCACTCCGAAAAAGTGCCGCTGGTGATTCTCGCGGGCAAGGAGTACGGTTCCGGATCTTCGCGCGACTGGGCGGCCAAGGGACCGCGTCTGCTCGGCGTTCGTGCCGTGATCGCGGAAAGCTACGAACGAATTCACCGCTCGAACCTCGTCGGCATGGGCATTCTGCCGCTGCAGTTTCTGCCGGGAGAAAATGCCGGGACGCTGAAGTTGAACGGCGAAGAAGTCTTCGAGATCGCGGGGATTCGCGATGTGGTCGAGAAGTTTTCTTCCGGACGTAAGATTACGGTGCGCGTGAAGGGCGGGAAGACCGCCGAATTTCAGGCCATCGTGCGCATCGACACTCCGCAGGAGGCCCTCTACTACGCCAACGGAGGTATCCTCCAGTACGTGTTGCGGCAGTTGCTGGCGGGGAAGACGCAGCCGGAAGCGGTTACCGCTTAGTATTACGCGGCAAGCCGCGTCTCTACAAAGGAGTGCCCTGCATCCATGATTCGGGAGCCGCGCTATGAACGAGAGGGCTAACGCTGGGGAAGGCAAGCCGCCTCCGGCCGGGTTCTGGCGCTCGTTATTCCGGCATTCACTGTTCAACGACCGCGAAGCCTCACCGCCACCCTCCGACCCGCTCCATTGCGATACACCCGCGCTCCGTCATGCCGAGATTGCCGCGGTCTACACCGGGCAGCGCGTGGCTGGCGATTTCTATGAATTCCTGAGAGTGTCGCCGTCCCGCATGCTGTTTGTGCTGCTGGACATTGCCGGCCTGCGAGCGGACACGCGGGAAATCCTGATCGCCGTGCAGAACACGTTCCGAACCCTTGCGCCCAAGCTTTTTGCCGGAGAAGACTTCAACGAGACCACCGCCATGATCGAACTGTGCAACGAGATGAACCTCACCATTTTGCGGGGTGGTCTGCGCAGTTGTCCGGCGTTCCTCGGTTGCTATAACGAAGACCTGGGGACAGTGTGCTATGCCAATGCAGGCCACACTCCGGGGCTGCTTCGCGACTACACGGGAATCACGCCGCTCGAGGCCACCGGGTTGCCGCTGGGTTTGTTCTCGCACACCATGCAGAGCGCGGCGGTCTGCCACCTGGTGCCCGGCTCGGCACTTCTGGTGGTCTCACGCGGGATCGTCGAAGCGGAGAACATCGAAGCGGACCACGAGGGTGCGGAATTTGGACTGGACGGGGTGAAGGAAAGCTTTCAGAACGCGACCGCACTCACCGCGCGCGACCTGTGCCTGACCATGCTGCAGGCGGCTCGGAAGTTCACGCCGCCGACTCCCACCCATAACGATCTGACGACGCTGTGCCTGGTGCGAATTGTATTTCCCGATGGGCTATGAAATCCAGCGGGCAAGGCATGAGAGACGATACCGGAAATAGAACTGGTTTCATAAATGGTTCTTGGGCAGGGCACGGCTTTAGCCGTGCCGCCCAGAGCCAATAAACACGCGGGCTTTAGCCCCTGAGGGATGTGCCTTCCGGGTTGAAAGGCATTTATCAAACCAGTAAACCAGTTCTAGTCTGTTATTGCCTCTCAGCGATGGCGGTGTCGGCAGAACGCATGCCGGCTACGGCGTCACCGTGAAGTTGGTCGCACTGGTCCCCGTACCTCCCGGAGTAGTAACCGCGATCGGCCCTGTTACTGCGCCGGTCGGGACGAGAGCTTTTACCTCCGTGTCGGAGATAACCTGGTAACTAGTGGCCGCGACGCCGCCAAAGGTCACGCTCGTCGCCTTGGTGAAGCTGTTTCCCGTAATCGTGACCTCCGTGCCCACCGGACCGCTGGTCGGGCTGAACGAGGTGATCGAGGGCACGACCGTAAATGCTAGGGGACTGGTAGCGATGCCGCCCGCCGTGGTGATGGTGATCTTCGCACCGGTCTTCGCACCCGCAGGCACCGTGGCTGTCACCTTGGTATCGGAGTTGACCGTGAGGCTGGCTGATTTGCCGCCGATGGTCACCTTGGTGGCCTGAGTCAGGCTGACTCCGGTGATCGTGACTGGGGTCCCGACAATACCGCTGGTCGGCGTAAAACTCGTAATCTGTGGCGTCACCAGGAATGCCCGGTTGCTCGGCAACCACCCGTACGGAATTCTGGTTCAAGGCACCGACGGCAATTTCTACGGCACAACCTACGGCGTGAGATACATTTCCGGCGGAACTATCTTCAAGGTGTCTCCTTCCGGGGCTTACACGCAGATTCATGCCTTCGCCGGGGGCGCAAGTGACGGAGTGCTTCCCACGGCTGGCATGACCCTTGGGCCCGATGGCAACTTCTACGGCACGACAACTGCGGGCGGAAAGAACAACTACGGGGCGATCTACAAACTCAATCCCTCCACCGGCGCCGTTACTGTCGTCTATAGCTTCTGCTCGCAGGCCGGGTGTGCCGACGGGTTTGGCCCAACGACACCCCTTGTGCTGCACACCGACGGAAAATTCTACGGCAACACCGCTGGCAATTCTTTGGGCGGCAGCGTTTTCTACAGTCTCGACATGGGATTCAAACCGCTCGTCGACCTCGTGACCTGGTCCGCCAAGGTTGGGAAGACGGTCGAGATACTGGGCCAGGGCTTCACTGGAACGACAGGGGTCTCGTTCGACGGGGTCCCGGCGACTTTCAACAACTTTCTGACGATCTGCTCGGACGCAGCAATCCATTTGCGAGCGGCAAGGCCAGCGAATCGCTGATGGATGCCATCAAGCAAGCGTCGCCCAGCATCGACCGCAAATTCAAGAATGAACCGCTGATTGCCGCGCGTCTCCACCAAACCATTGCCCGAGCTTTCGATAACCGCACCGATTATCCCGACGCGCGATTGGAGTATGACCGCGCCGCCGCGCTTTTCAAGCAAGTGGATGGCGAGTTGTCGGAAGACGCCATCATTGTTCAGTTGCAACGGGTAACCCTGGAGGCGCGAAGCTACGAGAGTGGCTCGCTCCCGTTAGCCAAGTCCATTCTCGGACAACAAGAAGCGCTGATCGCAAGGCTTCCGCATCCGCGGCCTGACCTGCCGGTCTGGCTGTCCTCGGCGCGCGGAATGGTTGCATTGATTGAGAACAACGCCAAGTCCGCGGCTGAGAACTTCCAGGCGGCGGTGGACAAGGCAGAAACTCTTCCCGAATTCGACGAGAGCGCGCGCCTGACCTTCAAGCAAAGGCTGGCATTTTCCTACATTCGCCTGGGCGAGGGAGCGAAGGCGGAGCAACTCTTTCGCGAACTCATCGTTGCCTTCACGCGCGTGGCGGGTCCGGACAGTCCCAATGTTCTGCGGGTGCGCCTGAATCTGGCGCAAGCCTTCATGATCCAGAACAAACACGACGAAGCGATCAAGGAAGCGACCGCCATCTATCCAGAGTTTGTGTCGAGGCTGGGCGCGGACCATGAACTCACCATGCAGTTGTTGACCACGCGAGCGCAGTCGGAAGGCAGCCTTGGGCTCTGGGACGATGCCATCCGCGACGACTTGGCCATTCATGACCTCGCCGTCCGCAAGCAGGGACCGCTTTCGTTCTTCGCCATTACCACGCTCACCGACGCGTCTCTCGCCGAATGTCGCGCCGGGCGCTATCGCGAAGGTGAATCCAATGCGCGCCAGGCCTATGCGGCGTCGGTGAAAGCTTTTGGACCGCGCGGCCGGTCTCACCGGAGGCGCCGCATATCCTTTGGCGAGCTGCCTGATTCTCCTCGGTAAATTGGATGAAGCATCGACGCTCCTGCAGCAAATCAACGTGCCGGCACTGGCACAGCTCACCGGAGATCCCGATTGGGGCGCAAACGCAACCCTGGCGCAAGCCGAAATCGCTTATCGCCGTGGCCACTACGACGCTGCGCGGAATTATCTTCGAACTGTGACTCCGGTGTTCACGCGCAAGGACGCGGAGCCCTATCAAAAGCGCGCTCTCGAATCTCTACGCGCTGCTCTCGACAAGCCTTTGCCGCGGAAGTTGCGCGACTAAAGTTTCTTTCGGCGTGGAGATGCGCGTGTAAGAGCGCACGTAATAGTTTTGTAATGTAACCACGATCACCGCGAAGCGCCCTGCCGAGTACTTATCCTTCAAGTAACGAATCCTATGAAACCCAGTCAAGTAGAAACCCACCCGAAGGGAAGTCACGCTCGCATTCTGCTGAGTTCGGTCTTCGGGCCTTATGCGCAGGACGACGAATTCGGCAGCCGGTCCATCAATCCGATGGAGCTCTATCACAACCAGGTCACGCGCGCGCAAGGCAGCTTCTCGCTGCGCATGTTCCATCGCTCCTGGGGCATCATGATGATTCAGGAAAATATTTCGGCGCCCTGCAGCGTGCTGGATTTCCCCACCCGCGAAGCCTTTGCCCGGGAATTAACCGCGAACCACTACGACATCGTCGGCATCTCTGGAATCATCGTGAACGTGGGCAAGGTCCGCGAGATGTGCCGCATGGTGCGAGAACTGTCGCCCGATTCGACGATCGTAGTGGGCGGACACGTCGCGGCCATTCCCGGCCTGGAGGCGATGATCGACGCCGACCACATCGTGCGCGGCGAAGGCATCTCCTGGATGCGCCGGTACCTGGGAGAAGACGAGAACGCGCCCATCCGCCATCCCGCCATTGTTTCCGGTCTGCAGACGCGCATCATGGGAATGCGGCTTCCGGAGCGGAAGGGCGGCACTGCCGCCACCATCATCCCGTCGGTGGGCTGCCCCATGGGGTGCAACTTCTGCACCACGTCCGCGTTTTTCGGCGGCAAGGGAAAGTTTGTCAACTTTTACGAGACCGGCGATGAACTGTTCGACGGTGATGTGCCAGATCGAAGCCGAACTCAAAGTCCATTCCTTCTTCGTGATGGACGAGAACTTCCTGCTTCACCGCACGCGCGCCATGCGCTTGCTGGAGCTCATGAAGCAGGCGGGCAAGAGCTGGGAGCTTTCCGTCTTCGCTTCCGCCAATGCGATCAAGAAATACACCATGCTGGAACTGGTCGAACTCGGCGTTTCCTGGGTGTGGATGGGTCTGGAATCTCCCAAGGCTGGCTATAGCAAGCTGCAGGGGAATAACGTTGGGCGAACTCACGCGCGAGCTGCGCGAACACGGCATACGAGTGCAGGGCTCGACCATCATCGGACTGGAGCACCACACGCCCGACAACATCGCCGAGGAAATCGAATCGGCCGTCGCCTACCAGACCGACTTCCACCAGTTCATGCTCTACACGCCGGTTCCGGGCACGCCGCTTTATCAGGAAATGGCCGAACAGGGCCGTCTGCTGACGGACGTCGACTTCGCCGATATCCATGGCCAGTTCAAGTTCAACTTCCAGCACGCCGCCATCTCTCGCGAGGATTCCAAGCGCTTCCTGGATTGGGCGTTCTGGCGCGATTTCGAGCGCAACGGACCCAGTCTTTATCGCATGTGCCAGACCATGCTGCATGGGCTGGCAACGCTACAAGGATTACCCCGATCCCCGCGTCCGTGAGCGGTTTGAGCGAGAAGCAAAGAAGCTCAGCAGCGCTTACAATGCGGCGCTTTGGGTGATGGAGCGGGAGTTCAAGAACGTCAATCGCGGCGTGAGTGAGCGGATCCACAAGCTGCGCCGCGAAGTCGAGAAGGAATCCCCGGTCGTCGCCCGCCTCACAGCCGCATTGCTGGGGCCGATCTTGTTGTGGACCACACGCCGAGAGGAACATCGGCTGGCCAAGGGACGAACGTACGAGCCCCCCACCTTTATCGAGCGCCGCAATTGGGTTCCGGTTACCGAGACCCCGTAACTAATGGCGACTGTCGCCTGCCTTCCGACAGGAAGGCACGTCGTGAGAGGGTAGCGCCCCGCATTTCTTCCATGCCCTGAACTTGCTGGTGGAGCGCCGGGCGTCCCCGCCCGGCTGGACGGGCGAGATGCCGGTCCCGAACCTGTTTGTGAGATGGCGGCTAATTGACCGTGAAGCTGGTCGCACTCGTGGCGCTGCCTCCCTTGGTCGTGGCCGCAATTTTCCCGGTCGTCGCTCCCGTGGGCACGTCGGCAGTTACCTGCGAGTCGGAGTTCACGGTGACGGTCGTCGCCTTCACCCCGCCAAATGTGACCTTGGAGGTCTGCGTCAACTCCATGCCCGTGATGGTGACCGAAGTTCCCACCGGCCCGCTCCCCGGAGTGAAACTCGTAATGGTCGGCAGCACTTTGAATGTCTTCGAGCTGGTCAACGTGGTCGTGCCGGTCGTGACCGTCACCGATCCCGTTAGCGCCCCTGCGGGCACTGTAGCGGTGATGAATGTCGTGCCGGTGAGCGTGATGGTTGTAGCCTTTGTGCTGCCGAACTTGACCACCGAAGAACTGCTGAAGCCCTGCCCGAGGATGCCAATTTTCGCGCCTTCCTTGCCGGAGGTCGGCTGTGTTTCCACAAACGGGCCCAGACCCACAGACAGGCTGAAGACCGTGCCATCGCCGCCGCCCGTTGTCCCGTAGAGGTTCCCATTTGTGTCCTGGACCAGCCCCCATGGGAGTAGGCCGTCCGTGCCATCGAAGACGTGCAGCGTCTTCAGCGCGCCGCTTGGGGTGATTTGGAAGACCGTGCCATAGCCGTTGGGATCGCCGCCGTACGTTGTCCCGTAGAGGTTCCCATCGGTGGCCTGGACCAGCCCCGCGTGGGGGATGGCGCCGTCCGTGCCGTCGAAGCTGTGCAGCGTCTTCAGCGTGCCACTTGGGGTGATCTTGAAGACCGTGCCATAGCCGTAGAGCCCGCCTTCGACCGTTGTCCCGTACAAGTTCCCATTGGTGGCCTGGACCAGCCCCGCGTAGGGGACGGAGCCGTCTGTGCCGTCGAAGCTGTGCAGCGTCTTCAGCGTGCCGCTGGGGGTGATTTTGAAGACCGTGCCAGGGCCATACTGGCCGCTGGCCCCGCCCTGGGTCGTTGTCCCGTAGAGGTTCCCATCGGTGGCCTGGACCAGCCCCGCGTAGGGGAATCCGCCGTCCGTGCCGTCGAAGCTGTGCAGCGTCTTCAGCGTGCCGCTGGAGGTGATTTTGAAGACCGTGCCATGGCCGTTGGTCCCGCCGACGTACGTCGTCCCGTAGAAGTTCCCATCGGTGGCCTGGACCAGCCCCGCGTCGGGGTTAGCGCCGTTCGTGCACTGGTGGTTTACATACACGGCGCAAAAGCTGTAAAGCGTCGCCGGCGTGCCGCTGGGGGTGATTTTGAAGACCGTGCCATACGGGCCGTTCGCCCCGTCCTGGCTCGTTGTCCCATAGAGGTTTCCATCGGTGGCCTGGACCAGCCCAGCGTAGGGGTTGGCTCCGTCCGTGATGTCAAAGCTGTGCAGCGTCTTCAGCGCGCCGCTTGGAGTGATTTGAAAGACCGTGCCAAGGCCGCTGGCCCCGCCCCCGGCCGTTGTCCCGTAGAGGTTCCCATTGGTGGCCTGGACCAGCCCCGCGTAGGGGTTGTCGCCGTCCGTGCAACCGTTTTGGGAGCAAAAGCTGTACAGCGTTTTGAAGGTCTGCGCAGTTGCCCCCGTAGTGGCCGCGACCACCAGCATGAGCGTTGTGAAGACGAGTGCCGCACTCGTGCGAAATGATTTCAATCGCTGGAATGCGCGATTGTCGAAAGAACAATCTTTTTTGTTTTTCATCTTGTTTCTCCCGCCACATCTCAGTGGTGTTCTCACAGGCTGTTGGAGCAGAAACGGGAAGTACCCCGGAGGGAACCGCTGTGGGGCGTTACGACCGAGGGCCGGATCATGTCATCGACCGCGCCAAATAGCAAGGTAAAAGTCCTGCCCTTATTAGAGATAGAAGGTACAGGCGTCGTTCTCGCATAAGCGGCGCAGAATCAATGGAGCGGCTGTGAAAGGCCCGTGTCAGTGCGTCTCTTCCAGCGGTGTCAAACGCCGCGTCTGGAGGCCAGTTCAGCCTGACTGGCCACGCGGGTAACCATCCAGGGTCGCTCAGTTACTCTTACCAACGGGCCGTCATTCCACGAGATGGGCCATAGAACTTGGTACGCCCTTGACTTACGCTCGTCTTACCGACCTGGTAATCGGGCACCCCATGAAATACCTCCTCTCGATTCTTCTGCTGAGCGCTCTCCTGCACGCACAAAGCTTCACGGCGAGCGGCAGTTCCACGCTTCCCGATGCGCCCAGCCAACTTCGTTTCTGGACGGTCGAGACCAAAGTGAACGTCGGCATCTTCGCCGGACTGGTCGCGGCCGACGCCGTTACCACTCAGCGCGGCCTGAACCAGGGCCTCCGCGAAGTCAACCCCATCATGCGTCCCTTCGTGACCCGCGGAGCCGCCGGGCAAGCTGCCGGGTCGGCTTTAGGTTTTGGCGCGGGAGTGGGGATGGCCTACCTGTTGCATCGCACCCACCACTACAAAGCGGAACGCCTTACGATGCGCCTGTTGATCGCCGGCGAAGGCGGATTCGTTGCCAGCAACATCGTGGCGATTCGCTGATTCCGCGGGCAGCCCTGCCTCCACGTTATAATTTGATTCTGGAAGGCGAAAGTTTTCTTCGACGATTCGAAGAATTCCCGCGCGCTTCCGCGAATCTCTATACCGAAGGAGTCCGCATGGCGATTCAGAAGACGGAAAAAATCTGGCACAACGGCAAGTTCATCGCCTGGGACGACGCTACCCTGCACGTGATGGCGCACGTTGTGCACTACGGCTCCTCGGTGTTTGAAGGCATTCGCTGTTACGCGCTGCCCACCGGCCCCGCCATTTTCCGTGCTGCCGAGCACATGCAGCGGCTCATCGACTCCGCCCGTATTTACCGTATTGACGTTCCCTTCACCCGCGATGAGATCGTGCGGGCCATGATCGAACTGGTGCAACGCAATGGCGTGTGGCCGTGCTACATCCGCCCCATCGTTCTGCGCGGATACGGCGAGGCTGGCGTTACCCCCTTCAACTGCCCCACCGAGGTTTACATCATCAATTATCCGTGGGGAAAATATTTGGGGACGGACGCAAATGTGGGCGTCGATGTTTGTATTTCGTCGTGGACGCGGCTGGCGCCGAACACTCTGCCCGCGATGGCGAAGGCGGGCGCGAATTACATGAACTCGCAACTCATTAAGATGGAAGCCATGGTCAACGGCTACGCCGAAGGCATTGCGCTCGATGTGAACGGCTTCGTCAGCGAAGGTTCGGGCGAGAATCTGTTTGTCGTCCGCAACGGCACGCTGCATACGGCCCCGCTGGGTAGTTCGGTGCTTGCCGGCATCACGCGCGACTCGGTGTTGCAGATCGCGCGCGACCTCGGCATCAAGATCGTGGAGCAGCAGATTCCGCGCGAATCTCTCTACATCGCCGACGAAGTTTTCTTCACCGGCACCGCCGCCGAAATCACGCCCATTCGCTCGGTCGACAAAATCACCGTGGGCACAGGCAAGATCGGCCCCATGACAAAATCTTTGCAAACGGAGTTTTACGGCATTGTCCGCGGCGAGAATAAGGACCGCTATGGCTGGCTGACGCCGGTTCCGGTGGCAGCGAAGCAGCCGGTGAGCGTGTAGGGTTGTTCCTGAGGAAACCTGCTCGACCGGCGGTTTGCGCTTCCTATTTTGTTGCACTATAGTAGAGCCCGCCTGATCGCAGGCGACGTTGTTTTTTCGTCTGCTTTTCTCGTTATCCCCAGCCCGAAGGAGAAAATGTTATGTCTGCTCCCACTCCCGAATTTGCGCTGGGCTATCGTGCGCTGATGCTCGATGGTCTGGCTGGAGAAGTTGAAATTACCAAAAGAGTTTTGGCTGCCGTCCCCGAGGGAAAAAGGGACTACCGGCCCGACCCCAATGCCCGTACCGCCTGGGAACTGGCCTGGCACCTGGCCAACAGCGACGTGCAGTTCCTGGACGCGATCGCCGATATGAGGTTCACCATGCCCCCTCCGCAGCCGGCCGACAAGCCGAAGTCGGTGGCGGAATTGGTGGCATGGTACGACCGGCACATGAAGCGTGGGTTGGATCGGGTTCGCGCTCTGTCGCCGGAACAGCTGTCGACGCCGATCCAGTTCTTCACCTTCAATTTCCCGGCGGCGTTCTATCTGGGATTCCTGAACAATCACAGCATCCATCATCGGGGCGAGTTAGCCACGTACCTGCGTCCGATGGGTTCGAAAGTCCCGTCGATCTACGGAGGCAGTTACGACGAGCCGATGGAGCTAGCGGCGTAACGGTTTCTGCTGTCGGATCCGAAAGCTTGCTGGTGGAGAGCCGGGCGTCCCCGCCCGGCGGGACGGGCGAGACGCCCGTCCCTCCACCGTAAGTCTCATCATTAGCCAGAACCCCCGCCGCCAGGCCGCCAAAGGTCCCGTTACTTCCGTCATCTCGTGCAGGGCGGCGGTACGCGTCATGATAGGCAAGGTACCTGGAGTCTTGCCTGCATGACTATCGACGACTTGCTGCGCATTGCCATGGAGCGTCGCGCTTCCGACTTGCACTTGAAGGTCGGGAACTATCCTCACCTCCGCATTGACGGCGATCTGCTGCCCCTGACCGATCAGGCGCGTGTGTCCGCCGAAGACATGTTGAACATGGCGTTCAGCATGATGTCGGCCCGGCAAAAGCAAAAATTCAAAGAGACCACGGAAATCGATATGGCCTACGGCGTCGCGGGTCTAGGACGCTTCCGTGTCAACGTGTTTCAGCAGCGCGGCAACGTGGGATTGGTGCTGCGCGTGATTCCGACGAAGATCCGCGCCCTCGACGAACTGTTTCTGCCGAAAGTGGTGGAGCAGATCTGCGACATGCCGCGCGGCCTGGTGCTGGTGACCGGGGTGACCGGGTCGGGCAAATCGACGACGCTGGCCGCCATGGTCGACCGCATTAACTCGTCGCGCGCCGAGCACATCATCACCATCGAAGACCCCATCGAATTTCTGCACCGCGACAAAAAAGGCTACGTGAACCAGCGCGAGGTGGAAGTCGATACGCCGACATTCTCGGCGGCGTTGCGCGCTTCTCTCCGTCAGGATCCGGACGTGATCCTGGTGGGCGAAATGCGCGATCTGGAAACGATCGGGACGGCGCTGCACGCGGCCGAAACCGGTCACATGGTTTTCTCTACGCTGCACACGCTGGATGCGGTCGAAAGCATCAACCGCATCATCGCCATTTTCCCGCCACCGGAGCAGAAGCAGATCCGGCTGCAGTTGGCGGCAGTGTTGCGCGCCATCGTCAGCCAGCGCCTGGTGCGCCGCTCCGACGCCGAGGGCCGGGTGCCCGCAGTCGAAGTGATGATCACAACGGCGTATATCCGGGAATGCATTCTCGTGCCCGAGAAGACGCGCGCCATCCGCGACGCGATTTCCGCGGGTACCTCGCAGTATGGAATGCAGACCTTCGACCAGTCGCTCTGGGACCTGTTCCAAGCCGGCCTCGTGAGTTACGAGACGGCGCTGGAGAGCGCCTCGAACGCGGATGAGTTCAAACTGCGGATGCAGGGAATTGCGTCCACGGCCGACATCTCGCGGAATGCGATGCAAACCACGGGCTTCGGACGCTGAAGGTTGGCGACGAGATTGGGTTTGTCCTGCTGAACCGGTTGCTTCTGAACTTTGTTCCTCCTGAAACTTGGGCGCGCTTCGGCGCGCCCTTTTTTTCGGCCGGTTCCGCCTGAACCCAGCCTTGCGCGCGGAAGGTGGAGGATGTGCAGAGGCTTGCACAACTCAGCGGGGCGGTGTGCAACCGTTTGCACGTCGGCGCGAAATTCGTTGAGCCGGCACCGGTTTCCGCTTGACTCCAGTTGTGGGAACGAGCTAACCTCTCCGCACTTCCCCGAAGCTGTGGAGAAAATCCCCAGCCCGATCCTTGAGTGAACAGGAAACTCTCGATGAAAACTCCTCAGATCTGTGCGTGCGTATTGCTGCTGGTGGTGGGTTCGGCGATGGCCTTTGCCGACGGGATCAACGATCCAAAAATCATCATTCAAAGCGCCAGTGCTACCAACATCCCGTTGGGGTCCTGCGAGCGATGTAAGAATGTCGGCTTGAACTTTACCTTCGGCGAACCTGCGGGCGGGACCGGCCAGTTGTTTTTCACGAATACGAGCGGAGTGAACTGGACTTCGCTGACCCTGGTTGAAATAGGGCACCAGGTGCCGGCGAGTCGCCATCAATTGCCACTCGACCCTGTTTATGAGCTGCACCGCAACGAATCTAAAGAACGGGAATGTGGCGATCGTGCTGTCGGGCATCAAAGGCAGCGACAATCCAGACAGAGGGATTGGGAACGGGCAGAGCTTCTCCATTGGTTTCGCGTGTGCTGGTGGCTGCTGGCCGAAAACCGGGTTGGACTTTGCCGGGCATGCGAACACGACTACTGTCCCCGAGCCGGGCACGATTGCGCTGATCGTGACGGGATTGGGCGCCATGGCTTCCCGCCGCAAGCTGTGGAAGAACCGCCAGAAGGCTTAGTGATTCTTTTTCGTAAACTGGTTCACCAATTGTGAAAACTGCGGCAGGGCCTGGAGCTTCTGAAGCTCGGGATCGTTCCAGGCCTCTTGCGCAGCGTACCCCTTCTCCAGCGCCAACCGCAGCGCCTTCAACGCTTCTTCGGGCTTGCCGATCAGGGTCTTCACCTGGGCTTCGGAGTACATCAGATAGATGTCGTCGGGACTGATGGCGCGGGCTTGCTGGATGTACTGCTGGGCGTTCGACGCATCGCCCTTCTTGGCGTAGTAGAGCGCCAGGTCGCCCATGGTTCCGGCAGAGCGCGGATTGACCTGCAATTGCTGAAAGGCAAGTGAAATCGCTTTGTCGTACGCCGCGGCCGCTTGCTCGGAGTGGCCCGACCACCGCTGCGCATCCCCTAGATTGCCGAACAGTTCCTCGTTGTTGGGCGTCATCTCGGTTGCCTTCTGGTACATCTCGACCGACTCGTCGTAGCGCTTCAGCCAGAAGTACGCCGTGCCGAGATTGGAATACGTCGGAGAGTCGGGTGAGATCGACAGCGCCTTCTGGTAATGAGGGATCGCCTCATTCCACTTGCCTTCGCGCAGATAGACCGAGCCCACGTCTCCATAGCCCATGGGATTATCGGGGGCGAGTTCGGTGACCTTCTGAAACTCCACGAGCGCTTTGGCGTTCTCGCCAAACTCAAAGTACGCCTTGCCCAGGGCAAGGTGATTCAGCCAATTGTAGGAGTTGGCGTCGACCGCTTTTTGGTAGCTGGCGATCGCTTCGTTACTTTGACCGCTGGCCTTGTAGGCGTCGCCCAGATTTCGATACGCTTCCTCGGAGTTCGGCGCCAATTCCAACGCGCGCTTCAATTCGGTCACCGCCTGGGTGTACTTCCCGGTGGCGGAATAGACGCTGCCCAGCGAGAGATGAACTTCGGGCAGGTTGTTGGAAAGCCGTTCGGCCTGCTGCGCCGACAGAGTGGCTTTCTGCGCCCAGATGCTCTCTTTGCTTGCGCTGTACATGCGCAGGCTGGAGTCGGCGAGTCCCGTGTAGGCCAGCGCGAAGTTGGGATCCTTGTCGATGGCCTGCTCGAATAGGGCTACCGCGGGCCGGATTCCGCCCACATCGTGACTGTTGCGCAGCACGTTCCGTCCCTGCAGATAGAGGTCGTAGGCCTTCACGTTTTCGGTGGGATGGGCGCCGACGCGGGCTTGCTCTTCGCCGGTCGGCTTGAGCGCCAGGGCAGTGGCCACGGTCGCGTAAATCTGGTCTTCGAGAACGAGCACATCGCCCGCGGTTCCCGGGAATTCCTGGCTCCAAACGCGCTTGCCGGTGGTGGCATCGTCGAGACTGAGCGTGACGCGCAGCCGCTCGCTGTTGCCCTGCACCATCCCCTGCAACACCAGGTTGACGCCGAGTTCGCGCGCCAGCCGGGAGAGCGGCAAATCTCTATTCTTGGCCACCGCTTTCTCCACCGCGTCCGAAGATGTCAGGTGGACTTCCTTCAACTGAAACAGCTTGGCCGCGAGCGCTTCCGCAATGCCATCGGCCACGTAGCCGAGGGCTTTCTCGTCCCCAACCTGTTTCAAGGGCAGGATCGCGACGTACTTTCCCTGTTGCAGTGAGGGGATGCCTCGTGCCATCTCGCCAACCGGCGTTCCCATGCGATGCAGCAGCGTGCGTCCGGCAAAGAGTTGCCAGAACGACCACCAGCACCGCGCCCGCAATCCACATCCAGCTCTTGCCCGGAAGATCGAGGCTGAAGCGCGACCGATGCACGACCGGATGCGCAATCATCTTCGACAGCATTTCGGGGCTGATGTCGGGGTTGGCCTCCCAGATCGTCAATTGCTGCAACAGTTCGACGGCGGAGTGGTAGCGGTTGGCCGGCTCGCGCTCCAGGCAGCGGCCGACAATCGCGCTCAGCGATCTGGGAACGGAGGCGTCGACGTCGGAAGCGGAGCGAGCCTCTTCGCGCGTACGCTTCATGAGGCTGGCGATGGCCGTGTCGGCCCCGTAGGGAGCTTTTCCCGTAAGCAGTTCGTAGAAGATCAGGCCGACGCTGAAAATGTCGGAGCGTTGGTCAAGCGTGCTGCCCAGGGCTTGCTCGGGCGACATGTATTCGAGCGTGCCCACGATGGCGCCGGTCTGGGTCAGCCCGGTGTCGCCGAGCGAACGCGCCAGGCCGAAGTCCATCACCACGATGCGGCCGTGCCGGTCGCGCATGATGTTCTGAGGCTTCAGGTCGCGATGGATCACGCCTTCGGAATGGGCGCAATCGAGCGCGCGGCAGACCTGCTCGACCACTGCGATCGCTTCCTTGGGCGAGAACTTGCCGGCGCGCCGCAATAGAGTGCGCAGGTCCTCGCCGTCGACGTATTCCATGCTGATGAAGCGGATGCCATCGGCCTCGCCCAGGTCGTAGATGCGGACCACGTTCTTGTGCGTAATGTTGCGCGCGAGAATGAGCTCCTGCTTGAAGCGCTGCAGAATCGCGGGATCGGTCGCCAGTTCGGGACGGATCACCTTGAGCGCGATCAGGCGGTCGAGTTCGCGGTCGCGCGCCTTGTAGACCGCGCCCATGCCGCCCTGCCCCAGCACGCCCAGAATTTCGTAACGTCCACCGAAAAGCACGCCCGGCCGCAGACTGAGAAAGGCGGTGATGCTGCCCGCCGCGGGTGTCGAGGACGGGTAAGGCATGGCTGGCGTCGCGCCCGGAATCGCCGTTCCATGGGGCAAGGTGGGAGCGTCGGAGAGCGGCGCGTTGGAAAGAGGCGGAGGCGTCAGGGCCAAGGCGCCAACCGCATCTTCGGGCATACCAGTACCCGGCATCGTTGGGCTGTCGGAGTCGTTGCGGCGGTGATCGTGGTCGCGCTCTTGCATGCGATGGCCCGGCTTCGGAGTGCCCGTGAGGGAGCGCGCCCCGTCCCGCGACAGAGGCAGCGTTTGCCCCGGGTTGCCGAGGGGAAGTCGAGAACCCAGCACTCCGATACGCACAGCAGTATACCCCGGAATGTTCTTTGGGGAATTGCGGGGAAACTCTAGAGACATAGTGTTTCTGGGGCTCCGAACGTTTCTGCAAGGCCGATCCCGGTGATGCCGGTCTGGGCTATAATGCTGCGGGCCAGCATTTCTCACGTGGGGTGGGAATATGGGACTGTATTCGCATTACGACGGCGCGCATAACCATCCGGTGAACCGCGCCCTGCACATGATTGCCATTCCAGTCGGTTTCTCGTCGTTGATCGTGGTCTGGTGGCACTGGATGGTGGCGCTGCTGCTGATCCCGGCGGCGTTTGCGCTAGCCTGGCTGGGCCATCTGATCGAGGGGAACAAGCCGGCGTTTCTCACCAACCCTGCCCACGTGTTTGTCGCGCCCGTCTGGATGGCGCGAAAGATCTTCGGGACGAATCCGAAGAAGACGGTGCCGTAGCTGTCCGCATCCCAAGCCAACCGGTCGGTACCCACATTTCGCTGATTCCCCCTCCGCATGCTTAAATGACCAGTTGGGCGCCATGTTCTGCGCCATTCCCGCGCACGGCCTCCGACCTCGGACAAGCATGATTCACCACGGAGACACGGAGGCACGGAGCAAGCTTCTTCATGAAGAGCTCACTGAAAAGATCATTGGAGCCGCCATCGAAGTACATCGTGCGCTTGGCCCAGGCCTGCTCGAATCTGCTTACGAAGAGTGCCTCTGTCGCGAGTTGAATCTGCGTGGACTAGCCTTTCAGCGCCAAGTGCTCCTGCCGGTCGAATACAAAGGCGTGAAGCTGGACTGCGGTTTTCGTCTCGACCTGATTGTTCAAGAAGCTGTAGTTCTCGAACTGAAGTGCGTAGAGCACATTCTTCCGGTCCACGAAGCACAACTGCTCACTTATCTCAAATTGACCGGCAAACACGTGGGCATGATCATTAACTTCAATGTCGCAACACTAGTCAGAGGCGGCATAGTAAGAAAGGTTTTATGAATGTGTTTGGTTTTCTCCGTGCCTCCGTGTCTCCGTGGTGAAAATAGTAATTGGCGCAAATGACAAACTTGACTACGTGGAGGATCTTTGGACTTCCAACTGAACGACGAGCAACTGCACCTGAAGAAGACGGTGCGCGAGTTTGCCGAACGCGAGATTGCCCCGAACGTCATGAGGTGGGATGAAGCCGGCGAATTCCCGCTGGCCACCATCAAGGAACTCGGCAAACTCGGCCTGATGGGCATGATCTTCCCACCCGAATACGGCGGCGCGGGCATGGGCTACGTCGAGTACGTCACCGCCATCGCGGAACTGTCGCGCGTGGACGGCTCGGTGGGGATTATCGTAGCGGCGCACACGTCGCTGTGTTCGAATCACATTTTTCTCGCGGGCAATGAAACGCAGAAGAAGAAGTATGTGTCAAAGTTGGCGACGGGCGAGTTCATCGGCGCTTGGGGACTGACCGAGCCTTCGGCGGGATCGGATGCAGGCAGCGCGCGCATGGCCGCGGCGCGTGCCAAGGGCGGATGGGTGCTCAACGGCACCAAGACCTTCATCACCAACGGCCACTATGCCGACGTGTTGGTCGTGCTCGCGGTGACCGATCGCGCGGCGCACACGCACGGCCTTTCGGCGTTCGTGGTCGAGAAGGACACCAAGGGATTCCGCGCGGGGAAAAAAGAAAACAAACTAGGCCTTCGCGCCAGCGACACAGCGGAGCTGATCTTTGAAGACTGTTTTGTGCCGGCAGAAAACCTGCTGGGCAAGGAAGGCGACGGCTTTATCGACGCCATGCGCGTGCTCGACGGAGGACGCATTTCGATTGCCGCGCTGTCTCTCGGCATGGCCGAGGGCGCATACGGAGCGGCCCTGAAGTATTCGAAAGAACGCCAGCAATTTGGGCAGGCGATCTCGGAATTTCAGGCGATCCAGTGGAAGCTGGCCGATATGGCAACGGAAATCGAGGCGGCAAGACTTCTGACGTTGCGCGCCGCGTCCATGAAAGATGCGGGCAAGAAGACCACGCTGGAATCGTCAATGGCCAAGCTCTATGCCAGCGAGGTAGCGGTGAAGTGCGCCAACGAAGGCGTGCAGATTCACGGCGGCTATGGGTTCATCAAGGACTATCCAGCCGAGAAGTTTTATCGTGACGTAAAGCTGTGCACAATCGGCGAAGGAACAAGCGAAATTCAGCGCCTGGTGATTGCACGGCAGTTGCTGAAGGATTAGGGCAGTGACTTCTTCCGTCCGGCTACAAGTGTTTTGCGCTGACCGATCGAGGATGAACGGCTTCTATGTCGCGATAACGAGCAAAGTCCTTGTCGTTAAATGTCAGAATCCGCCGAACCTCCTGTACTCGCATCGCGGCAACCAGTCGCGCATCGTGAACTTGCACGCCGGAGATATTGTGCGTGACCAGCAGCCTGCGCCATTCTTGGTGAACCGCCACGCTATCGGGAAGCAACTGCAGCCTGTCCTCGAAGAACCTCGCCCGGCGGTCGGCCTCCTGAGGAGAAAGCCCGTATCCATTGCGGTCAAGCGGACGGGTGCAAGTGTTCCAGAATTCAGCGACGTTTTGTGATGTATAAGGATGTATAACAGAGAACCGCTCCCTGCTGAAGGACCGCATCAATGGCCGACACTACGACCGGATAATCGCGATCATCCGGCTTGATCCAACGAAGAAGGACATTGCTGTCAACCAGGTATGGCGTGCCTGCCATCTAGGTGCGGTCCTCATAGAAGCTTTCGCGCGTGAAGCTTTCGGTCGCCAGGTTCGGCAATTTTTCGGAACCCTTTGCCAGCGCATCCAGCATCGTATGAAACTCGGCAACGGACAGATCTCCTTGTGGCAAAGAGCGAGAGGCCAGGGCTTCGTGCAAAAGTCGCTCCGCCACCTTTTCGAGCGGAACGCCCTGGGCCTGCGCTACGGCGACCAGCCGCGCTTGCGCCTCGGGATTGAGTTCGACCTGGATCGTCATTGTCTTTTGGCCCCTGCCTACCAGCTTACCCGTCTTCTGGATTGACTTCCACCGCTTTTGGGGGGTGTCCGAAGTCTCATTAGCAGGGGTTTCGAGGCTGAGGAGCAACCAGTCAACGCAGTCAGCCCAACATTGGTTTACCGCTCGCCCTACCGCTGTTTTACACTGACAGTTTGAATCAAGACATCCAGACATGGATCGACCGCCTCCGCTCCGGCGATGCCCGCGCCCTCGCCCGCGCCATCTCTACGGTCGAGAACCGCGTCCCAGGCTGGTCCGATCTGCTCAAGGCGCTCTTCCCGTACACAGGCAAGGCGCGAGTCATCGGTCTGACGGGCGCCCCGGGATCGGGCAAGAGCACTCTGGTCGATCAGCTCGCCAAGCACTATCGCAATAAGGAAGAGAATCAAACCGTCGGCATTATCGCGGTCGATCCCACCAGCCCCTACACCGGCGGAGCGATTCTGGGCGACCGCATCCGCATGCAGGATCACTATAGCGATCCGGGGATTTACATTCGCAGCATGGCAACACGAGGATCGCTCGGCGGCTTGGCGCGCGCTACCGCTGACGCTGCCACTGTGCTCGACGCTTCGGGGCGCGACTTGATCATGATCGAGACGGTGGGAGTTGGCCAGGACGAAGTCGACATCGTGCGGCTGGCCGATGTCACGCTCGTGATTCTTGTGCCCGGCATGGGCGACGATGTGCAGACGATCAAAGCCGGCATCATGGAAATCGCCGACATTTTCGTGATCAACAAAAGCGACCGCGAGGGCGCCGAGCGCGTCGAGCGCGAGATTCGCGCCATGCAATCGCTGGCCACGCGCAACGATCACTGGACGCCGCCCATCGTCAAGACGGTTGCCAGCGAGGGCGTGGGAACTGCAGAGTTGGCGGAAGCCATCGCCGGCTACGAGGCATACCTGAAGAAAGAAAACCTGGTCCTCAAGAAGAACGTCGAGAATTGGCAGGAACGGCTGGTCGAGATGCTGCGCGATGCCATGCTCGAAAAAGTGCGCGCGCACATGGACGGCGGCAGCCTCGAGCGTTATGCCGCCGAAATCGCCGAGCACAAGCGCGATCCCTATTCGCTGGTGGAGGAGATTGTCGGCGGCGCAGAGTCCTAGTAGAGACGGGGCTTGCCCCGTCTCCCGCCGCGGAGGGAGACGCGGCAAGCCGCGTCTCTACAGGGAATGCATATGGAATTGGAATTCAGCATTGATCATCTCGGCATCGCCGTAAAGTCGCTGGCGGCGGCGAAGTCCATTTACGAAAAGCTCGGCCTGACCGTTTCGCCGGAAGAAACCGTCGAGCGGAAAGAGTTCGGCTGGTGATGGTGCCCGTGGGCGAGAGCCGATTGGAGCTGCTGGAAGCCACGGCAGACGATTCGACCATCGCCCGCTTCATCGCCAAGCACGGCGAGGGGCTGCATCACGTTTGTCTGCGCGTTCCGGACCTGGCGACGGCGGTTGCGAAATTGAAGCGCGAAGGCGTGCGCCTGGTATCGAATGAGATCAAGACGGGCGCAGGCGGGCATCGTTATGTGTTCGTGCATCCGCAGAGCACGGCGGGCGTGCTGCTGGAGCTGGTCGAGGGACACTGAGCGGGCCGAAACAGGTTTCTCTGCGCTCAAAACTACTTTCTGAATGCTACTTCTCGCCGTCGACACTTCCGGTAAGCAGGGCAGCATCGCACTCGCAAGGTGCGGAGCAGGGGAGAACTGCACGCGCGTTGAAATCGAGATCATTGAAGTCGTCCCGCTCACTGGGGGCACGTTTTCCGCACAGCTGGTGCCGCAGATTGCGGCGCTGCTCGAAAAACACGGATACAGCAAGAGCGACCTGGGCGGATTCGCCGTGGCATCCGGTCCGGGTTCGTTCACCGGACTACGGGTCGGCCTCGCGGCGATCAAAGCTCTGGCCGAAGTCTTGCACAAGCCGATTGCAGCGGTTTCCTTGCTGGAAGCGGTGGCGTCGAGAGGCGCAGCGCGTGGCCGGGTTCTCGCGGCGCTCGATGCGGGCCGGGGTGATGTTTATGCCGGCGACTACGAACTCGACCCGGACATCCCCACGCGCATCCGCATGCACAGCGAACGCCTGCTGAGCCGCGAAGAATTCATTGCCGAAGCCACGGGGAAGGCGGTGGTTACGCCCGACGCCACGTTGGCTGAAATCGCCATGGCCGCTGGAATTCCGGTCGAGCGGATTGAGTATCCAAACAGCGGAGTGATTGCCAGGCTGGGTTGGGAGCATCTCCAGCGGGGCGAGACGGCGAGTCCCGAAGCACTGGAAGCGAACTACATCCGCCACTCCGACGCCGAAATTTTCTCAAAGCCGGCGCGGTGAAAGACTTCGGTGCGCAGCCCTAAAGGGGCGTCTGACTCTGAAAAATTTGCGGTATCGCTAAAGCGATACCCTGATACGAACCTTGATAGAAACCGTATCCTGCCAGTCGGTTGAGACTGTCGCCCCATGCCCCTAGCCATCCGATCCGCTGCGTTGAACGATGTGCCGGCGATTCTCGCCCTCGAGCAGCAGGCGCCGGCTGCCGCGCACTGGACCCGCGAGCAGTACAACCAGTTGGCGAGCAGCGGCGTTGTTCTGGTCGCCGAGGAAGCAGGCCAGCTTTGCGGATTTGTGTGTGCGCAGGCGGTCGCCGGTGAGTGGGAGATCGAGAACGTGGTGGTGGCCGCCGGGTTCCTCCGCCGGGGCATCGCCAACGAGTTGATGCGGGCGCTGATTCAGCGCGCGAAAACTGAGGCGGCGTCAGCCATCCTGCTCGAAGTCCGCGAATCGAATGTGGCAGCCCGCCGGCTGTACGAAAAACACGGATTTCGCGAGGTGGGCTGCCGCCGGGCGTATTACAAAGATCCGGCGGAAGATGCGATTCTTTACACGCTCCGGCTAGGGGCCTGAGTTGACCGAACTATGTCATTTTTGCACCACTTTGTGGTCAACTTTGGTACCGCAAAGCCCCCTGACCACGGTGGAAATCTATCTTTCCGCGAACTATGAAATCCCATTGAACCGCTACCAATTACTGTGCTACTTTTTAACCGAGCAGTAACAAACAGCAGGAGGTCTAGCAAGGATGCTGACTCCAAGAGACCAACTCCTGACCGGTCATGATGAATTCCAGCGACTGGTTCAGGAGCACTCGCAATACTCCCAACGGCTGGAATCCCTCACCCAAAAGCGATACCTCACCGACGACGAAAAACTGGAAGAAGTGCGGCTGAAGAAACTGAAGCTGCGCCTCAAAGACCAGATGCAGAGTCTGGAATCGCAGTTCCAGCGGCAGTCCGCCTAGAGGACAGGCCTGAGGAGTCGGGCCGGAATCGCAAGAATAACGCAGGGTCCCACCAGACCCATGTCATTCCACAGGGCGCTTCTAAGCGCCTTTTTTTATTGCAGTTATGTAGAACGCGGCAGCCTCGCTCTATAATCATTCTGAATTCCCATGGTGCGAGACGGCTATTTTTATGGTGCGGGATGCCTGCTGGCTGCGGCCCTTGTCGCGTGGCTGGCGGCTTGGCCTTACGCTGTCCCGCTGTTGTTGCTGGCAGCTTTCTTTCTGTGGTTTTTCCGTGATCCGGAGCGCCAGATCCCGACCGTACCCAGAGCTCTGGTATCGCCTGGAGACGGCAAGGTGACCGATGTTTCGGTGGTGGCTTCGGGCGCGGCGTCCCCCGAATCCCGCCGCAACCGGATCAGCATCTTTCTCAGCGTGTTCGATGTGCACGTGAACCGCTCGCCGATCGCGGGCGTGATCCGCGACGTGCGCTATCAGCGCGGCAAATTTCTCAATGCCATGGGAGCGCATTCGGCGGAAGAGAACGAACAGAACATTGTCACCGTCGAAGGCGATGGCCGTACCGTAATCTTCAAGCAGATTGCCGGCCTGATCGCGCGCCGTATCGTTTTTAGTCTTAAAGTAGGAGACCACGTAGCTTGCGGCCAGCGGGTTGGGCTGATCAAGTTTGGTTCGCGCGTGGATGTTCTGTTCGATTGCGATGCTGCCGTCCAGGTAAAGCCCGGCGATCGGGTTAAGGGAGGAGCGACGATCCTCGCGCTTCTGCCGGTCGCGCGAACGCCGGCAGTGCCGACGGAGACGCGGCAAGCCGCGTCTCTACAGGATAGGAAAGCAGGAACATGGAAGAGCTAGCGCCGCGTCGCCGTGAGTCGGACCGTCCGCGAGGAAAGTTGCGCAAGGGCATGTACATCCTGCCCTCGCTGTTCACGACGGCGAATATCGCAGCCGGGTTCTACGCGATTCTGCAGACCGTGCATGGCAGCCTGGAAGAACCCTGGCACCTGGATTTCGCCGCTATGGCCATCGGCTTTGCCGTATTGTTCGACGGCCTGGACGGCCGCATCGCGCGCATGACCAACACCGCCAGCGATTTCGGCAGGGAACTCGATTCCCTGGCCGACGTGATCGCCTTCGGTGTTGCCCCGGCGCTGCTCGCTTGGATGTGGGGCTTTCATCTGTTGCCGATGGTCATCGCGCCCGGGCTGCGCCAGAAAATTATTGAGCTAGGCTCGATAGCCTGCTTCGCTTTCCTCATGGCGGGCGCGAGCCGGCTGGCGCGCTTCAATATCGCGAAAAATCCCGAGCCTTCGAACCCGGGACGTCCAGGGAAGAAATATTTCGTGGGCATGCCGATTCCGGCCGGCGCGGGAGTCATTGCGGCCATCGTCCACTACTCCGGTGGGTCGCCTGTGAATTCCTGGTGGACGGCGATGAGCTGGCTGCTGATGGTCGTCGTGGTCGGTTATCTGATGGTCAGCACGTGGCGTTTCTACAGCTTCAAAGATATTGATTTTCGTTCACGCCGCCCGTTCCGCCTGATTGTGTTAATTGCCGTGGTCGTCGCATTGATCGCGCGATTTTCACGGCCAACGCTTTTTGCCATTGCGATTCTCTACATGGCTTCGGGCGTGCTCTGGCGGCTGCAGTGGATCTTCCGCCGCAAGACTCCGCCGGCGCCTCCGCCGTACCGGGAGGCATCGCCGACTCCATGACTCCCCTTTCCAAGCCTCCCCTTTCCAAGTCCGCCAATGCGCAGGCCGATTCCCGCGGCACCAAGCCTTATCGCGTGGCGATCGTGGGCGCGGCGTCACTCAAGGGCAAAGAGATCGCCGAAGTCTTGCACGAACGGAATTTTCCCGCTGCCGATATCCGGTTGCTCGATGACGACGAGTCTCTCGGCCAGTTGGAAGCGGCCGGCGACGAGATGAGCTTTATTCAGAGCATCCGCTCGGAACAGTTCGAGCGCGTGGACTTCGCTTTCTTTGCTTCCGACCCGCGCTCGACGCGCAATAACTGGAAGGTGGCGCGCGACCTCGGCGATACCATCGTCGATCTCTCATTCGCGCTCGAAGATGAGGCGGGAGCGTCGATCCGCTCGCCCTGGATCGAACGCTGGATCGAGCGCCAGACCGGCCAGCCCATTCCGCCCGAGTTGCAACCGGGACCGGTGGTGGTGGCCCATCCAGCCGCCACCGTCCTCGCTCTGCTCGCCTTGCGCAGCGGGAAGTTTGCCAAAATCGAACGCATGGTCACCACCGTGTTTCAACCGGCGTCGGAGAACGGCCAGAAGGGAATGGACGAACTGCACGAGCAGACCGTGAATCTGCTCTCCTTCCAGGAGCTGCCGAAAAATGTGTTCGACATCCAGGTGGCCTTCAACCTGGCGGCGCGCTACGGGCCGCGCTGCGAACAAAGATCGGACCTGTCGCTGGAAGCGGTGTCGCAAAGAATCCGCAAGCACTACCGGCAGATCGCCCAGGGGCGGCCCAGCCCGCGCTGCAGGTGCTGCATGCCCCAGTCTTCCACGGGCACGCCTTCTCGCTCTACCTGGAGATGGAGAAGCCAGTCGTGCTCGCGGATTTTTCCGCGGCCCTGGCGGGAGAGCACGTGGTCGTGACCGGCAGCCCCGAAGATACTCCGACCAACGTGAGTGCCGCCGGCCAAGGCGACATCCTGGTCGAAATCGCCATCGATGCCAGTGCCAATCAGAACAACGGCGTGTGGCTCTGGGCAACCACCGACAATCTGCGCGTGGCGGCGTTGACGGCCGTCGAATGCGCCGAGAGCATGACCGCATCCCGCCCCCGAGGTCAGATTCAATGAGCCTCGGGCTGAACAGGCTGCGGAAAAATTCGATCTTGCGCCTGGGTTTGGGTGGCGCAACGCTTCAGTGTGTGCTTCAGCGCTGCGATAACTGGCTTGTCTCCCCCGTCGGCTTTAGCCGCTGCGGTCAGCCTGCCACGCAGGCAGTACGTTTTCCGCGGCCTGTGACGATACTCTGGGCCGCCGTATTTGCGTTCGGAGTAGGTCTGGCTGCGACCGGCTGCGGCTATCACACGGCGGGAAATAAGGTCGAACTGCCGCAGAACATCCGCACCATCGCGATTCCCGGTTTCGTCAGCCAGAGCCAGACGTTTCGCATCGAGCAACTGCTGACCGACGCCGTAGTGCGCGAATTCAACGCCCGCACCCAGTATCGCGTGATCCATGAATCGAAAGGCGACGCGGATGCGGTGCTGAAGGCGACGGTTTTATCGGCGTCGGCAACTCCGCTGGCTTACGACTCCCAAACCGGGCGCGCCGCCAGCGCTTTAGTCACCGTCAGCATCCAGGTGACGCTCACCGACCGCCAGGGCAAGGTGCTTTTCGACAATCCTTCCTATCTCTTTCACGATCAGTACGAAATATCGCACGATCTCCACAGTTTTTTCGAAGAAGATTCTCCCGCCGTCGATCGCTTGTCGCGGGATTTCGCGCGCACGCTGGTGGCCAACATTCTGGAGGCCTACTGATGTTGCAGGGGCTGAGGTTGGAGGACCGGATGTTAGGAGAATACGATTGATGATGCGCGCCTTCAGTCAGGCCGACCGCTTTCTCTCCGAACTGGAGTCGCGCAAGCTGAAGCCGGCCTACGTGTTGGTCGGCGACGAAGCGTTTTTTCGCAAGCGCTGCCGCGACGCCATTCTCGAGCACCTGGTCGCGCCCGACTCGCGTGACTTCGGCTTGTTTGAGTTCGACCTAGCCGAAACTTCGCTGAACGAAGTTCTGGATCGCGCCCGCACCCCCTCGCTGATGGCGCCCTTTCAGGTGTTCTTCGTGCGCGGCGTGAAGACCTTGTTCGGCCGCGGCTCGAACGACGAGAAAATCGGAGCCATCGAAGCCTATTGCAAGAATCCCAATCCCGATGCGCTCCTCGTGTTTGTCGCCGATCACATCAGCATTCCCGCCGACGCTCGCCGCATGGAGATGACCGACAAGGACCGCTACCAGAAGATTCGCGAAGACTTGGGCCCGTTCTGCGGCATTGTCGAACTGTCGCGCGTGCAGGAGGGGCAGGCCGTCCGCTGGATTGGCGAGTACTGTGCCACGCGCGAAGTCAAAATAGACGCCGACGGCGCCCGCGAATTAGTCGACGCGCTGGGCGGCGACATGATGATGGTGTCGAACGAACTGGAGAAGCTGATTCTCTACGTCGGCGAAAAGAAGAAAATCACGCTCGGCGATGTCGAGACCATGGTGCTCGCCGCGAAACAGCGCTCGCTCTACGAGTTGACCGACGCGATTTCCTCCAAAGACCGAGTGCGCGCCCTCGAAGTCCTCGACGCGCTGCTTTCAACCGGCGACGGCGAAGACGCGGCCATCGGCCACCTCTATATGCTGGCCAAGACTTTTCGCCAGATGCTGGTCATCCTGGAGCGCAACGTGCGCGACCAGCGCATGCTTTGGGCGGCATTGTGGCAGGGCTTTCGCGTGCCGCCGTTTGCCGCCGACGACATCATCCGGCAAGCGCGGCGCTACAAATCGAAGCGCGAATTGACGCGCGCGATTCGCCTGGTCGCGAAAGCCGATCTGGCGCTGCGCTCGAATCCTCCCGGCAAGCGACTGATCTTGGAAAAACTGATTTTGGATCTTGCCAGCGAGCCCAAGCTTGAAGCCGCGGGCGGATGGGCGCAGGAAGAACTGCCGGTGTGATGTGAGCCTAAGGTCCCGATGCTAAGTCCAGGTGACGTCGTTTCCTATCTAGAGATGTGCGCTCCGTTTGGAGTTAATCTCCAACGCGGAATGAACTATCGGATTAGGGACGGCGAGAGCCTTATTCTGATGAGCCAGAGATTAGGCGCACCATATCAAGATAGGGTCGAGCAAGACGGGCGCATCATCATATACGAGGGGCATGACGCACCGCGGAAAAGCGACGCTGTTAATCCGAAGATGGTCGACCAACCGGAGTTTCAGCCGAACGGCAAGCCAACGCAGAATGGATTGTTTGCCGGGGCAGCAAGACGGTTTAAGGATGGAACCACGCCTGCGGAACGTGTGAGAGTTTTTGAAAAGATCCGCAATGGGATATGGGTTTACAACGGAGTCTTTGAACTGATTGATTCGTGGCAGGAGAAATCGGGGCTTCGCAAAACGTTCAAATTCAAGTTGCAGCTAATCGGCGACGTGCCGTTTTCGGAGAGATCTCGGGGTGTCTTTCTTGAGCATGACCGCGTTATTCCCAGTCACGTTAAGTTGGAAGTATGGAAGCGGGACAAGGGGTGTTGCGTGAAGTGTGGCAGTTCCAAAAACTTGCATTTCGACCACATAATCCCGTACTCCCTCGGAGGATCGTCGAAAGACGCTGAAAACATCCAACTGTTGTGCGCCAAACATAACCTCGCGAAGCACGATGCTATTCAGTAACGGTGTATGAACTCCCGAAATGCATTGAACGTAGACGTCGAGGTCTATCTTCAGCGCATTAACTACGTAGGAGAGGTTCGACCGACGGAAGCAACGCTTCGTTCCCTCCATCGCGCGCACCTGTTCACCGTCCCTTTCGAAAACCTCGATATCTATCTAGGCCGCAAAATCGTCTGCGACGAAGACCGAATCCTACACAAAATCGTGAACGAACACCGCGGCGGCTTCTGCTACGAACTGAATGGAGCCTTTGCCGCTCTGCTGCGAAGGCTCGGCTTTCGGGTGACGTTGCTCTCCGGTCGAGTCGCTCGCGAAGACGGCACCTACGGACCCGAATTTGACCACCTCGCGCTACGCGTCGATCTCGATGAACCGTGGCTGGCTGACGTTGGCTTTGGAGAGGGCTTCCTGGAACCATTACGCCTCGATCCCGGCTTGGAGCAGGCGCAAAGGGGGCAGATCTATCGCGTAACACGCATCGATGACGGGTTCGTCCTGGAGGTCATGGCCGAAGGCAAATGGAAAAAAGAGTACGCGTTCACCCTCCAACCGCGGGAATTCCAGGACTTTGCCGGAATGTGCCACTATCATCAGACTTCGCCCGACTCGCATTTCACGCGCCAGCGAATATGTTCGCTGGCGACTCCCGAAGGCCGCATCACATTGTCGGATGAAAAATTGATTGAGACACGCGCAGGTACACGACAAGAAAGATCGCTATCGGGCGACCAAGAATGGCGCGCCAAACTGCGCGAACTGTTCGGAGTGGTTCTGCCGGGATGACCAGCCCCTAACCCTTCGCCTCCGCCACCGCCCGCCGCAACTCCTCCACCTCCGGGAAATTCGGCTTGATCTTCACCACGCGGTCCAGTTGTTGCCGCGCCAGCGCCGCCTTGCCACTCTTGGCGTAAGCGAGTCCCAGGTGGTAGTTGAAAAGCGCGTTGTCCGGCTCCTTCTTGACCGCTTCCTTGAACAGATCGGTGGCCGAGGTGTAGACGTGCTTGTGGTAGAAAGCCCAGCCCAGCGTGTCGGCGGCGTTCGGATTATCGGGAAGCTGACGCCGCGCCGTCTGCGCCATGGCGAATGCGACGTCCACATTGCCGCCCTGCTGCAGCATCACGTAGGCCAGATTGTTCGAGGCCAGCGGATTCTCCGGCTGTACCTCCAGCACCTTCTGGTACTGCTGTTTGGCGTGGTCCCAATCCTGCCGGCTCTCATAGATGCCGCCCGCCAGCAGGTTGAAAGCGATCTCTTTGGGATTGTTCTTGGACCCATCCAGATAAGTTTCGAGCGCCTGATCGGTGTTGCCGCGTGCGCTCTGCACCATGCCGAGCTTGACCCGCGCCTCGCTGTTCTTCTTATCCAAGTCGCTGGCTTGTTTGAACTCCGCTTCTGCCCCGGCTAAATCTTTTCTTTGCTCCAGAAGTGCGCCCACCATGATGTGGAATCCGGCGTTCTTGGGATACTTGTCCGACTGTGCCTTGGCGGTCGCCAGGGCCTTGTCGTGCTGTTTCTGCTCCTGGTACACGTTGAGCACGCCGCCCAAAGCGTCGGTGGAATTCGGATCCTGGTCGAGGGCCTGCTGGAAAGCTTTCTGCGCTTCGGGCAACTGTTTCTGCGCCATCCGCAGGTTGCCCAACTGCACATAGGCGGCGGGATTGTTGGGCGCTTTTTCCAGAGACCGCTTAAGATTTTCCTCCGCGCTTCCGAACTGCTTGCGATCGATGTCGGCCACCGCCCGCAGCAGGTATCCGTCGGGAGAGGCGGGCTGCAAGGCGATGATCTGGTCCGCTTCCTGCGCCAGCCCCGCGGCATCGTTCCGATGGATGGCCACGCCCGCCAACGCCCGGTGCGCTTCCGCCATGTCCGGACGCAGTCGAACCGCATCGCGCCACTCGCCTTCCGCCCGGTTGGTGCTGCCCAGTTGGTCGAGAGCCAGGCCGAGCTGGAAATGTGCCACTGCATTGTCGGGTTCGTCCTTCAACACGGCTTGCAGAGTATTGACGGCGTCGCTGGTCTTGCCGTCGTGAATCTCGATCTCGCCCTTGTAAACCCGGGCGTCGGAGTCATCCGGCTTCGCCTTCACGATCTCGTCATTCAACTTGCGGGCCTCGTCGAACCGGTCTTTCAGAATCAGCAGCTGAATGTAATTCTTCTTGACCGTCATGTCCTTGGCATGGTCCCGATAGAGCGCGGCATACTCGGCGGTGGCTTTATCGAGCTGGTTGTTGGCAAAATAGAAATCGCCAAGCATGCGGTAGCCCACGGAATCATTCGGAAAATCCTGCTTCGATTGGCGCAGGAAATCTTCGGCCTGGCCGAGCTTGTTCTCGGCCATGTACAGGCTGGCCAGAGAAAGCCTGGGACTGGGATCGTCCTTGGCCGAGTCGATCGCTCGCCGGAACCACTGCTCGGCCTCGGGGAATCGCCCGCGCGTCTGGTAGAAGTTCCCCAGCGAGACCAGCGCATTGGTCGACTTGGGACTCAGTTCGACCGCTTTCTTGAAACTCGCCTCCGCCGCGTCCCACTGTTGCCCGTGCACCTGCAGCATGCCCAGACTCAGATAAGAATCGGAGCGGTTGGGATCCAGTTGCAACGCCTTCTGCATGTCGGCCAGCGCAGCCGTGATGTTATTCATGCCGGCGTAGTAGTTCGCCCGTGCCATGTAGACCTCGGGGTTGTTGGGTTGTTTTTGCGTGAGCACGTCCAGATGCTCCTTCGCGTCACTGAACTGGCGGCTCAGGATCAGCAGGTTCGCCATGTCCAGGTGCGCCGCATATTGGTCCGGCTGCAGTTGGACGGTGGTCGTCAGCTCCTGGAAGGCGGTAGGCCACTGCTGCAGCTTCATCGCCGTCAGCGCCAGCTTGTAGTGGGCGTCCGCGAAACGCGAATCCACCTGAATGGCGTTCTGGAACTGAATCGCCGCTTCCCGGTACTGGCCTTTGTCGAAGTAGCGCTGGCCGCTCTCCATGAGCTTCTGCTTGCGGACGTTCGGATCCCGCGAGCACCCAGTCAGCAACGCTCCCAGCAAGCAAACCGCCACTACCGCACAACGAAATCCTGCGCCTTTAGCCATACCCATATCTCCCACCACCTCGCATCGCGCAAACTTTGTCGTATCAACGCCCTACTGCACCAAGGTACTCTTTGGGCTCAATCCCGAAAAGTTACTACCGGTATTATCGCAAACCTCGCCATCGGCCAGCACCGAATGCCTCCGATTCAGGAAGCCTACGCCCGATGTACAGGTGCTTTCGTAATCTCCCTCAAAAGGGCGGAGCATGGCATAGTTCGATCCTCCTATGTCCCACTTCCCCCAATCCAATGTCAACCAGCGTTCTCCCCGTGTACAACTCCATGGATCGGTTGCGGCCGCAGTGATGGCCGACGGCGGCCAGCGGGCCAGCGCAAAACTCCAATCCATCTCCGTCACCGGCGGATTGCTGCAGTTGCAGCATGAACTCGCCGCCGGAGATTTCGTCGAAATCGCCTTCCACACCCGATCGGGCGCCATCCACGGCATGGCCGAGATGCTGCACCCGGCGCGCAAGTTTCAGAGCGCCTGTTATCAGCCTTTCCGCTTCATTGCCCTGGGCGACGAAGATCACAATAGGCTGCGCATGGCCCTTGAAGCCGCTCTGGATCGCGGTTTTCTAGGCTCTGCTTCCGAGCAGATGCAGAGGCCGCCAGGATTCTGAGAAGCAGGTCTTAGGTGTCAGGTCTTAGAAGGCCACGGTTGATTTTGTTTTTCCTGACACCTGATACCTGACACCTGAGACCTTCTATACTGACCCTCTATACTGAACCCTCCGGAATGACGAGCCAGACCATCACTCACTCCGCCGAGGAGACGATCGCTTTCGGCCGCAGGCTTGCCGCCGACCTGTCTCCTCCGCTTATCGTGCTGCTGCGCGGCGACCTCGGGGCAGGAAAAACAACCCTCGTCAAGGGTATCGCGGAGGGCTTCAATGCCGCTCTCGCGGAAGACGTGACCAGCCCGACGTTTACCCTCGTCCACGAGTACCGCGGACCCCGCGTCACCTTGTACCACATTGACCTTTACCGTATCGATACCCAGCGCGACCTGGAAACTCTTGGCCTGGACGACCTGCTCGCGCCCAACTGCATCTTATTGATAGAGTGGGGAGAGAAGTTCCCCCGCTTCGAACGCGATCACAACGTGGAAATTACCCTCGGGCAAGTCGGCGAAGAGCAAGCGGGGGAGACGGAGCGCAGAATCCAAGTGACCACCCGTTGAATCCCGTGAGCTGCTGCCATTGGCCGGGCCGCATCTCAGTTAGCTGAACAGGCAGCCGAAATCAATTTGAAATGCACCCAATTTGAACGGCCCGCTGATTTGGGGAACGTTGCCCCGCAACTCACACGATAGAATGTAGTTCTATCCCTTACCGGTATTGGAGCTTTTGTTTTGAGAATTCTACGAATTTGGCTGCTGACCTTGGCGGCGATTGCTATCGCCGTGCCTATGGCAGCACAGGACGTCAATGCACCCAAGCCGGAGACAGGACATATTACCGGCACTGTAACCGATGTGAACGACGACCCCGTTCCCGGCGCCACCGTCGTTCTCGAAGGCCCCGCCCCCGCAGATCCCCGCACGGTCGTGTCGAACGACAACGGATTCTTTGAATTCAACGATCTCGCGCCGGGAATCCCCTATCACGTCACCATCAGCGCCCCGGAATTTGCCAACTGGACCTCACCCGACGTCATCCTCAAGCCAGGCGAGACCCTGATCCTGGCGGGCAGCAAGCTCCAGATCGCACAGGCGCTGACCACGGTATCTGTGGCTTATACCGCCGAGGAGATCGCCACCGAGCAGGTCAAGATCGAGGAGCAGCAGCGCGTTTTCGGCATCATCCCCAATTTCTACGTCGTCTATGACCACAACGCCGAACCGCTCACGGCGAAGCTGAAGTTCAGGCTCGCCTTCAGAACCTCTATCGATCCGGTGACTGTCTTCGGGATAGGCGTGCTTTGCCGCCATCAACCAGGCAGGAGACACTCCCAACTACGGCCAGGGTTGGAGGAGCGTACGGTGAGCGCTATGGCGCTGCGGCTGCCGACGGCTTGAGCGACATCATGATCGGCGGCGCCATCCTGCCATCGCTTCTGCACCAGGACCCGCGCTACTTCTACCAGGGCACGGGCACAACTAAGTCTCGCACTCTCCACGCCCTCTCCAGCCCCTTCGTCTGCAGGGGAGACAACGGACGATTGCAGCCGAACTACTCGACCATAGGGGGCGATCTGGCCTCGGCGGCCCTCGCGAATCTCTACTACCCGGCATCGGATCGCGGCGTGCGGCAGACGTTCGACACTGTCCTCATCAACACCGCCGAACGCATGTTCACCGCCCTGGCACAGGAGTTCATCATGGGCAAGTTCACGTCCCGAGGCAAACCCAAGAAGTAGTCGCGGCGGACGCTGAAAAACTCTGTTTGCGACGACTTGCCAGCGCCGGTCACGGCGTCCTGCGATCTAACCCCCAAAAGCCGCCACCAGCGGCCCATTGCGTCCGTTTGCTCTTTCGGATATACTCCCGCAGATTCTCTGGGAGGAGAACGATGATTTCACCACGCACTCGGATGTCCGGATGGCGCCAGCTCGCAGCCGCAATCCTTTTGTTCAGCTTTGCGGCGGCCTCAGGCCTGCACGCGCAGGTCACGAATGCCTCGCTTTCAGGCACCTACACTTTTCAATTCGGCTCGCCGGCCGCCTACATCGTTCAGTTCAACATGTTCAACCAGCAGGTGGGATTTTGCCCGAGCCGGTCTTACAAGGTTCCCTTCGGCTATTCCTGCTTCTTCAACCCTACCGCAACGGATCTGACCACTGGCACCCTGGTTGCGGACGGAAAAGGAAATATCGTCTCGGGGAGCACTTTCACAAACACCTACGACCCCCAGGAATATCAGTGCGCCAAGAAATCCAACCCGGTAGGTGTCTGCCCCTACAAGGTGCCCTCCGGCAACGTATGGAGCAGCGCCACAGCCTACGTGGTGGGCGCATTGGTGGATTACACGGTAAATAGCAAAGTGCTTACCTTCCAGGCCGTGAAGAATAACACCAACATTGCGCCGGCTTCGAGCACATGTACCGCCACCGTGAAGGTGCCGCCCAACTGCAACTGGGACCAGGTCTACCAGTCGGCCGCGTCCGGCGTGTCACCCACCCAGACTGACACCATGACCGGCACCTACACCACGCAAAGCAATGGCAGCGGTGTCATGCAGGTAACGCCAACAGGCACCACCACCGCTTCGAGCTTTTCCATCCTTGTGCAGCCAGCCCCTCTCGCGGTCGGACAGGTGGTCGCCCTGCAAGGCATGTCCGAGATCAACAATGAAAATTCCGCCACAGGAACGGCAGTTCGGGTGGAGTAGTTCGGTGGTGTGTGGGAGAGTAGGTAGTTACCGACATAAATAAAGGCCGTTCAGAGAAATCTGGACGGCCTTTCCGCTAGTGGCGCCAGATTTTCTGAGTGTGGTGGGCGGCGTCGCCGGCAGACGGCGCAGGCGCGGTCTCCACATTTGTGTTGGGCGCAGTCACGTTGGGCGCAGCAACAGGCGCAGGCGCGGCAACCGGCGCGGCTGCGGCCAATTCCGGCTTGGAACCAACTTCGTCGCCACGGAAGTAGCGGTCTTTATTCTGGGCGGCGCGCATTTCCGGCATCGCGCTGTAGGGCTTCGAGTAATCGTTGTTCGCGTTCCAGAATAGAAAACCAATCCCGCCTTTTTGTTTCGCCACTTCGGTTTGAACTTCAACATACTGGGGCGAGTAAGTCTTAGTCCGCCAGGCGAAGGCTTGCAGCCAGGGGCGAATCACCACTCCGCTGTCTTTCGTGATGAGCTTGAAGCGGTCCATGGACTCGCCGATGAAATGCTCGGGCGCGTCGCCGGGGCGCGCGATGCCGTCCATGCCAAAGAAGTGCGAAGGATAGATCATGGGCGAGAGCACATCGCACTGCTTGGCCATGGCCACGATGTCCTGCCCCGTGTGCGAAAGATCGACCGGACGCTGCCACGCCATGACTCCGAAGACATCGACCGAGAACAGCGCGCCGGGAGGGTGAATCTGGGCATAGGCGCGCTTGAGGAAATCGGCGATCACGTCGGAGCGCTGAACGTTTTTCGCACGATCGGTTGTCGGATGATCGGTTGAATGATCAGCTGCATGATCGGGATGCTCGCTTTGGAAGTTGAACGCCGCATCTTTCTGGTCGCCCTCGGCGGGAAAGCGGACGTAGTCGAACTGCACTTCATCGACTCCAGACTGGGCCACGAACTTCGCCAGAGCAATGTCATAATCCTGCACTTTGGGGTTCGAGGGGTCGGTCCAGACGAGCTTGCCGTTCTCGCGCCAGGGCTGGCCGGAGCGATGTGACTTCACCGCCAGTTCCGGATGGCTCGTCACCAGATGCTCATCGCGGAAGATGGCGATGCGAGCGATGGCGTGCATGTTCTGGGAATGCAGGAAGTGGATGAACTTCGGCAGGTCGGAAATATAGTGGCGCTGTCCGCTGGCCAGCGGATGGTCGAAGGCGATATTGACGATGCCGTCGCTATCCTTGATGTCGAAGACGACTGAGTTGCCGCCCACTTCGCGCCAATGGCGGATGATGCGCTCGCCATGATCGCTGCCCGCCATGACGCCGGTCAGGTAAATGGCGCGCACTTCAAAATCTCTTGCAACTGGCACCGTTTTCTCTACAATGGGCGATTCCAGAATTCCGGGGATGACGATCTGCTCTCCGGATTTGAGGAAGACTCCCTTGCGGTCGTGGTTGGCGCCGCGGATGGCTTCGGCCAGTTCCGATGAGGTGAGGTATTTTGTCCGCTTCAGATTCTTGCGCGCCACCGACGGAATGCTGTCTCCGCGCTGGGCGACGTAAAGCGCCGAACCGGGGGGCGCAATAATGGATACAGGCGCCGGGGGTTCGAGTTTCTTGGTTGCATCCGCTTTCGCCGGCACCAACTGTACGCCGTGCGGATTTTGTACTCCGGCCGCAGGCAGAGAAAACAGGCCTAAGCCAGCCAAAGCCAGGGGGAACAGGAAGGAAGCAAGGATTGGGGAAGAGGGTCTAGCCGTCAAAAATCGGGACAAGGGCGTTCTCCAGGTACAAATCTCTTTTCCGATTGTGGGGTGGCGGCAATCTTGGCCGCTAGTTACGTCTGGCCAGCGGACTCCCGGACATTGGCCGCAGGGGTGGTTTTCGGGCGCAAAGCAAAGTTCCCGCAGTCTGCAAACTATTGCTCATGGGGAAACTGTGGGTAACGTGGCCCGTCCGTCCTGAAGCACGCTAGCCGCATCTAAAACGATGAGAAGTGGGGGATTAACGGTTGCCCGGAGGATGGCTAGCGGCTTGCACAAGGTAGGGAACCGGTGAGGGAGTGCGGCGTCCTCCCCAGCGGTCACCGAGTGACAACAATGAGCAGTTTTCCAGAAAGACTGCAGGTCCAGGAAAGGAAATCGGGGCCCGAAGCGATGAGAACGAACCTTGCAACCGTGCTTGACCCTAGCCGCCGCAGCAACGACGCACGTGACTTCGAGTCATCCCTGCGCCGCAAGATCGTGGGGCAGGACCAGGCGATCGAAAAGGTGGCGGAGATTTACCAGATGTTTCTGGCCGGGCTGAATGCTCCGGGCCGTCCCGTGGGTAATCTGCTGTTTCTGGGACCGACCGGCTCGGGCAAGACGCGCGTAGTGGAAGCGGTGGCCGAGTCGCTGTTCGGGGACGCGCGGGCCTGCATCAAGATCGATTGCGCCGAGTTCCAGCACTCGCACGAGATTGCCAAGCTGATCGGCTCGCCTCCGGGATACCTGGGACACCGCGAAACGCATCCGCTGCTGACCCAGGAAGCGCTCAACCAGTGGCACACCGAAAAACTGAAACTGTCGATCCTGTTGTTCGACGAAATCGAGAAAGCTTCCGACTCGCTCTGGCAACTGCTGCTCGGAATCCTGGACAAGGCCACGCTGACCCTCGGCGATAACCGGCGGGTCGATCTTTCGAGCTGCATCATCATCATGACCTCAAACCTCGGCGCCACTGAGATGAACGGGTTGGTCGATGGCGGCTTGGGTTTTGCCCCCAAGGCAGTGCAGGTGGATAACTCGCTCGACGACAAGATTAGCCGCTCGGCGGTGGATGCGGCCCGGCGCAAGTTTGCGCCCGAGTTTATGAACCGCATCGACAAAGTGGTCGTGTTCAAAACGCTGCGTCCCGAGGATCTGCGGCAGATTCTGGAAATCGAATTGGGGATGGTACAGCAGCGCGTCCTGATGGCGGCGGGCGCGCACCAGTTCGTGTTCAACTGCACACCGCAGGTCAAGACCTTCCTGCTCGCGGAAGGCACCGACCCGAAGTACGGGGCGCGGCATCTGAAGCGCGCGATTGAACGCCATCTGGTGTTTCCGCTCGCCAACCTGGTAGCCACCGGACAGGTGAAGCTGGGAGATTTTGTCCGCGTCGATCTGCTGGGCGAGAACAAGCTTACCTTTGTGAAAGAAGCGGAAGGCGCGATGGTGCCGGTTCTGCTCGAGCGCTACGGGGCGGCTGCGGCCATGCCCGCGGCAGCGTCTGCCAGAGCGGCGCGTCCGGTGATCCAGCGCAAGGAGTTTGGCGCGGGATTGCCCAACGAGAATAAGTAACTCAAGTTGCTGGTAGGTAGGGGGCACCGCGCGGTGCGGTGTCCCTTTTTCTTTGCCCCTTTCACCCGTGGACGGAAGACGAACCGTGCGATCCCCTGTGCTTGTCTCCCGAGGCCGCATTCCCAGGTGTAAAATCCTCTCACTGCAAGAAGGGGGTAGCCATGGCAACATCGACTTTGGAGACCGTCTCCGCGTACCAATACTTGAAATTCGAACGCGAGGGAAATCTGGCGGTGGTCACGCTCAACCGTCCGAACCGGCGCAACGCGCTCTCGCTCGATCTCATGCGCGAGTTGATCGACTGTCTTGCCTCCATTGGCCGCGATCGCGAGATTCATGCCGTCATCCTGGCTGCCTCGGGAAACGTCTTTTGCGCGGGCCACGATCTGGCCGAGATGACCGGCAAAAACATCAACGATTACCGGCACATCTTCGATGTTTGCACCGATCTGATGACGAAGATCCAGTCCATTCCGCAACCGGTGATTGCCGAGGTGCAGGGAACCGCGACTGCGGCGGGCTGCCAACTGGTGGCCACCTGCGATCTGGCCATCGCTTCCGACAAAGTGGGGTTTGCCACACCCGGAGTCAAGATCGGGCTGTTCTGCACCACGCCGATGGTAGCGCTCAGCCGCGCCGTCGGCCGCAAACGCGCCTTGCAGATGCTGCTCACGGGAGAGATGATCGACGCCGCAACCGCTGCCGACTGGGGATTGGTGAACCTGGTCGTCCCGGCCGAGTCGTTGGCGCAGGAAACCCGTAAGCTGGCGCAAAAAGTAGCCAGCGCCAGCACGCTGACTATCGCTCTGGGCAAGCAGGCGTTCTACACGCAGATCGATCTCGACCAGCCCAAGGCCTATGCCTACGCGAAAGAAGTCATGAGCATGAACTCGCTGGCGGCCGACGCACAGGAAGGCATGACCGCGTTTCTGGAGAAAAGGCCGCCGTGCTGGGTGGGACGGTAGGCGTTTCATCGAATCTAGCCCCGGAGGGGCGACCGAACTTAGCCCAGCGCTTCAGCGCTGGGAAAAGTGGGCCAAACGATTCAAGTCCCGTAGGGACGACTGCGTTGTCGCGCAAACTCTTTAATCCCCGGAGCGCCCCCGATCGCGTCCAGGGAACGCGGTTTGACCTCCCGGTCCAAGCAGGTGTACGTTGAGTTCGTCTCACCGTTGTTCTTTCGCAACCGTTTACCAGACTTCATTCCCGATAAAGGAGTCCTTGCCATGTTTGTGCGACTTGTTGAAGTGAAAACGAAGCCCGGGAAGGCCAAAGAAGTTTGCAACACGCTCCACGACAAAGTGCTTTCCACCTTGAAGGCGCAGCCCGGTTTTGTGGATGAAATTGTGCTCGTGTCCGACCCCGACGGTATCCTCGCCATGAGCTTCTGGAAGACCAAAGAAGATTCGGAGCGGTACAACCGCGAAGATTATGCCAAGGTCAGCGAACTAATCCAGCACCTGGTGCACAGCAAGCCCAACGTGCGTGCCTTCGACGTGGAGACCTCGACCTGCCACAAGATCGCAAAGGGCCGCGCTGCATAAGGAGAAAATCTCGCTGGAAATCTTGAGCGACGAGGGAATTCCTCGCCGCCACGTTTACCGTCTGTCCACGACGATGCACGAGCCGCGAAGCGGCGGAACAGGAAAGCCCGGCACGGAAGTGCCGCGTAGCCTTTGATCACTGACTGCCACGTCCATATTCAGCCGTTCGAGCTGCTGCTGAGTCCGCCTGCCCTCGAGCTGATGAGAAAGCATCAGCCCGACTTCGACCGCGTCCTCGAGTTCACCCGATCGCCCAAGGCCTTTCTGAAATATATGGACAAGGCCGGTCTGGATCGTGCGGTGCTGATCAATGCGGCCGCTCCCGACGTGACTGGCTTCCCCGCCGGACTCAACGCCCTGGCCGCACAATACGTGAAGGAAGATCCGGTGCGGCTGATTTCGTGCGGCAGTCTGCATCCTCGGCATTCCAGCAACGTCATGGCCGACATCGAGGAGATCGTGCGGCTGCGGTTGCGGCTGATCAAGATTCATCCCCCGCATCAGCTCTTCTATCCGAATGACTACCTCAAGGGGATGAAGGAACTGGAACTTCTGTATCGCGCCGCCGAGAGCAATGGCATTCCGGTAATGTTTCACACCGGCACGTCTATCTTTCCTGGCGCCCGCAACAAGTATGGAGACCCAATTCACATCGACGATGTAGCGGTTGATTTTCCGCAACTCAAGATTGTGCTCGCCCACGGCGGGCGACCTCTCTGGATGGACACCGCGTTCTTCCTCGTGCGCCGCCACCCCAATGTCTACCTGGACATCAGCAGCATTCCGCCGCGGCAGTTGCTCAAGTACTTTCCGCGTTTGCCGGAGATCGCGCACAAAACATTATTCGGCAGCGACTGGCCGGGTCCGGGTCCACGCGACCTCAAGGACTCGCTGGATGCTTTCCGCGCACTCCCGCTGCCCGAGGAAGCCAAGCGCCAGATTCTTGAGCGCACGGCGCTGGCCATCTGGCCGCTGAAATAGCCCGGCTTCCCTGGCCGCGAGGGCTTCCTGTCTCACACGGCGCGGTCACCTGGATCACGGCATCGAAACTGGAGACGAGCGCTGGAAGCGAGTATAATTTTGTTTGAGCGAGCAGCGAGAAGATACTGTCCCGCCTGAACCCTGCAGCGGCGAAAAGATACTGCTGCACTCGCCGCAATGTTCTGCGGCCCCCCACCATCAGCCTATTCGTGAGTTCCACCTCGGAGGAAGAGGTATGGCGCTCAGGTACCGATCCATTTGCCCGTCATCCGTCGTCCATCGGTAGCAGATTGGTCTGCTCCGGTGGTGGTGAAGGGTGTCACATTCTGGAGGAGGTATTTTATGGCTGACCTATATACCTGCAGTTGCGGTAATCGAACTTGGGAAATCTTCGACATGGGCGTGCGCTGCACAGCGTGCCAGAAGGAGTATGTCGCGCCCCACACGCCAGTGGCGGAATTCAATTCCGCAGTCACGGAGGAACTGGAAGAGGAACTGGCGGAGTGACTCTAGGCTACCAGGGGCGTTATGTTTCCCCGACCTCAGGCAGAAGGAGTATCCAAACTCCGGATGCCTACAGGCAACATCGAAGCCGAAAAGCTGCGGCGTCTGACAAAATACTATTCGGCATTCGTCGCTCCGGCTTCAGAAGGAGGTTGTCATGACCAGGGCGGTTGTTTCAATACCCAACACACCGAACCGAGTGGTCAATGGGCCACGCCAGGAGGATGAAAAATGGGACCGAGTGGTTAATGGGCCATGCCAGGAAGATGAAGAATGGGACGGAGTGGTCAACGGGCCAAGGGAGGAAGATGAAATGAGGGAACGCGTTGCCTAACGCCCTCAACCCGGCGCACTAGCGAGAAGACGGCTAGAGGACATCCGCCAAAGCATTATGCGGCTCTGTGTTGAGCAGCAAACCATCTCTTCGGATGTCCTCTTTTTCTGTACAGGGCTCGACCGGTCTAGCTGAAGCCCGCCGATGCTCCGGCCAGAGTCGCCGAGCGCTCCGCCAGTTTCTGTCTGCGCCGGGCAAGGCGTTTCTCGAGCCTCTCCAAGCGCTTCCGGCCCTGGGGTGTGTTCATCACGACTTTCTCTACGGTGAGCAAAAAGTACGGAAGTTTTTGCCGGATCTCGGCCAGATAAGGCCTGAATTTCGCATAGACGCAATACATCTCGCCGCTGGCATCGTAGAAAAGACCCTCATGCAAGGCGCCGCGCAACACAAACGCTGCCGCCATTTCCCAGTAGCTCGTGACTTGCCGCAACCACGTGTTCTCCGGACTGGGATACGCCCGTGCCAGTCGCAGTGTTTCTTCGGCACTTTCCGGCCAAAACTCGGCGGAGATGAAGTGCCGCGCTTGTCGCATTTCCCGGTCGCGTCGCAGATCGTACAACTGGAGAATGATTTGAGCGTCTGCCGCCGTCGCGCATCCCGAGGTCGCCGATGTCGGATCTCCGGACGATCTAGCCTTCCTTGCCATAGCTCTACTCCTTGAATGATAACGATGGATTGAATTGCCGATCAAGCGCAGCGTATTACGAGTCCGGTCGTTGCGCAACATGAACCCAGAGGTCTTGCTCCGCCCCTGATTCTTTCTGGTCGATTTGCGATCTGCCGCGAGGCTAGAATGGTTCGGGACGGTGAACCATGCGGTCCAAACGTTTCCCTTCGATTTTGCTTTTGATAATCGGTGTGGCGGCGGTCTCCCTTGCAGGCCTTCTCGCATCCTGTCGGCGGGCCCATGAAGATCGCACGGAAGTTCGGGTTGCTTATTTGCCGATCATCCCGAGCCTGCCCCTATTCGTGGCCCAGGAGCAGGGACTCTTCGACCAAGAAAACCTGCGCTTGAAGCCCATCGCGCTCAGCAGCAGCAACGACCTGGTGAACGCCATGGTCGCCGGCCAAGCCGACATTCTGCCGGGTACGTCGCTGGTGCCGATCATTCAACTGGAAATCCATAGCCCCGGGCGCGTGCGCATCTTCTCACACAGCCGCATGAACGACTCCAATGCCCTGGACAAGATCATCGTGAAGGAAGCGTCTCCCATTCATGCCGTCGAGGGATTGCGCGGGAAGAAAATCGGAGTGTTCCCCGGCACCGCGCCCAGTCACATGCTGAGCGCGTTTTTCAAGAAGCATGGAGTCGATCCGGCCAAGATTTCCATGGTGCAATTGCCCCCGCAGGCCCAGATCGCGAGCCTCGAGTCGGGCGCGGTCGACGCGCTTTTTGCCTACGAACCGGTAACCACCACAGCTCTGGTTCACGGCGGCTATCGCCAACTTTTCGGATCGGTGTATGCCGATTTGCTCAACCCGTGTCCGATTGGCGCCTCGGTCGTCTCGCGAGAGTTCGAACGCAACCATCCGCAGGCGGCCGCCGGCGCCGTGCGCGCCTTGCAGCACGGAGTGGACTACATGGCGGCACACCCGGCCGAGTCGCGCGCGCTTGCTGACCAAGTACATCAAGCTGCCGCCGGAAATCGCCTCCCGCGTAAATGTCGCCGACGTCACGCTCTCGAACCAGGTTGACATTGCGAACCTCCAGCAATTCATCGACCTGCTCTACCAAATTGGCGAGATCCCGGAACGAATCGACGCCCACAGGCTGGTGGATCCCACCCCGGCGGTTCCGACCCGATGAACAGTCCGGCGCTTTCCAGTCCTGGCGCACTTGAACTGGAGGGCATCGACTTTTCCTATGCCGCCCGCTTGAACGGCGACAATGAACCGTTGTACAAGGACCTCTCGTTACGCATCGAGCAGGGTTCGATCGTGACCATCATGGGCGCCAGCGGCGCCGGCAAGAGTACGCTCGGCCGCATCATGGCCGGCATCGTCATCCCGCAAAATGGAATCGTCCGCCGTTCCCCGGACTTTACCCGGCCGTCCGACCTGGTCTACGTCGACCAACATCCGATGAACGGTGTTTTCCCCTGGCAGACCGTGCTAGAAAACGTGCGCTATCCGTTGCAGAAGCTGGGGTGGGAAGGCCGCGAGCGCCGCGACCGCATCTGCTACCTGATGAATCTGTTCCGCTTGAGCGCGCTTTCCGATGTGTATCCCGCGCAGCTTTCCGGAGGCGAACTGCAGCGGTTGGCACTCGCCCGCTGCCTTTCCTGGAAGCCGAAACTGGTGATTCTGGATGAACCCTTCTCAGCTCTCGACGGCAAAGTGAAAGCGGAGATCACATCCGCGCTGCACGAGCTAGCGTTAAACGATCGGATGACGCTGGTCCTCATTACCCACAATGTTTCCGATGCACTCGCCTTGGGTATGCGGTGCATCATCATCGCCAGACGTCCGGTGCAGGTGATGTCCGATCTCGATTTCCACCTGGGTTTTCCCCGCCAGGAGAACACGCCCGATTACGACGCCATGCAGCAGGCGCTGATTAACGGTATCCGCGAGGGCTTGGTTTAGGGATGGATTGGTTTAGGCGAAACTGGCGCGGGCTGTCGTTCGTTGGCGGCCTGATAGGAGTGTGGGCCATCGTCGCCGCGTTGCGTCTGGTCGATCCCATCATTCTGCCCGCGCCCTGGAATGTGGTGCGCGCAGTGCCCGGCATGCTCCGCGAGAGACTGTTGGCGGATATCGCCTTGACCCTGGGCCGTGTGCTGGCCGCATTGGCGGTGGCTTGCGTGTTCGGTATTCCGGTGGGCTTGTTTCTGGGTTATCGCCAGCGCGCCTATAAGGTTGTCGAAGGACCGCTGCACGCGCTGCGCTCCGTTCCCGCGTCCGCGCTGTTCCCATTGTTCCTGATCGTGGCCGGAGTCGGAGAGACGTCGATCGTGGCGCTGGCGGCCTATCCCAGCCTGCTGGTCATCATGGTGAATGCGATTTCAGGCGCGGCCCTGGCCAATCAGAGTCGCCTCTACCAGGCTCGGCTGCTAAACCTGAACTCCTGGCGCACGGTTTCCGACGTGCTTTTTTACGAGGCGCTGCCCAGCATCTTCGATGGCATACGGACCGCGGTTTCCTACTCCCTTGTTCTGGTAGTGGCGGTGGAGATGTTCATCGGCCTGGGGGAACGCGGGTTGGGGCGCGGCATCTATCTTTACCAGTCCAGCTATCGCATCCCGGAAACCTACGGGGCGATCATGATTGCCGGTATGATTGGGATCCTGCTGAACTGGGTGGTGACAAAACTTCAGCATCACATGCTGCGCTGGCTGCCGAACGTGCGCGAGGAGGGGTGAGACCATGGAGTGGCGGGTGTCTTAAGATGGATCGGCAAATCCGCTGCGCTCTTTGCGGCCCACTTAACTTACGCGTTAGGAGTTCCCATGACCTCTGAGCTAATCGTTGGTGGAGCGCTGGCAAACTGCGGACAAGATGCTGCCACGGACGAGTTCCTGCAACTCCTTGTTCGCGAGATACCCGACCTCGCCATATTTAGGTTTCACCCAAGGCGAAGACCAGGTGTGGACATTAGGGCGGCTCTCGATTGGCAAGCCATCCTGAGTACAGGCGCAAACCTTCTTACAGTTGCTAGCGTCCTTTGGGCGGCATACGAGCGTTTTGTCAAACCGAAGCTCGACCGAAGCGACGGAACGACCAAGCCGTTCCTGTTCATAAGTCTGCGTCGTCCCGATGGAACATTTGTTCAATTTGGCCTTGGGAACGAATACAAAAATAACGAAGTCTTCGTCGAACAGTTCACGCGCCAAGTCACAGAATTACGTGCTGTGTCTGGTGCCGGAGAAGGCCCCTCCTTGCTCACTGAGCTTATTCAGAGCGAAGACTGGGTGCGTGTGCATGTTCGCGACGGCAAAGACTCCTAAACCTTCCTTAACGGTTAAGGTAACCCACCCGCCGGAATCACTTCTCTGCGAGAAATATCCGCTCAATACCTTCGATGATGTCGCTGACAAGTTCCGTCAATTGTTGGAGCGATGGAACCACAGGCTTACCCTCCATGGGCAATCCCTTGTCGAAGAGTACCAGCGGGATCGCCTTACCCTTGTTTGTGATCTTGATATTTCCGGCGGTCTCAAACATCGTCACGGTTCGATTGCGCGTCATAATCAAGTTCATATTGACCCACTGGTTGCGTCGATCATCTTCAGCGCAAAAGCCAATGATAGAAGTAACTTGCATCACTGGAAGCAAGAGCCTGTGTTTGTCAAGAACGTTGAGATTGTGAAGGCATCCGAGGGCATCATTCCCTCCCTCGTAAGGTTTTACGACATTCACGATGAAGTTAGTGACCTCTTTGGAGGCCTGCCTTATCAGAGCGCCATTGATGGCGTTTACAAGGCTATCCCTACTCTTCCTGAAAGGGAATGTAGTGTAATCGTCGTACCGCTTCAATCGTCTGAAAATGACCTCATTGAGAGCAACATCCAGGGCACTTTTGAGGTTGTGAGCGGCATCGCCGATGATGAGGGCAAAGTCGTCTGGAAGGGGTTTTCCTACTTGGACCTTAAGGCCATAGTTTCCAGTCTTAATGTTTTTATCAACACTGAGACTGTAAAAGTCAGTGTCGGCGAAGGCCAAGATGCGAGAGTGAAGATCGTTGATGTGCTGCTTGGCCCGTTCAATCTTTAGACGTGAACTGTGGAATGTCTGTGACATAAAGGGGGGCTGGCCTACTTCTCTTCGGTGTGTGACGTCTCCGACGGGCAAGTATTTGGGGCACCCGGCAATGCTCTCAATCTGGTATTTTCCATTATTCCCACCTACCTGCACGGAAATGAACTGCGTATGGCGTCCGTGACGAGGACGGAGGCGGGCATGTGCAGTCGCTCTGGATTGTCGCGCAGATACTTCACCACTATGCGCACGGCTTGTGCCGTCGAAGCGTTGGAAGGAGGACACGCATGTTTCATCAGAGTGATTTTCTCATGCTCTTCTAGCATCTGCACCATATAGTCCGTGTCATGGTTTCCCCAGATGTAGCCGACGCAGAAGCCACCCTCAACGGCATCTGCGGATGACAATTTCTCGCCGTCAAATATACGCAGTGCCAACGAGCACTTCGTAAGCAAACTACTTCCGTCGCCCTTCCAATCATCCTGCGCGACAAGACAGCCACTGATGAGAAGAAACACTGCGCTCCAGAGAAAAGTTCGCATACGATTACCCTCCGTAATGGTTGGATTGTATCTCCCACTCGGCTTTGAAAGAATTGTTTTAACTTAACGCCTGTCTGTCATCTCGCTTTCCCTTCAACGACGGCTTATGGTTCTTCTAGTCCATGACGGGGTGGGCCACTTAAACGAGGAAGTATAACGCGGGTTTATCTTTTTAACAGTCATCGAAATAGCTGAGGGTGCGCCTCTTCTCGCGCCTTTCGAGAAATGGCCTGCCGCACAGCCGACACCGATTCGCGACCTTCTGAAATTCAGGCGCCGGCGGAGCGCGCGATCTTCTCGGCCAGCTTGCTGTTGAACTTGGCAGCGTCGATAACGAAGCGCTCGTGCGTGCCCTCAGAGATCTTCTCCATGCCGTCGTCGGCCACGACTGAGAAGCTGAGCTTGCGGCCTTCAACCTTCTCGAGTTTGACGCGCACGGTCACGGTCATTCCCGGTGGCGTCGCGGCGGAATGAGTGAAGTTGACCAGCGTGCCGACGGTTTGCTCGTTCGGCCAATCGAGATGGGGAATGATGGCCTTCAGGCAGGCCCACTCCAACAGCCCAACCATGTAGCCGGTGGCCAGCACCTTGGGCATCAACTGGAATTCCGGAGATTCCGGGTAGAGGTAGGGAACAGTCTTGTTTTCGGGCACTCGATACTTGAACTCAAAGGTGAGGCCGGGCTGCAACGTGTCTTTCATCGCTGGCTCCTGTTATGAGTGACATGGTAAGGCATGGTTCTGGGTTAGTGTCCGCTGTAATAGGCCAGGTTCGAGCCATCGCCTTCCCATTCCGAGACGCTGGCCCGCATTTCGCCGAGTAAACGAAAGTCACCGTCGAACTCGGCCGCAACCACGCGCTGGTCCTGCCCATCAATGTAGCGGAGCACGTAACTTCCTCCCGCCAAAGCAAGCGCATCGATGGGCTTGCTGTCGTCGAATTCCGCCCCAATTTGTGAGAGCAACTGCGCCAGAGAATACGTCATTCCCCGGATCGCAAGGCTCTGCGCGCCGCTGCCCAACGGCCCAAATCGGCGCTCGATCACGTCCCGGTCCCGCGGCGTATTCATCTCGATCCGGTCAAGGCGAAAGGTCTAAAAGCCTAGGTGCCGTCCCTTGCGGGACTCGATCGTTCCACTTCTGCCTACCCGGCACCGTCGTGCCGGGCTTTCCTGTTTCGCCGCTTCGCGGCTGGTGCACACTTAGCCCAGAACGGCGATGAGCCCATCCAGCGTGTCCACCGTGACGTCAGGCCTCACTCCCAATTCGTCTTCGGGAAGCTTGCCCCGATTCACCCAGCACGTCCAGAACCCGAAGCACTTGGCGCCCGCAAGGTCCCAGAAATTCGACGACACGAACGCAATGGCATTATCGGGTACGCCCAGATACTGCGAAGCCAGGGCGTACACGCGCGGGCTCGACTTGTAGATCTTCACTTCGTCAACGCTGATCACGTCGGCGAATACGCCTTTCAGATCGGAGTTCTCCACCGCGGCAGCGAGCATTCGCGGCGAGCCATTCGATAAGATCGCCAGCTTATATTGCGATAGCTTACCCAACGCCGACTTTACCTCGGGAAAGGTATCGAGGCGCAGATAAGATTCCATCAACTCTTTGCGAATCTCAGCCGGACAAGCGAGGCCCAGACTGCGGCAGGCAAATACCAGAGCCGACTCGGTCACCATCCAAAAGTCTTCGTAGCGCCCCATGAGGCTGCGCAGCCAGGTGTATTCCAGTTGCTTGGCGCGCCACAGTTTGCTCAGTTCAGCGCCTTGGCCGGGAAACTTGCGGTTGCACAGTGCAATCACCGAGTGAACGTCGAACAACGTACCGTAAGCGTCGAATGCAATCGCCTGGATGCGAGGTTTCATGCTCACTCTCCCCTCACTTAATCGACGGTCTCGTCGGCGCCGGGTATTGGCGGACGGCGAGCCATGCTTCGGAACCAGTCGTAGTAGGCATCCTCGCCGATCCACTCGGCAATATGGCCGCGCGTTTCAGCGACGAACGTGAAGCTGGCGTCAAACTCGTGGGCCACGATGCGCTGGTCCTGTCCATCGTAGTAGCGGACGCAGAAGCGATTCTCCGATAACGCCTGAATGTCAATCGGCCAGCTGTCTTCGAATGCAAGATCCATGCGGGCGAGCAGGGTCGGGAGATCGTATTCCTCGTCCCCGATCACCACCGCCTGCTGGCCCGAGCCCAGTTTCCCGAACCGGTTTTCAATCAAGGCCCGTCCGCGCAAATCCTGCATAGATGGCTCACGCTTCCGCGGGCGCTTCGTGTGGCCGCTTGAACACCATGTGGATGCCGATGGTACCGTAAGCGACGCCATCCTTATTGGGTGCGATCAACGGAACCGAACTGACCAGTTCCCATCCGTCGGCACCGGCGCCGTTGATCCACGAATCCAGTCCGCTGACCATGCCCTCTTCGCTCTCGCTGAAAACCACCATCCGATCAAAATATTCCCACTGCATCGTTTTGACTCCTTCGTGACATGAATGTTCCGCGCGGGAGCGGATCTTAAGCCACCTGGGCCTTGCCCCAGCGTTCGTTCAGCCAGCTCGCGGTGACGGCCAGCACCTCGTAGTTGAATTTAAGATCCATGTGGTTGAACCAGCGCGGCAGGTAACGGATAAAGCCGTTGTCATGCTGAACCTCGGCGTGCAGGTCGTTTTTGACATAGCGCAATTCGGACTTCGCAAGGCTCGCCTGCAACCCCTTCGCACCCTCGAGAATGGCGGGGATATCGCGTTCGGCATAAAGCAGCAGGCACGGACGATCATGCGGCGCCACCGGACCCAAAGCATCCAGCAACTCGACCACATACCCAGCGTAGGGCTCACGTACCGTGGGACTGGGAAACGTCTCGAACATCCACTTGCCTTGCGGCGAGATGGCTGCCACCACCGAGGGCGAAATCGCGACCATGCAATCCGCCGACGACATCAACGCCAGTCTGCCTCCCAGGCTGATGCCGAGAGCCGCGGCCGGGCCGAAGCGGCGCACGTAGCGAATCGCAGACTCGACCTCGTCGCGCATCACTGGACCAATGGCGGTGCCATTTTCTCCGTGACCGCAGAGGTCGATGGCCAGCGTGGCTATGCCAGCCTCTCCCAGGGTGACGGCGATTCCCAGCATGTGCTCCTTGGTTGCGCCATAGGGAGGGATCAAGACCGCACCGCCCTGCGCAGTGTACGGCGCAAGCAAGTATGCGGGAATGCTGTGGCCGTCGGTGGCGGCCAAGGTAGTGACGCGCTCCACGTTCATGGGACACCTCAGTTAGCGACTACTTCTCTTCCTCGGAAATCAGGGTTAAGAGGCAGCGCAAAAAGCCTCCGCGACCTGCATCTTGACCTCAGCGGCTGAAGCCGCATTCAAGACAATGCAGTGATCGCAGCGCTGAAGCGCTGCGCCACCCAAAATCAGTGCAACGTTGACTCCTTCCGCAACCTGTTAAGGCGCAACCGTGTTCATCCAGCCCAATACTTTTTCGATCAGCGTAGTCTCGTGATTCTCATAGCCGTGTTCGGCCCCCTCGATGCTGACCAACACGGCGGTGGGACCGGCTGCGGTCTGCAGCCTTTTGCCGATGTCCGGTGCAATGAGCTTATCGGCCGTGCCTTGCACGATGAGAATCGGGTTCTTCACCTTGGCCAGGTTCGTGTATGGATTCGAGCGCCGATCCGGGCCGCGCATGCTGAGAAGATATTGGGGAGTGTACAGCGCCTTGCCGATGGGGCCGAGGTCCACCGTCATCATTTCCTCTTCGTGCCCGGCTTGCTGCAGCTTCAAGGCTTCATCCACGGAGGCCTGCGCCTTGTCCTTTCCGAATTGCCACACGTTCCACTCGAAGAGATCGCCCGGACCACTCACCAGGATGGTGGCGGCGATGTCGGGGTCGCCGCTCGCGGCCTGGTAGTGCAGCACTCGATTTGTGCCCATGCTTTGCCCGAGCAAAACCAGGCGCTTGTGGCCGAGCTTGCGCAGATAGGCGGCGCCGGTGGCAATATCGGTCTGGTTATCGGTGAAGGATGATTTCTTGGGACCGGCATCATGATCGCGCATGTTCAATGCGAGTGTGTCGTAGCCAGCCTGGGCTGCCGCCTCGCCGAGTTTCGCGAAGTAGGCGCCGTAGAAGGTTCCGCCGTAGCCATGGACCAGCAACAAGGCGCTCGGACGCGGCTTCGCGGCGTGAAAGACGATGCCGTGCAGGCGCACACCATCGGTGGTGCGCAAGGCTACCAGTTCGGAAGAGGAACACGCCCCACTCGTCGAAAGGTGTGCAGGTGGCGCCTGTCCCAGTGCCCATGCAACAGGCCATGCGAGACACAGCGGAAGTAGGGCGTTCGACAGCAATCTGCGAAGTTTCGGCATTCTAGAAACTCCCACGATGGCCTAGGATTTGTTTTCTGATAGGAGGCCGGCTTGCTTCAGTTTGGCTTCCATTTCAGCCAAGCGAGCGCGCAAGGCCTTGTCCCGCTCCCAGCGCGCGGTCACATCCTGGAGGCTGGCGGCTATGCCCAGGACCCGCCCATCGGCATCCTTGAGCAGCACCACGTTGAACTCGACCGAGATGCGGCGACCGTCCTTGGTCAGCGCCGGGACGGCAAGCACACTGCTGCCGTACTTGGTGACCCCGCTTGCCATGACCTTGTCGTAGCCCTCCCAGTGACGCGGCCGGTGCTTCTCGGGAATAATCATGTCCATGGACTTGCCGAGCGCCTCCTCGGCACTCCAACCGAATATCGTCTCCGCGCCGGCATTCCACAACCGCATGATGCCCTCGCGATCCCCAACAATGATGGCGATCGAACTCTGTTCCACAATCTTTTCGCAGAGCCACTGCTGAGCGGGGAAGTCATTCATGGAGATCTCCAGGACGAACGCGGATACAGTTTTACCTCATTTCCGAGGCGGAGGACCACAGAATCTTTGCGAAGAGCAAGGGCAAAGCGCGAAGGGCGGCTGACAGGCGCAGGGTAGTGCGAGACGGGGCAAGCCCCGTCTCTACACGGATTCGGAATCGCTAACCGGTGCCAGTCTTCAGCGGGGCGCCCGGTTGCGGAGCCCCCGGCTCTCTCTGCTTCAACACGCGGCGCAACAGCTTGCCCGTGGGTGTACGGGGGAGTTCGCTTACGATCACGATTTCCCGGGGCAGCTTGTAGGTCGCAATCTTGCCTTTGCAAAAGGCAAGCAGGTCTTCGGGACTGAGAGTTTGGTCGGGCTTCAACACCACGAAGGCTTTGGCAATTTGGCCGCGCACTTCGTCGGGTACGCCGATGACACCGACTTCGGAAACCGCCGGATGGGCGGCGAGGGTGACCTCAATCTCCTCGGGGCCGATGCGGTAACCCGAACTCTTGATGATGTCGTCCTCGCGCGACACAAACCAGAAGTAGCCCTCCTCATCGACATAGACGAAGTCACCGGCCCGATTCCAGCCCTCGGAGTTGACGGCATGCCGCTGTTTGTCGGGATCGCGCCAATAGATCGTGCCCGTCGGTCCGCGAGCCATAAAGTGGCCGATGTTGCCCGCTTTGGGTTCCTTTCCCTCTTCGTCGAGGACTTTCAGTTCGTAGCCCGGTACTGCCTGGCCGAAGGAGCCGGGCTTGGCCTTGCGGCTGACCACGTTGGAGGCGAAGACATACATCATCTCCGTCGTGCCCAAGCCCTCGAAGATCTCAAGCCCGAATTTCTCCTTCCACGCATGATAGGTCGGGGCAGTCAGGCTCTCGCCGCCGCCAGTGCAAACGCGCAGGCTGCTGAGATCGTACTTGGTTTTGGCGTCCGGCACCTGCAACATCTTGCGGTAGGCGGTGGGGGCCAGAGTCAAGATTGAGATTTTGTGCTTTTGCACCGTGTCGAACATCTTTTCCGGGTCGAACTTGGCGATGAGCGAGGCCGCCGCACCGAAGCGGAAGGGGATGGTCGCGTAGCTGGAGTAGCCCGCCCCAAAAGCCAGTGGCGCCGAGCCGCCGATCACGTCGTTCTCCGTAACCTTCCAGCCGTACTTCCCGAAACTGTCAGGCACGATCAGCAGTTCCTCCACGAAGTGGACGGTCCCTTTGGGTCGTCCGGTTGTGCCCGAGGTGTAAAGCAGCAGGCCCACGTCTTCGCGACTGCGGAGGACGGGATCGACGCTTGGATTGCCGGATTGCAGCAGCTCGCCGTAGGCCAGGAATCCCTTGGCCTTGGCATCGGCAGCATCACCCCCCACCACGATGATGTGCTGGACTGTCTGAAGGTTCTCTTTCGCGGCCTCGACTTCGCCCAGAAGCGCGGCGCTGACGATGATCGCTACCGCCTCCGAGTCGTTGGCGACGTGAGCGATCTCGTTGCGCGAGAACAGCGGCGACGTCGGCGTGCAAACTGCTCCCAGCTTAAGGATCGCGAAGTTGGCGACGAGGGCCGGCGGTATATTCGGCGTGCGCAGAATGATGCGGTCGCCTTCCTTCACTCCCAGTTCGCGCAGCGCGCCGGCCAACTTGTTGGCATTAGTAAGAAGCTGACTGTAGGTAATCCGCTGGTCGTCGAAGAGCACGGCGGTACGGTCACCGCGACCGGCAGCGACGGCTTTGCCGAGCAGTTCTTCGGTCGGGTTGAACCTTGGAGCATAGGTCGCGAACTCCGGCAGGGTGTAGAGACGCTTCGGCCAGAACTCACGCGGGGGTAGGTACTCGGCCATCTTGGAATTCTCCTTTATACCACTTACTTGGCGACCGGAACGGCGGCAGTCGCGACCAGATCCTCCAGAGCCTGCTCCACGCGGATGGTGCCGCGCTGGGCATCGGTCCGCGGGAAAGCCATGGTGGGATAGCGGTCGCCCTCGTATACCAGCAGCGCGGGAACCGTGGTTCCAAAGTCGTCCACCAGCGCGCCTTTTGCGCCGAACACCGGGCGCACACTGGCATCCGGCCCACTGACCGATTTGTGATAGATGGGGAAGCGGTCTTTGACGCCGGCAACGTCGACGGCTTTGCAATCCACACCCGCAGCTTGCAACTGCTTCACCAAGTCGAGGGCTCGCTTGATGTCGCACGGGAAGGTCTCGCCCGGCTTCTGGGCGGAACTGTAATAGAACTCCGCTCGTTTGGCGCCGGCGCCGGCTGCGACCGCGGCCTTGGCGGCCACCGGTTGGGGTGGCACATACGTCTTGCCGCTGGCCTCGTAGACGTCACACTCCGTCCAGCCTTGCAGCGTGATCGAGAGGGTAAACGGCCACTCCCGCTTCACACACTTGCCGAGGTAGGCCTTTTGAATGTTGGGATCCAGCGCCCCGCGCAGATGCTTGCAGCGGACGCACAGGCAGTCACTGTTGTAATTAGCCATGGTTGTCTCCAGTTATCCTTCAATGGGATCCGGCAACGATGAATTTCGGTTTGCTGCCTACAAGGTCTTCCTTCTTCAGCGGATGACCGCTGAGTATCTTACCTCGTATGTTACGTTCCATGGGGATCGGTTTGCAGACCGCATCCTTGCGGGCGCGCGGCGCGGACCGGGTCAGTCCCGGACCGGAAATAGGAGAATAGTCCTGCTTCTCGGCGAAGCCGGGCAACAGGTCCGCGGGACCCTTGGCTTCCTCGGGCCCGGAGACACACACTCCTGACTGGGTTTCAATGCGCCAGATGGTTTTGCAATCGGCACACTGGGTTGTCCCCTTGAAGTTCCAGAAAGGATACGGATCGAGGTAATTCTTGGTTTTACACTTCGAGCAAATGAGCAGCATAGTTGGTCTCCGTCAAATACATTCTTGTTCTTCGAGTCGCTTGAGATCCGCGGACGACAACCCGGCCACCTCGCCCAGGATGCGCTCGTTGTCGGCGCCCACCGGCTTCAGCGCCCACTTCAGGCGCGGTGGTGTGGCCGACATCTTGTATCCCGGCCCCTGGTGCAGCAGTTCACCATAGGTCGGGTCATCCAGCCAGCGAACGGCTCCGCGCTCGTTCCAGTGCGGGTGGTTGGCGACTTCTTTCGCGTTCCACACCGGCTGATTCAGGATGTTATTGGTGTCCATAACCGCTGCTACCTGCTCCTTCGTCTTATCCGCTGCCCACTTTTCCAGAGCGGGATAAATCTCCATCTGGCTTTGGGCCTTGATGCGGATGTCAGCCTTGGCGTACTTGGTCGCCAGCGTGCTTTCACCCACGGCTTTGCACAGGCGAGCGAAGTCTTCGTCCTTATAAGCGCTGATCATGATGTAGCCCTCTTCCAGTTCCTGAGGATTCTCGGAATTGGGGTAGGAGGACTTGCCGCACTTGATGATGCCGTGCACGCACAACTGGGTATCCCAGTTGCCCCAGCGCTCCCGGGTGATGCCATGCTTTCCGTACAGGGGCAAGGCATATTCCAGTTGCCGGGTGACGCCGTGCACCTGCGAGTACTCGGTAAACGTGCCCTCGCCGGAGACGTGATCGCGCCAGTAGAGCGCCGCCAGGACCTGCGTGGCGCCCATCATGCCGCCCCAGTAGTCGGCGAGCCAGATGGTATGCTTGGCCGGCGCGCCGCCCAAGTACTCCTGCTTGCCGGTCATGCCGAAGTTGCCGCCCTGCGACTGTCCGAGAATGTCGTAAGAGGCGCGGACACGTCCCGGTCCCCAGCCGCCAAAACCACCGAGCCAGCAGTAGATGAGCCGGGGATTGATCTCCTTCAACTGACGGTATCCGATGCCCCAGCGGTCGAAGGTGCCAGGGCGGTAGTTTTCCACGAACACGTCGGACTTGGCGGCCAATTTCTTGACCAGCGCTTGTCCTTCCGGCTTGTGGAAGTCGATGGAGACGAAATACTCGTTCGGATTCGCCCCCACAAAGCCCAACCCCGTGCCGCGCTCCGGTACCCACTTGGAAAGGGGATAGAGGAAGGGCTCGTTAAACGGAGTGGTGTGGCGCATCGCCTCGCCTCTCCGGGGCGCCTCGATCTTGATGACTTCGGCTCCCAGTTCGGCCATGTAGGAAGCGCAGCAGGGACCCAAAATGTACTGGGTACAAGACAACACCCGGTATCCCTTCAGCACCTCGGGCTTTAAGAACTCCTTCTTGGGATTGAAGCTTTCCCGGCAGAACTCCTCGAATGACTGTCCCTTATTAACGGGTTGCGTTGCCATTACATTCCTCCTGCGTCAAATGACGTGGGCTTTCTGCAGCCGGGCAAAATCGTCGCCCGTGAAACCGAGCAGCCGCCGAAATACATCCTGGTTGTCGTAGCCGGTCGGGCGGCCCAGCCATTTCAGCCTTCCCGGAGTCTTGTGCTGCTGGTAGGGAGTTGTGCCGTAGAGAATCTTCCCGTAGTGCGGCGAATCGAATTCCGCCACATGTTGGCGATACTTGAAGTGCGGATATTCCGCCACCTCGTTGACGTAGAGCACGCCGCCCGACGCGACTTGCTGCTTCGAGAGCTTGCTCTCGGCGGTGGCACGAGGATTGTCCTTGAGCCACTCGCCCAGCAGGGTGTAGGTCTTTACCTGTTGGTTGTGGGCCAGACGGTCCGCAACTTCCCGGAGGCGTTGGTCGCCGAGGATCTCTTCCTCGACCGCGGGGTACTCGTCGCCCACCGTGCGCCAGATGCGGTACCAGAGACGGTCATGGCCGCCTCCTACCATCATGTAGCCGTCTTTGCAGGGATTCACGGCGTAAATGTTGATGGCCAGATCCCAGTTGCCATAGCGGGGACGAATGCTGCCATCCATCGAGTACCAGGCCCAGCTGTAATCGAGGATGCGGATGATGGCTTCCGCCGCCGTCGCTTCGACGAACTGGCCTTCGCCCGATACGTTCTCGCGATAAATCACAGCCGCCAGAATGCCCATGGCCGCGCAGCTCCCGCCCACGTGGTCCGCCATCCACAGCGCGGAGCGGGTTGGCTGCCCGCCGAATTCCTTGGGATCTCCGGTGCCGTGAACGAACCCGCAGGCGGATTGGGCGATCGGATCCAGCATCCCCGGTTTGTCTTTCAGAGGACCCCACTGTCCGCGCTGGCCGACCCAGCAATAGATCAGGCGGGGATTGAGCTCGCGCAACTGGCGATAGCCGATTCCCCACTCGTCCCACTGGCCGGGAGGCGCGTTCTCGATGATCACGTCGGCATGGATGGCCAGATCCTTGAGAATCTTGCGGCCCTCCTCCGTCTCCACATTCAGCGTGACCGAGGACTTGTTGCGCATCTCATGGAGAAACTGGGCGCCGACTTTCTCGCCGGTTTCCTTGTCCTCGAACATGTATTCTTGCCGGCCAAAGGGTGTCAGCTTACGCAGCGGATCGCCTCCCGGGGGCTCGACCTGGATGACCTCGGCCCCCAGTTCGGAAAGCTGGGAGGAGCACCAGTGCCCAATCATCATGCTGGTCGTGCAATCGAGCACGCGCAGGCGGGAAAGCGCTTCCGGTTTTTCAAAATTGTGTTCCGGGCGCAGGATTGACTCCAGAAAGAGTGGATACGCCTTGGCTTGGTCGCTGAGTCCCGCATAGACTTCTTCAGGTTTGGCTGTCGGGATCGCGGGCCAAGCTGCAACTTTAGATTCAGCTGCTGCCATGAGATGGCCTCCTAATGCTGTGGTTCCTCTTGCAACCCGCTTTTGGGGCGGCGGATGATTACGGGAAACCTTGTCGTGCAAAAGCAGGGACGAATTGTGGTGTGGTTCTGAAATCCTGTCTGTGATCCTGGTCACGTTTCTCAGTGATAGTCCGCATTGAAAGTCCGTAGCTCGACAACGGGTGAGCATTGCTGAAGGTCACAGGTCATTGTGATCTGCGTCACTGAAAGTCGCCCCACTCTCCGGAACAATCCCCTGACGCCCGCCTCACATGGATCGAGGCGGACACTCGATGGGCCGCACGCAGCTTTTCGAACGGCCACTGGCGCTTCGACAACGCGCCGGTTTCCCAACCAAGATCGCGAGGGAACTTCCTCTCGGGCTTCTGGTTTGGATACCGAGCTACCCGCTGATTAAGAGAATACAGTAGCGTTGTCGAATTACACCGAGGGTGGCCGTCCATGTTGTCTGTGTGCAAATACTACTTGTCGATCCGATTGTTAGTCCTCATCCTCGGCGCTGCGATTGCCGTCCCTGTCGAAGCCCAGTACACCGTTGGCCGTTTGGAGGGAACGATCTTCGACCCGACCGGCGCAGTTGTCTCCGGGACTACGGTCACCCTGCAGAACCTCGGCACCGGCGCGACACGGACCTATACCACAGCCACAGACGGTTTCTACGTTTTTTTTGCCATGCCCGCTGGGGATTACGAACTGACAGCAGAGGCTCTCCATTTCGCGAAGAAACGCGAACGAATCCAGATCCTGGCCAGCGAGACCACCAACCGAAACCTGACTTTGGGAGTAGGTCCGCAGTCCGCCACGGTCGAGGTACTGAGTGAGACGCCGGGCCAGTTGAACACCGCCGACGCCCAGCTCAGCACCACGCGCACCGATCTGGAGTTATCGAGCTTGCCCAGCAGCGGCCGCAACATGATTTCGCTCATCCACCTGGCGCCGGGCGTCGAGCCCATGAACAACCCGCGCGGCGGCAGCACCTTCGGGGGCGGCGGTTCGCTGGTGCTCGTGCTGGGACCGCAAGCCGGACTGTTCTCGGCCAACGGCGGCCGTGCCCGTTCCGGCTCCGTACAACTTGACTACACCGACGCCAATGACTGGGAGTACGGAGGCTTCGCTCTCGGCATGCAGTCCATCACTCCCGAGATGCTGCAGGAGTTCAAAATCCTCACCAGCAACTTCTCCGCGGAATATGGGGAGAAGTCGAACGCCGAAGTCATCATGGTAAGCAAGAGCGGCACCAACCAACTGCACGGGAGCGCTTACGACTTCGTCCAGAACACGCTGTTCAATGCGCGCGATTACCTGGACACGAGTGGTCAGGCTACGCCCGTGCAATCGAATGTCTACGGGGTCAGCGCAGGCGGGCCGGTGCTCCGCAATCGTACGTTTTTGTTTGGCGCCTATGAACGCCGCAGCATACGCGGCAACGCTTTTACGACCATCGCCAACCTGCCCACCGCGACGGCGCGTGCGACCGCGTCGGACCCCATCATTACCGATCTGATGAACCTTTATCTGCCGCTGCCCAAGATCGATGCCTCTGCTACGGACTGGGGTCAACTCGTAACCAAGATTCCTTCGCCCATCGATACCTACCAACTGCTGCTCAAAGCCGACCAGCAACTGAGTACCCGCCATTCCCTGTCGGCGCGCTATTTGCAGAGTTCGGGCTCGTTCGTGGCGCGCGCCTCGGGGCAGAATACGCTTCCCGGATTTGATACCGATGTCCACTTCGCTCTCAATAATGCCAATCTCACCGATGCCTACGCGGTCAGCATGCGGACCGTCAACCAACTGCGGCTGTCCTATGGATATGCGCGCGCTCTCAGCCTTCCCCAGAACGGACTTACCACCCCGCGATTTCAGATCGTGGGCGCCGATCCACTGAACTTTGGCTCGCTGAACATCGACCCTCAAGAGCGGCGCTTCAACATCTACCAGGTCAACGACACGCTCAGCCACTCTCGCGGCGGACACATCCTGAGCATGGGTTTTGATGTGCGCAAAATCCAGGACCATTCGCAGGCCGACACCAACACGCGTGGCATCTTCACCTTCTCTTCACTTACTGGTTTCCTGGCCGGCCAGCCCGGCAGTTGGACCCAATTATTTGGCAGCACACAGCGCGACCTGCGTACGGGAGTCTATAGCTTCTTCTTCCAGGACGACTGGAAGGTGCGGCCGACGCTGACCGTAAACCTTGGCGCCCGTTGGGAGGTGCAGGGAGCACTCAACGAAGCGAACGGTCGTCTGTCCGTTCTCGATCCTGCGCTGCCGGGGACGATCGGCGATGCCGGCACCGGCCCGCTGGGAAGCTTTCGCATGGGCGGTCCGGCCGTTGATCGCAACCCTTTCAACGTCGCTCCCCGGCTGGGGTTCGCGTGGAACCCGCATCACGGGAACCTGGTGTTCCGCGGCGGCTATGGCATCTATTGGGACTCGTTTACGTTCGACCTGCTCACGGTGGCGCGCTCGGCGCCACCGTTCAACTACCAGCCGACCCTGATATGCGCGCCGCCTCCCGGTCCCTGCCAAGTCTCCGGAACCAACAGTTTCGATAATCTTGTAAACGGCACCGCGAAGATCCAGTCAGACTACGAGGCTCAACTGGGCACCTTTGGAATCCTGAGAAATTTCGGCAGCGTCAACACTGTGAATCCGCAATTGAGGAACCCTTACACGCAGCAGTACAGTCTCGGCCTGGAATACCAGTTGGCACGAAGTTACATGTTCGGCCTGAGCTATGTCGGCAGTAAAGGTACGCACCTGACGCGACTGGTTCCCATCAACCCAGTAGTGGTGGACCGTCCGGCTCCGGCCACCAGTCTGGCTGACGAAATTGCGCGGTTCGCCGATTTCCAACAGGCGTTTCAGGAGGAAAATGGGCCCGGCAATAATCGGCTTGATTCGCGCTTCAACCAAGTGAACCGGCTCGACGACGGGGCAAGTTCCAATTACAACTCGCTGCAGGTGACCGGCAACAAGACGTTCTCGCGCGGGCTGCAGTTTCAGGCTTCGTACACCTGGTCGAAGTCGATTGACAACGCATCCGACTTCTATCCCGCGATCCAGGCCAATGACAACAGCTTCGCGCAGGACGAGTCCAGGCTGGCCGCGGAGCGGGCGGTTTCCAATTTCGATATCCGTCACCGCATCATCGTTACAGGGATCTGGCAGGTGCCGTTTTTCCGCGGCCGAAAGGGCGTCACCGGAAAGGCGCTCGACGGCTGGAGCTTCGAGTCGGTGAACCTGTGGCAATCCGCCGTGCCGGCAACTCTTCTGGCCGGGCCGCGCACCGTGTTCGACGCCACCGGCCACCCCTTGGGAACCATATCCGACGTGAATCTCGACGGAAACTTTATCAATCCAAGCTTAGACAACACGCGGCCCAACTGCGATCCCGCCGGTACTCACTTTACGCTCGGGACGCCGGCCGCCATTTCGGGGTTCAGCCAGCCGCTGTTGGGCAACGACGGCACCTGCGGCAGGAATAACGTGCGCATGAACAGCCTTCCCAATTTCGACTGGTCGTTCCTCAAAGACACCGAACTTACCGAGAGCGGACCCTGGGGCTCGGGGCCGTGGAAGCTTCAGTTTCGCGCCGAGATGTACAACGTCTTCAACATCCCGTTTCTCACCGCCCAAGGCGACGCCTGGCGCACCATCACCAGTTCCAGTTTCGGAACCGTGAACGCAGCGGGAAATTCCAGAAAAATGCAGCTTGCCCTTAAATTGAGTTGGTAATCGAAAGCCGCGGAAACGCAAGTCCTCCGAACTGGCTCGGCGTCGCCGGCAATAAAGCGTTACCATCAATCTGCGATTCGAACTTATTCGGACTACGATCGGAGACCGCGATGGAACCGTTCCGCTTTCATCTTTTCGTCTGCACGCAGCAAAAACCAGAAGGCGTCCCGTCCTGCCCGGCCAGCGGGTCGTTCGCCGTGCTCGGCGCCCTTGATCGCGAGATCCAGGCGCGCGGCCTCAACCACGATGTGCAACTCACTACCTGCGGCTGCATGGGACTATGCGATGAAGGTCCAGTGATGGTCACCTATCCAGCAGGGGTATGGTACCGGCACGTGCAACCTTCGGATGTGTCCGAAATCGTCGATACGCATCTGCGCGGGGGCAAGCCCGTCGATCGTCTGGTTTGGACCGATGCCGCGGCGATGAAGGCTATGTCGGTTGAGCATGGCGAGAAGTTCCGGGCGGCGATGGCTGCCCGCGAGAAAGCGGGGACGCTGCCCGATCGCCTCGATCAGATGATCCGCGGCTACTGGCCGAGCCGCTGCCTGCTGACGGCGCTTGAGCTCGACATCTTCACCGCCGTCGGGAACGGAGCCACTGCCGAACAGGTCGGAACGAAAGTCCACGCAAATGCGCGCGCCGCAGGCATGCTGCTCAATGCGCTGGTCGCCCTGGGATTGCTCGCGAAAAGCGGCGACGAGTACAAGAACACGCCCGAGTCGGCACGCTTCTTTGTTCAGGGCTCCAAGGACAACCACCGCGAGGGTCTGCTGCACACCGCCAACATCTGGCATAGCTGGAGCACACTGACCGACGCCGTGCGCAGCGGTACGCGCATCCCGGCCGATCTTCGCGACCATGCTCGCGATGGCTCCGAATGGACGCGCAACTTTATTGCCGGCATGCAACGCCACGCCAAAGATCGCGCCCCGCAAGTCGTGAAGGCGCTGGGCACAGCCGGGGTTCGCCGTATCCTCGATCTTGGCGGAGGCTCCGGCGCATACTCCATCGCGTTCGCCAAAGCTTGTCCTGACGTGCAGTGCGAGATCCTTGACATCCCAGAGGTCGTACCGCTCACCGCCGAATATGTCAGCCAGGCCGGCGTCTCAGCGCAAGTCAAGCTTCGCCCTGGAGACATGCTGCAGGACGACTTCGGCTCCGGCTACGACATCATCATGCTGAACGCGATCTGCCACATGTTTTCCGAGGAGCAGAACCGGGAGATCTTCCGCCGCGCAACCCAGGCACTCGCGCCGAAGGGCCGCCTGGTTGTGCAAGACTTCATCCTCAATGCCGACAAAACCGGGCCGCAACACGCGGCGTTGTTCTCGCTGAACATGCTCGTCAATACCGATGCCGGTGCCAGTTACAGCGAGGTCGACTACACCCGCTGGATGAAGGCTGCGGGGTTCACCGAGGTAAGCCGGGTCAACCTGCCCGGGCCTAGCGATCTGATCGTGGGACTAGTGAAATAAGAAGTGAAATAAGAAATTGAGGTGGTAATCGAAAGCCGCCGAAACCTACTTGATATGCAACTTGCGGAGAAACTTGCGGTCGGGCTCGCTAAACTCTAACGCGCCGTCTTGAGGCGGGTCCTCGTGTGCCGCGTCTTGGGAATGACAGAACCCTGGCCTTGGGTCGACGACGATCAGGGTCTGTCCAGCGCCAATCGCGATCAGATAGTCGGGATCGACATTCTTCAGAAGAGCGATGAGCTCGCGCACCTTCATGGGCGAGCTTAGTTCGTGGTCGCCTCTGTGATCATCCAGCATCCCGCGCCCCCACCCCGATGTGGCGGCTAGCCGAAGCACCTCTTAAGTTAGTCCACCGCTGTTCTATGTGTCAGTGATTACAGTCACATTCTTTGTGAGTGGATAGCGTGGGCGCGGTGGCGAATGCGATCCAACGAATAACCGGCGCGGTGAGGTCTTGCAGAGACATGTCACTCACACTTCGCGCACAGTCGGGGCAGTACAGGCGACCGCCTCACAAGACGATGGCGGCAGCTCCGTCGATGGAATCCTCTTTGACCGCAAGCAAAGCTTCGTTGGCGTGATCGAGTGGGAAGGCAGTTACTTTCGGCCTCAGACCGATCTCGCTTGCGATCTGGAGAAAATCCCGAGCGTCGGCACGCGTCATGTTCGCGACACTGCGAAGCTGGCGCTCGCCCCACAGCAGGCGATCGTAGTCAAACTGGGGAATGCGGTCCAGGTGAATGGCGTTGATGGCGACCACTCCTCCCTTCCGCAGGCTGGCGAGAGCTGCGACTACGACATCGCCACTCGGAGCGAAAGTCACTGCGCAATCGAGTTCTGCGGGCGGCCGGTCGGTCTCGCTTCCCACCCACGCCGCCCCAAGCGAAGCGGCTAACTGCCGATGAGTCGCTCCTCGTGTGGAGACGTAGACCTCGCAATTCCAGGAGCGCAAGACGGCGATGGCCAGATGGGCCGAAGCGCCGAAGCCGAACAGTCCGACGCGGTCGCCCGGCTTGACGCCAGCCACGCGCAGGCTGCGAAAACCAATAATGCCTGCGCACAACAGCGGGGCAGCGTGCAAATCGTCCAGTTGATCGGGAAGCGGAAAAGTGAAATCGGAGCGAACGACCGCATATTCAGCATAGCCGCCGTCCACGGTGTAGCCAGTAAAGGTGGGTGAATCGCAGAGATTCTCCAGACCAAGGTGACAATACCGGCACGTGCCGTCCGTTCCGCCAAGCCAGGAAACGCCCACGCGCGTGCCGAGCGGAAGTTCCTCCGCGGTTGCGGCGGCATTTCCGGCCGCATTCCCGGCGGCATTTCCGGCTACGATTTCGCCGACAATCTGATGTCCGGGAATTACTCCAGGGCGACAGGGTGGCAAGTCGCCTTCGACGATATGCAAATCAGTGCGGCAGACGCCACAGACACGCACCCGCACAAGAACTTGACCCGGCTTCGGTTCCGGCTTCGCAACCTGGCCGATCCGAAGAGGGCGCTTCCGAACTTCTTGAGGCGACGTTAGAGTAGCGGCTTTCATCAACTCAGGGAAGAGGTGCTTCCCCGGCGGAGACAATATACTCCTTCCGTTGGGCGCTCAGTTTTGACCATCGACGAACGATTTTATTTCACGCTACATGGCGCGTCTGCGGCCTAGTTCGGTGTAGAATGCCGACTGCTTGAAACCCCAAGGTTCAGGCCTAAGGAGACCCCCTTGAAGAATCGCATATGGTTTAGTTTGGCAGCATTGCTTGTGATTTCAGGGACCATACTCCTGATAAACGGGCCCTCCCAGGCCGGCAGGCAGAGCCCGTATGAGCGTTTGTCTTCGGCCAGCGGTCCTGTTTTCCTTCCGGCCGTTTCGGAGTGGTACGTGATCTCAAAAAATACGGCCCAGCCGCCGAGTGAAGCAGATTGTTTTGCCGTGGGTATTCGCTGCTTTGCGCCGCAGGCGATGCACGCAGCCTACAACTACGGTCCACTGTTCGAGCAGGGCTTTGATGGCACGGGAAAGACCATTGCCATCATCGACTCATTCGGGAGCGCGACGATCGCGACCGATCTCAACGTCTTCGACACGGCTTTTGGGCTTCCCCATCTCTGCGGCGAAACGGGAGTGACCTGTGCGCCGGGCATGCCGACATTCAACGTGCTGCAGGTGCAGGGAGCGCCGCCGCCCAATCCGCCTCCGCCGAATAACGGTACCGGGTTGGAGAACCACAATCTCTGGGCAGTTGAAGTCACATTGGATGTGGAGTGGGCGCACGCTACTGCTCCCGGCGCGAACATCTTGCTGGTCACAACCCCGACCGCCGAAGTACTCGGCGTGCAGGGATTTCCAACCATGATGAACGCGCTGAAGTACGTGGTCGATAATCATCTCGCCGATGTGGTCAGCATGAGCTTCGCTGCGGGCGAGGGTTCATTCAAGAACGGTTTGGCATCGATTGCACAGCTGCGAAAAGCTTTTGAGGACGCGCAAGCGAACGGGGTAACGCTGTTCTCGTCATCCGGCGACGGAGGAACAACCAATGTTCTTAAGGAGCCGGTCAAGAACCCAGGCGTGATTCCTTATCCGAGCGTCGAGTGGCCAGCTTCCGACCCGCTGGTGACCGGCGTGGGCGGAACTTACCTATGTGCGGATCCCAATCAGACCTCTAGCCGTGTGGATGATGATACCGATCCTCCGGCGAAGTGCCAGGCTTTCCCCGGCCAAACCGAGATTGGGTGGACGTTTGCCGGCGGGGGCTACAGCATCCTGTTCCCAAGGCCTGCTTTCCAAGATAGCCTTCCCCCGGGCAGCAGTTATATCGGCAGCTCCGTGGGCGCGCCGGGACCGAACTCGAACATGCGGGGCGTTCCAGATGTGGCCTATCAGGCGAGTGGAGGCACCGGACCGTTGATCTATTTTGACGGTCAGTGGGGCTCGGTAGGCGGCACCAGTTGCAGCTCTCCGCAATGGGCGGGCTTGACCGCGATCGCCGACCAAATATCAGGAAGCGATCTGGGATATATCAACCCGGCGCTCTACACGATCGGCAGCGATTCGACCCGGTACGCGAACGATTTCTTCGACGTCACCACCGGAGCCAACCAGACAAGTTCGATTCCTGGCTATCCGGCTTCAACCGGATGGGATGCGGTCACTGGCTTGGGGACGCCGAATGCGGCCAATCTGGCGCCGGATCTGGTTTCTGCGGTGAAGGGACACTGATTCGGGGTAAATCACGAGTCTTCAGCTTTGCGGCGCTCTCTCGGGCAGATGGTGGCGGCGCCCAGAACGTTGGCAGCCTTCGAATCCAGCGGCGATGACCCGCTGGATTCTTTATTGCGCCATGTCATTGACCGCAACGTACAGAAACTACAGCGCACAAAAGGTGTGGTGCCGGGAGGGGGAGTCGAACCCCCAAGGACCGAAGTCCGGCGGATTTTGAGGGCATGGGGTGCTGATGCGCAGCACCCCATGTTTATTGGTGTTGCAACAGGTTACGCTGATTTCATGGTGCCCACTAACCCTGCCAAAACATGCCAAAACATGCCGCCTTTGTGGTCAATCAGTGGGCATTTTAGGGCTGGTTTGCGCTGGGACACAGGCGTTGCCGAAAGAGTTGCGGCCCCTTGCCACGGGTCGCGCAGTGTTGGTGGGAAAGCGGAGTCGGCACTCCAAAAATCATTGACCTGCGCCGTTTTCTAGACGCCTCTCATCAATTCCGAAATGCTGATCTTGAATCCTTTTGATAAGACTTCCAGCATCGGCAAGCAGACGTTCTTTTTGCCATGCTCCAAGTCCGAGATATGTCCGCGATCTATTCCGAAACGGTGCGCCATCTCCACCTGCGACAATCCGTGCTTCTCGCGAAGCTCGCGGATTCTCTGCCCGAACCGTGCGGCGATGCTGGACACAGCCTCATTGTGTGCTGTAGCCTACAGGGTCACCTATCGGCTCTAGCCGACAGGCATTCCTTCCCCGAATCACTGACGACTGGAGCCAGTCACAAATGCAGGATGCCTTTGTGGTCGGGATTCTTTCTACAATCATCATCGGAATATCCAGTGCGGCAGCGCAAACATGGACAAAAACAGAGAAGTCCGATCCATTGCGCGGCACGCAATTTGTCCAGTACTCACTGGAAGGAAAATACCTAAGCCCACCCCGGAACGCTGCACCTGATGCGACGCCTGCCATAGTTGTGCGCTGTGTGCCAGGCTCGCACAAAAGCGGATGGGGCGTTGTTCACGGCAAGTTTTTGGAAGGATACATTTTCGTAGGGGGAGTAGTTGACACTCACGTTGCTTACGACTCAAGCACGCGAGCGAATGTGGAGTTTCGGCTGGATGATGGAAAACTGCAATCAGCTTCGTGGAGTCACAGCACCGATTTTTCGTCCCTATTCTTCAGTTCCATTGACTTGGACAATTTGCTCTACGGGCATCTACTTCTACACAAAGAGAACACCAATCCGCAGGTCCGTAAAATTGTGCTAGGTGTGCCGGAGTTCGTGGGCGGTGAGATAGTCATGCAGTTCGCTATGCCTGACGCAGCTGAAGTGGGAGATGCCTGCGGTGCGATCTTGCACAAATAGAAAGCTGTACCTGTTTCGGAGGTAATCGTAGAGTACCTATTTGGTCGCGCAGAACCGGGGTTGCGAGCACGGACAACGGCCCAGCCTGTACAGTGGGCCGTCTTATTGCGCCTAAAACATCCCCTAAAATGACGGTTTTCCGATCGCTGGGGCGCTCCCAGTGGGCTGGGTGGTGGTTAGGGCTATCCGGTAGTGGGCTACTTTGAAATCCACGCGATAAGCAATAGCCCAATTGCTACAAGGCAAAGCCACACTGCGATCCGTCCTGGCCTAGACGTAATCTCCCAGTGAGACAAGACACCCACTGCAATGATTAGAAGAATTGCGACCTTAACGATCATGCTGCTCTTTCAAAGTAGCCCACTACCGGGCCATGCCACAGCCAGCGAGCGTTAAATGCGGTTTGGCGTCCCTACTTCTTTTTTGCCCGCCTTCCACCGCGCCCACCGTGCCCGCTGCGCGGCTGCGCTGCGACGTCGCGCAGCCAGGGAAAGCGTTCTGTCACTCCAAGGTCTCACGGAAATGGAACGACAAAGCGTCTCGTCTATTCTGGCGACATCTGATCGCTATTCGGCCCATGTATCTTTGTACTGTTGAAGGTGTAGGCCACGATGTCGGTCCTGATGTTCTCGAGCCCAGCGTTCCTCAGAAGCGTCATAGCTTTCTGAGACCGACTGATTGTTGTTAAAGCTCGATGGCATATTGCTGAGGTCTCGTCCATGTCTTCAAAGGCTGTTCCTGACGCAGAACGTGGCACCTGACATCTCAGGATTACATCACCATTCTCGTTCACGACACGGACACGCCCAGAAAATAGAGAATCAGAGTCCATTCGATCCTGCACTTCTGCAATCGCTTGCTTCTGCGTGTATGCCAATCTCTCTTCAGGGAGCATCGGAGCTGATTCGTTCGGCTGAGCCAGGACAGAGTGAGAGGGATTTGGTGTTGAGTTATTGCAGGCAGTGAGGAATAACCCCAAGAGGATGACAAGTCCAGATGCTGCCCGCTTCATGCTCCTGACCTCGCCTTTGACTTCTTAACGGGAACTTCGGACTGAACTGGTTTGCGGGGAGATGATTCATTCACTGGCACAAACAACGATAGCTGATTGCCCTTTGCATCCTCTTTCGCCTTCCAGAGAGCATCGAGGCTGATGGGCAGGTCCAGCGTCAACTTATCTTCTACGATTTGCTTGACGGTGACGACTCGGATTCTGTCTACCACCTTGCCTGTAAGCGGATGAGTGTATTGCCCTGCGCTCTTGGCTTCCGTAATCATGCCTTTTGTGGGTTCTTCAAGCGTGATGAGCGTCCCCATCCGTGCCTGCTCACGATCCATGTCACCTCGAAGTTTGGCGATGTCCCCACGTCCTGTTGCTCCAGACTTAACCTGGAGCAACATCTTTTCAGCAGCCGAGGCATCAATCAGGATGTAGGCAACACCGTCTATCCCTCGATCACCGCCCTTCTTTTCGTTTATGACCCCGCAGTTGTTTGTGTAGGTGAGAATAGCCCACTTCTCGAACTCTTTGCGCGATCTGTCATCCCGCTTGTGAGCAAGAGCCACTGCCGATTCCATGTCACGTGGTGCGCCGTCGAGGATGACGGACTGTGCGACTGTAGAACCGAAATCCTTTGTGAGACGCTTTAGGATTAGCGAAATGGACTGATAAGTAATATCCATCCCGATCCAATGACGATTGAGCGCCTGAGCAGCGGCAACAGTAGTTCCACAGCCACAGTAGCAGTCCAGAACTACGTCTCCCTCGTTGCTTGAAGCACGAATCATACGTTCAAGCAACTCAATTGGCTTCTGGGTTGGGTATCCCAAGCGTTCCTTGGCCTGTGAATTGACTGGGAAAACATCCGTTACGACATCTTGAATTGGAACGCCACTTGGCAAATGGCGTTTGAATTGGGGGAATCCTTTGCCGCCGCGCTTCCCGCGTGGGGTCCAATAAATGTAGCCATGTGCGTCGAGCACATCCAACTTCTCTTGTGTGGTGAGCCGCGCTGCCTTCTGAGCGCCGACTATCTCTATCAGTCTGTCTTTTGACACTGCCCAGTGCCTACCGATGCTTTTGACACTAAATCCCCGCCAATCCTTGCCCGAGTCGCCTGATGTCCAACCAGCCCCCGTTAAGTCGGATAGACGATAGGGTCCCTTGCCGTCACTTTGTTTGTACTTCGTTTCCAGATAGCCCTTATCGTAAGCCTGATACACGGGGTTCCACGTGAACGTGTCACTCTTTCTATATAAGAAGATGACATCATGCACGGGGCCCCATCCCGATGCCCCGCTGTGAGCGCTGTTTCTCTTCCAGATGACTTCGTTGATGAAGTCGCCACCTCGTGGGCAGAAGATGGAATCGAGTACGAGTTTCAGATAGTGACTAGAAGTAGGGTCACAATGAAGATAAAAGCTCCCTGTCGGCTTGAGGACACGTTGGATTTCAACAACTCGGAGCGTCATGCTCACGAGATAAGCCAAGAGACTTCCTTCTTTGAGCACGTTCCTCAGGCCAGTAATCAACTCTATCGTCTGACCAGTGAATCTGCCTTCATGATTGCTGATGATTTGGCTGTAGCCTTCTTTCGCTCTGTCGTCCCACACCCACGTGTCCGTGAACGCTTGAGCCTGGGCCAAGTCCTCTTTACCGACATTGGTATAAATCTGATTGTAGGTGCGCTTGGAGTTGAAAGGCGGGTCAATGTAGCAGAGGTCAATGGACTCGTCTCGCACTTTCTTGCGGAGAATGTCCAGATTGTCGCCGTAGTACAGACGATTCTGCATATATGCTCGCTCAGGAAATCGGAATGCAGCGAAACCTGAGGGAGGAGGAAAAGGCCACGCTGAACAGTCATCATCGAACGAGCGTCATTAGAATCGAAGGGTACTGAGGTAATTACGTTAAAGCCGTGGTGTTAGGACCTCTGTTCAAACACGAAAGGCCACCGCCCAATAGGTATTGAGCAGTGGCCGTATGCGTCTGCTAGCGAGAATCGAAATCAGCACAGTGACAAGTGGAATATCACCCGTTACAGGAGCTTAAGGCTTGGAAAAACGGGCCCGGCCCGCCCTGTGGGGTGAGGGCAAGGCGGCCCCGAGCGAACAGCCAACGTCAAAACAGTTCCGCGTGCACTCGCGACCATGCCGTGTGTTCCAAGGTTCCGGGCGCGAATTGGCTGATGATTTCCAACACGACGTCTTCGCTGCCAAGTTCGTCGGACTTTTCAAGGGCGTTGTAGGCACGCGCAACCATTTCGTCCACTTCGCTCTTGTTTGCGTTGGGCTTGGCCATCCTGCGCCCGTTAGCGCTTCCGCTTGCGCTGCCACTGGCTGATCCGCTGGCACTGCCGCTCGCGCTACCACTCGCACTGCCCGTGGTGTCGCCCACGATGCTGGCAGGCGTTCGGTCGTGATGTTGCACAACCTTGCGCGAGCCACTGGCTGAACCGCTTGCGCTCCCACTCGCACTACCCGAAGCACTGCCACTTGCCGAACCGCTTGCGCTGCCAGCTTGTCGGGCGCGGGCCATGTCTTGAGCTTTGAGCAGAATCCCCTTGTTCGCTTGCAATCGTTGCGCAGCAGCGATGATGCTTCGTTGCAGGGTGGGATCAACCACGGTGACGCGCGTCGGCGGTTTGTAAGCACCGCCTGCGCCCGTGACGAGTTGGCGCACGGCAGCGTCAAACGGGGACTCTAGCAGGATTTCATCTGGGTCGGCGTCGGTTGGGTTGTCCATCGCTAACGGATTGCCAATGCCGCTGCTGGTTTTGTCAGGTGGGTAATCACCCACCGCTTTGATCATCGGGTGGCCGCTGGCCTTTGTGTAGCGTTTAGTTTCTTCGCGAGTGGCCGCCCTATCACTTAGATTGGTCGCCTCACCCGCCTTAACCAGTCCATCGAGTATCGCTGCCATGTTGTTCCTTTCTTCACGCGTTGAATTAGTGATCCAACTGCATCGTCATGCAGCCGTCGCGCTCGCAGGCTGTCCCAAGGAGTGGACCGTCATCTGTGGAACGACGGTGCGCGTAAAACAACAGCCTGCGAGCCCGACCGCTGCAAGAGCCGCCGTGTTTGCGCGCACAGCGGCCCTGCAACCTTACACACCCGCCATCCCAGCGGTATTGATCGTGTCTTTTGGAAACGCGCACGATAGGCGCTGCACGAGTCATCATGTACCGCGTCCCGTGCGTGCGGCTAAGGGGTGCGCCCAGTCTAGTGACTTCCATCCCGTGCGCTCGGCCAAGAGTACGCACAGGCCACGTGACGACGACGGCTGGGCTCCCTCCCTCGTGGGCATTACTTAATCGTCGTAACGTGGAACTTGTCATGACTAAAATCCTTGCCGAAGTCTCGTGTGTGATTTCTCCATCACGGCGAACTGGTTGTTATCCCGCATAAATTTTTCGCGGCTGATGCGTTGTGTCTCGCGATCCGCGGCTTCGCGCCGCTGGGAGCCCCACAAGCGAAAGCGGTCGTAGGCTTCGTTCACCGCTTTTTCCCGCTGTTTGGTTTGCTCCTGCGACTGGGCAAGGTGGAAGCGGGCTACGGATAGCTGTTCTTCAAGGGCCACGCCCCGTTCGTCCTCTACCAGTCGCTCCAACACCATGGCGGCCTGCTGATGTACGACATTGAGCGCATCGTGCTCTTGTTGAAGAAAGGCCACCTTGGTCCGCAGGCCGTTGACGCGAATGGAGGCCACACTAACGTCCCCGGTGGCGTCGAACTGCTTGATGCGTGCCACCGCGCCCGGCTTGTCGTCTACGACGTCGCGCTCAAGTTCGTGGCGTTTCGCGGTCAGTTGCGCTACGTCGCGCTCGGCTTCGCTCAGCTTTGCTTTTTGCTGGGCAAGCAGACTTTCGCTGCTGCGCAATTCCTTCTCGGCCTCAGTAACACGCTGCTGCGCCGCCGCCAGTTTCGAGTTAGCTTTTCCATTTCCGTTTGTTGACATTAGCTTCGCTCCCATTCTTCTAAGATACTTTCCGGCATGGCCAAGAACTCGCCAAGATAACTGTGAAGCACGCGCAGATCGCGCACGGTGCTGGCGTCGTTGTAGGCGCAGATGCGCTCCCACAGATCTTCGGTGCGGCGCAGCGTGGCGCGTCGGCCTCTGCCATATTTCTGTGGTCGTAGGCTTGGTGGTGGGAATTTTGCGTGGCTGTTGGTAGGAGTTACCGCGACGGACTGTGTGCTCATCACTCATCACCTATTTCCCTTTCAAGGACGGGCCGCCGAAGCTCCCCAGCCTAAGATCGCAACGGGTGAACGCTGCGAATCGGCGGCCCTGTTGTCATCACCTAATTCGTGTGGCGTATCAGGTAACTTCCCAGCCGCGCAGATCGTAGTCAGGATATGCGAGCCCGACTTAGATTAACCCACGCGGCCAGATACAACCCAATGGTAGGCACATGCCACCCACTTTGACCAGCCCTTTTTCTGCTGACTGTTGCGACCGCATAACTACTAGTTACACGCGATCATGGGTTACTAACTTAGTGAGTGTCAGTATTTGATTTGGCGCACGGCGGGCATGGGCGGTTCAAACTTGCGCCCTCCTACAAGTGATCGTCTTTCGGCCAGAAACTGCTCACGCAGCAAGGCTTCGCCCATGGCGGCCAGCGCTTCGCTGTCGCGCATCATCCACAGGTGCGGTTTCCCCCACGGAGAGCCAACGCGCACGCGGCCTTCGTCCTTGCGGTGCTTGTCGTCGTCGCGCTCAAGCACGCGGCGAAAACCCGCTGATCGCAGCGCCTGATACACCACGCTGTCCGGTTCGCGGCTGTCAGAGTAAGCAGCGCGATACACGGCCACCAGTTCCTCGCCTCGCCATAGCTTGTACGGCAGTGCCACGTCACCAAGGCGAAGGGCAGTGTCCGGGTCATCACGCACACGGCGCGCCCACGCCATCACGTTGCTGGCGCTCTCGGTAAGCAGGCGCATCTTCGCGGTGGTGTGGGGCGCGTAACTCTTAGGATCGTAGCCTGCGGCAGCGCAGTCGTAATCCAGCAGGTAGCGGAACAGTTTGGCGTAGCCGTCTTCATGCTTTAAGAAGTGCTCATAGGCGTGCACCTGCTCCCCAGTGAGCGGCGGATTGGTGGCTTCGTGGATAAACAGGCGTCGGTCGGTATCTTCAATGCGCAGACTGTCGCTGCGGTTCGTTGTAATATATAGGCTGCAAAAATCGTTGATCGTAAATGGCGGTATGTACTTCGGGTCCACCTTCACCTTGGTACGTGTGATGATCGGCTTCAGGCGCTCGTAGCTTTCCTGTGCGCGGTAGGTGAGGTCGTCCACCACCACCAGCAGTTTCCCTTCGGCCCACGTGTTGCGCGTGTCCTTGATTATGGTGTCTTCGGCCAAGGTTTCAGCGTAAGGCTGGCCGCGCTGCTCGGCCTGCGCGCTGTTGTAGATCGGGAACAGGGTTTCGCCAAACCAGTTTTTCCCATTGCCCTGCACGCGACTCCAAATCAGTATGGCTTGCAACTGTTTCACGTCCGGGTGTTGCAAGTGGTAGGCAAACCACGCCACCGCCCACGCCACGTGAGCAGGCGTAAGGCCGCCCAGCAGTGCGTCGCGAAATTCCACCCACGGCGCAATGTCTTGTTCAGTCACGCGCTGCGGCCACGGCTGCAAGCCCCACCCTTCCCACAGGTTCAGCACTCCGTCGGCGTACTGCGGTCCGCCCGGAGCAAACTGCATACGCTGAGCAGTGCTGCGCATGGGCCACTTCACCCACTCGCGGGCGGTGGCAAACTCCTTCAGCTTACCGTCTACCTCACGCATGAATGTGCGATTGGCGTAGGCGTGGTCAACAAAGTCGCGCACGCGCATTCGCTGCCGCGTGTCCAGGCGCAGCACAAGGCCCGGATCCTGCACGTACAGCACTTCTTCGTTAAGCTGGAACAGGGCCGCGCTGGGCGCGTAGGCTACGGCGTTAGCAAGGATGCTGGCCTTAAACTGGTCCGCCCCCTGCTGCCGTATGTAGTCATCGAGTCCGGTTTTCTTTTCGCCCACGGCGGGCAGTCGGCAGATCATCACCACCGCGCCCATCTTGGTCAACTCGCGGGCCAGCGCTTGTTCGGCCATGGCAACGTCGGGGTTGATGGCAGCATCGCTGTCGAAGCACACAAACACCGTGCGTTTGTCCAGCTTGAACCACGCAAAGGCGGGCAGCAGCGGCAGGTTCTGCGCCGCGCTGCGGAACGACCACACACCACCAAGCCCGATTGTGGGCAAGCCGTGCTTGCAGGCGCAGGCCGCCTTCAGTTCACCTTCGGTAACCAGCAGGGGCAGGTCGGTGCGTTCGCGCACGCTCGCCCAGTCAAACATGGGACTTAGGTAGAGCTGCGGCACGGTATCGCGCGGCTGCACGTAGCGTGGATCATGCTTTTGTGGCTTGCCGTCGGCGTGCACCAGCTTGGCAAAGCCACGGGCATTGTCGTACTCAAGGTAACGAAAGCGGTAGAAGTGATTGGTCTTGCCCGCAGCAGTAAAGTACGGAATTTTGAAGCCTGCGCGGTGGAACGTCAATGTGCCGTTCAGCTGGCTTACCTGTTGGGCCGTCATGGGTTGCAATTGCAGGCGCTTGGCATCGCTGGCCGTCAGGGTACTTTCCTCCAGCTTGGCAAGCATGGCCTTCTGCACGGACTGTAAGTTAGGGAAATTGCTGGTTACTTCGCGTTCATGCGCACGAGTGTCGGCCTTGGCCACAGCAACGGTTGTAGGCATAAGGATACATGGGCACCTTCACTTTTCTAACACGGCACCATTGTCTGGCTGAGGGGTAGGAGCTACGTCATGGCGAGTGACTTACGTCCGTAACCCAGTCCACGCACAGGTGGGTGTCTGTTCAAATGTTTGAGCAATACAATTGTAACCCCACGGAACGCCATGAATGCAAGCTTTATTTTTCAGCGAGTTATGCTGACACTTACTAAGATATGCCGAGTCATGCAGACACTTACTAACGCGTGCGAAGGGTTGGCACAAATACCAACGGCCCAGCTGGTTGAGGGCTGGGCCGCAGGTTGCTCAAAACATGAACGCGACAGCGTGGAACGTGGCACTGCACCTATAGTACGTGGAACCCAGTTCTCGGCGCAAGGGCAAAGTGTGCTTGGACTGCGGCCACTTACTGATCGTGCCTACCCGTGTTTATGCTGGTAGCCACGTTGTCACTCTTGGGCGACCGCTGTTTTTGCGCCTGTGCGAATGATGCTGAAAACGTTGCCCCATGCCCTACCCCCCTTCTGACCTTTATAGGGGGTTTTATTAGTTACAACTTACTCTATTTTTAAGAAGGTGGTAGGGCGGTAGGGCAAATGGCGTTTTCAGCCGCGTAAAATGTGGCTTCAACGTTGCCCTACCACCCGGTAGGGCAGGTAGGGCGGTGGTGGGGCGGCGTCGTTTTGAGCGGTTTTCATGGATTTGGCTGATGTACCATAGCCACAGTGCATGGCTTCGAGACCGCGCCGCCCAGATAGACGAACATTGGGCAGGTAACTAAGTTATGAAGACGCAGAGAATAGAGCTTCATCGTAAACACAAAGCCCGCAACCATGCGGAGCACTTAGTGGCGACGCGCTTCAAACCCGGACCCGACCCACGTAGAAATCCCGGCGGGAAGTCAAAGATCCACCTACGCATGGCCACGCTGCTGCTTAGCGAGTTGGGTCAGCCTGCTCCCAAAGAACTCAGTAAAGCCTACGGACTGCGCGGTACACGCACGAAGTTTGAGGTGGCCGTAGCCGCAGCCATCCACCGTGCCATGACCACGGGCGACCCGAACACGCTGTTGGCCCTGCACGACTTGACCGAAGGCAAACTGCCCAACAAGAACTACAACCTGTCGGTAGAAATGCAGGCGTATATGGACAATCCCAATTTTAGGGCGTGGCTGGCCACACAGCACGTGAGCTACATGCAGACATTAGAGGGAGGCGAACTTGTTGACGACCGATCCAGCAGCGTTGCTGCCGCAGTTGCACGCCGTTTACGAGGCGGAACAGTTGAAGATGAAACTCCAACAGATCGTTGACACTTGCGCCCGCTACGGCCTGCGCCTGCCCACCGATCAAAGCGGCAAGCCTGTTCCCACCAGCGCCGAACTTGCGCAGGCCGCCCAGCCTGCCCGCAAGGGCCGCGCTCGTAGTCGTTAACCCAGCGGGTTACCTAGCCGCTGGGTTCGCCAGAGTCTGCGCCCAGCGCTGAGTTCACCGACCCGCCCATTGTTTGCCCACTGATTATCGTGCTGCGTTATGCCGAGCTGTGCCGAGTCGTGCGGACTGGTGCCCGGTCTGCGCCTGCACCGCGAATGGTGCACATGGTCATTAAAACGTTTTAGAAAGCCCGCCACTGCGCGACAGCCTGTTTTTGATAGCTGAGGATGGTCACGCCCGAATTCGCAGTTTGTCATGACTAGCGCCTGCGTTTGATTCCTAATTGCGTGGATGGTAGAGTGAGTTGGGCCATCGGTTGGCCCAACTGGTATCACAATGTCAAAAGCAGTTGTAAAGCGTAAGGACCAGCGAAAACCCACAGAGCGACAGTCAAAGCAGAAAGGCCCGAAGGACGACAAGACTAGTTGGAAGCATCCGTTTCGTCCTCCCTACTATCCACCGCCACGATACATGGAGAACTACGTGGCCGCTGATGCACACACGGATCAGCTATGGGCGCTGCTGGAAGACATCCGGCGCTATGAGGCGCAGCAGGCCGAGAAGGAAAGTGCCAAGCTGCACAAGATCAAGTGCGACCTCCTGTTTGAATTGCGAAAGCGCCTGAGCAAGCGCGGTGGTGGCCGCTGGAAGCAGGAACTGGCTGCCCGCCGCTGGCCCAAGAGTACCGTGACGCTTTGGCTAACCGATTACGACCGCAACAAGGGTCGTCCCAAGAGCAAGATCAGCCCGGAAGAACGTGAAGAACTGCGCAAGGCTGAGGCAGCGCACCGCGCCCAGCTTGGCACGGGTGCGGCGCTGAGGGAAATGCTGGATAAGAAGTTGGAAGTGAATGCGCTGGATGACAACCTGGAGCTGATTGAGTACGCCCTAAGCAGGCCGCACGATATCGGCGCTGCCCGCGTGCGTAGTATGGAGTTCAAGTTGCAACACGCGGCTCAACTGCTGGCTGACTGTCAAGCCAAGCTGCCCGCTGCCATGGCTGCCGCCAAAGCCAGCGATAAAATCAAGCGCAAAGCCTAAGGTGGTTGGGCCAAAGGATGGCCCAACCGAGAATAAGAAATGAGGTCCGGTCATCGCAGTAGTGGCCTCAACGCTCGATAATGATTGCGAGCGCAGCACCAACCGCACCACAGGCTTTGTAACAACAGTCGTAGTTGTTTCATTGTTGATTGCCTCCCGAGTGGGCACCGTAGCACCACGACCTGAGTAAGTCAAATCGCACAGTGAGTAAGTCATGCTGAGTTATGCCTAGACGTGCTAACGCGACATGTCGTTCTTCCTTCGTCGCGGCCTGAGTATCGTCGCAACGCAGTAATTACGCAATGTAAGTGCTCGGTACGGAGCGCGATTAGTGGGTAGACTGCGGTAGCTTGCTCAGAAGTGCCTACTTATGCTAAAGTTCTATTCGGTACGGCATCCATCCAAGCCGGGACACGGCGAACGACGCGGATTGCCGCCGTATGGCGGCCACGTATTCCCGCAGCCGAGCAAAGCGAATACAGGCGCACGTGCTGCACGCGGCCCCGCCTTGGGGCTGGCACGGCGCAATCAACGCTCAATCAATGAGTGAGGTCGCTATGCCGTGTCTCAAGCGAAACGAAAACCCACCGCTCGCAAACCACAACGCACCACCAAGCCCATCACCACTGCTCCCGACGGTTACCTGAGTCGAAGGCAGGCCAGCGCCTTTTGTGGCGGGCTGAACCTGCAAATCATTGACAGCGCCATCCGCCGTGGCGAACTGCGCGCCTACAAGCCCGCAGGACGCAAAGGCAAGGGCCGCCGCGTGCTTATTGGCAAGGCTGATCTTGTGGCATGGTTGCAGGCCGCGCAGGTGTAGGCGGGCCACTACCGTCCCACCGTCACGGCGGACTGATACTCCGCCGTGACCTTGGAACTCCGCATCTGGCGCGGAGTTGCGCGGACTGCCCATTGAATGCCCACTGTTGGGAAACAGGGCTTTCTCTAAGCGCTAAGGTGAGAATAGTATATTGATGGCCATCAATATAAAGGCCGAGGAGCAAAACAATGGCAAGTAACGAGGAACGCGAAGTGATGCGGCGCATGGGCAGCCGTGGCGGGCGCAAGGCCGCCGCGAACATGACGGCGACCGAGCGCAAGGCGCGGGCGACCAAAGCCAGCCGCGCCGCTGCCGCGAAGCGGAGCAAGGAGGCACGCAATGGTAAAAGCTAAACGACCTACTCCACGGGAAGTGGCGCAAATGAGCAGTGGCAAGTTCGAACGTTGGCTGGGCACCGCTACATCCGCTGAAATAGCAGCGTGGAAGCGCGAAAATGACCGTGCTCTCGCTCGCTTTGGTAGAGAACTACAAGCTAAGAGTGATGCGGAAACACAGGCGTGGGTATACCGACAACCTCACGACCAGTTGGTAAAGATTAAGACTTGGTGTGAGGAACGGTTGCGTCGTTCTCGGAAGGAGCGCAGCCATGGCAAAAACTAAACGTGAGCATGGGCAAGGCGGCCTGTTCCGCCATAAGAACTGCCGTCGTTGGACCATTCAGTACTACACGCTGGACGGGCGCTGCATCCGCGAAGCCACTGGCCTTACCGACCGCGTGGAAGCGCAAAAGCTATTGACGCAACGGTTGGCCGCCGTGGGCAAGGGCGAACTGGTGCAGCCCGTAAAGCCCTGCACCGTGCAGCAATTGTGGGACGCCATGCTGGGTACATATAAGGTGGACCAGCGCACCCGCGCACTGCGGGATTTTGGCACCCGCTGGCTGCACCTTGGCCCGGTGTTCGGAACCATGGCCGCGCAGCGCGTCACGACCGACACTCTGAACGCCTACGTTGCCCAGCGCCGAGCGGAGCAGGCGGCACCCGCAACCATTAACCGCGAACTGGGCGGACTTCGCCGTGCCTTTAACCTTGGTAAACAAAGCAGTCCACCCAAGCTGCAACAGGTGCCACGCTTCCCCCACCTGGACGAACGCGGCAACGTGCGCAAGGGTTTTATCGAGCAGGCACAGTACGAAGCGCTGGCCTTGTACGCCCACGAACTCTGGATGCGCACATTCCTAGAAATCGGCTTCACATGGGGATGGCGAGAAGGCGAAGTGCTGGGTATGCGCTGCAACCAAGTGAACCTGCCCGAAAACACGTTGCGGCTGGAAGTGGGCACCACCAAGAACAAGGATGGTCGCGTGGTAGTGATGACGCCACAAGTGCGCGTGCTGGTGCAGGAATGTTGCGCGGGCAAAAAGCCCAGCGACTACCTGCTTACCCGTGGCAAACCGCCAAAGCCCATCGGTGATCTACGCGGGGCGTGGCGTGCCATGTGTTGCGCGGCTGGGCTGGGCCGCTACACCTGTAAGCGCTGCGGCCACGAGGCGACTGTGATTGCTCGCTGCCCCACATGCAAACGCAGCCACAGGCAATGGAAGTACAGCGGCCTGATCCCCCACGATCTGCGCCGTTCGGCGGCCAAGGCCGCCCGCAACGCGGGTGTGCCCGATGGCGTTGTCATGCGGATGGGTGGATGGCGCACGCGGAGCATGTTTGACCGCTACGCCATTGTGAGCAACACCGAACTGGAAGCGGCAGCCCAGCGCATTGCTGAAGCACGGGCCGCAATCAGTGGGCAACCAGTGGTAAAACGGTCGGAAGAGGACTTAGCTGCTATGCCCGTAAAGTCGCTGAAACCCGCATAAATGCTGGTGCCGGGAGGGGGAGTCGAACCCCCAAGGGCCGAAGCCCGGCGGATTTTGAGTCCGCTGCGTCTGCCAGTTCCGCCATCCCGGCGTAGTGCGCGTCTAGTGCGTCAACCGAAGAGAAGACCAGCTTAATTGACGATTTGAGGCTTTGCAACCGTGGGCGGTGACCCCACTACCCGGCTTTTGGTGGTGGCCGACGCATTCTGGGGGCCCGGCCATGACCCGGCCATGGGTTCGCTCCCTTGATGCCGTCGAATCCCGCCGAAACCTTCGGCTGCACCGAAACCTGGCGAGAATCGTTTTAATACAGACGCTTTTCCATTGAACAGACTATCTCTTCCGTATAGAATTCGAGAGGAATTTTGTGGAACTGCGGCAGGGTGGCGCTATTGGCCTCCGCGAGCCAAGAGTGACCCTTCTCCGAGCCCCGTTATCTCCGCAGGATAATGGGGCTCTGTTTTTTAGAAACTGAATGAGTTCTACCGTCAACCCGCCTGCTAGCGTTCCCCGCCTGAGGCGCTCGCTCACGCTCTGGGACCTGATTCTGTACGGCGTCATCGTGATTCAACCGGTCGCCCCGATGTCGGTGTTCGGCGTGCTCAGCGATCGCGGACGCGGGCATGTGGTCACCACCATCCTGATCGCCATGGTGGCGATGCTGTTCACCGCCATCAGCTATGGCCGCATGGCGCGCGCCTATCCCAGCGCCGGCTCCGCCTTCACTTACGTTGGCCAGGAAATCAATCCCGCCCTCGGCTACGTCACCGGCTGGAGCATGGTGATGGACTACATGCTCAATCCCATCATCTGCACCATCTGGTGCAGCCAGCAGGCGCACGTATTTGCTCCCGGCGTGCCCTACTGGGCGTGGGCTGTCTTCTTTGCGCTGGTGTTTACGCTGTTGAACATCCAGGGAGTCAAAACCTCGGCCCGCGTGAACTCGGCGCTGGCGGCGGGGATGGGCGTGGTGATTGCAATTTTCTTTGTGGTCGCGGCACGCTACATTTTCGGGCACCCGCACGGCGGCGCGGGCTTCTACACCCGCCCTTTCTATGACCCGACGCTGTGGAACACGAAGGCTGTCCTTGGAGGAACCTCGATCGCGGTGCTCACCTACATCGGCTTCGACGGCATCTCCACGCTCTCGGAAGAAGCGGAGAACCCGCGCCGCAACATCCTGCTGGCAACGGTGCTGACTTGCCTGGTGATCGGCATTCTGTCGGCCGTTGAGGTCTACGCCGCGCAGTTGATCTGGCCCGCATCGCAGCCCTTTCCGGACGTTGATACCGCCTTCGTTCACGTCGCCGGCCGCGCCTGGCTGCCGATGTTCGGCATCATCGGATTCACCCTGCTGGTCGCCAACTTCGGATCGGGCATGGGCGCGCAGATCGGCGCCGCGCGCCTGCTCTACGGCATGGGACGAAGCAACGCGCTGCCGAAATCGTTCTTCGGAGCGGTCGACGCGAAGCATCGAGTGCCGCGGAATAACGTGTTGTTTGTGGGCGCCATCGCGCTGATTGGCGCGTTCGTGATGAGTTACGGCCTCGGCGCGGAGATGCTGAATTTCGGCGCGCTCATCGCCTTCATGGGCGTGAACGCGGCCGCTTTTGTGCGCTATGTCGTGCGCGATCACAAGAGAACGCTGTCGTTTATCGCGCCACCTGTCCTCGGGTTCGTGATCTGCTTGTTGCTCTGGCTGAGTCTGAGCACTCCCGCCAAGATTGCCGGCTCCATCTGGATGGCGGCGGGAATCGCTTTCGGCGCCTGGAAGACGCGTGGCTTCCGCGGAGATCTGGTCAACTTTGATTTGCCGGCGGACGAATAAGTTTTGTCATCCCGAGCGAAGCGAAGGACCTGCTGTCTTGTGCTCTGACGAGAAACCAGGTCCTTCGCTTCGCTCAGGATGACAATCGTTTCGAGTTACTCCACGTTCCACCCGCTAACTTCGATCACTGGCTTCGCCGCTCCCAGGCTGCTGGCGCGATAGGTCGCTGTGATCTCCCGTTTCTCACCGGGCAGCAGTGAGATGTAATTGTCCTGCCAGACAACCGGCAGAATTTCCTCGCCGCCTTTGCCCTTGTCGAGTTTCAAGCGCACGAAAAATGCCAGGGTCTTGCTGGGATTCTCAACGGTGACGCGAGTCCCCGCATCTTCACCGTTGCGCTCGCTGCGGCTCGATACCTTCAGCTTTACTTTGGGCAACTGCGCCAGCGAAGTGTAGTCCGCATACGACGCGGTCGGAGTCGTGTACCAGTTCGATTTTGCCCAGTCGAGCGTTTCTGGTTTCGTCGAGAGCCAATAGAAGTTTGACCCAACCAGCTTGCCGCTGCCATCGGTGACGCGAAGATCGAGGAAGTACGCCGGCGATAGTCCTTCGATCTGCGGAAGCTCCAACACTTTTGCCGTGCTGTCGGCAGGCGCATCAAGCGCGGTGTCTTTCGAGAACTTCTCGGTTCCATCCAGATTGAACACCCGCGCCGCGAGCTTCAGCCCCTTGGCATCCACATATTGGCTGCTCACCAGCCACACGGAATGATCGTCGTATCCGTAGACCGGGTCGAGCGCCTGCATGGCTTTCTTCGCGCCGAAATATCCGCCGCCCGGCCGCAAATAGTAGTCGTAGAGATGCCAGATCATCGACGGCCACGCATTGTTCAGCATCCACTGGATGACGCCCGTCGAACTGTACTTGTTGCGGCTGTAAGCTTCGTACATGGCGCGCACGCCTTCGTAAGTCATGAGCTGCGACTTGTAAGTGAAGTCTTCCGCGCTGTTAGCCTTCCCGTAGCGCGCATTCAGCGCGTCGGTAAATACCTGCATGGTTTTGAATGCGCCGCCGCCCGCGTGGAAATTCCAGTATTCGTCGACCGGCCCGTTGACCGTCCAAAGATGATCTTTCGGAACCATGCGCTCGACGCTTTCGATCGGCGGAACCGCTGGCCCCATGCTGGTTTCGGTGTTGAAGCCGTAGGCGCCGCCACACCCGCCCGGGTTGCAGAGATTTTCATTCGTTCGAAGATGTGGATCCGCCGTCCAGTACGAAGGTGCCACGTATTCATAGGGCCCGCTCATCTTCACGCCGCTTCCGTTCGTCACCGAAGTCGGCTTCGCCGTGGCCGAAGATACGATCGGATTCGGCCACAACAGGTCGCTTTCGATCTTCAGATACATCTCTTCCACGTCCGGCGGCGGCGGATTGTCGCTGCCATTCAGCCACATCACCAGGCTCGGATGGCTCCGCAGCCGGTACATCTGGTCGCGCAAGCGAGGCCTTGGCGATCTCGAAATCCTCATCTTTCCAGCTTCCCCAGTGCTCCCAGAAATCGCAGCAGCACCATCCGGCCATGACCAGAATGCCCTGCCGGTCGGCCATCTCGTAGAATTCCTCGGTTTCGAGTTTGCCTTCGAGGCGAACCGTGTTCAGTCCCAGGTCGCGCACGTAGCGGAACTCGTCGGCGAGCCGCTCCGGCGTCTCGCGCATCATCATGTCGGGCGTCCAGCCGCCGCCGCGAATCAGGATGTTCTTGCCATTTACTTTGAACAGGCGCTTCAAGCGGCCGGGCGCTTGCTCGGCGACTTCGGAGGTGATCTCGCGAATGCCGAACTTTGTATGGGATGCGTCCGATACCTCGCCGTCGATCGCAAAGGAAAGATTCAGATCGTACAGGTTTGGCGTCCCCATCTGCGCCGGCCACCACAGCCGCGGATTGCTCAGGTTGAGCTGCGGATACTGCGTCGGGCGGGAACACCACGTCTTTTGACTCGCCCGGCGCGAGTTCCACCGACTGCGCGAATTCGATGTTTTCGATCCGGCCTTTCAGCGTCCCTTTCACCGGATGATCGCTGGCATTTTTCACCTGCGCCGTTACCGTCAAGTGGGCGGTGTTGTTTCCGGGCGAATCTACTTTCGAGAGCACTGCCGGATGGCGCAGCGCGACCGGTCCGCTGGCTGTCAAATACACCTCGCGCCACAGCCCCATGTTTTTGTCGGGAGGCGAGGGATTCCAGTCCACGAACGTGATCGCCAAGCTGTTCTCGGTCGGCGCCCATACCTGCACCGCGACCACATTCGTTCCGGGTTTGACGGCGGAGGTGACGTTGAACTCGTAAGTCCGCCATGCGCCGGCAACTTCGCTGGAGTTGGCGATCTGCTTTCCATTGAGAAAAATGTTGGCGCGATAGTTGATGCCGCGGAAATTAAGCCACACGGTTTTCCCCGTATACCCAGCGGGCAGCGTGAACTCCTTGCGGTACCACCACGAAACCGCGTAGGGACTGTCGGGCGGCATCGGAATATTCGAAAAGTTGAAGCCGATGGGATAGCCGACTCCCGGGTACTGTCGCAGATTCATGCCGTAAAAAGGATCGGGCAGCAGTTTGCTCTTCACCTGCGCTGCCACGACCGTGGTTGGCACCTCCGCCCGGAGCCAGTCCTTGGCTTGGAAGGGGATGCTGGAGATCGCTTCGCCCGTCGCCGCTACTTTTGCGGAAGACTGCAGGGCCCATCCATCGCGCAAAGGGACAGTCAGGGCCGGATGGAAGCCGGGCTGGGCGGCAGCAACCGCCAGCGAAACGAACGGAATCAGGAGCCGCAGTGTCTTCATGAAAGCATCCTTGCAAAGAATTTGGAAAGCCGCCGACCCATTCCGCCGGATCTGTCCTATGTTTCATAACACCTTTATTAATTCGATTCAATAGAGCATTCTTGGATAGGGCTCGGGAAGAAAGGAAGGGGCGTGCGATCGCCTCCCCTTCCCATTAAGTACGCGCAATTAAATTCCAATTGTCATCCTGAGCGAAGCGAAGGACCTGTTGTCCTTATCGGTGCACGAGACAGCAGGTCCTTCGCTTCGCTCAGGATGACAACCCAAATTTAGGTCGCAAACTTACGGGATGCAACACTAGTTTATAATCGAAGATTCTCGCTTCCCAGCGTGAACCAATCTAGCGGAGTTATCCAACTATGATTCGACAGCTTCAAAATGCGGGCCCGACGGTGAAGATCATTCTGGGTGCCCTGTTGGTCCTCATCTGCGCCTCGATGGCCATTACGCTGATTCCCGGCGGCATCGGTTCCAGCCTCGGCATTGGCGCGCCCCCGGCCGGCGTTCTGGCCACGATTGGCGACCAGCAAGTAACCGTGCCCGATGTGCAGCGTGAGGCCAAGGCGATGATCCGGCAGCAGTTTCCTCGCGGCGGACCGCAGGCCGCCATGTTGCTGCCCTATTTTGCCAGTCAGGCTGCCGAGCAACTGATCAATGAGAAAGCTCTGGTCGCCGAGGCGCGCCGCATGGGTTTGCGCGTCAACGACGACGAACTGCGCGACGAACTCCAGCACGGGCAGCTTGGCTCCATGCTCTTTCCCGATGGCAAGTTCGTCGGCCAGGAAGAGTACGAGAATTTCGTCCAGCGCAACGACCTGACCGTTCCTCAGTTTGAAGCGCTGGAGAAGAACTTTATTCTGATCCGCAAGTTGCGCGCCCTGGTTGCCAGCAGCGCCTTTGTGGGCGACGCCGACGTTCGCGACGAATTTAACCGCAGCAACACCAAGGTGAAGTTCGAGTATGCCGTGATCACGCAGGCCGACATCCTGAAGGGGCTGCATCCCACCGACGAAGAACTGAAGGCTTATTACGAGCGCAACAAGGCCACGTACAACAACTCCATCCCCGAGAAGCGGCAGATTAAGTACGTCGTGGTGGATAGCGCAAGAATCGCGGCGGCAACGGCTGTCACCGCTCAGGATTTGCAGACCTATTACGATCAGCATCGCGACGAGTACCGCGTGCCCGAACAGGTGAAGGTCAGCCACATTCTGATCAAGACTCCTCTGCCTGCGCCCGGCGCCAAGGAAGATGAAAAAGCCGTCGCCGACGCGCGCGCGAAGGCCGAAGGGGTGTTGAAGGAGCTGAAGGCGGGCGGAGACTTTGCCAAGCTCGCGGAAAAGATATTCTGACGATCCGGGCAGCGCCAAGAGTGGGGGCGAACTCGGCTGGATCGGCCGCGGCCGCACCGTGCCGGAATTCGAGAAGGCGGCATTTTCGCTCGGCAACGGACAGACCAGCGACCTGGTCAAGAGCAGCTACGGCTTCCACATCATTCGCGTCGAAGACAAACATGATGCTCATCTCAAGACGCTCGCCGAGGTGAAGAGTGAGATCGAAGACAAAGTGAAGCAGCAGAAAACAGCGCGCGCCACCGAAGTGGCCGCGAATGCCTTGCTCAGCCAGGCGCGTACCGATGGATTCGACAAGGCGGCCGCCGCCAAAGGTCAGACGCCAGTCACCACCGAATTCTTCAGCCGAAACGATGCCTTGCCCGGACTGGCGGCGAATCCGCAGTTTATGGATGCCGTCTTCAACGAAGCGGACAAGGCTCCGCCCGATGTAGTGCAGGTCCCGCAAGGCTACGTGGTTTTCCAACTGCTCGCCGTGAAACCTCCGGCCACGCCCACGTTCGAAGAGATTCGTTCGCGGGTCGAAAGCGAGTTCAAGAATGAGCGCGCCGGATTTCTGCTGCAACAAAAGACGCAGGAACTTTCCGACCGCGCCAAGGCTGGGCACGATTTGAAAAAAGCCGCCAAGGATTTGGGTGCGACGGTGAAGACGAGCGACTTGGTACTGCCGGATGGCCAGGTTCCGGATATCGGATCGATGTCCAATGCGAGCGCCATCTTCTCGCTGCAGCCCGGCGCAATTAGCGCACCCATCATCGCCGGCGGCAATGGCGTGGTCGCTCACCTTCTCGAAAAACAGGCGCCAACGGATCAGGAATTCGCAGAGAAGAAGGACGGGATCCGCCAGTCACTGCTCGGAGCGAAGCAGAACGACTTGTTCGGGCTGTTCGTCACCAACCTGCGCAAGGACATGGAAAAGTCCAACCGCCTCAAAGTCAATCAGGAAGAAATGAAAAACCTGACCCGGAAAGCTGGGCAAGAAGGTTCGTAGCGGAAGGTCAGTTCTCAGTCCCAGTTCTCGGTCCTGAGAGGGGTCACCAGAGCCTGCGGGCAACGCCCGAGAACGACAAACTGAGAACTGAGAACTGACAACTGAGAGCTGATTTTGCATGTCATTCCCGCGCGCCAGCGGAATTCTGCTTCATCCCACCTCGCTCCTTCCCGCGGCGGGATCGGCGACTTTGGTCCGTCGGCGTATGCCTTCGCGGATTTTCTTGCCTCCGCGCGCCAGGGATTGTGGCAGGTGTTGCCTCTCGGTCCGCTTGGGTACGGAGACTCGCCCTATTCTTCCACTTCGGCCTTTGCCGGAAATCCGTTGCTGATCAGCCTCGATCGGCTTGCCGATCGCGGCTGGATTGACCGCGCCAAGGTCGACGCCCTAGCCAGCGGCGTCGAGCCCGTGGATTACTTGTCGGTCTTCCACCACAAGCTGCCCCTGGTATTTGAAGCGGCGCGTAACTTCCTGCGCTCGGCTGCCCCGAATGCCCGCTCGCGCTACGAGAGCTTCCGCCGGCAAAACCAATGGTGGCTCGATGACTTCGTGCTCTTCGACGGTTTGCGCGCGCGTTTCCATCTGGAAAGCTGGAACCGCTGGCCCCGCGAACTGACGCATCGCGATCCGCTGGCGATCGAGAAGGCACACGCGGAAATGCTCGACGAGCTCGACGTCCGCCGCGCCGTGCAGTTCTTTTTCTTCGAACAGTGGCAGGCGCTTCGTGCCTATTGTGCGCAACGTTCCATTCGCGTCGTGGGCGACATCGCCATCTTCGTAAGTTTCGACAGCGCCGACGTCTGGACCCATCCCGATCTGTTTCGCCTGAATTCCGAACTCGACCCCGAAGTCGTCGCCGGCGTGCCCCCGGACTTCTTCAGCAAAAACGGACAACGTTGGGGCAATCCTCTGTATCGCTGGGACGTGATGAAGGAGAAGGGATACGCGTGGTGGATCGACCGGATGCGCTGGGCCACGCACAATTTCGACTACATCCGTCTCGACCATTTCCGCGGATTTTCGCAGTGCTGGGAGATTCCGGCGAGCGAGCCCACGGCGATTCATGGGCGCTGGGTCGACGGTCCGAAAGACGATTTATTCGTGAAACTGCGCGAGGCTCTGGGCGGACTGCCGTTTTTCGCCGAAGATCTTGGATACATCACCCCCGACGTGCATGAACTCCGCGAGCGCCTGAAGATTCCCGGCATGGCCGTGCTGCAATTTGGTTTTGGCAACGTCGGCGCGCACACCCATCTGCCGCACACTTTCACCACCGAGAAGGTTGTCTACACTGGAACGCACGACAACGACACGCTGCTTGGCTGGTGGGAATCGGGCGCGACCGATTACGAACGCCAGCAAGTGGAAGCGTACCTCGGTGGATGTAAAGATAAAGACCGGTGTGAAGATGGCATTAACTGGGCAATGATTCGCGCTGCCTCCACCTCCGTTGCCAGCCTCTGCGTCGTGCCGATGCAGGATGTGCTGGGGCTCGGAAGCGATGCGCGCATGAATGTTCCGAGCCGCGAACAGGGGAACTGGCGCTGGCGTTTTGCCGCCGAGTGGTTGCGCCCCGAGTTGGCAAAAAAGCTTGCCACCCTAGCAGAAGTCTCCGACCGCCTTCCGCAGCCATTGCCAGCGGTCGCAAATGAAGAGTGGGCGGCCTAAGTGCGGAAAACTCGATGTTGCGCTTGATTTTGGGTGGAGCAGCGCTTCAGCGCTGCAATAACTGGCTTGTTTTCATCAACGGCTTTAGCCGCTGAGCGCCGCTGCCGCATGGAACGCGACTTTCTCCGCAGCCAGCTAAGCGCAGCAACCTCCCTTTCGAAGAATTGATCAATCGGTCTCGGAGATCTCTGACACTTGACACCTGACAACTGCTCGTGACATTCGTCACCGTCCCTGAGGAGATTACTCACATACTCAGGGGGTTACTTACAGAATACTTATTCACGAACCTTTAACCCCCCCTTCACAATCGTGCAACCAAGGCAAGGCAAGAATCGGCTATGCCTAAATTGCCAATCGCGGGTGATGAAGAGCAAGGTGTCCTGACCGAGCCGCCGTTACTGCCCGGGCTCCCGGAATTCGCCGGCAAATTCATTCCCATGGAGCAGGCGCGCGAACTGTATCGGCGCGTGCGCTCGGCGCCGCACGGCTTCCGACTGGAAGCGCTGCTCGCGGAAATGAAGATCAAGCTCGAAGTTCCAGCCCGCCGACCTCGACCGCATCCCGATCAAAGGGTCCTCTGGTGGCCGTGGCCAACCATCCTTTTGGCGTGCTCGACGGCGTAGCTCTGGCTGTACTTCTATCTCGCGTGCGTCCCGACGTCAAGATACTGACTAACTCGCTGCTCGAGGGCATCCCCGAACTTGCACGAGCATTGCATCTTTGTGGATCCCTTTCACACTCGCATCTTCAGCGGATAAGAATCTGAAGCCCCTGAAGCAGGCGATGGCATGGCTGCGCCAAGGCGGCGCGCTGGCCGTGTTTCCCGCCGGCGAAGTCTCGCAGTGGAATGTCCGCCAGGCGCAAGTCACCGATCCCGGCGTGGAACACCGTGGCCGCTCGCCTGATGCGCAAGACCGGAGCCAGCGCGCTCCCCGTATATTTCTGCGGCCGCAACAGCGTCACCTTCCAGTTGCTCGGCCTGATCAATCCGCGCCTGCGCACGCTCTTCCTTCTGCAGGAATTCCTGCAGCAGCGCGAGAAAGATGTGCAGGTTCGCATCGGCAGCGCGATCCCGTCCGAGTTGATTGCCAACCTCGACAGCGACGAGGAAGCCACCGAATATCTTCGCCTGCGAACTTACCTGCTGTCGTATCGCGGCAAGAAGCCCATCTCCCTGCCCGACCAAGATGCGCTCCGCGCTGCCGCGCAAGGCGCAGGAACCGATCGCCGCCGAGGTTCCAGCGCGATTCGTGATCAGACGATATTGCGGCCTTGCCCGCCGAGCGGCTGCTCGTCGAAAACGCCGAATTCGCGGTGTATGCCGCCCGCGCTTCCGAGTTGCCCCACGCGCTCGATGAACTTGGACGCCTCCGCGAAATCACTTTCCGCGCCGCCGGCGAAGGTACCGGACGCAGCGCCGACCTCGACCACTTCGACGCCTATTACTGGCATCTGCTGCTCTGGAACAAAGAGAAACAGGAATTGGCCGGCGCTTACCGCGCCGGCAACACCGACGAAATCATCCGCGCCCATGGCATCAAGGGCCTTTACACGAACACCGTGTTCCGCTACGACGAACAACTATTCCTGAAGATCGGCTCCGCTCTGGAACTAGGCCGCTCCTTCGTGCGCTCCGAATATCAGCGCCAGTACGCGCCGCTGCTTTTGCTGTGGAAAGGAATTGCGCGGTTCGTGGCCGCCCACCCCGAGACTCCGGTACTGTTCGGAGCGGTCAGCATCAGCAACGAATACTGCAGCCTGTCGCGCGAGATGATTGTCCGCTATTTTGAGCAGCGCAGAGTTGAAGATGAAGACGGCCGCGAATTTGCCGACCTCATCCAGGCACGCACGCCGTTCCGCGCGCCCAAGCTCCGCCGCTGGGATTGCGGCGCCATCTGCAGCGCCTTGCGCGATCTCGACGAACTCGCCGAGCCCATCTCCGACGTGGAAGAAGATGGCAAGGGATTGCCCATCCTGATCAAGCAGTATGCCAAGGTGGGAGGCAGGCTGGTAGGCTTCAATCTCGACCGCAAATTTTCCGACGTGGTCGACGGCCTGGTGATCGTCGATCTGCGCCAGACCGATCCCTCGGTCCTCGAGCGCTACATGGGCAAGGAAGGCTACGCCAGCTTCCGGCTTTTCCATAGGCTCGGATGAGTTAATTGCCGCTACGCCCACTTGAGCGTTATCCTCCTTTGCCAAATCCGCCCGCATGTTGAACAATGAATAGTTCCCCTGGCTGCGGCGGCCGATTCCGAATCCCGCCGTCGCGCCAGAGAGAACGCAAGGAGCCTTCATGCCCGCAACTGGAGAACTCATCCGCCTCATGAATTACATCGACGACATCGCCACCACCCTGCGCCGCATCAGCGCCAGCATCCCGGCCATGACCAAAGAGGAATGCGCCCGCCTGGGCGAATATATCCGCAAGTCCGAACCCAGCTATGAGAGCGTGCTTCAGCATCTCGAGCAGGCGGGCAAAGAGGACAAATAATAGTGACCGAAATCCGCACCGTGGCGGTCATCGGAGCCGGCATCATGGGCCGGGGCATTGCGCATGCGGCCGCGCTCGGCGGCTACCGCACCATTCTCGAAGACCTTTTTCCGAACGCCCTGCGCAAGGCGGAGACAGAAATCCGCGCCAATCTCGACCAAGCCGTCGAACTCGGCAAAGTAAATTCCGCCGACGCCGACGCCGCTTTTTCCCGCCTGGAGTACGCCGGTTCCATCGATGAAGCGGCGCGCCAGGCCGATCTCGTCATCGAGGCCGTTCCCCAGGAAATGGAATCGAAGATGGAGATCTTCATCATGCTCGACAAGTTCTGCCGTCCCGGCACGATTCTTGCCTCGAACGCCTCCTCGCTCAGCATCACCGAGATCGCCAGCGTCACCTATCGCGCTCAGAAGTGTGTCGGCATGCGCTTTTTCAATCCCATGCACGAGATGAAGCGGATCGAAGTCGTGCGCGCGCTCGAAACCGATGACGACACGCTGGCCGCCGTCGTCGAGGTCGCCAAGCGCATGGCCAAGGAAGTGGTGGTGATCAAAGAGGAGCCCGCTTCATCGCCAGCCCCATCGACGCGATGAGGTGCGGGCTCTGCGTCGCCGTGTGGTAGCTCTAGTTGATGTCCTGCTTCGCCTCCAGTTGCTTCACCAGTCCATCCACATAGACCTTCTGGTCGTCCGGAGCTGCTGCCATCGCCAGCTTTCATTTCCTTTGCCGCATCGTCAAACTTGCTCTGCGCGCTGTACATCCGAGCCAATCCGGTGTGGACGAACCACTGGTCGGGATGCTTCTTGGCATTTTCGCGGAAGATCGCGTACGCTTCTTCATTACGCTTTTCGACCTAGCAACTGCCGGGCGTATTGATGGAGCTGCAGCGGAGCCGGCCAGTTCCAGCGCCTTCTTTTCTGCGGTTGCGGCTTCGTCCTTGCGATTGAGCGCCGCCAGGACTTGCGACTTCGTCATCTCATTGTCATAGCGGTCTTCATTCTCGATGGATTTGTTGGCATAGGTGAGGGCCTCGTCGAGGTTGACCTTTTCCGCGAGCAGGTAATTGGCCGCGTTGTCCCAGCTCATCCACGTGTATTGGGAAAGGTTACGAAGCTGTTTCTTCAGGCTTGCCTCGACCACGTCGTGCACATCGACCGAGACCTTGAACGGCACCGCGACCTTCTCCCACTCCAGTTCGACCACCGCCGAATCCTTCTGCAGATCGTCGAAGTCGTAGGTCAGGGCGTTGTGCATGTCCGCGGCCTTGGGCTTCACCGTCACGCGCAGCGCATCTTCTTTTTCGTCGTAGGTGAAGGATCCCCAGGAAGTCGAATTCTTCGAAAAGATAATCGTCCACTCATCGGCGTTCGGGATCATGTGCAATCCGTACGTGCCCTTGTCGAGCGGCTTGCCTTCGATCTGGACGGGATCGCTGAACGTGATTGTGGTGTTTATATTGGCGCCCGCACGCCACACCTTGCCATAGGGAACCAGGCCATCCCAAACCTTGCGATCATTCACCAGCGGCCGGTGGTAGTTGATGGTGATATCGGTGATGCCGATGCGTTGTGAAATCTCGCGCCCCCTGGCTCTGCAGGGGCAGGTCGAGTGTGAACGATTGCGCCGGGCTTAATGCCGACATGGCTGCCATCAGCAGGCAGAACAGGACTCCTCGCAAAGCTGCTACGGAACATGGGAATGCCTCCTTCAAGTGCATCTCGAATTTCTTGTTGAAACGGGCACGGATCGCTGCCCACCCTGGTCGGCGTCTTAGACGTGCCTCAATGCCGGGCGGTGAGCAGAAACGACGGGCCTTAAATCTTCGCCTCGTCTGACAGGATTCGGCCTTGCGGCTAACCCAGGCGTTGTTCCCAACGTCTAAACCCGCTAGGCGAAGTGCGCTTTTTTCGGGAACCGCGACGCCCCCGCATCCCGTACTACATAACAGAGTGCAGGGTAGCAGACGTCGCCTCCCATACTAGCAGCCTGCGCTGCGGACCTGTCCATGCGGATGCTCCTCGAAATCGTGCGCCAGTCGCTGGCCACCCTCTGGGCCCACAAACTGCGCTCGTTTCTCACCATGTTCGGCATCGCCTGGGGCGTCGGATCGCTGCTCCTGCTGGTCGGCTTGGGCGAAGGCTTCCGCAGCGGCCAGGCCAAGCAACTGAAGAATCTCGGCCAGGACATCATGTTCACCTTCCCCGGCCGCATTCCCGCCGTCGAAGGCAGCACGCAGTCCGGCCGCACCTACCATTTCACCTATGAGGATTACCTCGCCATCCGCAACGAGGCGCGCTCGCTCAAGTATGTTTCGCCGGTGCTCAACCGCGAGGACATTCGCGCGGTCAGCGATTACGGTTCCACCAACGGCCAGGTCTTCGGCATCGCGCCCGAGTACAACCAGATCCGCAATGTTCCCGGTCGGCCCGGGCCGCTGGTTCAACGATGAGGACAATACCGAAACGCGCCGCGTGGCCGTCGTCGGCTGGGAGCTTCTGAAGAACATATTTCCCGGACGCCCCGCCGTGGGCTCGCCCATCCTGCTCAACGGCGTCCGCTTCGAAATTATCGGCGTGCTCAGCAAAGTCGGGCAGGACGGCAACAACGGCACCAATGCGCGCATCTTCATTCCCATCGAGACCATGCGCAATCTGTTCCGGCTGAAAGACCAGAACAGCGAAGATGCGATTTCATTCCTGAACTACCGTCCGCTCACGCCCAGCGGCGATTTGGTGGCAAAGACAGGAAGTCCACGACATTATTGCCCGCCGGCACGGCTTCGATCCCAAGCTCGACCGACTCCTTCGAAGACTGGGACACGATCGAAGACAACAAGCGCGTCGGCAAGATCTTCAACGGCATGGATTGGTTCCTCGGCGTGGTCGGTGTCGTTACGCTCGCTCTCGGCGCCATCGGCATCATCAACATCATGCTGGTCTCGGTCACCGAACGCACGCGCGAGATCGGACTGCGCAAAGCGCTCGGGGCCACGCATCGCGCCATCCTGACCCAGTTTTTTGTGGAAGGCGCGTTCCTGACCGCGTTGAGCGGAGGCATCGGACTGGCCATCACCACCGCATTGGTCACAGTTCTGGCCGCTTTGCCCGCGCCCGAAGGATTCGACACGCCGCGCATCGTTCCGTCGTCCGCGGCGATCGCGATTCTCTCGCTGGCGTTTGCCGGCATCGCCGCGGGACTCTATCCGGCGCGCCAGGCCGCGCTGCTGCAACCGGTGGAGGCTCTGCGCCAGGAGTAAACGAGGTGCACGTAGGGACAGCCGCCCTCGGTGTCCAGGCGAGCGCAGCTCGCCAAGGTTTCGTTGCACTCAACGGTAGCGGGGCCCCGCTGGAAGCGAGGGCGGCTGTCCCTACGGAAGAACTTATGATTCTCGAACTCGCCCGCCAGGCCTACAACGCGCTCAAGCACAACCGCCGCCGCAGCATCCTCACCATGCTCGGCATGGCGTGGGGCATCGCGACCGTCGTGCTGCTGCTCGCCTACGGCTCCGGTTTCGAGCGCGGCCTCTGGGTCGCCTTCCGCTCCTGGGGCACAAACCTGGTCTTCATTTTTCCCGGACGCACCTCCCTGCAAGCGGGCGGCACCAAGGCCGGCAGCGAAATCAAACTCACCGTCAACGATCTCGACTACCTGCAGGCCGAAGTTCCGCTGCTGAAGCGCATCTCGCCCGAAGCCTTCAAGCAAAGCACCGTTGCCTACGGGACGCGCAGCGGCAATTACGGCGTCAGCGGAGTCTATCCGTACTATTCGCGACATGCGCCGCATGGAGGTCGAAGACGGCAGTTTCTTCACCGACCTCGACGAAAACACGCACAGCCGCGTCGCCATCCTCGGCGCCGACGTCAAGAAAAAGCTGTTCTCCGGGCAGAACGCGCTTGGCGAAAAAGTGCGGCTCGACGGCATTTCCTATGAGGTCATCGGCGTGCTCAAGCACGTCATTCAGAATGGCGACGACAACATGAACGGCAAGGTGTACATCCCGTTCAGCGCCATGAGCGACCTGACCAACACCTATTACCTGAACGCCATCGCCATGGAATACGAAGGCGACCACGAGAAAGTCGCCGATGCCGTCCGCCGCTCGATGGCCTTTCACCACGAGTTCGATCCCAAGGACAAGCGCGCCGTCTTTGTCTTCGACGTGTTCGCCGATCTGCTCGACCTGCGCGTCATCACCACCGGCATCAAGATTCTGCTCGGGTTCATCGGCCTGCTCACGCTCGGCATCGGCGGCGTAGGCCTGATGAACATCATGCTGGTCTCCGTTACCCAGCGCACCCGCGAGATCGGCGTAGAAAAAGCCCTCGGCGCGCGCGGTTGGCACATCCTGGTCCAGTTCCTCGCCGAAGCCCTTGCCATCACGCTGCTCGGTGGAATCGCCGGCGTGGTTCTCGCTTACATCGTTTCCTGGTCGGTCGGATCGCTCACCCTGTGGAGCGCATTCGTAGAAAATGGCACCGAAGGCGACATCCATCTCACCATCGATTCCACCACTCTGCTCGCGTCCACCGTGATTCTCGGATTCGTCGGCGTCGTCAGCGGCATGCTGCCCGCCATCAAAGCCTCCCGCCTGGATCCCATCGAAGCCCTGCGCTACGAATAGAAAAGGTCTCAGGTCCAAGGTCTCAGGTCTCAGGAGAACCCCGGCATCCGCTGAGATCGACCCAGGTCTTCCTGGGACCTGACACCTGACACTTTGCCCCTTGTGCTATATTTCTCCCAATCTGTAGGAGGATTCATGCGTCCACTTGGCGTCACCTCTGGTCGGCTTCTATCAGATTCTGCGCGGCATACTCGGGCTGCTGTTCGGTCTGTCCCTCCTGCTCTTCACCGGACTGGCCGCCAAACTCGCTTCTCTGGCCGCTGAGGGCAATGCCACTGGGCGCTTCTTTGCCGGGTTTGGGCACCTCGCCAGCCTGGTGATTATTTTGTTTGCAGTCGTTCAGTTGCTCGCCGGCTATGGAGTTCTGAGAATGCAAAACTGGGGCCGTCTGCTCACCCTGTTTCTTTCCGCGGTTGGCCTGGTCTTGCTGCTGCCGGTACTGATTGTCGTGCACGGAATTCCGCTGGCTTTCGGGATCATCAACGTCGTCGTGATCCTTTATCTCGCGATGCCGCCGGTCAAGCGCGCCTTTCACGAGCAACGCCACTCGCTCCGCATGGCCGCCTAGGGCCGCGATCGCGGGTTGATTCCTACGGTGGAGGCGGGCGTCTCCGCCGTCCAGCTTAAGTAGACCATCCTAAGTAGAATGGATGCGTGTCAGGCTCCAGCAAACTCGGAATGGTTCAGGAACACCTCAAGCTCTACGATCATCCGCTGCTCGCCTTTTCCGCGCGCGAAAATCGCGAAGGGATCGAAGTTCTGATCGATCTGAAGAACTCCACCGTCCCCGTTCACACCTACGTTTTGCCGATTCATCCCCGCGACCTCGATCATCCCCAGTTCGCCTGGCATCTTCAGCGCCAGCTCTATGACGGACTGCACGACTATTTCATCGAAATGTTTACCCGCACTCCGCAGAATCGCGCCGACCCCCGTAGTCCGATGCCTGCCCGAGAGGGAACGGAGGAGCGCTAGCGCATTGCCTGTCCAGTCGTCCCTCCGCGAACAAATCGAGCGCGAAATCCGGGAGCGCGGCCCCATCCCGTTTTCGCGCTACATGGAGATCTGCCTCTACGATCCTTCCCACGGTTACTATTCGGCCAACGCCGAACAATTCGGCAAAGCCGGAGACTTCTATACCTCAAGCGACGTTCACGCCGTCTTCGGACGCCTGCTGGCGCGCCAGTTCGACGAGATATGGCAAGCGCTCGACCGCCCTCCGACGATCGAAATCCTCGAACTCGGCCCCGGCCGCGGCTTATTCGCCCGCGATGTGCTCGATTGGTCGAACAAGAAATTCCCCGACTTCTTCGCCGCCCTCACGTACACCTTGCAGGAGACTTCGCCAGCGCTGCGAGCCAAACTGCAAGATACTCTCCGCGAACACATGGGCAGTGGGAAGGCCGCAGTTCTGGAGGAACGGCCTAGCTTAGCCCAGCGCTTTAGTGCTGGGGGAAGCGGCGAAAGCGACCAAGTCCCGGAGGGACGACCGACCGGCCCAAGCCGCACCCTAGCGCCGGGGACTCCCCTCATCGTCTTTGCCAACGAATTCTTCGACGCCCTTCCCGTGGAAATCCTAAGTGCGCACGGCAAACTCCACCTCGCGCTCGAAAACAATCGCCTGCGTGAAACCTGGCTCCCGCCGCTCGCCGGGGAATTGGAATTCCTCGACCGTTACGGAGTCCATCCGGAAGCAAACGAGCGCATCGAAGTGCCCACCCTCGCGCAGGATTGGACGCGCCAGATCGCGAGCGCCATCGTGCGCGGCGTGCTGCTGGTCATTGACTACGGTTACACGCGCAACCAACAACTCGCGGGCCGCCACCGCGGCACGCTCATGGCGTATCGCCAGCACTCCGCCAGCGCCGACCCCTACCAGGCCCCCGGCGAGCAAGACCTCACCGCCCACGTCAATTTCACCGCGCTGGCCGCCGCATGCGAGCAAGAAGGCATGCAGGTAGAAAAGCTGCGAACGCAATCGCAATTCCTGATGGGTATTGGCGAGAAAAATCAGTTTGCCGATGCCTTCGAAGACTGCCGCCTTCCGCAAGAACGGGCGAAGGTAGCCCTCCAGCTCAAACACCTGGTAACTCCCGTTGGCATGGGAGAGACGTTTCAAGTACTGATTGCCAGTCGAGGAATCGATAGTAAGAGAATAGCCGCCCTGAGCGGCCTGAGCTTCGGAAGCGGCTCTCAGTAAATCACTGGCTTGGCGGGCATGAGAACGTTATACTCATGCGGAAGTTCTGGAGGGTAGTTATGAAGCGCTTACTCATCGTTGTTTGTGTGGTCTTCTTCCTTAGCTGGTCAGGCTTTGCTCAGACAAGCGCCGCCGACTCTCCCGCTACGAAAGCGGATGTCGAAAGATATTTTCAGGTCACCCAATCTCACGACATGATGAAGAAAATGGTTGGTACGATGACCCAAAGTATGCACCAGATGTTGCACGAGCAATATCTGAAGCACAAAGACAGCCTGCCCGCTGACTACGAATCAAAGATGACCGCGGACATGGATAGCATGTTCGAGAATATGCCCATGGATGAAATGATGCAGGCCATGGTCCCGGCATTTCAAAAGCACCTCACCAAGGGCGACATTGACAACCTGGTTGCGTTTTATTCCACGCCTACCGGCGCGAAGTTATTGCGAGAGATGCCCTCCATCATGGCAGAGTCGATGCAAGACATGATGCCGATCATGACCAAGTACGTCGACAGTGTTCAACAAACGCTGCTGAAGAAGACTGACGTCATGATTGCCCAATCCAAGAAATCGTCCGGCGCCAAGACTCCAGCAACACACAATTAGGCGCTGCGCCATCCGCGGCGGGGCCAACCGAGGCTCCGCCCACGCCTTAGCCCCGTACGAAAGACCCTTAGTTACCAAAGATATGCACAATTTTCGTTGCATTTAACATTCCCGAAACATCCTTGCGGTACACTGCGGACAATGAGCTCGCCTCGCGTCTCTCAATTCGCGCTACCTCTGCAGGTGGCTGCCGTCTGCTACCGGCGGGTGAATTCGCACGCCGAGTTTCTGTTGGTCAATACCAACGGCGGCAGCAAATGGACGTTTCCCAAGGGAGCCCCCGAGCCCCGCCTCTCGCACAGCCAGGCCGCCGAACGCGAAGCCAAAGAAGAAGCGGGCGCCATCGGCACCATCGAGCCCCGTCATTTCCACATCTACATTCACTCCAAGGGCGTTTTCTGGCAGCAGGGCGGCGTGCAGGAATATGTGGTCAAAGCGTTCTTGATGGACGTCCGCCAAACTCGCCGTCCCGAGGAAGACGACCGCAATCCCACCTGGTTCGACGCGGGGAAAGCGCGCGCTATCCTGGCCAAGGGCCGGGAAGTCAAGTACGCCCACGAACTCCAGACCGTAATCGACCGCGCGATGGAGCACCTGGGCATAGCGCGCATGGCTGCGGCTCGCTGACCGAATCACGTAGCGACAGCCGCCCTCGGCTGCCCAACCGCAATCAGTTGGTCTTCAAACCGGCGGCCAGCGCCAGTTTCGCCTGCCGCGCGTCGAAGGTCCAAAAGTGCTCGGCCTTCAATTCCAGAGCTGATGCCACGTGCAGCGTGTCGAGAGTCCGAACCCCTAGCCGCGCCGCGTGCCGGTGGGCCAGTTGCGCACAAATCTCAAGTGCGCGATCGGGCAGGGGCGACTCTCTCCACAAATGCTGGGAACGGTGCTCATGGAACCGCTGCAGCACACGGTCAGCTTCGCTACGCGTAATCGCCTTGCGGAAAACGTGTTGCTCGACGGCATGTGTGCACTCGGCCACATGAAGCGGCGTCATCCACAGCGACGGCCGCGACCTGAGCCGCCGCTCGACTTCCGATGTGTGCCGGTCAGGGAGATAGAGGGAGACAAAAAAAGAAGTGTCAGCGTAGATGGTTACTGGGATGGCGGTTACGATGGTCGTCAATGGCGCCTCAATAGCGACCGCGTTCTTCAATCACAACATCTGCGCCGGGCAAAATGCGGTCGGAAAAAATCTCCTTCCGCATGGCCGCGAAATCCGGCCAATCTCCGGCCGGCGGAGGAGATCCTTGAGGAACAATGCGGCCAATAACCTCGTCCCGCTCCCGGAGTTCCACAGTCTTCCCGGCACGCAGCCAAGCCTTCAGCCGCTTGGTGTCCCGAAGCTGGCGAATGTTTACGCTGGGCATTTTCAAATTGTGCCACAAGTCGTGACACATTGTCAAAGCTTGCCCCTTACTGAAAGCTGGACAACTGAGAGCTGGCAGCTGCCGTCAGCCACCGTCCCGTATATTTAAATAGAGACACCCATGATCCAACTCTCCGGCGCGGGCAAGCGCTACGGCCACAAGCTCTTGTTCGAGAACGCCGACTGGCTGATTACGCCGGAATCCCGCATTGGCCTAGTCGGTGCGAACGGTACCGGCAAGTCCACCATCATGAAGATCCTCGCCGGAAGCGAGTCGCTCGACTACGGCGCCATCTCGCGCGCCAAAGGCATCTCCACCGGATACCTTCCGCAGGACGGCCTCGCCCTGACCGGCCGCACTATTTTCGCCGAGTGCATGTCGGTATTCGCCGAACTCGATGCCATCGAAAAGGAAATGGAGTCGCTCACCAGCAGCATGTCAGAACTCGAGCATGAGGGCCCCGAATATGCGAACGTCGCCGACCGTTACCAGAAGCTCGAACAGGAATTTGTAGCCCGCGACGGCTACACCCTCGAAGCCCAGGTCGGCCAGGTCCTCACCGGCCTTGGCTTTCACCGCGATGACTGGAAGCGCCAGACCGAAGAATTCTCCGGCGGTTGGCAGATGCGGATCGCGCTAGCCAAACTCCTGCTGCAGAAGCCGAACCTGCTGCTGCTCGACGAGCCCACCAACCACCTCGATCTCGAAGCCCGCAACTGGCTTGAGGAGTACCTGACCACCTATCCCAACGCGTTTGTCCTCATCTCGCACGACCGCTACTTTCTCGACATTACGGTCAAGCGCATAGTGGAAATCTGGAACAAGCAAATCCACTTCTACGCCGGCAACTACGACCAGTACCTGGCCGGCAAAACCGCGCGCAAAGAGCAGCTGGAATCCGCCTACAAAACGCAGCACGACCGCATCGAGCAACTCGAAGTCTTCATCAACCGCTTCCGCTACACTGCGACCAAAGCCAAACAGGTGCAGAGCCGTATCAAAGAACTCGAAAAAATGGAGCGGATCCAGATTCCGGAAGAAGAGAAGACCGTCCACTTCTCCTTCCCGCAGCCGAAGCCGAGCGGGCGTATCGTAGCCGAGTTCACGGACGTCGCGAAAAGTTACGGCGAGCGCGGCATCAATGAACTCAAAGTATTTGAGAAAGTAAATTTCATGATCGAGCGTGGCGAGCGCGTCGCACTGGTAGGAGTCAACGGGGCAGGGAAGTCAACTCTGATCAAACTGCTGGCCGGTCAGGAGCCCCTAACCGCCGGCGAATACAAGCTAGGCCACAACGTCGGGCCCGACTACTTCGCGCAGGATCAATATAAAGAACTCGATCCCGAAGCGCGGATCCTCGATGACCTCGGAGAACTCTCGCCCGCCTCCACGCAAACCCAGCTGCGCAGCCTGCTCGGCTGTTTTCTTTTCTCGGGCGACGATGTCTTCAAGCGGATCGGCGTCCTCTCCGGAGGCGAGCGCAATCGTTACGCGCTACTCAAAATGCTGCTCCACCCCGCCAACTTCCTGCTGCTCGATGAGCCCACCAACCACCTCGACCTGCGAGCCAAAGACGTCCTACTCGAAGCCCTGATGAAATACACTGGCACGGTCGTCTTCGTCTCTCACGATCGCTACTTCATCGACAAACTCGCCACGCGAGTCTTTGAAATTGGCGATGGCAAAGTGGAGATCTATCCGGGAAACTACGAAGACTACCTCTGGCGGAAGCAGGGACGCGCCGAGGTTGCTCTGGAGACACCGAGGCCGGCCGCCATTGCATCGGGGCCCTCATCTGTCCCCGTGAACGGAGGGAAATCTTCCGCCGTAGAGACGCGGCTTGCCGCGTCTCCTGCCGCCACCGAGACAGCCGAGCCCAAAGGCAAGCGCCTGAACCCAATCAAGCGACAGCAGATGGAAGACCGTCTGCACGAAGTCGAAGAAGAAATTGCCCGTGCCGAGGCCGCGATTGCGCTCTGTGAAACCGAACTCCAGAGCTTTGTTAGTGCGGAAGAAACGCAGCGCCAGACCCATGAACTCGCCAATCGCAAGAGCGCGCTGCAGGATCTGATGAATGAGTGGGAAGAGCTTTCAGGGTCGCTGCAATAGTGTCGGCTTTACCAAGACGCGGCAAGCCGCGTCTCTACAGAAAGGTGTTTTGGATTTTACTGAGAACTGACAACTGAGAGCTGACAACTGTTCTACCCGCCCTGCTTCAACTCCGTCAGCACTTGCTTGGCGATTTCCTTGAGCGTCTCGAACACGCCCACGCCCTGGAAGGCCACCGCCTCCACCACCGGTTCGTTTTTCTTGCGCAGTTCCCGGGAGAGCGTGTCCACCGGCAGCACATTGGGCAGGTCGCGCTTATTCAGTTGCAGAACGTAGGGAATCTTATTGAAGTCGTAGCCGTGTTCTTTCAGGTTGGCGGTCAGGTTGTCGAGCGCTTCGACGTTGGCGTCCATGCGCTCCTGCTGGGAATCGGCCACGAACACGATGCCATCCACACCGCGCAGAATCAGCTTGCGGCTGGCGTCGTAAAAGACCTGTCCCGGGACGGTATACAAGTGGATGCGCGTCTTGAAGCCGCGCACCGTGCCCAGGTCGAGCGGCAGGAAATCAAAGAACAGGGTTCGATCGGTCTCGGTGGCCAGCGAGATCATCTTGCCCTTCTGCTGTTCAGCTGTTTTCTGGAAGATGAACTGCAGATTCGTCGTCTTGCCGCCTAACCCGGCGCCGTAGTAGACGATCTTGCAGTTGATCTCACGTGCTGCGAAGTTGATGAAACTCAAAAGGTTTCCTCAGAAACTCCTGCGAAAAAAGTTGTTGCGAACCACTCCCTCAACGCGCGAATCTCTCGCCACCAATTCACTTGACTACAGTATCCTGCTGATTTTTATACCATATCGGAGGTCCCGGCGCTGGTTACCCAGGTCGGTACCCAACTGTCAGTGCCCAGTTGCCAGTCTTCTCGCTTGGATCTGCGTCGGGGATCGCGTTTGTCTTATGGAACGACGTCGCATGCGCCGACCACTGGGTGCTGGGTACCGGGTACTAGGTTTTGGCGACTGACTATCGCGCCGTCGGCAGCGGATAATATCCGTCCTTGGCATACACCTTCACGCCCGGACGCCGCACCCGCACTTCGATCTGCCGATATCCGCCAATGCCCGCCTTGCTGGGCGTGTAGCCGAGCGTGTACTGATTGCGGGCGTCTCCGATGGCACGAGCGTAGGCCTGCTCGATATCGGCCCTGGCGGATTCGGCGTATACCGTCCCGCCCCCGGTAGCGCCCACGTACTTCGACAGGATGTTGCCGTAGCCGATCGGCTCGAACCCTAACTTGTTCAATCCCATGTTGGGTAGGTGGAACTTCTGCAGCTTTTCGTATCCCGGAATGGCCGCGCCATCCACACCCACCGCGTAAACAATGATGTTCTGCGTCAACAGGACTTTCAGCGTGTCTTTATAGCTGGCGGTGCTGCCACGCTCCCGTCCATCGCTAATCACGAAGATGATTTTCCGCCGGGCGCGTTCGCGCTTGGAAAGATCGCGAGCCGCCTCCAGGATGGCGTCGTTGATCACGCGAGCCTGCTTGGGCGGGGTGTACACCGGGTTCACAGGAGCAGCGCCAACCGGAAGACCATTAATCGTCGGTCCCTGAGGACCGAGCGGGCCGCCTGTCACCGGAGGTCCATTATTGGTTCCGCTGTAGCCCTTGACCTCGTTCAGAGCCATCGTCAATTCCTTGCCCACGCCGGTGAAGTCTGCCACCCGGCCAACCGTGCTGCTGTAGGTATAGATCCCAACTTCATCGAACTGGCTGAACGCTCCCTGCAAAGCGGACAAAGTCTCCTGGACGCGCTTTACCCCAATATCGGGCATGCCCGTATCGATCACCACCGCCGCCGAAAGTGGAAACGGGTCGCTGGTAAAAAACTTCAGCTGTTGTCTTTGCCCATTTTCCAGCACCGAGAAATCCTTAGGCAGCAGCCCACCGACCAGCCGGCCATCGTTGTCCTTTACGCTCACCGGAACCAGCACCAGGTTTGTTACGTGCCTGAAGGTGTAACCGACGTCTTCGCCGGTGTTCAGATCCTTCGGAACGCTGCCCGCGGGCACCGTCGTAACCGGGGGCATCGGAGGCGGAGCGGGCTTCGCTTCCGTCGCATCGGGAGTGCTCCGCGGAAGCTCCTTCGACCCGGTGGTCACCCCGGCGCCGGAATTATCGGCCGGCGGCGGCGCATTGGGCGGGGTCTGTTCGTCGTTGTTCGCCCCGGGCCGCGGACTGGGTGGCTCCGGCGGCGGCATCGGACGAGTCGCCGACGGAGCGTCCGGAATGTCCTCCGGCTTCTGCTGCGCCGCCAGGGCGCCTGCCAGCAACCCCACCAATAACAACGACAGCCCCAGCCTCAGTAGCGCGCTAGTTTTCGTGACCATCCCCGGAATCCTCTGTCTTTCTTTGCCCGTGCGATCTAGCGTAGGGACAGCCGCCCTCGGCTGTCCACCCGTGCGCAGCACGGGGCCACGCAACGACGCCATGCCTTTTTTACTAATTCAGATGCCCAACCTCGCCCCTTTGGTGCATCTAACCGTTACAGCTTCTTACAGGTATAGACTAGCAAAGTCTCGGGATAAAAACGCTGATGCCTACATTCCATTCGAAATCGTGCCTGGCCATGGGTCTCCTCGCTCTAGCGGTCGCTCTGTCGCTGCCCGCAGCCGGACAGAATTCCCCGGCCCCGCCGCCCAACTCCAACGCCCAGTCGCAAGACGAGCCCACGGAGACCCTCAAGGTCAACGTCGAGGTCGTCCAGTTGTTCTTCAACGTCAAAGACAAGCATGGGGCGCTGATTCCCAACCTCACCAAAGACAATTTCGACCTGTTCGAGGATGGCAAGCCCCAGACCATCAAGTATTTCAAGGCCGAAACCGATCTCCCGCTGACGCTCGGCATTCTCATCGATTCCAGCGGCAGCCAGATGCGCGTCCTCGACATGGAAAAGACGGTCGGAGGTTCCTTCCTCGAAAGCATTTTGCGTCCCAAGGACGAGGCCTTCGTCATCAGTTTCGACGTTGATATCAACCTGCTGCAGGATTTCACCAGTTCGGTCAGCCGGCTCAAACATGCGCTTAACGAAGCCAAGATCAACACCGGCGGAGTCGGCTGTTCCGGAGGGCCGCTTGGCCCGCAGGGCCCGATTCCGTGCTCCTCGACCGGCCCACGCGGTACCGCGCTCTATGATGCCGTCTATCTCGCCTCGCACGACGAATTCAGCCACGAAGTGGGCCGCAAGGCGATGATCCTGCTCACCGACGGAGAAGACGAAGGCAGCCGCCTCAAGATCAAAGACGCCATCGAAGCCGCCCAGAAAGCGGATGCCATCTGCTATGTACTGCTCATTGCCGATCGCGGCTTCTACGGCGGTTTCGGCTATTCCGGCGACTCCGAGATGAAAAAGCTCACCCAGGAAACTGGCGGCCGCGTGATCGAGGTTGGCAACAAGATCGAAAAACTGCGCCAGGCTTTCGACCAGATTTCCCAGGAACTTCGCAGCCAGTACAACGCCGGTTACACACCGACCAATCCCAACCGCGACGGCTCGTTCCGTAAAGTCGAGATCAAGTCCAAGCCGGGGGACTACAAAATCCAGGCCCGCAGCGGCTACTACGCCACGCGTCACGAGGAAGACTAGGGCTCGTGTGGGGACGGCCGCCCTCGGCCGTCCAAGCCGAGCAAAGCTCGGCAGTCTTGTGGGGTCACGGCAATTCTGGTGCTGTAGCCCCCCCCGCGAACGCCGTGTTTGCTCCCCTGGGAGGGCCTCGTTTATACTCATGAAGTCGAGCGGGAGTAACTCAGTGGTAGAGTGCGACCTTGCCAAGGTCGAAGTCGCGGGTTCAAATCCCGTCTCCCGCTCCAGTTCCTCGAAGCCCTGCCCCGGCGAGGGCTTTTCGTTTTAGCGTGCTAGTCTTAGCATGTCGTTTTCAAGAACGAGCCGGCGCGGTAGCCAAGTGGTAAGGCCGAGGTCTGCAAAACCTCTATCGTGAGTTCGATTCTCACCCGCGCCTCCAAAACCAGTTCGCAGCTGCCACGTCTCAGGAAAATCAAAATCCAGAGCAGTTCAGTGAGCCGACGACTGGTCCAGCAATTCCCTCAAGTACTGCTGCCACACTGCCGCCCAGGTATGTGTGCCGTGGCCGTGGGTCTTCTCGGATGTGGGCAGCAATACGAATCTTCCCTTCTTCACCTGCTTGATTTCTTGCTCGGCGATCCCCAATTCGGGCGGATTGATGAAGTCATCGGCGGAGTTGATGAACATCACCGGAACCTGAATGAGGCCGAGTTTCGATGACGGATCATAGTCCCGCGACGCGCTGACCGCATAAAGAAAGTCATTGGCGTCAAGGCCGGACGTGATCCGCTTGATCGTTTCCTCAAGATACTTATCGGCGGCATCGCGCGCGGGCAGTTCTTGCTGCATTTGTAATGGGGCGCTGCCGGCGATCACCAGAAAATCCGCGCTCACTTCGAGCGCCGCGCGAGGCTGAGTGCTATAGTCGCCGTTCTTCCATTCGGGGTCCTGGCGAATTCCGTCGATCACCATTTTCCGCCATATGCGGTTTCGTCCGGCAATCTGCACCGGCAAACATGCCAGTGGCATCAGCGCATCCATTTCGGTGGGATAGGCTTCGCCCCACATCCAGGAATGCATGCAGCCCATCGAGGTGCCCATCACCAGACGCAAGTGGTCCACGCCCAGCCCCTTTTCGACGAGTTCGTGTTGCAGCGAGACCATGTCGGCATAGTCGTATTGCGGAAAGTGCGCATGCATGCCATCGCTCGGCTTGCTGGATTTTCCGTGGCCGACGTTGTCCGGCAGGATGATGTAGTACTGGTTCGCGTCCAGCAGTTGCCCTGGCCCAAACAGCACGTCCGCAAATATCGGACGAAGGAATTGGTGTCCCGTGCCGCTCGTGCCATGAAGGATTAGAACCGCGTTGGCGGTGTGTCCGCGCTTGTCTTTCACGGGTGCGCCGAAGGTGGTGTAGTGCATCCGCACCTCGGGCAGGGTTTCTCCCGACTGAAAGCGAAAATTGTGAATGACAAAGTCACCCTCGTGGGGCACTGGGGCACTAGACGGATCCTTGGCTGCATTTTCTGCTGGCGTTTGCGCTCCCAACTGCAGCGCCATCGCCAACGTAACCAACAGCCCTAAGCGTTTTGGGATTGTGATCATGATTCCTCACGGTTGCATGAATTTTGAGGACGGACGCAGTGTACACCGCGGAAAATCAGTTAGGGGATGAGAGGGTGCCCCCATCCTAACGTCGCGTCTTGTGCGACGTTAGGGTGGGGAATTTGTTCGTTTTGTGCATGGAATGGTTTACAGCCGAGCGCACACCGCCTTGGTCTGCGTGTACATTTCGAGAACGTCTTTGCCCATCTCGCGTCCCCAACCCGACTGCTTGTACCCACCAAACGGCAGCGCCGCGTCGAAGATGTTGTAGCAGTTGATCCAGACCGTTCCGGCGCGCAGTGCGGCCGCCAGACGATGCGCCTTCGAAATATCCTTCGTCCAGATCCCCGCCGCCAGTCCGTACACCGAGTCGTTGGCGCGCGGCAGGAGTTCTTCGGGATCGTCGAACGGAATCGCCACCACCACCGGCCCGAAAATTTCTTCCTGCACCACCCGCATGTTGTCTTTCGTATTCACCAGCACGGTCGGCTCGACGAAATATCCCTTGTCGCCGAGCTTTTTTCCGCCGGCCAGCGCAGTCGCGCCTTCCGCCATGCCGATCTCCAGGTAGTTGCACACCCGCTGCAACTGCTCTTCGGAGACGAGCGGACCCATCGACGTGCTCGGCTCCATGCCCGATCCCACCTTGATCTTCTTCGCCTTCGCCGCCACGCCTTCCACCACGCGATCGAACACCGGCCGCTCCACGAATAGACGCGAACCGGCGCAGCAACATTGTCCGTGATTGAAGAAAATCGCGCTCGCGGCGCCGCCGATGGCCACATCCAGATCCGAATCCTGGAACACGACATTTGGCGATTTGCCGCCGAGTTCGAGCGAAACTTTCTTCAGATTTCCCGTGGCCGCGTGGACAATCAGGCGGCCAACTTCGGTCGATCCGGTAAACGCAATTTTGTCGACCAGATCATGCGCCGCCAGAGCCGCGCCCGCCGTCTCGCCGTATCCCGGAACGATGTTGACCACGCCGTCCGGAAATCCGGCTTCCACGATCAGCTCGCCCAAACGCAGCGCGGAGAGCGGAGTCTGCTCGGCCGGCTTCAACACCACCGTGCATCCCGAGGCCAGCGCCGGCGCCAGCTTCCACGCCGCCATCAGCAGCGGGAAATTCCACGGAATAATCTGCCCCACCACGCCGACCGGCTCGCGGAGCGTGTAGGCGTGGTAGTTTACGCCGGGCGTATACATGACCGAGAGCGGAATGGTTGTTCCTTCGAGCTTGGTCGCCCATCCTGCCATGTAGCGGAACATATCGACCGCCAGCGGAACATCGGCGGCCCGCGCCACGGTGAGCGGCTTGCCGTTATCGAGGGTTTCTAACGTCGCGAATTCTTCCAGGTGCTCTTCCAGCAGGTCGGCCAGTTTCCACACCAGCTTGCCCCGCTCGGAAGCCATCAGGCGCGACCAGGGACCGCTGTCGAACGCCCTGCGCGCGGCTTTCACGGCCAGGTCAATGTCCTGCCGGTCGCCTTCCGCGACCTGCGCCAGCACTTCTCCGGTGGCAGGGTTATAGGTTGGGAAAGTTTTGCCCGACGCGGCATTGACCCACTTGCCGTCGATCAGCATTTTGCGCGGCTTCCCAAGGAAGTCGCCCACGCGCGAATCAATCTGGATTGGCGAAATTGCAATGCCCATACAGCCTCCTTAGAACAAATCCGAGTGAGAGAAATCCGCCGAGGTGAAATGAATTAGAGAAATATTAGTCCCGCGGGAGGGGGAAGGCAAGGGATTGAGACATTGAGTGATTGAGTCATTGAATCATTAAGAACCTTACGCCTGCCTCTGACTTTCAATGATCCGATGCCTTAATACCCAAATGATTCAATGATTCCTACTTAATCTCCTTCATCGCCAGCAGCGTACCGTAGTCGCGGCCGGAGGACTCGACAGCTCGCGCCACCACCCCGGCAAAAGCTTCGCGCAATTCGGGAAACTTCGCCACCAGCGCCTTGATCACGGTCGTATTCTCCTGAAACGCGCGCGCCGTGTCTGACACATCGGTGGCTTGATACTTAACGACCACGTCGAGATCGTTGCCCACGGGCAGTGGGAAGAAATCCGTCACATGATAAGTCTTGCCCCCGGCGCTCAGATCCATGGCCTTGCCGTTGGCGGGCACATCGGAGGGTTGCACCGCCTGGATCTCGTCATAAAGTCTGTCGGTCGCGAGGGTAGACATGAAGTCCACCGGAGCCGACAGCGAGACCGCCTCGCGGAAATAGAGCCAGGCGTTGTGGTTCTGTGACTTGGTTTTGAAATCGCGGGCGTGTTGCATGAACCAGGCGGCATCGTGTCCTGCCGCCTGTGAGGATGTGGCGTAAAAGCCTGCCAGTTTCCAGTCCGCGCTAGCCTGCTGCAGGATTAGCGTCAACGTGATCGCCGTCCGTCCGCCATGGATGTCGAGAATGGTGATGCCGTACTTGCCGGGCGGTAGATTCGACAGGACAAATTCCGCACTATCCTTGGTCTGACCCGACTTACCAAAAATCCCGCACAGAAATTCAGCGCGCGCCAGCGGTTCTGTCCCCTCGGCCGTCAGCAAGAATGGAGGTCGAACGATGGCTTGCGCGCCGGCGAACGCGGGCTGGTTCTCCTTGACAGCGGTTTCGATGCCGGCAAAGCTGGCGGCCACTGCGGGCAATGGAGTTCTGCCGGAGGGTCGCCGTATCGCCGCGCGCCGACAGATCGAAATAGCGCTTCGCCGTGGTTTCCAGAGCGCTTCGCACTGAAGCATCCATGTCCGCGGCGCTCTGGCAGGTCTGAGCGTGGGCCGACGGAACAATAATATTGTTGAGCGACGCGCTCAGCAGCAGCAGGCACGGCCATCGCCGCCAGTGCCGACAATTCAGGAGCGTGGGTTTCGAAGCAGGACCCAAAGGGAAAGCCTCCGCTGGTATTTTACGCGCTGGGGCGGCCGAAGGCAGTCGAAATGCTTGCCAAAGCCGTGCCTGGCAATGGTCGCGATCATGGATTGCGCTCCTCAAAACGCAAGAAACAAGCCCTCCGGCGTTCTACCAGCGGTGGTAAAATCAGCTAGGGCGCAGTGGCTGCAGTACCCTTGGCCGCTGGCGGAAATGGGGGAAATATGACGCGCACGCGCAGATGGATCGCGTTGGGTCTCCTGCTGGCGACTCCACTCCTTTACGCGCAGACCGCCGCCCCAGCCACGCACTCCACCACTCCGCGCCGCAAGTCCCATAAGGCCCAGAAGCCGCTTGTGCTCCCACCCTTGCCTAGCGGTCCGCTGCTTCAGGTGCCGATGGACCAGCTTCCGGCAATGCCGGCGAAAGTCGGATACCAGGGCGGGTTACTGACAATCGCGGCTCAAAATTCGACGTTAGGTGAAATCCTGCGCGATGTGCGCAAGCTCACCGGAGCTTCGATTGATATTCCTCCAGGCTCAGGCGGAGAGCGAGTCGTCGCGTACCTCGGACCGGGAGCGCCGCGGGATGTTCTGGCGGCCTTGCTCAACGGCACCTCGTTGAACTACGTAATGCTCGGTTCCAGTTCCGACCCCACGATGATTTCGAGCGTCATCCTTAGCCTGAAGCCATCGGCGACGGGAGAGACCCAGACTGCCGCGAACCTGTATCAGAACAATCCGGGAGCGACGCCTCCGAACCGTTTTCCTCAGCCGCAGCCGTTTAACCGGCAACTCGTCGCCCCGCAGCCTGGGAATGCACAACCGGTGAATGCCGAAGTCGACGACAGCGCCAAAGACGATGAGCAGGAAAACGCAGATAACGCCGACGATAATGCGGACGATCAGGCCCAGCCCCCCGCACAGCCCGAAGTGAACGGCGGAGATGTAGCGGGCCAGCCGGACCCGAACCAGCCCAACGCCGGCCCGAAGACCCCTGAGCAGATTCTGGAGATGCTCCGCCGACAACAGCCGCCCGGCGCCGTCGTTCCTTCCCAGCAACCGCCCCAGCAGTAGCCGCGGATTATTGGGCGTCCAGCCCCGGAGGGGCGACCTAACTTAGCCCAGCGCTTCAGCGTTGGGAAAACCAGGGAAAAGGATTCGAGTCCCGGAGGAGTCTGTGTCATAGCTCGTTGGTGTCTGAAAAAGTGGAATGCCCGGCCTGTTCCCAGCCGCGAAGCGGCGTAAGAATGAAGCCCACGGCGTAAGCCGTGGGTGGCAAGTGGGAATTGAGCAAGCCCCGAAGGGGCGAAAGAGAAGCTACGACACAGACTCCGGAGGGACGGGCTAATTCCTGCGACAAAACTTCAGGGTTCGCATCGACAGAGGTCTTTTCTGCAGTCTGATAGGGCTCAAGCGGAAAGCCAGCAAAAGCGCGCTAGTCGCCGCTGACCTGGCTTTGATGGGGCACCAAAGCTCCGCAGCACATGCGACGGTCGAGCGGGGTTGACGCGGCCAACACGCCGCTAATCGCGCAATATGCGCCGAATACACCCAGAACTACACTCAAGATTGCGGTGCTGCTGACTAAGAAAGCCACGAAAAGTGCGTTCACGTTACCGGCCCTTGCTGGCAGCCACTCTCTGCATCGCGCGGCTGCAAATGTACTTACTCTATCCGCATTTGACCCCCGCCGCTGTTAACAAATAAGATACGGGAGTCGAACTGCGTATTTCCACTCTCCAACATTTCTTAGGACCCGTCCACGTTACGGAAGTCCATAAAGTATCGTAGCTAAATGGCCATCACCAAGATTTCGGTGCGCGGCGCGCGCCAGCACAACCTGAAGAATATTGACGTCGAGATCCCGCGCAACACCTCTGACGGTCATCACCGGTCTGAGCGGCTCGGGCAAATCCTCGCTCGCCTTCGATACGATTTACGCCGAAGGCCAGCGCCGCTACGTCGAGACGCTTTCCGCCTACGCGCGCCAGTTCCTCGACCAGATGGAGCGCCCCGACGTCGATTCCATCGACGGCCTCAGCCCGGCGATTTCCATCGAGCAGAAAACCACCAGCCGCAGCCCGCGCTCCACCGTCGGCACCATCACCGAAATCTACGATTACCTGCGCCTGCTCTATTCCTCGATCGGCGTTGCCCCATTGCCCGAATTGCGGCAAGCCCATCACGCGCCAGTCGGCCGAGCAGATCGTGCAGCGCGTCATGGCGCTCACGCCCGACGACCGCGTCATGATCATGGCGCCCATCGTTCGCGGCCGCAAAGGCGAATTCAAAAAGGAGATGGAGAAGCTCGTCCAGCACGGCTTCACCCGCGCCCGCGTCGATGGCGAACTGGTGAACCTCGAAGACGACCTCGCCCTCGACAAGCGCAAGAACCACACCATCGAAGTCGTCGTCGATCGCCTGCTGGTGAAGCCCGGAATCGAACACCGCCTCGAACTCTCCGTCGGGCTTGCCATGAAACTCGGCGGCGGCCTGGTCCTGGTCGCGGTCGTCAACGGAGAAGAAACGCTCTATTCCTCGCGTCCTCGCCTGCCCCGACTGCGGCATCAGCGTTCCGCAACTTGAGCCGCGCTCGTTCTCCTTCAACAGCGCCTATGGAGCCTGCCCCGAGTGCCACGGCCTCGGCAGCCGCTACGATTTCGATCCCGCCAAGGTGATCGTCGATTGGTCGAAGCCGCTGCTCGATGGCGGCCTGGGCCCCGGCTCGGCATCGCAGAATCTGATCCACGGCCTGCAGTTGGTCGCCGCAGGCCTACGGTTTCGATTTGGCCACGCCCTTCGAGAAATTTCCCGACAAGATTCAGAACCTCCTGCTGTATGGCGAGCCGCAGCGCGGCGGCAAAACTGGTTTTCTCGGGATTCTCGGCCACCTCAGGCAGAATCTCGAAGCCTCCACCTCCGATACCTACCGCGAATATCTGCTCGATTTCATGTCGGCCACCGAATGTCCCGTCTGCCACGGCAAGCGGCTGCGCCCGGAAAGCCTGGCGGTGAAAGTGAACGGCATGTCCATCGCCGATTTCACCGCGCTTCCGATTGCGCGCGCGCTTGAAGCCGCGCGCAAGATCAAGCTGACGGGCCGCGAACTGACCATTGCCGGACGCATCGTCCACGAAATCACCGAACGCCTCGAATTCCTCGCACGACGTCGGACTCGGCTACCTGTCAGCTCGGCCGCTCCGCCGCCACGCTTTCCGGCGGAGAAGGCCAGCGCATCCGCCTCGCGACCCAGATCGGCTCCAAACTGCGCGGCGTGCTCTACGTTCTTGACGAGCCTTCCATCGGCCTGCACTCACCGCGACAACGGCCGCCTGCTCGCCGCGCTGGAAAATCTGCGCGATCTCGGCAATACCGTGCTCGTCGTCGAGCACGATGAAGAAACCATCCGCCGCGCCGACTATGTCATCGACCTCGGCCCCGGCGCCGGACGCCACGGCGGCGAGCTGGTCGCCAGCGGAACGCCCGCTGAAATCATGGACTGCGCCTGCCTCCCTCACCGGCGCCTACATCGCCGGACGCCAGCAGATCGCCATGCTTCCCGAGCGCCGCAGCCCGAATGGCAAAGCGATCACCATCCTCGGCGCGCGCGCAGAACAATCTCAAGAATCTCGACGTCGTGTTTCCGCTCGGCGTGATGACCGTTGTCACCGGCGTCTCCGGCTCCGGCAAATCGACGCTCGTCAATGACATCCTCTACCGCGCGCTCGCCCGCCAGCTCTATCGTTCGCGCGAGGAGCCCGGCACGCACAAAGCCATCACCGGAGCCGAGCTGATCGACAAGGTCATTCGCATCGACCAGTCGCCGATCGGCCGCACCCCGCGCTCCAATCCCGCGACCTATACGGGAATCTTCGCGCACGGTTCGCGACCTCTTCGCCATGCTGCCCGAATCGCGCGAGCGCGGCTACAAGCCCGGACGCTTCTCCTTCAACGTCTCCGGCGGACGCTGCGAAGCCTGCCAGGGCGAAGGCCAGCGCCGCATCGAAATGAATTTCCTGCCCGACGTTTACGTGCAGTGCGAAGTCTGCGGCGGCCACCGCTACAATCACGAAACGCTTGTCGGTCCGCTACAACGGCTATTCCATCGCCGACCTGCTCGAAATGCCCGTGTCGGACGTGCTGCAGATTCTCGAAAACATTCCGCAGGTGCGGCAAAAGCTGCAAACGCTGGTCGACGTTGGCCTCGGATACATTCACCTCGGTCAATCTGCCGTCACGCTCTCCGGCGGCGAAGCCCAGCGCATCAAGCTGGCCCGCGAACTCAGCAAGCGCCAGACCGGCAAAACTCTTTACCTGCTCGACGAGCCGACCACCGGACTGCACTTCGACGACGTGCGCAAGCTGCTCGACGTGCTGCACCGCCTCACCGATCTCGGCAACACGGTTATCATCATCGAGCACAATCTGGACGTAATCCGCAACGCCGACTGGATCCTCGATCTCGGCCCCGAAGGCGGCGAAGAAGGCGGCCGCATCGTCGCCCAGGGCACGCCCGAACAAGTCGCGCGCGTGAAGAAGTCGTACACTGGCCAGGCGCTCGCTGCATATTTCAACGGCTCGTCAAAAAATGGCTCGTCAAAAGAGTGTTAGCGCCCACCGGCACAGGGGAACCAGCGTGAACGCTTCCTCCTGACGATCAGCCCGAAGATCCAACCGAGCCCGTGTGGGGACGGGCGACCTCGCCCGTCCAAGCCGAGCGCAGCTCGGCAGCTGCCGGCGGTCATAGCGATGTCGGATTCCCTGTAGCCGACACTAACCCTGCGGACGGCCTCCCCGCTCCCCGCCCGATCCAGCCTGGAACGGCCTGGATGTCCTGCGCCTCATATTCCTCACCATCGTCGCGCTCTTCGCCGGAGTCTTTGCGGTGCTGTTCATCGCGCACGTCTGGATCTACCCGCACCGCGGTCTCGGCGAAATCGCGCGCGTCCCGCTAGTCATCGTCGCCGGACAAGTCTCTGGCGTATCTTCTCATCCTCGCCTACATGTATGTTCTGGTCACGCGCGAGCGCCGCCGCCCCGATTTTCTCGCCGCCATTCACTGGAACTGGCCGTCCAACGTTGCCCTTTACGTGTTCGTGGGCTTCGCGCTTTCGCTCGCGTTGCAAGCCCTGGCCCATCTGTTGCCGATTCCGAAAGATCTGCCCATCGACAGCTTTTTCAAAACGCCCGCCGAAGCCTGGGCTCTCGCCATCCTCAGCGTTACCCTCGCGCCTTTGATGGAAGAGCTTTTCTTCCGCGGCTTTCTGTATCCCGTGCTCGCGCGCCGCATCGGCTTGCCGATCGCCGTCTTCCTGACCGCGCTGGGTTTCGCCCTGCTGCACGGAGCGCAACTGATGTTCTCCTGGGGCCCGGTGCTGGTGATTTTCCTGGTGGGCATGGTCCTGACGATGGTGCGAGCCAGAACGAATTCAGTAGCCGCCGGTGTTCTATCCACATGGCCTACAACGGAACCATCGCGATGCCATGTTCGTCGCCACCGATGGCTTTCGGCATCTGGAAAAACTCAATCAGTAGCAGGCCACGGGGAGATCTTGTTTCGTATCAGGGCATCGCTTTAGCGATGCCAAAGGTCTTCGAGATCGCACCGCCCCTTTAGGGGCTGAGCCCGTGCTATCGTAGAAATTCATGTCCATCGCACGACAAGAACTACTGGAGACTGCTTGGCGCAAAAATCCTTCCGCCTCGGCGAGTTCAAACTATCCTCCGGCGCCACCAGCGACTATTACATCGACTGCCGCACCACCACGCTCGATGCCCGCGGAGCGCAACTGGTAGGCCAAGTCTTCCTCGATGAAATGCGCGGGCAAGGCTGGCACGCCGACGCCATCGGCGGACTCACCATGGGCGCCGACCCCATCGTCGTGGCCGTTGCCGTCACCAGCGGAACTCTGCACGGCTTCCTCGTGCGCAAAGCCGAGAAGCAGCACGGCACCGGCCAGCGCATTGAAGGCTTCCGCGAAAAAGGCGCGCGCGTGGTGATCGTGGACGATGTGTGCACCACCGGCGCCTCCACCGTGCAAGCCATCGAAGCCGCCCGCGAATTCGGCTTCGAAGTAGCAGGCGTGATGTGCCTGGTCGAGCGCGAGGATGCACACGGCCGTCCCAACGTAGAAAAAGCCGCCGCGCCCGCGAATTTTATTTCGATCTTTACGGCAACCGATGTCAGGAAAGAGCACTTAGCAATTAGCACTTAGCCTTTAGTCACGAACAGCGAACGACCAACGACTAACGACCAACGACCAACGACTGACCTATGATTCAAACTCTCGAATGGACCGACCGCGGCGTCGTCTTCATCGATCAGACGAAGCTGCCCACCGAAGAAGTGTACGTAACCTGCACCACGCACCAGCAGGTCGCCGATGTGATCCGCAACATGGTAGTCCGCGGAGCCCCCGCCATCGGCGTAGCCGCCGCCATGGGCATCGCGCTCGGCGTGAAGAATTCGAAAGCGGAGAACGGCGCCGATCTCAAAAAAGATTTCGACCAGATCTGCGAAACCATCCGCCAGACGCGCCCCACCGCCGTCAACCTGTTCTGGGCGATCCGCCGCATGCAGGAGAAATTCGAGCGCATCCGCGTTCGCCCCATCCCGCAAATCAAGCAGGATCTCATCGAAGAATCCCAGCGCATGCACGCCGAAGACATCGCCGCCAACCAGGCCATGGGACGCCACGGCGCCACGCTCATGCCCTCAAGCGGAGGCGTGCTAACCCACTGCAATGCCGGAGCCCTAGCCACCGCCGGCTACGGCACCGCGCTAGGAGTCATCCGCGCGGCCGTGGAAGCAGGCAAGAAGATTCACGTCTACGCCGACGAGACGCGCCCCTTTCTGCAAGGCTCGCGCCTAACCGCATGGGAGCTGATGAAAGACGGCATTCCCACCACCGTAATCTCCGACAACATGGCCGGAGCGATGATGAAGCAAGGCAAAATCGGAGCCGTCGTAGTCGGCGCCGACCGCATCGCCGCCAACGGAGACGTGGCCAACAAGATCGGCACCTACACCGTAGCCGTCCTGGCCAAAGAGCACGGCATCCCGTTCTACGTAGCCGCGCCGATTTCGACTGTCGACCTGGATTGCCCCGACGGCAGCAAGATTCCCATCGAGCAGCGCAACCCAAAAGAAGTCACGCACATCGCGGGCAAGCAAATGGTGCCCGACGGAGTCGAGATCGAGAACCCAGCCTTCGACGTAACCCCCGCAAAATACGTAGCCGCGATCATCACCGAACGAGGCATAGCCCGCGCGCCCTACACGGAATCGCTAAAGAAACTGTCGGAGGCGACGAAACTCACGTAGGGACAGCCGCCCTCGGCTGTCCAGCCGGGCGAAGCCCGGCAGCTCTCCGCGATGCCTGCCATATCCCAATCCGAACTCACCTTTCAGAGCGGCGGCAAACCCATCCGCCTAGATGCCTACTTGCCAGCGACCCCCGGCGCCCCGCTCCCCGCCGTAGTCGCGCTCCACGGCGCCAGAGGCAACGTCGCCGGCATGGAGCAATACGCCAGCACGCTCGCCGCCCAGGGCTTCGCGGTGTACCTGCTCCATTACTTCGACCGCACCGGCACCGAATCCGCCGACAAGCCGACGATCCTGCGCAATTTCCCGCTGTGGATGAAAACCCTCTGGGACGCAATCAGCTTTGTCGAAACGCAGCCGCAAGTCGATCGCGAGCGCATCGCTCTGCTCGGCTTTTCGCTCGGAGCCTACCTCTCGCTCGCCAACTCCGCCATCGACCCTCGCGTGAAAGCCGTAGTCGAATTCTTCGGAGGCATGCCCAGGGAAATGCACCTCTTCATGAGACGCCTCTGCCCCGTGCTAATCCTGCACGGCGAGGCCGATCAGACCATCCCCGTCGAAGAAGCCTACCAGTTGCAGAAATTGCTGGAAAAGAAAGGCATCCCCTACGAGATCAAAATCTATCCCGGAGCCGGCCACGGCTTCGAGGACGAAACCATCTGGCGCGACGCAGGTCTAAGAAGCCTGCAATTCCTGCAGAAATACCTGGCCGCACCGGTAGCCTAGACGTTCACCGAGTGACGGGCGCCCTCGGCAGCGCCGTAAATCCCGGCAATGACGAATCTCACGCGTCCGCGGCAAAGCGGTCCTTGGGGTATTGACAGCATCATACCTTGTAATGCATAGTATAGCGGAATGAACCAGCGTGCCCCGAGCGAGCAAGAGACCGCCGACAAGTGGGAAGTACAGCTCCGCAAAGGATGTCTTGAGCTGGCCATTCTCGCCGCGCTCGGGGACGGAAAACTCTATGGTCTGGAGATTCTGCGGCGGCTGGAGAGCGATTCCGATTTGATCGTATCGGAGGGAACGGTGTATCCGCTGCTCAGCCGCCTGAAGACGCTCGGGCTGGTGCGAAGCGAATGGGTAGAGTCCGGTGCCGGACACCCGCGCAAGTACTACGCCCTCACGCCCGCCGGCAAACAGCGAGTCCGCGAGATGGCGGGAATGTGGACGCGGTTCTCGTCGAGCATGAGTCGGTTGCTCGCTCCACTCGCAAGGGGGAAATGAATGACCATGCCAGGCGATGCGCAGCAGAGGATCGAAGCCTATCTCGGCAGGTTGCGCCAGCGGCTGCGCGGCGTGAAAGACGAAGAGGTCCGCGAGATTGTCGAAGAGCTGCGCAGCCACATTATGGACAAGGTCGCGGCCAGCGGAGAAGTGACAGCCGCGGGAGTTGACACGGCGCTGACCGCTCTGGGCAGTCCGGAAGAACTGGCCAGCCAGTACATCACCGACAATCTGCTGGCGCGGGCCGAGGTCAGCCGGTCGCCGCTGCAAATCCTCAAGAGCCTGTTCCGCTGGGCAAGCTTGAGCGTTGCTGGCTTCTTTGTGCTGCTCGGCTCCATCGTGGGGTATTTCTTCGGGGTCGTCCTGATGCTGGTCGCGGTGGCGAAATTATTCCATCCGCGAACCGCTGGTTTGTGGACTTATCGGGACAGCAGCGGCGACCTCGCGCTCTCCTTTCGGCTGGGGTTCGGGAGTGCGCCGGGGACCGGCAAAGACGTGCTGGGCTGGTGGATCGTACCGATCGGGTGGCTGGCAGGTTGCGGGCTCGTGATGTTGACCACGCACATTGCGGTCTGGTTCGTGCGGAAATATCGGAGATCGCGCGTGCTTCCTTAAAGTTGATCCACTCGCTGAAACAACAACATCAGAGGGAAGAAGGATGAAAGAGTCAATCCCTGCCATCGCAACATTCGCACCCACTGCGGCTGATTCCAATCTGTCACAACCAAGGTTGACGCCGGCGTGGCGCGGGGTTTCCCTGGCGGAGTTCGCACTCGGTAGCGCGATTGTGATCGGTCATTGTGTCTATGATGTTATTCCCAACGAAGTGCCCATCCTTGTCGTACTCGGTCTGATTTCACTGCGGCTGCGAGACGGCGGATGGGGTGTGATTGGCTTGCGCTGGCCCACCTCGTGGAAGCGAACTGTCTTGTTCGCGCTCGCGGCAGCCGTCGTAATAATTCTGGCCGCTGCTCTGGTGATTGATCCCCTCACCGGCCACTTCTGGCCTGCTGCAGTCGGGCCGAGTGGCTTCAACGAAATCACAGGCCACGCAATGGTCGCCCTGCGCTGGCTTTTCATCGTCTGGACCTTTGCCGCATTCGGAGAAGAGATCGGCTATCGCGGCTACCTGCTGACGCGTGCGGCAGACGTGGGTGGCCGATCAAAGTTTGCCTATTGGGCCGGGGTTTTGGTCGTCTCCGTGCTCTTCGGATACGGACACTTCTACAAAGGTCCGTCGGGGATTGTGGACTCGGGTATGGCCGGCCTGGTGCTCGGGGCCGCTTATATTTTGTCAGGACGCAACCTGTGGGTTTGCGTTCTGGCCCACGGGTTCATTGACACATTTGGAGTGATTGCCTTGTTCTTCGGATGGCAGTCCTAGGCCAAAATCAGGTGGCCGTCGGAGAAGAGATGGTCCGTTGCGGTTGGATCTGTACCGACGACTGCGCCCGGTTCTCAAATCCGCGAGAAACGAAACGGAGCACTGAGCAAGCGCGCCGGCAGCATCACCACGGCCCAGACCAGGGCGAGGGCTCCGTGGACCGCGATCCCAACCAGGCGGAAGGGCAACAACAGCAGCCACACGAACGGATACGCGATCAGCGCCAGCAACGCCAAGGGCCAGCACACCACGAAAAGCAAGCACCAGAGCAGGAAGGCGACCATAAGGAAACCTCCTCCCGAAACAATGATACGCAGGCGGAAGGAAAAAAGTTCGACAAATGAAAGCGGGCTCGGAGCCTCAGTTCTGAAAGGCAGGGCGCGCGCCCTACACCATCACGAAACCCGCACTAATTGCTCGCAACCGCTTTGCGCACCGTTCTCCGCTCAATTCTTCTCTCGAACAACTCCCCCTGGAAGATTCGTTTCACATACACGCTCGGCGTATGCACCATATCGGGGTCGAGCTCGCCCGCTTCGACCAGGTGCTCGACTTCGGCGATAGTGATCTTGGCCGCGGTGGCCATCATGGGATTGAAATTGCGCGCGGTTTTGCGATAGACGAGGTTGCCCCACTTGTCGCCCTTCCAGGCCTTGACGAAAGCGAAATCGGCTTTCAGCGCGCGCTCCATGATATAGGTGCGACCGTCGAACTCGCGCGCCTCTTTGCCCTCGGCAACTATCGTCCCAACGCCGGTCGGCGTATAGAACGCGGGAATGCCCGCGCCCCCGGCGCGAATCCGCTCAGAAAATGTTCCCTGTGGAACCAGGTCGAGTTGCAAGGTGCCGTCCAGCACCATCTGTTCCAGCAGCTTATTTTCGCCGACGTAGGTTCCGATGTGCCGCCGGATCTGCCCATTGGCCAGAAGCAACCCCATGCCCAAGCCATCGACGCCCACGTTATTGCTGATGGTGGTGAGGTTCTTGACGCCTTTATGGGCGAGAGCGCGGATCAGATTCTCCGGCATCCCGCACAAACCAAATCCGCCGACCATGACGGTGGCGCCGTCGAACACGTCCTGAATCGCCTCTTCAGCGCTCGCCACAACTTTGTGCATAGCAGGAGAATTCTATATCAAGTCAAAAGTGAGAAATCAAATTGAAGAAGTAAACCCAAGACGCCCGTGCATCTCTTCCGCACCGGGGTTGGTTTTACTTCTTCAATTTGACTTCTTACTTCTTACTTTCTCCGCGCCTTGGTGAATTCTTCCTCAACTCGTGCGCGCGTTCGAATTCCGCTGCCAGTTCGCGCGAATCCAGATTTTCCCGAATATGCGCCAGACGTTGCTCCAATTTCTGCAGCGCGTCAGAAAGGTTCTTCTTGTTCGTGATGGCGATGTCGCGCCACATCGAATAGGGACTGCCGGAGATGCGCGTCATCTCGCGCAGAGCGCGCCCACCAATGTCGAGCACGGGCGCGTCCGAGCCGAATTCGTCGACCAGCGCGGCCGCCAGTGCGGTGGAAATCATCTGCGGCAGATGGCTGATCCAGGCGCAAAAGCGATCATGATCGACCGCATCGACCACGGCGATTTTGGCGCCCATCGTTTCCGCGCAGTGGATAAATTCTCCGCAGTGTCCGGCGTGAACGTTTTGGCCGGGAAGTGGAGTGAACAGCCAGGCTGCGCCTTCGAAAAGATCGGCGTCGGCAAACTCGACGCCGGCGTGTTCCTTGCCCGCCATGGGATGCCCGGCAAGGAATCTGTGCCCGGCGTTTCGTCCAAACGATTTCGCCGCACGCGCGACAATCTCCGCCTTCGTGCTGCCAACGTCGGTGACCAGAGTTTTGGTCGGCAGGGTTGAAGCAAGCCGCCCGATTAGATCGAGGATGGGGATGACCGGAGTCGCCAGCACCACCAGATCGCTGCCGCGCACGGCATCCGCAGGATTGGTGCTTCCGGCATCGATGGCGGCACAGTCCCGGGCTCGCTTCAAAGCGGGAGCTCGATCGCACCCAATAATCCGTCCGGCGAGCCGGCGCTTCTTCAGCGCCAGGCCCAGCGAGCCTCCGATCAAGCCGGTTCCGATGATGGTGACTTGTTTGAAGGGCATGGAAATGAAAATAAGTTGTCATCCTGAGCGAAGCGAAGGACCTGCTGTCTCACGCGCTAACAAGAAAGCGGATCCGTCGCTTCGCTCAGGATGACAATTCCTAACGCGGAAGAAGTTTACGCGATCTCGCGTCCAACCGCCGGCGCAATCATGCGGAGCTGGTCCATCAACTCGGCAAACTGATCCGGGTAAAGCGACTGCGCGCCGTCGGAGAGCGCCTTATCCGGCTGGTGGTGAACTTCGATGAGCATGGCGTCGGCGCCAGCGGCAGCGGATGCAAGCGCCATGGGAGCCACCTTGTCGCGGCGCCCCGTGCCATGCGATGGATCGGCGGTCATGGGCAGATGCGAAAGCTTATGAATGATCGGGATCGCGGAAATATCCATCGTGTTGCGGGTGTAAGTTTCGAAGGTGCGGATGCCACGCTCGCACAGAATAATTTCGTAGTTGCCGCCCGCCAGCAGATATTCCGCCGAGCACAGGAGTTCTTCAAGCGTGGCGGCGATGCCGCGCTTGAGCAGCACGGGCTTCCGAACCTTGCCGAGCTCGCGCAGAAGATTGAAGTTCTGCATGTTGCGCGCGCCCACCTGGAAAATGTCGACATAAGGCAGCATCAACTCGATCTGCGAAATCTCCATCACTTCGCTGATCACGAGCAGTTGGAAGCGATCTCCCGCCTCGCGCAGCAATTTCAGGCCGTCAACGCCGAGCCCTTGAAATGAATAAGGAGACGATCGCGGCTTAAAGGCGCCGCCGCGAAGAATGCGCGCTCCCGCCTTGGCGACCAGTTCAGAGATGGTAAAGAGTTGCTCGCGTGATTCGACCGAGCAAGGCCCGGCCATCACGACGATCTTTTTGCCGCCGATTTCAATCCCGTTCGCGAATTTAACGACCGTGCCCTCGGGACGAAATCCGCGGCCCGCCAGCTTGTAGGGCGAAGTGATGCGGTGAACTTCCTGCACGCCGGCCATCATTTCGACTTCGCGGGTATCGAAATCGCGAGGAGCTCCGACTCCGCCAAGAACCGTCTGACGCGCTCCGGTGGAGCGGTGGACTTCAAAGCCGAAGTGAACCAGTTGATCGATCACCTGCTGGATCTGATCTTCACTGGCCGAATCTTGCATGGCGACAATCATGAGTACGCTCGTTTTGCCCGGCGGAGGGACGCGGCAGAAACGTCCGCGGCTCGGCCCAAAATGCTCTGTCAGTTCTAGTCGTTCAGTTGCGAATCGATCTCCGAGTCGCGGGCCGTGGGCTCGGAGTCGGGAACAATTTCGTGCTTTTGGATGCTGCGCATCACGTCCATGATTCGCTCGTAGATCTGCGCCAGATCGCGTGCGGCCAACGGACCGGAACTACTCTGCTGCACATTGGCGATCACCACGCGCTCGCGCTCGGGCTCATAAATGGGCAGGCTGGTATTCCGTTTCAATCGTCCAATTTCGACGGCAGCCGCAGCGCGTTCGTTGAGCAGCGCTACCAGCCTGCGGTCCATGTCGTCGATCTTCTTACGCCAATCGGAAATGTCCATAGTAGCTATCAGCCGTCAGCTATCAGCCGTCAGCTATCAGCCGTCAGTCTAACCATTAAGTGAGAAGCCGATTGCGAAAGGCTCGCGAATTTCAGATTCACCAGATTCAGTCATCGGCCACGCCGGACTGATGGCTGATAGCTGACGGCTGATAGCTGGTTTATGAATTCTGCCACAGTCGCGGCTTCCCGTCCGGGATTCTGTTCGATCGCGTGGACGATGGCGCTGCCGACAACTGCGCCTTCCGCGAACTTGCCAACGGCCGCGAATTGCTCCGGAGTTGAGATTCCGAAGCCGACCGCAACCGGAAGCGTGGTAAAACGGCGGATGCGCTTGACCAGGGATTGCGCGTCTCCAGTCATCTGCTGGCGCGCGCCGGTGACACCGGTGCGCGAGATGGCGTAAATAAATCCTGTCGAAACCTGGGCGATCAACTTCAATCGCTGGTCGGTCGAGGTTGGTGCAGCCAGAAAAATGGTGGCGAGGTCGTTCTTGCGAGCCTCGCGCAAATACTCGGCCGATTCTTCGATGGGCAGATCGGTAATCAAGGTTCCGTCAATCCCGGCCAGCCGCGCGACCTGGCAGAACTTTGCCAGGCCCATGCGCAGGATGGGATTGAGGTAGGAGAAAATCACCAGTCCGACGGATTGGGAATGCTCGCGAATTTCGGACGCGAGCGTGAGCACGTTTTGCAGCGACGTGCCGTGTTTAAGGGCCCGCTCGCTGGCGCGCTGAATCACCGGGCCATCGGCGAGCGGATCACTGAAGGGAACGCCCAGTTCAATTACGCTCGCGCCCGCGTCGATTGCGGCAAGAATGACCTCGCGCGTGGTGGCAAGGTCGGGATCTCCACAGGTTACGTAGGCGATGAGCGAAGGCTTCTTTTCGAAGTGGAAGGGCACGAACGTATTGTAGATTGCGGAGAGTTGCAATGGAGTTCGAGTGAGGAATTCGCGATGCGAGCGGAGTCGTGTTTCGGTGTCAGGTTGAAGTGTGTTCATAGTCTGGGCTTACCATTTAAACAAGAGATCCCCTCTCCTGTGGTCTTTGAAAACAAAAGACTTAGAGGCTGATTCTCGCAGGTCTTTGAAGAATAAGGACTTACTTGTAAAGTATTTATAAATCAATAAGTTAGGATTGATCTGGCGACTGCTTTGAGCTGAATTTTAGGTGTATGTTATTGAGGAATAAATACTTTACGTGAAATTGTGGAGGAATTATTGATTGCAGGGTGTCAGATTGGCAGAAGTAAAGAAGCGCCATTGACATGTGTATATACAAATGCATACCATTTAAATAATCGTGACTTTAGAGGCGAATGGCTTCGACTGGGACCGGGGCAACCGAGCCAAGTGCGAGAAACATGGGCTCTCCATCGCCGCTATCGAGAGCCTTTTTGCGAGGCCGCTGGCCATTCTTCCGGACGCGGCCCACTCGCAGCGGGAGAACCGTTTTCGCGCGATCGGGCGAACGGAGAAAGGGCGCGGCGTGTTCATCATATTCACGCTCCGGCGGAAGGGCGACGAACTTCTGATCCGGCCCATCAGCGCGGGGTACATGCACAAAAAGGAGATTGAAGCGTATGAAAAAGAAAATCCCGACCTTTAAGAGCGACCGTGCGGCGGCGGCCTTTGTCGATAAAGCCGACCTATCGCAGTACGACCTTTCGGGCGCGCAATTGGTGCGCTTCGAGATCAAGCGCAAAGACAAGTCGATCAATCTGCGTCTGTCGGAGGAGCTTTACGACGCCGTGCGCGAGCGGGCTGCCCGCGCGGGCCTGCCCTATCAACGTTTCATTCGGTTGACGCTGGAACAGGCTCTCGGCGTGGAGAAATGAAGCAGTGTCGCTGACAAGGGTCCTGCGCAAAAAACCCGCCCAAGCGGAGCTTGGACGGCGGACCCTCGTGACTCATCTTGAATGCGCCAGGCTGGGCCAGCCCAAGATGAGGGAAAGCTGGGCTAACCGCAGATCAATCCGGAATTGGGAATATGAAAAGGCCCCGATATGCCTTTCCGTTAATCCAAAGGTCTTCGCCTTTAAGTGTATTAGGGTCAAAGTAGATTGCGCAGAACGGCTCTAGGTCCCGAGCTTCTATGAAGTCGCCTTTGAACGGCCAAGATTCCCAAAAGTGCCGGCGAGGTATGGTCCTCCCGTAGATCAGCACACCACCTTGCCATGGAATAGCTTCGTACAAATTGAAAACATCGACCCTGCCGAGATCTACTTTCTTGCCGTCCCAGTAGAGGTCATGGTTGCGTGTTGAAAGCCGCGAGAGAAGGGAATGAGCACGGATCCAATTTGCGGAGGCCTTCTGGTCAGATTCAGCAATGACAGCTGTGTGTCCGTCCCACCCCACTTCGGCGCGATCGGAGTGTACTTTCTGGCCATTTGTTGACGGAGTGCAGACATCCTCGATAGCAAGGTGTCCATTCCGAACCATGACCGCGTCGCAGTGTGAGGAATCACCCATCAACACGCGCGGCTGCATCCCTTGCGGAGAGCCTGTTGCCAAGGCACAACCAACAATTGTCGAAATCAGCAAGTTCATATGATCCGCATACGGCTCTAGACGAGCCCTGGCCTGTAGACAACAGCTAGTCCAGCTTCAAGTTCTCCCGCAAAATTCCGACGTCCTTGTCGCCGCGGCCGGAGACGTTGACGATCACGATTTCCGACTTCTTCATTTTCGGAGCGCGCTTGATAACTTCGGCAACGGCGTGTGCGGATTCGAGCGCTGGAATAATGCCTTCGGTGCGCGCCAGCAGGACGGTTGCCTCAAGCGCCTCAGCGTCGGAAGCGGGAACATACTCCGCGCGCCCTGTATCTTTGAGCATAGCGTGCTCGGGACCGATCGACGGGTAGTCCAGGCCGGCGGAGACCGAATGCGTAAGCGCGATCTGGCCGGACTTATCCTGCAGCACGTAAGAATAAGTTCCCTGCAGAACGCCCGGCGAGCCGCCGCGAAAACGGGCTGCGTGCTGGCCCAGCGCTTCGCCGCGGCCGCCGGCTTCGACTCCAATGAGTTCGACCTTCTTGTCTTTGATGAAGTCGTAGAAAGATGCCGATGGAGTTCGATCCTCCGCCAACGCAGGCGATGATGGTTTTCGGAAGTTTGCCTTCCGCCTTCAGAATCTGCGCGCGGGCTTCGCGTCCGATGACGCGATGGAAGTCGCGCACCATGGTCGGATAAGGATGCGCTCCGAGCACGCTGCCGAGCAGGTAATGCGTGGTGCGGACGTTGGTGACCCAGTCGCGCATGGCTTCGTTGATGGCGTCTTTGAGGGTGCGCGACCCGGAATCGACGCCGCGAACTTCGGCGCCCAGCAGTCTCATGCGGAAGACGTTGAGTTCCTGGCGGCGCATGTCTTCGGTGCCCATGTACACGACGCACTCGAAGCCGAGCAGGGCGCAGACGGTGGCCGTGGCGACGCCGTGCTGGCCGGCGCCGGTTTCCGCGATCACACGATGCTTGCCCATACGTTCGACGAGCAAGCCTTGGCCGAGGCAGTTGTTGATTTTGTGCGCGCCGGTGTGGAGCAGGTCCTCGCGCTTGAGATAAATTTTCGCGCCGCCAAGTTTTGCGGTCAGGCGGCGGGCGAAGAACAGCGGCGTAGGGCGTCCAGCGTATGTCTTCAGCAACAGGTCGAGGCGTTGCTGGAACTTGCGATCGCGCTTGGCTTTCTCGTATTCGCGCTCCAGTTCTTCGAGCGCGGCCATCAGCGTTTCCGGAACGTAGCGTCCGCCGTAAACGCCGAAACGGCCGGCAGTGGCTTTTGGCGGAAGTTTTCCAGTGTCCAGGTTGCGCGCCTTCTTGGATACGCTCGCGGTCGCCATCGTCAGTTCGCCTCTTCCATCGCCCGCACGGCTTGGATAAAGGCGCGGACTTTTCGGGGATCTTTTCTTGCCCGGTTCGCGTTCGACGCCGGAGGCAACGTCCACGCCCCACGGATGCAGCAGGTGGATCGTCTCCTGCACATTGCCGGGATGCAAGCCACCGGCGACGATCAGCTTGCTGATGCTGTTGATGATCCCGGCCCAGGGTTGGACACGTTCCCAGTCGAAAGCCTGTCCGGTGCCGCCGCGTTTTTCCGCAGTTGAGGAATCGAGCAGCACGCCCGAGATCACGCCGGGGCGGAAGCCGTGGGTTTCAAGAAAGAGATCGCCGTTTTGGGCGACGTGGATTTTATGCACTCGTTTACCCCTGTACGCCTCATCCGGCTCTACCAGTCCAACCGCGACCGGATCCCATCCCACCGATTGTCCAGCCGGAACGTCGAAAACTTTCGCAGGCCAGGCGCGGAAGATCATGGGGCGGCAGGTTCCATTCCAGAGTTTCTGGAACAGCGTACGGGTGAATTCCACGCTCTCGTCCCCGTGCAATTGCACGGCCGTGAGACCGGCTTGTTCGACGGTGTTTCGCACGCGGTCCACGGTTTCGTTGACGAAGACCCCGACTTTTTCCATTCGCTGCGGCAGCTTGGCGACGATCGATCGCACGGTCTCTAAAGTGACGTGGCGCGGGCTCTGCGGATAGAAAACGAAGCCCAGCGCGTTCGCACCCGCATCGGTTGAGGCGAGCGCGTCGTCGAGGTTCGTGATGCCGCAGATTTTGATCCAAGTCATGGGAGCAGCTGTCAGCTCTCAGTTGTCAGTAAACCCACTATCCATTTACCACTGTTCTTGCTTCTTCCATCAACTTTGCCAGCGCTTCGCCTGGATGTTCGCGCCTTCATCAACCACTCGCCAATCAGGAATGCGTCGTAGCCGGCGGATCGCAGACGGGCTATGTCCGCGCCCGATCGAATTCCGCTCTCGGCGACGCGGACGCAGGTGGCGGGTATTTTCTCCGCCAGCCGGAATGCGGTTTCGAGATCGACTTCGAAGGTGCGCAGATTGCGGCTGTTGATGCCGATCAGGTCGCAACCCGCATCGAGCGCGCGTTGCAGTTCCTGTTCGTCATGTGCTTCGCACAAAACGTCGAGGCTGTAAGATCGCGCGATCCCGGCCAGCGCTATCAGTTCTTTCTGATCGAGCGCGGCGACAATCAAAAGGATGGCGTCGGCGCGGTGGGCTCGGGCTTCCACGATCTGAAATTCATCGACGATGAAATCCTTGCGCAAGCAGGGAAGAGAACTGTTGGACGACGCCTGGCGCAAATAGTCGAGCGAGCCTTGGAAAAATTGTTCGTCGGTCAACACCGACAGGGCCGCGGCGCCAGCCTGCTCGAGATCGCGCGCGAGTTCGGACGGGCCTGAAATCGGCGCGGATCAAGCCTCTTGAGGGCGAGGCCTTCTTCAGTTCGGCAATCACGGCGACCGCGCTTCGGTCCCGCGCGACCCGGCGCAGTTCGGTCCGGAACCCGCGCGGCGTGTGCCCGGCGGCGGCGTCTTCCAGCGCGCCCAGGCCGGAATCTCGCCGGCTCCCAGATATGTGCACGGATGTGAGCCCGATTTGCGCTGGGAAAGGCGCTGGCGCGTGGCGGCGACAATCGAGTCCAGGGAGGCGGGCATGGCAGACGCTCAATTATACGGAAGCCGCCCGATCCCGGTAGACCCGAACCGAGGCCGCTCTTTTACACGCCTATCTCATGGCTGGCTGGCGCAGTTGCAAAACCGCACATTGCAGTGTGATGTGCGCCGTTGACCCGCCTTCCGGCTAGATGCTATAAACGAGTGCTTTATGCCGAGGTGTGGAGTCTGCGGCTCAGGCTCCATGCAAACGGCACAAAGTTTTCCGACGCGGCCAAATCGGCACTCCTCTTTATTGTTGTTACGCCTGGCGGTGGAAGCGTGTTCGGAGCGTGTTCGGAACTTCCCTGGCGCAGCTCCGTAGCGGATAGAACCCTGCAAGCGGGCGGTTAACGCGCCGGAGAAGAATCACACGTCGTGACCCCTAAATAGGATCATAGGAGGATTTTCATGCGCACTTGGAACGCCAATTTTGCGTCCGTCGGACGCTGGTTTGCGAAAAAATGCCTTGCCAAAACCTTGGCAACTCTCGCCACTCTGCTGCTTCTCACCGCCGGCTGGCGCTGGCCCAACCCGCTGAAGAGGGCGGTGAGGCGGCTCTTAAGCTGCCTGACCTTTCTTCGGTTTCATTCCTCGGCGTGAACGGACATAGCCTGCTGATGATCGGGCTGCTGTTCTGCGTCTTCGGCCTCGGCTTCGGCATGGGATCTTCATGCGCCTGAAGAACCTGCCCGTACACCGCTCCATGCGCGAAATTTCGGAACTGATTTACGAAACCTGCAAAACCTACCTGATCACGCAGGGCAAGTTCCTGATGCTGCTGTGGGCGTTCATTGCCTGCGTCATCGTGCTCTACTTTGGCGTGTTGCGGCATTTCGAAATTCCCCGCGTGATCATCATCCTGGCCTTCAGCCTGGTGGGAATCGCGGGTAGCTACGGCGTGGCGTGGTTCGGAATTCGCGTCAACACGTTCGCCAATTCGCGCACCGCCTTCGCCTCTCTGCCCGGCAAGCCCTACCCGGTTTACCAGATCCCGCTCGAAGCCGGTATGTCGATCGGCATGATGCTGATTTCGGTCGAACTGCTGATCATGCTCTTCATCCTGCTCTTCGTGCCGGGCGATTATGCCGGCCCCTGCTTTATCGGATTCGCGATCGGCGAATCGCTGGGCGCGGCCGCGCTGCGTATCGCCGGCGGCATCTTCACCAAGATCGCCGACATCGGTTCCGATTTGATGAAGATCGTCTTCAAGATTAAAGAAGACGACGCCCGTAACCCCGGCGTGATTGCCGATTGCACCGGCGACAATGCCGGCGACTCGGTGGGCCCGTCGGCCGATGGCTTCGAAACTTATGGCGTCACCGGCGTCGCGCTGATTACCTTCATTTTGCTGGGCGTCAAAGATCCCTCCATCCAGGTGCAGTTGCTGGTGTGGATTTTCGTGATGCGCATCATGATGCTGGTCTCCAGCGCGCTGGCCTATTTCATCAATGGAGCTATCGCCAAGGCCCGCTATGGCAACGCGGACAAAATGAATTTTGAAACCCCGCTCACCTGGCTGGTCTGGCTGACTTCGATTGTTTCGATCATTGCCACCTACATTGTTTCGCATGTCATCATCCCCGACCTGGGGGGCGACACCACGCAGTGGTGGAAGCTGGCTTCGATCATCTCCTGCGGAACGCTGGCGGGAGCGCTGATTCCTGAACTGGTCAAAGTCTTTACCTCGGTGGAATCGCGCCACGTCAACGAAGTGGTGACCTCGGCCAAAGAAGGCGGCGCATCGCTCGGAATCCTCTCCGGTTTTGTCTCCGGAAACTTTTCCGCGTATTACCTGGGACTGGCGATGGTCGCTCTGATGTCGATTGCCTACTTCTTCAGCCAGATGGGCTTGGGCGTGGCGGCCACCATGATTGCCGCTCCGGTGTTCGCCTTCGGCCTGGTTGCCTTCGGCTTCCTTGGCATGGGGCCGGTGACGATCGCGGTCGATTCCTATGGCCCGGTGACCGACAACGCGCAGTCCGTCTATGAACTTTCGCTGATCGAGCAGGTGCCGAACGTCAAGGCGGAAATCAAGAAGGACTTCAACATCGACGTGAATTTTGACCGCTCCAAGGATTTGCTGGAAGAGAACGACGGCGCGGGCAATACCTTCAAGGCGACGGCCAAGCCGGTGCTGATCGGAACCGCCGTGGTCGGCGCAACGACCATGATCTTCTCCATCATCATGGCCCTGACCAACGGGCTGACCGCGAATGTGGAGAAGCTCTCGTTGCTGCACGCTCCATTCTTCCTGGGCCTGATTACCGGCGGCGCCATGATCTATTGGTTCACCGGCGCATCCATGCAGGCCGTGACCACCGGCGCCTATCGCGCGGTGGAGTTCATCAAGGCCAACATCAAACTCGAGGGCGCGGAGAAGGCATCGGTCGCCGACAGCAAGAAGGTGGTCGAGATCTGCACCAAGTACGCGCAGAAGGGCATGTTCAACATCTTCGTCGCCGTCTTCTTCGGGACGCTGACCTTTGCCTTTGTGGAACCGTTCTTCTTTATCGGGTACCTGATCTCGATCGCGATCTTCGGTCTCTACCAGGCCATCTTCATGGCTAACGCCGGCGCCGCCTGGGACAACGCCAAGAAGATTGTCGAAACCAAACTCAAACAGAAGGGCACGCCCCTGCACGACGCCACGGTAATCGGCGACACGGTGGGCGATCCTTTCAAGGACACGTCTTCGGTGGCCATGAATCCGGTCATCAAATTCACCACGCTGTTTGGACTGCTGGCGGTCGAACTGGCCGTCTCGATGGCCCACAGCCAAGGCACCAGGCTGACGCACATCCTGGCGCTCTGCTTCTTCTTGGTCTCCGTCTCCTTCGTATACCGGTCGTTCTACGGGATGCGAATTACGTCGGAGTAAGCGGGATTCACGCAGGGACAGCCGCCCTCGGCTGTCCGGCGGCTCGAAGAGCCGCGGTCTTGGGAACGACAAACGCCATCCGGCCTCGCTGGATGGCGTTTTGATTAGCTTTCGGCCGATGCCGTTCCTACGTGAGACTGTGTCACTTCCCCGCTAGAAAGTCGATCAGCTCTTCCCGCGTGAATCCAGCCTCTCGCAGCAACGACATCAGAGTTCCCTTCGGCACGTCGCGATTATGCCGAGGCACCACGGCGCGGTGGCGGGAGACAGGATGATAAAAAATGAAATGGCTGCCCGAGGTGTGGTCCAATGTGAAGCCGTTCCGCTCCAGAAAGCGGATGATCTGGCGTGGTTTGACCGGCGGGAGTTTCACTTCCGGGCATGGTAGCAGGAAAAATTCGCCGTTGCGTTAAGTAGGCAACTTTGTTCCGTTTTCGGAACGATTTTTTTATCGCGAATACTCTAGATCAAGCGAGGCCACCAGCGTATTGTCGTCGGTCGGGATAGGATCTTTGTGCTTGCGCAAGCTGGCGATGTAGCCCGAGATGGCATCCCTGGCCATTTCTCGCGCTTCGTCGACCGTACGGCCGTGAGTGACACAGCCCGGTAGAGCCGGAACGAGCGCGGTGTAGCCGCCCTCCGGCTCGGGCCGGAGCATGATGTTGTAGTGGTATCGGGCCTTAGCCATGGGTCGATATTATCGTCGCCTAGAGGCGCGGTCAAACCTATAGGGACAGCCGCTTTCGTCCGGCGGCGGTTGGGCAAGCGACTTCTCGAAACGCGCGAGACGTGGCGCACCCTGCGGGGTAGCCATATCAAACTGCGGCGCGCGTTACATTCTTGATTAAAGTGGCCCACCCGCCCCGTCACCCGGCCAGCCCCGTCACGGGCAGGTTAAGTTCTTGTTGATCCTTAGCTGAAGTTGCGCATACGAGCCGCCGGGGCTTCCAAAGAAGGGGTGCTGGTTGCGCGGTGCCCAGAACCCGCCGGGCCACACCAACGCAACGTTGCCGGCAAGGTTGGCGCTCCGCGCGCACAGCTGCAACCTGGCGGCGATCAGGTTCTGCTCTTCAGCCGATTTGTGCGCGAAAGAGGGATCAACGAATACGACCACGACATTGACACCGTGCTCATTGATGTGGGCGATTTTGAATGTAGTCATCGTGCACCCCAAGGAAAATATTTTATCGAAGGAGACTTTGTGGAGCACGGCGGAGGCCTGTGTCCGTCCTACCCTTTCGGCGGGGTTTCGGTTTGGCTTGGCTCTTTGTCTTCTTTTTGCTGCGGCGCTTTTGTGTCCGTTTCCACTGCCAGCATTTGGCCGTCCGCCGACCGGGGCACGAACATACCATCTACCAGCACGCTATCTGCACCTGGAGAGGATTCAAACGTGACTACTTTCCCGATCGGAAAAGCTGGATCGTAACTGGCGTTTATCCCAGCAAGAGATCCAAGGTTCACAACTCGGGACCCGAGGCCACCCCCATACGGCCACGGGGCCTCAAGGTTTGCGAGTCTCGCCGAGACGTTTGATATTCCCTCGACCGCCTGCTTCAACAGAAGCATCTCCGGGGAGTCTTCCTTACTCGCGCGCATGATGTTCGCGAGCTTGATCGGGGTCTCTCCCCAGTTCCCTGATTCCGCTTGTTCCGCGTATTTCTTCAGCCTTTCAACGGCCAGCTCGATGCTGTCCGGGTCGGTTAGGTTGAAGTCGATTGTTCGAAAGCCCGCGATGTCAAAGGGAATCTTCGACAGCCGGGTCTCGATAACGTGGATGATCGGTTTCTCAATAGCGTGGCGGACTGCCAGCTCATAGAAGACGTTTGGGTTGTGCTCGGTTAGGTCCGCGACGACGAGGTGGGACTCTTGCACGGCTCTAAGAACTTGGGAGGTGATCATTCCGGGGGCTCGATGTCATCTCCACGAATGACTTCGTATTTTTCATCGAGGGCTTTCTTGAAGAGGTGTTTCAGGACCTGGTTGGACCGCTTCCTTATTTCGCTGTCGTTTGGGCCGATCGGCGCGATTACAAAGCAGCTTTGCTTCTTATTTGCGGACATCGGCGCTCCTCTTGTGCGGGCCCCAGCACGAAACGTCAGGCGATGGCACTATGCGGGCTTGGGCGGGCGAGGCGCCCGCCCTACACAACCTACAACGAGCTCATCTTCGCCAGGAATTCGCTGTTCGACGTCGCTTTGGCCAGCCGCTCGATCAGCAGTTCCATGGCTTCGACCGGGGACAGCGGGTTCAGCACTTTGCGCAGCACCCAGATGCGCTGCAAATCTTCTTTCGGAATCAGCAGCTCTTCCTTGCGCGTGCCCGAGCGCTGGATGTCAATGGCCGGGAATGTCCGCTTATCCACCAGCTTGCGATCCAGGATGATTTCCGAATTGCCCGTGCCCTTGAATTCTTCAAAGATCACGTCGTCCATGCGCGAACCGGTGTCGATGAGGGCCGTGGCAATGATGGTGAGCGAGCCCCCTTCTTCGATATTGCGGGCCGATCCAAAAAACCGCTTCGGACGCTGCAACGCGTTCGAATCGACGCCGCCCGAGAGCACCTTGCCCGAAGGCGGAACGATGGTGTTATAAGCGCGCGCCAGGCGCGTAATCGAATCCAGCAGAATGACCACGTCGCGCTTGTGCTCGACTAGTCTCTTAGCCTTTTCAATCACCATTTCCGCGACCTGCACGTGGCGGGCGGCGGGCTCATCGAAGGTCGAAGAGATGACTTCGCCCTTGACCGAGCGCTGCATGTCGGTGACTTCTTCCGGGCGCTCGTCGATCAGCAGCACCATCAGCACGACTTCCGGGTGATTCGTAGTAATCGAATTGGCCACGTTCTGCAGCAGCATGGTTTTGCCGGCGCGCGGAGGCGAGACGATCAGCCCGCGCTGTCCTTTGCCGAGCGGCGTCAGCAGATCCATGACGCGCGCGCTGATATTCTCTTTGACGGTTTCGAGCTTCAACCGCTCCTGCGGATACAGCGGCGTCAGGTTGTCGAACAGAATCTTGTTGCGCGCCTCGTCGGGCGACTCGAAATTGACCGCCTCGATCTTGACCAGCGCGAAATACTTCTCGCCCTCATGCGGCGGACGCACCTGGCCGCTGATGGTGTCGCCGGTTTTCAGGTCGAACTTGCGGATCTGCGACGGCGACACGTAAATGTCGTCGGGCCCGGGCAGGTAGTTGTAATCGGGCGAGCGCAGAAAGCCGTAGCCGTCAGGGAGGATCTCCAGCACACCTTCGGCGAAGATGTGTCCTTCTTTTTCACTTTGCGCCTGCAGGATCTTGAAGATGAGGTCCTGTTTGCGGAGTCCGCTGGCGCCGGGGAGCTCCAACGATCGGGCGATCTTGGTTAGCTCGGTAATGTTTTTTTCTTTCAGTTCAGCAATGGTCATATTTACCTACGTGGATGATTTCTTCGGGAGGGATTTTCGTCTTCTCTCGCGGGGATGGATTGCTTTGCCGCCGTGCGGGCACACGGCGGAGCTGCTTAAGCAGCTCGCCGTTGTGCTTCGGCAAAGTTCTCGGGTTCGCTCAGGATGTCATGACGTTCCGCATCGGCGATCTTGTCAAACACCTGATTCATGGTTTCCTGAATGCGGGTGTTCGGTTTATGGAACCGGCGCGTTGCCTTCGAGGCAAGTTGGCAGAGCATATACCGGTTCCGCAGAGTATGTAGAGCGTCAAATACACGATCAGAGCGCATGTTCATCGTTCTCCTTACAATAGGGATAATTTAAGCCACGATCCCATCGTCCGCCCACTGGGTGATGGTCGACTACGCTAGCCAAGCTGCAATGCGGGCGAGATGCAATGGGATTTGCCAGAATTACCCAAATAGATGCCCCGCCCAACCCGAAAGTTGCTTATTCTTTAGGAGTTGCCACAACACGGGCGGAGGTTCCAAAGGACCGGCAGAAACTGCTTTGATGTCCTGAGAACACCTAAGTATAACAAACCGCTAGGCAAGGTCAAGAACAATTTCCGCCGAATTTCGCCCTCAAAACCTTAACTTCTCGGCACCTGCTTAGCCCCGGAGGGGTGACCAAGTTTAGCCTGGCGCGTCTAGCCGCTGGAAGCGGCGCAAGAATGCAGCCCACGGCGCAAGCCGTGGGTGGTATGTGGGAATCGAGCCAGCCCCGCAGGGGCGATAGAGAAGCTACTTCAGCGCGTTCAGCCGCGCCGACAGCCGTGACTTATACCGCGAAGCCGTGTTTTCGTGCAAAACGCCCTTCTGGATCGCCTTGTCGAGCGCCGACACCGTCTCCCGGTAGGTCTGGCCGGCGGCCGCCTTGTCGCCCTTTTCCAGGCTCTCGCGCAGGCTCCGCAGAGCGGTGCGCAGTTGCGAACGTGTTGGCCCGGTTGCGGACGGTTCGTTTCTCTGTCTGACGGGCGCGTTTCATCGCCGAAAAATGATTCGCCATGAGGCTTGATTACCTTTGTTTGTCCTAGATCGCGCCAGGAGAGTATTCCGGTAGGAACCGAAGCTGTATTCTACGGGAGCAAGTCGCGCCCGGTCAAATAGATATGAATTCGCCCCAAAGTCCAAGTCCCATCGACCGGCTGAAAGTTCTGATCAACTCCTCCACCCCGATCGTCGTCATGGAGACAGTCGAGGAAGTCCGCGCGCTTTCGCTGGTGCGCACCGCCTGCTCCGAGCTGAATCTGGCCGTCTTTGAATGGACCATCGCCGACGGCCTGGTCCGCTCCGGCAGCGGAGTGGGGACGGGTCTCGGGCCCGGCCAAGGCGGGTCGGAGACCCACCTCCACACGTTCAGCGGCTCCGATGCCGGCGCAGGGCCGAAGACCCGCCATGTACAACACCGCCGACCCGGTGCAGGCGCTGGCGAACCTCGAGACCATGACGATCGAGGCCGTCTTCGTGCTGAAAGACTTCCATCGCCACATGGATAACCCGGTCGTGGTGCGCCGCCTGCGCGACGTAGGCCAGAAATTCTCCGCGAACCGCAGGACTCTGGTGCTGACCGCCCCCGCCATCGAAATGCCGCCCGAACTGGCGAGCCTGGTCGAATTTCTAGATCTCCCGCTGCCCGACCGCGACCGCCTGCGCGAAATCATCCGCGAAACCTATACCCGCATGGCCGGTACCCACACCCTGAAGCTCCAGCTTGATGCCAATGGCGTGGACGCGATGGCCGCCAATCTCCGCGGCCTGACCGAAGAAGCTGCCGAACGCGCCATCTCGCAGACGGTAGTCGGACGCCTGGCGCTTTCGCCCGACTGCGTCACCGATGTGCTCGACGCCAAGAAAGCCCTGCTGAAGCGCTCCGAAATGCTGGAGTTCGTCGACGCCACCGACACCATGGCGAGCGTAGGCGGCCTGGACAACCTGAAGCACTGGCTGCAGCAGCGCCGGGGCTCCTGGGACGACCAGGCCCGCCAGTTCGGCCTCGACCCGCCGAAAGGCGTCATCATTCTAGGCGTCCAAGGATGCGGCAAGAGTCTCTGCGCCCGAGCCGTAGCCGGAGAATGGAAGCTGCCGCTGGTGAAGTTCGACACCGCCGCCGTCTACGACAAATTCATTGGCGAAACCGAAAAGCGCATCCAGAAAGTCTTCCGAGTAGCCGAGGGCCTGGCCCCCTGCGTCCTGTGGATCGACGAACTGGAGAAAGTTTTCGCCGGAAGCGGCCCCGATTCCGCCTCCGCCGATGCGGGAGTCTCGTCGCGCCTGCTGGCGTCGTTTCTATCCTGGATGCAGGAGCGCAAGCCCGCCGTCTTCGTAGCCGCCACCTGCAACAACGTAACCGTCCTGCCGCCGGAGCTGATCCGCAAAGGCCGCTTCGATGAACTCTTCTTCGTAGACCTGCCCAGCGCAGCCGAACGCAAACAGATATTCTCCATCCAGCTAACCAAGCGCAAACGCAATCCCGCCGACTACGATCTGGACCGGGTTGCAGACGCGGCCAAAGGCTTCTCCGGAGCCGAAATCGAATCCGCCGTACAAACCGCCCTCTACGCCGCCTTCGCCCGCAAGCAGGATTTGAGCACCGAAGACCTGCTCACCGCGCTGTCGTCCACCGTGCCGCTCTCGATCACGCGCGCGGAGGAGATTGCCGAGCTGCGGGCCTGGGCGAAGGATCGGGCGGTGTGGGCGAGCGTGCCGGAAGCCAGGTGCGAGGGCGTGTGAACACAGGCTTCCGCGTGATCCGCAGAATGTGATCTAGCCAACCCTCGTCGTGAGCGCAAACGCTGTTCTTGACACTTACGCTGGAAACGAGCCGACATTTCGGCGTAGAGTGTTGCTCTGAAGGGAATAAGCATGAAATGGACACTGACAATTCTCATTTTCTTGTTACTCCTATTGTCGCCAATGTCGGGACAGGAGACCAAAGTCACAATCCAGCAGCAGGGAAGTGACAAGGTCCAACAGGTGGAAAACTGGAGTTGGGTTGGCTGCTCGAACGGCGGGCACCTTCACTTGGCGGGCGAAGTCCGCGTCGCGGCTGCTGTTCCCACATGCACCGACTCAAGCTGTAAAGAGACTTCGCCGGACAAGATCACAACCGGGGCCCATGTCCCTCCGGGGCAGATGTTGGGAGTGTATTGCACCACAAAAGCAGAGGATGAACAGGCAGATAGAGACTTGGAGTTCTGTAAGGACAACGTTTCCAATCCTCACCCAAATTCGCAAGCTGAAACGAACAAGTGGACGGCTGAAATTTCTCAGTGTCTGAAGGATCGCAGGGAATTCCGACGCCAAAAGGAACACTGAATAATGAGCGATGCCAAGAAACAAGTTGTGGAACGAGCTTGCAACAGTGACAACGTCGCGCACTTAGATCCTACCAAGAAGAATCGCCATACCGATGGTCACTGCGTTCCATGCTGTGAGGCAATAAGGGATTTCGGGAAAGGCAGTACCGTTTCAGATACACTCGCGCAAGAACACCTCCGCTACATGAACACGCCAACCCGCAAAAAATCTTGTGTGGAGCGCGACGCGCCGTAATACGCGCTGGCAAATGAACCCGAAAGCATGTAGGCAATCCCGGCTTGATCAAGCGCCAAGATAATTCTCTGGAGTACATCCTGGATGCTCATCGGAGCCAGGCGGGTAAGGGCGCGGGAAAGAACGCCCGCCTCAACAATTCTCGTGCAATTTGCGCTTCGGTCCAGTCGGGATGATCGCGCTGTATGCCTTCCTTCGCTATCTCTCGCATGAACATGCTCATCTCGTATGCCAGCGTCATCCGCTGTTCTCCCGACATGGCGCGCAGAATTTCAAGCTGGCGGGCCCTCGCCTCAGGAGTTGTATCGGTGATCGCCACGGCGAAATGTTAGCACGCATCCCTGCAGGCCGCTCCCTTACACTCGGCTGAACATTTCCAGCAGTGTGGCGGAAACGTCCTGCGCGGTCTTTGCCGACACCGCTCCGAGCATCCGCACCAATCGCTGCCGGTCCACGGCGCGGAGTTGGTCCAGTGCCACCTGCCCTCGTTTCCCCTGAAAGCGCACCGCGACCCGCGTGGGGTAGGGGCGCGTGACGGTAGTCATGGGAGCAATGATGACGGTCCGCAGATGCCGGTTCATTTCATCGGGAGAGATGACCAAACAAGGGCGGGTCTTCTGGGTCTCAGCCCCCTGGGTGGGATCGAGCGTCTACGAGCCAGACCTCATCCCGTTGCGGCTCATCCCGCCGCGGCCCGCTTACCACCGCCACTCCGTATGGTCAAACTCGTTGGGTTCCGTGACTTCCAGCATGAGTTCGTCGTGCGCGGCGTGGCCTGAGGCGCGGAACGCATCGTCCCAGCCCTGGCGTGGCTGGCGTCCAGGGGAGATGATCAGGCAATCGTTTCTGACCCTCAACTCGACCGTCTCGCCCAGTCCGCATTGCTCGATGAAAGGCTTGGGAATGCGAACGCCACGAGAATTGCCGATGCGAACCAGTTCGGTCTTCATGCGGGAAATACCTCAGTAATTACATTGTAATCACTTGAGGGCGCGCCTGCAAGAGCCACAGCGAGAGGTTTCCACGCTCATGTAGGATGGGCGCCTCCGCCTGTTTCTTAGACTAAACCCATCCCATTGACTCCCCCGCCCGCCCGCGCTACGCTTAATTCAAATGATGGCTGTCCGCGCCCCCTTGGCGCGCGTTCCGGAACCTTCCACCCTTACACACAATTCTTGCGTGCAAAAACCGGACGCCCCGATCCAGATCCATCGGGCACGAAACGACCATCGCAACAGGGCCCCCAAGCTGCAGGAGGCAGCGGCATAACCCTGAATGAAAAAAAATATTGAACTCACCCCCGACATCGAGACCCTGTTCGGCACGCGCGACGAAAACCTCCACGTGCTCGAAGACGGCCTGAACATCAATATCGATCTGCGCTCCGACCGCATTGAACTGGAAGGCGCGCCCCGCGACGTGGCCCGCGCCGAACAGCTATTTGCCGACTACGAGCATCTGCGGAAGTCCGGCCACCAGTTCCTGAACGGCGACCTCGGCAGCATGTTGCGCGTGGTGGTCAGCGATCCGAACACGACTCTCCGCGGACTAGCCGAAGCCGGACGCCAGCGGTCTTTTGGTCGCCGGACCGTTCAGCCCAAAAGCCCCAATCAGCGCCGCTACCTCGAAGCCATCGAGCAGCACGACATGGTGTTTGGCGTAGGCCCCGCCGGCACCGGCAAAACCTACCTCGCCGTCGCCATGGCCATCTCCGCCCTGCTGAACAAGCAGGTCAACCGCATCATCCTGGCGCGTCCCGCGGTCGAGGCTGGAGAACGTCTCGGCTTTCTCCCCGGCACCTTGCAGGAGAAGATCGATCCCTATCTGCGTCCCTTGTATGACGCGCTCTTCGACATGCTCGAGCCCGAGCGCGTCGAACGCTATCTCGAAAAAAATATCATCGAGATCGCGCCCATCGCCTTCATGCGCGGACGCACTCTGAACGATTCGTTCGTCATCCTCGACGAGGCGCAGAACACGACTTCCGAGCAGATGAAGATGTTCGTCACCCGCCTGGGATTTGGTTCCAAGGCGGTGATCACCGGCGACGTCACCCAAATCGACTTGCCCACCGCGCGCCGCAGCGGACTGATCGAAGCGGTCGAAATTCTGCAAGGCGTAAACGGCCTCGCCTTCGTGCACTTCGACGAAAGCGACGTGGTGCGTCATCACCTGGTGCAGAGAATCATCCGCGCCTACGACGACCACAAAACGCGGCTGGCGGAGCAACAATTGTCGCTGCTGGAGCCGAAGCCGGTCGCGCCGCCGTCGGCTTCCGAAGAGCCGCCTCCGCTGCGCAATTAAGCGCGATAGAATTTTGGATTGTCATTAAGAATTTGGATTGTCGCTGGAATTTGCGATTGTCATCCTGAGCGAAGCGAAGCACCTGCTGTCTTGTCGATGCAAGAGACAGCAGGTCCTTCCCCTTCGGCTGCGCTCAGGGTCAGGATGACAACTTGGTGGGGACGACACGCGGGGTGGACAACGTGGTCATCTTTCAAAAGCGCGTCGCCGACCTGACCGAGTTGGCTCTCAACCGCTTCGTGGCCCGCGCCCGCCGCGCCGCCGGATTGAAAGGTCGAGTCGACGTGCTCCTAACTTCGAGCGCCGAGATGAAGTCTCTGAACCGCCGCTTCCGAGGAAAAGACAAGCCCACCGACGTTCTTTCGTTTCCTGCCGAGCGCAACGCTCAAAAACGATTCGCCGGCGAAATCGCCATCTCAGCCGAGATCGCAGCGCACAATGCGTGGGCGCTCCGGCACTCGCCGGCCGAAGAAGTGAAGATTCTCGTGTTGCACGGCGTCTTGCATCTTCGCGGCTACGATCACGAGTGCGACAATGGGCAGATGGCAAGGCGCGAAGAACAGTTGCGCGCGAAACTTCACCTTCCGCTCGGACTCATCGAGCGTACCGGGAGGAAGCGCTAGCCATAGCCTGGCAATCGCAATAACAATGATCGGCGTCGGCATAGCTCTCGTGCTCCTGTTCGGCCTCTTGACGCTGGTCTCCTACGTCGACCGTCTTTACCAGGAGCTGGGCAAATTCCTCTCCCGCGAATTCCAGGACAACATCGACGCCTTCGAGCAGATCGTCGAGCCGCGCCTGGGAGTGACGCGCACCCGCGCCTCGCTCTCCATGGCCATTCTCACGCAACTGGTCACGGCCGCCATTGCCATGATCGTCGGCTTCACCGTCTTTCGCGACCGCGCCTGGAGCATCGACGAAGTCCTCGAAGCCACGCTCAGCCTGATCCTGATCATCATCATTTGTAATCGCCTGCTGCCCTTCGTCTTTTTTTCGCGAACCCAGGGACGCTGGCTCCAGCACTGGACGCTGCTCTTGCGCGCGCTCATCTACCTCGTCCTGCCCGTGACCCTGGTGCTCGGATTCTGCCAGTCCGTCGCCGCCCTCACCCGCGAGCACGCCGACGCGCCGCCCGAGACTTCCTCCGAAGCCGTCGACGCCTTGATTGAAGCGGGACAGGAAGAAGGCATCATTCAGGAAGGCGACCGCGACCTGATTCAGTCGGCGGTCGAGTTCAGCGGCAAGACCGTTCGCGAAGCCATGAAGCCCAGGCCGGAGATGGTGGCCGTCCCCTCCGACTGCACCGTCGAGCAGGTGGTCGAGTTGCTCCGGGGCAAGCATTTCTCGCGCATCCCCGTCTACGAAGGTTCGATTCACCACATCAAAGGCATTCTCCACACTCAGGACGTGCTGCAAGTGCCCGACTCCGAGGCGCACACGCGCACGGTCGCGTCCCTGATGCGCAAGGATGTGCACTTCGTCCCGGAAAGCAAGTTAGTAAGTGATCTGCTGCGCGAGATGCAGCGCAGTAACGTCCGCATGGCAATCGTGGTGGATGAATACGGAGGCGTAGCCGGCCTGGTAACCATCGAAGACCTGGTCGAAGAAATCGTAGGCGAAATCGGCGACGAGCGCGAGAAAGCGCAGGTCGTCCGGGAAAACGACCACTCCTACATCGTCCCCGGCAACATGGATGTCGACCACCTCGACGAACTCTTTGGCATGAGGCCCGAGGGCCGTGAGTCCTCCACCATAGCCGGCCTGGTCAGCGAACTCGCCGGACGCATTCCCAAGAAAGGCGAAATCGTCGAAGACGAAGGTCTGCGGTTCGAAGTCCTCGACTCCACCGATCGCCGCGTCGAGCGCGTGCGCATCACCACGGTCGAGCCGAAGCAGATGAAGTTGATTTGAAAAGAAGCAAGTACTGCCGCTAGCTATTGGTTGGGTGCCGCGACAACACCGCCAACGCGTCGTCAAGAGTATTGCCGTTTGTAGGCTTTACGTATGGCCTGTAGTAGATCCGTAGAACGTACTTCGTACTTTGCAAATTCCTTAAGGTTGTCTCGCCTGAGGTGTAACTGGCCCTCGCCAACGTTCCCACGGTGTTGGCCGCCCGAGTAATACTTGTTGCTGGAAACTTCCTTTGACGCCAACACCCAATACCGGATTTTATCTCGCCAGACACCCAGCCAGATGAAAACGTCGCAACAAGCAGGCTTCACCTGTTGAAAATTCATGTCGAAATCCTTGGGTGAATCAGTGGCCAGCGCTTTGACGTAAAGAGGCTCAGTGGTATCGAAATCCACGGCGCGGGACGCCTTGACTTCGATCTTGATTGTCTCTTCCAGGAAAAAATCGTACTCGCCGCTATAACTTTTATCCATCTTCTTGGAGGGTTTCGCCATATCGGGGACCAGTTCCGAAAGATGACCTTGTGCCCAAGCCTCGCCGAAACCACGCGGCGCACTAATCTCAAAGATGTAGAGAAACCGGTTCCGTGAAATGTAGTCGTCTCGCAGTTCGACGTAATCGTCAAATGTCAACTTACCCGCGCCCAACAACGCTGAGATGATGTATTCGTACTCGTTGAATGGGTAAACGGAGAAGAGGTCTTCCAATTTCCGGCGGAAATCGGCTTCGTCAGGTAGCGTCGCAATCAGCCGATCCAGCTCGTGTTTGAGTTTTTCCATGATCAAAAAAGACGGGTTTGAGTGACAGGGGATGCCGCCAACGGTTCCACGCTGACCGGCCCTCCTGGGGCCCGCTCAAACTCTACTTGGATATCGTCCTCGAAAGCGTGGCCGTTCTGCCAACCTAACTGACCAGTCTTACGGTAATGTTCAAGCCGCCGGATCGTGATCTCGCAGAAAACTGGGTCCGTGTCCATTGTGAAGCACCGGCGCTCAGAAACCTCGGAAGACAAGAGCGTAGTTCCCGAGTGGGCAAAGAAATCGACAACTAACTGGCCGAGGTTTGACGATGCTCTGACGATTCGGTCAATGCACTTCAAAGGTTTTTGTGCGTAACAACCGCTAACGTTTTCCTCCATCCGGTAGAAAACTTGTTGAATATCCACCCACACGTTGCCCGCACGAATGTTCTCGGATCTGCCGCGCTCCATGTTTTCAGTGATCGCGCCATTGACCTTTTTGTAATAGCCCCTAAGAATTTTTGGAATGTCGGTGTATTCGGATTCCACATTGAAGACTGGGCTGCCCATCGTGTAGTACAGCAACTCCTGGCGGACGGCCATCCAGTTTTTCTGTGTGCCGTAGCCACGTTGGTTCCGCATGGTGATAAAGCTGCGCGTAGTCACGGGAAGCGAGCGCATCATGATCATGAAGTCGGGCAACGGTTGGAACCCATCCGTTTGGTCCGCTCCAAGCCAGACGTAGAGCGAAGCGTTCGGATCCAGCCAGTCCAGCGTGTTCCGCACCCATCGCTTACACCACGCCATGAATTCGCCTATGGTTCTTTCTTTAAAAGCGACGAGGTTGTAGGGCGGGTCGTGGATTGCCAGTACCGCCCGATGGCCGTCCATGAGCTTTGCTACGTCGTCGGAATTCGTTGCGTCGAGACAACCTACTTTGTGGCCGGAAAGCGGGTCGGTCCAGAGATCGCCGCGCCCGAGTCGACAATGCGGCAGCAGCATCTCCCGGATCTCAGGCCGTTCATCTAATCGAGGTAGAGGATTGTTCTTCATCGCCGACGGTCAAATCATAGCAGTTTCCCCTGGCCCGGAACCCCGCATCTCGCGGTTTCGAGACGTCGGATGCTGCGGATGTTTTCAACTTCTGCGTCCGACTTATGTTTTTTCATCACAAACGTCCGGGCCATCCGTTACAGACTTCCAACCCGGCCCGCGCGACAACGAAGATCTGATTGGGGCAGTGAGAGGTGTGCCCGTCCCTCGAGACGGCCCTCGAAGCTGCCCCAAACCCATTTTCAGCGCTCTTTGAAAAGTTAAGTCCTTATTCCGGAATACTTTACAAGTAAGTCATTTAACATCAATGACTTAGCACGAATCGGGGGGGGGGGTAAACGGCAAGAAGCGTAAGTCCATGTGTCATCTTGTACTTCAGGTGACATCCCTGTAACAATATGTCATATACGTTGAAGTGTGACACATGAATACCGAAATTCGGATGCGGGTTAACGAAAACGGACGCGTCGTCATCCCCGCTTCCTATCGGAAAGCGCTGGGGATCAAGGCCGGAGACGAGGTGATTTTGCGCATGGAAGACGACGAACTGCGGATCACAACAATGAAACGTCGTCTGGAGCGCGCACAGCGGCGCATTCGGCAATACGTGAAGCCGGGCGTATCTCTGGCGGACGAACTCATCGCGGAACGCCGCGAGGCGGCAAAGCGTGAGTAGGATCGTATTGGACGCGTCCGCAATGCTCGCGACGCTCAATCATGAGCCGGGTTCGGAGAAACTGACACCTGAGATGTTGAGCAATGCCGCCGGCAGCACGGTTAATCTGGCGGAAGTCCACACCAAGCTGGTGAGTCGCGGCGGCGATCCCGAGGAAGCGTGGGAGGACGCTCTCAGCGCAATCCAGGAGCCCGTGCCATTCAGCGCGGAGCACGCGAGAATCGCTGGCGGTCTCGTCGCCGTGACGCGCGCCCTCGGTTTGTCGCTAGGAGACCGGGCCTGCCTGGCGCTGGGACTGACTCTGAAAGCTCCCGTCTATACGACGGACAGGTCGTGGAAAAGCCTGAAACTCGGCATTCGCATCCATGTGCTTCGATGATAACCCTGAGCTGCGGGTGGACGCATCGCGGTTCTCGCTGGCAGCCAGTAGCCAGAACCTAGTAGCCTATCCCCATGTCCTTCCACTCCGGATTCGTCTGCATTCTCGGTCGCCCCAACGCAGGCAAGAGCACGCTGCTGAATGCGTTGGTCGGCGAGAAGCTGGCCATCATTTCTCCCAAGCCCCAGACTACGCGCAACCGCATTCTCGGCATCATCAACGTCCCCAAGCAGAAGGGACGCGAGGCTGGCCAAATCGTGCTGATCGACACGCCCGGAGTTCACCGTTCCGGCTCCTCGCTCGGCCGCAAGATGACGTCCGAGGTGCGCGAGGCGCTCGAAGGCTGCGAACTTATTTTGATGATTGTCGACGCCAAGAAGAAGTGGGACCGCGACGACGCCTTCGTCCTCGACCTCGCGAAAAAGGCCGGCACTCCAGTCTTCCTGCTGCTCAACAAAATCGATCTCCTCGCCGACAAGACCAAGTTGCTCCCGCTGATCGCGGAGTTCCAAACGCTGCACGAGTTCAAGGAGATCGTCCCCATTTCCGCTCTCAAAAAGAAAGGCCTCGATGAGTTGCTCGCCTGCGTGCTGAAAGCTCTGCCCAACGGCCCGCGCTATTTCCCCGAAGATCAGATCACCGATCAGCCGGTGCGCTTCATGGCGGCGGAGTTGATCCGCGAGCATGTTCTCATGCAGACGCACGAAGAGGTCCCGCACGCGGTTTCGGTCCTGATCGAGCAGTTCGAAGAGAGTCCGCGCCTGACTCGGATTGCCGCGGTGATTTATTGCGAACGCGACGGGCAAAAGGCCATCCTGCTCGGCAAGGGCGGCCAGATGCTCAAGAAGATCGGAACCTCCGCCCGCCTCGACATCGAGAAGATGGTAGGCACCAAAGTTTTTCTCGAACTCTTTGTCAAGATCAAGGCCGGATGGCGCGACTCGCGAAGCTTTGTGGAAGAACTCGATTGGCGGCGTCAACTACAGCAGATCGGAGGCCCGCCGACCGAGGAGTCGTGAAGCAATTCCCCCTGTAGAGACGCGGCTTGCCGCGTCTCCTGCCGCGAGTCTGAGACGGGGCGAGCCCCGCCTCTACAGGGGTTTCTTGCAGGCCGACGGTTGACCACTTGGTAACACGCGGTCGTAACTCGCCAAGGTTGCCCGCGACCAAAATAAAGTTTGCATCTGAGCCCGTAAGTCCCTAGAATCTCGAGCGCCTTCCTGCATCTTAGTCAGAGGATAGGCTGGAGCCAGGACCACAGCCGATTATGGAAGATTCTTCCCCATCCTCTGAGCAGCCGCCGCAGTCGTGTAACTTCGACGCGGGGAAGCTTGATCTCAAGCTCAGCGTGACGCTTTCCGCGCGACCGCGATGCCGTCGACCCGGTAGTCCGCAGCGTGATGAACGTGGTGCGGGAAATGAAATGTGCTCTCGGACGCGAAGACGACATCGAACTCGCCTTGACCGAAGCCCTGGCCAATGCCGTCGTGCACGGAGCGAAAAGCGATCCCTCCAAAGTGATCGAATGCGACGTGGCTTGCGACGAGGAGCGCGGCATGCTGATCGTGGTGCGCGATCCCGGCCCCGGTTTCGATCCCGCCAAGATTGCCGATCCCTGCCACGGCGAGAACCTCTATTCCAATCACGGCCGGGGCATCTACCTGATCAATCAGTTGATGGACGATGTCCAGTTCCACAAGAACGGGACTGAAATTCACATGATGAAAAAATAGCTCTCAGCTGTCAGCCCTCAGCCGTCAGGAAAACCTTCGAATTCTATCTTCCGCAATCGTGTTGACACTGCGCGCAGCAAAGTTTTGTATTTAGCTGATAGCTGATACGAGCTGATAGCTGATAGCTGATAGCTGAAGGCTGCTCTACTCCTTCGCCGCAATCCCCAAACTCTTCATCTTGCGATACAGATGGCTGCGCTCCAGACCCAAGCACCTCAGCGGTGCGGCTGACGTTGCCATGATTTTCGTCGAGTTTCTTGAGGATGTAGTCGCGCTCATAGGCTGCCCGCGCCTGGTGCAGCGTCGAGCCTTCGGTGCCCGCCACGCGCCTGCCACCGTCGCGGTGCACCAGCGGCGGAAGATGCTTGCGCTCAAATCGCGAGGTGGTGGGATTCATGATCACGATGCGCTCGATCACATTGCGCAGTTCGCGGATGTTCCCCGGCCAGGCGTAGCGCATCAGCGCGTCAATGGCATCGTCGGTGATTTCTCGTGGACGGCGGCCGTAGGCCGAGGCAAATTCCTTTAGAAAATGCCGCGCAAACAGCGGGATGTCCTCTTTGCGTTCGCGCAGCGGCGGCACCACAAACGGAATCACATTCAGACGGTAAAAGAGATCTTCGCGAAAATTCCCCTTGGCGATTTCTTCCTCCAGATCCTTATTTGTAGAGGCAATCACGCGTACGTCCACCGTGACCGGATCGTCGCTTCCCACCGGGTTGAACCGCTGCTGCTCCAGGGTACGCAAAACTTTTGACTGAGTCTTCAGACTCATGTCGCCGACTTCGTCCAGAAATAAAGTTCCCTTGTCCGCCTTCTGAAACTTTCCTTCCTTGTCCGCCGTGGCTCCAGGAAACGACGACTTACGATGTCCGAACAGTTCGCTGTCGATCAGGTCTTCGGGAATCGCGGCACAGTTCATCTCGACAAACATTTCATCCTTGCGCAGGCTCTGCATGTGGATGGCGTGCGCGACCAGTTCTTTGCCGGTGCCCGATTCGCCGTAGATCAGCACCCGGCCGTTGGTGGGCGCCATCAGCGCGATCTGCTGGCGCAGCGCCTTCATGGGAACGCTGTCTCCGACGATCACGCTCTTCGACTGCAGTTGCTTCCGCAGGTCGAGATTTTCATGTCGCAGCCGCCGCGCATCGATCGCATTCTTGACCAGGATGAGCGTCTTTTCGAGCGACAGCGGCTTCTCTGCAAAATCGTAAGCGCCGAGCTTCGTCGCGCGCACCGCCGTCTCGATGGTCCCGTGGCCCGAGATCATGATGACCTCCGGCGGATCCTCCATCTCGCGGATCCTCTCTAGCACTTCCAAGCCGTCGATCCCGGTCAGCCACACATCCAGCAGGATCAAGTCGAAGCTGCTTTTGCGCAGTACTTCGAGGCAGTCTTCCCCGCTCGGGCTGACGCTGATCTTGTATCCCTCGTCCTCGAGGATGCCCCGCAAGGATTCGCGGATACCCGCTTCGTCATCGACGATGAGAATGTGTGCCATATTTAATCAGTCGTTAGTCGTCGGTCGTTAGTCGTTGGCAGGCATGTGCATCGCTTTCCGCGGAATGCGAAAAACCGCGAACGACTAACGACCAACGACTAACGACTCTCTCCTCTAGCTTGCCGCCGGAGCGCTGACCGTTTCCGCGGCGATGGGCAACTCGACAACGAAGCGGCTGCCGAACGGTTTGTTTTCTTCCACCCGGATCGAACCATGATGGTCTTCCACAATTCGGCTCACGATCGCCAGACCCAGCCCCGTGCCGCGCTGCTTGGTCGAAAAATACGGCAGGAACAGCCGTTCCTTCACGTCGCGCGAAACTCCCTGCCCCGTGTCGGAGACGGCCAGTTCGACGGCGTCGCGGCTGGCCACCAGCGAAGTGGAAATCGTGATCTCCTTCAGCATCGCATCCTGCATGGCCTCGGCGGCGTTGTCCACCAGATTTGCGATCGCGCGCTTGATCGCTTCCGGATCGGCCATTACGGACGGCAGATCGTGCGCCAGTTCCGTGCGCACGCGAATGCCCTCCAGCCGCCCATTGAACAGGACGAGCGCGCCCTCCACCAGACTGATTCAAGCTGGCGGGTTGCGGGCGCGAGGCAGGGAAACGCGCCAGCGCCGAAAATTCATCCACCAGCATGCGCACGCTTTCGACGGCGTTCCCGATGGTTTCCGAGCAAGTGCGGATCACTTCGAGTGAAGCGGCATCGGGAGCCGTGCCGCGCGTCAAATGGCGATGAATGCGCTCGGCGGAAAGCGCGATCGGAGTCAGCGGGTTCTTGATCTCGTGCGCCACGCGCCGCGCCACTTCGCGCCAGGCGGCCTGTTTCTGCGCCCGCAACAGGTCCGACAGGTCTTCGAACACCAGCACGTATCCCAGCCCCTCGGCGGCGTGGCTCAGCGTCGACACCGTTACGGCGACATTCAACAGCGCCCGCGGCAGGTCGAGTTCCATGTTGGCGGCCGTGATGCCCATACGATCCGCGCGGCGCAGCAGCGGTTCCAGGTCGGCCAGTACCTCGGCGGGCATCACCTCCCGCAGCGGCAGGTTCACCAGCGCCGCCGGACTCACATACTCGCTCTGCTCCACGTAAAACATGCGGGAGAAGGCGGCGTTCGCCAACGTCACACGGCGCGCCGCGTCGATCGAAATCACTCCCGTCGGAATACTTTCGAGAACGGTTTCGATATACCGGCGTCGTCGTTCGAGCGCTTCGTTCGCGGCGCCCACATCGCGGCTGGAGGCCTCGATCTGCCGCCGGCTCGACTCCAGCTGTTCCGCCATGCTGTTGAAAGACTGCACCAGCTCGGCCAGTTCGTCGGTGGCGCGAATATCGACGCGGTAATCCAGTTGCCCTTTGGAGATGGCTTCCGTCCCCGCCGCCAGCGCCGCCACCGGACGATTGACCAACTTCGATAGCAGCAACGCCAGCCAGGTCGAAGCGAACAGCACCACCACCGTCAGCAGCAGCAGGAATCCGATATAGGTCCGCCGAAACAGCTTCCTTTTTGCCGCGAGTTCGATATAACGCTTCTGGCTGTCCTGAATCTGCTTGGCCGTTTGGGCAAATTTTGGCGGCAGAGGCATGGCGACAAGCACCGCCCCACCTCGAAGCAGGGCCGCCGCCACAAGATAGTCCGTCTGGCCCCACTGGAAATGCGGATGCTCCCCGCGCAGGGCCGCCTGCACCGGGAAACGATCCTTCATGTCGGCCCAATGTGCCGGAGGGTTTAGGCTAGCGGCCACGTTGCCACGGGCCATGGCCAGAACGAATCCGCCTTGCAGCGTCGGAAGATGTTCCTGAAGTTCTCCCCTGGCTTCATTGAAATTCCCGCTGGCAAAAGCTTTTTGGAATTCCTCCGTCTGTGCGATGGCCTGTGCTTCCGAGGCTGCATTCTCGCCCGCATAGTCATAGAGCAGGGCTGACATCGCCGCCGTATCCGCGCGCACTTCCTCGACCGGCTGCGAGAACCACTTGTCGATCGAGCGATTCATCAGCCCATACGAGAACCAGAACATCGCTATCACCGGCAAAAACGACAGCAGCAGGCTGACTACCACCAGCCGCGTGCGGAACTTTGAACCCGCCACCCCTTGCCGCCGTTCGGCGTAGAGCTTCAGCAGATTACGCGCGAGAACGATGGTCAGCGCCACGAAGGCAAGGAAGATCAGGCCGCTGAGTCCGGCAAAAAACAGAAGCTGTTCGTTGCTGTCGGGACTGATGAACTTCAAATTGAACGAGGCCTGCGCGACTAGGATAGCGAGCAGCAAAAAAGCGCCAATCCCGAGCCCAATCACAGCCTTCCGGCGGCCCGAGGTCTTGGTTTCGTCGCGAACTGGATTCGGTGTGGCCAAGGATTGGTCACATTATAGGGCGTCGTTGGTCGTTAGTCGTTCGCGGCTCGTCGCAGTTTGCGGAAAGCGGGGGGCACTCGCCCGCCAACGACTAACGACCATCGACTAACGACTGCTTCCCCGACTCCAGCGCATCCCGCAGCGCCGCATACGCCGGCTTGACTCGATACTCCCGATCAAACAGCAGCGCCGCGCCTTGCGTGTGCTTCGAGTGCGATCCAATCCAGGAATACTTGTCGGTAAATCCCCAGGTCTGGATAGCCGTGCATCCGCGATAGGCGAGGCACGCCGCCGTAATTTGCCGGTAGATGTCCGCTTGCCGCTGCAGGTCATCCGGACTGGCGTTGCCCTTGGCATCGACGGCAAGCGAGACGTCCATTTCGGTAATGTGGACCTGCACGCCCAGATCGGTTAAGCGCTTGATGTTGGCGGAAATAGACGCGACATCGGCGTGCAGATTCGAGATGTGCATCTGCAAGCCCACGCCGTCGATCGGGACACCGCGCTGTCGAAAATCGCGAACCATGGCATAGATCGCGTCCGACTTGGGATTCACGACCTCCGTTTCGCCCTCGTTGTAAAAGAGCAGTGCTTGCGGATCCGCCTCGTGTGCCCAGCGAAAACAACGCTCCATATAGGCGTAGCCATTTGCCGCGAGGCCAATTCCGGGTTGGTCACGCCAGATCGTGCTGCGTAGTTGTCCCAGATGCACTTCGTCGAAGGCCTCATTGATCACGTCCCACGCGAACACCTTGCCCCGGTAATGTCCCACAACCGTCTTGATGTGTTTCTCGAGAATCTCAGCCAGCTCGCCGGAAGTATAGGTTCCTTCCGCCAACCATCTTGGAATCTGCCGGTGCCAGACCAGCGTGTGCCCGCGAACCTTCATTCCGTGGCGGGTCGCGAAATCCACAACCTGGTCCGCTTGCGAAAAATCAAAAGACTGCGGCCCCGGATGCACTACTTCCCACTTGAGCGCGTCTTCCGGCTCCAGCATGTTGAATTCGCGGGCCAGCGTGGACGCGTAGGCCGACTCGGAGAGTTGCGCCGGCCTCACCGCCGCGCCGATCAGCATTCCAGCCCCCTGTGCCGCCTCCCGGAGCGACGGCTCGGGGGCCGCGGCGCCCAATTCCAGGCAAGAGACTGCGACCGCCAAAACAAAGACAAGCGCTCGTTTCATAAGCTCACTCCCGTGTTGTCACACTCAATGACTCACTTTGCCCGAGGAAGGAATTCTTGCAAAGGACACTGCTCACAGCGCGGTTGTGACTTTAGGCAGAAGGTCTTGCCGACTCCGACGATCAACCCGTGCATTTCGTTGAATCGCTGCACCAGGGGAGCGCGCGCGCCCTCACTCACGGCCGAAGGCGGATGCGCGGACCCACGCGGCCCCTGCGCATACTTGTTCACCGCCGAGACGCCGAGAGCGCCGAGGGCCACTTCTTGATTTCCTGAGCAATAGTTCGAACTCAACCTCGAATTTTCTCGGTGCCCTCGGCGTCTCGGCGGTGAAAGGCCCTCCGCTGCGGGCACCTCGCCCAGCGCCTGCTCGAACAACAGTCGAGTATCTTCATACCCCGCTGCACTCGAAACAATCTCATGCCGTTCCAAAATCCGCCGAGTGTAAGCGTCGACCACAAACACCGGATGATTCCCGCCATACAGCAGGATCGAGTCCGCAGTCTCCGGTCCCACCCCATTAAGAGCGAGCAGTTCGTCGCGGAGTTCCGCCGTCGGCCGCGCGAACATCCGCGCCAACGACCCGCCGTAACGCGTATCGAGAAAGCGGACAAACGTTTTCAGCCGCTGCGCTTTTTGCCGGAAGTACCCCGCCGGCCGGATCCATTGTTCAAGCTGACTTTGAGGAGTACGCCGGACTCCGCCGATCGTCAGCCGCCCCGCCTTCCGCAGGTTGCCGAGCGCCTTCTCCACGTTCGTCCAGGAAGTGTTCTGCGTTAAATATGCCCCAACGATCACCTCAAAGCGCGATTGCGCCGGCCACCAGTGCTGGCGGCCCCAAGCGGAAAACAATGTGTTGTAGTAAGCGCGGATCGCGTCGTGTTGGCTTTCGCTCATGGTGCGCAGTTGGGAATGCCAGAGTCACCATTGTAGGGCGCAGCCGGTCGTTGGTCGTTAGTCGTTGGTCGTTCGCGATTCGTCGTATTCTCCAAAAGCAGATGCACGCGCCCGCCAACGACTAACGACCGACGACCAACGACGATCCCCCGCACCGAAGATCATGGCCCGCCGATTGTGATCTTCATCACACCGCGCTTTTCTCGCAAGAATGCCAACAAAAGCGCGTATAACCCGCGCTCCCCGCCCAGTACAGGTACCGA
>CAVYEP010000015.1:0-266723 GCA_963767605.1 uncultured Acidobacteriaceae bacterium | reverse complement strand
ACGTGCACTTGCTGCCCTTCCTCGAGTGAGTCGGACGGGTTGACGATGATCCGATCGCTTGCGTCGAGCCCGCCAAGAATTTCGATCGTCGTGCCGAAGTCGCGCCCAATGCTGATCGGGCGCAAATGCACTTTGCCGTCCTCATCGACGACCGCCGCCTGCGGGCCCTCGGCGCGGAACAGCATGGCATTTACAGGAATCGTAATCCGCGGAACGGAAGTCCCCGTCGCAAAATGCACCTGACCGAAAGAACCAGGAAGCAGCTTGCCATCTTTGTTGGGAACGTCTACTTCCGTATTCAGGGTGCGGGTTGCGGGATCGATGGCATCGGCGGTGCGAGCCACTATTCCCAGAAATTTCTGGCCGGGAAATTCCTGCAGCGTAACCGTGGCCTTAACCCCAACTTTCATGGACGGCGCATACGCCTGCGGAACACTGACGTAAACCCGAAGCGGATCGACGCGCGCGATATCGAACAGCTCTTTGCCAGTCGCCCCCGCCCCGGAGTTGATGAGCGCGCCCGGGTCGACATTGCGCCGCGTCAGCACGCCGGAAAAAGGAGCGTACACGTTTTTGAAAGACTCGAGTTGTTCAAGGCGGCGAACATTCGCATCCGCCGCCGCCAGGTTGGCGAGTGCCTGCTGGTATCCGCTGGCTTGCTGATCGGCTTCCTGCTGCGACACGGAGTCGGACTTGCGCAGATTGGCCCAACGATCAGCGGAGATCTTCGCCAACTCGAGCGCTGACTTGACCTGCTCGCGCCCGGCTCGGGCTTGGGAGAGCTCCTGATCGATTTCCGGAGTGTCAATCGCCGCCAGCAGTTCCCCTTTCTCAACCTTGCTCCCTATGTCCTTATACCAGCGCAAGAGATAACCGTTGGTTCGGGCAAAAATTGGAGACTCTATAAAGGCCTGCAGATTTCCGGGCAATACCAGTTCGTCGTTTCCAGACTCGGATGCGGGCTGCACGATCGCCACGGTTGGAACCGCAACGGCTTCGGTTTCTTTCGCCAGCGCATCCGCTTCGCTCTTCCGATTCAGAAACGTAACCGCGCCGGCGGTAATCAGGACGAGGAGCGCGGCGCCGACCAGAAGCTTTGCCCGGCTGGCTGGAGCGGGACCTCGATCAGAAGGCTGATCAAAAGGCCGACCGGTCTGCGTCTCGTTCTGCTGCATTGTTACAGGCGGTTGTATTGGCATGATGGCGATCTCCAACAAATTCTCTATTCTCGCTCTGACTGCAGCCGCGCCTCGCGGCGGCCATGAATCATCGTAAATACACTCGGCACGAAAAATAAGGTGGCGACGGTTGCGAAGAGCAGGCCGCCAATCACGGCGCGGCCCAGCGGTGCGTTCTGCTCGCCGCCCTCTCCTAAACCCACCGCCATCGGCAGCATGCCGATAATCATGGCGAGGGCCGTCATGAGCACAGGCCGAATGCGCGTGTAGCCCGCTTCGATCGCCGCCTGTAGCGCGGGCACGCCGGCATCCATGCGGTCGCGGGCGAACGAGACCAGCAGAATTGAATTCGCGGTCGCCACCCCCATGCACATGACCGCGCCCGTCAGCGATGGAACATTGAGCGTGGTGCGCGTAATCAGCAGGAACCAGCAGATTCCCGCCAGCGCTCCCGGCAGCGCGGTAATGATGATAAAGGGATCGAGCCACGACTGAAAGTTGACCACGATCAGCAAATAGACGAGCACGATGGCTCCCAGAAGGCCAAAACCCAGCCCAAAGAACGAGGAGTGCATGGTCTCGATCTGCCCGCGAACCGCAATCTCCGTTCCACGCGGCAGATGGTTCTGAAAGGGCTTGAGCGCCTCCATGATGTCCGATGCCACTCCGCCCAGATCGCGCCCCTGCGTGCTCGCGTACACATCGATTACCGGCTGCACGGCGTAATGGCTGACCACGGCAGGACGCGCCACCGGCGTGAGTTGAGCCAGATTGCCGAGCACCTGCGGGGCCTGGGCGCCGGCGCCGTTCACCGGGGTGTTCATCAAATCCTGCAACGACGTCATGCGATACTGCGGCGTCTGAACGGCAATGTTATACGTCACGCCGTTCTTTGGATTCAGCCAAAAATTGGGAGCCGTCTGGAAGCTTCCACTCAAGCTGACCAGCACGCTCTGGGCGACTTCCTGGGCATTCAGTCCGACTTGGTTGATGCGGGTGCGGTCCATATCCAGGTAGAGAGTGGGCAGACTCATCATCTGTTGCACATGCACGTCGGCGGCCCCGGGAATCTGGCGCAGCCGATTTGCAATCTTCTGCGCGATGTCGTAGTTCGCGCGCATATTGGTGCCCATGACCTGGACGTCGACCGGCGCGGGTAATCCAAAATTAAGAATTTGCGACACGATGTCGGCGGGCTGGAAGAAGAACTCCACGCCCGGAAAGCGCGCTGGGAGTTCGCGGCGCAACCTGCGCACATACTGCGCCGTCGGGTGATGGTGTTCCGGATTCAGCGCAATCAGAACCTCGGCATCGCTCGTGCCAATCACTCCCGAAGTGGAGTAGGAGAGATTGATGCCCGAGTAGGGGACGCCGATGTTGTCCAGCATCGTCTGTAGTTCTTCCTTCGGGATCTCGCTGCGCAGCACTTGCTCCACTTCGTCGCAGAGGCGGGCGGTCTCTTCGACGCGCAGGCCGGGCCGGGCGCGAAAGTGCAGACGAATCAAGCCGGCATCCACTTGCGGGAAGAAGTCTTGTCCCAGAAAAAACGCCAACCCCAGCGACAAGAAGCAAAAAAGCACAAAACCGGTGGCGATTAGTTTTCGGTGTTCGAGCGTGGATTCCAGCAGTTGCCGGTAGCTGTCGCGGAAGCGTTCAAACCCGCGCTCGAAGCTTCGCTGGAATTTTCCCAGAAAACTTTTCGGTTCGGCGGCGCGGTGCTCGTGCCCGCGCATTATATACAGCACCATGGTCGGGACCAGAGTTCGCGACAGCAGGTACGACGCCAGCATGGCAAAGCACACCGCTTCCGCCATGGGAACGAAAAGAAACTTCGCGACTCCGGCCAAGAAGAACATCGGCACGAACACAATGCAGATGCACAGCGTCGAGACGAACGCAGGCACCGCAATTTCTTGCGCGCCATCGAGGATGGCCTGCCTCATCTCCTTGCCCATGGCCAGGTTGCGCTCGATGTTTTCGATGGTCACCGTCGCATCATCCACCAGAATGCCCACCGCGAGGGCCAGTCCTCCCAGGGTCATGATGTTGATGGTCTGGCCCAGTGCGCTCAGCAGAATCACGGAAACGAAGATGGACAGGGGGATCGAAACAGCGATAATCACCGTCGGACGCCAATCGCCGAGGAAGAGCAGGATCATGACGGCGGTAAGACAGGCGGCGATCAGGCCTTCCCGCACCACTCCCTGAATCGACGCGCGCACGAAAAGAGACTGATCGAAAAGCGCCTTGATGCTGAGTTCGGGCGGCAGCGCCTGCGCCGCTCGCGGCACCATCGCCTTTATGCCATCGACGACATTCAAGGTGGAAGATCCACCTAACTTGAAAATCGACATCAGAACACCGCGCACGCCGTCCTGCCGCACGATGTTGGTTTGCGGCGCAAATCCGTCGCGCACGTGGGCGACATCGCGCAGGTACAGAGTGGACGAATTCGAAGTTTTCACCGGCAGATCGTTCAGTTCGGCGATGGTTTGCGGATCGCCGTTCATCTCCACCGTGTACTCGGTCGGCCCGATCTTGGCCGTACCGGCTGGCAAAATCAAGTTCTGCGCGGACACCGCGTTGACGATATCGGCGGGCGCCAATCCATAGGCCTGCAGTTTGGCGGAGTCGAGGTCCACCTGGATCTGGCGCGGCTTGCCGCCGTAAGGCCAGGGAGTGGCTGCGCCCTGAACGGTGGTCAACTGCGTCCGCAGAAAATTGGTCCCCAGGTCGAACAACTGCTGTTCCGGAAGCGTCTTGCTGCTCAAGCCCAGTTGCACAATCGGTGTCGTGGATGCCGTGTACGTGATGACCAGCGGCGGAGTCGTGCCCGGCGGCAGGCCGCGCAGCACCGTCTGGCACGCCCCCGTCACTTGGGTCATCGCCATGGAAATGTTGACACCGGGGCGGAAGAAGATCTTGATTACGGCGACTCCGCTCAGCGACTGCGACTCGATGTGCTCGATATCGTTGACCACAATGGTGGATATGCGCTCGGAGTTACTCACGATGCGGTCGGCCATCTCACTCGGCGACATACCCGTGTAGCTCCACACCACGCTAACCACGGGAATGTTGATGTCGGGGAAAATGTCAACCGGGGTGCGCAGGATGGTGATGGGCGTAAGAATGATGATGAGCAGAGCCATCACCACAAACGTATAAGGACGGCGAAGCGCTAATGCGACGATCCACATAAGACTGGCGAAAACAAGACTAGCGGAGACCGGTAACGCTAAAACCCAAAGCTAACTGTACCGCTCCAGCCGCGACCCCGTACCGGTCTGCGAACTCAGGGTATAAGATTCGAAACAGTACGTTTCGGATTTATATTATATTAGACTTCAGTCATGGCTCAAAACCCTAACTTGCGGGCCGCGCCTCGAAACGCCGGCGCGCGGAACGGAAGCAACGGGACTGACGGGAAGCGCCCGCCCGGGCGGCCCCGCAGTGAAGAATCGCGTCGATCCATTCTACGCAGCACCCTGAAGCTGCTCAAACAGCACGGTGGATTCGCGGAACTGAGCATTGAGGCCATCGCCGCCGACGCCAATGTTGGCAAGACAACTGTCTATCGTTGGTGGCCGACCAAGGCCGCCCTGGTTGCCGACGCTTTCTTCGCCAGCGCCGAAGAGGAACTCCAGTTTCCGAATACCGGCTCGGTGCAACGCGACATGAGCCTGCAGATGCGAAGGGTGATTCGCATTTTTCGGTCCGAGCGCGGCAAGGTCGTCGCGGCGTTGCTCGCCGGTGGTCAATCCGACCCGGAGTTGCTCGAAGCTTTTCGGGAGAGATTCTTGTGGCCGAAACGCCGACAGGCCTATCAAACTCTGCAACGCGGCATTGACCGCGGGGAGTTGCCCGCCGGCAGCGACCTCGACCTCATCCTCGACTCGCTCTACGGCCCGATCTACATGCGTTTTCTGATCCGGCACGACAAGCTCGATGAAGGGTTCGTCGACGATCTCTGCGGGCTGGTGCTGGAGGGGTCGAAGCGGCGGGTGCAAGGCTAGGACGAACCGGACTCGGCGATGCTGTTCGTGAGCGAAATCGCCGGTTTCAACACCTATGCCACCGCTGCGGGGATTCTGTCATTTTCCTAGAGATCTTGCGTAAAACTTCTTTACCCGATCGTTACGCTTCTGTTGAACCACATTAAAAATGTCCCCTTGAAACCACAATAGAAGTGTCCCCTTTTAGAGTTCCTGTTGCGAGGAGGGACTCAGATTGGGGAGAACGGAATTGAGCAGGAAAGAGCTGATCCGGGTGGAAGTGATGGGGCGGGTGAAGGCGCGGAGTTTGCGGTTGTGCGAAGCGGCGGAGTTGCTGGGGGTGAGTTATCGGCAGAGCAAACGGATCTGGGCACGGTATCGGGGCGGAGGAGCGAAGGCCCTGCAACATGGCAACTGCGGGCGGGGATCGAACCGGGCCTATGCGGCGAAGTTTCGAGCGGCGGTGCTGGAACGGGTGAAGGCACGCTATGAAGATTTCGGGCCGACGCTGGCGGCGGAGCACCTGGGCAGCGATGACGGGTTGAAAGTGCACGCCGAGACGCTGCGGCGATGGAGGAAGGAGGCCGGGCTGTGGCGGAGACAACGGCGGCGCAAACCGTATCGGCAACGGCGGGAAGCGAAAGCCCACTTTGGCGAGTTGGTGCAGTTAGACGGAAGTTTTCATGAGTGGCTAGAAAAGCGGGGGCCGCAGGGCTGTTTCATGCACATGGTCGACGACGCCACCACGAAGGGACTGGGGCGGTTCTCCGAGCAGGAAACGACGTGGGCGGCGGCGGGCGTGTTGCGACGCTGGATCGAGCGCTACGGAGTGCCGGGAGCGTTGTACACCGACTGGAAGAACGTGTACGTGCGGCCGCCGAATGCCGAGGAGCGGCTGCGCGGAGAACCGGCGGTGACGCAGTTTGGACGGATGTGCGCGAAGCTGGGCATTCGCATCATCGCGGCCAGTTCGCCGCAAGCCAAAGGGCGCGTAGAGCGGGCGCATGGCACGCACCAGGATCGGCTGGTAAAGAAACTGCGGCTGGCCGGGATCGGGAACTACGAGCAAGCCAATGCCTATCTGGACGAGCACTATCTCGCCGAGCACAACCGGCGTTACGCGCGCCCGGCGGCGGAGGAAGCCGACTATCACCGGCGACGGCCCACGGCGCGACAACTGGATGAAGTCTTCTGGCTGGAGGAGGAACGAGTGGTGAGTGAGGACTGGGTGGTGCGCTACAACAACCGACTGCTGCAACTGGAACGGCAAAGCCAGCACTGGGCTCCGGCCAAGAGTCGCGTGCTGGTGCGGGAGAACGAAGCCGGAGAAGTCGCGATTCACTATCGCGATCAGCGTCTGCGGTTCCGCGAACTGAAGGCGGCTTCTAAAGCGCTGGGCGAGGGAAGGGGCGCTGCCCCTTCCCCCGCGCCCCCATCCCCGATCCTACGGCGCAGCCTTCCTCCCGCTTCGAATCATCCTTGGAGAAAAGGCTTTTCCGCCAAGGCACGCGCCCTCTTTTCCGGGGCTGCATGAAACCAAAACCAGGGGACATTTCTATTGTGGACAAGACGGGGACATTTCTAATGTGGTATGACACCCGATCGTTACGCTTCTTGACACGATTGCGGAGTATCCTATGGTTAGGCGAAGCGTCCAACCCATAGGGCGGCTAACGCCTGTTCCCCTCGGGTTGGGAGGAGGTGCTTTTATGCGGCTCTCCGGCCTGGCGGTGGCAGTAATCCTGCTATTCTCATCCGTTGTTGTTGCGCAACATTCTTCCAGCGGAGCTGGCTCGTCGGGCAGTTCCTCAAGTTCTGGCGGTTTCCACAGCAGCTACTCGGGCGGGGGCAGTTCGTGCGGAAGTTCGGCCACGCACAGTGCAAGCCCAGGGTCGAGGGCATACCACTCCAATCATCAAACGTTGGGTTCGAATGCCGCGCCCGCAATTCGTGAGCGGGGCATCGCCCGCGTTCCATCACAGCCCGAGAAGCGTACGTTTTTCTCGTTTCTGCGGCATCCCTTCAGCAAGCCCAAGCCAAAGACCGAGACCAATCTGCGGCGCAGAATCTGCGCGAAGGGCCCATGTCCCGTCTGTCCTGCGGGACAGGCTTACGGCAAAAACGGCGCCTGTGTGGCTTCGCCACAAGGGAATCTTTGCCGGACGGGCGAATACTGGAACGGCGGCGGTTGCGTCTTGTTTGCGAATTTCCTTGCGAATTGCAGCACCGATCCAGATGGGGAGCTGATGGCAGCAAAAAGAAATATGGAAGCGACCAAGAGAAGCATGGAGGCAGCGTGCTCGCAGGATCCCGCTGGTCATGAATGCTCAGAGGAGAACGTCCTCTACCAGCGTGCCGTGGACTTGCACAGACAGCAGCTGGAATCTCACATTCGCGCCTACGAAGAATGCCAGCGCCGTCCGTTTTTTGTCTCGCCCCTTGGCCTATATTCTGACCCTCTGCTGCCCTAGCCTTCCCCAGATGCAAAGGTAAGTTGGTTTTAAACTGCACGCGGTCTGGTGAGGGAAGTTGTCAGTTGTCGTAACATCCCGATAGCGCTCATAACCCCAGAATCAGTCGGGTGCCTGGCCAGTCGTTGGCCACTCTAAAGTCACCCCTCAGGGTTGCTCGCAATCCGCCATCACATGCCGGGCATCGGCTTTCAGTCTTGGGATTAAAGCTTCTCCCAGCGGTGAATCGCTGGGCTAGGGTCGGTCGAAAGCGAGCTCTCAGGCGCACACGTATCGTCCCCATCCCCTAACCCGTTTACCTGCTGAAACTTACCGTTCGCTCATAAAATTCGACAGACGACTGGTCGGGCTTGCGCGAAATAGCTGCTACGGTTAAGATTAAAGTGCGACCGAAACAGTCGGCATTTAATCCGATCATAAAGGTCGGCATTCGGCCCTATGCTCAAACTGACTAAGAAAGCGGACTACGGCCTGATGGCCATGAAGCATCTGGCCGAGCACGCCGACCGGGGATCATGCAGCGCCAAGGATGTGGCTGAGGCCTACGGCATCCCGCAGGAAGCGCTGGCAAAGATCCTGCAACGGCTGGCGAAGGTCGGTTTGATACGGTCGCAGCATGGCATGAACGGGGGTTACACGCTGACGCGCGACCCGAAGATGATTTCCGCGTTCGAAGTGATCAAAGCGATTGACGGGCCGTTGTTCATTACTTCATGCGTGACCGTTCGCGGCGAATGCGGCCAGAGCAATCGCTGTACGATTCGCGAGCCGCTGCGCAAAGTGAATGAAAGCATCGAGCAGGTGCTGAAGAACATCATGATTTCGCAGATGAAAGAAGAGCCGGAAGTCCTCCAAGTCAAGAAACTGGAGACCAAGAATCCGACAGAGTTGATCACAATTTCTTAACGGCGGCATTTTTACCCGTGAGTTAAGGCTTTTAAGGAGAAAGGCAATCATGAGCACGAATGGCAACCAGGCGACCCCGAACCACACCGGCGCCGAACCACACGCTGTCCCCAACGGCATCAAGCTGCCGATCTACATGGACAATCACGCGACCACGCCGATGGATCCGCGGGTTCTCGAAGAAATGCTGCCCTACTTCATGGAGAAGTTCGGCAATGCCGCCAGCCGCAATCACCCGTTTGGATGGATCGCGGAAGAAGCGGTGGAGTTGTCGCGCGAACGAATTGCCAAGCTGATCGGCGCGACCTCGAAAGAGATCATCTTCACCTCGGGCGCCACCGAAAGCGACAACCTCGCCATCAAAGGTGTTGCGGAAATGTACCGGGAGAAGGGCAACCACATCATCACCGCGCCCACCGAGCACAAGGCCGTGCTTGACACCTGCAAGCATTTGGAGAAGCTCGGCTTCCGCGTGACCTATCTGCCGCTGCGGAAGGACGGGCTGATCGATCTCGACGACCTGAAGCGCGCCATCGACGACAAGACGATTCTGGTCACCATCATGGCGGCCAACAACGAAATCGGCGTGCTGCAACCGATTGAGGAAATCGGCAAGCTGTGCCGCGAGCGCGGCGTGATTTTCCATTCCGACGCGGTGCAGGCCATCGGCAAGGTTCCGATCGACGTAAACAAAATGAACCTCGATATCGTGTCCATCACCGGACACAAACTGTACGGGCCGAAAGGCGCGGGCGCCCTCTATGTGCGGCGCAAGAATCCGCGCGTGCAACTGGTGCCGCTGATTGACGGCGGCGGACACGAGCGCGGAATGCGCTCCGGCACGCTCAACGTTCCCGGCATCGTCGGCCTGGGCAAGGCTTGCGCCATCGCGCAGGAAGAGATGCCGCAAGAGTCCTGCAAAATCGCTGGCCTGCGCAACCGGCTGAAAGACAGCATCATGAGCCGGCTCGACGAGGTGTATATCAACGGCTCCGTGGAACATCGCCTGCCGGGCAATCTGAACATCAGCTTTGCCTACGTGGAAGGCGAGTCGTTGCTGATGGGCATCAACGATATCGCGGTTTCGAGCGGCTCGGCTTGTACCTCGGCGACGCTCGAGCCCTCCTATGTTTTGAAAGCTCTCGGCACGGGCGACGATCTGGCGCACAGTTCGATCCGCTTCGGCATCGGACGATTCAACACCGAAGCCGAGATCGATTACGTGGGCGACCGCGTGGTCGAAACGGTACTACGTCTGCGCGAACTGTCGCCACTCTACGAAATGGCGAAAGAAGGTGTGGACCTGAAGAATGTGAAGTGGGCGGCGGAACCGCACTAGAAGCAGGGTTTCAAGGTTTCAGAGTTTCAACGTTTCAGAGTTCTAAAGATCAGCAAGAGGTGAAGACAAATGTCATACAGCGATAAAGTGATCGACCACTACAACCATCCACGCAACGTTGGCTCCATGGACAAGAAGGATGCCGATGTGGGCACCGGTCTGGTCGGCGCGCCCGAGTGCGGCGACGTCATGAAGCTGCAGATCAAGGTTAACCCGCAGACCAACGTCATCGAAGACGCCAAGTTCAAGACTTTCGGTTGCGGCTCGGCGATTGCGTCGTCCTCGTTGGCGACCGAGTGGGTCAAGGGCAAGACGGTCGACCAGGCCCTCGAGATCAAGAACACCGAGATCGTGAAGGAACTCGCCTTGCCGCCGGTAAAAATCCACTGCTCGGTGCTGGCCGAGGATGCGATCCGAGCCGCGATCGGCGACTGGAAGAAGAAGCAGGGTGCGGCCCAGCCCGCGGAAGTGCAGGCGGCGCAGTAAACTGCTTCGAGCTACGAGCCGCGGGCTTCGAGCAACCGGTCGCGGCTCGGGGTTCTGTTCGCTCGCAGCCCGTGGCTCGAAGCTCGTAGCGACAAGATTATGGATCAAGCAATCAAAGACGAAGCAACAACAAAGCCGGAGACCAAGCCGACAGCCCCGGCCAAGGGCATTCAGGTGACCGACAACGCGCTGAAAAAGATCCGCTCAGCCATGGTGAAAGAGAACGTTTCGCCGGAGCAGGGCGGCCTTCGGCTGGGCGTGCAAGGTGGCGGATGCTCGGGCCTGACCTACAACATTCGCTTCGATACGCAACCGCGCGAGCGCGACCGGGTGTTTCAGTTCGGAGATGTGCGGGTGTTTGTGGACCCGAAATCCTTCATCTATCTGCACGGAATGACTCTCGATTACCAGGAGACCCTGATGCAGCAAGGATTCGTGTTCGTGAATCCGAACTCGACCAAGTCCTGCGGCTGCGGCAGTTCTTTCTCCTAGTCATTTGGTAATTTTGCAATCTGGTAATTTGGTAATTTGAATTAGGCGCGGCTTCTTGAATTGCAAAATTACCCGATTACCAAATTACAAAATCACAACCATGCCTGAATTCAAATCTTCGCTGATCATGCCCGGCCAAGCGCCCGACGAAGCAACCGCCAGTTGCTGGTCGTGCGGCACCATGCGCGCCGTGCACTTCTGCAGTGCATGCGGCAAGGTGCAACCGCCGGTGCCAGTGGACTATTTCACTTTTTTCGGATTTCCGCGCAAGCTCAACCTCGACACGGCCGCCCTGGAGAAAGAGTTCTATGCGCTGAGCCGCCGCCTCCATCCTGACGGATTCGGACAGGCTGACGCCCGAGAGCGCGCCTGGAGCCTGGAACAAAGCTCCATGCTCAACGACGCGTACCGCGCGTTGAAAGATCCGATCAAGCGCACCGAATACCTGTTGCGCCTGGAAGGCATCGAACTGGAGGAACAGTCGAAACAGGCGACGGAAAAAGCTCGCGCCACCGGCCAGTTGAAGAAGCAGGTCGTGCCCCCCGATCTGCTGGAGGAAGTCTTCGAGCTGAACATGCATCTGGAAGAACTGCGGCAACAGAAGAAGATGGGCGAAGACGATCCCGCATTGCTGGAGGAAATCGGCAAGGCCAAGCTTTCGCTGGAAGAAAAATACGACGCGCTGTTCAGCGAACTCAAGAGCGAGTGGAACAAGTGGGACAAGGTTGTAGACAACGGAACCGCGGCCGACCGGCGAAAGATCCTCGACCAGATGCTCGATGTGCTGAACCGCAGGAACTATGTCCGGAACCTGGTGCGGGACGTGAATGAAGCAATGGAAGACTAAGTCAGAAGTCAGAAGTTAGATTGCAGAAGTGAACCATGAGTGGGTTTGGTTTTCACTTCTGCAATCTGACTTCTAACTTCTGCAATTAATAAAGATGGCAACTGACACCATCGTCGGCATCGATCTCGGCACCACGAACTCGCTCGTGGCGTACATGCAGGGGGATTCGCCTGTCGTCATCCCCGGAGAAGACGGACTGAACCTTGTGCCCTCGGTAGTGGCGCTCGACGAGAACAACCAGGTGATCGTGGGCAACGCCGCCCGCCGGTATCTGATCGAAACGCCGGAGCGGGCGGTTTACTCGGTCAAACGCCTGATGGGGCGCGGCGTCGAGGATATACAGGACGAACTGAAATTGTTTCCTTTCCAGTTGGCGGAAGATATTCAGCCGGGCGAGGTTCTGCGCATCAAGATTGGCGAACGAACCTACACCCCTCCTGAGATCTCGGCGCTGGTGCTGCGCCAGCTGAAGCGCAATGCCGAGCGCTTTTTCGGAGCGCCCGTAACTCAAGCGGTCATCACCGTCCCCGCATATTTCAATGACGCGCAACGGCAGGCCACAAAAGATGCCGGACGCATAGCCGGTCTGAATGTTTTGCGGCTGGTCAACGAACCAACCGCAGCATCGCTCGCGTATGGCCTGGACAAGAAGACAAACGGCATTGTCGCGGTCTACGACCTCGGCGGCGGCACGTTCGATATCTCGATCCTCAAGCTGCACGACGGCATCTTCGAGGTGATTTCGACCAACGGTGACACCCATCTCGGCGGCGACGATATCGACAATCTGTTGATCGCGATCGCGATCGACGACATTCGCGGTGATTTGGGACTCGATCTCCGGAAGGACGCTCGGCGAAACGGTGAAGCGGTGGCTCGCGTCCGCAAAGCCGTGATTGAAGCCAAGATTGCCCTTTCGTCGCAGCCCGTGGCAAGACTCGAGGTCGATTTGCCCGGTGGAAAGAAGTATCAACGCGAGATTTCGCTCGAGATGTTCGAGCAGATGATCCAGCCCATCATCGACCGCACCATCGGACCCTGCAAACAAGCGCTCAAAGACGCAGGCCTGAAGCCCGAACAAATCGACGAAGCCGTGCTGGTCGGCGGCTCGACGCGCATTCCCAAGGTGCGGCGATTGGTGCAGGATCTGTTTAAGCGCGTGCCGCACACCGATTTGAATCCCGACGAAGTGGTTGCCCTGGGCGCGGCTGTGCAGGCGAACATTTTGGGCGGCGGCTCCGACATCACGAAAGAAATGCTGCTGCTCGACGTGACTCCGCTGTCTTTGGGAATTGAAGTAGCGGGTGGCGTAACCGATAAAGTCATTCTGCGTAACTCAACGGTGCCGGCGTCAGCGACGCAGTACTACACGACCCAGGTCGATGGCCAGGCCAACGTCGCGATTCACGTGCTGCAAGGCGAGCGCGAGCTAGCGCGGGATTGCCGGTCGCTGGCACGCTTCGATCTGAAGGGCGTTCCACCCATGCCCGCTGGGATGCCGCGCATTGAAGTAAAGTTTCTGATCGACGCCAACGGCATTCTGCGCGTCTCGGCGCGCGAGCAGCGCAGCGGGAAAGAGGCGCAGATCGACGTCCAGCCCAGTTACGGCCTCACCGACGAGCAGGTCGAGAACATGCTGCTCGAATCGTTCGACTACGCGGAAGAAGATTTCCGGCAGCGGCAGATTATCGAAGCGCGGCGCGAAGCCGACACGATCATGACTGCCCTCGCTAAAGGAAAGAAGAATCCGGCATGGCAGGAACTCAAGACCGAGGAACGCCGTAACATCGAGACGCTTGAGAAAACTCTGGTTGCGGCAAAGGATGGCGATGACTATCACGCAATCCGCGGAGGCATTGACGCGCTGAACGAGGCTACGATGCGCCTGGCGGAATTGATGATGGATACCGCCGTTTCGACCGCGCTCAAGGGAAAAGCCATGGATGACACCGATCTGGAAGAAGGACCGCAGGCTGGGCATCCGGTGGCGAAGGCAGAATTTGAATAGTGCAGGGGTTCATACATGTCTGAAGAAAAAACACACGGAAGCGGAGCGGCCACAGTGGATGTTCCCAGCGAAAATACGGTTGAAGTCACCTTCCTTCCCGAAGGCAAAACGGTGACTTTCGAACACGGGAAGCTGCCCTACAAAGACCATGGCAAGGAAGAGTCGGTGCTCGATGTAGCGCTGAACTTCGGCATTCGTCTCGATCACGCTTGCGGAGGAAACTGCGCCTGCACCACCTGCCACGTCTGGGTGAAAGAAGGCGCGGACCTGATCTCGGAGATGGAAGATGACGAAGCCGACAAGCTCGACATGGCCGCCGATCTTCAGCTAAACTCGCGCCTCGGATGCCAGACCGTGATCAAGAAGCCGGGCAAAGTGGTCGTGGAAATCCCGGCGTGGAACCGCAATTACATTTCGGAAGAGCATTAGAAGAGCAGCTTTCAGCCGTCAGCCATCAGCTCTCAGCTAAACCCTGGTCGCGGTTGGTTGAGCGAACGTTGAGAGCGAACGAGTAGGAGGAGCACTGATTCATGCCAAAAGAACTCACCTGGAGCGATTCTGAAGACATCGGAATCCTGCTCTCTGAGATCCATCCCGAACTCGACCCGCTGGCGGTTCGTTTCACCGACCTGCACAAATATGTGATCGCGCTCCCCGGCTTCAGAGACGATCCCGCGAAGTCGAACGAAGCCAAGCTGGAAGCCATCCAGATGGCGTGGCATGCGGAAGTTCTGGATCGGACCCAGGGATAGACCTAGCGCACGCCCGCCGCGCTGGGCGCAGCATCTTCCACGCTCGCCTCGCGCAGGAACTTCGCAGCCTCTTCGGGCGGCGTGGGATTGATGTAGAAACCCGTTCCCCACTCAAACCCCGCCGTTTTGGTCAGTTTCGGCATGAATTCGATGTGCCAGTGATAGTACTCGTTGGTCGGCTCCTGCACCGGCGACGTGTGGACGACCAGATTGTACGGTGGGTTGTCGAGCACGCGGTCCGCCTTCATCAGCAGCAGCTTGAGCGCTCGCGCAAGATTTTCAAACAATTGCGACGACGAGTTCTCGAAGGCAGATTCGTGGCGCTTGGGGAGAATCCAGGTTTCAAAGGGAAACCGCGGAGCATAGGGAGCGAGAGTCAGAAAATCTTCGTTCTCCGCCACGACTCGGGTGCCATCGTCGATATCCTGGCGGATGGCGTCGCAGAAGACGCAGCGCTCTTTGTAGATGTAATACTGCTTGGCTCCCTGCAGTTCCTCAGCCACGTAAATGGGCAGAATCGGCAAGGCGATCAGCTGCGAGTGCGCATGCTCGAGCGAGGCGCCGGCGGCTTCTCCGTGGTTCTTGAAGAGCAGAATGTATTTGAATCGCCGGTCCTTCTTCAGATCGAGTATGCGATCGCGAAAGGCCCACAGAACGTCTTCGATCCTTTTCGAGGGAAGCGAGGCCAGGGTGGCATTGTGGTCGGGCGTTTCGATGACGACTTCGTGGGCGCCGATGCCGTTCATCTTGTCGAACATGCCCTCGGCCTGCTTGTTCAAATTGCCTTCGATGCCGAGCGCCGGGAACTTGTTCGGGACGACCCTGATCGTCCAACCCGGACTGTCTTTCTGAGCCGTACCGCCGTTGGTGCTTGGGCGATAGGCCAGGATCTCCGGCGGCGTCTTGCTTTCATTGCCATAGCAGAAGGGGCAGAATCCGCCCTTGATCTTCACCGGTTCGCGCACAAAGTCGGTAGGGCGCCGGGCGCGATCCGTGGAAATAATCACCCACCGGCCCACGATGGGGTCTTTTCTTAATTCAGGCACGTACTAAATCCTTTCAGTAGTAATCCGCACGCCCACGATTGCCGGATTGATGATTGCCGAATTTATAATTGTACGATACGGGAAACGCATTTTGAAACAACTCGAATGAGGGCCGGCGGGTTCCGTGCTCATAGTATACGGCGAGCACATCGAACCGCCACTCCACCCCATCCCGCGAAAGGCACGCGGGCTGGGAGCCCCGCTCGCACGAGGGGGGCATCTGGCGCAGGAAGTCGCGGGCGACTAGCGATAACTCCCTTTGCTTGTCTCGATCCACAGCCGCTTCCGCCGGCTTGACGTCGCGCGTGGTCCGGGTCTTCACTTCGATAAAACACAGAACATCCCGCTCCCAGCCGACGAGATCGAGTTCGCCGCGATGATGCGGGGAGCGGTAGTTGCGGGCGATGATGGTGTAGCCCCGGCGCCGAAGGTAAAAGTAAGCGTCCTCCTCGCCGCGGCGGCCGGTACGCTGGTGCGCGGGCATGTTTTCCGGCGGAAGGGTGTGGTCCGCCAGCCAGTCCAGTGCGCGTAGAGTGGCTTCGGTCAGGCGTCCGGCGAACATGGGAGAACTCCATCTTCACCCTAGCTTGGATCGCGTCGCGCATGATGTGACCCTCATCACCGCGCGTTCGGTACAATTTCAACCGTTCGTAGGACCACTTCTTTCTCGACTTCCTTCTTCCCAAGTGTATTCACCAGCACCACGCCGCCGAGCGCAACCGCGCCTCCGACAAGAGAGATCAACTTCGGCACCTCGCCCAGCCAGATCCACGCAATGCCAATGGCCACGATCGGAATCACGTAGAGCAGCGTCGAGGTGCGTCCGGCGGCGCCGTGCGAGAGCACGTAGGCCCACGCCACATAGGCGAGCGCTCCCGGAAAGATGCCCAGATAAATCACCGCCAGCGTCGCCGAAGCGGGAGCGGCGCGCAGCGCGTGCACCAGACCGCTGGCGAAGGGCAGCATCAGCGCGGTTCCAAACCAGATCGAGTACGCCGTAAATTCCAGCGCGCTGTACCGGCCCAGATAGTGCTTCTGCAGAATCATGTAGAGCGCGGACGTCACCGCGGCGGCAAGAATAATCAGCGCTTGCGGGGAGAGGCGGATGCCTTCGCCTTCTCCGCTGGCGATCAGCGCGACTCCCGCGAAGCTCACGAACACTCCACACCATCCCATGGCAGTCAGTTTCTCGTGCAGCCAGAATCGGGCCGCCAGCGCGGTCCAGATGGGCACGGAGGCAATCAGCAAGCTGGCCGCGCCCGCAGTCACGCGAGTCTCTCCGTAATTCAGGGCCAGGTTGTAAAAGGTGATCCCGATCAGGCCGGTCAGGGCCAGCCCAGGAAGGTCGCGTAACTCCGGACGGCGAAAGTGCGCGATCCCGGCATAAATGGCGAGCACCGAAGACGCGACCAGAAAACGCAGGACGGCGAGATTCGCGGGCGAGTAAGCGCGCAGACCGGCGCGAATGCCGGCAAAGGCAGAGGCCCAGATCACCAGAGTGAACGCCAGGGCAAAAAGAGTGCGAGACGTAAAGCGCGGCATCGAAAGGCCTCCTTTCAGTAAGAATCTGGTTGTGAATTTCTTTGGCAGTAGAGTGGCTGCGGGATCGCGTCTCTACCAGGTTCGACTCACCAGGTATCGCCGCCGCGTTCAGGAGGCCAAGCGCCAGACTGGCGGCGGAGCAAGGCGATCTGGCCGGCGTGATAACTGTTATGCGCCGCGATCTGCCACAGCATTGCGTGCACGGTGGATTCACGCGGAGACTGTGGCGAACCCACGTTCTGAATCTTTCGTCCGAGCGCCGCCGCATCGGATTCCGCGAGCCGGGCCAGCCGAGCCAGTAAATCGGTGAAGCGGCGAGTCGTGGCCTGCCACTGCACACACTGTTCCTTGGCCGTCGCCGTTGGCCGGACTCGGATGCGCCGGCCAGCTTTCGATCGCTTTGCCCGGGTAAGTTGGATTCTCGCCCGCGATTTTGGCGAGTTCGTAGTCCATCCAGTAGTTCATGTGCTCCACGATCTGCCAGATGGAGTGCGGATAGCCCGCCGCGATTCGGGCCGCCAGTTCCGCCGAAATATCTTCCACGCAAGCGACCGGATCGACATGGGCGCCTTTGCCGTACACGAGTTCGCGCAGTGTGGTGTCGCCCATAAGTTCATCCTTTCTCCGGTACGTGGAATATGTGTAGAGACGGGGCTTGCCCCGTCTCAGCCTGCGGAGACGCGGCAAGCCGCGTCTCTACCGGATGACTGTTACCGGGTCGCCGACGCGGTTCCGTTAGACACCGCGCGCCTTCGCCGATTACGCGCTCTTTTCAACGACCGCGATCGACTCTTCCAGCGCATCCATGGCAACGTCGGCTTCGTCCTTGGTGACGATGAGCGGCGGCGCGATGCGAACCGTGCTCGGACCGCAGCCGAGAAACAGAATGCCGCGCTCGAACGCCGCTTCGACAACGCGATCGCGCTGCGCCATACTCGCGAGTCGCCTGGTCTTTCACGATGTCGACGCCGATCATCAGCCCGCGTCCGCGAACATCGCCGACGATCCTGTGCTTCTTCGGCCAGCCCGCCATGCGCTTCATCATGTGGTCGCCAACCTCCTGCGAATTCCGCAGCAGCCCTTCTTTTTCGATCACATCGAGCGTAGCCAGCGCGGCGGCAATGCACACCGGATTACCACCGAAAGTCGACGCGTGCGAACCGGGAACCCAGTCCATGATCTCGGCCTTGCTCATGGTCACGCCGAGCGGCATCCCGGAGGCAATGCCCTTCGCCATGCAAACGATGTCAGGCTGCACGCCCGTGTGCTCGACGGCAAACCATTTGCCGGTGCGGCCGATGCCACTCTGCACTTCGTCCACCACCAGCAGAATGCCGTGCTTGTCGCAGATGCGGCGCAGTTCCTGCATGAAAATCGTAGGCGCGACAACGTATCCGCCTTCGCCCTGGATCGGCTCGACAAAAATGGCCGCGACTTCTTCCGGCGCGAGGACGGTCTTGAACAGCTTGTCTTCGATGTAGCGCGCACAGCCGAGCGCGAACTTCTCGGCATCCTGCGGACCGCCCACGCAGCCCCGATACACATCGGGATAGCGCACGTGCGTAACCCCGGGCACCATCGGCGAGAAGCGCCGCTTCTGCTGCGGCTTCGACGCCGTCAGTGAGAGCGCGCCCATGGTCCGTCCGTGGAAAGCGCCGAGGAAAGCGATGATGTGCTGCCGCTTGGTGTGATAGCGCGCGAGTTTCAAAGCGCACTCGATGGCTTCGGCTCCGGAGTTTCCGTAATAAATCTTGTGCGGCCCCGGCATGGGTGCGATCTTCGAGAGCCGCTCCGCCAGCGTCACCATGCCCTCGTAATAGAAGTCGGTGCCCGACATGTGGATCAGTTCGCCCGCCTGTTTCTGAATGGCGGCGACCACTTCCGGATGGCAATGGCCAGTTGAGACCACGGCAATGCCGGCGGAAAAATCGAAGAACTCATTGCCGTCGACGTCTTCGACCACGATGCCGCGGCCGCGCTTGGCAACCATCGGATAGGAGCGCGTATAGGAAGGGGAAATGTATTGCTCATCGCCCGCGAGAATGCGCTTGGCATTCGGGCCAGGAATCGCGGTCTTGAGCTTGGGGCCGGCAATCAAAGTCTTGGTGGTCATGGAGTCCTCCAGTAGTTCTCGGTTCTCAGTTCTCAGTGATTTTTAAGCCGGGGTGCGAGCAGCGTTCACGGAGATATGCTGCTTAGGCTAGGAGCTAAAGGCCGATAGCTAGAGGCTAAGAGCGATTAGCGAGTAAGAAACGAGAAGGGAAATTAGTCGCTGCCGAAGAGATTGGCGCGTACGTGCGAAGGCAGAACGGAAAGGTATCGGCGGGGACAAGCGCGTCCCTCGATCCAGCACGTTCCTAGAGGCGAAATGTAACGGTTCGAGCGCATGGCAACTACAAACATTATATCGCGGGTTCGGTCGCGGCGTAACCCCCAAAGGTTACGTAGGGATAGCCGCCCCCGGCTGTCCAGCCGAGCGCACCGGGGTGGAGGAGCTCGGCAGCTATCAACGAGGCGGCTAATTCAGAAGATCTCAGCCGATGGACAGACGCGGACTTCGTGTTCCCCGGCATCAAACCCGTCCAACAGCGCGTTGTGGTGCGCAATAACCTGCTCAAAACGGAGCGTGTCTGTGTCCGCTGTCATGTGACCGTCGGCCGCTAGGACGACGTCATAACCAAGGCTAACCGCGCGGCGCGCGGTCGTGTCCACGCAGTACTGGGTCATGCATCCACAGATCACAAGCTGTTGAATACCAGCGGCCGCGAGTTCCGCACCGAGCGTCGTTTCGAAGAAGGCATCGGAAGCACGTTTGTGAATCACCGGGTCGCCGGGTTGGGGTGCAATTTCAAGCCGAAGCGGCCACCCTGAGGTTCCAGGCTCCAGCCGGTGCCCCGGACCACCATCGTGCTGAACGTAGATCACGGGCACGGAGGCGACCCGAGCCCTCGCGATGAGTCCAGCGATGCGCCCCACGGTTTCGTCGAGAGCCTGGTCGACTTCCTTCTTACGGACAAGATTGGGGATTTCCAGAATGCCGCGCTGTACATCGATGACGACAAGTGCGGTCTTGGCAGGAGGCATAATTCAATTTAACAGGCTGCGGAAGCGTCGAACACGAATCGATCACTGAGCAGAAAATTCACCAGTGAACAAACGACGATCGCAACCAGATTCGACACAACATAGTTGAACTCCAGTTCGCCAACCAGCAGGCGCATCAGCACGAGGTTTCCGACAATGGAAATCGCTCCGTTGCTGGCGTTGAACTTGGCCAGCCTGACCAGCGACTGAACCGGCCGCGTCGCCGGCCGGTCCGCCCAGGTGAAGCGCTCATGCCACACGAAGTTGTGGATCACCGCGATCTCAACCGCCACGCCCGTAGCCAGCAGATAGTCCAGTTTCAGTAAAGAACGAAAAAGGGCCAGCGCCGCCAACTGCACAACGATGCCGATGCCACCAACGGCGTTGAATTTCAGCCAGCGGGAAAGGCACTGCCGAACTCCGCTCGGCCTGGACCCTTCGACTTCGCTCAGGGCAGGCTCGCGAAGACGCCCGTCCCTACACGGACTGTTCATGGAATTCTCTCTTCCCGATAAAGCCGGACCGTATTCTTCAGGCTGACAACGGCCAGCATCAGCAGCATCACCGTCAATCCAATCGCGCCGCCAATATCAAACAGCCGGTAGCGTCCGTGAATCACCCACGCCCAACGGAGCGCTGCCAGGTTGCCCGCCACCAGCAGAACGCGCAACTCGGTTGGTCCGAAGTGCCACAAAGAAAGATGAAATTCGCCAAGCGTATAGGTCGCCAGATACGACTGGATGGAAAGCAGCAGAAACGCAATCAGCAACCCAATCGCAATCGCCGGATGCATATATCCGGAAAGCGCCAGCCCGCCCATCATGCCAGTTGCCCCGATGGAGTCGATGATGTGGTCCACGTAGAAGCCATAGCGCGGCCTCTGCCGCTGGCGCACGCGAGCCAAAGTTCCGTCAAGACTGTCGCCGAACCAGTTCACCGCGAGGCAGACAACGGCAGCGAGCAGCATGCGTCGGTCATGAACGGCGAGGGCATAGCAGACGCCGGTGGCAATTTGTGCGGCAAAGCCGAGGACGGTCAGGTGGTCGGAGTTGACCCACGCGGGCATGCGCTCGGCCATCCAGACCAGGGCGCATTTCTCGGCCGCAGCCAGAAAACTTCCGTGGACACGCGTAGCCTGCCGGAACCCGGCGCGGCGGACCTCCGCCAAAGTTTTGGGGTTGATCTGTTCTGCAAAGTCGGCAAGGGATGTGGCCATGGTGACTCCGTTTCTGCCGGCACTATGCGGTTTGAGCGGCGGGATGACAATGCAGCGCGGGTAAAACGGAGATCAACAGGCAAGTCTATACATTTTAGATATTTAGAGGATGGTATCGCCTGAACATCCAGCCTTGATTGCGAGCGTTTACCACGAACCACGTGGGAAACAGCCGCCCCCGGCTGTTCGGCCGAGCGGAGCTCGGCAGCGTCCTCAACCTCAGCGAGCGGCACACCCCAGAATTGCAGCCTGTATCTGTTCCACCGCCCAGCCGATCTGCTCAAGCGAAATCACCGCCGGAGGCGCAATCAGCAGGTGATCGCCCGCCACGCCGTCCACGCATCCCTGCATGGGATAGACGAGCAGTCCGCGCCGCAAACATCCCTGCCCCACCAGTCCGGCGAAATTCTTCTCCGGCGGGAAGGGAGCCTTCGTCTTCTTGTCAGCAACGAACTCAATGCCCCACAACAAGCCCAGGCCGCGGACATCGCCCACCGCCTCCAGATCCCGCAAACTCTCCAGCCCAATTTTCAGAGCCGCGCCAGCCGTTGCGGTCACTTCCGAATCGGCGGCTTGCACCAGATTCAACGACCGCACGCGCCGCAGCACCGCGCGTCCGGCAGCCAGCGAAACCGGGTGCGCGTTGTAGGTAAAGCCGTGCAGAAAAGCTCCTGAACCCGCGGCGATCGCATCGACCACTTTCTTGCTGGCAATTACCGCCCCCAGCGGAGCGTATCCCGAAGAAAGGCCCTTGGCGGTAACCAGAATGTCGGGCGCAACTGCCCCTTGTTCACCCGCAAAGTGCTCAATCGCAAAATTACGGCCAGTGCGTCCCATCCCGGTCATCACTTCATCGGCAATCAGCAGCACACCATGGCGCTGGCAAATCTCCGCAATCGCCTGCAAATATCCTGGTGGAGGCGTGACCGCTCCTAATGTGGCGCCGCTCACGGGTTCAAAGATGAAGCCCGCCACGTCAGTCCGCACTGCTTCGCCCTTCGCCGCCTCAATCGCGTGCCTCCAACTCGGCGGCATATTGCTGTCCGCAGTTGTAGCAACTATCGGTGCACTCAAAGGCGCAGCGATAGCAGTAAGGAATGCCGACGTGCTCAAACTCGCGCACCATCGGCAGGTAGATCTCGCGCCGTTTCCGGTTGCCCGAAACCGCAAGCGCCCCGAGCGTCGCGCCGTGATAGCTCTGCTGGCGGCTCAGAATCTGATGGCGATTTCCCTGGCCGATCTCCACCTGGTACTGGCGCGCCAGTTTCAGCGCCGTCTCCACCGACTCTGACCCGCCGCAGGTAAAGTAGACAGCACCGCCGCGAAAATGCTCGCCGGCAAAATCGAGCAGTTCCTGCGCAAATTCTTCGGCCACCGGAGTCGTGAACTGGCTGGTATGGACGAACTCCAACTGCCTAGCCTGCTCCGCCATGGCATCGGTAATCTCGTGCACGCCGTGCCCAATAAAGTTCACCGCCGCCGATCCCGAGAAATCCAGGTAGCGCTTGCCGTCGCCATCCCAAACGTAAACGCCCTCGCCCCGCACGGCCACGGGATACGGCTTGAGAAACGACCGGCGCAGCACCGGCGTGCGGAGGTGTTGCTGAGTCAAAGTGGGTTCGGTCACACGCGAATTATGCTGGTCGAAACAGGAGCCTGTCAAAGCTGTGGCGGGATTGGGTTCCCCTGTGTACCTCTGTGTACCCTGTGGTTCAGGCTTTTGATCTCAACCACAGAGTACACAGAGGTACACAGGGGAAAGGCCACTTGCCACTTCCGATTCCAGCCCTCCAATAACTCTCCCCACAACCCCCAGATGCGTTAATCTGCAAACGATGCGTCTGCTGCGCTTCTTCCGCCCGTCGCATCAGCACACCGCGTTTTCGGCGACGCTGCTGCTGATGACTACCATCACGCTCTCACGCGTGATCGGATACATCCGCGAGGCCTACATCGCCTACGCCTTCGGCGCCGGACTGCAAACGGACGCCTACGTCGCCGCCTTCACCTTGCCCGACTGGCTCAATTACATCGTCGCCGGTGGCACCGCCTCCATCACCTTCATCTCCATCTATTCCCGTTTTCTGGCGGAGAAGCGCGAGCAAGATGCGCAGAAAACGTTCTCGATCATCATCACGGTGATGACCAGCGTGCTCGTCGCCGGCACCATCCTGGCCGAGATCTTCACGCCGCAGTTCGCAGGCTGGATGTTCCACGGCTTCACGCCCGAACAAATGCGGCTCTGCGTTCACCTGACCCGCATCCTGCTGCCGGCGCAGATCTTCTTTTATGTTGGCGGAGTCGTTTCGGCGGTGCTGCTCTCGCACCGGCTGTTTCTTTTTCCCGCGTTCGGCCCGCTGATTTACAACGTCTTCATCATCGCCGGTGGAGTTGTCGCCGGCCACAGGATGGGAATTGCGTCCCTGGCCTTCGGCGCGCTCGCCGGCAGCTTTGCCGGACCCTTCCTGATCAACGCCCTCGGAGCGGCCAAGATCGGCACGGGATACCGCCCGTCGTTCGAGGTGAAGAATCCCGCTTTCCGCGAGTGGGTGCGGCTCTCCATCCCGCTGATGCTCGGCGTTTCGCTGGTCGCCGCCGACGATTGGATTCTCCGCTACTTTGCCTCGAGCGGAGTCGGCGACATCGCCCGGCTGAACTATGCCAAGCGTCTGTTCGCCGTTCCCATCGCCATTCTCGGACAGGCTGTGGGCCAGGCGTCGCTTCCCTTTTTCTCGCGCCTCTTCGGAGAAAAAAAGTTCGACGAATTCGCCGCCACCGTAAATGCTTCGGTCTATCGCATCACGGCGGCTTCCCTGCTGATGACTGGATGGATGATGGCCGTTGCCGTTCCGCTTATCGATCTGGTCTATCGCCGCGGCCACTTCACCTTTGCAGATTCCGAATCCACCGCTCTTTACTTTTTCTGGTTTTCGCTCTCGCTCGCCTTGTGGTCCTGTCAGGCGTTGTACGCCCGCGCATTTTACGCCTCGGGCAATACCCTGACTCCCATGATCGCTACCAGCCTGATCACGCTCGCTTCTCTGCCCATGTACGCGGCTGTTATTCCGGACGCTGTCCGTCACCGGCCTCGCCGTCGCCTCCGATCTCGGCATCGCCGCCAACGCCTTAGCCATCGCCGCGCTCCTGCACATTCGCGGCTTAGTGCCGTTCGGCGGATTGAACTGGAAAGAATTAGGCAAGTCAGCGCTGGTCGGCGCCGTTTCTGGAGGATTGAGTTACGAAGTCATGCGCAGCGTACCGCTCGATGGCAGCCGCCGCGCCGATCTCCTGGCCCTCGCGCTCGGCTCCTTAACCTGGGCCGCAGCCGTTGCCGCAGGACTCTGGTTGCTGCGTTCGGAATTACCGGCAGATCTTCGCAGGAAAAAACCGTCTTCATTTCCAAGAGTTGCCGAAGGCGGCGCAGCCGAGACGATGGCCAGCGGCAAAGAACCCTAAGGACCATTTGTAGAGACGGGGCTTGCCCCGTCTCCGCTGGCAGCAGCAATGCGCACCACGGAGGAGACGCGGCAAGCCGCGTCTCTACATAGACATCTCCCAAAACAAAAGAGCATCCTGCAAACGAGGATGCCCTTTTGTTGAAACTTGGTTCGCCAGTTGCAGCCGAGCGCGGTTTCTACGCTCTTGCCGCAATCGCCGGTTCCGGCGCCGCCGTAACGCTCTTCACTTCCTCAAGCTTCGAGTCCGGCTTCGCTCCCGCCTTGCGGATGTCGATGCCACCCTTGAAGAAGGCGCCGTCTTCAATCGAAATACGCGCGGCGACCACGTCGCCGGTCAGCGATCCGTCACTGCGGATATCCACCCGGTCGCTCGCGGTCAGGTTGCCTCGCACCTTGCCGAGCACCACGATTTCCCGCGCGCTGATGTTCGCCGCTACGACCCCATTACGGCCAATCGTCACCCGATTACCGGAAAGGTTGATCGATCCTTCCACGCGGCCATCAATATATAAAGACTCGGAACCGCTCACTTCACCTTTAATCACCAGCGACTTGCCAATCGTGGCTTGGTCCGAAGTGGTGGTCGTGACCGGGCGCGCTACCGCCGGAGGCTCGCTCGTGATCATGCCCGGTGCCGGCGTCGCAGTGGACGTGCTCGGACGTTCCGGCTCAGCCGGCCGGCTCGGTGTCGCAGGTTGATTCGTGGGCTTCCACATGGTCGTCGAAATCCTTTCTTCTATTAAGGGATATTGGACTATCGCCGCATTTCAGCTGCCAAAGCAAATTGTACTCCCGAGTAAACGCCGTGCGTTGTGGAAATCCAGCTTTTCCAACGGATTTTCATAGTTTTCATCGTGGTTCCCCCGCGGTACCACCCCGCCAGCCACGCCTCCGGTCGTGTAAGCCCTGCCCGCCCTGCGGTAATTCTTCTATCGCGATACCTCGATCCGAGTAGTATTGGAGCCGTGGGCGCCATCCAACCGTGCGCCATCCCTGCAGAGGACGCCATGCATTCTACTGCGACTGCTTCCCTCCGGCCTCAGCCCGGAGAATACACTCCCTACTTCGACCGCTACATCTCCCTCGTCTTGGGCAATGACGTGCTGGGCGCGCTCGACGAACAGCGCCGCCAGATGCTTCTCCTGCTCTCCGGACGCACCGAAGCCGACGGTGAGATCCGCTATGCGCCCGGCAAGTGGAGCCTGAAGGAAACCCTCGGCCACATCAACGATGGCGAGCGCATCCTGAGCTATCGTGCCCTGCGCATTTCGCGCGGCGACGCGACTCCCATCGAAGGTTACGAGCAGGACGACTACGTCCGCAACGGTCCCTTCGGGCAGCGCCCCCTCTCCGACTTGATTGAGGACTACATCGCCGTGCGTCGCGCCACGGTCTCGCTGTTTCGAAATCTGGACGAAGCCGCTTGGACACGTCGCGGTGTGGCCAATAAGAACGAGGTGACAGTGCGCGCCCTGGCCTACATCATCGCCGGACACGAACTGCATCATCGTAGGATCATTGAGGAAAAGTATTTGAAATAGAGATTTTGTAATATGGTAATCGGGTAATTTTGCAATTTGAATCTGGCCCTCGAAGAGATTTTCAGATTACCAAATTACCCGATTGCGAAATTACAAAATGAACCTGCTCGTCGGCCGCCTCACCATGCATCGCGACGGCTTCGGCTTCGTAATTCCCGAAGCTGATTCGCTCGATGCCAACTTGAAGGCTCGCCTTGCCGGCGATGTCTTCATTCCTCCGCCCGCCATCGGATCGTCCATGCATGGCGACCGCGTCCTGGTCGAAGTCTCTGCCGTCCGTACCGATGGACGCGCCGAGGGCCGCATCCTCCGCTCCCTCGCGCGCGCGCATCCTACCGTGGTCGGCGTTTTCCACTACGGCGCCCGCCACAACTACGTCAAACCGATTGACGAAAAAGTAACCCAGGAAATCGTCATCCCGCCAGGAAGGGAGAACCCGCAGTCCCCTGTGTCCGGAGCCTGCCCTGAGCGAAGCCGAAGGGTGCCCCCTGTGGTAAAGACTTCTCCAGCCGAGCCAACAAAGCGGCAAAAGAAGAAATCCCAAGACCGAGTCATCGGCAAAGAAGCCGCCGTCCACACCGACCGGCAGGATCTGGATGGCGTAGTCGTCGACGTGGAAATCACCGACTGGCCAAGCGCCACGCAGAACCCGCGCGGCCGCGTAATCGAAATTCTCGGCGAGGAAAACGACTTCGGCGTCGATGTTGAAATCATGATCCGCAAGTTTCATCTGCCCCACCGCTTCCCGTCCGAAGTGATCGAAGAAGCGCAGGCCATTGCCTCCGACATCCCTGCAGAAGCCTTACGTCACCGCCGCGATTACCGCCGGCTTCCGATTGTCACCATCGATGGCGAAACGGCGCGCGATTTCGACGATGCCGTCCACGTTCGCCAACTGGAAAATGCCAACTATGAATTGCAAGTCCACATCGCCGACGTTGCCGAGTACGTAACTCCCAACTCGCCGCTCGATCGGGAAGCCCGTCTGCGCGGCACCAGCGTCTATTTCCCCGACCGCGCCGTCCCCATGCTGCCGTTAGAACTCTCGACTGACATTTGCAGTTTGCGCCCGCAGGTCGACCGCCTCGTCCTCTCCTGCACCATGGAGATCGACCACCAAGGCGAAATCTCCGGCTACGAAATCAACGAAGGCGTGATTCGTTCCGCGAACCGCATGACCTACACCGCCGTGAACGCCGTCATCGAGGGAGAAGCCGAAGGTCACGTCGAAGCCCGCCGCGAATACGCCGCGCAAGTCGAGCATTTCGAACGTATGCGCGATCTGGCGATGATTTTGAACCGCAAGCGCAAGCGCCGCGGATCGATCGATTTCGATCTCCCCGAAGCGGTCATTGAGTTTGACGAATTCGGAATGATGAAGAGCGTCACGCGCTCGGAGCGCAATATCGCCCACCGTCTCATCGAAGAATTCATGCTCTCGGCGAACGAGTGTGTAGCCCACTATCTCGAAAATAAGCGCATCGCTTCGCTCTACCGCATCCACGAAAAGCCCGACGCCAAACGCGTGTACGACTTCGAAGTCATCGCCGCCACTTTCGGATACTCGCTAGGAGTAGGCGCGCTGCCCATTGAGCGCATGCAACTGAAAGCCGATCGCCGCGACGCCCGCGGCACTGGCCAGCGCGTCCGCGAAATCGAAGTGCCCAAAGAAATCCACATCACTCCACGCATGTATCAGAAACTCACGGAGAAGATCGCGGGCAAGCCGGAAGAAAGAATCCTGAGTTTCCTGATGCTGCGGTCGCTGAAACAGGCCCGCTACTCCGAAGAAAATCGCGGACACTTCGCCTTAGCTGCTACCACCTACACCCATTTCACCTCGCCCATCCGCCGCTATCCCGACCTGATCGTGCATCGCATTCTGAAAGAAGTGCTGCGAAAATCGGCCGAAAAGATGGATGGAGAAGTAACGGTGGGAACGTCGTCGTCCTCGCACATTTCTCATCCCCCAGACATTTGTCATCCTGAGCGAAGCGAAGGACCTGCTTTTCGCCGGCACCAAGACGACCGGGAAGGGCACGACTTCAGTCGTGCCGATAGCCACGGAAAAAGGGGTGGGGCTTTAGCCCCTGAGGGTCCGCCGCCATCCCCGTGGTCCAAGCGCCGCGATCGCGACGCCCATCAGCAAGCGATCGCGCCTCTCGGCGGCCCCATCGCCCTCAAAGAACTCCACAGCATCGCCGAAGAATCCAGCCAGTCCGAACGCCGCGCCGACGAAGCCGAGCGCGGCCTGATGGAATGGAAGAAAGTAAAATTCATGGAGCGCCGCATCGGAGACGACTTCGACGGCCTGATCATCAGCGTGACCAAATTCGGATTCTTCGTGGAACTAACCGATCTCTTCGTCGAGGGCCTGGTCCCGCTCAACACGCTAACCGACGACCGCTACACCTACCACGAAGCCACGCGCCAAATCATCGGCCAGCGTTCGCGCAAAACCTACAGCCTGGGCGACCGCGTGCGGGTTCTAGTGGATCGAATTGATCCAGTTGAGAAGAAGATCCAGTTCGCCGTGTTCGAAGAGCAGCCGCAACGCCCAACCCCACGGCGACGCAAATGACGGGTAGGGCGGACACTCTTGTCCGCCGCTCTTGGTGTTGCTCTTGCTCTCCCTCGCAAGAGCAACGTCAACGGCAAAAGCAACGTCAACGGCAGCGGACAGGAGTGTCCGCTCTACACGAGCCTGTATAGAATAGGATGTAGATGGGAGCGGAGACCATGCCAACACCGAGCGAACCGAAGCCCGAGCAAGACCCAACCCAGGCCGCAGAACACGTTGCCAGCGCTCATCAGCTTTTGAAGGAACTCCAGCAGAAGGTCGGACACCATCCCGAACTCGGCGAGGCCATCACGAAACTCGAGATGGCGCTCAACATCCTGGCAATCCAAACCGGCGGGCTCCTCTGAGCCCTAAAGCTTACCTGTTCCGCCGCCGATAACCACGACAGGGGTGGTATCGACACGTGAACATTCTTCTAGTGGATGACAGCCGGGCCCTGCGGCGGGAAAATCAGCGCGCTCTCGAGAAGGTTGGCTATCGCGTGATTTGCGCCGACGATGGAGAATCCGCTCTCCGAATCGCCCAGGAACAGCCCATCGACATGATTCTTCTCGATCTGATGTTGCCCAAGATGAGCGGCATTGAGGTGCTCGGCCACCTGAAAAGCGACGCCAAAACCGAGGGCATTCCAGTTGTCGTCCTCAGCGGTCTTACCGATAAAAACCGCGACAAGCTCATCGCAGCGGGTGCCGAGGAGTATCTGGAAAAGAACTCGTTGATGCCCGAGTACGGCCAAAACTTGCTCCCACGGATCCTCGAAGACCTCGTTTGTCGGATCAACCGCCGCCGAGGCAAAGCCTTCACTGACGTGCATACCAGCCTTTGAGGGTCGACAGCCGCTCGACAACCAAAGACAGGCTGCTCGACTCGCCTGTTAGAATCGCAGTTCACGACTCTTGGCGCCTGCCTAGGAAGTCAGTCTCATGTCCACCAGTTTGAACTCCAGTAATCCACGCACCCGCGTAGTGCGCGAACCGCAGCGCGCGGTGTACGACCGTGACGCCGTCAACCAGATTCTCGATGAAGCCTTCCTTTGCCACATCGGCTTCGTGGCCGACGGACAGCCGTACGTCATCCCCACTAACTACGGACGCGACGGCGATCTGCTTTACATCCACGGCTCCGCCGCCAGCCGCATGTTGCGCAATCTCGATCAAGGCGTCCCAATCTGCATTACGGTCACACTGGCAGATGGCCTTGTGCTCGCCCGCTCCGTCTTCAATCACTCGATGAACTACCGCTCGGTCGTGATTCTGGGCACGGCAACGCTGGTCGACGATCCGGCAGAAAAGCTCTCGGCCCTGCGCGCGCTGAGCGAGCACATCCTTCCTCATCGCTGGGACGATTCGCGCCAGCCCAACGAAAAAGAACTGAAGGCAACGTCGGTCCTGCGCCTTCCAATCAGTGAATTTTCAGCAAAAGTCCGCGTAGGGCCGCCCGTGGATGACGAAGAAGATTACTCCTTCCCAACCTGGGCGGGAGTGATTCCGTTAGAGATGAATTCCGGCACGCCAATCCGCGACGAGCGCTGCAAGCAAGAACTGCCCGCGTATCTGAAAAACTACTCACGCCGGAAAAAGTCGCAGACTGCGTAGGGGGCGGCGCGGGCCACCCGGCAAAAAGAGCCGTGCCCTTCCCGTTCCTGCCTTCCCTATACAGCAAATCGACAACCGTTCTAATCCCACTGGTAGCCCGCTGGAAGAGGGATTTGTATCAGGGCATGCCTTTCGACGAGCTTTCGGTTCTTCTACGTTGCGATCCCATGCGCGCCGTGCGAGGAACGATAATCAGCGCGACCGCGTAGAGGAAGACCGACACGGCGATGGATCCCGAGTGCCCGTGGGGCAAGTCTTCGAACAGAAGCTTGGCCGTGACCAAGGCCAGTGTACCGTACGCGGTCCACACCAGTTCGATATGCTGCCAGCGCGAGCCCCCGAAGGCGAGCGTGAGCGCCAGAGCGCAGGTAATGAGCGTACGGATCACGGCGATATGGGATGCCCCGGGAGTCATTCCTGCCGCCGCCAGCCAGACCAGCGCCGAGATCAGCAGCGTGGCGGCGGCGCTGGCCGCCAGAATTGCCAGGAGCAACCGCAACAGCCGCTGGTTCCACCGTTCTCCCGGGAATCGCCCTCCAACGGCGTAGCAGAGAAGTACGGAAGCGGCCACCAGCCAGACCATCCAGCCTGGGGCGTTGGGAAACGTTCCGGCGAGGGCACGGGCGGCATACTGCAACAGGCCGGATGCAAAGGCGGCCGCACGCCAGGTACACCAAACCATGGAACTCCAGCGTCAAGCGGGCGGTTCGGACGCCCACCACAGTGGCAACAATTGCCGCCGCGCTCAACCAGAACGCCAGCAGCGCCGGCGGCAGACAAAGAAAGCTGCCCGCCAGGAGCAACAACGCGCTCCAGATGGAATACACCTAGTAGTTACGTCGCTCCCGCCAGCGGTCGAAGCGGACAAACGCAACCAAGTAACAAGCGGCCGAGAGGAACAAGCAGAAAATCCCCAGGCCCACGCGATCGGCAGGCTCGAACCAGAACCAACTGAAGGCCGCCAGCAGAAATGCGATGACGGTCTGCACGATTTCGAAGATGGTGATCCGCTGGCGCAACCAAGTAGTTCGAAAGGTAACGCTGGCCCCATAAATCAAAAACAGAAGCGATGGGAGTGTGAGCAGCGCCGCAATCCGCACGGGCGCGTAGTCCAAGCGGACGTTTTCCGGTAGCGAATCGATGTAGATCAGAATCCAAACGGCAAGGTCCGCCGCAGGCGCCACCAGAAAACGGAGGTGCAGCCAGCGATTGCGATCCGCCGCGAATTCGCTGGCCAGAGCCATGATGAGCAGCGCCGCAATGAACGGCACCAGATCGTGCGCGGCAATCATTAACGCGAGAGCAGTGAATGCCGCGGCGATGTTGGCGACCCAGACGACCGGCGCCAGATTGCGTTTCCAGGCCAGGGCCGATGCCCCGGCCACAAACGCGATCAGCACTCCGGCGGTCGCCGAAGCCGGCAATACCTTGAAACGCAGCGTGAGTTCCCAGAGCATGGGAGCGAGAATCAAGGCCGAGGTCACGGCGTACGCGACACTGGCAAAAGGGGTGTTTGCCGGAACCCGAGCCGCCCATAGCAACCACATTCCCGCATAGGCAAGGGCAAGGGCTACGACCACCCACTGCGGCAATGACCCCGATTCCGCCACCGCTCGCAGCAGATAGGCGCCTGCAATCCCGAGCATGGCTTTGCCCACGACCGGAAACACTCCTCCCTCTTGCGGAAGGGGGATCGGCGCCGTGGCAGGCGTTGTGCTCATCGGCGCGGTTGCCGGAGAGGAGCGGGAGTTGGCGGCTTTGGGGGACCGTTCCAGGGCGGAGACTCGGCTCTCCAGGTGCTCCAGTCGTTCGGAAAGCCGCGCTAAAGCCTCGAGAAGATCGTCCATAGTCTCCACCGCTTTGAGGCTGGCAACGGATACGGTCGAACGTCGTATGCAAAACTCAGTCCGCGGGTGTGGCTTCCGGGAGCGACCCCGAAGTTCCTTCCGGCCAGGGAGGCAGGAGCTTCACCAGCACCCACAAGATGACGAGCGGCAGAACGGTCAGCACAATCGCCACCAGCAGTCCTTCGCGCGTGACCAGGCCCATCTTGTACGTCGTGTATCCCAGAAAGCTCTTGGAGAACAGCTGTCCTCCGATCACGACGTTCCAGCGCATGGCAAAAATGCCGATCAGGGTCAGGCATCCGGCCAGCGCGTAAATGCGTTTGCGGGTCATTTCGCCGAGCTTCAGCACCTGGGTCAACGCGAGAAGCGCAATGGGAGTAACCGTGCCGAGCACGATCTGCACCACGATATGCGACATGTACAGCTTGGTGTGGACCATGAAATCCAGGCTGCGGAAACTTTCATCGGCCTCGTAGATGCGGTGGATCAGGTCGAGCATCTCCAGGCTGAAATCGATGATGAAGGTGTAGAACAGGTAGCGTCGCGATCGTGTCGACGCAGCGCATATCGATCGTCTTTCCGCGAGACCACGTCATCAGCATGTAGAGCAGCATCACGGCGGCGATCCCCGACACCATGGCCGAGAAAATAAACACCACCGGCATCAGCGGCGACGACCACCACGGGTTGGCCTTGATCGAGCCAAAGATGAACCCGACGTAACCGTGCAGCAGGAACGCCGAAGGGATGCCGATCAGCGTAATCATCCAGCCCACTCGTTCGTCCACCGCGAGTGCGCGCTTCGCTGATGTTGCGTTGACCCCAGGGTCATCAGCCGGTAGATCCAGCGCTTCCATCCGGTGGTGGATTGCGGACAGCACCACGATGTCGCGCCGGTAGTCCAGCCAGATTTCCAACACCAGAACCGCCATCAGGTACCACAGGTAAACAAACCCGAACATGGCCATCGCGGAAGTCTTGTGCGGCGTCAGGTACATCTCGTAGGAACGTTCCGGGTGTCCGAGGTGCAGTTGCAGCGGCAACGGCGCGACCAGCAGGAAAGCGAGCGCGGTCAGCAGCGCCAGCCGGTACGTGGGCTTCACCGCCTGCACCTGGAAAACACGCTCCAGCGAGGCCAGAATGAACGCGCCCGCCACCAGTCCCGTCAGGAACGGATAGAGCACGATCAGGACGCTCCACTGCAGCTCGATTTCGTTCGGATACATGAAGCCTTCAACGCCCGACATATCCGTTACCAGTCTCCTTGCGGGATCGAAGCATTCATCGCACTATTTATCGCGCTGGTCATCGCACCGAACCATCCAGTCCGTTGTAAAACACCTTGGCGTGAGTCGCCATGTAGGGTTTCAGAACTTGCACGCTATGGGTTTTCAGGAACTCGTGAATCGGGTCGTTGGGATTCTTCAGGTCCGCCAGTTGCCGCGCGCCCGTCGGACAGGACTCGCAACATGCGGTGGTCAGGCCTTTCGTGATCCGGTGATAGCAGAGAGTGCATTTCTCGGCGGTACTAGTCTGCGGGTTGATGAAACGGCAACCGTAGGGGCAAGCCTGCACACAATACCGGCAGCCGAGGCAGTATTTCTTGTCGATCAGAACCACGCCATCCGGGCTGATAAAGGTTGCGCCCACCGGACAGACTTGCGTGCAAGGTGAGTCGGCGCAGTGATTGCACAGCTTGGGCACGAAGAAGTTCTTCCCGCCCTCTTCCTTGGCCGGAGGAAATCCCTTCTTGCCGCCATCGGGAGAGTCCACCTGCGGATTCTCGATGTCGTAATCCGAAACGTGGTAACGCTCGACCCAGGTGCGGAAGTATCCGTCCGGCACGTCATTCTCAGCCTGGCAAGCCCGCACACAATTCCCGCAGCCGATGCATTTGGGCAGGTCGATCAGCATGCCCCACCAATGCTGGCTCATGGTGTAGTTGGGCGAGGACTCCGGAGTTCCAGCCAGAACGTGCTTCCACGCGACAGCGGCCGCGGGCAACAGCAGCAGCAGATGGCGCCGGGAGATGCTCATTTCGCGCCTCCAGCGGCCGGAGTCTCGATGGCCGGACTGTGCGGCTGGTGGCAGGTATCGCAGGGAAGACCGGAAGAATGGTCGGCGGAAGCAACCTGCGGGAAATTTTTCGGCTTGGCTGCGTTCGCCTCGTGACAGCGCACGCAGAGCACCGCCGTGTCGAGCTTCGGAGGCTGCACCGAGGCAGGGTCATCGGCATGCTTGGCCTGCGGTCCGTGGCAGGCCTCGCAATTGACGTGGGCATGCTTGCCGTCTTTCTTCTTGTCGAGCACGTCGGCATGGCAGGTCTCGCAAGTCTGATGGCCTGCGAAGTTGACGGGCCGCGCGGCGATTTCGGCCATGGCGTTCCCGCGGTAGTGCCCGTATTGTCCAAAGCTTTTGGGGACCAGGAAGCTGCGCATGACCAGGAACAGCAGGATGCCCGCGACAAAAACTGCCGCCAATCGAAAAAGGTGTCCGGAATCTTTGAAAGCCTGCATGGTGGTGCCCGCGCTCGCTCGTCTACGCCGGAGACTCACCCGCAGCCCTCCAGCTGAATGCCACCCACAATTGAATACAGGAGACGGTGGGCAGACCGCTGTGTTCCGGGTCACGCCCCGGGCGTGCGGAAATCACAAATGACAGTGACATGTAGATTTCCGGGGTTCCAGCCCCTATATTTTGCTAGTTTGTGATGCCGGGCCAATCATCGGTGCGGAAGGGCGACGCAGGCAGTCCCTCGGCGTTGAAGAGATTGCACTCCGGGCTGTCAGCCCAAGCATAGCGGACGGCGACTGGAGCCACCACCTCGGGGCTGGAAACGAGGATCGAATCGCCTTCGATAACGGCCGACGCCCGATGGAATTGGCGATCGGATCCCGCGACTGAAAACCCTCGCAGAGGGCCGCCCTTCGCCTCCAGCCCGCTGCCGGTATTCATGAATCGAACCCTGACCTTATTTCCTTCGATTGCCATGGAGTCGTACAGCGGTCCGGAAAAGACGATCGGTTTCTCGTAGGTCTTGCCGAGCGCCAAAAGTGCCAGGCGCTCACCAACCTCCGCTTTGCGATGCGGATGGACATCCTTCGGATCGCCGACATCAATCGTCACTGCCAGACCGGTGCCGGGAATTTGTTCAACCGTGAGTAACTCGGCTTCCCGTAACTCTGCCCAGGCGGATTCGGTTGGCTGGCTGGGAATCGCGCCGTGATTCGGCAATTGCACGATCAGGAACTGCAGGTCTTTCTGATGGGAGGCGGCACGCCAGCTTTGAATGAGGTCAGGCAGCAGGAGCCGGTATTGCTGCGCCTTCAAGGCGTTGCTCTCCCCCTGGTACCAGAGAGCGCCCCGGAATGGGTACGGAAGGAGCGGCGCGATCATCCCGCGATATAAGCCGGAAGCCGGGCGACGCGGGTAACCTGAAGTCGGGGCGGTTTCAATCGAAAAGCCGGTTAGGGCTGCCGGAGTGAAGTCGCCGACTACTCCCCATCCCTCTTGTCGCAAATCGCGAAACCAGATAGTGACCGGCGCCCAGTCGGTCGATGCGTGCAGTAACTCAGTGGAATAGTCATCCCAATCGGTAATCGTCGGCTGAAGTGAGTGAAAGCGAAACGAGCCATTGCCACGCACCCAGAAGCGGATACCGGCATAAGTGCTCAAGTCCGCAGGCGATCCGTCCAGATGGAACTTGGCAGTTACACGCGAATCATCGGAGGCATCGATCCTACCCGCCACATGAGCGGCGAAGCCCTCTCCACCACGTCCCGGAGAAATGAGATCGAATGTGGTTTCGGGAGCAGCTTTCCAGTCGTACGACCAATCGCCGCCGAGAGTAGTGCTCGCGCGGCCGTCATCGAAGTTAGCAAGTGCAAGCGGTTTGCCAGGACCCGTTGGATCAGGGAGCAGCTCGAAGTCGTCGAATTCGAGATCGAAGGGGATTCGACCGGCGGCGAACGCGTTGCCTTCGGACCGGTTCCATTCGTCGAGAATCGGCTTGATTCGCGGATCGCGCTGAACTGCCTCGGGAGCAATCCACTCCTCGATGACCGTTCCGGGCCAGGCGCTCTCGATGATGCCGACTGGCACCTTCAACTTACGATGAAGATCGCGCGCAAAATAATAGGCAACCGCTGAGAATTCTTTCACTGTCTCAGGAGTGCATGCCTGCCATTTTGCCGGGAGAGTGTCAGGTTGCGGATCGAGCGCTTCTCGCTTGGGAACGGTGAACATCCGGAGGTTTGGGTAATCGGCTTTCGGAATCTCCTCGGCCGCACCGACGGACGCGCTCATGGCAAAGGTCATGTTGGATTGGCCGGAGGCAATCCAGACCTCGCCGATCATCACGTCTTTAATAACGATCGTTTTCTTGCCCGCCACTTTGAGGGTGAACGGCCCACCCGCTGGCATAGGTTCGAAGTGCACGGCCCAACGACCGCCGGAATTCGCAGCGACGTTGCGGGTGACGCCTGCCAGGCTGACCGAGATCTTCTCGGTCGGAGCCGCCTTGCCCCAGATGCGGATCTCGCGGTTTTGCTGCAGCACCATGTGGTCGCTGAATAGATGGGGAAGCACAGGGTCAGCCACCGCAAGCAACGACCATACACAGCACAAAATGGGAAGGGCAAAGAGCCGGCGGGCAAGCCGGTATGACCCACTCTTTCTCCTTAGTGCAATCTCGGTCAAGAGGCTCCTATCACGGTTGGAGCGTAAACGCGCCCTGCAGCTCGATCTTCTCCGATGAGCCGCCTACCAGAATGGCGAACTGGCCGGGTTCCGCGCTCCAGTCCTTCTTCTTTACGTCGTAAAAGGAAAATGCCCGGCGGTCGAGCGTTATGCTGACATGTCTGGACTCGCCCGGTTTCAGCTCGATTCGAGCGAAGCCTTTCAACTCCTTAACCGGACGCGGAACGCTGGCGTGAGTGTCGCCCACGTACACTTGTGCGACCTCCGTGCCGTCGTGGTGTCCAGTGTTTTCCAGATCAAACGAAACGACGATCGGCTGATTGAGTTTGCCGGTACCCGGGGACACCTTCAAATTGTGGTAAGCGAAGGTCGTGTAAGAAAGGCCGTAGCCGAACGGGAAGAGAGGCTTCACTCCATCATGGTCGAAATGACGGTATCCCAAGAAAACGCCTTCCGTGTACTCCACGTGTTTCTCTCCAGGCTTGGGATAGTAACTATGGAAGGTAGCATTGTCTTCCCACTTACGCTCGAACGAGGCGGGGAGTTTGCCGGATGGACTGTATTCGCCGAAAAGGATCTGCGCCAGTGCGGTTCCACCTTCCTGCCCGGGGTACCAGGCCTCGATGGCGCCGGGGATGCGATCGATCCATTGCGTCATATCCACGCTCCCGCCGGATGTGATCACAACGATGGTGTTTTTGTTCACGCTGCCGATCTGGCGAATCAGTTCGTCCTGACCAGTCGGCAACTGGAAAGTGCGGTCGGAGCCTTCGCTCTCGCTGGAAGCATCGAAGCCCACGCACACGATGGCGACATCGGCCTTAGCGGCGACGCCCTTCGTATCGCGGCCGACAAACTCCCGCGCGCTGGCGACGCCCAGGCTGACGCTGGCTGAACCGACCGCTTCAAAGTATTCCAGCCGGATCTTGTACGCATGTCCGCCTTCGAGATGGCGAGTGCAGGAATTGAGCGTTTCCGCATGGCGCTGCCAGTCATTGATTACTTGCTCATCATCGATAAAGAGTCGAACCCCATCATCGGCTGAGGTATAGAACTTGTAGTCGTCGGTAGCTTGGGGAATGAAGTAGCCTATCCAGCGCGCAGAAAAATGATCGACCGGCCCATCGCTGGAGTAACTCCCTTCTCCCCAGTTAAACGCGACCAGCCGATCGGTGCGAATGAGCGTCGGGGAGCCTTCCAAGTCCTGGTTATTGAAGTATTCCCCCTTGAGACCAGGCTCGCCGCCCGGAGCAGTGACGAACTGTTGCCTCTGGAAGACCTCATTGAGAGGCGGCTTATCCACAGCGTAGAGGACTCTGGCGTTGGCACCAAGGTAATTACTAATGCCTTCCATAAAGCTCACTGCGTTGAACGGCGTAGTTTGAGAACTGCCTCCGCCACCCGGGACCGCGGGGTAGGAATTAGGTCCGAGCACCGCAATGGTCTTCACTTTCGACTTATCGAGCGGCAGCAAGTTACCGGAGTTCTTTAACAGGACCATGCTCTCCCGAGCTTCTTGCCGTACTAACTCACGCCCGGGTTGGTTGTATGCGGGTATGGATTTGTCCTCTTGCGGGGAGTCGAAGAATCCGAACCCGATTGCAATGCACAGAATTCGTCTGACTTTGTCGTCGATGGTGGCGACGGAAACTTTCCCTTCGTTCACCGCTGAAACCAGGGTCTGCGGGTTCATGAACCTGCCGGTGGGCATCTCCAGGTCGAGACCCGCGTTGGCGGCGGCGACCCCGTCGTAGGTGGAATCCCAATCGGACATCAGGATGCCCCGAAAACCCCATTCCTTCTTGAGGATTCGGTTGTTAAGGTAGTCGTTCTGCGTCATGTGGATCCCGTTGACGAGGTTGTAGGAATCCATGATCGCGCCGACTTGGGCCTCTTTCACCGCAGCCTCGAAGGCGGGCAGGTAGATCTCGCGCATCGTCCTCTCATCCATATTGGAGCTGACGTTGTGGCGGTCGTATTCCTGATTGTTCCCCATGAAGTGTTTGGCAGTGGCAATAACGCGACGGCTCTGAATACCCCCGATGAGAGAAACCGCCATGCGTGACGCGAGGAACGGGTCCTCCCCGAGATACTCGAAGTTACGGCCGCACATAGGCGCACGATAGATGTTCATGCCGGGAGCGAGGATGAAATGAACGCCGCGGGCCCGGGCGTCGTCGCCCATCATCGTGCCGACGCGCCGTGCGAGGTCAACGTCCCAGGAAGCCGCCAGCGCGATGCCGGCGGGGTACGCCGTGGTTGGGCCGTAGTCGTGCACACCCAGTGGGCCATCGGACATCTTCAATTCCGGGATGCCAAGGCGCGGAACCGCGCGGATGAAGAACGGGTCGACGCCGCCGATGTAGGTAATTTTCTCTTCGAGCGTCATCTGACGCAGGATCGAATCCACGCGCTTCTCGATATCGCCCGGTGCGCCTGCCGTTTGCGCGCTGGAAATCCGGACAAGACCAACGAGCAGGATGACGAACGCAAATCTACGAATGGGCAGGAGCTTCATAGCTAAGAATTCCTTTTTATTTCTCCTAGTTATTTCTCTTCATTTCTCTTCGAAGATCGCGAGATCCCACGCTTTGAGCGTGACCGTTTGGGAAGGCGCTACGGTCATTTTTGTCAGCAGATCTTCGCCCTGCTTGTACGAATACCTGAAGATCTGTGGATCACTCGAATAGTTCATGTAGTAATGAATCGTCTTGCCGTTGCGGTTCGTGCCGTGCTTCACGCGCACGGCGGCGGGCAGTTCCTGGTCTGGGCCGGTCAGTCCAGCCATCTGAAGCACGTCCAGCAGCACCTTCGTCTGTAGCGCGTCTGAAAGCACGGTGCCCTCATAAGTCAGAGTGCCGTTGCCGAAACGGTTGCGCGTGATCGCCGGGTACTTGCCGAAGAATGGATGGTCGTAATACGCCAATGGTTGCGCGCCTTCCAGGATCAGCATCTCCGCCCAATCGGAGACCTTGTTGTCGACTCCGGTCTTGAAGGGATCGTCCTTCAGCGCCAACGGCTTGGCAAGATTTGCAAATTCCTGGTAGCGGAACCCAGCCGCCTTGCGCAGCGGTCCTGGAGCCATGGCCCAGCGGACGGTGTCGTATTCGTTGGTGAATCCGCTTTTGAACGCCATGACCAGATGGCCGCCGCCGTGAACGTAGGTCACCAGCCGGTTCAACACCTCATCGCTGGCGACGTAGAGCGGGGGAACGAGGATAACCTTGTAATCGGAGAGATTGGTGCTCTCCGGGAAGATGAAATCGACAGCGACATTCTGGCGGTACAGCGTTTCGTACATCTGGTGCAGGAGGGTGCGGTAGTTGACCTTGTCGCTGAACTTCATGAACTCGATGCCGTAATGCGAGTCGTTGCTGTAGAGGATGGCAACCTTACTTGTAGCGTTTCAGGTCGACGATCTCGGGTCCAATGCGCTGTAACTCATGCGCTGTCCGGCTTACTTCGGCATAGGCGCGATCCGGTTCCAGATCGTGCGCCAGAACTCCTTTCCAGTATGTTTCCTGCCCGTAGTGGATGGAGTGCCAATGCCAGTACTCGACCATGTTCGCGCCCGAGGATAGGTGGGTATAGACGTCGAGGCGCAGTTGTCCGTCGTAGGGAGGAAACTGTTCCTTGGAATCCCAGCCGATGGTCTGTGCGTTGGTTTCGGTGACGAGATAATTCGTCCGCTTGAGCGAACGAGTGTAGTCCCCGGCCATGCTGGAACCGAGCCCATCGAACTGGTCCTGGGTGCCGTGGTAGGGATTGGCGGCCATGATGTCCATGCTGCGGGCGATGTCATGCTCATTGACTTCGGGGCGCGGCGGGCCGGCCAGATCGTGGGTAATGAACTGATCCGGCCGCTTGTACTCATTTACAATGCGGGACTGCCAGGCAAGGAAGTCGGTGGTCATCCACTGCTGATAACGCTCCCATTCCAACTTCCATCCCGGATTGATGATGCCCGCTTGCGGAGGAATCTCGGTCCAGTCGTTCAGCCGCTGGCCCCAGTAATTCAGTCCCCAGACCTTATTCAGTTCGTCCACGGTCTGGAACTTCTTCTGCAGGTATGTGACGAACCCAGCCTGAACATCGGGATTGGCGGCAGCGCCCGACGAAGTTTCGTTGTCAATCTGCCACCCGATGACCGTGGGATTATCCTTGTAGTGCTCGAGAAGCTTGCGAATCACGCGCTCACAATAAGACCGGTAAACAGGGTTCATCAGGTCCGTATTCTGCCGGTAGCCGAATGTGATCGTTTGTCCGCCGAACCGCGTAATAAAGATCTCGGGATGCTCCTTATACATCCACGCGGGAACAGAGTAAGTGGGGGTTCCGAGAATAACCTTGATTCCCGCTTCCTGCATGCGATTGATAACTCGATCCATCCAGGCATATTCGAAGCGGCCGTCCTGCGGCTCCCATAAGCCCCAGCTCGATTCACCCATGCGCACCACGCTGATGCCCGCCTGCTGCATGAGGTCGACGTCCTGCTCCAGGCGATCGTAGGGCATGTACTCGGTGTAGTAGGCGGCGCCGTAGAGCACCGTATCCATTTTGTCGGGAGCGAATGCGGGCTTGCTTTGGGCAAATGTTACAAGAGCGTCCAATAACATCAACGCAAGAATCACGGCGAGAAAGGCTGATGTATATCTCTTCATAGAAGTTTCTTGTGCTATGTGGCCGGTTCCGTACGAGCAATTTGAATCAGTTTCGGTAGCACGTCTCCGTAGTCGCTTACCTGTCCGGGCTTCCCGAAACCAAAGTAAACCCGCCGGTAGAGTGGGTAGAGTTCCTCATAAACCTTCTGCTCGTAAGCTTCCGGAGTGAAGGTGCGGTGCGACGGACAAACCTGCTCCTGCGCTTCCTCGATGGTGCGAAAGGTCCCCGCTGCCAGGAAGGCGAAGATGGCCGACCCGAGGCCGGTGACTTTGCTGGCAGGCACGAGCACCGGCCGCCCCAACACGTTGGCATACACCTGATTGAGCACCGGGTTGTTCTGCGGGATTCCGCCGCCATTGATAACTCGGATCGTCGACGCGCCATACTCGCTCATCCGGTCCAGAATCACGCGCGTGTGAAATGCCGTGCCCTCGATGGCGGCAAAGAGTTCATCCTGCGCGGTGTGCTGCAGGTTCCAGCCGATAGTGATGCCGCCCAGATTCGGATTCACCAGCACGGTGCGGTCGCCGTTGTCCCAGGTTAGGCGCAGCAATCCCGTCTGGCCGGCGCAGTAGTTCTCCACACCCTTGCTCAGTTCCGCCACCGTGGTATTCGCCCGCCGCGCAATGGCGCTAAAAATGTCGCCCGTGGCCGAGAGACCCGCCTCGACGCCGGTGTATCGCGGATGAACGCTTCCGTCGACCACTCCGCAAACGCCAGGAATCAACTCCGCATGTTTCACGTACGCGATGATGCAGGTGGAAGTGCCGACCACGTTCACCACGTCGCCTTCTTTCGCTCCGGCGCCGATCGCATCCCAATGTGCGTCGAAAGCGCCCACGGGTATGGGGATGCCCGCCCGCAATCCGAGTTTTTCCGCCCAGAAGGGGGAGAGCCGGCCAGCGATCTTGTCGGAGGTGGCGTAGTCGCCCTCTAACTTGGCCCGAACGCCCGCCAGCAGTGGGTCAACCTTGACGAGAAAACTTTCTGGAGGAAGCCCGCCAAGCGCTGGATTCCACATCCACTTGTGGCCCATCGCGCAAACGCTGCGTTTGACGTGTGCGGGATTCGTAATGCCGCAAAGGGTGGCGGCAACCATGTCGCAGTGCTCGAAGGCGGTGACGAACTTATCGCGCTTATCGGGATTGTGACGCAGCCAGTGAAGTAACTTGGCGAAGCCCCATTCCGAGGAGTACACGCCTCCACACCACTGGATGGCTTCGAGTCCCTCTTTTTGCGCCAGCGCCGTAATCTCCGCCGCTTCATTCTTGGCGCGGTGATCGCACCACAGGTAGTATTCATCCAGCGGCGCCAGACCTTCGCCGACCGGAACCACGCTGGAGCCAGTCGTATCCAGGGCGATGGCTTCGACCTGATCACCCTTGATCCCAGCTTCTTTCACTGCCTGCCGAGTCGCGGCGGCCAGGGCGCTCATGTGGTCGTCGTGAGATTGAGTGGCGTATTCCGGGTCGTCTTTCTTGCGATGGAGCGGATATTCGGAGGCTGCCGACGCAATGAGTCCACGGCCGCTGTCCACCAGGGAAACGCGAACGCTCAAGGTGCCGAAGTCCACTCCCGCAACAATCGCCATCTTCTGCCTCTAGTTACAGTGACGGTACATCTGCCAGCCGAGATACCGCGTGGTGGCTTCGTGGATCGCGGCGGCGACCGTGGAAAAATTTGCGGCCACGTGGTGCTCGAAGCCGTTCTCGCAGATGTAACGCAAAAGCCGTTGCAGGTGCGGAATCTGGACGACTCCGGCCCCGCCGAAAGTGTTGAGCGGATCGTCGGTGAACGCGCCCTCGCCGGTATAGCCGCGCATAACGCCGGCCGTGTCATCGGTGGAGAAGCGGGCAAAACTCATCGCGCCAGCCTTTACGCGGCCCACGCACGTCCCAAACGTATTCTCTTTCCCGACCGTGCCGGCGATGATTTGCTGGAAGTCCATGCGGACGTCCTGGAAGAAGTGCTTGGGCAGGTTGCTGCAGTGAAAGCAGACGGCCTTGTCGGGATCGTCTCCGTAGTTGTTGTTCCAATCGAGCAGCGCGCTGGGAGTTTCCGAGGCCAGCGCCAGCGCATGCATGCCGATGGTGCCGCAGACGTCGACTTCGCAGGCGCTCGGAATCAGGTTGTTGCTCATCATGCTCATGATGGTGCAGGGCACGACGCCGAAGAATTCCTCCATCGAGGTCCAGCACTGCACCGCGCTGACCGTCACGTCGGCTTGCTTTCATCCAGCCGTCGATTACCGCGCCGAGTTTCGCCATCTTGATCAACGCGGGCCGTGGAATGCCATCCGTGGTCACATACTTGCGGATCTCGTCCAACTTGTTTTCCACGGCAGGATCGGTCATCCTTCGTGCGTGCGATGCGCCCGAAGATTTCCGACAGGTCGATGGTTTCGACGGAAATGCCCTGCGCCTCCAGCAACTTCTCGCTGTAGCGCACCGTGTTGAAGGCTGCCGGGCGCGCGCCGATGCTGCCGACCCGCAGATTGCGCAATCCGTTTGCGATGCGGCACACGGAGGCAAACCAGGCCAGGTCCTTTTGGAAATCCGCGGAAGCTGGACCTACCGTGTGCAGGCTGGTTAAGGAATAAGGAATGCCGTACTGTCTGAGGTTGTTGCAAGCCGACATCTTTCCGCAAAAACTGTCGCGCCGCGAAGCGATGGTCATTTTCGCGGGAGTGTCCGGCGTGGCCTGCACCAGCACGGGAACGTTCAAGCGCGCCAGGCGCAGGGTATCGGCGATCGCGCGCTCATCCCCAAAGTTGGGCAGAGCTACGATGACGCCATCCAACCGTTCTCGATTCTTTTGAAACAACGCGGCGCAGCGTTTCGCTTCCTCGTGTGTCTCGACCGCACCGTGCTGGCTCTGCTCGGGGCCGAGCACAACACAGTCCATGCCGGCGTTCTCGACTGCCCGCATCATTTCTTCCCGTCCGGTCTTCGCCAAATGATCGGGGAAAAAACCACGGTTCCCGACGATGACGCCCATCGTCATTTTCTTCGTGGACATATATATCCTTCTTCGTCTATGAATTCGGCAATTGACGCAATTTAGGGGATACCGGCATTCCGCGCCCGTTCCCGCGCGGGCGAAAACCGGTAGCAGTACACCGCGCCGAAAATCAGCAACACCCCGCCCCACCAGATACTGGCGTGGTGATTCAAAGTCAACACTGGATTGTCCGCGTGAGAGGCAAGCTCCCACAGGCCCGCTCCGGTGATCAAAATACCGTTCACCAGCATCGACACGCCGATGAAGAACCATATCGACAGCGAACCGCCGGATTTCATTGTTCCTCCTTCAACGTACCTCCCTACCAGAAAATGATTTGCAGGATGACAAACACTGCGCCTACCACCACCGCCCAGAAAACCGGTCGATGGAAAATCGAAACGTGCTCCTCGTGCGGAATTGTGGTCAACCCATAGACCAGACCCGTCAATTCGGCATCCGGCTTGGGCTTCGTGATCAGGCTGACCACGACCGTGACCAGCACACAAATCAGCCAGCACCACAGTGCGCGGAACATGTTCTGAGCCTGATCCTGCGCCGTGAGACGATAGCGCCACGTACTTCACCGCACCGGGATCGACCTTCACCCATGCCCACATCCCGACCGAAGACGCGGTCCCGGCAAACAGTCCCCAGAAGCCGCCCGCCGGAGTCGCCCGTTTCCACAGCATGCCCAACAGAACCGTGCCAAACAGAGGAGCGATGAAGAAGCTGAACAGCGCTTGGACGTAATCCATGATGCTTTGCGACTGCATCACCAGGTACGCCGTGCCGATACTGACGGCCACGCCCACCAGAGTGCACCAGCGGCCCATCTTGACCTTCGATTCGTCCGACGCGTGCTTGTTGATCAGCGCACCGTAGATGTCGTAGGTCCAAACCGTGGCGAAGGCGCTGACGTTGCCCGCCATGCCCGACATGAATCCGGCAATCAGCGCGGTGATGCCGAGACCGAGCAGGCCGGGCCCGCAGTAGCGCGCCAGCATGAGCGGCAGAACTTCGTCGTAGCCGTGCAGTCCCTGCGCCTCGTCCCGCCGTCCGACCACGCCAGGTCGCCGGGAACGAGCCGCAGCAGATTGCCGGTATGCGGATCGCGCAGCAACGCCAGACCGAGCAAGCCGGGAAGGATGACGATGAACGGAACCATCATCTTGAAAGCCGCCCCGATGATGGGTGCAAGCTTCGCCGAACGCAGATCTTTTGCCGACAACACGCGCTGCACGACCAGAAAGTCGGTGGTCCAGTAGCCCATCGAGATCACTGCGCCCAGCCCAAAAACGATGCCGACCCAGTTGATCCCCATCGGATTGTTTCCAAAGTCGCCCAAGGTCGACCACAGATGGGTATACGCGCCGGGATTCGCCACGTGCTGCTCAGTGAGATTCTGCAGAATCCGAGCCTTCAGGCCGCTCCAGCCGCCCGCTTCCACCAGCCCCAGAATCGGTATCAACAAAGCGCCCGCCCAAATCAGGAAGAACTGCAGCACCTCATTGAAGATTGCCGACCGCAGTCCGCCGAGCGCCACATAGACGGCAACCGTGATCGACGAAACCCAGATGCTGAAGTGGATGTCCCATCCCAGGACCACCCTCATCACCACGGCCATGGCGTACATGTTGATGCCGCTCATCAGCACGGTCATGAAGGCGAAAGAAATCGAAGACAGCGTCCGGCTGCTCTCGCCAAAACGCAGCTTGAGATATCCGGGAACCGAGTGGGTCTTGCAGATGTGGTAGAACGGCATCATCACGAGGGCCAGGAACAGCATTGCCGGGATGGCGCCGATCCAATACCAGTGCGCCGCGAGGATGCCGTACTTATAGGCGTTGCCGGCCCAGCCCATCAGTTCCAGCGATCCGAGATTCGCCGACAAGAACGCCAAGCCCGCCACCCAGGCGGTCATCTCGCGTCCGGCCATGAAGAAGTCCTCGCCGGTATTGGCCCGCTCCTTCAAGTACAACCCGATCGCCAGGACCAATGCGAAATAGAAGACGATAATGGCAAGATCCACCGGTGTAAGGTGGACCAGCGTGGATGCAGCCAGCAATGCCGGGACCTGAGTCATTTCGTTTTACCCTGGCCGTAGTAGGCGCCTTCTCCGTGCTTGCGCAGAAAATGTTTGTCGTGAAGTGCGCGGCCGATCGGCGAAGCGTCCCCGGCCAGGGTGAGGGTGGAGTAAGCCATCCGCGCCACCGATTCGAGAATCACCGCATGATGGGCGGCTACGGCTGCTGTCGGTCCCCAGCAGAACGGGCCATGTCCGGCCACCAGTGCCGCAGGCACGGCATCGGGATCAATCTGCCGAAAGAGCCGGCAGATCGCCAAGCCGGTGTTCTTTTCATAGTCGCCGGCGATCTCCTCGGGGGTTAGAGGAGGTGTGACCGGGACCTCCCCGTGGAAGTAGTCGGCGTGCGTCGTTCCAAAACAGGGAATGGGCATGCCAGCCTGCGCCCAAGCGGTCGCGAACTCCGAATGCGTGTGGGCGACACCGCCCGCGTGCGGAAAATGTTTGTAAATCTGCAGGTGAGTCGGCAGATCCGAAGACGGGCGAAGCTCACCCTCGACGATCTCTCCATCCAATCTTGTAATCGACCATGTGCTCGGGGGCCAGAGCCTCATACGGCACGCCGCTCGGTTTGATCACAACCAATCCGTCCTTGCGCGAAATGCCACTGGCATTGCCGAAGGTATAGAGCACCAGGCCGCGGCGAACCAGTTCGAGGTTGGCGTCCAGCACTTCCTCGCGCAAAGTTTCGAGAAGCATAGAAATTCTCCGGCAATCTCCGACCTAATTTTCCGAACTAATTCTCCGAACTAATTCTGCGAACTAGGCCGTGCCATTCTGCGGCGCCCGCGCTGGCAAACCGGGCGCCAGGGCGGTAGACTCCCGCAGCACCAGGCTGGTTTCGAGGTGATACTCCGTCCCATTCGGCGCCGGGGTCTCGCGCTGCACTTCCGCCAGCAGCGCCTCGAACGCCAGGCGTGCGAGCTCCGATTGCGACATCCGCACGGTCGTGAGCGGAGGCAATACGAACTGCGCCAGCCGGATGTCGTCGAACCCGACCACCGACAAATCGCGCGGGATGGAAATCTTATCCTCGTAGCTCTGCCGCATCACGCCGATCGCGGTCATGTCATTCGAGCAAAGAACCGCTGTGGGCGTCGTCGACCCGGCCCGTAACTTAGCCATCGCGGTCATGCCACCCTCAACCGTGTGGTCGCCCTCAATCACGAGTTCCGGTTGGGCGGCCAGACCGATTTCCTCCATCGACCGCAGGAACGCATTCTTGCGGGCCACAGCCGATCTGAGGCTCAAGGGACCGCTGATAAACGCGATGCGCTCATGACGCAGCGCCGCCAGATGCTGCACTGCCTGGCGAATGCCATGGAGGTAATCGATCCGGATGTTGCTCACTCTGGGCCGCGCCGGTCCGACATCCACAAACACCAGCGGGACGTTGCGCACTTTCAAGTCTTCGAGCAGCAATTCTTCCATGCCGAACGTCATCACCGCGACGCCATCGACCCTGCGCTCGATCATGCGGCGGACGGAACTCTCCATGAGCTTGGAATCGTGAACCGTGGAGGTCAGCAAAATCTCGTAATGGTGCTGGACCGCAATCGTTTCGAAAACCTGTACGATCTCGGGGAAAAACGGGTTGGTGATCTCGGAAACGATCAGGCCGAAAATCCGGCTGCGCCCGGAAACCAGCGCCCGCGCTTGGGTATTTGGGTAGTATCCGAGTTCGTTCACTACCTTCCAGACACGTTTCGCCATCGCCGGATTGACGGTCGGGATCCGATTGATCGTCCGCGAGACCGTGGCCGTTGAAACTCTTGCGCGTTTTGCGATTTCGCGGATATCCATACGCATGTCCGGTTACCTCTTCCCGCAGTTCACCGATTCGATGGCCCCACGATCGACGCCCACGCCGCCACAGGAGGGCACAGGGTTCCCAAGAAAATCCTTCCCGCCGCTGGCCGCGATCCTTCGTCCCGAATCGATCGCCGGAGAGCGCTTTCGCAATGTATACCCCGAGACTGTATTCCGGCCAACGCCGGCGTGCCCGGGGTCCAACATCTCCGGATTCAACGTCAGGGCATGCGGATCGTCGGCCGCCGGCAATCCGTAGTACAGGTTGTAGTCGTAAACGTTGTTGGTGCTCTTCCCCGGACCTGGCGCAGTCACATAAGACCCGTCCGGATTGCCCGACACCCCGTACGAGAATCGCGCCGTGCCTTCGACATAGAAGATATTGTTATAGAAGTAAGTATCCGCAGCCCATCCCGTCCAATCGGTGTGAAGAACCACATCCACGTTCTCCCCTTTCGCGACGTAGATGGTGTTGTTATAGATGAGTGTGTTCTTCACCGGACCCGAAAGCTTAATCCCCCGATGATGATCGTTCTGGCTGATGTTGTAGCGAACAATCGTGCCGGTATTCCCCACGCTGACCTCCGGACTCTGCGATCCTTCGTTGCAAATCAGCAAAAATCCGCCCTCGTTGTCGTGACTGTAGTTGTACTGGATGACCGTATTCCGGCTGTTCCAGTCGGAATCGAAGCCTTCCGCATCGTGCTGGCCGCGAGTGCCATAGACTTCGTTGAACTGCACGACCGTGTTATCGGCGCTCCACGGCCAGATACCCACGTTGTAGTCTTGCGAGCGCTGGCTGGCATTCGCGACCACGTTGTACTCAACCAGTGCTCCGTCAGTGGCCACCGCGACAATGCCGTCGCCGCCAATATCGTCGACCACGTTCTTCCGGATCACCACTCCCAGGCTCGGATACCACTTTGAGCGTACCCAATGCGTAGACCAGCCAAAAATGCCGCTGCGATCCACGTGGTGAATATGGTTGTCCTCGATGCGCAGATCGACAAACCGGCTCGGCTTGTCATCTCCGGCGGAGTAATAAGTGATCCCGCCGTTCTCTTTCATCGCGTTGCTGCCGTTGACGTCGTGAACGTCGAGATCCCGAACGTAGATGTGATGCGCATCGCCATAATCGACGGCCATGACGCGAACGCCGCGGCGAACTCCCGGAGATGTTCCCGTGTTAGTCACTTCGAGATTCCGAATCTCCCAATACTCCTGGTTCTTCAGCAGGACCGCGTCCTCGGCCGCGCCGTTACCGTTTATGACCGGCTTGGCCGCGCCGCCGTACTTGTCGATCATGATCGGCTGGCTCTCCGCTCCGGACCCCTTCGGCCAGAGCTGTCCGCTCCAGATCGAGCCGGACTTAAAGAGAATGCGATCGCCGGGGGAAAAGACGGTCGCGTTCACTTTCGCGAGGGTCTTCCAGGCCGTGGATGGGGAGATACCGTTGTGCCCGTCGTTACCGGATGCCGAGTCAACATAGTAAGTCGTTCCTGATTTCTGAAGACTCCCCGCGCTGCCCTGGCCGATCAGCTTCCCTAAGCTCCCAAGCCCTCCCGCCATAAGTAAGACAATGCCTAGCCAAAGACTCTGGCGAGATGCCCTAGCGGCTTGCATGTCGGCTCCAAGCATCCTCTAACTAGCCAGACTGAGTAACGGCGGTCGTCGTAAGAACTGCCGGGCAACCCGCAAGTTCACGGAGTTGCCCGATGATTCATTCACAGCCGCTAGAACTCGAAGCGAATGCCAAACTGCGCATTTCTCGGATTGTCAAAGACCGAGATAATCTCTCCGAAGTTGTCCGCACCCACGTCGGATCGGCTGCTGGCGCAGCCCCGGACGTAGTAGGAGTGGCGGTTGAAAAGGTTGTAGTACTCCCCGCGGAGTTGCAGCCGATACTGTCTCTGCTCGCCCATCTCGAAGTTCTTCAGCACGCTAACATCTTCATTGGCTGCGCTCGGGCAACGCAGGGCCGAAGTCGCCGGCGACGGCGGGAGCACCCCTGCCGCAGGATTGCTGGCCACGGTTGACGGCATATAGATGTTTCCGGGAGGAGGCGGCTGATTTGCAGGATAGTTAGTGGGCAAAGGTCTGAAATTACTCGTGCTGTTCGGCCCCGTGTAGCCGGCCAGGTTGAACTGCGGGTAAATGTTGCCCCAGAGCGGCCAGTAGGGATTGGCCGCACTTACCTCGAACGGTTGGCCTGTGTTGTACTGGACGACCGCGGCGGTCGTCCATCCGCCGGCAATCGCATTCAGGGCTCTCCCTCCGCCATTGAACCACTGCCGACCCTTGCCAAAGGGGAGCTCATAGCTGACGAAACCCTTCACGACGTGGGCTAAGTCGTACCCCGTGACGGCATGCGCCGCTTGACGCATGTTGCTGAAATCCTGGATACCGGTATAGTAGCCGTTACCTCCCTGTTGTGAGGAAAACGAGTCGCCCTCCTGCCGGGACCAGGTGTAACTCATGTCCATGGTCAAGCCCCGGCCGGTGCGCTTGACCACGTCCACCACCAGCGAATCGTAGAAGCTCTGACCGAGTGGCAATCCTGCGTATAACAAGCTGTCGTAGCCCCAATAATTAGTGTCTGCGTCGGCCAGTTGCGGGGAGGGCGCCATCGCTGCAAGAACAGGGCCACAGAAGTTCCCGTATACATACTTGTTCCCGGATGGATAAGGGACGCCGTACTGGGCGGCGGTTGCCGCATCGCAGACCCAGTTCCCCAGAAGACCTTGCTGTCCCAACCGCGAGAAGTTGGCAGCAGAGCCCTCATTCCACGCCAGCGAAGAATCGGTCAAACGGTGGCCGCGATTGCCCACGTAGGAGATCTCCAGCCTCGTATTGGGTGTCAGTTCCTGTTGGATCCCAAAATTGAATGCCTCGCTGTAACCGATGCGCAAGGCGCGAGGATCAGTGTATGTAACCGGAAACAGGGACGGGGATGTGGGCGGGGTGTTGGCGTCGGGTTTGGTGACAACACCCGGATAGCCATTGTCCCAATTCGAAATGGCGCCAGTCTGGTTAATGCCCAGTTGCGGCGCAAATCCGTTGGGCACGCCTTCGGAGAAATCCAGGCCCGGGGGGTTGTAAATGAGACCAAAGGAGCCCCGGACTACAGTCTTCGGCTTCAACGCATACGCAAAACCAAAAGACGGTCCGAAGTTCTTTGCGTATTCGTTCTTCTCGAAACTGTCCCCGCCATTCTTGGCAAAGGTCAGCAACCCGGGAGCACTGTAGTTCGGGTTGATGGCGTTGAGGTCGTAGTTGGCCCAGTTCCCGTTTTTCTCATGAAAACGGAAATTGTAGTTCCAGCGCAGCCCCATGCTCAGGGTGAGCTTAGACGAGACCTTGTAGTTATCCTGGGCGAACAGATCCAGCTCTTTTTGCCGCCCATACAGATTGTGCGCTACGGACTCACTCGCTCTATCCGCCATGCCAAGCATGAAACTGGCAAAGCTGAACCCATCATAGGGATAGTTTGGGCCGGACGTGTACCAGAAAGGAAAATCAAAGGAGAGGGCCCCGGAACCGGTGCGGCTATTGATCTGGCGGGCCGTAAAGTCGCCACCGAACGTCAGATTGTGGCGCCCCTTCGTCCACGTGAGCGCATCGCCGGTGATGACGTTGACTCCCGAAAAATTTCCCTGCCACACACTGCCGGCGTAGCTCTCGCTGTGGCCGTAGTAGGCGTACTGGTCGTTGAAATTGAGGAACGGAAATGTATTCGCCCCGGTGTTGCCAAATCCAAGTTGCGACGACCAATTGCCGGGATCGGTCGGGGCGGCGTTCTGGTAGTCCATGTTATAGGTGAAGTTCAAAACGTTCAGAACACGAGGACTGAAGGTATGGCTTTCGCTGAGCCGCACCTGGTGGTTATAGTAAAGAATGTTCCGGGCGTCGGAAAGCGGGCCGCCGTTTTGCGTGCCCTGCTGCCATATGCCTCCGCTATCGTCCAGCAGGCTTGGCTTATGGTTGTAAATCCAGGAGGCGGACACGCGATCCTGTTCCCGTAAGATGTGGTCCAGCTTCACCACGAACTCATTGTCGTGCTCCGTGGGCGTGCTCGTGATCAGCCCCCTCGAGTTGTTGTCGACTCCCCCATACTGTGGCGCATAGTACTGCTGGTAAATTGCGGCCACCTTTTGCGATGTCGCGCTGAGCCGATTGGCCGGGATGACATTGCCCGTAAACTGACACGGGGGGTTCGGGCACACGCCTGCCGGCGGATTGGGATCATAGATCATATTCACTTGCGCCGGGATTTGCTGCCCTGCCTCGTTCCAGACCATGGAGCCCGGGATCACCGCTCCCAGCAATTCGCTGAAGTCGCCCCCCAGCATCTTCTGAGTTGGAACCGTCTGGCTGCCCCCAGCCAACCGCCAGTCAACCCGCTCGAAGCGCTCGAAGGTTCCGAAGAAGAAGGTCTTGTTCTTATAAATCGGACCCCCCAGGCTGAACCCGTAGTCCCAGGCCCGCTTCTTTGGCTTACTTTCGTTTAAGTAGTCATTGTTCCAGGTGTTGGCGTCCAGCAATTCGTTATGACCGTAGAGGAAAGCGGATCCGTGAAACTGATTGGTGCCCGACTTCAGGTTCATGGCAATGACGCTGCCGCCGGTGATGCTGCTTTGCGCATCCAGTCCACTGGTAAGTGCCTCCAGCTCTTGCACAGATTCCATAGCCGGACCACCGGACATGGAATTGCCCTGATAGCTCGCTGTGCCGGACGTGCCATCAACCGTGTAATCTTTGGTGAACCACTGGTTGCCGTTGACCACAGCTCCATAGGGATCGCTGTAAACCGAATAGCCCGGCGTGAGCGCACGGGCAAAATCTTCGACGAAGCGCCCACCGTCATAAATACTCAACGGGAGATCCTCGACCACGCTGCCCTTCATGTTGGTGCCTTCCGACGGCCTCTCCATGTCCATGACGGGCGCATCGGCCGTGACCGTCATCGTTTCGCTCACGGCGCCAATCTTGAGTGCGGCGTCGAGCCGGGCCACCTCGGTCGATTCCAGGTTGACGACGGAGCGGAGCAGGATTTTGAATCCGTCCTTCTTGAATTCCACCGAGTACTGCCCTGGAAAAAGGTTGGGGACGACGTAAATGCCGTCGCTGTTGGAGACGGTTTTCGTGGGCACATTGGTGCCCGTGTTGGTGGCGGTCACTTCCGCGCCAGCCACCACCGCACCGGTGGAATCGGTTACCGTGCCGGTGATCGAGGCACGATTGGCCTGGGCGGCCGCGTTCTGAGTGCTCACCGCGACTAGAGCGACGAAGATGAGGACGACGAACAGAAGTGGGAGGAAGAAACCAAGGAATCGAAGACTGCGCATATTGCCTCCATGGCCAGCAAACGTTTACCGTATACTCCAGCAGGGCCACCCCAAAAAGCTACCGACTACCATCCCACCTTGTCTGTGATTCCCCTCACAGGGATTGGTGATGTAATTCTTCGAGCGAAAGCCTGGATCGTTGATTCCAACGTTGCCAAGCTTCTCGCTGGCCACCCGTCTTTGGAGCCATTTCTAGCAAACGTTTACTACACGGCGTTTTTACGGCGGAACGCTTCCCTTGTCAAGTGCCTTTTTGCGCCCGCCTCAGCGCCTTGGCACCTCAAAGGTTCCGGGGTCCTCCGTGCACCCGGAGCCTGCCCTTGCGAAGCGAAGAACCTATCTATTTTGCTTGCACTACGAAGCTCTTTGATGGCGGCGTGGCCCAGCCTTCGCCGACACTACTACCACAAGGGTCAGGGGGCAAAATGTCCCCGAATCACGCATCGTGCGCGGCTCGACGACCGCTAAAGTATTTATTTCTCAAAGACCTAGCATGAAAACAAGCCAAAAAATGAACCGGAAATGCAAGCTAACTGATTGATTTATAAATACCTTACGGATAAGTCCTTATTTCTCAAAGACCTGGCGTTTCTCGCCGGCTAAGGGCAATAAACTAGTTGACACACATGTGCTCTTGTGGTATCGTTTTTATATGAACGATGTCACGAAAACTCCGAAAACCCTGCAAGAAGCTATCGTTTACTTCGCCGATCCGCAACGGGCCTTCGACTACGCCGTTAGCCTTCGTTGGCCGAATGGCAAGGTAGCTTGTCCGCGCTGCAATGGCTCCAAGCACTCGTTCATCAAGACGCGCCGCATCTGGTTCTGCTATGACTGCAAGAAGCAGTTCACGGTCAAGGTCAAAACGATCATGGAAGATTCGCCTATCGGCCTTGACAAGTGGATGGCCGCGTTCTGGATGCTGGCGAACTCCAAGAACGGAATCAGCAGCCACGAACTCGGACGCGCCTTGGGAGTTACGCAAACGACGGCATGGTTTATGCTCCAGCGCATTCGGGAAGTATTGAAGGCACAGAAAACTGGACGGAAGTTGGGTGGCGGCCCCGGTAGCGAATTGGAAGCAGACGAGACTTTTGTGGGCGGACTGTCTAAGAACATGCACCGGAGCCGCAGGCTTCGCGTTCAACAAGAGGATATAGGCGGAGTGTTCGTGGGCAAGACGATTGTGCAAGGCATCCTTGACCGCGATCTGCGCGAAGTCCGGGCAAAAGTTGTACCGAACGTGAAGCGCGAGACTTTGCAGAATGAAGTGCTCAACAATGTCCGGTACGGTTCCACGGTTTACACGGATGACGCAGTCGGCTACGACAAGCTGCACTATCGCTTCGTGCATGACGTTGTGAATCACGCCGAACGGTACGTCAATGGCCGCGTCCACACGAACGGCATGGAGAACTTCTGGAGCCTGCTTAAGCGGACTCTGCGCGGAACCTACGTTGCAGTTGAACCTTTTCATCTTGACCGCTACGTTGACGAGCAAGTTTTCCGTTTCAACAACCGTAAGAATAAAAACGACGCTGACCGCTTCGCGCTGGCCATGAGCCAAGTTGCCGGGAAGCGCCTTACCTACTCCGAACTCACAGGCAAAGACCAATCGCCGCGCTCGTCCACGACAGGGGCGGGGGAAACGCAAGTCCCGTTCTAGTCCCTGTCGGATTTCTGCGGCTTCCTTACAGAAGCAGACTTCTTAGTCTGCTTCTTTTTCTTGGTCGGAACCTGTAAAATCGCTGTCGCCAGCCGCTTAAAGTTCTCTAGTGCTTCCGGGCCTTCGATGTATTCCTGCTGTTTCATATGTCGAGTCTAGCACCATAGTTATATAGTTAACACACAGGAGAAAACGGCATGACTGACAGTATAAATCCCTCCGATTACCCAAACGATGCCGGTTATCATGAGGCAGACACCCAACGGGAAAACATCGTCCAAGGCATCAAAGGAGAATCGGAAAATAATAGAACCCAAAACGGACAGCGCACACCCAATGAACACAAAAAACCATCTCTCCAAATACGAATCTGGCGTGCTCTTTGGAAAAAACGAATATTTTGGCATCATAAGCCCGACCGGCCCCATGTTAATTGGGCAGAGATCACAACCGTATGCCTCACTCTTGGCATTGTCATTGCCGCCTTTATCCAAGCCTATATCTACTGGAAGCAGGAAGAACTCATGCAAAACTCGCTTGACCAGAACGGGAGGACGATCATACTCAACGCAGGTCAACTCGCTGTTGCCGCACGAAACGCCAAAACTGCTGAAGACACTTTGGGTGAGATGAAGAAGGGAGGGCCAGATACCCACACGCTCGCGGAATCGACCAAGAGCGCCGCCAAGACCGCCAAGGACACTCTGCACATTTCCGAGAGAGCTTATGTTACCGAAGGCATTGCTCAGATAGATACTGCCAAAACCGCCATTGCTATTCCCCTTGTTAACAGTGGACATATTCCATCCGGGGGAATAGACGTAATTTTGTACGAAGCTACATTCAACCCGCCTGTGGTAAGCGAACTGGGTATCAGCTTCAACTATATTGTCGAACGACACAAAAGCATCACTCACTTGTCGGCTATGGCCCCCGGCTCGCCGTTTGCCATAACGGTACCAGGACCGAAAATGTCTGCCGATCTTCTCGGTAAGGGGCTGCAAATGATTATCGTGGTAGGGACGATCAGCTACAACGACGGCTTCCCCGATTCCCCCCAGCAGCATTCCGCCATTTGCGTGAACACCACCTATCACACTGTTACCAAACAGTTGTTGTTGGTTCCGTGTAACGCAATGGCGGAATTTCCCAAATTCGATCGTCTGGATTGGATTGGCATGACCAACACAAACAACCAATAGCAGCCCTGTCACGGCAATCCAGTGTATCAGATTTGACACACATGTGTGCCAAATGTGTTGGTGCCAGGCTAAGTCTTTCATTCTTAAAGACCGCCACCAGAGGGGTCCAAGCCTTCTCGTCGACCAGAGCACAGTTCGATCCCTCCCAACGCCCAACGCGCGTGTTCGGCGACCACCACATCCGTAGGGTTCTCTTTGGTTTACGCCTTTTCGTAAGCGCGCAATCAGAATTTCCCTAAATTCACGCGCACTTCATACTCAGGCATCGCGCGAATCCCCGACACATCCGCGATTTCGCCGCTAGGTGGAAACTGCGGCCAGGCATCGCCACGCAGATAAATCTTGGCATCTTTGCGCAGCGGCATGATCTTGAGCTCCAGATCCTTCCCAATGGCGTCGGGCGCGAATCGCTTCATCCCGATTTCCCAGGTCGTCCCTTTGTAGAAATCATCCGCCAGCAATCGCTGACCCGCTTCGAGCCGCGCAACATCTCCGGTGTATTGAATCTGCAGGAAGACGTCGCTAAGCCCGTCCAGTGAACGCGCGGGCAGAACAATGCGCCACACGCCGGCACGCTCAAAGTCAGAATCGTCGGGAGCCATGGCGTTGTACTTTCCCTTTTTCCCCGGCGCGGAAGGAGCAGCCGCACGAATTTGCTCCCAGTGAACGGAAACTCGTCTTGTCGGCACGGCCGTGGAGTAGGCAACAAACACGCCGTCACGGCCAATTCGCTGGAGAGGCACGTTCGCGACCGGGGCATTCTTCAGGGCGGGAAAAACCGAGAAGCGAAGTTGCCGAGCGTCGCGCGCGCGGAGGTGCAGGCTGGCTTTCTCAAAGGAGACATCGTCGAAGAAAACATCCGCCGGCGAAAGAAAAACGTGCTCGCCGCCAGCCACCGTGAACTTCCAAAGGTTTTGCGCCTCGGATCGGGTCAACATGATCACATGCACTGTCTGGCCTGTCTTTGATCGTGCGCTCAGCGCGATACCAGGGCCGGGCACAATTCCGTCAACATACCGAACGCCGGATGCGCGCGAAATCACGGCCTTGGCAGCTTTCAGGGATGTCAGTGTGCGTTCATCAAAAGCGAACTCCGGCTGAATCCCGGGCGGCGCCAGGAAGAAGTAGTACTCGACGTTCGCAGCGCGCACCATGGTCAGCGGCTGGGCGGTAGCGTACTTGAGCAGGATTCCGCTGAGGTCGAGGTTGACAGGCCAGATACCGTAGGTTCCAGAAACCAGATCGATGGGTTTCCGGGGCAGTACAACCGTCTCGGAAGGTAAGACGAGTTTGATCTGGATTCCCCGGCGATCGGGCAGCGGATAATTCCGAGCATAGTTATTGAAGAACACAAAGCCGCGATTCCCTTCGGTTCGCGCGGAGGCGCGCACGGTGGAACGATCCGCAGCGTTGGCGGGTACAACACTGGGCAACACCGGAACCATCGGGGCAAGAGAACTTCCGAATTCGTTGAGGAACAGGTGAAGGACCTTGGTGGCGTGAAAAGCAGGGTTCATCTCTCCGAACTCTCCCAGGGGCGCCTGGAAGTCATAGGAGATTTTTGGCAGATCGTAAACATGATCGCTGGCAATGGATTCCTGAAGGCTAGTCAGCTTGCCCGCGGGATTGGAGCCGCCTTGATACATGTAGTAGCCATATAGGTTGGCGCCCGAACCCAGCCGGGTCAGAGCGATGGCGGCGACGTCATCGGCACTAATCACCGGGCGGCGGTGGTAGGCGACCTCCATCCCTCCGCCCGCTTCGGACATCCAGTACGGATATTCGGGTTCGGCCTTCTGCTCCGGGGCTGCCGGACCGCCCATCCCGCCGTTATCGCGTTTGTTTTCGAAAAGGTAATACCCGCTCGGCGGCAGGTCGGTCAGCGTACTCTCCCAAAAATCGTCGGGATAACCACCGAACACAGGGATGACCTCGCCTGCGGGAAAATCTGGATTGCCCCAGCCCGTCACGGTATAGAGCGGGGCTTCGATCCCGCAATCGCGCGCAATCGTCTTCAACTTGGAGATGTGCTCAGCGCCTGCGCCAGGACCGCGCTCATAATATTCGTTCTCGAATTGGACCCCGATTATGGGCCCGCCATCCTTCCACAAAAGTCCTTTCACCTGTTCGCCGACTTGCCCGAAATATCGCTGGACATAGGACAAGTACTGAGGATCATTACGGCGCGTGACGGTCCGGGCGAGCAGCCAGTCCGGCAACCCGCCGTTGCGCACCTCACCGTGGGACCACGGGCCGATGCGCAGGAAAACGTATAGCCCGTGCTTCTGGCAGAGCTGAATGAAACGGCGGAGATCGCGCTGTCCAGACCAATCAAACTGCCCCTCAATTTCCTCGTGATGAATCCAGAACAGGTACGTAGCAACAATCTGAACTCCGCCCGCTTTCATTTTCAGCAATTCTTCTTCCCAATACTGTTCGGGGTAGCGAGAGAAATGGAATTCGCCCATCACCGGCAGCCAGGGCTTGCCGTCGAGGGTCAGGTATTGGCTGTTCACCCCGATCTCATCACCCGCCGGAGATTTTCCGCCCAGCTGCGGATTGGAAATTGGCCGCGCAACAGCGGGCTTGCTGGCGTCGATCAGAATGGTATTGGTGGGATGAGACTGGGCGGCAGATGGAGAAGACATCACCAGAACTGCAAAAATCACAATGGCCGGAGCATCAGCAAAAGAGCCCCACTTAATAGGTAACTTCAAAGACTTTCCCCTCCAAAACCACGGCGTCGTCCTCGGCGGACGAGCACTCAATCACCACCGGCACACTGGGCTTCAGCGCGCTGTGCCGAATTTCTCCGACCGCCCAAGACAGGCCGCTCCAGATCACTTTGTCGTAGTTGATTTCGACCGGAACCGACTTGCCATTTTGTGATGCACTGAACGTGAAGACCTTGCCCATGTTCGTACCCTTCGGCGGTCCGCCCTTCCAACTGCGCATGATGCTGCCGTCTTTGGGCGATCGCTGCTGCATGATGATGCGCAGGTCGCCCTTTTGGGGAGCGATCACCTCGGTCTGGATCGTGTTCTTCCCATGCGGCACGAAGGCCGCCGCGAGCGGAACGATTGACTGCGGGATCCGGACATCCTCCTGAATGCCCAGGTCGTACTGCGCATTCGAATACTTGCCGAAGCCGACCACCGCCATTTGGCCGGGACCAAGCCGGATGCGATCACTGGCGAGCACGGGCTGAAATCCAGCGTCGCGGAAAAGCACGCGGCCGCCGCTCACCGCCGCCTGCTCCCGAGAAAGGCGAGGCAGTTCGATTTCTTCCACGCTCTGCGCCGGGTTCACGACGGCATAGACCGATCCTTCGCCCGATCCTCCGCCCGATCCTCCGCCAACGACTGACCCAAACCCGTAAGGCTCGACGTCGCCCGGAATTCCGCCGAAAGTTTTTGTCCGCCCCTTCGACTCGAGCGGCAGATAGAGCGCTTGCACCTTGCGAAACCAGCGGGCATCATCGTCACTCAGGAGTTCCAGGCTGCCGTACACCGTGTTGACCCAACCGCCGCGCGCCATCATCAGGATCAGCGCTCCTTTCCAGGCGTGGGTTTTGCGGTAATAGATCGTGCCGGTGTTTCCGAGCATGAAGCCGGTCGAATCAATTCGTTCGAGCGGGAGGAAACTCTGTTCGTAGCGCCGAACCATGTGGTCGCTGTAGATGTCCATAGAGCGCCAGAAATTCATTTCGGGCACATCGGAGGGCCGGGGATCTCCGGAGTAGAGCGAATCGAACACCCCAAGCCAGCGCAGGTCCACCGACTTGTGGAAAGGAAAAGGGCCGGCGGTGGATTCGACATCGCCGCCGAAACCATTGAAAGCCACGAGCACAACATCGGGATTACGCCGTCGAAATTGCCTCAGCGCGTCGCGAAAAGCATCGGCGTTGCGCGCGCGAATCTCTTCAGCAGTCTTCGTCTTTGCGCTCGCGGGAGTGGCCGCACCGAAGTCCACAAAATCGAACTTGTACAGGCGAATGCCGCGATCGTACCAATATTGCAGCGTCTCCATGAAATTCGGCAGGAAGCCGCCTTCGAAGAACGACATCGCACCTTTCTTCTCATTCAGCGAGTTCTGCCATTGCGGGATGGCGTTGATCTTAACCAGCGTGTTGGTGCTGAACCACAGCCCTGGCAGGATCCCGTTCTCCCGGCATTTGAGGATCCAGGCGTCCGGTCCATCGGGCCAGTTCGGCTTGCGCCAGGTGCGATAACCACCGTCGGGGTCGAACCAGAAAGCGTCGATGGTGTAGTAATCGAAGCGGATTCCGAAGCGGCGCAGGCGCAGGATTTCGTCCAGTTCTTTCATCGCCAGTTGTTCGGTCAGCGGAATGTTGTCGGAAAGTTCGTCGTAGGCGGACCAGTTGTTGTAGACAAAGATCGGATCGCGGGCAAGCGGAGCGCCAAGAAAGCTGGCGCTCGAATCTGTCGCAGCAGGACCCTTGCTTTGAGAAAAGTTTTGAGCAAAACCTGGGGTCGTGCCCAGCACACTGACAAGAACGATCACGACTATGAATCGCTTCATTAAAGGATGCTACCCTTCATCTGTCTGCTCTGACCTGCGTGGTGCGGATATTCCGAAAGCAAACGATCATGTTACCGAAATAATCTGAACGGGGCGCTCATGAGAGATTTTCGATGAAATTCCCGCGCGTGTTCTGGATTGCGTTGCTCCTGTCTACCTCGCTTGCCTTCGCGCAGGACACACTTGCGCCGTCGCTCGCGGCGGCGCGATTTGCGCTGACGGACAGCTGGACCCTGCAGTCCTCCAGCAAAGTCGAGCAGACGGGCGAGGTCCTCTCCAAACCCAGTTTCCAGCCTAAAGGCTGGTATGAAGTAAGCGTGCCCACCACCGTGGTCGCCGCACTCGTAAAACACAAACTGTTGCCCGACCCGTTCTTCGGCATGAACCTGCGCCAGTTTTCCGGCATGAGCTACCCGATTGGCGACAACTTCTCCAGCCTGCCCATGCCGCCCGACAGTCCTTACGCGGTGTCGTGGTGGTATCGCAAGACCTTCGCGCTGCCCGCGAGCGACCGAGGCAAAACCATCTGGCTGAATTTCCGGGGCATCAACTACCGCGCCAACATCTGGCTCAACGGAAAGCAGATTGCCAACTCCGAAGATGTGGCCGGAGCCTGGCGAACCTACGAGTTCAATGTGACGGATGTGGCCAAGACCGGTGCGGAGAACGCGCTTGCCGTCGAGGTCTACGCCCCAACCGAGACCGACCTCGCCATCACTTTTGTGGACTGGAATCCGGCGCCGCCCGACAAGAACATGGGACTGTGGCGCGAGGTTTACGTTTCCACCAGCGGCCCGGTCGCGGTGCGCTATCCCGCTGTAGTCTCGCACGTGGACGCCGCCGGCGATGCCCGGCTGCTGGTAACCGCGCAGCTGAAAAATGGCACGCAGAAGACCGTCAAGGGCACGCTGAAAGGAGCGATCGAGAAGGTCGAGTTCTCGCAAGACGTCGAACTCGCGCCCGGCGAAAGCAAGGACATCGTCTTCGATCCGACCGCCTATCCCGCGTTGCACTTCCACCACCCGCGCCTGTGGTGGCCGGTCCAGATGGGCTCGCCGGAACTCTATCCCCTGCGTCTGCGCTTTGAGGTCGGCGGCAAGACCTCGGATCGCACGGAGACCCAATTCGGCATCCGCGAAGTCACCTCCGAATTGAACAATGATCGCCGGCGCGTGTTTTCCATCAACGGCAAGAAAGTGCTCATTCGGGGCGGTGGGTGGACGCCCGACATGCTGCTGCGCGAAGACTCGCAGCGGCTCCACGACGAGTTCCGATACGTTCGCGACATGGGCCTGAACACCATCCGGCTAGAGGGCAAGCTGCAGACCGAAGAGTTCTTCGATCTGGCCGACCGGCAAGGCATCCTGGTGATGGCGGGCTGGTGCTGTTGCGATTTCTGGGAGCAATGGCCGCGATGGAAGCCGCAGGATTTCGAGATTGCGAAAGCCTCGCTCACCGATCAGATGTACCGCTTGCGCAGCCATCCCAGCATGGTCATGTGGCTGAACGGCAGCGACAATCCGCCGCCTCCGGACGTAGAGCAGATGTATCTGGACGTCGAGAAGCAACTGCGCTTCCCTAACCCGATCATATCTTCGGCCACGGCCAGGTCCACGACCGTCACGGGCGAGAGCGGAGTGAAGATGACGGGGCCGTACGATTATGTCGCGCCCTCGTTCTGGAGCGAGGACAAGAGCGACAGCGGGCATCAATGCAGCGCGGGCGGCTGCGGCGGAGCCTATGGCTTCAATACTGAAACCAGCCCCGGGCCCGCGGTTCCTCCCGTCGAGAGCCTCCGCCTCATGCTGCCCAAAGACCACCTCTGGCCCATCGACGACTGGTGGGATTTCCACGCGGGCGGGGGCGCGTTCAAGAACCTCCAGATTTATACCAACGCCCTGAACACGCGCTACGGCAAGGCCGACAGCCTGGAAGATTATGTTCTCAAAGCGCAGCTCATGAACTACGAGGGCATCCGCGCTATGTTCGAAGCATTCAGCCGGAATAAATACACTTCGACGGGCGTGATCCAGTGGATGCTGAACAACGCCTGGCCCTCCACCATCTGGCATCTCTATGACTACTACCTGCGCCCCGGCGGCGGATATTTTGGCGCCAAGCTTGCCATGGAGCCGCTGCATCCGCTCTACTCTTACGACGACCGCTCCATCTACGTGGTCAGCAGTTCCTATGCCGATGCCCGGGGCCTGAAGCTCACCACCCGCGTCTATAACCTCGACATGTCGGAGAAGTTCAGGCAAGACTCGGCCCTGGACGCGGCCGCCGACTGCGCCGGCAAAGTACTCACACTGCCCGAAATCCCAGGCCTGAGCCCGACGTATTTCCTCAGTCTCCGGCTGGAGGATGCGGCGGGCAACGTGGTCGGATCGAACTTCTATTGGCTTTCCACCAAACCCGAGACGCTGGACTGGCAGAAAGCAAGTTGGTACATGACGCCCACCTCGTCCTTCGCCGACTACACGGCGCTCAGCCAGTTGCCGAAAGTGAAGTTGCGAGTAACCAGCCGTAGCGAGCGCAAGGGAGAAGAATCGTTCACCCACGTGACCCTCGAGAACCCCAGCAAGGCGCTGGCGTTCTTCGTGCGCCTCAAGGTCACCAAAGGCGCGAAAGGAGAAGAGATCCTCCCCGTAATCTGGCAGGACAACTACATCTCGTTCTTGCCCGGCGAGAAGCGGCAGGTCACGGCCTCCTATCGTAGCGCGGCACTAGGCGCGGAACTGGGCACGGCCCAGCCCGCCGTCGAAGTGAGCGGATGGAACGTGCAGTAGTCTGAGTGCGGTGCTTAAAGTCAAAAAGGAGATTCCGAATTCACCATGTCTAATGGCCTGCTTTTCACGGCGGCGGTATTGCTGGTGGTCACCGCTTTCGGGCATTCGGTGTTGGGTGAGTGGCGATTGATCGGTCCGCTGCTGGCGCGTCGCGAAGGTGTTCTGGCCACCGACCTGGCCCGCGTAATTCTTCGCTTCGCCTGGCATTTAACCAGTGTGACCTGGGCGGTCCTCGCCCTGATTCTGGTACAACTGGTTCGGGACCCAGCCACCGCGAGGTTCTGGGCGGCGGCCGGAACGGGTGTGGCCTTCACGGGAATCGGACTGTTCGACGCGGTAGCGACTCGCGGCCGCCATGTCGGCTGGCCGCTGCTCACCGCCATCGGCATCGCGGCGCTACTATCGCTTCGGTAGGAAACTCGTGTAGAGACGGGGCTTGCCCCGTCTCTGATACTAATCAAGCGGTCGCCGGTGCTAATGCGAAAACGCCGTGGCCGCGATCAACTTCTGAATCGGCGGCGCCGCCATCACCAGCAGGTTGGCCCGTGGCTTCATCGACCGGTCTACCACCGCCAATTGCGCGGTACGCCATGCGTCCGGCAGCGGCTGATTCTGATCGATGCTGTCGAGCGCCGCCAGTCCAGCTGTGGCAAGAGTGGCCAGATCCTCGGACAACGGCTTGTCTTCCACCAGAAGAAATGAGCGGTCCAAAACTGGCTGGAGGTTCGCGTCGTTGTCCCGCCACTTGACCAGCCACGCCCGGATCTGTGCCTCGGCAGCGGAATCCTTATAGCCACTCTGGATGAAGGTTTCCACCAGTTCCGCGAATTGCCGCGCCACCGTGCTCTCGGGCCGAGCCGCATCCGCCAGCCGGTTCAGCGACGTCGATTTCACCGGAGGCTGCGGAAAGACTTCCGTGCGCGTGTAGTCTTTCGTAGGTTCGACCACGTCGGCCAGGACGCGCAGAGCGGAAATATCGTGACTACCCGCGAGACGGCGCAGCATCGTCGCGTAGTTCAACTCATACTTTGACGCACCGTTCAACCCCAACCAGCCCAGACGCCAGCTGACTTCCTCCAGCCGCCGGTACATGGATTGGTTGTCGCGAATTTCCTGCGGCGACCAGAAGCGCTCGGCGATCGCCGCCAGACGCGGCCATATTCGCGAATCGATCGTTTCCGGAGTGACGAACTCCGACCACATGCAAGCCTCGCCGCCCAGAATGCGATTCTGTTCCTCGGCGGTCAGCGCCGCCGCCCCGCCCGTCATCGTCACTGTCATCGGGTCCACAGCGTAGTGCCGGGCCGCAGGCCACATCAAGTCGAGGTAGTAGCCATAGGAGAGCAGGCCACGATGACCTTGCTTCGCGGCCTCGGCCAGGGAATCCTGCCCACGCCACGACTCGACCAGCACGGTTTTCGGCAAGTCGGGACGCAACACCTCATCCCAACCCATCATGATCTTCCCGTGTTTCGTCACGATCTTTTGCAGGCGTTGATTGAAGTAGGCTTGCAAATCGCGGTTGTTCTTCATGCCGTGAGCCCGAATAAACTCCTGGATTTTCGGATTCGAATCCCATGGCTTGTTGGTCACTTCATCGCCGCCAATGTGAAAGTAAGCGTCGGGGAACAGAGCTGCCATTTCCCCGATGAACTTGTCGAGGAACTTATAGGTCCCATCCCGCGTGGGATCCATGACGGTATCGGCGTCCGCGATCCTGCCCGCCCTGTAAGTGCCGGGCACACTGGCAAGTTCCGGATAACCAGCCATCCAGGAGCGGCTGTGTCCGGGCATGTCGAATTCTGGAACCACGCGGATACCGCGATCGCGCGCATAGACCACGAAGTCGCGAATCTCGGCCTGCGTGTAGTACTGTCCCTCGGAGCCCAACTCCTGCAGCTTGGGAAAGCGCTTGCTCTCGACGCGGAAGCCCTCGTCGTCGGAAAGATGCCAGTGCAAGACATTCATCTTCACCGCAGCCATTCCGTCGAGGTTCCGCTTCAGCACTTCGATGGGGATGAAATGGCGGCTGACGTCAATCAGCAGGCCACGCCAGCGAAAGCGAGGCTGGTCGTGAATGGTGATTACCGGCACAGCAAACCCCGCCGGAGTCGGCTCGATCAGTTGCAGGAATGTCTGTAATCCGTGGAGCGCGCCCAAAGCATTCGGCGCAGTCAAGGTCGCGCGCGACGTGGTGATTTCGAGCGTATAGGATTCATCCTCGTCAAGTTCCTGAATCTTGCGGCCGGCGTTCTCGATGCGGATCACGAGCGTCGCGTTGGAAGCGTCGGCAGGCTGTCCGTTCAACGTCATGCCAGTCTGCCGGCTTACCTGATCGAGGAATCTGGAGATGCCGCGGTCAAGGCGGTCGTCTTTCCGGCCAGTACTCGCGGCAGTAAAGGCTTGATCGACGACAAGCTGACCGGTTCCAACCTGAACTTTCGCCGGCACGGGCATGAGGTTGAGCGAGGAGGGTATCTGAGCCATCGTAGAAAATGAGAAGAAGAACACACTCACCAGAAATTGCAGGGTTCGCATAGACGGACTATCTTGGCAGGTAGGCGGCTCGGCTGTCGAGAAGTTCCCGACGCGATCGCCGCGCGAACTCCATCCGGCCCCCTCAGCAGCATTCGCACGGCTTTCCTTTGAGGGCCTGCCAACCCTCCCTAATAACCAGCGGTATCAGGCACAGGGCGGCCACAGGATCAGCCCAGGTGATTCCCCAGAAAGCATTCGCAACCAGGCCTGCAAGCGCGATGATGGACAAGTAGCCGCAGAGCGCGGACTGCGTTGCGTCCGCTCTCAGTGCCGCGCTGGCGGTCAAGGCAGACAGCCGGCGCTTCTGCCGCGCGAGCAAAGGCATCACGACCGCTGCGACGATCAATACAACAATCCCAAGCAGGCTTGGCCTCACTTCACCGCGTCCAGCGAGCGTCAAGGTCGCGATCAGTGCCACGTAGGCCGCCAATACAAACAGAAGACCTCCAGCGATGCGGGCCGCCAAGCGTTCCGATGCCTCCTGCCGCTTTGAGCTAAACCGTCGATACACCACCACCGCGGAGAGGAGTTCGATAGCGCTGTCACCGCCGAAAGCCAGCAACACGGGGCTGCGAGCCATCCACGCCGCCGAGAGGGACAGAACGGCTTCGGCGCTCATCCAGCCGATCGTGATGGCTTGGATCCGACGAATCCGGCAGAGCGTAGCGGATGCAGGCGCGGGCAACACGGAATTCATTGCGAAGCATTATGACACCATCACAGAAAAGCAAGACCGCGAGCAACTGCCGGCGGCGTTCAGGCGGCGGCAGCATGATCGCAGTCGCGATGTCACAGTTTTGAGTGCAAACGCTTGGCCATAATAGCTCGCGCTATGACAACAGCCGCCACGATCACCGACCTGCCCAGGGGGTCGGGAGTATACTGCGTAGTTTCTCCGGCAGTGTCCTATGCGCGTCGGTGAGAAGCAGACGCTTCGCTTCGGTCCCTTTCAACTCGACACACGGCGCGGTCAACCGCGGAAGAATAGCGTCAGGTTGAACCTACAGGGGCCAACCGGCGCACATCCCCGAAATCCTGCAGGAGAAATCCGCCCAAGTTCCGCTGCGGATGGGAAATGAAAGAAGAGGAGGTTGTTGCGATGCGAATCCAAACGCGTCTTTGGAAACTTGCAGGATTGCTCTTGAGCGTCTTGACCGTCAGTGCGTGGTGGGCAGCGGCACAGGCACCTCTGAAATCAGTCAACTCACCCGAGGGTGGCAGAATCATGTACGGCGTAGTGGACGGGGCCGCCAGCCAGGCGGGTGGCATGGCTTCGGTATTGCGTGCCGTGCATGCCAGCTGCGGCGAGCGGCCGCAAATCGGCCGGGTCCTCAAATTCCGCGGCACCGAAACGGTCGGAGTTTTCTTCACCGTGGTGAACCACCCGGCCGGGAACGTCAAGGTTGCCGGCCTGGTGATGGCTGCAACGAATCCGTCGCAGCAGGTGGAAGCTGCTTTGCTGTCGGATGATGCGGCGCGATTCGGTAAGACGGTAAATCCCATGCTGAAGGAGCTGCTTGGTGAGTGGCACCCCGGGGGCGCAATGAGCAGCGCAAGCGCGTCGAAGGGCGGCAGTTCGGGCCCGGCGGCAGGCGGACATCCGGGCCCGGCCGCCCACCTGCACACGGTTACCGCGCCGGACAACTCGGCCAGCATTGGCATTGCCGACGGCTGGCAGCTCGATCCGCACAGCGCCAGCAGCACGATGGCTCTGATCGGGCCGAACGGCGAACTGGCAGTCTACGGTGCAAATAAGCCAGCGGTGGACCCCTACAACCCACAGCAGGTGAATGCGGTGCGGTACGGAATCTACAAAGGGTCGGGAACGATGCTCTACCCCTACCATCAGGATCTGGGGAAGGCCTATCCGGAGCTGTTGCAGGCTTGGCGGCGCGCCAACAACGCGTCACCGGTAAAGCTGCAGGTGGACAAGATTGAACCGATGAATCCGCCGAAAGGGGGGGGCAGCTGCGTCCTTGTCACGGGGCACATCGACGCGGATGGGCAGGGCATGAAGAAGCTGATTGATGATATATGCCAATTTCCGCCGGCCCAATGGGGAGCGTACTCAATCACACGCAACTTCGAGATTATGACCGACGCCCAGTTCGAGCGGGAGCAAAACACGGTGATGGCGATGTTCATGAGCGCCAAGATAAACCAGCAAGTGATGAACCAGCAGATGCAGGAGAAGCTGGCGCAGAAGCAGCAGTCTGACCAGCAATGGCGGGACTGGGGACAGCGGGAATCCAATCGGATTCGCGCGCAGGGCGAGGCGGCGCAGAAGAGCTTTGCCGACCGCCAGGCCGCCAATGACGCGCAACACGCAAGCTATTGGGCGCAACAGGACAGCAACGCCCGCAATGCCCAAGGCTTCAGCAACTACCTGCTCGATCAGACCGTCGTGCAGGACAACAATATGTACGGCAATGGCACCATCGGCCACGGCACGGCCTGGAACGCCACCGCCGACGCGCTGGTCAAGGCCGATCCCAATCGCTTCGAGATTGTTGACACACCGAACTATTGGCGAGGCATCGATTACTGACGTCGCATCTTGTGTAAGTTATCGGAAACGTCCCGTTTGCCCCGGCGTTTCCCCCGAAGTTCCGCTGAAGTCGCCGGGGGCCGCGCCTGGCAAGACCGGCAACCCCCGAACGCAAACGCTCCTTAGTTCACCGTGAACTTCGTCGGGCTGTTCGCTGTCCCGCCCGGCGTAGTGATGGAAATCGTGACCGCACCCGCGGCCAATCCCGATGGCACAACCGCCATTTCCCTAGTGCAAGCCGTGCGGCCCATCCCCTCCCCAAAGTGAACGGGCCCGCCACGCTTGCCGGATCAGGCCTCTTACTTGCCCGTTCCGGTGAGTTGTACGGTCTGCGTGCCCACCGCGTCTTTGATGTTCAAAGTCGCTGTGCGCGCGCCGGTCACCGTGGGTGTGAACGTCACCGTGATCGTGCAATCCCAGCCCGCCTTGCGGCTCGTTCCGCAGTTCGACTTCTCGCTGAAGTCGCCCGGGTCGGTGCCGCCCAGCGTGATGCTGGTGATCGCCAGCGACGTTTTCTGGTCGTTGGTGAGAATCACGGTCTCAGCTTTCTTCGCGCCCACCGTGACCGATCCATAGTTCACCGTTAAGCGGCGAAACGCTCACCGGCTGCGTGCTGTTGAACATCACGGTGAGGAAGTCTGGAATGAAGAGGCCAGTCGTTGACGAGCGCGATATCCGGCATGCCGTCGCCGTTGAAGTCGGCAACTGCGGCGCTGGTGGCTGCTCCTGCCAGTGTAGAAACCCTGCGAACTGGTGAAGGTGCCATCGCCGTTGCCCTGTAGTACGACAGGGCCGGCGGGAATGCCATTCTGGTTTATGTAGGGAATTACCACATCCAGTTTCCCGTCCCCGTTGAGGTCCGCCACAACCGGAATTTGCGGAACGCTGAAATCCAGGCAGTTCGACGCGCCTATGGTAAACGTGCCGTTGCCATTGCCTTTGAGGAAGGCATAGCCAAGAGCATCGACGGGGCAGCCTCCAATCTCGGTCGTGACCAACAAGTCCACTTTGCCGTCTTTGTTGAAGTCCGCGGAGGCCAGTGTATATGGATAGTACGGCGTTACCGTCGGGATGGGCGTGCCGAACGTGCCATTGCCGTTGCCCGGCAGCACATAAACAGCCGCCGGAGGATTCGCGTAGGCCGTGGCCGCGATGTCCATCTTGCCGTCGCCGTTGAAGTCGGCAAAGGTCAGATGGGTGCCGTAGCTGAATGATGGAGGTAATGCTGGTGTTCAAGCTGCCGGGATTGTAACGTGCCATTGCCTTTATTAAGCAGTACGCTGATGGAGCCGTCGGCGTTTGAGGTGACGATGTCGAGTTTGCCGTCGCCGTTCACGTCCACCAGATAAACAATCTCCTCCTGCGCCGTCGAACCGGTGGGATAGTACGCGGCGGGCTTGAACTTTCCCGTCCCCAAACCTTCCAGACACTGCAACGGTGTTGGTCTGGCAGCCAGTGTTCGCGCTGCCTTGGAGTATCGCAACCAGGTCGGCTTTGCCGTCGCCGTTCACGTCGCCGGTGGCAACCCACAAGACGGGACTGTTCGTGCAATGCTGGCGGTGGCATAGGAAGTCGCTCCCAGCACGCCGTGCGAGCTGCCCAGGTTGATCCCGATCTTTCCCGTCTCGTAAACCCCCTTTACGATCCCGCTTACCGCCTGCGCGATGTCCGGGAATCCATCGCCGTTAAAATCGGCGGTCACGATGTTATACGCCTCAAGATTCGCGTTGTAGTCGTAAAGCCGGGTAGTCTGGAACGTTCCATCGCCCCGGCCGAGCGACACCGTGTTGGTGTTGAAGCCGTTGGTCTCCAGCAGGTCCGGCGCCCCGTCGCCGTTGAAATCGCCGACAGCGACAAGAAAATTGCCGCAATCGTTGCAAGCTTGGAGCGGGTACGCGGGTCCGGCGGTGAAGGTGCCATTGCCATTGCCGTAGAAGGTGAATACATCTCCAGCGCCGTCGGGGATAACGATGTCCAGCTTCTTGTCGTTGTTGATGTCGGCCAGCACCACGTTGTTCGTGGCGCCGACGGGAATGCTGCCGACCGTGCCTTTGACTGCGAACGTGCCGCCGCCCTGGTTCAGATAGACAATGGCACTAACGCTACTGCTGGTGACGACGACGTCCGGTTTTTTGTCGCCGTTCACGTCACCGATGGCGATGCCGCCGGCGGCAAAAACACCTGCGATCCCGACCGGGTAGTATGTCGCCGTTCCAAATGTGCCGGTGCCGCTGTTCAACAGAATGCTCATCCCGCCACCGGTTGTATCGTTTGCTTCGAGAGCGAGATCGGGCTTGCCATCGCCATTCAGATCGCCGACCGCCAGTCCGTTGCAGGCTCCAGTCGCGCCGTGCAACCCGTGGCGTAGGCCACCGGCGTCTGGAAGGTGCCATCACCCTTGCCCAGGAAAACGAAGACGCCGTTGTAGGGAGTCAGAGCGACCAGGTCCAGTTTGCCGTCGCCGTTGACGTCGGCGGCGACAATGCTGCTCGGGCCGGGATTGAAATTACTGCTGTTGGGCGCGGAATACGTCGCCGTTGAACGTGAGGCTGCCGGCGCCGTTGCCCAGGTAAATGTGAACTTCACTGTTGCCCGTCGTGGAATTTGTCGCCCATACGGCAACGTCGAGCAGGTGGTCGCCATTGAAGTCGCCCACGGCGATCGCGTCGGAGAAAAAATTAGCAGCAGCGATATTGAGCGTGATCGGCGCCTGGAACGTGCCGTCCCCTTTGCCCAACATCACGTTGAGACGGGAACCGGAATCAACGTTGACGGTATCCAGCTTGCCATCCCCGTTGAAATCCCCGGTCGCGACGGCTACGGTCGAGCTATTGGTATCGAGCACCGGGGCCGATAAGAACGTCGTGGGCGCCGGAAAGGCAACGGGAGAAGTTTGTGCCTGCACCGGAACGGACGCCCCGGCGAACATAACCACAACGGCAATCACGATGACCGCGATTGCAGTCATGTCCGAGCGCCTACCTTGACGATGATTCGAGTTCATTTACTTCTGTCTCCTGAGAGTGAACGTTGGTCTTGCTTACGAAGGGGGGACTTTCTACCGCATCTGCGCTGAACTTTCGCCCGGATTGCTCGCTTCGGTCAATGGTCTGAAGATAGCGGGAGGCTGGTGCGTATCTGGCGAGATAAGATATGTCGTTCCAAGCAGTTAAATGAACTTATTGCCTGCCAGGAAGCCGCTCTCGTCTAGCCCAAAAGTGCCAGTTACCCCCGAGTTCGCTCAGGTGTAAACTACAGGCTCCCCCATCGGCCGTTCTTATGGGCTCCGCTCAGGCGCCTCCGACCCGCGTTCGCTTCGGTGTGTTCGAGGCCGACCTCCGCGCGGGCGAACTTCGGCGGAACGGCGTCAGGGTCCGTCTTCAAGATCTGCCCTTTCGAGCGCTGACCCTTTTACTGACCCGTCCCGGGGAAGTGATCACGCGCGACGAGTTTCGCCAGGCACTCTGGCCCCCCGACATTTTTGTAGATTTTGAGCAAGGGATCAGCAGCGCCGTCATGCGCCTGCGCGACGCCTTGCGCGACTCGGCCGACAATCCCATCTTTATTGAGACCATCGAGCGCCGCGGCTACCGCTGGATCGGACCCATCCATCCATCGGAACCTCTCGGTCGATCACGAGACAAGAATCGCAAGAAAAAGAATCGCCGGAAAAGCAAGCAACTCCTGTGGCAGCGCCGGTTCCGTCGAGGCTCTCGCCGTGGTGGAAGATCGTCTTTGCCCTCCCGGTGCTGGCGTTGCTTTTCGCCGTGTGGATCTTCCGTCCCGGCTATCGCGACGCCAAAGCGAGCGCGAAATCCAATCGGGTCCGCACCCGAAGCCTGCATCAACCCGCCAATCGCGAGGCCGAAGACTTTTACCTCAAAGGCCGCTTCTACTGGAACAAGCGCACTCCCGAGAGCCTGAATCAGGCATTGGAGGCCTTCACTCAGGCCATTGCGCACGATCCCAATTATTCCGATGCCTACGTTGGACTCGCCGACTGCTACAACCTGCTGCGGGAGTTCTCCGCCATGCCGGGGAATGAGGCCTATTTCAAAGCGTTTGCGGCTGCCAAGAAGGCGGTTGAGTTGGACCCGCAGTCTTCCGAGGCGCACGCCTCGCTGGCGTTTGTGACTTTTTTTGGAATGTGGGACGCTGCCGACGCCGAAAAGGAATTCCGCCGCGCCATCGAACTCGATCCGAATAACGCCAAGGCCCACCACTGGTACGCGACGTTTCTGCATACCCTTGGCCGCCACGAGGAAGCCCTCGACCGAGATTGAGCTGGCGCGCAAACTTGCCCCGGACTCCCCCTCCATCCTCGCCGACAAGGGAGAATTGCTATGGGCTGGCGGGACATCGCGAACAAGCGCTGCAATTGTTAAAACAACTCGAGGCGGCGGATCCAGATTTCATTTCGCCTCACCGTTACTTGAGATTCGCTTATTTCGAAACTGGCGATTATCCCAACTACATCGTGGAGTTGAAGAAAGACGCTCTGCTCACACACGACGCGGCGCAATCATCGGTGGCTGAGGCGGCAGCGAAGGGCTTCGCCCAGGGTGGCGAACGCGGCTTGTTCGAAGCGCAACTTTCGGAACAGAGGAAGCTGTATGAACAGGGATTGTTGTCCCCGTATTTTGTGGCGCAGACCGAAGCGCGGCTTGGCAACCGGCGCGACGCGCTCAAGTACCTGACAATCTGCATCCTGTCGCATGACGGAATCGTGCTGAATCTTAGCGTTGACCAGGATTTCGCCAGCCTTCACGGCGATCCCGCCTTCCAGCAACTGCTCGCCAAAATCGGCCTGCCCACGGCCAATTGAACGTCGCCACGCCGAGCTTTCGCTTTAGATAACGGTCACAAAATATATGACTGGGACTCATAAGATTTGCGGAAACAGTCAATTCGGAAGCATCGTCCCAAGCGCGATCACACCCGCCGGTGACAAGCCGCACTGCCACGCCTTCCGGCCCCGCGAGACCATACAATGGTAAGCGGAGGCAGTCATGAAGAGGATTCTCATCTTAGGTGCGGCGGGCAGGGACTTTCATAATTTCAACGTCATTTTTCGCAACAACCCCGATTACCAGGTTGTTGCCTTCACCGCCACCCAAATCCCAGATATTGCAGGCCGCCGCTACCCGCCGGAACTCGCCGGCAGTTTGCAGTATCCCGCCGGGATCCCAATCTTTGAAGAGAAGGACCTGGAAAAACTGATTCGCGACGAGCGCGTCGAGGTTGTGGTGTTCGCCTACAGCGATATCTCCCACCAGAACCTGATGCATCTCGCATCGCGCGTGGTGGCTGCCGGCGCGGACTTTTGGCTCTTGGGGACCGAGCGCACGCAAATCAAATCGACCGTCCCTGTGGTTTCAGTTTGCGCGGTACGAACCGGTTGCGGCAAGAGTCCGCTCTCGAGACGGGTGGCTTCCGAACTGCGGCGCCAGGGCTGGAAACCCGTAGTCATCCGTCATCCCATGCCCTACGGCGACCTGGTCGCACAGGCGGTGCAGCGCTTTGCCACCATCGAGGATCTGGATTTGCAGCAATGCACCATCGAAGAGCGCGAGGAGTACGAACCGCATATCCGCCAGGGAACCGTCGTCTATGCCGGCGTCGACTACGAGAGAATCCTGCGCCAGGCCGAGAAGGAAGCCGACATCATTCTCTGGGATGGAGGCAATAACGATACCCCGTTCTACAAGTCCGATCTGGAACTCGTGGTGGCCGACCCGCTCCGCCCCGGACACGAACTGTCGTATTTTCCGGGAGAGGTTAACCTGAGGCGCGCCGACGTGGTGGTCATCAACAAGGTCGATACGGCCACGCGGCAAGACATCGAGACCGTCCGGCGCAATATCCAGTTAAGTAATCCCAAGGCCAAAATTATTGAGACCGCCTGCCGGGTCTCCGCGCCCAATCCTGAACTCGTGAAGGGAAAGCGCGTGTTGGTCGTGGAAGATGGCCCCACCCTGACCCACGGCGAAATGCCCTATGGCGCTGGAGTCGTGGCCGCGCGCAATTGGGGAGCGGCCGAGTTGGTGGGCCCCAAGCCTTTTGCGGTCGGCTCCATTCGCGGCACGTTTGAACGCTACCCGCACCTCGAACATCTTCTCCCCGCCATGGGTTACAGCGTGATGCAGCGGCACGAACTGGAAGAGACCATCAACCGCGTGCCCTGCGACCTGGTTTTGATCGCCACGCCAATTGATCTGGCGCGCGTCATCAAGCTCAATAAACCCAGCTTGCGGGTCACCTACGAGGTGGAGGAACTCACTCATCCCGGGCTGGCGGAAATCCTCGCGCAAGTCGAAGTGCCGGCGGAGGCGAAACCCTGAACCCTCCGGAGGAACGGGCGGGTTGTGGGGTGGAACCCCCTCAGAACACCCAAATTTTCCTCGCACTCAGCGACGACGGAATCCGATCCATGCAAAAAAGGTCCCTGCTAAGACGCCGGCCGCAAAGACTGTGCCCATTGCCTGCAGCGGTCTCCGCTTGACCGTGTGTTTCGCTTCCTCGATTGCGTCTTCGGCAGCATGGCGGCCATGCCTGATTGCTTGGCTTGCCGACCGGACGCCATCTTCCACCGCGTCAGCGACCCTGGATCCAATCTTGGAAATCTCGTGAACAGAATTTTCGACAGTTGCCGGTTTTCCCAATACATTCGCTAGCATCAGGTTTACTCCTTTCCTATACCTAATCAGGTTGTCACGGAGTGCAAGAGCTTTGCCAAAAGGCGAGTGCCTTTGTTTTCTGCCCGATGAACGCAGAGGGAGGGGGAAAGAAAGTCTCTTTTGGGAAGGTATCGGGAAAATCTGCACTACCACGTCTGAAATACCATCCGTTGAACCACCATCCGCATTTCTCACATCGTCAGTAAGAACCTCGGTGCTCGGATCGCTACTGAAAGTGATAACCCGGTTTGGGCGTGCAGCGGTACACCCGCCCTTTGTCGGGATTGACGCCCGGCATCGCAAGTGGCCCAACTCAAGAAAAGTGCCGGTCCTAGCGGGAAAATGATGGATTGTCCGTCGAGGTCCGCCTCAATGCTTACGCTCTCCGCAGCGGAGGGCAGGGTGAAGGAGAGTCCCTCCCCAAAGATGACAGGATAGGACCAGTGTTCCATTTGACTCACCATGGGACGAAAGACCTCGGCCTCTAACATAAACGTGGCGGTGTCTGACCAGTCACGGGCCGACGCCGTGATGGTCTGCCCGCCCTGGGAGAAGTGGTCGGCCTCAATTCTTGTAAAGGGACAAGGGCCAGCAATGCATGAGGCACGGGCGTTACGAAATTCATTGTCCGCGCCGGCATCCAATGTGGCCGAACCGACGGCCGCCTTCCATTTACCGTCGGGTGAGCAGAGAGGCTGACCCTTGCAATGCAACGTTGCCCTTGTTCTCAATCACGAAGGTTTTGACTGCGCTCCCCACGTTCAGCTCGGTCTTGGCCTTGATCGCATATCTCACCCGCACGTTGGCCACTTTAACTTTCGGTGGATTTGCCGGAGCACCATTGCTGGAGAGCGGAACGAGATGGACGATGTAAAGCTTGTTGGCGACAACATCGTCCAGGTACAGCGGGCGGTACTGCGGGTGGCGAAAGACGAGAACAACTGGGTGCCCCTTCCGAATTGGTTTGCGCAGCCTGAGAAGGAAGAATCCGGAGGAATCAGAAGTGACGTCGGAGGTAGCGAGATCGCCAGCGGAAATTGCAACTCCCGCGATCGGCCGCTGGTTTCGCGGGTCCGAATCCTGGACAAGCACGGCTCCCCACAGAGAAATGGGCTTTTGTTTCTGCCAGCGGACTAAGGCCACGATGCTGGCCGTGAGCACGACGCCGACCAACAAAGCGATCCAACCTTCGACTTTGTGAGTACGAGTCATGCGCGCGTCAAGCAGCATCGATATAAGATAATTTATTAAGATGATCGCTGGGTCCAGAACGTTCCACTGGAGCTGCACCGGAGGTAGCTCTATGTGCATCTCTAAAATGGGGTTTCGTAAACACAGAGATAATTATCCTTTGCTTTGCCCGTAGATGTCATTCGAGTTGTGTCCTTTTTTATTTTCCAAGTTGCCATGGTCGCCGGAAACGAAAACGCATGACTGATGCCAAACCGAATCTGCTTTCACGCCGGCAGATGCTGCGTCAGATTCTGGGAACGAGTCTTTGCCTGCCCTTGGCAGAGTTCCTGCCACCTTTGTATACGGAGGCGCAGTCCTCTGCTCCAGGTGGCGCTGCCGGGGTGGTTACTCTATCGGCGGAAGACGATCAGTTTCTGAACGATTTGGAGCACGCAAGTTTTCTTTTCTTCTGGGAGCAGGCCAGCCCGAAAACGGGGATGGTCAAAGACCGCTGCAACGTTCACAACGAGACTCGGAACGTTGCATCCAGCATTGCCGCGACGGGCTTCGGTCTTACCGCTCTCTGCATTGGAGACCAGCGGGGATTCATCTCGACCAGTGCTGCGCTGGAGCGCGTCTTCGCCACCCTGCGCTTTCTGTGGAAGAAACTGCCCAACCATCGCGGATTTTTCTACCACTTCGCCAACCCCGAAACAGGGGAGCGCATGTTCGACTCCGAGGTGTCTTCGGTGGATACGGCGATTCTTCTCTGTGGGATTCTTACCTGCCGCGAGCACTTCCGGCATGCCGCAGTCTCAGCAACTCGCGGATCTGATCTTCAACCGCGTGGATTGGACGCTGGCTCTCCGAGGACACGTCCCTGCTAACCCACGGGTGGACCCCGGAAATCGGATTTCTTCCCTCGCGCTGGGATTACTACAGCGAGCTGATGATGATGTATCTGCTGGGCATGGGTTCGATCGGCCCATCCGCTGAAGCAGGAAACCTGGAACGCGTGGAAGCGTTTGACGTTTGAATATGACGGCATGCGCTATATCGGGTCGTTTGCGCCACTGTTCGTGCATCAGTATTCGCAGGCGTGGTTTGATTTTCGCGGCAAGCGCGACAAATACGCCGACTATTTCCAGAATTCCGTGACTGCCACGGAAGTCCACCGGCGTTTTTGTATGGAATTAGGCAAGCAGTTCCCCGATTACAGCGACGACCTGTGGGGAATCACAGCTTCCGATTCCGAGCACGATGCTACGTCGCTTGGGGCGGACCTCCTGCCACGGGACCCATTGATGGCACCATTGTTCCGAGCGCGGCCGGCGGATCATTGCCGTTTCTGCCCGACGCCACCATGCGTGTCTTGAAGACGATCCGAAGCCGTTACCCGTCGGCCTGGACCAAGTACGGGTTCGTGAATGCCTTCAATCCCCTCAAGAACTGGTATGATTCCGATGTGATCGGCATCGACACTGGCATCGTCCTGTTGATGGCCGAGAATCTGCGAACCGGGTTTGTCTGGGACACGTTCATGAAGACCGCGGAAGCGCAGCGTGGAATGGAGCGAGCAGGGTTCCATAAATACTGACAACCGCGGACGAGTTGTCCTCCCCGGGAGTTTTCCTCGCTCAGCCAACCGTAAGGGCGGTTCGTTTCATCCAAGCGTCGTTTTGATGGCTTCGAGCAGCCACCATTGTTTGCCTGAATTCGGCTAAGCTTAAGTGATCCGCCACTTCGATTGACACCTGGGCCGCGTTGTTTCGAGTACCTGGGGCGATCCGCTCCGGTTCCCAGGCGCTGGGGATTCCTTCATGACCGGGAAATCAGAGTTCCGGAGCGGATGGCGGGAGCGACTCTCTGCGCTCCGCAATGTCCCCGCTGTCCTGCGGTTTGTGTGGGAGTCCGGACGCGTAGTCGTCATCCTGGGGCTCATCTCCCGAGTTCTCGCTTCTCTGCTTCCGCCCGCGCTGTTCTGGGTCTCCAAGCTCATCATCGATACGATCTTCCGCATTCTCACGACTCATGAACCGATCGGAGCGAGGCTCTGGTGGCTGGTCGCCGCCGAGTTTGCCATCGCCGTCAGCGCCGGCGTTCTCAGCCGCGTGATCGACTACCTCGATGCCCTGCTCGCGGGCAAGTACACGAACTACGTAAGCGTTCGCGTCATGGAACACGCCGCCAGCCTGGACCTGATGGCCTACGAAGATCCCGCGTTCTACGACCGGCTGGAGCGAGCCCGCGTTCAGGCCACCGACCGGCTGTTCATGATCCAGGCCATTGGACGCCTCATCCAGCAGGCGATTACGACGATTACCTTGTCGGTCTCGATCATGGTGTTCTCGCCGTGGCTTTTGCTCTTGCTGATCGTTGGTGTGATTCCAGCCTTCGTGGGAGAAACTCACTTTGCATTTTTGGGATACGCCAAGAATTTTCGCCAGACTCCGGTCCGTCGCCAACTCGATTACCTGCGCATTCTGGGCGGCAGCAAAGAAGCAGCTAAGGAATTGAAGCTGTTTGGTCTAAAGGATTTCCTGACCAACAGATTCAAGGGACTTTCGAACCAGGTTTATGAAGAGGACGTTGCCCTGGCGCGCCAAAAAGTGACGGCAGGCACGTTCCTTTCCGCGATCGGCACCGCGGGCTACTACACCGCCTACGTTTTTGCGGTTTGGAAGACGGTCACGGGCGTGTTCAGTTTCGGCACTCTGACGTTATTGGCAAATGCCATTCGAGAAGCGAGCTCGAACCTTCAGCAAACCTTTTCCACCCTGTCCACGATTGCCGATCAGGCCTTGTTCCTGACCGACCTGATTGCATTTTTCGAGATGCGTCCCACCATCGAATCGAAGCCCAACGCTTTGCCGGCGCCGCGTCCCATCCAGCGCGGATTCGAATTCCGGAATGTTTCCTTCCGATATCCAGGAAGTTCGCGCCTGGTCCTGAATGGATTGAATTTCCACTTGCGCCCCGGCGAACGGGTGGCGCTGATCGGGGAAAACGGAGAAGGCAAGACCACCATCGTCAAGCTGCTGACGCGCCTCTACGACCCGCTGGAAGGACAGGTGTTGCTCGACGGAGTGGATCTGCGCGAGTACAACCTCGAAGACCTCTACCGCGAGATCGGCGTCATCTTCCAGGACTACATGCGCTACGAGATGACCGCGCGGGAAAACATCGCGGTCGGCCGAATCGAGCAGGTCGCCAACTTGCCGCTGCTAAAGCAGTCCGCCCAGAAAAGCATGGCAGACGAGGTAGTGGCGAAACTTCCCTCCGGATACGAGCAGATGCTGGGCAGGCGCTTTGATGGCGGAGTCGATCTGTCGGGTGGCGAATGGCAAAAAGTCGCGCTCGCACGAGCCTATCTGCGCGATGCGCAAATACTGATCCTCGATGAGCCTACTTCGGCGCTCGACGCGCGCAGCGAATATGAAGTCTTTCAGCGGTTTGCCGAGTTGACCGCCGGGAAGATGGCCCTGTTCATTTCGCACCGGTTCTCGACCGTGCGGATGGCGGATCGAATCGTGGTGCTGGAGAACGGACGCATCGCGGAAGACGGGGACCATGATGCGCTGACCCATCTCGGCGGACGCTACGCCGAAATGTTCGAGTTGCAGGCGGCCAGTTACCGGTGAAGGCACAAGAAACGATGACTGAAGACCGAAGGCCGAAGATCGAAGGATGGATTGACTAAAGATGGTTTCCACGATTCAGACCGAGAGCGTCTGGGAAAGAGAACGGAAGCATTCTCCTAGCGACCATGGGGAGACGGAGCCTCAAGCAGCGGAGCTTCGGGAGGCAGAGCTTCAGACAATGCGCAACGCTGCGACGCAGTTAGCCGCGCGTCTAGGTTGGCTGCCCAAAATATCCTCGTCGGACACTTTCGCGAGGCGTTGCCGAAAGCTCATGGCAGTATTCCAGGACGTATTCGAAGGAGTGGACGCGGCCTTCGCGCAGACCCCCAGTTCGGAAGATCTGCTCTGGCTCCGCGACAACGCACAACAGCTTTCCTCGGCAGCGCGCCTGGTGGCGGAAGAACTTGGGCCGCTAACCCGCCTTCCCCATGTAGGCAACGAAGGCGAAATCGTGCCTCGGGTGCTGGCCATCGCGGAGGCTTTTTTCGATGAAACCGAGGATAACTTTTGCAAGAACAAGTTCAAAGCGTTTTGTCTGGCTTTTGAGGAAACCACGCCTCTCCAGTTTCATGAGATTGGCGCACTGGTACCGGCGTTGAAACTGGTTTTACTGGAACGGATTGCGTCCCGGGGCAAGGGTCTCGTGGACGATCCGACGAGCACGTCCAGTAAGCGTGTCACTACGCAAATTCGGAGCTTACGGAACGTAACGCAAACGTCCTGGAAGGAGGAACTCGAGGCATTTATCCCCTTCGACAGGATTCTGCGTGAGGATCCTGCGGGCGCCTATGCCGCCATGGACATTGAGAGCCGGAATGTCTATCGCGAAAGGGTGGCGAACATCGCCAAACGCTCCGATCGAACCGAATTAGAAGTGGCGAAGGAGGCGCTCACCCTGGCGCGGCAGGCTCAGCAAAAGAAATTCGGCGACCCGCGGATTGCATTACGAGAATCCCACATTGGCTACTATCTCGTGAGCGAAGGCGTGAGTGAAGGAACGACGCTTCTCTGCCAGAGGGTCGGTTACCACCCCACCTTTAGCGAACGCCTCCGGACATGGTTGCGAAAGCATCCCGATGAATATCTTTTCTTTGGAATTGGAGTCCTGACTTTTGCCATCATGACCGGGGCCGTGTGGCTATTGACTCCCGCCTGGACTTCCCCTGCACTCGTTCTACTTTCGATGCTGATTTTGTTGCTGCCAAGTTCCCAGGCGGCGGTTCAGTTGATGAACTACTTGACCACCAGCCTCCTGCCGGCGGGAAGCCTGCCCAAGCTCGACTTTTCGGAAGGTATTCCCGACGATTGCACGACCTTGGTGGCGATTCCAACGCTCTTACTCAATGAAGAACAGGTGCACGCGCTGGTGGAAAGTCTGGAAGTGCGTTTCCTGGGCAACCACGATCGCAATCTTCACTTCGCGCTCGTCTCCGATCTGCCGGATGCGCATCAGCCGGCTCCGGAAGACAATCCTCTGGTGGCGCTGGCTGCGAAACTGATCCGCGAATTGAACGAAAGATACTCCGGAAAGAATTCTGGTTCTTTCTTCCTTTTTCATCGCCACCGGGTCTACAACCCGCGCCAAAGAGGATGGATGGGATGGGAGCGCAAGCGTGGAAAGCTCCTCGATCTGAACCAACTGCTGCGCCGTCAATACGATAGGTTCCCAGTGAAAGTCGGAGATCTTTCGACGCTGCCCAAGGTTCGCTTCGTGATTACGCTCGACACCGATACCGAACTCCCGCGGGGATCGGCGCACCGCATGGTGGGAGCGATTGCCCATCCTCTGAATCAGGCCATCATCGATCCCGTCAACAATATCGTGGTGGCGGGATACGGGATCTTGCAGCCCCGGGTCGGCATCAGTGTGCAGTGCACCGCGCGCTCGCGACTGGCGGCCATCTTCGCCGGCGAGACCGGTCTTGACCCGTACACGCGCGCGATTTCCGACGTCTATCAGGATCTGTATGGAGAAGGCACGTTCGCAGGAAAAGGCATTTACGAAGTCGATACCATTTCGCGCGTTCTCGACCGCCGCTTTCCCCGGAATGCCCTGCTCAGCCATGACCTGGTCGAAGGTGCATACGCCCGTGCCGGACTGACCACCGACATTGTGGTGATCGAGGACTATCCCTCGCACTACAGCGCTTACAACCGCCGGAAACACCGCTGGCTTCGCGGCGACTGGCAGATTGTGGAATGGCTGACGGACCGTGTGCGAGACGAGTCGGGCGCGCGGGTCCCGAATCCGATCTCGCTGGTTTCGCGCTGGAAAATTCTCGACAACCTGCGCCGCAGCCTGGTCGAACCGGCGACTTGCGTATTGCTTTTGTTCGGCTGGCTGGTGATGGGCCATCCCTTTCTCTGGACCCTCGCCACGATCTGCATTTTGTTTGTGCCGGCGTGGGTCGAATTTGTCATCGCATTGATCCGTGCGACGGTGGCACGAGAGGCCCGAATTGCCAGCGAAGCTCTCGGCAACCTCCTGGCCGCCAACTTCACGATCTTGCTGACGTTGACACTTCTGGCCCACCAGACGCTGTTGTCGCTTGACGCTGTGGCGCGCGCTCTCGTCCGGCATGTGGTTACGCGAGAGCGCCTGCTTGACTGGGAGACGGCCGCGGAAGCGGAACTGGGGGAAAGCGCCGGACTCCGGTGGACCGATATATCGACTGGATGCCTTTTCTTGCCATCGGGTTGGGCTTGGTGATTTGGCTGGCGCGCCCGCAATCCTTACCGGCCGCGGCTCCGATTCTTGGGCTATGGGCCTGTAGCAAACTGCTGGCGCTCTGGCTCAACGGCAGTCCGCTCGAAGTGGCGCCCGAGATTGCACGCAAGGATGTTTGCTTTCTTCGCAGAGCCGCCCTGTATACCTGGCGATACTTTGCGGAGTTCTCCAGCGAGGAACACAACTGGCTGGTGCCGGATAACATTGAGGACAGTCCGCGAAAGGTGGCGGCCAGCGTGTCCCCGACGAACGTGGGGCTGCTTCTGAACGCAAGGCAGGTCGCCAACGAACTCGGCTATATCACGGTTCCAGAGCTGGTCGAATTGACCAGGAAGACCTTGCAGACCCTGATCCGCCTCCCCAAGTATCGTGGCCACCTGATGAACTGGTATGAGACCCGCACGCTCGAACCGAAGCCGCCGTTTTTCATTTCTTCGGTCGACAGCGGCAATCTAGTAGCCTCTCTATGGACGCTGCAGCAGGGATGTCTTGATCGCATGCGTCAGCCCCTTCTTACTGGAGGGCTGGCCGAGGGTTTGCTCGACCACCTTCGAGTCCTCGTCAAATTGCGGGCGCTCCCAAAGCGCGTATGGTCGCGCTGCGAAGCGGAGTTCGGAGACAGGCGGCTCCAAGATGACGATTGGCTGACGCCTGTCTTGAATTTCTCTGAGGAAGTTCTGGACGAAAAGAAATCTGAAGCACAGTCCGACTCCGATTCCGAAATTGCGTGGTTCCGCGAACAAGCGCACTTGCGCGTCCAGAACGTCCGCAACACGGTGCGAGCCTATATACCCTGGATGCTCCCGGAGTTCGCGGCCCTGCGAGAAAAGTTGGTGAGCGGTCCGAGCTCCATCGACGATGTTCTTCTGCGGCAACTGCCCGACCTGATTTCAGAGCTGGAGGCGCGTCTTGATGACACGCTGCAATCCGTTCGAAATGGGAACGGACAGCTCTGCGAGCGTCTTAGACTCATGCTCCCGGAAGCGCGGCGGAATGTCCTTCGTCTGATCGAGGATCTGCGGCAGATAAGCGAAGAGGCAGGCGCCCTGGCCAACGCAATGGACTTTACGTTCTTGTTGGATGAGCAGCGTCTGCTGATGTCGGTGGGCTTCGACGCCAAGTCCGAAGAACTGCAACCCTACTGTTACGACTTGCTGGCCACCGAGCCGCGCACCGCGGTCTTCATTGCGATCACCAAGGAGGACATCCCGCAAGATTGCTGGTTCCGCCTGAACCGGCCGTTCACGCGCGATCGCGGCCGCCCGGTTCTGCTCTCCTGGACGGGAACCATGTTTGAGTACCTGATGCCTTCGATATGGATGCGTACTTATCCCAACACATTGCTCGACCGGGCCAGCGTCGCAGCCGTGCAATCCCAACAGGAATACGCGGCTGATAAAGGGATTCCCTGGGGCATCTCTGAGTCTGCCTGCTCGAAGCGCAACGAAGCCGGAGACTATCACTACGAGGCCTTCGGCGTCCCGGCCCTGGCGCAGAAAAAAAGCGCATCGGAGCCCTTGGTCGTTTCGCCATACTCCACACTTCTAGCTCTGAATGTAGATCGCAAGGCCGCGCTTAGCAATCTGCATCGCATGGATGCCCTCGGATGGTTCGGCCCGTACGGATTTTATGAGGCAGGCGACTACACCAGCTCTCACACCCGCTTCCACGGCCCTCGTTGTGAGATCGTCCGGTCGTGGATGGTGCACCATGAGGGGATGAGCCTGCTCGCTTTGGCAAACTTTCTGTGCGACAACGTTGTGCAACGCTGGTTTCACTCCGACCGGCGAGTGCAGGCCACGGAACTCCTGTTGCAGGAGAAGCCAGTCTCCCGCTCGCGCCCCATATGAAGATTTCTTGCCCCTGTTCTGCGGATCACCCTGGGAAGTCCGAGCGGCTGCCCGGGATCGCTTGAAGCCGGCTTCGGCGCCGCCTCTTTCGGCCCTATCATCTCCCACTCCTTCTCCGTCAGCTGCCGACCCAGCGCCGTGGCGTAAGTAATTGAAACAGAATTGGTAGCGCTACCGGGAATCGCTTCTCGCCACGTTCCGGATTCCCTAATAATCATGCTAATGGCACTTTTTTATGCGGTTTTTCACGAAATGTAGTTCAAAATGTACGCCCTTCGGCGACGAGCAGGAAGACAGCCACAGTCGCGAGACGGCAACAGGCAGGGTTGGATACCAAGGCGTGGTAGACCGCTCTGCTAGTCCCGCCTCTTCGCCGGAGTCGTGTCTTTCATGCGGATCGCGAGACCAGGCTGGTTCGATTCCAGCGTCACCCACCAGATTCGCGGGATTGGCAGATAGGGATATGCACTCGCCTTTTAAGCGAGACGGAAGTGGGTTCGATTCCCACATCCCGCACCAGAAGCAGCATGGCAAAGAGGCGGCATAGCATAACGGAACATGATCGCGGCGGTGCAGGGTTCGGGAGAAGTCCCGGCGTTCGAGACGAATTTGGAAGTCGTGAGCTGCCATCACAACTATGTGACCTGGGAGCACCATTACGGCGAGAACGTGCTCATCACCCGTAAGGGCGCGGTCCGTGCGCGTGAGGGCGACATGGGAATTATTCCCGGTAGCATGGGCGCGCGTTCGTACATCGTGCGCGGCAAGGGCAATCCGGAGAGCTTCATGAGCTGTAGTCATGGGGCCGGACGCGCGATGTCGCGTACAGAGGCGAACCGCCGCTTCACGCTGGACGACCACGCCAAGGCAACGGCTGGCGTCGAGTGCCGTAAGGATGCGGACGTCATCGATGAAACTCCGATGGCATACAAGTCCATCGACGCTGTAATGGAGGCGCAACGCGATCTGGTGGACGTGGTGCACACGTTGCGTCAGGTGGTGTGCGTGAAGGGATAAACAGGAGAGGCTGAAAGGCCCTCTCCGATTTAAATTGTTTGAAGAATTTGCAATTTTCATATTGCAAAAAATTCGGAATCATGGCATCTTCAAACATCTTCTTCACGAAAGGACGCCCAAATTGGCGCTTTTTGCTGACAAAACGCTAAGCGGGCAACATCGGCCAATCAATTGGCTGAGTTGCTATAGGGCGTCGCTCCAGTCGCGCTAGTCGACCTTCAGCGCTCTTCCGCAAAATCAAAAACTTAGCTGGGTGGCGCAGGCCGCGGGTACTTCGACTGTTAATCGACCCACCGCTGCCACTTATTCCCCCAGCCTAACTCACAACGGTCAGTGGTGATTGGCTACGGATACTTCTCTGGGTGAAATAGCCTTCGGGCTTTGAGGTTCGAATCCTCGCGGGCGAAAGCCCTTCCGTGGCCGCCTGTTCCCTGACCAAGTGATCTGTGCAAGCGGATTTGAATCAGCAGGTGCAATGACAGTTTGGCCGGTGGCGAAGACTACGGTTACTTCGCCTCAGGAGCGGGAGATGCAGGTTCGAATCCTGCCGCGGGAATTATGCCCGCGTAGCTAAATTGGCAAAGCGCCTAATGTTCCGTGGTCGCTTATTCCCCGGCCAAGGAAAGTTTGGCGCAGACAGCTTGTGTACAAGAAAACTCCGGCTTTGTGCCGGTTAGAAAAATGAATATGTTGCAAATTCTGAAAGGCGTGCTGAGCGGCCGCAACGAGTTCGCCTCCGGCGGGCTTCTGCTGATGATCATCGGCGGGGTGAGTGTATGGCTGCGGGCGGTGCCAGAAAGCCTCTGGCATTGGATCGTCGGCCAGACCACGATGATGATCACGGTGAAGGACGATGATGCCGCGTTCGTATGGGTGAAGGAATGGTTTCTGGAGCAGAAGTTTCTTCAACGAATTCGGCGGCTTGATTTGGACACCACGCTTCGCAATGAGCGGATCGCGATGATTCCGGCGCCAGGGAAACACTGGTTCTGCTTCGGAGGCAGACCTTTTGAGGTGTGGTTCTCGCGCACCGAGAACACTCACGAACGGAGCGGCAGGCGAGTCGAGTCGCTCACGTTCCGAACGTTGGGGAGAAAACGTTTTGTCCTCCAGCAGTTCGTGGACGATGTTGTGAAGTGTCATCTCAAGAGACAGGGCGTGCAGTCGTACTTGTATACGTACAACGACGGGTGGGATTACGTGGAAGGGTATTCGCCGCGCCTGCTCGAATCAGTGGTTTTGGAAGCGGGAGAAAAGGATTACTTGCTGCAAGACATGACGCAATTCCGAAGATCGAAGCAACGGTACGAAGGCCTGGGAGTTCCTTACCATCGCGGCTATCTACTTTATGGCCCGCCGGGGACAGGGAAGACTTCTCTGGTTTCCGCACTGGCCACGCACTTTGGCCTGTCGATCTACGTCGTTAACTTGGCCGATTTCAATGATCGCAGTTTGATGAACGCGGTCAACAACGTTCCGGCGAATTCAGTGTTGCTTTTTGAGGACATTGATTGCATGAAGGGCAGTCAGTCGCGAATCGAATCAGATTCGGGCAGCGGGCAGAATGGTTGCGCGACCGGCACGAAAGATGTCGCGCCGAACCAGAACGGCGTGACGCTTTCTGGGCTGTTGAATGTGCTGGATGGTTTTGCTTCGCCGACTGGGGTTCTGTTTGTGATGACGACGAACCATGTCGAAAGACTTGATCCGGCGCTTCTGCGTCCGGGAAGAATTGACTACAAGCTTTACCTGGGAAAAGCGAGCGATCGCCAAAAGGTAGAGCTGTATCGCAGGTTTTTCTCGGATTCTTCGGAAGGCGAAGCGTGGGAATTTGTAGAAGCCTCGGGATCCGCGGAAACGATGGCTGAATTTCAAGGCCTGCTTCTTGCTTTGGAAGTGAAGTCGTTCGAGCGGCGAGAAGAAAGCTCGGATCGAGTGGCGGCAAGTCACGGGATCCTGGCATAAGCTTCGCCGGTGGTGAAGACGAGGGTTCCTTCGGACTCCGAAGGTCGCAGGTTCGATTCCTGTCATGGCTTCGAGCCATGTAGCTCAGTGGTAGAGCATCGGAACAAATACCGTCGTCGACCTATTCCCCGGCGAAGTTTTCAACCAAGTCGGACCTTGGCCGCCTTTGCCAAGTACCGACTTGCTGCTGCTAAAGCGAATAACGAATCGGTAAAAGCTGCGAGTTGAAAGGAGGCCACGAATGGCCCGACTGAATCTACTGAATCTTGCTTTTGGAGTACGCACGCACGAGGGTGCTCCGGCGCGAAACATTTCTCCGGAGCTGCAGCTGCGCCGCTCGGTGCTGGCATGCCTGCTTTGGGAGAGCCAGTTCTATGAGGACGGAGTCGAGATCGCCGGGCGCATTGCCGAACTCGTTCCCAAGGTCGCGGCGGAGACGGTGGCGGCGCTGGCAGTCGAAGGACGCGAGCGGATGAAGTTGCGTCATGCGCCGCTTCTGCTCGTCCGCGAAATGGCTCGCCACAAGACGCACCGCGCCCTTGTGTCGGAGACGCTGGCCCGCATCATTCAGCGTGCCGACGAGCTCGCCGAGTTCGTCGCCATTTACTGGAAGGACGGGCGTGTGCCGCTTTCCGGTCAGGTGAAGAAGGGTCTGGCGGCAGCGTTCCCGAAGTTTGATGAGTATCAGCTCGCCAAGTACGACCGCGGCGGGCCGATCAAGCTGCGGGACGTGCTCTTCCTCTGTCACGCCAAGCCGCGCGATCAGGCGCAGGCCGACGTGTGGAAGAAGCTGGTCTCGGGAAGCCTGACGACGCCAGACACGTGGGAAGTTGCCCTCAGCTCTGGCGCTGACAAGCGCGAGGCTTGGGAGCGTCTGCTTCGCGAACAGAAGCTGGGCGCACTCGCGCTGCTTCGCAATCTGCGCAACATGCGCGAGGTCGGAGTGAACGAGCCGCTCGTGCTTTCCGCGCTTGGTTCGATGAGCGCAGTGCGCGTGCTCCCGTTCCGCTTCCTGGCCGCAGCTCGTTACGCTCCGCAGTGGGAAGAAGCGCTTGAGCAGACGATGCTGATGTGCGTTGCTGAAACGGAAAAGCTGCCGGGTAAGACCATCGTGCTGGTGGATGTCTCCGGCTCGATGACTGCGCCGCTGTCTCGCCGCTCCGAAATGCAGCGCACTGACGCGGCTTACGGCTTGGCCGTCCTACTGCGCGAGATCGCGGAAAAGGTTGCCGTGTACAGCTTCTCTGACAATCTGGTTGAGGTGCCGGCGCGGCGTGGCTTCGCCCTGCGCGACGCCATTGACGCTTCCCAGCGCCATAACAGCACCCAACTTGGGAATGCGGTTGAGAAGCTAAACCGCAACGAGAAGTGCGACCGCCTGATCGTGATCACCGACGAGCAGGCGCATGACAAGGTACCCGCGCCCAGCGGCAAGGGTTACCTGATCAACGTGGCCAGCTACAAGAACGGCGTCGGCTACGGCAAGTGGATGCACATCGACGGTTGGAGCGAGGCAGTCATCGAATACATCCGTGCGCTGGAGCAGACAGCGTGGATCAACTGAAATCGTGCCGGGCGGGCTGCAGTCGCTCGCCCTGCACGAAGATCGATAATAAGAATTCTGGTGCCAGCGGAGAGATTCGAACTCTCAAACACCTGTTTCTAAGACAGGCTGCTATTCCAATTCGCACACGCTGGCACTTGGTGCACAGGGAAGGATTTGAACCTCCGCGTCCCACTTGGGAAAACCGGGTTACAGCCGGTCCGTTTCGGCTGGGCTCACGCACCTGTGCAAACTTGGCGGAAGGTAGACGAATCGAACGCCCATCGCTCCTCACGATGCCTTGGTTTTCAGGACCAGTTGCCGGCCATTCAGCAGTACCTTCCGCATGGCGGAGAATACGGGAGTCGAACCCGTTAGCCTCTTGCGAGAGCCCTTGTTTAGCAGACAAGTGCCTTTCCGTCCGGCCCACTCTCCGTTGAATTGTCAAAGAACAAAGGAATTCTGGTAGGCCCGGCGGGATTTGAACCGACAAAAGGCTGCTCTTGAGGCAGCTACGTATGCCAGTTCCGTCACGGGCCTGAAGCTATAAATTGTGCAGGAGTTAATAACTCAGTCGGGATGGACTGAGTCGTAATGACGATCGAAATTGAAGCAGGCGCTTCATAACGTTAATCTCGCATGAAAATGTGAGATAGTGCACGTATTTTCAGAGGCCCCACTGGTGGGGTGCCCGGGACCGAGCACGTGGCAGATTAGAACGCGTTCGCGAAACCCCACGCAAAAAGGTTCTATCCTCCCGTAACCAATCCATCGTCTCGCACGATCGACTATCAGGAGCCGTACGGGAACAAACGCATCGCCTCCCGTGTCTATTCCTTCATGTAGGAGGCCTCATGGTCGTCCGCTGGGGAGTGTTCTCGACGAAAAGCAGAAAGGCGCTGAAAACAGGCTGGCTTATTACGGCTGGAGTAGTCGCACTCTACTTGGGAGTTATTCAACCCCGTGAACGGGCGCAAGGCATTGCTTCGGAGAAGGCGGCCGGCCTTGCCGCCGTGAGCGGAGGCGTGGGTTGGGAGCCAATCTCGCTCTGGCGACAAATCTCAATTCTTCCGCTCTTCAAACGCGAAGCCTACCTTCAGAAAGGCATCGTTGGAGGCGTTCCCGCAGACCGGGCCGTCGTCGCACGTGCCTCTCTCATGACATTTTCAGAAGGAGATAGCGGCGGACAGGAAGGCACTTCGGAGGACCGGAAGCTCGTCCGGTTGGCCGCCCTCTTCCTTATCGTCAAGACTCCGGCCGAAACCGCCGAGAAAGTCATCCAGATCGCCCAAGGCGCGGGAGGATTTCTCGTATCTTCTAATGTCAACGGCGGTGCTTACGCCACCAGCGCCTCCTCTAGCATCCGCGTGCCAGCCGCCAAGTTCGATGAAGTCCGCGCCCAGATCCGAAAGCTCGGCCTGCGCGTGGAGAGCGAAAGCATCGAAACCCAGGACGTCACCAAACAATACGTAGACCAGGAAGCGCGCCTGCGCAACCTGCGAGCTCAGGAGCAGCAGTATTTCGGGATCCTGCGTAAGGCTGCGACCGTGAAGGACACGCTTGAAGTAAGTGACAAGCTGAACGAAGTTCGCGGCGCGATCGAAGAAAGGCAGGCGGAATTCGAGGCGCTCTCGAAGCAGGTTGAAACCGTGGCCATCAACATCACCCTGCGCTCCGAAGCCGATGCCCAAGTCTTCGGCCTCAATTGGCGTCCGCTATATCAGCTGAAGAGCGCCGCCCGCGAGGGTCTGGACGGGCTCGGTGAGTACGCGGCCGCGATGACCGGCGTTCGTGTTCTATCTGCCCACGATCCTGCTGTGGCTGTTCACGATCCTCGCCGGGGCCGCAGTGAGCTGGCGGATTCTGAAATGGGCAGCCCGAAGTCTTTTCATATCACCGAAAACAACTTTGGTTGAGAAAGCAGCGAGTTAGTGTGCGCTCGTTCGCAACATCTAGAGCTCGGTCCAAAGAAAGGGTGATCGTCGGGCGAACGCCAGCGGAAAAGCGGGCCGACCTGGCGCTTAGTCGAAGAAACAGGACGCAATCAACGCCCGGGGACAGGGCAATCGAGTGTGGTGCAGATTACGGCCGAATGCCGGGCAATTCGCTTGCCTCGTCTTGGCCGGAAATACGGCTACTCATGTGCGCAGCGTACAGCCCGGTCACAAGGCCGGTGAAGACGTCCATGGTGTAATGTGCCCGGAGCACCAGCACGGCCAGCACCTCAAAGACCACAATCAGAACGCCAAACCCTGTCAGCCAACGTCGGCCCATACGAGCCATTTCGGTGGCTGCTAAGACTGCAATCGCCGTATGCCCTGAAAAGAAATAATCATTGGCTACACCATAGGTCACCAGCAGGGAAGGAAATCCGGGATAATGCCAAATCGCACTTGGAGGGGCGGGAAGAGTCACCAATGCCTGCATGATTTGGCGAAGGCCGAGCACGATCACCAAGCCGAGAAATGGCCGGGCCGAAGCCCCAAAGATCCATTTTGAGAGAACAAAGATCGCCAGTAAATCGACGATTGCCGAGCTCACAATCAAGAGTGCGTTTGCCGCCGTCGGATGAGTGTGCAGGTAAGAATTCGCAGACGCCGTGGCAATATGTAGGCCATCCCCGATGCTGGCACCAGGCAGGCCGCGTGTACCGATCAATGATTGGGTCCAGAACCAGATGACGACGGCTACGGCGGTTACGGTCAAGCGAATTGCTAACGCTCGTCCGCTTCGGGCCGAGCGTGAATCGCGGACGACACGAGAATGCGTTCCGGTTGAACTCATGCCGAAGATCCCGTCGCGATTTCCTTCAATCGCCGCAGGTCAATCTTTCCAGTGCCGAGGTACGGCAACGATCCTACATGCACGAACTGATCGGGCCGCGGCTTCCAGAGGGGCGGTAAGTCCGACTTGCCCAATTGGGCAAGGCATCCTTGCAATTTATCGTCGGACAAGGTGTGCAACACGATCAGGCGCTCTCCCTTTCTCTCATCGGGCACAGAGGTTACGGCGAAGACTTGCTCGGTCGCTCCGATTATTTCATGGAGCTTGTCTTCGACCTTGATGTGAGGAACCATTTCTCCACCGATTTTGCTGAACCGCGTCAGGCGGTCCGTGATGCGGACGAACCCGTCCTCATCCGATGAGGTGGCCCTGTACCCAGAGGTCGCCAATTGGGTTCGCGCGAAATTTCTTGATGGGATCGGCGGCGGGAACTTTCGTGATGCCTAGACTAAAGATCAATCCGACGATTGACAGGCTCAGAAAGATCAGACCAGACCAGCCTTGGTGTCCGGGAAGCTTATCTGCCAGAACGGCGCCCGCGACTCCCCCGGCGATCACCGCCAAGAAGGTTCCGAGTTCCAGGACGCCGTTGCCCCAGGAGAGCCTTGGTTCGGGCAGTAACTCAGGGAGCAGTCCATATTTGGACGGGCCAAAGAGCGCCGCTTGCGTACTCGCCAGGAAGACAGCGGCCATCTCGAGATTGAGGTTTTGCAAGCTCAGTCCAGCAATGGCCAGCACCATGACGGCCATCTCGAAGAACTTGGTCCAGATGGTGACCGTCCGTTTGCTGTTATGATCCGCGAGAAAGCCACCGGTCATTGAGAAAAGAATGAAGGGGACCGAGAACAGAGTCCCAACGACCAGGACCAGCCGGTCGCGGTCAGCCTTCTGCATTGCCACGCCGAGGATGATGAAAACGACCAGGTTCTTGAAGCCGTTTTCATTGAATGCTCCCTGAAACTGAGTGGCCACCAGCGACCAAAATCCCCGCCGCCACGATGGGGGGACAACGGGTTGTGCTGGATTCTCAGTAGTTCCAGTTGGCGGAGTCTCGACGACAGTCGCGGAATCAACTTCGCTCATAGAAAAACCTTAATAAGCAGCTGTAAATCGTGGGGGTTCTGCACATCTTGTCATGAAGTAAGACGACTTTCCAGTTGCAACCTATAGAACGCTAGACACTTTCCGAGCTTGCAGCGTGAAAATAATGTGCAAGACTGTCGCCGCGGCGCGCTCTACAATGTTGGCTTACTGAATCACTGACGTACGGGAGAGTGCCGATCGTGGAACTCGTGCTCGTAGTGTTCGTCTTGTTGGCCCTAGCCACTCCAGTATTGACCATCTTTCTCCTCTGGCGGCAGCACAAACTCCAAGTGCAACTCCTGAAGTTAAAGGAGTCGAGCATCGAGCGCAATGATGCCCTACATCGAGAACTGCTGGAGCTAAGGCGCGAAGTCGCGGCCTCTCGGCGGGCCACGGAGTCCGCAGTCCCCTCTCATGGCACACTTTCTCATGGCGCCGCGCCTGCGGAAGAATCGGCGTGGCGTTCGTCTCCCGTCGTACCATCCTGGGCGGAAACGCCCGCCGCTTCGCCTATACACCCTGTGGAACCAGCGCCAAAACCAGTGCCAACTGCGCCGCCAGCCGTAGAGGGGCCGCAGTTTACGGACAAAGGGCTCCAGCCCGCGTTTTGTGGCTGGTGCGGCACGGTCCATGCTGGAGGTGTTAGTAACTGTCCGACTCCGGAAGCAGCTGGGAGGCCATCAGAGGTTCAGAAGTTCATCAGCTGGGCGGGTTCACCTGAAAAACAAAAAGAAGAAAGAGTGCCCGCGGTTCGCGAAGCGATTCCTGGAGAACCTGCCGTCCCGGCTGCAAGCCAACCCGTCGATAGGATTCTCGGGGAACCTAAGCCTGACTGGGCAGATCTCTCCGCGAACCTACCCCATGCTGCCGCGCCGGTAACGCCGGTAAATCCCCCACAAACTGCCGGGCCGGCAGAGCCATCCACACCGCCGCTACCAGTCATACCACCAGCGCCTCGGGTTGTGCTGCCCCATGAGGCCGCGCGCGTCGCCGCACCGCCACAGTTTGCCCCCCTCCGATCTTCCGCGCCCAAGCCGACTGCCCAGCAGCGCATGAAATCACTGTTCGCTCTAGAAGAAACACTCGGTAGGAACTGGCTCAACAAGCTCGGCATCATCATCCTGGTGTTAGGAGTCGCGCTCTTTGGCATTTACGAACTCGGTCAGCTTGGCCCTCTCGGCAAGGTGGGCCTTTCTTATGCAGTCTCGTTGGCGCTTTTGGGAGGAGGGATTTTTCTTGAGCGGCGGGAGCGCTACCGCGTTCTTGGCCACACTTTGATCGGCGGCGGATGGGCACTGCTTTTCTTTACCACCTACGCATTGCAACACGTGCAGGCCATGCGCGTGATGGGTTCGGAAACCACAGATCTCATCTTCATGCTCGCCATGGCGATCGCCATGGCGGTACACACTTTGCGCTATCGCTCGCAACTTGTTACCGGACTTGCGTTTCTGCTGGCGTATAGCACAGTGGCCCTCAGCCATGACGACGTGTACAGTCTCTCCTCCGGCGTGATCCTCGCCATTGGGCTGGTCAGCATCGTCATCAAGATGGATTGGTTCGAGCTCGAAATCTTTGGCATCCTATCGAGCTATCTTAACCACTTGTATTGGTTGTATCGCCTGTTGGGGCCTGAAGGCGCGCAGGCACATGCGTTTCCCGAGTATCGGGCCAGCACGGCGATCCTCCTGTTCTACTGGTTGATCTTTCGGGCTTCGTACGTGGTCCGCAAAATCAAGTCTCCGTTTCTCGAACATGTGTCTTCCGCAGCCGCACTGCTGAGTACATTGCTGCTGCTCGGAGTGATGAAGTTTCAGTCCGTGCGTCCTGAGCTGGCGGCCCTCGCTCTCCTGCTGATTGGGGCGACGGAGTTCAGCTTAGGACAGCTTCCCATGATCAAGCGTCGTCGCGAAGCGTTTATCGTCCTGAGCGTTCTCGGCGCGGCACTCATGATTGCCGCGGTCCCCTTCCATTATTCCGGCAACAATGTTGCCATCTTATGGCTGATCGGCGCTGAAGCATTTCTGGTGGCGGGCGTGGTTGTCGGCGAAGTCGTTTTCCGGCGCCTCGGCTTGCTCACGGGATTTCTAGTTGGAGCGCATCTGGTCCGAATCGATTTCATGCAGTTGATCTCGGTCCGGCAGACCAGCGAGGATCTGGTTCTAACGGTTGGGGTGATGTTTGGGTTGTGCGCCATCGTCTTTTATTTAAATGCTCTTTTTATCGGAGAGCGTTGGGCTCGGGCTTTTGGCGAATGGCCCGATGCGCAGTTGCTTTGTGCACATTCTTATATTGGAGGCTTTGCCGCCGCCTCCGCTGCGTGGGCATTGTGCTCTCACGATTGGACCGCCGTGGCCTTCGCCGGCATCATGCTGGCTCTCTCGGGACTCGGATCGAAGCTGAAGTCCTGGCACCTGCAATTGCAGTACGGCGTCATTGGCGTGCTCGCGTTGTATCGGGTCGTGGTTGTGAACGCACACACCGAGCTTCCTCAATACACTCATGTCCGCATGCGCCTGTTGACGTTGCCCGTGATTGCCGCGGCGTTTTACGTTACGGCGAAGTGGGCCGCGTACCGCGACGATCAAAACCAGCGCACATTGCGAGGGGTGTTTGCCGTCGCTGGAACAGCGCTTGTAACGTTACTCGGCTATTACGAGGTACCGGAACTCTGGCAACCGCTGGCGGCAATCGCCTTTGCTGTGTTGCTGCTGGAAGTTGGTCAATGGATCGAGTATCACGCACTGGCTTGGCATGCTCACGTGCTCACTGCCCTGGCGGTGGTGGCGGCTGTGACGGCGGATCCGTCGGGCGTCCAACGTTGGCATACCATTCCGCTGCATGCATTTGGGGCGTTGCCGGTGGTTGCGGGAGCGTATTGGATCGCGAAACACATAAGCCTGCCCAACCGGAGCCATATCGATCCCCGGCACATCGATTTCGAACGCATCGCCTATAGCTGGGTGGGCACGGGCGTGATGGTGTGGGTGCTCAACGAGGCGGTGCCGGCTCCATGGATTGCTGTCGCCTGGGTTCTCTTTGCGGTCGCGCTCGCGCTTGTGCTGCGCTGGATCGGTTATAAGCACCTGGCGTGGCAGGCAAACGCCGTGGCAGCGTGTGCCCTGGTGCGTGCCTACGCCTACAACCTGACGCTGGAGCAGATGCTTTGGCGAGGCATCTCCGTGCGGCTGGCTACGGTTTCGATTGTCGCTGCGGGACTCTATTTACTCTCGCGCCAAGCCACTGTGCCCGACTCTGAATTCAGGCGCGCAATCGCTTATCTGCATACCTTTGCCGCGACCGCACTGCTTGCCATCTTAGCGTGGCACGAGGCTCCCGGGGGATGGCTTGCAGTTGTTTGGGCGGTCTTTGCTCTCGTGCTGGCAATGGTGGATCGCCGCTTTGAATTGGAGGACCTCGCGTGGCAGGCGCACGCGCTCGCCGCACTCGCCATGTTCCGCAGTGTCACGGTGAACTTGTATGTGACGGAAACCTGGCATGGCATCAGCGTGCGACTGCTCTCGCTCTCAATGGTCGCGGTCGTCCTATACGCTCTGTCTCGGATCATTCGCATGCCCGAAGAATGGCGAGCCCGGGAGTTTCACCACATCTATTCGTGGGCCGCATCGGCCCTGGTTTCGCTGCTCATGTGGTATGAGTTGCAGCCACTAAGTGTTGCTGTCGGATGGGGGGTCTTCGGGTTGGTTCTCTTCGAATACGGCCTCTGGCGCAATACCCGGCAATTTCGATTTCAGGCGTACGTCGCACTGGCCGCTGCGTTTGGCCGTATCTTCTTTGCCAACCTCACGGCCGGCAATCCGGGCCAGTTCTGGGGGCCCCGAATCTATACCGTGCTGCCGCTTACGCTCATCTTCTTTTTTGTCTATGGCCAGTTGGGACAAGGCGAAACGAGTGTCCGGGATGATCGCCGACTGTATTTCGACGTGCTTATGGGTTACATGGGCACCGGCAGCGTTGTTGCCCTGTTGTACTTTCAGTTTGCAAACGACTGGCTTGCCGCTGCATGGGCGGTTGTAGTCTTTGTTCTATTGGGACTCGCTCTCTTATTGGGCCGGCCCATCTTCCTGCACCAGGGATTACTTCTGACGTTAGGCACCTGTACCCGGGGCGTGATGTACAACCTCTTCGGTGCCAGCTACTTCAGCGGCGGCGACTGGACCGGACGGTATCTCGTCCTTGGTTCTGCCGTAGCGGTCCTGTTGGCATGTCTTCCGTTCGCTTTTCGCCTGCGCGATCGCTGCAAAGCACAATCTTCTTCGAATCGCTGGATTGGAATGGTTGTGCGGCATCCCGAACAGTTCATGTTTTTTGCGCCCGTGCTTCTGCTCACGCTCATGCTCGCTCTCAAGATGCGCGCGGGCATGGTCACGGTGGCCTGGGGCATCGAAGGGGTATTGATCGTGCTGCTCGCCCTCGCCGTCAGTGAACGCAGCTATCGGCTGACCGGCCTGAGCCTGCTATTACTTTGCGTCGGCAAGGTGCTGGCGAGAGATGCCTGGGGATTGGCTCCCCGCGATCGTTACATCACCTTCATTATTCTAGGTGCGGCATTGTTGTTGGTGTCGTTCTTGTATAGCAAGTACCGCGACGCCATTCGGCAATTCCTATGAAGCAGTGCCTATGAAACGCATGGCCACATTTCTTGCCGTCCTCGTGATTGGGGTTGCGGCGCTTTACCAAAGCCAACGCCGGCGCGAGGCCACACCCGTTTCAGCCAACGCGGTCGTGGCAATCGCGGCCGATGCCCAACGTGACGTGAGCCGCGTGCCCATGCGGTTCACACGTCTTTCCGATGACGAAGAGATCGCGATCGGCAACCAACTCGCCGAGCAATACCCGGCTACCAACGCCGAAGTAAGTCCAGAAGAGCAAGCGCTTGAAAGTTACGTCCGCCGCGTCGGCAACACGGTTGCATTGCACGCCCATCGGCGCCTTCCCTATTCGTTTCATCTTGTACAGAATCGCGCAATGATCAATGCCTTCTCCCTCCCGGGCGGCCACGTTTATGTCGGGGAAGGTCTGCTCGACTTGATGACCAGCGAGGACCAACTCGCTTTCATCATTGGGCATGAGGTGGAACATATCGACCACTACCACTGCGGCGAACGTGTGCAAATCGAGGCCCGCCTGCGCCATCTGAACCTCGGCATCGTTGGCGCGCTGGTGCAGATCCCGCTTGCGGTGTGGGAAGCGGGCTACAACAAGGACGAGGAGCTCGAAGCCGATCGAGAAGGCATGCGCCTGGCAGTTCTGGGCGGTTACTCGCCTTACGGCGCGGTGAGCCTGTTCGAGATATTCGGCAAGCTGCACAGCGAATACATTATTCATGCGGAGAGCCCGGAGCAAGAGCTCTCGGAGCTAGCCATTCAGAGTCTGGAGGGTTATTTTCGCTCGCATCCTCAACCGTCTGAGCGACTCGCCCAAGCGAACAGCATGATCGCGCAGGAGGGGTGGCAGAATCGCAAAACGCAGAAGCCGTTTCGCGTTGAATATGAAGTGCATGACGGCAAGTTTGTAAAGTGAGTGTTCATCTCGTCCCACTGCGCCTCGTACTCTTATCCGGGACAGGGAGTTGAAGGTAGTGGCGTAGCTGGCCTCCGTTTCTGCACCATTCGCAAAATGCAGTAACCAGCGGCCGCTGCGGCCAGATGTTTGAGGGTGTGACCACTTACGAAGTGTGCTACCGCGAAGATTGACCTGTCGAGAGTCTCAAGCGCCTTCGCAAGGGCATAGAAACCCACGACAACTCCTAAATCGGATCCCCGCGTGTAACGTCGCGGAAAGAGAAGCGCCACCAGCAGTACCAGCGCCGAATACACTTGCACCGCAGCGTAGAAGCGCAAATCGCCAGCACCCCGTATTTCACTTGCGTACCATTGCCACACGCTGCCTAACCCAACAAGCAGGAGGATCGGCAGCAGCCAGAGACCAAGTCGGATACTGATCCTCTCCGCAATTACTGCCGCCACGATCGACATGAATGCTATCGTCATTGGCAGCCTGTCCCACACGAGCCGTGCATTGCTAGGATCGAGGTGATAGTAAGAGGAACCGAACGCCGTCAGCAGTAATCCGACAAAAGCGAACACGTACGGCCAGCGTTCTCGCTGATCAAGAAAACGCCCTGCCATCTGGTCCGAGTTGGATCGCAGCAGAAAAATCAAGCCCCACAATCCAATTACGGCAAAAGGCAGATTGGAAACAACATCCGCAAAATTGGGAATACCAAGAAGAGAGCGCCGATCCGCGAACAAATGATAGGCCTGCGGTTGCGGAATTCGCGGCAGCAAGAAAAAGACCAGAGCCACAAGCGCAGTGAGAACAAGCAGCAGCCCCGAGCTCGCTCGTTGAGAAATCAATCCATCCCCGGTTTAGACGACAGCACAGTCTACCGCACCGTGATGGGGTCAGAAACATTTGCGTTTAGTCCAAATGACAAATACATTGCAAGCGGTGGCTTGGATCGAAGTGTGATCTTGTCGAACGACTGAGATGGATTCCAGGAATGTTCCGATTAAGACTCGGCAGAGCCGCTTGGGTCATGATGATCCGAGGGTGACGTTGGGGATGAAGAACAAGAACGGCTTACGCGTGATTTCAGTCAGGCAGTTTGAAAGCCTGGGAATTATCGTCCGCCCCAAAACTCAGGCGGGTTACCGTAGTATCGGCCCGCTCATCAGATTGCGTTCAAACAGGAGGCAAGGGGTGCTCCTAGCCTGTGGGAGGATGGCCCCCTCGCGGTGGACTCGCCGAGTTCCGGACGCAGGGGAAGAGAGCTACCCTACAAGCTTAGAAAACAATCCTGCGAATATCGTGAATTCGATTCGGGACACCCTGCACTCAGCTTTCAGACATTCGCATCGCTTCCTATTTCTTGCTGCCTTCTGCATGATGGCTGGCCGTGATGTGGTTGCGGAGATCCCAGAGGTCTTTGTAGAGCCAATGCTCCATGCGCTGTTGCAGGACCTCGACAGGTGTGCCCATGGTTCCGACCACTCGACCACCGATGATGCGTTCCGCCAATTTGAGATGGTGGAAACGGAACAACTGCATGCGCTCGTCGAAATCGACGAGGCGCTCGGCGACATCGTGCAGGCCAAAGAGTTCTTCGTGACGGCGATAGAGGTCATCGAGCGAGACCCCTGCGCCCTTGAGTTGGTCATGAAAAGCCTGGCCGAGACGGGGGCCGATATGGAGAAGAGAAAGGAATCCGGGGGAGTCGAGACCGCTGCCGTGGCCGAGTCCGCCGCGAATGATGTGATAGTCGTAGGGTGTGATGGTCTCGAGAATGTGCAGAAGGCCGATGGACGGCTCAATGAGTTGGTTGGCGCGGCGGACGAGGCGCGCGCTGTTGGCGAAATCGGCACGTTCGAGATGTTCGAGCGCGCGGCCAAGTTCGAAGGCCGCTCCCTTCAACAGTAGTTCCGAACTCTGGTGCACGACCATGAAGGTCATTTCATCTTTGTGCGCGAGTTCGGCGGGAGACTTCTGCAAAGCGAGCAGTTCGTCGGTGTGGAGGTAGCGCTCGTAGTCGCTGGCTCCTTTGCCCGGTAGGATCGGTTTTGTGAATTCGTCGCGATGTGCCATGGATCCCTCGAAGATTGCGCTTTAATAATTCCAGGTGCGTGGGTCTATGCTTTTCGTGGTGGAATATTTTGATTGAGCCGAAAGAAATTGCCTGGATCATAGTGCGATTTGACAGTGACGAGGCGTGCCCACCTTTCACGGTAAGCCTCTGGGACGCGAGCGTCTTCGTCTCCGCTCATGAAGTTTATGTACACCCCCGGAGTCATCGAGGGTCGCAGTGATCGGAAGAGACCACGGACCCAGGAGACATTGGCGGTATCTTCGGACGCTTCCAACCAGTTCGCTAGGCAGGCAACCGCCCGCGAAGCGACATCTCCGTGCTTCCCGGTCGACTGCGATGTGGCGCATTCTCGACAAATCGATGACCATTCCGTCATCGCAAGTGCCGAATACAGCGAGGCTGTGCCCTCCAACAAGGTACTGCCGTGAGAACTCCGACAGCCACAACTGTCCGGACCGAGGCCTGTACGTCGGCAACGTCAGCACAGCGGGCGATCAAACCCGGACGACGCGCCACCATGCCGTTCCAAATACCTCGTGCGGACTCATATTGTAGATCATTGGGACGCAACAGATCTCCGCGGAATTGTTGCCGCAGGGCGCGGTAGACCTCGCTCGTCGCTTCTCTCATGTGTTTTGTGCCTGGGGGCTTCAACCCGTCGGGCTTCTACTTCTGTCTCTCCAGTTCCCAAAAACTGCCCGATATTCTCCCAGTCGTCCTGCCCTGGGTCAATTGACGCAGATTTGTGTTGGCAAATCCACGATTTAGCGCAATGGTTTGCAAACAACCCGGACTTCTTGAAATGCATAAATTTGTCGCGGCTACCGAGAAACCTGTGGAAGTCGCGCCTAAATTCGTTCTTACCGGCCGAGCCCCACCTCGCGCGTTTGGCGGGCCGAGTCAAGCGCAAGCTGGACTCTTAGCTGACTCTGACATTTGACCTTCCCCTCCCGCCGAACCATAATCATCGACATGGACCTTTACGAGGAAATCGTCCGCTTACGAAAAGACGGCCGCCGTGGCGCCGTGGCCACGATCGTCAATGTGCGCGGGTCGATTCCTTCGTTCAAGACCGCGAAGATGTTGGTGCGGGACGATGGCTCGATCGTCGGCACCATCGGCGGCGGTTGCGTTGAGGCCGAGGTGTGGCAGGCGGCGCGTGAAGTGATGGAATCGGAAAAGCCGCGCACCCTGACGTTCGACCTGAATCAGGACCCGAAGAACGACACCGGCCTCGTTTGTGGTGGCACGCTCGAGATTTTCGTGGAGCCAGTCCAGCCTCCGGCAGTTCTCTATGTTTTTGGTGCGGGCCACGTAGCAGAAAGCCTTTACAAGGTCGCGCGCATCGCGGGATTCGACATCACCGTGATCGATGATCGCGAAGCCTACGCGAACCGCGAGCGCTTTCCCGAGGCACAGCAAGTGATCGCGGAAGATTTCGACAAAGCCGCAGCGCGGCTCGCGCCCAACGAGTCTTCGTACATCGTGATCGTTACCCGCGGACACCGCGACGATATGCGCATGCTGCGCTGGGCGGTGCAGACTCCGGCATGCTACATCGGGATGATTGGGTCGAAGCGGAAGACGATCACCATCTTCAAACAACTGCAAGAGGAAGGTCTGCCCGCGCATTTGTTTGACCGAGTTCATGCCCCAGTCGGGCTCGACATTGGGGCAGTTACCCCAGAAGAGATTGCCGTTTCGATCACGGCGGAATTGATCGCAAAGCGGCGAAAGGTGGAGCGCGATTTGCCGCACATGAGCTGGTTCCATCGCCGGGAGCGAGAGTCTGAGGCTCAGCCAAAGCCTTAAGAACTCTTCACCGCCGAGACTCAGAGTGCACCGGATATCCGTGCGGGTCGCGACGCCCGCGTAGTCAATCAGCGGGCGCATGCCGGCGACTCCGATCGCAACTTCCGTCAGACCCTCGCGCCACGGGCGCCCGGTCCAGCACAACGAACCGGCACGCTGCGTCCCGCGAGATCGCTTCCATGCCGCTCGAATCCAGGTCTCGCGTTACAGCGGAAAGGGCGTCCTGAGAGAGGTCACATTCATTTGCAGTCAAATTTCCGAGGTAAGAACCGCAATGGAACGCCCCAAGCTGCGGTAAGCACGGCGGCATACGGCCGCTGACACTCTCCACCTATCGCTTCGCCTTATCTAGAACGCGTCAATCCCCGTCACGCTCGCCCCGATGATCAGTGTGTGGATGTCATGCGTCCCCTCGTAGGTTTTGACGCTTTCGAGGTTCATCAGATGCCGCATGATGGGGTAATCGTCTGCGATACCGTTCGCGCCCAGAATGTCGCGCGACAGCCGGGCGCACTCCAGCGCCATCCAGACGTTGTTTCTCTTCGCCATCGAGATGTGCTGGTGCTGCACTTTTCCCGCGTCTTTCAAGCGGCCAACTTGCAGCACGAGTAACTGCGCCTTGGTAATCTCGTTGATCATCCAGGCGAGTTTTTCCTGCACCAGCTGATGCGAGGCGATGGGCTGATCGCGCCATTGTTTGCGCAGCAGGGAATATTGGAGCGCGCAGTCATAACACGCCATTGCCGCGCCCACCGCGCCCCACGCGATGCCATAACGCGCCTGGTTCAAACACATCAGCGGAGACTTCAATCCATCCGAACCCGGCAACAGATTCGACTCGGGGACGCGCACATCTTGCAGCGACAGGCCCGACGTCACCGACGCACGCAGAGACCACTTCCCGTGTATGTCATCGGCTTTGAATCCAGGACGGTCGGTCTCGACCAGAAATCCGCGGACTTTATCGTGCTCATCTTCCACTTTGGCCCAGATCACGGCCACGTTGGCGATCGAGCCCGAGGTGATCCACATCTTCTCGCCGTTCAGCTCATATTCTTTTCCAACCTTGCGAGCGCGCATTCTCATGCCGCCCGGATTCGATCCGAAGTCCGGTTCGGTCAACCCGAAGCAGCCGATCTTTTCGCCTTTCTGCAGGGCGGGCAACCAGGTGTTTTTCTGCTCGTCGGTGCCGAAGGTATAGATCGGATACATCACCAGCGCCGACTGCACACTAACGAACGAGCGCACGCCGGAATCGCCGCGTTCCAGTTCCTGCGTGACCAGACCATATTCGACGTTCGACATGCCGGCGCAGCCGTAGCCGTCGAGCGACGCGCCGAAAAATCCCAGGTCGGCCATCGGCTTCACCAGTTCGCGCGGAAAGCGGCCGGCGCGGTTGCAGTTTTCAATGATGGGGACGAGATTGTCTTCGATGAACTGGCGCGCTGTGTCGCGCACCAGGCGCTCGTCGTCGTTCAGCAAGGTGTCGAAGTCGATGAAATCCACACCACGGAATTTGATGGCCGGCATTTAAGTTCACTCCACAGAGTCAGCAGACAGCGAACTATTCAAGCTAGCAGAGAGGTGAGGAAAGCGGCAACGCGGGGAATGTGGAGTGCCGGTTGTCGCGTTCGTCCTGCCGGGCGAGGACGCCGGGCGCTCCACCCTTCATGTCGGAGAATGAGGCGGGCGGATACTCGTTCCACTAAATAATGAATTTGTCATACTGAGCGAAGCGAAGGACCTGCCGTCTTTGGCGCTAACAAAGAAGCAGGTTCTTCGCCGATTCAAGCCAGCGCGTTTATGGGAGCCCAATTACTCCGAAGGTCCCGGTCAGGTTGTTGTGCGGACCGGCGGTGAAGAAGAGTTGGTTGGTGCGGCCGTTGTTGGTTGTACCTCCGCCGAATTCAATGCCCCAGAGCTGATCGATGACGATAAGCTTGCCGTTTGTATCGCGAACCGTACCCACATACTGGCCCGTGACGGGGTTGAAGGCGTTAATGGTGCCGGCATTCGTATTATTCGAGATCAGCAAGGTGTTGCTCAGCTTGCCGAAATTTGCCGGGGCCACGGCGATTCCCCAAGGCTGATTCAAGGGCCCGCCCTGGACGAGGGGCTGCGACCGCGCCAAAGTGCCGCTTTCCGTAAAGACGTCGATGAATCCGCCCTTGCCTCCCGTTGTGCTGGCAAACGCTACATAGACCAATCCATTGATGTCCTGGATACCGAAGGGCGCGAAGCCTGCTGGAAGGGTGCTGTCGGTAAAGGAGTGGACGAAATTGAAGCTTCCGTCGTACACGTCGACTTTGTTGTGGGCAAGGTCGGCGGCAAACAGAAGATTCCCCGCCGCCCGGCTGGTAACCGCCAGGCCGGTGTAGACCGCGCCGGACGCCGAGTTATTTACGGCGATGATGGCGTCATTGGGGTTGGTTTCCGGCGACCAGCCACTGATGGTTCCGTCTAAAGTTGCAAACAGAAAGAAGGTCGGCCATCCCTGCAACTGAAAGTCGGGCGACCCGTTGAAGACAATTCCAGTCGGCGAACCCGGACCTGCACCGGAGGCTGATGGAACCAGAACCTGCAGGCTCTGGATAGCGCCCTGGCCATTGTAGAGTGTCGACCAGCCGGAGCCGGCGTCGCTGATCCAGAATGGTCCGCCCGCCCCGCGAGCCAATCCCCAGGCGTTCACCATCAGCGGATCGATGTGCCGGGCGGTGGCAAATTGATTCGAAACCAGATTCGTGAGTTGATACTGCGCCAGGGCCGCGCTCGAGGCCAATATCACTGCGAGCCCGACGCAAAGGGTGAAAGCGATCTTGTGACGCTGCATACGGAATCCTCCTTGAAGTGTGCGAGTCCGGAGCCGAGAGCGTGCGGGTTGCGGAGTGGCACAACGCTCGAACGGCGATTTCTCAGTCCAGCTGGCCATCGAATGCTAGGGCTTCGGGTTCCGGCAGGTTGTCAACGGGATGTCATCTGTTTGCATAATTCTTGTTGGGGAAGCGGAGGGTTGGCGTCTTCGTCGCCGTCACAAAGGCGGGGGTCGTGCGCCGATAGGTGGATAAGTCGTTTGTTTCCCGTGGGTAGGCTCTCCTATGCCAGACAAGAATATGTCCTAAAGGTTTGGAGCGGGAGTGCCGATACTGTAGACAAGCGGGAGTAGGCTACGACTCCCGGGCAAGGTGGAACTATGACAATTGGTTCGATTTCGGCCGCAAGCCTCAGTCAGTACGTGCTCTCGTCAAGCAGCGCCGCGCAGATGCAGCAGGCCTTGCAGAGTCTCCAGAACAGTCTCGCGTCGGGTGACCTGAGCGGAGCCAAGTCGGCATTCCAAACTGTGCAGAAGCTGAACGATGGCGCGGCGGTTGCCAGTGGAAGCACTGGGTCGAGCAGTTCGCAACTCTCTACCGACCTGGCGGTGGTTGGCAGCGCGCTGAACTCGGGCGATTTATCCACCGCCCAGTCTGCTTTTGCGACGGTTCAGAGCGACCTGAAAAACGCTCCATCGCCGGCGCAGGCCAATGAAATAAGCGCCGCAGCACAATCAGTACAGTTGGTCAACGGACTGCTCAGTTCGTTGAATTCGAGCACTACCTCCAGCCTTTCTGACATGACTAGTTCCGTGTTAGAGAAGGTCTATGGAAGCCGGGGTGGGCTGAACGTCCTCGCTTAGGATCCGCTGGAAACCTTCCACGGATCGCGTTGTTTCGGGCGCCTGTGAACCTCGGCGATATCTCCAGATACGCCGGGCGAGAGAATTTGTTTGTAACGATTCAGGCACTTTCCGCACTATCTCAATAAGTGGATGACATCGCGCTGTACGGCGATGGCCCCACAGTTTAGGATCTCGACTGGGAAACTCCTGGCTGGGATTCAGTAAGGTGCCGGAGCCGACGGGGAAGCGGTTCCGGCGCTTTGTATGCGGTCTTCTTCACCCGCCCAGTCATCGCTAGTCATAGGAGTCACGATCTTCCCAGTGCATGCCGCACGCTCCATCCCGTCGACCGGACGCCGCTACCGTGGCCACACGGCTCTGAAACGGCCATTGCTCACGTTCGTCCCGGGAAGCGATGTCGATTCGGCGCCCAGTTCGCCGCCGCAGATGCTACACTGGCAGGCACTTCCGGGTTCCCGGAGCAAGCCTTTGCAATTCCACTCCTTTGACGAAGCGTACGTCGACCGTCTGCGGGCGGGCGACTACCGCACGCATGAGCATTTTGGCGAGTATTTCAGCACGCTGATCCAGATAAAATTGCGCTCCCGGCTGCAGTCGCGGGATGCCATCGAGGATGTGCGCCAGGAAACCTTCGCCCGATTTTACGCGGCGCTGCACGAGGGGAAGATCCTGCACCCGGAGCGCCTGGGATCGTTTGTCAACTCGATTTGCGACAATGTTTTGCTGGAGCACTATCGTGCGCAGGCGCGCCATTGTTCGCTCGAGGATGAAGAAAAGGACGTGCGCGCCTGCGCCACCGATCTGCTCGGCCTCCTCTCCGCACGAGAAACAGAAAAGAAAGTATTGGAAGTGCTGGACCAACTGTCAGAACGCGACCGGCGGCTGTTGCGTGAAGTCTTCCTGGAGGAGAGGGACAAAGACGATGTGTGCCGTGATTTCGGCGTCGACCGGGAATATCTGCGGGTGTTGTTGTACCGGGCCAAGCAGTCGTTCAAGTCGATATATTTGAAAAGAACGGGAAACGATTCGCCGGAATTTAAGACGGCCTGACGGCTGTGAAACGCCGGGCTGCGGCTCGCGATTTTATGAGGGGGCATGAATGGACCACGATCTGGTGGTTCGCCAAAAAATGACGGAAAGATACCTGCTCGACGAGCTTGACCCCGAGGCACGCGGCGAATTTGAAGAGCATTTTTTCGACTGCCCGGATTGCGCAAGCGACGTCCGCGCGTGTGCCATATTCGTGGAGCACAGCAAGGTTGCATTGGCAAGAAAATCTGAGCCGATTCCCGGCAGCGTGCCGGCAGCGGCAGCGATCCCATCCAAACCGGGATGGCTCGCTGGGCTGCGTACTGCGTTCCGTCCTGCGTTTGCCGTGCCAGTACTGGCCGGGTTGCTGGTGGTAATCGGGTATCAGAATCTGGTGACGTATCCGCAAATGCAGCAGGCGCTGAACCAGCCGCAGCTGTTGCCGTGGGCGTCGGTGAATGTCGGAACCTACGGATCGGAAGGGCCGGTGGTTACCACGCGCCCTGGGGAAGGCTTCCTTCTGTTTGTTAGGATCCCGCCCGATGGGAGCTATTCCCGCTACGCGGCGGAGTTGTATGATCCCGCCGGAAAGGCGGAGTGGTCGCTCACGATCCCCGCGGTGTCGGCGCAAGATACATCTGCACAAGACAGATCTGCACAAGATCAGTGGCCGGTCCGGGTGCCGGGAGCGAATCGGGCAGCGGGCAGTTATACTCTGGCGGTACGCGGCATTACTACTGCCGGTGAAAGTAAGGAAGTCGGCCGGGCGTCATTTGAATTACAAATTCAAAAGTAAGCTCAAACGCTAAGCTCAAACGGGAGGAGCCAGCAATATGTCCGCAAATCCGAAATCGCCAGTGGCATCGCGCTCTGACGTGGAGCGGTACCACGTGTATCACGCCGAAGCCCACGTGCTCAGCGGCAACTTGAAACATCCTATCGATCAGCCCATTGCACAGCAGGCGCGGGTTGTACTGGAGAAGACACGCGACGATGGCCACATCACCGAGTTCGTCAAGGAGACGAGCCTGGAAGGCCTGATTTCCTTCAAGGCGGGCCACGCTCATGCCTCCGGCAGCAAGATCGAGAAGAAGGATCTTTGGGGCAACGATCATTCTGGCTGGGTAACGTTGTCGACGTCGGTGCTGGAAGGCCTGAATGTTTTTGAAGTCATCACCGCCGATCGCGTGGTGGCGCAGGTTTCGACCGAACATGCCATGAAGAACGGCCGCGTTCCCAAGGTGACGTTCCTGGGCACGCGCTTCGAGAACCTGCGGGTGGGCGGATATCCGGTCAAAGTGGAACTCGACCTCGCCATTTGCGGCGACAAACCGAAAGAAGACAAACCCTACCTGCAAGATCGCGGCTTCCTCGATCGCGTCCAGCGCCAACTCAATGACATCGCCGGCGCCAAGGGTCTTCCCGACGACCTGGAGAAAAGGTACGATGCCAAGATCGCCTACATCGACGATCTCAAGAAACGTGCCAATGGACGCTCGAAAGGGGAGCGGAACGGCTATTCTAAACTGGAATGTTCACTGGTCAAAAGCATCGGACCGATTCCGATTCCGGGCGTCAAGACGTTCGGAAATATCATTTTTATTCCGGACTTTGGAACCGTGTCGTTAGCCGAAGTCGAAGTTGGCATCGCACCCTACGATGGCTTGTCCGACAAGACCCAGAGCGGTTCTCCGCAGAAGCCGGGCGACAGCAATTACTTCACCCTGCACATGCTGAACATGCATCTGGGGTGCATCGGCGGCGGGACGGTGACGGGCGCAACTGCCATGGCCAATGGGAGCACCAGTGGCCCCGGACACGGATAAGAACTTGTGTTAGTAATTCGTCATCCCTGAAGAGAATAGCAGTAATCAGCCTGTCTTTTCTGCTCCTGGCCTGCGTGTTGTCATGCAACCGCAATGAGAGCCCGCAGGCCGCCTTTGATCGCGCTTACAAGGCTCTGCTGCATGGCGATCTGATACAAGCCCAGGACGAAGCCCATCGAGAATGCCAGCGGTTTCAGGGTTTGAGCCCGGAATGGGTTTGGAGATTTCGGACCCTAGAAGCACGAGCGGAGCTCCAGCGGGGGCTGTACGAAGACGCCCTAAAGCTCCTCAAGTCAGCGCCGCTACCTTCCGATCAGCCAGATTTGGCTATCCCCATATTGGCGCTTGAGGGGGAGGCCAAGCTTGAAACCCACAACTTCCCGGAAGCAGAGCGGTTGCTTAACGACGCTACCGCACTTTGTGCGAACCACACTTCCACGAGCTGCGGGTATGTCCTCAAGGCGCGCGGCCATCTGGAGGTCGAACAGGACCAGTGGGAGACTGCGGGGCGACTTTACGGACTTACCCTAGCATTCGCCCGCACCCACGGCGACATCTCACTTGAATCCCAAGCGCTTCTTAACCTAGGAAATGTGGCGCTTACAGAGGAACACTACGATGAAGCGATTGACCTGTCGGAGGCTGGATACCGGGCTGCCGAGGCCGTCGGCGCACGGAGGCTCCAACTCATTACCCAGGGCAACATAGGTTGGGCGCATTACAGGCTCGGCGACTACGACAAAGCGTTGGAATTGTCTTTGGAATCAGAGAAGTTGGCATCGCAACTTGGCGATGTCTGGAGCCAGGCGAACGAACTCACAAACATCGGCTACATCTACATGGATGAGCGCAAGTTTGAATTGGCCGAGCAGTCGTTTCAGCAAGCCTTGAGTCTCGCCCAAGGAATTAATGCGAAGAAATACGTCTACAACGCGCTGCGCGTGCTTGCGCAGCTTGCTCTACAGAAAGACGACTTGGCCAATGCGAGCCAGTATGCTCAGCGAGCCGTGGAGATTGCGCGACAAGACGGAAACCATCTCGACGAATTCTATCCGATGCTTGTCCTGGGGCAGATCGCGGCACGCCGCAGCGATCTCGCATCGGCTGAGAGCGGGTTCCACGAAGTCGAACGCGACAAAATTTGCCCCGTTTTTCTAAAGTGGGAGGCGGAGCACTCGCTGGCCCGACTGTATGAAGACGAAAAGCATCCCGATGCCGCGGACCGCGAATATCGGGTGGCGCTCGCTACCTTCGAGGCGGCTCGCGACGAGGTGCGGCATGAAGATTCCCAGCTGTCGTTTCTTACGAATGCGGCTCGCATATACGACGACTACGTTCACTTTTTGGTGGCACGTGGAAAGACGGACGACGCGCTGCGCTGGGCCGACTACAGCCGCGCCCGTACTCTGGCCGAAGGATTGGGATTGCTGGCCAAGGGAGCTTCTGCTGGGCCTCCGCCGTTGGACCCTCGGCAAATTGCCCAGCGAGCTGAGGGCACGGTTCTTTTTTATTGGCTGGGCGAGAAGCAGTCGTACTTGTGGGCGATCACGCCACGGAAGACGAGCTTGTTTACACTTCCTCCCGGCGCGGAAATCGATGCGGCGGTCGGACGGTATCGCAAGGCTCTGGGTGGACCGCAAGACGTTCTCGCATCTGCCGATCCGGACGGGCGCTGGCTCTACCGCACGCTGATCGCGCCGGCAGAAGCGCTGCTGGCAGCGCGGCACGCAGGGGCTAAAGCCTACCTCGCGGCCCCTAAAGGGGCGTCTGGTTTCGACGCGCTTGCGGTATCGCTAAAGCGATACCCTGATACGAAGAAAATTGATACGAAGCCGGTTGGGAAGGTTTTCGTCATCCCGGATGGCAGCTTGAACAATTTGAATTTTGAAACGCTTCTGGTTGGCGATTCGAAGCCATCCGAACCCAAACTCACCGAAGCAAAGTTGCACTATTGGATTGAGGACGTGACGATCGCGAATGCCAGCTCGTTGCGGGTGCTCGGCGCGGCGCGAAATCATTCTCCCTCTGCCGACAAGAGACGGGGCAAGTCCCGTCTCTACAGGGGAATCGACCAAAGGCACAGAGACCGCGGCCTGCTGCTCGTCGGCAACAGCGTTGCGCCGAACGATAGATATCCGGAACTCCCGAAAGCCGCGTCGCAGATGGAAAGCGTTGCCCGGTATTTTTCGGCGGCGCGACTGCTGATATTGGCGCGCGAGCAGGCGACTCCGGCAGCGTATTTGGCCAGCCGTCCAGAGCAGTTCTCTTATATACATTTTGTCGCGCATGGAACGGCCAGCCGGTTGAGTCCGCTCGATTCGGCGATTGTGCTGTCAAGGACCGCACTACCGAAGGCCCCGCCATCATCCTCACTATCATCCCCACGATCAAAGACTGCGCCTTCCGAAGGCTCCGCCGACAGCGATTCCTTCAAGCTCTACGCCCGCGACATCATTCGCCATCCCTTGCGAGCCGACCTGGTCACGATCTCGGCGTGCTATGGCGCGGGCGAACGCGCGTACTCGGGCGAGGGACTGGTCGGGCTCTCCTGGGCGTTCCTTAGAGCGGGCGCCCACAACGTGGTTGCCGCTTTGTGGGAAGCGACCGATGCATCCACCGAGCAACTCATGGATAAGTTCTACGACGAGTTAGACAAAGGAGCGAAGCCGGATGCGGCGCTGCGAGCCGCGAAACTATCTTTGCTGCGGGGGAGCGGATTCCACAATCCGTTTTACTGGGCGCCGTTTCAACTCTATGCGGGGTCGTGAGGCTAAAGCCCGCATGTTTATTGGCTCTGGGCGGCACGGCTGAAGCCTTGCCCTTCCCAAAACCAAAACAACCCAGAGTTGTTCAGCAGTCTGAGACGGGGCAGGCCCCGTCTCTACACGAGTTCTTCCGCAAGCTGTGAAGCCGTGCCCTTCCCAAAAACCATTTTTGCAACCAGCTCTACTTAATCGCTTCCGCCGCGATTCTCTCGGTCACAAACGCCTCGATCACGTCGCCAGCTTTAATGTCGCCGTAGTTCGCGATCGAAATGCCGCACTCCATGCCGCTGGTCACTTGCGAGGCATCGTCTTTAAAGCGGCGCAGCGATGCCACTTTACCTTTGAACACGACCACGTTATCGCGCAGCAGCCGCACTTCGGAATCGCGCTTGACCAGTCCGTCGCTCACGCGGCAACCGGCAATCGTGCCGACCTTCGGAATGCGGAATGTCTCCAGCACATCGGCGCGTCCCTGGTAGGTTTCTTTGATGGTCGGTTCGAGCAGACCGGTCATGGCGCGCTTGATCTCGTCCTGCAGTTCGTAAATGATCGAGTGCAGACGGATGTCTACTTTTTCCTGATCCGCCAACTCTTGCGCTTTGCGCTCCGGACGCACGTTAAATCCAATAATGATGGCATTCGACGCCGAGGCCAGCAGCACATCGGTTTCGGTGATCGCGCCAATGCCCGAGCGCAGCAACTTGAGCCGCACTTTGTCGTTCGACAGCCGGCCGATCAAGTCTCCCAGAACTTCGACCGAGCCCTGCACGTCGGCCTTGAGGATGACGTTCAGTTCCTTCAGGCCCGCCGTCTTCAGTTGCTCGGCCAGGCCTTCGAGCGAGACGCGTGAACTCTTGGCGAGCGCGGCTTCGCGCGCTTTTTGCTCGCGATATTCCGAGATGTCGCGGGCCTTCTCGCGGTCGGTCACCACCACGAACTGATCGCCGGCTTGCGGCAGCCCTTCCAGTCCGATAATCTCCACCGGCGTCGCAGGCGGCGCTTCCTTCAGTGGCTTGCCGCGATCGTCGAACATGGCGCGGACTTTTCCATAGACGTTTCCGACCACGAAGTTGTCGCCCGCGCGGAGCGTGCCGTTCTGCACTAGGATCGTCCCGACCGGGCCGCGTCCCCGATCCAACTTCGCTTCGAGCACTACGCCGCTCGCCGCGCGTCCCGGAGTCGCTTTCAATTCCTGCAAGTCCGCCGTCAGGCAGATCATTTCCATCAGCAGATTCAGATTCGTCTTCTGCTTGGCGGAAACGTCGACGAACACCGTCTTGCCGCCCCAGTCTTCGGGCATCAGGCCGCGATCCGCCAGTTGTTTCTTGACGCGCTCTGGCAGCGCGCCTGGTTTATCGATCTTGTTGACCGCCACAATGATGGGAACTTCGGCGGCGTGGGCGTGGTCGATGGCCTCGATGGTCTGCGGCATCACGCCGTCGTCGGCGGCGGTGACCAGCACCACAATGTCGGTTGCTTTTGCGCCGCGTGCTCTCATGCGCGTGAACGCTTCGTGGCCCGGCGTATCGAGGAACACGATCTCGCGGCCATAAGCCGGAGACGCCGTATCCGAGATGCGAACCTTGTAGGCGCCGATGTGCTGCGTGATGCCACCCGCTTCGCCTCCGGCAACGTTGGTGGAGCGGATGGAATCGAGCAGCGTGGTCTTGCCGTGGTCGACGTGGCCCATGATGGTGACCACGGGCGGACGCGACACGGCTTCCGCGCCTTCTTCGCTGCTCTCGGTGGCTGCGTCTGTATCTTTCGCGGCTTGTTCCTCGAAGGTGATGACTTCGGTGTCGGCTCCGAAGAAGCGCGCCATTTCACTGGCCAGTTCGGCGTCGAGGGTTTGATTGATGGTCGCGAACACGCCCCGCACCACCAGCCGTGCGATGACATCCTTGGCGCGAATGCCCAACTTCTCGGCCAGGTCCTTCACCGAGATTCCTTCGGTAATCGTGATGTTGCGCGTGATCGGCGCCGGCTCGTTGCTGATGGTCATGCGCGGCGGCGGAGTGTAGCCCTTCATCGGGCCTTCCTTCACGCCTCGCGGTACATATCTCTGACCCGGTCGCCGCGATGGACCTCCAGGACGAGCTCCCGGACGGGTCGCTCCCGGAGGAGCCATTCCCGCGCCCGGACCTACACCGAGTGGACGCGATCCCGCGGGCGCAACGCGTGTGGGATGCATTGGCCGCCGTTCCCCCGGACGCAGCGGCGGACGCGGTTGTCCCGGCGCCGACGGTCGTCCGCTACGCTGAAAAATTGGCTGCCCAGGCACAGGCCGTCCAGGCGTCGACCGCGGTGGCGCTCCCGGCGCGGGCAGAGGCGCCTTGTACACCGGGCGCGGGCCCGTCTGCGGCATGATCATTCGCGGCGGCGGCACACTCGGAGGCGCTGGTTTGGCGGGTGCTGAAGCTTGCATCAGAGTAAGGTTAACAGGTGCCGGAGGCTGTGCCGCTGGCGGAGGACTTCCAGCCTGCGGGGCAGGAGGAGTCGCAGTCGTAACTCGTGGCGGAACAGCGATCGCAGGCGGTGCTGTAGTTGTGCTCGAAGCGGCAACCGGCGGAGCGGGGGGTAGTGTCGCGGGTATTTTGGGTGGAATCACGACCACCGTCGGCGGGCGATAAGTGGCAGCTACCGAAGCTGGCGTGACCAGTCTCGGCGCCGGCGGCGCGGGCGCTTCGCTTGCGGGCTTGGATGGCACTGCCTTCCGCGTCAGGGGAGCCACCGGGGCCGCTGCGTTAGCTTCCACGGCGGGCGGCGCCGGCGGAACTGGCGGCTTGGCTGCCGGACGCACCGCAGGATGCTCGACGGCTTCCTTTTGCTGCGTGATGGCGCGCAGTACATCTCCAGGCCGCGAAATATGCGAGAGGTCGATCTTGGTCTTGATCTCTTCTTCGCCGCGAGCGGCACGCGTGGCTTTCGCCGAACTCGGCGCCGCGTCGGATCGGCCGCGGAGATATTTCCGCACCAGTTCCGCTTCGTGATCTTCCAGAGAACTGGAGTGCGTCTTCTTCTCCGTAACGCCCACCGTGGTCAGCACGTCAAGAATTTCCTTGCTCTTGACTTCCAACTCACGGGCCAGATCGTTGATTCGAATCTTACTCATCCGCCGTCGTTTCCTTTTCTTGTCCCGCGGCTCGTGTGGGGACGGGGCTTTGCCCCGTCCACCGAGCAATCTCGCGTCTCTAGGCTCGCATATCTAACCTCTCGAAAATCCCGGTGCCATCTCGCTTCCGGCTCACACCCGGCTTACTTCCGGTTGACGAAGCCCGTGCGTCCGGTCCGGATCGAACTCCGAACTCGCCACTCTCCCAGGGTCAGCTCTGCTTGTCTTCCGGGGCTTCTTCGGTCGCAGACTCTTTCGACGCGGACTTTTCGGACGCAGACTCTTCAGACAAAAGCCCGGCGCCTTCTTCTGCAACCGCCGTTGCCACAGGCTCCGTCTCGGCGGGCGCCGTTTCTAACCCGCCCTCTGCCGGCGATTCCTCGCCGACTTCTGTTTCGGAGACTGCCGCTTCGGTGGCGGCTTCTCCGGAGGTTTCCGCGTCCGCGGCGACTACTGCCTCGCCGCCATCCACGCTGGCGAAATAATTATTGACCGCGATACTGATTTTTTCCACCGTTTTCGGGCCAATGCCTTCAATCGCTTCCAGTTGTTCCGGCGTCATATCGGCCAGCGACTCCACCGTGTTCACGCCCGCCGCCTTCAGTTTCTCGACCAGCCCCTCGCCCAGTCCCGTAACCAACTCCAGCGGAGTTACGGTTTGCGTGACCAGCGCCGACATCTGCTGCTCCACTTCCTGCCGCTTTTCTTCTTCGCTCTTGATGTCGATCTTCCAGCCCAGCAGCTTCGCCGCCAGCCGCACGTTCTGCCCTTTTTTCCCGATCGCGAGCGAAAGCTGGGTATCGTCCACCACCACTTCCAGATGCTTGTCCGCGGCGTCGACAATCGTCACCCGGCTCACTTTCGCCGGCTGCAGCGCCTTCTCCGCGAACGTAACCGGATCTTCGTGATACTCGATGATGTCGATCTTTTCTCCGCGCAACTCGCGGATGATCGACTGTACCCGCATCCCCTTCATGCCGACGCAGGCTCCGACCGCGTCCACGTCCTTGTCCTTCGACAACACCGCGATCTTCGTGCGCTCGCCCGCTTCCCGCGCGATCGCCCGGATCACCACCGTGCCGTCATAAATTTCCGGAACTTCGGTCTGGAAAAGATGCTGGACTAATTCCGGAGCGGAGCGCGAAGCGATCACGCCCGGACCCTTCGCCGCTCTTTCCACCCGCACGATCACGACCCGAATCCGCTCGCCCACCGCGAACGATTCCAGCCGCGACTGCTCCTTGCGTCCCATGCGCGCTTCGGCCTTGCCGATATCGAGAATCACATCCGGACCCTCGATCCGCTTCACGGTCGCATTCACGATCTCGTTCACATGCCCGATGTATTCGTTGTAAACCGTGTCGCGTTCCGCCTCGCGTACTTTCTGGAAGATGACCTGCTTGGCCAGTTGCGCCGCGATCCGTCCCAGAATCCCTTCCGTCACTTTCGGGATCAGCAACTCTCCGCCCGCTTCCGCCGCCGGATCGAGCTTCCGCGCCTGCTCCACCGTCACCTGCAAGTTCGCGTCTTCCACCTGCTCCGGAGTCTCGACGATCGACTTCACCGCATAGGCATTGATCTTGCCGCTGTCTTTATCAAGCACCGCGCGCAAGTTTTCCTGCGTCTTGTAGTACTTGCGCGTGGCCACCACAATAGCGTCCTCGACCGCGCTGACCACAATTTGCGGATCAATGCCCTTTTCCCGGCTGACCCCTTCGATGATGTTGTAGAGCTCACTCGCCATAAGATCTTCAGGTCTCAGGTGTCAGGTGTCAGGTCTCAGGAAAAAGCAAGTCCTGAGACCTGACACCTGAGACCTGACACCTTGCTCCTAGATTTCCGGTACCAGATTCGCTTTCTCTACGTTCCCCAACTCAATCTCAACCTTCGGCGCCGCACCCTCTTTCGGACGCATCTTCTTCTGATTCTTACGCGCCGCGCTCAGATCCAGCAGCAGCTTCCCGTTCTCGAAGCTTTCCAGCTTCCCTTCAAAATGCCGGTTGTTGTTCACCGGCTCTCGCGTCGTCAACTTCACGCGGCATCCGCGGAAGCGCTCAAAATCCGCCGCCTTCGTCAGCTTGCGATCCAGTCCCGGAGATGAAACCTCCAGCACATACGATCCGCCGGGTACGGCATCCTCAACGTCGACGATCGTCCCGAACTCGCGGCTAAAATTCGCGCAATCCTCGTGCGTCACGCCATCCGGACGATCCATTACCGGCATCGCTCCCGGCCGATCAATAAACACGCGCACCATGCGGTGCTTACCCGCCCCGCATACCTCCACTTCGACTACTTCCAGCCCGATCGAGCCTGCCACCCGCTCGGCAATCTGCCGGACCTTCGCCAGATCAAAAGCCATGTTTTCAGCGACTTGCGCCAAAATCGCCGAGCCGATCATTTCAGCAAATCGGCCCAAACTAAAAAGTGGGCTTTCGCCCACTGGTGTGCTTCGACAATCCTGGCACTACGACACAACAGTATTCATCGCTAACTATACGCCGCCCACATGGAAAACACAAACCAGCCCGGCCGTCGGTAGTGGCTGAATTTGAACTGGAAGGTTTTCCACAGACGTAAGCAATCCACGAATTCAAAAAGGAGAAAAGACAGGTCAAATTCAGCCACTACCCGGCCGTCGCGTAGGGACCGCCGCCCTCGGCTGTCCAAGCCGAGCGGTCCGGGCTCCCAACTCGCAGTTACGGAAGTATCTGAAGTAACCTTGCCGCTACCTCGCCTATCCCCCAAACTTCTTCTGAATGCGGTTTTCCCGGACCCATCTCGCCATCGCCATAGGCTCCGCCAGCCTGCTGGTGTTGGTGTTCCTCGGCTATCTCAACTGGCTCAGCAACCAGGGGCCGGTCCTGTCGCGCTCCGAGGAACGCGACCCGCTCACCCAGATGCCGATCAGCATCACCATGAATCCGTTCCGCGATCGCACCATCGAACGCACCGCCAACGGTTTCATTTCGGAGATGCGCGACGGCAATTGCCGCAAACTGCTTGCGCAGTGGGAAAAGGATTACCGCAGAAAGCGCGCCGACTTCCTCTGCAGTTCCGAAGCCCAGCACCCGCTGATTTCGTGGAACCTGGTGCAATGGGAAGACGCGCCGCCGCTGGTGATTCTCTACTACAAAGGCAAGCGTTACAGCAGTCCGAGCCAGGACGCAACCTACAAAGATCTTTTCTCAGTGACCGAAGAAAAGGAAGGTTCCGGCTGGACGGTTACGAAGTACGACGCGTTTTACTGAGGTCTCTGCCGCGAAATTCGCCGAGCAGCTGCCTGGAGGCTAATGAAAGAGCCGGGTTGCCTTGCTGGTCCAGGCTTCCCGGTTCTCTCATCCCCTCGACGAATTCCTTCGCCGATGCATTACTTCGCGATGTGTTGAGCAGCCGTTTCTTTTGCCAGCAGCCTTACAGCCTGCAGATCTCCAGACCTGGCTTCCTTGGCGGTCTGAACCTGAGTCTCTGTTACTTCCTGCAGCGCTTGGGCAGCGGTGCTGATTTGCACTGTGTCGGTGACCGGCGGTGCGGCTGCGGCCTGCGGTGGTTTCGGTGCAGGCGCTGGTTGGCGCCCGCCCGAGGACTGAGCTGCAGCCTGAGCTTGGGTTTGCGTGGTAGGACTTACTGGACTGACCATCTGTGAGGCCCCCTACACGTTTCCATCGGCACCAGAGTCTATAGACTTTAGCTTTGAGAGCAGAGCAATCCGGGTGGCCCGGACGACTAGAGTGTGTTTCATAAATCCTTTTCAGGTCGGAAGGTGCGGGCCCTCAGAGGCTAAAGCCCGCATCCTTCTTGGCCCTAAACGGCACGGCTGAAGCCGTGCCCTACCCAAAACCGATTTATGAAACACGCTCTACGCATAAGTAACTACCTCTTGATTACCGGGGTCTGCTTGAGGGGTTACTCGGGGTCCTCCGCGTCTCGGCGGTGAAGCGTTCTAACTGACAGCTGATAACTAAGAGCCGACAGCTATCCTCCGATATGCACCATCGTCCGCGACGCCGGCAAAAATCCCGGCTCCCCGATGTGGTGCCGTTCTTCTTTCTTCTCCACGACTTTCACGATGAACTCGGTGAGCTTGTCGTCGGTCGCGCCGCGCCGCATCAACTCATGCAGGTCGTGATCCCACGCGGAAAATAAACATGTACGCAGCTTGCCGTCCGAGGTGATGCGGATCCGGCTGCAGTGTCCGCAGAACGGATGCGACACTGGCGCGATGATTCCAATCTCGCCCACGCCATCGCGGAAGCGATAGCGCCGCGCGGTTTCACTCGGCTCGTGCGCCATCTCCTCCAAGGGCAGATACTCCGCCATGCGGGAGACGATCTCATCGAGCCGCACTACGATTTCCGGCGTCCAGACGCGGTCCTCTTCGAGCGGCATGAATTCGATGAAGCGCACCACCACCCGCTCTTCCCGCGCGAACATTCCCAAACGGAACGATCTGATCTTCGTTGAAGCCGCGCAGCAGCACGCAATTGATTTTCACCGGATCGAGACCCGCCTGCCGCGACGCGCGCACTCCCGCCAGCACGCTGTCGTATCCATTCGGAACGCGCGTGATGCGCGCAAATCGCTGCGGATCCACCGCATCCATGCTGACCGTCACGCGGTCGAGTCCGGCGTCTTTCAGCGGCTGCGCGATCTCAGCCAGCAGGTGGCCGTTTGTCGTCACTGCGATCCCGGGCTTCTTTCCGTCCAGAGTGCGCAACTTGGCGAGGTCGCGTACGAACTCCACGATGCCCTTGCGCAGTAGCGGCTCGCCTCCGGTCAGCCGGATCTTTGTGATCCCCAGCCCCACCAGGATGCGTGCCATCCGCAGATAATCTTCAAAAGGAAGCTCGGCATACGCCGCGCCGTTGGTCCCCGTCCGGCAGTACACGCACCGGTAGTTGCAGCGGTCGGTGATTGAGATCCGCAGGTCGTGGATCGAGCGCCCGAAATTGTCAGTGAGCAGCATTTAGCACTTAGCAATTAGCACTTAGCATTCGCACCGCACCGAGCCGGTTTGGCTAAATGCTAAGTGCTAAATGCTTGGAAGGAAGCAGGCGGGCACAAACCCAGCGAGCGTTTCCTTTCCAACACGGGAGGCGCAGACGTTTCCATCCGCACCCTCGAATCGCACCTGATCTCGGTGCAACCCTCGCCCCCGCCGCCAAAGAACTCTCCAGGCCACGGGGATCGGAAACTCGACGACCATTATAGATGCTGAAGGCAAACTCCGCGACCCCTGTTAAACTTTCCCCATGAAAGCACTCGTCATCACTCGTTTCGGCGGGCCCGAGGTTCTCGAATTGCAGCAGGTTCCCGACGCGCATCCCGCGCCCGAGCAGCTTCTGGTGAAAGTAGAAGCGGGCGGCTTGAACTTTGCCGATCTGCTCACCGCGCGCGGCGGATACGCCGGCACTCCCAAGCCGCCGCTCACCGCCGGCCGCGAGTTTGCAGGCCGAGAAGATTCGGGCGGACGCCGCGTCATGGGCTACACGCAGTGGGCCGCCTTCGCCGAGAGAACCGTGGTGCATCGCAACCTCGTCTGGCCCATTCCGGAAGGTTGGACCGCGGAACAGGCTGCTGCTTTCCCAGTAAATTTCTTCACCGCCTACTTTGGCTACTGGAAGGCGGGTTTGCTCGAGAAGGCATCCGGCGCCCGCGTGCTGATTCACGCCGTCGCTGGCGGAGTCGGCACCGCCGCCATCGAAATCGGAAAAATTCTTGGCATCGAGATGTACGGAACTTCTTCTTCCGAGGACAAGCTGGCCCGCGTACGCGAGCTCGGCCTGCAACACGGCATCAACTACAAGCAGCGCGATTATGTGGAAGCGATCAAAGATCTCACGCGCGGCGAAGGGGTCGACGCGGTTTTCGAAATGCTTGGCGGCGAGCACGTCGCGAAAAGCGTCCGCTGCCTGCGCGACTTCGGACGCGTCATCGTCTACGGCTCCGCCACCGGAGAAATTCCGCAACTCGACACCCGCCTTCTCTACGCCAAAGGCGCCAGCGTCCACGGGCTCTGGCTGTCCTATTTGAGCGCCAACCGCCCGCTCATGGAGTCCGCGTGGAAGCAGCTTTCCGAATGGCTAGCCGCCGGCAAGCTCCATCCCGTGATTGGAAAAGTGTTCCCGCTCGAACAAGCGCGTGAAGCCTACACGCTAATGCAGGAAGGCAAGAATTACGGCAAGATCGTGCTGAAGATTAGTTAGGCTCACTAGTTAGATCTGTCATTCCGAGCGGAGCGAGGAATCTGCAGTTCCTCAACCTAACTCCAGCTCCAGACAAAACACTCTCACCTTGTTACTCCCGGCAGCATGCACTAATAGGCCGCTAACGCAGGCGGCGCCAGCACGTCCAATGAGCATGTTCGCAAGAATCTTTCGCAGAGAAAAAAGAAATCGGGAACCTATTCCAACCGGGATTCGTATCCTGTAGCGAACCAGCGTGGGGTGGACGAAATAAACTTCGGTCCACTTAAAGAGTTTGCAGGGTGACGGGACTGGCGCAGGCATGGTTTGGCGGCCCTGGATGCGCCGGGTCCGGCAAGAAGCACGAGTGTAAGGCCCGCGTCTTTTTGCGTCACCCTGACCAGCGCATTGTAGGACTTTGCACGGAAAAGGCAAGCCCTCAGCCGAGCGTCTTCGAACCACCACCAGCCGCCCCTAACGTCCCGGCCAGAAACCGGGCAGAAAGCGAAGGAGCAAATGAAACTGAACCATCTGGCAAAGACTGTTGTGCTCGGGCTGGCCGTGCTGCTCGCATCGAGTGCGTTCGCAAGCAACAAAGGTTCGCTGCAGGTGCGGGAACCGCTCGAAGTCAACGGTCAGCAATTGGCCCCCGGCGACTATCAACTCCGCTGGGACGGCACGGGAGCAAACGTCGAGGTCAGCTTCATGCAGGGCAAGAAGGAAGTGGCAAAAGCTTCGGCGAAAGTCGTTGCACTCGACAAAGCCTATGCCTACGATTCCGCAGTTGTAGACCACTCGGACGGCAAGGCAAGGGTTTCAGAAGTACGCTTCGCGGGCAAGAAGTACGCTCTGGCCATCGGCGCGACCGAGAAAGCCGAAATGGGCGAGCCTTCAAGCCGGTAACTTACTAACTTCTCGGAAAAAACCAAGCATCATCCCCGAGCAAGCGAGGATCTGCAGTTCGCCAAAAAATGCAGACCCCTCGCTTTGCTCGGGATGACAATTCAATGAAGAGTAACTCGCCCCTTGCGATGACCTCCCGGGCCGAGCGTGACTTTCCCGTTCTCAGTACTTGGGCATCTTAGGATCGATCCGGTCCGCCCACGCATTAATGCCGCCGCTCAGGTTATAGACCTTTGTAAATCCCGCCCGGCGCAGGAAATTTACTGCCTTCGCACTGCGTCCACCCACCTTACAGTGGGCCACGATCTCGCGGCTGCTGTCCAGTTCGCTCGCTCGCTTCGGTATGTCGCCGACTGGGATGAGATATCCCCTCAAGTTGCAGATCTGGTACTCATGCGGCTCGCGCACGTCGAGAATGAACACGTCGGCCTTGGCGTCTAACTTCTTCTTTAAATCCTCCACTGAGATGGCTGGGATGTCATTTCCCGCGGGTTCTTCCTGCCCTCGGATTCCGCAGAACTGATCGTAGTCGATGAGCTGGGTGATCGTCCGGTGCGTGCCGCAGACGGGGCAATCGGGATTCTTCCGCAGCTTCAGTTCACGGAATTTCAGGCCGAGCGCGTCGATCAGCAGTAATCGTCCCGCGAGCGAATCGCCCTGCCCCAGGATCAACTTGATGGTCTCGGTCGCCTGAATCACACCGACCAGACCCGGCATAATGCCCAGCACTCCGCCCTCAGCGCAGGAGGGCACCAGGCCGGGCGGCGGCGGCTCCGGATAGAGGCAGCGATAGCAGGGCCCCTCTTCGGTCGCGAACACGCTGGCCTGGCCCTCAAAGCGAAAAATCGACCCGTAAACATTGGGCTTGCCCGTGAGCACGCAAGCGTCGTTGACCAGATAGCGCGTGGGAAAATTGTCGGTGCCGTCGGCAACGATGTCGAACTCACGAAACAATTCGAGCGCATTGGCGCTGGTCAGTTTCATATCGAACGTGCGCAGGTTCAGGAAAGGATTGAGCGCTTTCAGTTTGTCGGAGGCGGAGTCGAGTTTCTTGCGGCCTACGTCGTTGGTGCTGTGGATGATCTGGCGCTGCAGGTTGGTGTAGTCCACGACGTCGTAGTCCACAAGGCCGAGCGTGCCAACGCCCGCGGCCGTCAGGTAGAGTGCCAGCGGCGACCCGAGTCCGCCCGCTCCAATGCACAGCACTTTCGCTGCCTTCAGCTTCCGCTGGCCGTCCATGGCCACCTCGGGCATGATCAGATGGCGCGAATAGCGCAGGATCTCGTCGTTGCTTAAAAGAACCTCGGGTTGGGCATCGGTTACGGTGGCCATAATTTCCTTCTGAGATTTTAGTCGGTTTGACGGCGAACTAATTTGCGAACTGGCTTGCGAACTACAGACAGCGGCGGCGCGCGGGGTGGCGCATTCGGCCATGTGTCGGTTCGCAGGTCATATTCAAATGATAACGCAGCCGCCGGCAATTGACGGCACGATGGAAATGGTATCGCCGTCTTTAACCACGGTGGCTTCCTTTTGCAGGTAGCGCATGTCTTCGTCGTTGACGTAGACGTTCACGAACGTGCGCAGCTTGCCTTCGTCAGTATAGAGGTGGCGCCTGAGGTCGGGATGTTGCGAGACCAAGACAGTCAAGGCCTCGCCCACGGTTTCTGCCGGGACACTGACCGAGGCCTGTTTCCCGGAGTATTGGCGAAGTGGAGAGGGAATCTGGATCTGGGGCATACAGAGAAGATGCCAGGGTGCGGGTGAAAGATGCAAAGCGAAGATAGGTTTGTATAGAGCGGACACTCGTGGCCGCTCAGATCGCGTAACCGCTGCCGGCAAGCGGACAAGAGTGTCCGCTCTACACGAACCTGATCTCCTCGTCCTTGAATTTCTTTTCGGCCTCATCGGCGCCCACCAGTTCGAATGAATTGGTGACCGTCGCCTTACCTTTCCCCACGCTGGTGATCACGTAGGAACAGCCAAACCAGTGCGCTTCCGCGAGATCGGTGGGCGACCACTGCGCGGGGTGGTCGGGATGGGAGTGATAGAAGCCGACGATGTCCTCGCCGCGCTCGCGGCCCTCGCGCTGAATGCGGATCAGATCCCTGGGATCGATGTGGTACCGGTTGTGGGGCGAGTCCGCGCGCGTGTTGCCGCAACGGGCGATGCGCGAGACGGTTTTTGAGCCGTCATTGTCGAACTGCCCGAGCAGCACGCCGCAACACTCGTGGGGATAGGTTTCCTCTCCGTGTTGGCGAAGGGAGAGGTAGGCAGATTGGGAGAGTTTCAGCATCGGAAGCCGAAAACCATTTCACCACGGAGGCACGGAGAAAATCATTTCTCTGTGTCTCCGTGCCTCCGTGGTGAATCTGATCTTAGCCCTCCTGCCAAAATCTTTCGCTCAAATATTTCTCGCCTGAGTCGCAGAGGATGGTAACGATCGTCGCGGGCTGATCGATCTTCAGGCGCCCGGCAATCCGCAAGCAGCCAACCACGGCCGCCGCGGCGGAGACTCCGACCAGCAAACCTTGTTCGCGCGCCAGGCGGCGGGCCATGCTGTGTGCATCTTCGGTCACGATCTCCAGGTTCTGATCGGCGAGCGATGCATCGTAAATGCGCGGCACGATCGCCGAGGGCAAGTGCTTCGCACCTTCGATGCCGTGGAAGGCGGAGTCTGGTTGCAGCGAGATGCAGCGAACCTTCGGATTTAACTCCTTCAACCGACGTGTGGCCCCGACGAAGGTTCCGGTAGTGCCGAGCATGGCGACGAAATGCGTAATACGTCCTTCGGTTTGTTGCCAGATTTCGTTGGCGGTGGTTTCATAGTGGGCGCGCCAGTTGGCGTCGTTCGAATACTGATCGGCGTAAAAATAGAGATCGGGATGGCGCTCGGCGTATTGGCGCGCGATCTTGAGGGCGCCGTCGGAGCCTTCGGCAGGGTCGGTGTAGATGATATTTGCGCCGTATGCCTGTAGAATGCGCTTTCGCTCGGGAGAAACATTCTCCGGCACGCAGAGGGTGACGGGGAATCCGAGAGCGGCGCCGAGCATGGCGTAGGCGATGCCGGTGTTGCCGCTGGTGGAATCCAGCAAAATCTTGCCGGGACCAAGTTTGCCGGCCCGGCGCGCGGCCGCCACAATGCTGGCGGCAGTGCGATCTTTGACGGAACCGCCGGGGTTGTGCCATTCGGCCTTGCCCAAAAGTTTTACGCCCGGAAGATCGCGAGTGAGCGCGTCGAGCGGCAACAGGGGCGTGTTGCCGATTTGGGCGAGCACAGCTTCTCCTCGGCGGCCAGACGCGGCTTTGGCCCGGAAAGACGACAGCGATGGCGCGGAGCCGTGGGCTGCAGGTGTCATTGAATGTGAATGCCCTTATGACTAGAGTAATGTGCCCGCAATCCTAAAAAGGTATATCTATACTAACGTTGTTGAATTCCAAGTCGATTAGATTCGCGGCGGGCAGATTTGGTTCCATCGACTCCGCAAAAACCGCATCTAACCGAATGCAGCGATAGAACGGGAATTGAGTTCATAAAATGGCAGCGAAAGTCGAACAGCGAACCTACGAAGACGCAGTCGCGTGGCTGCGCGATCATGGCTTTGACTTGATTGAAGCTCCGGGCGCGCAAACCCGCGTGTTCCTGAAGAAGTACAAGTGCTCGGCGGCGATCCAGAAGACCGACGCCGGCGGCGCGAAAATCTTCGCGTATCCGGGATATATGATCGGCAGCGAGATTTCAAAGCTGGTCAACCGCGGATACCAGCAATTTCTGAAGACGACGAAGACCGAGGTGCCGGCTACGGCCGACCATCTGAACGCGCTTCACCAGTTCTCCGAAGAAATGAAAGAAGCGCTGGCCCTGCCCAGCCTCTACAACGAATCGCTCGGAACTGTGAGCGAGTCGTACCAGTACGATCGCATTAAAGACCGCGACCAGCCCGAGGTTGACCGTCCGAAGCGGCCGTGGGAAACGGTGAAGGTGAAGGCGGCTGCGGCGACGAAAAAGAGTCAGGCGTAGGGGAGTTGTCAGCTTTCAGCCGTCAGCTCTCAGTTCTCGGCTTGTTGGGCTTCGTATCAGGGCATCGCTTCAGCGATGCAGTAGGCCGCCCTTCCTTCCTTTTTTCTCTCCGCTCAAGAAATCCAAAACTGTATGCTCTGAGACCAGGGCTCATGGAGGGGCTTATGCGGGATTTGGTTTTGCTGGTGGGGGTGATTGCCACGCTGGCCGTGGTTGGTATTGGGCAGGACGGTGGGGAGGCCGGGCCCGTCGCGATTCGAAAAGTGATTGAGGAGCAACAGGCGGCCTGGAATCGCCAGGATCTGGAAGGCTTCATGGCGGGATATTGGAATTCCCCGGAGTTGACGTTTTTTTCGGGAGCGCATGAATCGAAGGGCTGGCAGGCCGCGCTGGATCGTTATAAGAAGAGCTATCAGGGCGCGGGCCACGAAATGGGCAAGCTCGAGTTCGCGAATCTGCGAATCGAGATGCTGGGGCCGGACTCGGCGTTCGTGCGCGGCGAGTTTCATCTGACCATGTCGGACGGAAAGACGCCGCACGGCCTGTTTACGCTAGTCTTTCGCAAGTTTCCCGAGGGATGGAAGATTGTGCACGATCACTCAGCCGGAGAGTGAGGGGGTTGTAGAAACGCTTCACCACGGAGGCACGGAGAAACACAAGAGACTTGGAAGCCAGCATTTTCTCTGTGCCTCGGTGTTTCCACTTCGAAACCTGGCTTTTATCGCCCGCGATCCATAGCCTGATTCGCCAGGCGATCTGCCGTCTTATTGTGTTCCCGCAGCGCGTGGCTGATCTCGAAGTGCTCGAGCCGCCGCACCAGTTGCTGTGCCTCGTCGTACAGCTTGCGGAGTTCGGGATGCCGCACCTTGTAGATGCCTTTCATTTGCCGGACCATCAGTTCGGAATCGCTGATCACCTTGAGTGCTTTGATCTGGTGTTCGGTGGCGTAGCGGAGAGCGGCAAGGAGTCCCTGATACTCGGCATAGTTGTTGGTGCGGTGTCCAAGGTATTCGCTCAGCTCGGCGATCGGGTGGCCGGAGGCGTCCTGAATGGCGACACCATACCCCGCAGGTCCGGGATTGCCGCGGGCTCCGCCGTCGACGTGAGCAGTGTGAGCGGCAGACGCGGATTTCGGCGCGGAGAAAAGATTGCTGGAATTGGAAGAGCGCGGAGGCAAAAGCATAGACCGAGTTTACAACGGGGCGGGGTTCCACTCGTGCGACTGGATTTGGAAGAACGGGCAGGGGAGGTCCCGTGGTCAGCCTGACACCGTTGCGCTTCGGCTGGACCCAAGACAGAGGAAACGGTAAAAACCCTGTGCCGTCCTCACCCTACCCACAAGGAACGAGCATATCTCTGGTGGTGGATGGACGCAACGTGGGGATGATTCGATGCGCCGGCCGGGGCGACCGTAAACACTGTCCGCCGAACCCAGTTCCGCATTCGGTACTTCAGACACCAGCTTTACTCGCTGCAAGCCGCGACATTTCGCGCAGCCAGGACGGCAAAGAGCGCGACGCAAGGAAGCACGGTTCGAATCCAATTTCTTCCGTGACTCCCACTCCGGAAATGCCGCTTAAGCGACATCTGCCCACCCTCCATGTAGTGATGAGGGTATGGCGACTTTGGTTATCTGATTTTTGCAATCTTCAGTCGCGGAAAGATGCTGTCCTGCGCTCCCTCTCGGACGGCTAGGGCTTCGCGGCGGGGACGTAAACACTATCCGCCGAAACCAGTTCCGCATTCGGTACCTCGGTTGTCACCTTTACTCGCTGCAATCCGCTCTGGTTCTGGGGCTTGGCAGTGAACGTCAACAAGTACTGGTTCGTCAGCCGATGCTCCATATCGTCAAGGTAGGGAGTGAATGCAACCGGCGGCCCAGAGAAACCGATGTAATACGATTCACCGCCGGTCTCTTCCGCAACCTGAGCGAGGTAAAGCTGACCCCAATATGTCAGCCAGTAGCTATGACCGTAGTGACCCACGCCCGGGGTATAGATCACGTAGACGACAACGCCGGCGCGCTGAGCATCTGCGATGGCCGCCGCTAGATACGGATCCAGCATATCGCCGACGCCGTAGTAACGATCGATTCCGTCGGAAACCATCAGAACTTCGCGGCGGGCTGTCGTTTCCGGCCAGTGTTTGATCAGGTCGCTCAGGGAAAAATAGGGGCTGCCGTTGATGCCGGATATTCCCATGGGAAGGCGCAGAGCTTTCGCAGCGAGAGCATGATCGCTGGTCAGTTTCTGTTCCATTTGCGCGAGGCCGTTCTGCATGTAGGCGACCCCAATCTTGGTCGATGCCGGCTGTGCAACGATAAATTGGCGAAGATCTTCCAGTTGTGAACCGAGACTGATGTTGGACCCATCGTCGAGCATAACCACGAGTTCGAGTCCGGCGTGGTCTCCCTGCGCAGGAACCCAACCGGTCACTTTGTCGCGATCGCGTCCCTCGTGGACCTGCACGTCCTCGCGGTTAATGACGGGTACGTTGGGGCCATGAACAGCTTCGACGGTGACCAGCATGTGTACCGAAGCCCCGTCTGCGGCCGTAGCTTCCTCGGCCGCAAGGCAACGAGTAACCGATGCCGCAAGAAACAACCCGAGTACCGTGCTAATTACAAGCAGGCGTTTGTTCATTTTCTTCCTCCATTGGCCCCGTGGTAGCCCGGCTCACTCCATCTCCGTTGTTTCGCAGAACTTCATAAAGCTGCGTGCGCATTTTGCCATGCTGGTCGAAATAGCGGATCTCCAGACCGCGTTTCCCCATTCGCGCTTGAAAGCTCTGGTTGACGGGCAAACTGGTGCAATGCGACCACCGGTTGTAAACCGTGCACGCGATTTTCAGCGACTTGCCGTCGGGTTTCTGGACGACCATCGTGTTTTCGACATAGGTTTTCGGGCTTGAGTTGTAGCAATAGGCATCGAGGTCGCGCCAATTGCAGTTGGGCGGATCAAGTGGAGGGCCTTGGAATTGGTTGCTTTCCCCGCTGAGCACCTTAATGCGAAGTGGAAAATCTTTCGACCAGGCGCTTGCGACTGCGCCCAGAACCAAGGCGATCACCAAGAAAGTCCGGCGGCAGGACATATGCCTCCTATTTCCAGAGATGACTTGGCAGTGATTTTGGTTGGCTCTGATCAGCCGTCTATGTAGATAAGTAAGGGATGGCAGCGCAGTTTATATACCCTCCACACTGTTCCCGTGTTCCGCGTCAAGCTTCGGCTGCGCGTGAGAGTCGGTCCCGATTCGACTGCAGACTTTCGCCAAAACTATCCTGTCTTACCTTCCCGTGGCCAGCCGTGTGGCCAGCCGCTGCGGCAAATTGGCAGCCAGTATTTTTTCCTGCGCCACGCGCAGGTTGTAAGGCACGCGATAGAAAGTAACAATCCAGGCTTCGGAGTCGAACATGGCGAAGGCGGCGCGCCAGTCGCCATCGCGGGGCTGGCCTACGGAGCCGGGGTTGATGAGATAGCGGCGATCCTTGCGCAGCGGCCAGTCGGACGACTCGGGCTGGCCCACCGTGCGATATCCGGGACGGTAGGCTTCGCTGATCTCGCCCGAGAGTGAGAAGCCTCCCTGAAGGTGAGTGTGTCCAAAGAACGTGACGGGGACAGGATCGGTGATGAGCGGTTCGATGGCGTCGCGGGCGCTGACCATGTATTCATCTTCGTCGAGGGCGGAGCCGTGGACGAACTGGAGGCCGGGGAGTTCGGCGAGTTGGATGGGACCCTGGGGGAGCGAGCGCAGCCATTCGAGATTTTCGGGGGTGAGCTGGTCGCGAGTCCAGAGCGTGGCCAGGCCGGCGACCGGGTTGAAGTCGTCGAGGTTCATCAGGCCGCACACGGCTTTGTCGTGATTGCCTCGGACGAAGACGTGTCCGATCTCTTGCGAGCGGGCGATGACTTCGTTGGGATTGCCGCCATAGCCGACGCTATCACCAAGATTGACGACGAGGTCGTGAGCCGGCGCCGCGGTCAGACACGCGTCCAGCGCTTCGAGGTTGCTGTGAATGTCGCTTAGAAGAAGGATGCGCACGGCAAAGGGAGGATTATAGCTTTTTCGGAGGAGAACGACGAGGCGGGGACTGAGCAAGGTCAAGATCTACAGCCACAGAGGACACAGAGGAACACAGGGGAAATGCGCAAATCGGATGGACACCTCAGCGTAGTTGGTGCAGATGCAGTCCTGGTGAATCTCAGACTTGCGGCGGATTCACGACCGGACAGCGGGCCCAATGTCCGGCGCTGACCTCGACCAGAGGTGGGAGCCCAACCGCACAGGCGGCGACGCGGTACGAGCAGCGGGGTTCGAAAGGGCATCCGGGAGGAAGCTGGGCGATGGGCGGCACGGTACCTTCGATGGTCGCGAGCGGAAGAGCGCGGTCGGTCGCAAGAGTCGGAATGGCTCGCAGCAAGCCTTGCGTATAGGGATGTGCGGGCGCGCGGAAAATGTCGGCCTTGGCGCCGAGCTCGACCAGACTCCCGGCGTACATGACGGCAACGCGATCGGCGACGTGCGAGACCACGGCGAGATCGTGCGAAATGAAGAGCATCGCCAATCCGAATTTGTGGCGCAGGTCGTTGAGCAGGTCGAGAATTTGCTGCTGGATGGTGACATCAAGCGCGGTGGTCGGCTCGTCGGCGATGAGCAGTTGCGGACGATTGACGATGGCCATGGCGATCATGACGCGCTGGCGCATGCCTCCAGAGAGCTGGTGCGGATAGCTGCGGGCGCGCTGTTCAGGATCGGGGATAGCGACGTCACGCATGCCTTCCACCGCTTGGCCCCATGCTTCCTTTTTCGAAACACGCCGATGAGCGAGCACGGCTTCCGCGATCTGGTCGCCGACGCGCATAACCGGATTGAGCGCGGTCATCGGCTCCTGGAAGATCATGGCCATGCGCGAGCCGCGCAGTTCGCGCAGCCGATCGGGGGGCAAACTGGTGAGATGCGTGGGGACCCCGTCGCCATTCTGGAAAGTGATTTCGCCTTTGACGGTGGCGGCGGGCGGCAGCAGGCCCATGATGGCAAGCGAGGTGACGGATTTGCCCGAGCCGGATTCGCCGACGAGTCCAACGACTTCGCCGTGAGCGATGGAGAATGAGAGGTGGCGCACAGCGGCGACACCGCCGCCGTTCGGCTGTGCCGGCAGAGGCGCCCGCCCTCGCCCTCCGCGGGATTGCGGGAACTCGATGGTCAGGTCGCGGACGTCGAGCAGCGGGCGCACGAAGAGTATGGTATCAGCGGGATGGCTTTGCCTGGCCTCCACGTTTGTGGAGGGCGCTGCCCAGCCCCTAAAGGGGCGTCTGATTTTGAAGAATTTTTGGTAGCGCTAAAGAGTGTGCGTGAGAACTGTTCTTTCGCCCCTATGGGGCTGGTCGGCTTCCCACTTTTCCCACGGCTTGCGCCGTGGGCTGCATTCTTACGCCGCTTCGCGGCTGAAAAGCCCAGAGCTTTGTTCCACCGCCTCGAATGGATTCTAGTTCTCACGCACACACTAAAGCGTTACGCTGATACGAACCCTAGTGTAGTGCGTCGGAAGTACTGATCGTTAAATGTTGCGCCTCGATCCGCGTGATCCGTGGTGTCCGGCGAGGAGGTCAAAGGCTTTAACCACAGAGGGCACAGAGGATCACAGGGGAAACCGGAAACTTATAAATGTCGATCTGTTTGACGCACTGCACTAGTTTTTCCGCAGCCTGTTTTGTCAGGGATGTGCCTCGTCTATACTGTGCCCCCCCTCCCCCTCCCCTGCCTATTGGAATCATGGAGTTACGGGGCAATAATAGACTTGACAAACCCACGCCAATTTGCTATTATTCTGGTCATGGAAAGCCCAAAGACATTGCAGCAAGCGATTCAATACTTTAGCGACGAACAGGTTTGTATCGACACTGTAGCCGCTATGCGCTGGCTTGACGGTCCCCAGTGTCCAGATTGTCGCGAGGATGACGCCAAGAACCCATACTACCTCAAGACTCAGAAGCGGTGGAAATGTCGCTCTTGCCGTCGCCAGTTCTCCGTCAAGGTCAATACCATCTTTGAGGATTCGCCGATCCCCTTGCAGAAGTGGCTCCCTGCTCTCTGGCTGCTGATTAGCTGCAAGAACGGCGTTAGCTCTTGGGAGATTCACCGCAGTCTGGGAGTTTCGCAAAAGACTGCATGGTTCATGCTGCATCGACTGCGCCTTGGACTCAAGACTGACAGCATGGGAACAAAGCTGGGCGGACCTGAGAGCGAGGTTGAGACAGACGAGACTTTCATCGGCGGTCGCAAGAAGAATATGCACAAGGAACGAGCTCTCCGCTATGAGCAGAAAGGCGGAGCACAAGGCAAGACCGTTGTGCAGGGATTCCTTGACCGTGATCTTCGCCAAGTCCGCGCCAAGATTGTCCCAAATGTAAAGCGCGAAACCCTGCAATCCGAAGTCCTCAACACCGTAAAATACGGTACCAAGGTTTATACCGATGACGCCGTGGCCTACGACAATCTACGCTCGCGCTTCGTGCATGAAGTGGTCAACAAGACCGAGAGCTATGTCAGCGGTCGCGTGCACGTGAACGGCATGGAGAATTTCTGGTCGCTGCTCAAGCGCGGATTGAGTGGAACTTATATTGCTGTCGAGCCATTCCATCTTGAGCGGTACATTGACGAGCAGATTTTCCGATATAACAATCGCGCTACAAAAGACAATCCACTGAACGATTCGGACAGGTTTTTGCTGGCTTTGTCGCAGGTTTCCAATAAGCGGATTACCTACAAGGAATTGACAGGCAAGACCGACGAAGCCGCCACTACGACGCCTCAGCCTTTCTAATCCTCGTCGCTTGAAGCGTGGCCGGAAGCCGAAGAGTGCGGCTTAGGGCCGCGCTTCGGTTTGTCTGCTCGCTCTGCCTGGTATTGCTTTTCTCGCTCGGATAGTTCGCTCTTGGACACCGTGAGAATCTGGCGCAAGCCGTCTTTGAACGCCCGCATCTTTTCTGCTGGCGTCGTGTCGGAATCAGGAATAGCCTTCATGCACTCATCATAACGAATCGAAGTCTATCTTGGGAACCACCAGATGCGAATATGCTGTCCCGTAACAAATGGTTGGTCAAAATGCCAGGATTTGTCGCCATTTGAATGCGTAGTAGCCGAGGTCTCTCCACTAGACACTACTTCGAATCCTGATGGTATATTTTCTACCCGGATGACAGCCCCCACCGTAGCGCCCGCGAAATCAGTAATATCAATGTAATTTTTTGGCATTTTAAGTCTATAGCGCATCGCTACTTCGCAGATCGCTTTATCGTTTCTTCGAAAAGACTCTAACTTGATTATTTCCTTTCCTTTAACCGTTTTTACTTTAGTGATTGGACTCATCTCTTCAGAGATTCCACTGTAGCGCCGGGGCTCGCCAGTCAGTCCATATTCAAGGCTTAACAATTCTGGTTCATGAATTGCTTCGTCCTGAAAAATTGGGGTGTAGTCGAGAACTGCATCAGAATAGTTTTTAGCGTCAAAGTTTATAGTTACGTCTACCTGGAATTTATCAGAATCTGCAATCGGTGATAACCGATATACTTTTACAAAATGGTCGCGCACTAGTCCTGTATTTACAATCGTGCGAATGTGAGTTTGTAATTCAGTTGGGAGGCCACGTCCAACCAGCTTATCCGCCAAGTCATCGGAAACTTTCTGGACCAGAAGGCGAGTTGCAAATAGCTCAAGCAGCAATCCTAAAACTCCAGCGACAATCAGAGCATCTGCGAAAGCAGACACGAAGTCTTTCGGAAGCCAATAAGGGAAACATATCCGCGAAGCCAAGTACCGCAATAAAAGGCCGGCAATTCCAGACAGTAAAAATGGCCACGTCAGATTCCAATATTCTTCGGTTTTAAGATCCCGAAATCTTGTTCCCATCACATCGACCTCCTGCTGTGAGAACAATACTAAATTCAGCAGGTCAGAAGGAATATTTTGTTGCGGAACTGTAGACATGACGATCCCTCAAGCGCTAATATGCTCGCAGGGATAGCAGCACATGAAGCCCGGACTGGCATCCGGGCTTTTTCTATTTTGTCATCCGCACAAAATGGTCAATGTCCCCCATCAATTCAGGATGCTGATCAATCGTGGCTTTGATGGTTTTTCGCAGTCTTTCTCGGTCTTGTACGATCCCAAATGCTTTCTGTTTGTTTTTAAGAATCGGCTCACACCATTTGTATTTCTTACTGGTTTGATCTCTGAATCCTTGTAGCAAGGCGAAGGCTAAATAATCCGCTGGCTGTGTCAGAATTGAATCATCTTTTGGGATGTACTCAACGCCCGACACACGGCGTGCCCCAGTAGAAGTCATGTCATTACGGGCATTCAGGATTATCCTTGTGCTTAGTTCGTATTCTTCCTGTTGTTCAAACACAAATTTTACGGTTTCATCTTTCGGGACGTTCTTCAAAATCGCATCTATGATGCCTATCACTGATAAGTAATAGCCTTTGACCAGTTTTTGCGCGAGCGTACCCGAAACCAAATCTTCATAATGCTGGACCGGAGTTACCGCCATGACTGCCCTTAGACCACATTCGTGCGGGATCGCTCCCAGCGTGGCTAGCAATTTTCTGGTTCCATGCTTAGACCATCGAAGGCTCTTCATGTGAAGAAGACGCCGCTGGGGACCTAAGCCATTGCGCCACCTTTCAGCACACTCCGTCCATTCGTCGTCATGGCCCATGAACCCTGCAATAATGACGAGATTGCCTTCGTGTCCGCTCTCGTCAAGGTAGGCAGTCAGCATAAGCAAATGCTTCGGAGGATGGTCATGCGGAGTACATAAAAACCTTCCAACTTGTTCGCTTGATTGTACCTTCGGAGCGGGCATCACCCACGCTCCCGATCTGCCCTGTCACGGCACCCACACTCTACCAGAGTTGGGTTAGCTAGGTCTATTATTGCCGTTACGGGCTAAAACACCCAAAATCTTTGAGTTTAAAGGAGTTATATGGAAAATATTCCGGAATAAGTAGTTAGCGGCTCGTCCTGCGGTCTCAACAACCCCGGAGTGGGCGGCGGAGACGGGGCAAGCCCGGGCAAGCCCGGGCAAGCCCCGTCTCTACACGGGCGGGGTAGACCGAGCCAAGAGCGGGACACGCCAATGGAAAAGGGTGCGGAAGTGATCCGCACCCTTTTTCTTCTATATTTCTATTATATCAATTCAAGCGGCCCATTCGGACAACATTTCCAACCTTATTTCCCCGGCCAAATCATTGGGTTATCGAAAAAAACGTCAAAACCGGGGGTTGACAGGATTTTCCAAAATGGAGAAAGAAATGGAACTGCCGACTCCTCCGCAGACAGGGCAAGCCCCGTCTCTACTCCAGCCCAGCTTTCCCCAGCATTTCCAGAAACTGTTTTTGCGTGCGCATATCGATCGACTGCGCTACCAGCTTGCCTTGGCGGTCGTAGATGAAGGTTTTCGGAATTCCCTGCACCACAAACAGGTCATTTACCTTGCGCCCGGGATCGAGCAGCACGGGAAACGAAACCTTCCGCTCACGGATAAACGGCTCCACCTTCGCCGCGTCTTCATCGGAAATGCCCAGCACCACCAGGCCTTGCGAGCGGAAGCGCCCGTAGAGCGTCTCCAGATCCGGCATCTCCTTGCGGCATGGCGGACACCACGTTGCCCAGAAATTCACCAGCACTACTTTGCCGCGCAGGTCAGCAAACGTCCAGGTCTTGCCGGAAAGATCTTTCAGGGTAAACTCCGGATGCTCCCGCTTGCGGTCATCCGCCTCGAGCTGCGACATGGCGGCGCGAAACTGCCCGTCGTCGTTGCTGAGATCGATTGTGGGCTCGACATGCTCGTAACGCACCAGCGTGGCCAGTTCAAGATATGGATAGGCCGGCTCGCGTACGGCCTTGCCGCCCGCATCGGAATCTTTCGACTCCGCCCAAGGCACGGGCCGCTCGCGTAACGTTGCGGCCAGCGTCGTCGCCACTTCTTGCAGTGTGTTGTGTCCGAAATCGCCCTCGGTGGAAAGTCCCGCCAGGTTCACGGCCAGACGCAGCTTGTTCTCGGTTGGGGGCAGCTTCCGGATCTTCAGCGCCAGATCCTTCGTCGTTCCGGCCCGAACGTCGTCGGCGAGGGCGCGCAGCCCGTGGATTTGGTCCGCGAGCGGCTTCTCTTCCGCGCTCCACACAATTTCCTTCTTCTGTGCCGAGGCGAACTGCAGGGCGAAGGCCAGCGCCGCGGTCAGGGAGAAAAGTTTTATCCCGTGAAGCAATCGATTGCGTTTCATAGCCCACCATAGCTTAACAAGAGGCGGTCTTCCGCACCAATCGCGTGCTGTCAGCATCGTCATCTCAGTGCATGCGAGCGTCGGCTTCCGCGTGAGAGGCTCGGTCGTCCCTCCGGAGCCTGTGACGTAGCTTTTCTTTCGCCCCTTCGGGGCTTGCCCAATTCCCATTGGGCACCCACGGCTTGCGCCGTGGGCTGTATTCTTACGCCGCTTCGCGGCTGGGAACGGGCCGGGCATTCCTAGAACGCGCTGCCGCCGCCGCCGCCGAAGCCTCCGCCGGAGAATCCGCCGCCGGAGAATCCGCCTCCTCCGCTGAAGCCCGACCCGCTGGAACTGGCTCTGGGCGCGGAGGTGAAGACCTGGTGCATGTCCGACGCCATGCTGTGCATCGAACTGGAAAAGAAGAGCGGACTGAAGCCGACGTAGCCGTTGGGCGAGGCGTACCAGCTTGGAGGATCTTTCACGATGCCGTCGAACGCTTGTGCCCAGTGGTGTTCCACGCCCAGCGCCATGGCGTAGGGGAGAAATTTTTCGAACGTGTCGGGTGGCATGCGCTTGATGCGATCGGCGTCGACGCGGTTCATGAACTCCTGGAATCCGAGGACCGCGATTGTGGTGCGCGCGCCGGACACAGTCTTCGCCGTCATCTGGCGTGCAAAGAGCCACCAGATCAGCGTGGAAACCAGAACGCTCCCAATCACCAGCGGAACGGAATAGAACAGATTCATCCAGCCCATAACCTGCACGGCGACCACGCAGATCGCGATGGCGACGCCGGCAGCGATGCTGTAGCCATTGGCCGATTCCGGGTCGAGCGTGTAGATGCCCTTGCTCTTGAGTTCGGACATGATGTCTTGGCGCACTACCGGAATCACGGTGTAGAAGCGGTTCTTCAGGCTGGAAAGGCGGGTTTCAGCTCCGCCGAGAAAAATGTTTTCCAGCATCACGCGTTCGTGCGGCGTAAGGTCGGGGCCCCACTGCTCCCGCGGCTTCAACAAGTGGAATAAGTAATCTTTATGGTGGAAGACCAGGAAGGTGTCGACTTTTTCTTCGATCTTGATATAGCCGCGCACGGCCAGATCGACGATGGTGCTGGTGATGTCGCGCGGGTGGATGGTGTCGTCGATCAGAGTTCCGGCTTCGGCGGGAGACATGCCTTTGGGCGGCTCATACTGCGGGGCCACGGAGACGCCGGGATCGGGATCGCGTCCCACGGAATACCAGAGAGTGAACATCACGGCAAGAGTCAGCAGCGGCAAGAACAGAATGGGATTACTGCCCAGGAACCACCCCAACTTCGTGAGCGCGGACGGGGCTTTGAGCACTCCCTGTGGGATGTAGACGTCGATGGTGAGGCCGCCGCGCATCGGCAGCGGCTGAGTGGTTTCGACAAGAACGTCCGCACCTTTGACTTCGGCGGCCGCTTCGCTTTGCTTGGAACCGTAGATGCCGGTGAAGGCCTGAGCGCGCAGCCCTCCGGCGGCATTCTCGGGGAGGGTCACGAAGGCCGAGGCATGGTCGATGGGAACCGGCCAATCGTTGCCGGTCACGTTCCAGTAGAACTCGGCGTAATTATCGTTGTTAGTGTCGAAGAAGCGGACTCCATTGCGCACGGAGTAGTCGATGTTGACGACGCGCGTCGTGTCGACCGCGCCGGGAATGTAGATCTTGAGGTCGCGGTAGGCTCCGGACTTGCCCGAGTCGTACTTCAGCTTGTTGCCGTTTTCGTCGGTGACGCTCAGAATGTCGAGAAACAGCGTGTAGTTGGTTCCCTGCGGCCCGGGATACTCGACCGGGATGGTGCGGTGAATACCGTGCCACTCGCCGGCGAACGCGAGAGTGATTTTTTCGCTGACCAGGGCCGTGCCATCGGCGGAGATGGAAACGGTGTCTTTGAAATCGGTGATACGCCAGTTGTGGGCTTGGGCAGCGGCGGTGGCGGCAGTGAGGGCGACAAAAAGCGCGAGACCTGAGATTAGGACGAGCAGTCGGCGATTCGTATGAGCTCCGCGAAACAATTTTAGGACTTCACTCTTGTAGCGAATCTAGAGTTCTCGTGGCCGCTGGCAAGGGCCGAGCTGCGCTCGGCTGGACAGCCGAGGGCGGCTGTCCCTACGCGATCTAGAATTTCACCGCGACGGGTTCGCGATCGGCGGCTGCGGTTTCGAAGAACTGCTTCTGCTGGAAGCCGAACATCCCGGCCAGAATGTTGGTCGGGAACGATTGAATCTTGGTGTTCAGATCGCGCACCACGGCGTTGTAGTAGCGGCGGGAGTTCTGAATTGCGTCCTCAATTTCGCTGAGAGAATTCTGCAGTTGGGTGAATTCCTGCGAAGCCTGGAGTTGGGGATAATTTTCGGCCACCGCAAACAGGCTTTTCAGCGCGCCGGTCAGCTGATTCTCGGCCGCAGCCTTGTCGACCGGGCCGGTGGCCTGCATGGCCATGGAGCGGAATTTCGCGATGTTCTCGAACGTACCCTTTTCGTGGGCGGCATAGCCCTTTACGGTTTCGACCAGATTTGGAATCAGGTCGTGGCGGCGCTTGAGCTGAACGTCGATGTCGGACCAGGACGATTCGGTGCGCACGCGCAACTGCACCAGGCTGTTGTACATCGCGATCAGGAAGATGCCCAACAGAACTATGACTGCGAGAAAAATCCAAGCCATGGGGATTGCTCCTCGGTTGCAGCAAAGATGCGGATTCAAGGGGACGTTAACACAGAACGGCAAAGTTTCAAAGGTGCACGGGTTGGGAGAAGAAAGCTTTCAGAGCTATAAGGATTCAAAGACTCGTGGCTTATTGTCTGGGAGCGTAGTATCCACGGCGGGCGCGCACTTGCAGGTCTTTCTTCAGGGCGGTGATCTGGATCGAGCGGTAGCGTCCGTCGGCGTCGAAGTCGGAGGGCTTGTAAGAAACGTCGTACTGGCTGCGCAGTTCGTCTTCAATGGCGGCGAACGAGTGCGTGATGTCTTTCATCTTGTAGGGGAAAAAGGCGCGGCCGCCGGTGGCGGAAGCGAGATCATCGAGAACCTTGTCGCCGCGCAGAATCAGGCCGCTATCGTCGGTGGAGATGGCATAAATGAGAACTTCGGCACGCTCGGCCATTTCAATCGCCTGAGCGCGCGTGTGTTCGCTCTGATTGTCTTCGCCGTCGCTGAGAATGACAATGGCTTTGCGAATGGGGTGGTCGAATTGTTCGCGCAACAACTTTTCCTGGCATGCCTTGTAAACGGCGTCATACAGCGCCGTGCCGCCGTGATTTTTCAGGCGCTGCACACCGGCGGCGAGTAACGGTAGTTGGTCGGTGAAGTCCTGGGTGAGGTGACTCTCCTTGTTGAATCCTACGACAAAGGCACGGTCATAGCCGGGACGAATGATGTGCTGCAGAAATCCGGTGGCGGCTTCTTTTTCAAATCCAAAACGCCCCTGCACCGAGCCGCTCACGTCCATGAGCAGGCCCAACTCGATGGGCAGGTCGGTATCGCGGCGGAAGTTGAGGATGGACTCGACCGGCTTGTGGTCGTCGAAAATGGAGAAATCGTTCTGATTCAAATTGCGGACGAATTTTCCGTGACGATCGGTGGCGATGAACAGAACGTTGACTTCATCGACGCGCTTCTTGATGGTGAGAATGGGTTCGTCCGCGTCATTGCTGGTGACGACGCTGGCGTCGGCGGGAAGAGCGGCAGCCTGCCAGAATTTACCGCAACCGTGGAAGCGGCGATGACGTAGGAACTGGTTTGGGCGCGTTCCGGCAACGGACAGACCAAGAACAACGGCGACCGCGCATAGGATGGAGTGCGAATCCGGCCGGCGCCAACCCGAATTTTCTGCTCTTCGTCATTCTTTCGCCTTTATTGCGAATCTCAGTTTGGACGCCCGTGAATGTCCAAACCCTCTAACCATTCGATGCACGCCGGGGGCCGAAATCCGAAAACTACGGTCCGACTACTGTAGGACGTTATGGGGTGCAAGTCCAAGTTACAAAAGGAGTACGCAGAGGGTGCGTCCTTAAACCACAAGCTGGGCAATAAGTTGGGCAAATTCTCAGGATATTTTTTTCATGATCGGGCGAGTTCCGTGCAAAAATTTCTGAATTCAAGAAGCGCGACTATGATTAAAAAACTAGTGGTTTTTGCGGCACTTCTCTCATGGCCCAATGCAGCGCCAGCCCAAGTCCCGGCGGCCGCGGTCGACAGCTTGTTCTCGAAATTCGTCAGCACACACGACCCGGGTTGCGCGGTGCTGGTGATCAAGGATGGCCAGCCAGTCTTCCGCAAAGGCTATGGTGTGGCCGATCTGCGAACGTTGCGGAAGATCGGCCCGGAAACAAACTTCCGGTTGGCATCGCTCACCAAGCAATTTACCGCTATGGCGGTGATGCTGCTGGTGCACGATGGCAAGCTGCATTACGACGACCGTCTCACCGACGTTTTTCCAGATTTCCCCGCGTATGGGAAAGTCGATCACCATCCGCCAATTGCTGAACCACACCTCGGGCCTGGTCGCTTACGAAGACATCATGGCGAAGCAGTATGCGGGTATTTCCGATGACAAAATCCCACAGATCAGCGACGCCGGCGTGCTCGACCTGCTGAAGCGGCAGACGGGCACGAAGTTTACGCCCGGCACGCGCTGGGAATACAGCAATTCGGGTTATGTGCTTCTGGCGATGGTGGTGGAGAAACGATCAGGGATGAAGTTTGGGGACTTTTTGCGCCAGCGAATTTTCACGCCGCTGGGAATGACCGGCACGATCGCCTACGAGAAGGGCAGGAACGAAGTTACGCATCGCGCCTACGGACACACCCGAACGGCGGGGGGATGGAGCGAGACGGATCAGAGTTCGACTTCGGCTACCCTGGGCGATGGCGGCGTCTACACGTCGCTCAACGACCTTGAAAAGTGGGACCGGGCCCTGGCCGCTCATACGCTGCTCACCGCGAAAGAAATGGAGCCGGCATTAACTGCGGCGACGACCGCGGCAACCGCGGCAGACGGCGCTCCTCTGCAGCAAGCGGACGGCAGCCTTGCGCCGCTCTACGGCTTTGGTTGGTTTCTCAATCCCTACCGCGGGCATCGCCGCTACGCTCATTACGGCGAGACGGTAGGATTTCGGACCGCCATTCAACGCTTTCCCGATGACCGTCTCACCGTTATTGTCCTGGCGAATCGCGCCGAGGTCGACGCGCCCGCGCTGGCCGAAAGCGTGGCGGACTTGTATTTCGGGACGCGCTAACCCGCGTCATCGATCGTCCGGAAGTTGATCGGCCGGAGGTCAGGTGACTAAAGCCCAAGCGGACAACACCCTCGGTAACCTGTCGTAACACTGTCCTTTCGTGCCATTCTCTTCTTGCCGTCAAAGGCCCATCGACCGCGACCGCAGGGCCAACTCCCGCTGCGGTTGCGGAACTCAAGTGAGGTTCATTCATGTTGCAGTCTCCGGAACCGAAGTACACTCCAAACGCAGTTCCTCCCGCGAACACTTACACTCCGGTGAAGCCGGCCACCTCACCCATGGATCAGGCCAACATCGGACGCACGCTCGTCATCAAGGGTGAAGTGACGGGCGCGGAATCGCTTTTCATTGACGGGCGCGTCGAAGGCACCATCAACTTTCCCGACAATCGCGTCACCGTCGGCCGCAACGGAACCGTCGCGGCGAATATCACCGCCAAGGAAGTCGTGATCATGGGCAAGGTGCAGGGCAACGTCGATTGCGCGGACCGGCTGGACATTCGCAGCGAAGGTGTGCTCGCGGGCGACGTGATCACGCATCGCATCAGTGTCGAAGAAGGCGCCATCCTCAAGGGCGGCGTCGAAGTGCGCAACCCGGAAAAGAAGGATCAGAAAACGCACGCGCAGAACCAAGCCCAGAACAAGCCAGAGCCTCCCAAGGCGATGGCCGCGACTGCGGGCAACGCGTAACTTAGCAATCTGACGAAGTCTGAATTCGAAGTTGGAATTCAAGAATGACGATGGAGGGACGGGCATCTCGCCCGTCCAGCCGGGCTATGCCGCCTGGCGCTCCATCGTTTTCTGTTTCTCGCGGGATTGCTTACTTCTTCGGTTTGAAGTCGAGGGACGCCGAGTTCATGCAGTAGCGCAGGCCGGTTGGCCCGGGACCATCTGGGAATACGTGGCCCAAATGCGCATCGCACTTCGCACAGCGCGCCTCGGTGCGCGCCATGCCATAGCTGGTGTCGGTGTGCTCACTGATGTTTTTGCGGTCGGCGGCGGCATAGAAACTCGGCCATCCCGTCCCTGAATCAAACTTCGTTTCCGAACCAAAAAGCAGTGCGCCGCAGCACACGCAGTGGTACGTCCCGTCGTCGTGCTTGTTCCAGTACTGGCCGGTGAAGGCGCGCTCGGTGCCGCAAGCGCGGGCCACCTGATACTGCTCGGGGGTAAGCTGCTGCCGCCACTCGGCTTCGGTCTTCGAGATCTTGTCGCTGAGTTTGTCGGTCATGTTGTGTCTCTCCAAATGAGATGTGGGGCAGGCGCGAAAGTTGCAAAGGCGTAACCTGCTTTCAGGCGGTTCCACATTTTGAAGACCACCCCCAGCTCTAGGGAGACTCTGATTAAGTACCATCGAAAACCTTGAACCACAGGGTACACAGGGGTGCACGGAGGACCCCCGGGTACTTAATCAGACTTTCCCTAGATCTTCTGCAGCCTCTGGACGTCGTGGACGCCGGGGATTTGGCGGACTCCGTCCATGATCTTCTGTAAATGCTTCAGGTCGGCGATTTCAAGAACGATGTCGATGCAGGCTTTGCCGTTTTCGCTGCGGGACCCCATGTTGCGGATGTTGGTGTGAGTATCGCTGATGACGGCGGTGATTTGTTTGAGCATACCGAAGCGGTCGTCGCAGAGGAGTGTGAGTTTGACGGGATAGGAAACCGGCTGGCCGTCCTTGTCGCCGGCCCATTGCACGTCGATGCGGCGGTCGGGTTCGTAGAGCAGATTGGTGACGTTGGGACAGTTGATGGAGTGGACGGCAACGCCTTTGCCGCGGGTTACGTAGCCGATGATGGCCTCGCCGCGAATGGGGTTGCAACAGCGGGCGCGATAAACGAGGAGGTCGCCGTGTCCGCGGACTACGATGGCATTGCTGTCGCCGCCGAAAACGCGGCGGACGACACTCGAAATGCCGCTGGTAAAGCCGTGGGCGGCGGCCTGCTCCTCGGTTTCCGACATGGGCTGGGCGCCGGCGGGTGCGAATTTCGCCAGCACCTGGCGGGCCGAGTATTTGCCGTAGCCGATGCCGGCCATGAGGTCGTCGGGACGGCCCAGTCCATATTCGCTGGCCGCTCTTTGCAGGTCGGCTTCTTTGATTTCCTTTAGCGAGATGCGGTATTTGCGCGCTTCTTTTTCGATCAGCTTGCGTCCGATTTCCATGGCGCGCTCGCGCTGGTGAACGTTGAGCCAGTGCTTGATCTTGTTGCGGGCGCGCGAGGACTTGACGATGGCGAGCCAGTCGCGGCTGGGCTTGTGTCCGGGCTGGGTGATGACTTCGACGATGTCGCCGGAATGGAGCTTGTGGCGGAGGGGAACCATGCGTCCGTTGACCTTGGCGCCGGTGCAACTGTGGCCCACCTCGGTGTGAATGGAATAAGCGAAGTCGATCGGCGTCGATTCGCGCGGCAAAACCAGAACCTTGCCCTTGGGCGTGAAGGTGTAAACCTCTTCCGGGTAGAGGTCGACTTTCAGGGTGGAAAGGAATTCGTTGGGATCGGAGACGTCGCGCTGCCACTCGACAACCTGGCGTAGCCAGGCGAGGCGCTGCTCGTCTTCGGCGGAGACGGCGCCGTCTTTGTATTTCCAGTGGGCGGCGATGCCTTCTTCGCACATCTTGTGCATTTCTTCGGTGCGGATCTGGATTTCAAAAGTCTCGCCCGTCTCGGTGATGACGGAGGTGTGCAGCGACTGGTAGAGGTTGGGCCGCGGCATGGCGATGAAGTCCTTGATGCGGCCGGGCACGGGACGCCAGAGGTTGTGGATGATGCCGAGAACGGCGTAGCAATCCTGCACGGAGTTGGTGATGACGCGCATGGCATAGAGGTCGTAGACCTGGTCGACGGCGATGCGCTGACGCTGCAATTTTCTGTGGATGCTGTAGAGGCGCTTGACCCGGCTCTCGACGCGGCCGGTGATGCCGGCTTCTTTGAGGCCGTCGCGCAGCACGCCTACGACCCGTGTCATGAAAGCTTCGCCGGCTTTGCGGCGCGACTCGACGGCGGCGCGGACCTGCTCGTATCCGATGGGGTCGAGAAACTTGAAGCCGAGGTCTTCGAGTTCGCCGCGAATCTTTCCCATGCCGAGGCGGTGCGCGATGGGGGCGTAAATTTCGAGCGTCTCGCGGGCGATTTTCTGCTGGCGTTCGTGATCCAGATGCTCGAGGGTGCGCATGTTGTGCAGACGGTCGGCGAGCTTGATGAGGACGACGCGGATGTCGTCGACCATGGCTAACATCATTTTGCGGAGATTCTCCGCTTGGGCCTCTTCTCGGGTGGAGAAATCGATTTTGCTGATCTTGGTGACACCCTCGACGATGTGGGCAACCTGTTCGCCGAACTCCTGGCGGATTTCAACGGCGGTGACCGAGGTGTCTTCGACCGAGTCGTGGAGCAGGCCGGCGGCGATGGAAACCGAATCCATCTTCATGTCGGCGAGAACGTTGCCGACTTCGAGCGGATGCACCAGGTAGGGTTCGCCGGAGGCCCGGGTTTGTCCGGCGTGGTGCTTCTGTGAGAATTCGTAGGCTTTCTTGACCAGTTCGAGGTCGTCGTTGGGACGGTTCTCGCGCAGCTTCCGCATCAGCTCGCGGAAGCGAGTAACCGTAAGCACGTTGGTCTTGATCTGTTCACGCAACGTCGCCATGATCGATTCTAACGCAGCGGAAAGGCTATTTCACCGCCGAGGTCGCCGAGGGCGCCGAGAACGGCGTTTGGGCTGGTAGAGTGAGCCGCATTCTTGTAGCTGAAGCTTCGGGCCATTCGGGGCGGCGGTTCGCGCGTCTTGCTTTCCTAAGGAGTACGCAGCCGCCCGACAACTTCCCGGCCGCAGAGGGTATAGTGACGGACATTCCAGGTATAGATTGCCTGCGCTTTGGCTTTGAGGGCACAATGCGCCAGCATGGCATCGTAGATGCCGCCCCCGACTATGCCCAGAGCGGCCGAAGCTTGCAGGGCGTCGGCGTATTCCTCGCCATTCAGCGCGACGATCGACAGGCGCTCGCGGATGTTGCCGACGAAGAGCATTGCCTGTTCGCCGCTGATGCGGCGCTTGCCCGGCATCCTCGTCAATGTGGCGTAAACCTCGGCCAAACTGTGCGCTCCGCAGCAGCCGGTTGACTGGCTAAATTGAATGAAGAGTTCCTGACTTGGGCCGTGGTGAACGTGGTCTCGGTAGAACAATGGAACTAATACCGAGGTGTCAAAAAAGCCTCTCATTTTCTAGCTCTACTTCTGGTTCGATGGGCAGGGTTACTCGCCCCCGGACGCGACTCTTCAACAAAACCATCGCCCAGATTCGCCAAGTCGCGTTCCTCGCGGATCTGGCGCAGCAGATCGTCAGTGGCGGAGGCTGGCAACGGTTCTCCGGTGTGTAACACCCAGATGCCATGCTCATTCTGGAGCGGCCCCGTACCACGGGCCGGGCGAAGAGTGATTTGCTCACCGCCGCTTTCGAGTTCCAGCGCGTCGCCCGGTTCCAATTGCAATTCCTCCCGCAGCGGCTTGGGAATCACGACGCGGCCAGCCTTGTCCATGACGAGGCGTGCATTCATAATGGTATGATAGTATGGTTCGACCCATAGATCAATCCCATTTTTCTGGAGGCGGCGAATTGGAGCGGCTATTGGTGAGTGGCGCTTCGGGGCTGATCGGCACCGCACTGCTGGCCTCGTTCGATCCTCACAGCACTCAGATTGTGCGGCTCGTCCGGGGAGCGGCAACGCGCGCTGAGCAGCTCTCCTGGAATCCACTGGCTCCCCTATCGCCCGCCGCCGCTTCCGGCTTCGACGCGGTCATCCACCTGGCCGGAGAGAGCGTAGTAGGACGCTGGGCCGAAGAGAAGAAGAACGCAATTCGTGACAGTCGTGTCCTAGGGACCCGGAATCTGGCTACAGCTTTAGCTCAATGCGAGGTCAAGCCGCGCGTGCTGGTATGTGCGTCGGCGATCGGGTTCTACGGGAATCGCGGCGACGAGCCTTTGCGGGAAGACAGTCCGGCTGGGCAAGGATTTCTGCCCGAGGTCTGTAGCGAGTGGGAGGACGCCAGCCGGATCGCGGCCGAGGCTGGTATCCGCACGGTGAACATTCGGATCGGCCTGGTGCTGAGCGCGAAGGGCGGAGCGCTGGCAAAGATGCTGACCCCGTTCAAACTGGGGCTGGGCGGGCGGATTGGATCGGGGCGACAGTGGTGGAGCTGGATTCATGTGGACGACATCGTGGGGGGAATCGAGCATGCGATGCGCACCGAGTCGCTGTCGGGCGCGGTGAATCTGGTGGCGCCGAATGCAGTGCGGAATGTGGAGTTCACAAAGGTGCTGGCGTCGGTATTGGGCCGTCCGGCGATTTTTCCGGTGCCGGAGTTTGCGCTGCGGCTGGCTTTCGGCAAGCAAGCGGCTGAGGAAATGTTGCTCGCGAGCCAACGGGTTCAGCCTGGGAAACTCGGGTCGAGCGGATATGAGTTCAGTTTTCGCGAGTTGCGGGCGGCGCTGGAGAGTCTGGTCTGATTGTGGCGGGACGGAGTCTCGGCCAACCGGTGGCGCATTCTGCATCGTCGAGGCGAGGCGGGGCCCCGGGGCTCCTTGGCGAGCTTTGCTCGCCTGGACAGCCGAGGGCGGCTGTCCCTACATGTTCGATTCGACGTGGGTGCGCGTGATGCGGTCGTGCCAGCACAATCCGTCCTGGTCAAGAAAGCACCAGAAATAACCTAGTCCCGCGGAACATGCGGAGAGAAACGATGCCAGCACGCGCCAGCGGCGCGAGCGGCGATTGAGCGGTGAGCCATCAAACGCTGCCAGCCGCAGCCGCGCGGCGCGAAGGCCGGGAGTCGAGCCGGTATACACCACAAACAAGAATTCGTACGCCGCCCAGAACAGAAGTGTGACCAGGGCGAGCGCAGCGGCTACCATCGGGAGCGGTCCGCGAAGAAGGTTCAGGCTGAGTTTCAGCTCCGGGTTCAGACTGGGGTTCAGACGGAGAAAAATTGCGGCAAAGGCCGCCAGAGCCGTTCCGAGGACAATGCCATCCACCAGAGCAGCCAGTGCGCGCCGGGCGATGGATGCCGATGCCGATGGCAAGGGGAAGTCGGCGCCTGCTTGCCTGCCGGCCGGCTCTGGCTGGGCCGGTTCCATCAGCATTCCACCCAATGCCGGTGGCGGCGGCAGAACCTCCGGGGCTTCCACGATGCGCGGACGATCATGATCGAAGACGGGATCGGCTAGTTCGCTGCGGTGAAACACCGGAATGGCGGCGGAACGTGGGAACTCGATGACCTTCGCGGAGTTCTGGCGCGGATGGTTCTGGCGCGAATTGTTCCGGGACCTGTTCGGGATATCGGTCTGGGCTTGGCGCTCGCGTCTGGCGAGGTTCGGCGAAGCTTGTCGGACCGTCTGCTCGCGGTTCTTGCTGGGCAGGGAACGTGGAGTTTTGCTCGGCACGCGCTGGCGGATCCGCAACTGCCGCCACTCCAATTCCCGCCGCACCAGTTCCGGCTGAACCAATTCTCGCCGAACCAGTACCCTCCAATCCAGTTGGCGGCGCCGGACGGGACCAACTCTCGGGCGTATCAAAAGGCAGGAGTAGAGAGGGATAGTGCGGAGTCCGGGGCTTGCGCCGGGTGCGATAGCGATCGAGGCGAGCGGCAACCTCGGCCCGCCAGGAATCCGCATTCTCAAGAAGATTCAGATCCAAGGCGGCGGCGTCAGCGAGCACTGCGCCGCTTCCTGAGACGGCGGGATCCCCGCCGGTGGCAGGGTTCGTCGATGCAACGTTCGTCAATCCGCTCGTCATCAGTCCAGTCGTACTCATCAAGTCGTACTAATCAAGTCGCGGTAATCAAGTCGTCGAAGAATGCCAGCAGCCAGAGCCAGGCCCGGCACGAATGGCGGAGACCGCAAGACGTGCGGAGCTTTGCTTCGCCTGCCGCTCGCGTGCTAAGGTCAGTTCGTTCCCGTTGGCAGACACGGCTGGCGGAGCGCATCGCACGCTCGCTTCCCTCGCAACGATCACCCGCTGAATGAACATCCGCTCTCGAATCTTTATCACGACCGCATGGGTCTGTCATCTGCTTCTCGCCTCCGGGATAGTAACCAGCCAGACGCTGCCCCTTGCCGCCGTGACGGTCGCGGCTTCCGCTGAGGCCCCTGTCGTGCCCCCGGCTCCAGCCACCTTTGCCAACCAGACGCAGACCGAAGAAGAGGTTACGATCCGGGCGGTGCAACAGGAGAAGGATGGGTCCATCTACCACCTGCGGGGCGAGGTGGAGATCCACTATCGCACTTACATCCTGCACGCGGATCAAATCACCTACAACGCGGACACGGGAGACAGCGAACTGGAGGGCCACGTCGTGCTGGACGGCGGCCCTTACGACGAGCACGTCGAGGCCAGTCACGGCACCTACAATATCCGCACGGAAACGGGAACGTTCTACAGCGTGATCGGAACGGTGGGATTACGGATGCGGAGATCCCGCTACGTGCTCACCACCTCCAATCCGTTTGCCTTCACCGGAAAAATTGTCGAGAAGCACGGGCCCGACCACTATCTGGTGCGGCAGGGTTCGGTCACTACCTGCGAACTGCCGCATCCGAAGTGGCAGTTTAATGCCCGGCGCATTTCCGTGGAGGTGGACGGCAGCGCCAAGATCTACCACAGCGACTTCCGGCTGATGGGCATGCCGGTGTTCTATTTTCCATTTGTGACGCATCCAGTGCAAAAAGAGCAGCGCCAAAGCGGGCTGCTGATTCCGAGCTTTGGCAACTCATCCACGAAGGGAAAGATTGCCGGCGAATCCGTGTACTGGGTCTTCAATCGCAGCATGGACGCCACGGTGGGCGCCGAATACTATTCCAAACGCGGCTGGTCGCAGCGCGGGGAATTCCGCGCTCGTCCGAGCGACAGCTCTTACGTGTTCTTCAACTATGTGGGAGTGGTGGATCGTGGCATCGGCACGCCTCGGCAGGATCAAGGCGGCGAGGACGCACATTTTCTTGCCGAACGTCCTTTCGGAACTTTCCGCGGCGTGGCCAATGTCGATTACTTGAGCTCGTTCGTTTTCCGCATCGCCTTCACCGACGTGTACACCCAGGCGATCGATTCGGAAGTGCGGTCGCAGATTTTTCTTTCCAATACCACCAACGGATTTCACTTCAATGCGCTGGCGGAGCGCTACCAGAACTTCGAAGTCTGTAACCCGACAACGGGAACGAGTCCGGGCTGCAGCACGCTTACGCAGACGGAGTTGGTCCGGATTCTGCATACGCCGAGTTTCTTCATCTCCGGCGAGGAGCGGCAGTTGGGAAATACGCCGCTGTACTGGTCGTTCGAGAGCGCGGCCGAAGGTTTGCAGCTGCGCGAGTCGGCGCCACCCGAGGTTGGGAGCGCGACGGGATTCCAGTTTCGCACCGCTCCTCTGGTGGGCAGGTTCGACCTGGCGCCCTCGCTGGCCATGCCTGTGCAATGGCGGGGATGGTCGTTCCGTCCCGACCTTACGTTGCGGGATACGTTCTATACGGAACAGGGCGACCCGGCAGATTCGACAACCGCAACCCACGACAGCTCTGAATCGCAAATCCCTGGAAGCTTCGTTCGAGTTGCGTCCGCCGGCATTGTCGCGGATCTTCGATCGTCCCTGGCTCGGACGCAAATGGAAGCACGTGATTGAGCCGCGCATGCGCTACGACTACGTCACCGGCATCAATAACTTCGCCGACATTCTGCGTTTCGATGCCACCGACGTGCTCACCAACACCAATGAAGTCGAGTATTCGCTGGTGAATCGTCTTTATGCCAAGCACCTCGATCCCAACGTCAAGGATTGCGATCTGCAGGGCATGAGCACGCTTACCATCGGCGGCGCCCCGCAAGTCGGCGCGGTTCCCTGGGAACCGCCTCCCAGTCCGGACGCTCAACCCTGCGCCTCGGGTCCGCGGGAGATCTTGAGTTGGGAGATCGGACAGAAATATTTTTTCGATCCCACGTTTGGGAACGCGCTGCTGCCAGGACAGCGAAACGTATTTGCGACGACGGCGGATTTCACGGGCATCGCGTTTCTGAACGAAGCGCGGCGCTTCGCTCCCATCATTTCCCGCCTGCGCATCGAAACCAGCCCGCGCACCAACACCGAGTGGGACGTGGACTACGACCTCAAGGCTGGCCGCATTAACAACAGCACGGCGCTGGTGAACTACCACTACGGGCCGATTTACCGTGGGGGGAGGCGATGCCTTCCTGCGCGTGATCGACAATCCTGGGTACGACGCAGCCGGGCGCGGGCGATTTCCACCAGTTTCGGGTGTTGTTGGGCTACGGCCAACTCAACAAGCGGGGATTCAGTGCTGCCAGCAGCTTCGGTTTTGACGCGAACCATGGGTCGCTGCAGTATGCGACGGCGCAAACGAGTTACAACTGGGACTGTTGCGGCCTGAGCCTGGAATACCGCCGCTTTGCGCTGGGATCGGTGCGCAACGAGAATCAATATCGCTTCTCGTTTACGCTGGCGAACGTCGGCGCCTTCGGCAACCTGAGACGGCAGGAGCGGCTCTACTAGCGAGCTCTGCAGTTCCCGGTTCTCAGTTCTCAGTGAGCGGCTCGGAATGTTCCTGAGAACTGAGAACTTTTCGTGGATAATGGAGATCGTGACGACTGGCAGCCACGCTCGATCAAAAGGCGTGACCACTTGCGCCAGATCCTCGCTGGCCAAGCTCGCTTGATCGTCGCTTACTCGGGGGGCGTGGACTCCGCTTTTCTTGCCTGGATGGCGCATCAAGTGCTTGGCGGCCAGATGCTCGCTGTGATTGCCGATTCCGCCAGCCTGGCGCGCACTCATCTGGAAGACGCGCTCGCCTTTGCGCGCGAGCACGGAATTCCTGTGGAGGTTGTGGAAACGCAGGAACTGGAAAATCCCGCGTACGTCCGCAACGACGCCATGCGCTGTTTTCACTGCAAAGACGAACTGTTCACCGTCCTCGAGCGCTACCGCGAGGCGCGCGGTTTCGACGCCATCGCCTACGGAGTCAACGCCGACGACGAGGGCGATTTTCGCCCCGGCCAGCAGGCCGCACGCCAGCATCATGTTCTTGCCCCGCTGCTCGAAGCCGGCCTAACGAAAGCTGAGATCCGGGAATTGGCGCGGCGCGCGGACTTGCGGGTGTGGGACAAACCGGCCTCCGCCTGTCTCTCCTCACGCATGGAATATGGGCGCGCCGTCACGCCGGAAGCGCTAAGCGTGATCGAGCGCGGCGAAGACGCGCTGCGAGGCTTGGGCTTTCGTCAATTCCGCGTGCGCCATCACGGGGACATCGTTCGCATTGAAATTGCGCGCGAAGAACTTCCACGCGCTTTGACGCCGGAAATGGCCCGCGAGTTCACCAACGTGTTCAAGGAACTGGGATTCAAATTTGTCACGCTCGATCTGGAGGGATTCCGGTCCGGCTCGATGAATCGACTGCTGACGGCGGAAGAGTTGCTGCGGGGACGTGTCTGAAACATTTCATGTAGAGACGCGGCTTGCCGCGTCTCCTTTCGCAAGGGAGACGGGGCAAGCCCCGTCTCTACGGCGGCAACGCTTCCCGCCATGAGATAATCAAGCGGTTTGCTCATGTTCAGGTGGTTTCGATTGATGATGCGTCGTGCGTTTCTGGCTCTCCTGCTGATCTGTCTGGGCTGCTCGGCCCAGTCCCCTCCTTCGGACATCGCGCGGCTGGTCGAGCGGCAGGTGCGGTCGCACTACGCCATTCCACCCGACGTAAAAGTGGTGGTGGGGGCGCTCCGGCCGAGTGAATTTGCGAACTATGACGCTCTGACCGTCACAGTATCGAGTTCCAATAAGAAGCAGGACTTGGAGTTTCTGCTCTCCCGCGATCACAAGGCGCTGGTGCGGTTCACCAAGTTCGATCTGACCAGCGATCCGTACGCCGAAATCATGAAGAAGATTGACGTGAGCGGGCGTCCGACGCGCGGCAACAACAATGCCAAGGTGACGGTCGTCAACTATGACGATTTCGAGTGTCCGTTCTGTTCGCGCATGCACACGGCACTTTTCCCGGGCCTCTTCAAGGAATATGGCGACCGCGTTCTTTTCATCTACAAGGATTATCCGCTCGAAGAAATCCACCCCTGGGCGGTGCACGCGGCGGTGAATGCCAATTGCCTGGGCGCGCAAAACGGCGACGCCTACTGGGATTATGCCGATTACTTGCACCACAATGCCGATGAAGTCACCGCGGAATACAAAGAGAAGGGGCGCGCCGCGAGCGCGGCCCTGGGCAAAGTATCCAAGGAAGAAGCGGATAAGGTTTACAAAGAGAAGGGACTGGAAGCCGCTAGCGCCGAGCTCGACAAATTGGCCACTCTGCAGGCGCAGAAACACAATCTCGACGTGGCCAAATTGCAGGCTTGCGTCAAGGCGCAGGATGACAAGGCGGTGCGCGCCTCGATGCACGAGGGAGACACGGTCGGAGTGGACGCAACTCCGACGATGTTTATTAGTGGACGGAAACTGGATGGAGCCGTGCCTGCGGATGAGGTACGACTCGCGCTCGACCAGGCGCTGAAAGACGCCGGCGTTGCGCCTCCGGAGCACAGGCCTGCCGCGGCGGAAGGAAAGATTCCGCCGGCGGCGCCGTCGAAGTAAGCCGGAGTTGAATTCATAGAGTTTCTGGGCTTTAGCTCTGAGGGACGCGCCTTCGGGCGGAGGGAAGAACTTGAAAAATCGCAACTGCTTTGGGCGAGCGGGCCTGGTTATGGCCGGCGCGCTTCTGTTGGTCGGGCTCTCGGCTTGTAACCGCGACAGCGGCGGCGGTGACGTCCTGGCTGCGGTCAACGGACGGAAGATTTATCGCAGCGAAGTGGACAAGTATTATGCGAACCAGACGGCAGGCTCCGATCAGCAGCCATCCGGCGAGCAGGCGGTGAGCTTGCGGCTGAGCATTCTGAACGAACTGATGGAGACCGAAATCCTGATGCAGCGGGCCGAGAAGCTCGGGCTGCTGGCGACGGACGAAGAAGTGGACCGCAAGCTGAACGAGATCAAGTCACCCTACACCGCCGAGGAATTTAACAAGCGCCTTCAGGACAAGAAGATAACCCTCGATGATTTCAAGCGCGACCTGCGACGCTCGCTCACCCGCGACAAGGTGCTGAACAAGGAAATCACCTCGCGCATCAATATCACCGACCAGGACGTCACCAACTACTACAACGAGCATAAAGCCGAGTTCAACCTGATTGAAGCGCAGTACCATTTAGCGAAAATCATGGTCTCCGGAATGGCGAATGGCCAGGTCCATAACCTGCAGAACAGCAAAGCGCAAAACGCCGTCGAGGCAGGCAAGAAAATCCAGATGATCGCCAACCGTCTCGATAGTGGCGACGACTTCGCTACCCTGGCCATGAATTATTCCGAGGATCCGGAGACCAGTAACAACGGCGGCGACTTGGGAATGGCTCCTGAATCCGCGCTCAAGAGCGCCGATCCCGCAACCCGCGACGCGGTGATGAAGCTCAAGGCGGGGCAATACACGCCGGTGATTCCCATGATCAATCCGTCCAATCACCAGCCCTACGGGTACATGATTGTGAAACTGATTGCGAAGGAACCGGCGGGCCAACGGGACTTGAATGACCCGCGGGTGCAGCAAGCCATTCGCCAGCAATTGCGCGATCGCCGCGAGCAGTTGTTGAAGGCGGCATACTATGAGAGCCTTCGCGACGACGCTAAAGTCAGGAATTACTACGCGGAAGAAGTGCTGAAGAACGCGGGAACGGCGAAGTAGATCCACTTCCGGTAGAGAGGGGCTTGCCCCGTCTCCGGCCGCGCAGCGGAGACGCGGCAAGCCGTGTCTCTACGGGAATTGGACTACCCTTCCAACTTCTTGGTCAGAACTTCGTTCACCAACTGTGGATTCGCCTGCCCCTTCGAGGCCTTCATGACTTGGCCGACGAAGAATCCGATCATGGTTTTCTTGCCCGCCCGATACTGCTCGACCTGCTTGGGATTGGCTGCGATTAATTCGTCGGCAAGTTTCTCCAGCGCCGACGTGTCGCGCGATTGCTCGGGACGCCCCTCGGCTTCGTAAACCGCAGGGAAGTCCTGTTTGCGTTCGAAGCTGAGGTCGTAAAGATCCTTCAGCATTTTGCCCGAGATTGCGCCCGACTCGACTAGATCGGCGGAGGCCGTAACTCCAGCCATCGAAATTGGCGACTGTTCAAGCTCGAGGCCCCGCGCCTTCAGGCGGCCGAGCAGTTCGCTCTGCACCAGGTTGGCAACGCGCTTTGGATTTTTGGCTTTGCGGGCCGCGGACTCGAACTGATCCGCCATCGCTCGCGTCAACGTCAGAGTGTGGGCGTCACCTGCCGTGATGCCGTACTCCTTCATCATCCGCTGACGGCGCGCTTCCGGAAGCTCAGGCAGACTGGCGCGGATTGCGGCTTGCCATTTCTCATCCACCACCAGCGGAAGCAAATCCGGCTCGGGAAAATAGCGGTAGTCGTGCGCTTGCTCCTTCGAGCGCATGCCGTACGTCTTGCCTTCGTGAGCATTGTAGAGACGCGTTTCCTGCGCGATCTGGCCGCCCGCTTCGAGAACGCCGATGTGGCGCTCGATTTCGTACTCCAGCGCCTGTTTGATGAAGCGGAACGAATTCACATTCTTAATCTCGGTTTTCGTGCCGAATTCTTTCTGCCCGCGCGGCCGCACGCTGATGTTGGCGTCGCAGCGCAGAGAGCCTTCCTCCATGTTGCAGTCGCTGACGCCGGTGTAGAGGATGATTTCTTTAAGCCGGGTGAGATACTCGTGAGCTTCCTCGGGCGAGCGCATGTCCGGTTCGCTGACGATCTCAGCCAGGGGCACGCCGGTCCGGTTCAGATCGATCGCGGTCTTCGCGGCCGCGTCGGCAAAGCCTTCGTGCAGGCTCTTACCTGCGTCTTCTTCGAGGTGCAGGCGCGTGATGCCGATCTTCTTTTTGCCGCCGTGGTCGTCGTTTGCATCGATGTCGATGAATCCAAACTCGGCGAGCGGCTTGTCATACTGCGAGATCTGGTAGCCTTTGGGCAGGTCGGGATAAAAATAATTCTTCCGCGCAAAGATGGAAACTTCGTTGACGCGGCATTGCAAAGCCATCGCCGCCAGAGCCGCGAATTCCACCGCCTTCCGGTTCAACACCGGCAAAGCTCCGGGAAGCCCCAGGCACACCGGGCACACATTGGTGTTCGGTGGATCGCCAAAACGAGTCGAGCATGAGCAAAAGATTTTCGACGCGGTCAGCAGCTGGACGTGGACTTCGAGTCCGATCACCGGCTCGTATTTCGCGAGTAAATCCTCCGAAACGGCTGGAGTGGTCGCCATATCGGGAGATTATAAGCCGCCGGCGGCCGAGCTTCGCTCGGCTGGACAGCCGGGGGCGGCTGTCCCTACGTGAGCCGGGCGTGGCTGGGCGCCTGGGTGCCACCGCTACTTCAGATTTGTGGTTGCTGGCGCGCTCAAGTACTTCTCCAGCGGGATTTCGAAATACATCAGTTCGTTGCCTTTCGCGTCATGCACTCCCATCAGATAAAAGTTGGCGCCAGGCAGCGGATTCGAGATGTCGGAGATATCGAAAAACAAAAACCCACGCGCAGTGGAGTGTGGTTCCACCGCCTTGGCGCCAAACTGAGCCCGCTCGATTTCGTCCCATGTCTTGCGGCTCACGCCTCCTTTGACCTCTTTCCGAGGCAGCGGAATCGGCAACGTAGGCTGCCGGTCATTGCGCGAAGGATGCGAAAGCCTCCGCACCAGATCGTCGGTCGACGCCGGGTACAGCCGGCTGCGATTCTTGGTGTTCAACTCGGCCTTTATGCCGACGAGCGAAACGGGCTCATCGCCGTCGTTGGTAATGACGAAGAAGACCGGCAGGTAACCGTAGTTGCGGAAGTTGACGCTGAAGATCGAAGCTTTGTCTTCCACGTCGTAAGGATCGACTGCGACGGCAACTTTTTCCGTGGCGTGGTCGTCGTGCGCTGGGTAGGTGCGAGCGGGCTGCGCCGCGGGCATCGCAAACTCTTTGGCTGCAACCGCGCCCAGGCAGCTGAGCAATACGAAAGCGCCAGCTAGCGTAAGACGCACGGCGCGCGGCATGGGCGCGCAAGCTGATGGTTGCCGAACTGCGTTATGCATACGTGAATTATAGGATGCCGCCGCTGGACGCCGTGCTGTCTCATCGACGATCGAATCGGATTTTGTCCCGCCATTTAGAATGGGGCTTCCTTCATGTACGCGCTCTACAGTGCGCTGCTCGCTTTTTTCCTGGTGCTGACGCTGCCCTACTGGCTGCTGCAGATGATGCGGCACGGCAAGTATCGAGCCGGCCTGCGCCAGAGGTTCGGCGCCGTTCCGCCCGCTCTCGCCGGCGAGAAACCCGCAATCTGGGTGCACGCGGTCTCGGTGGGCGAGGTGGTGGCTTCGAGCGCGGTGGTCACGCTGCTACGAGAGAAATTCCCGTCCCACCGTGTACTGATTTCGACGACGACCAGTACGGGGCAGAAACTCGCCGCGCGCCAGTTCGGCGCGGAAAATGTGCTCTACTTTCCCCTGGACTTTGCTTTCGCCGTCCGGCCCTATCTCGACGCTTTGCATCCGGAACTTGTGGTCGTCGCCGAAACTGAATTCTGGCCGAATTTCTTTCGGCTTGCCAAGCGCAGCGGGGCGCGCATCGCGGTGATCAACTGCCGCATTTCCGACCGCTCGTTTCCCCGCTACAAGCGTCTCCGCTCCTGGTTTCCGCGACTGCTGGAGAAGACGCTCGCGAACGTCGATCTCTTTCTGGCTCAGAGCGAAGAAGACCGGCGTCGGCTCATGGAAATTGGTGCGCCCGAAGCGAAGGTCACGGTAGCCGGCAACCTCAAATTCGATGTAGCGCCACCGCCGCCGCCGCAGATCGTTGCGAGTCTTCGAGAAGAGTTCAGCCGCTCCGGAGCCGGGCCGGTTCTAGTGTGTGGGAGCACGCTCGAGGATGAAGAAGGCTCGCTGCTTTCAGCGTTTCGCAATATTCTGGCCAATCATCCGAAGGCGATGATGATGCTCGCGCCACGGCATCCGGAGCGTTTTGCCGTGGTTGCGGAACTCGTCGAGAAACTGGGCTTCCGGATGTGGCGGCGTTCTCTGTGGAGCGGCGAACCGCTCGCCGGCGGCGTGTTTCTGGTCGATAGTATCGGGGAACTGGCTGCGCTTTATTCGCTGGCCACCGTCGCCTTCGTCGGCGGCAGCCTGGTGCCGCGCGGCGGACACAACATTCTTGAGCCCGCCCTCCATGGCGTTCCCATCGTCACCGGCAATCATTACGAAAATTTCCGCGACGTCGTCAGATTCTTCGCCAGTCGCAATGCGGTCCGGATCGTTGGGGTGGCGGAGTTGCCTCTGGTCTTTATGGAACTGATCGAAAACGGTGATGAACGAGCGACGCTCGGCCGGAATGCACTGGCCGCGCTCGAATCCCAGCGCGGCGCCACGGAGAGGACGGTTGCGGTGCTGCTGCGGGTGATGGACGGTAAAACGATGGACGGCAAAACGCCGCGCGGGCTCCGGGCGAGGACTCCGAATGAACCCGCTCATCGGGCTTTACACCGCCGCCACCTCTCTCAGAAACACGCTGTTCGATCGCGGCATGCTGTCGTCGCGACGGCTGGAACAGCCGGTGGTCAGCGTCGGGAATCTGTCGGTCGGCGGTTCGGGCAAGACTCCGTTGGTGATTGCGCTCGGCGAAATGCTGAAGGGGCGCGGCATTCGGTTCGACGTGCTCTCACGCGGATACGGCCGCAAAACTCGCGGCGTACTGGTGGTTGAGACCGACGGCAACGCCGCCGATTTCGGCGATGAACCGCTGCTGATTGCCCGGCGGCTGGGCGTCCCGGTGATTGTCGGGGAAAGCCGCTATGATGCCGGACGGCTTGCCGAGGGGAAATTCCAATCGCAATTGCACATCCTCGACGACGGCTTTCAGCACCGTTCGCTCGCGCGGGACTTCGACATCGTACTTGTGACCGAGCGCGACTTCGACGACCGGATGCTGCCCTCGGGGCGGCTGCGAGAGCCGCTCTCGTCGCTCGTACGCGCGGACGCAGTCGTGCTGCCCGCAGGCTTGGTGGTGGATCATCCGGCGCTGCAGGAAAAGCCGATCTGGCGAATCGAGCGCGAGCTCGTTCTCCCGAGCCTGCCTTCCGCGCCCGTCGTCTTCTGCGGCATTGCGCGCCCCGATCAGTTTTTCGCCCAGGTCCGCGCCGCCGGAATCACGCCCGCGGCGGAAATCGAGTTTCGCGACCACCATTCCTACGACAGAAGCGACGTCGAGCGCCTGCTGGCCATGCGCGTCAAGCTCAGCGCCGGCGGCTTCCTGACCACGGAAAAAGATGCGGTCAATCTGGGGTCATTGCAGGCGGATCTCAAGCCATGCGCGATCGCCGCGCTAAATCTTACGCTCGACCATCCGACTGACGTTGTGGATGCCATTTTGGCAGGAATCGCGGAACGAAAGCTCCGCTCGTGAGAAAATCTTGAGTTGCACCCGGATGACCCAGATTATTGTGATCCGGCCATATTGATGACAAAGCCTACTAAAGAGAACGGCCGCCCGCGTCTGCGAAAGATCGTCGAATCTTTTCCCAAGCTCACGATCACCGTCCTCGCCGATCTGGTCGCCGACGAGTTCGTGTTCGGCGAGATTTCTCGCGTCTCGCGCGAAGCGCCCGTGCTGATTTTGAAGCACCATGATCGCCAGGTGGTTCCCGGCGGCGGCGCCAATGCCATCTACAACCTTGCCGACCTTGGCGTGAACGTCTTGCCGGTTGGGGTTGTGGGCGACGACGAACCGGGGAAGCTGCTGCTGCGCGCTTTTCGCCACAAACGCATCCCGGTCAGCGGCGTTTTTAAAGACAAGAGCTACACCACGGTGACCAAAACGCGCATCCTGGCCGGATTCGCGCACACCGCCGGACAACAGGTCGTACGCCTTGACCGCGAGCCCACCGAAGGTCCCAATTCGCATTTGCGCCGCGAGCTGGTGCTGGCCGCGCGCGAGTATGCGCGGGCCTCCGATGCGCTGCTCGTTTCCGATTATGGATACGGCGCGGCCACGCCAACCCTGCTGAATGTGATTCGGGAAAAACGCGGGCTCGACAAAGTTCCCGTGACCCTTGACTCGCGCCATCGCATGCTCGAATTTTCCGGCGTCACGGCGGCAACGCCGAATGAATCTGAGGTGGAAGAAGTTCTCGGCATCCGCATTGGCAACGACTGGGAGCGCCTGCTGGCCGCCGGAGACCAGATCACGGGCGCGATGAACCTGGAAGTCGCTGCTGATCACCCGCGGCAAAGATGGCCTGGTGGTTTTCCCGCGCCGTCACAAGCCAGTGGATATTCCGATTTATGGCAGCGATGAAGTCGCCGACGTAACCGGCGCGGGCGATACGGTCATCGCGACTTTTACCGCGGCTCTGGCTGCGGGCGCGACCGCCGAAGAGGCCGCGCACCTGGCAAATTACGCGGGCGGCATCGTGGTCATGAAGCGCGGGACGGCCACCGTCAGCCAGCAGGAATTGCTGGAGGCGCTGGATAAGACGCCGCCGGTTGCGCGAGAACATTAGCCCTCAGCGGCTAAAGCCGCACATTTTTGCAGGTCTGAGCGGCACGGCTGAAGCCGTGCCCTACCCGGAACCTAGAATATTGACTACATCACTCCATCGGAAGGTTGTTTTGCGCGGCGAACTTCGGCAGCGCGTGGCCGATTGGCGGCGCGCCGGCGAGCGCGTCACGCTGGCCAACGGGTGTTTCGATCTGCTTCACGTCGGCCATGTCCGCTACCTTCATGCCGCGCGCGAACTCGGCGGCAAGCTGATTGTCGCGGTGAACGCCGATGCCTCTGTGCGTGCGTTGAAGGGTGAAGGGCGGCCCATAATGCCCGCCGAGGAACGCGCGGAGATTCTGGCCTCGCTCGAGGACGTGGACTGCGGTCGTAATCTTTCCAGAAGAGGACGTGCGCGCCATCATTCGCGAAATCCGCCCTGATTTTCATGCCAAAGGCACGGACTACACGGCGGAGAGCGTCCCCGAGCGCGACGAAGTCGAAGCCTGTGGAGGCCGCGTTGTCATCGTGGGCGATCCCAAGAATCACTCGGCCACTGAGATTATTCGTTCGCGGCTGGGGCCGCGAAAATCGTGACGATCAGTACCCCGCGATTCGATAACCTGCTCGTCGTGCGCCTCAGCGCCATGGGAGACATCATCCACACTCTGCCCGCCGCCGCCGCGCTGCGCCAGGCTTTTCCCCATGCCACCTTGGGATGGCTCGTCGAGGAGCGCTGGGCGGAACTGCTGTGCACGTTGCGCTATCCACGGTCGGGCGGGCGCTCTCCGCAGCGGCCGCTGGCCGACCGCGTGCATTCCGTCAACACGGCGGAATGGCGGCGCGCGCCCTTCTCATTCAACACCTGGCAGCAGATGGCCGCGGGCTTGAGCGAGTTGCGCGGAATTCACTACGACGCGGCGATTGATTTTCAAGGCGCGGTCCGTTCGGCGCTGCTCGCCCGGTGGTCGGGCGCGCCCGTTGTGTATGGCAGCATTCAGCCGCGCGAAAATGCCGCTAGCATGTTCTACACGCGACAAGTGCTCTTGGGAGCAAACGGCACCCATGTCGTCGAACAGGCGCTGGCGCTGGCGGGAGCGGTCGTTTCCACGGCGGGCATTTCAATCGCAGCGGAAGCCCGGGCAGAGTTCCCCGTGGATCCAGATGCTGAGGGCAAAATTGCCGGACTCACGGCGGATGGGCGCGACTTCGCGATTCTCAATCCCGGCGCGGGCTGGGGAGCAAAACGGTGGCCGGCCGAGCGTTATGGGCAGGTTGCCAGGGAACTCGCGAAAGATGGATTATGTTCGCTCGTAAACTACGGGCCGGGAGAAGAAGAACTGGCCCTGGCCGTGGAAGCCGCCAGCGAAGGAGCGGCACGAAAGATCTCCTGCTCGGTTTCGGAGTTGATCGCGCTCACGCGCCGGGCTCGCCTGCTCATCGGCGGCGATACTGGACCGATGCACCTTGCGGCCGCTTTGAGGATACCCGTGGTGGCAATTTTTGGTCCGACCAGTCCCGAGCGCAACGGCCCGTTCGGAACGCCATCGATTGTGCTGCGAAGCGCGAGCAGCATCACCGATCACACCCGGCACCGCGAACCGGAACCAGGGCTGCTCGAAATCACGGTCGGCGAAGTCGTCGCGGCAACCCGGAAGCTGGTGCAGGGGCCGGTTACAAAACCTCATATCGCGGCACGTATCGCAGAACCCAGTGAATGAAGTTTCACAATCCGGATCGCAACCCTCGCCAACCACCGGCGACACCTGGTCGCGCGTTGCCCGACGCATCCGCGTGCCCCTGGGGTTTATTTTCGCGGTTGTCTTTGTGTTGCTGGCGCGGCCAACTGGAACTTCGCTCATCGCGGGCGGCCTGGTGCTGCTTCCCGGACTCTTCCTGCGCGGACTGGCTTCCGGCCACGTGCAAAAAGACAAGCAGCTCACCACCAGCGGCCCCTATGCCTACACTCGCAACCCTTTGTATCTGGGCTCGCTGGTGCTGGCGGCGGGCTTTCGCCATCGCGGCGCGCAGTTGGTGGATCGTCGCGATCATGCTCTTGATGTTTGCCGCGATATATATTCCGGTCATCGCCGGCGAAGAACGTTATCTGCGCCAGACCTTCGCCGAGTATGACGACTACGCCCGCCACGTGCCGCGCCTGTTGCCCCGGCTTACACCCTATGGCCACCAGCGCAGCGCCTACTCCTCCGAACGCTACTGGAAGCACCGCGAATACCAGGCAAGTCATTGGGTGCGTGGTCGTGCTCGCCATCCTCGTCGTCAAGCTGGTGTGGTAGTCTGCCGTGGGGTTCCGTCTGCCCAAGGACTTAACAAGACAATGCAAAACACTTGCCGCCATTGCCGTTTGGTGATCACGCTGCTGATCGCGGCCACTTTGTCGGCGCAGCAAGGCCCACCCACGGCATCCATCGGCCCCGCACCCGTTCAAATCGCGCCTCCGCGTCCCAACTACCCTTTTCCCGACGGACGCAGCTACGTTTATTTGGCGGAGTGGCATCTGATCACGGCCGGAACCGCCGTCGTAACCATGGGAGCCGCCGGGAACGAACGTAAAGTCACTGCCTCCGCCGAATCTTCGGGAGCCGTCAACATCCTCTTTCCCGTGCATGATCGCTTCGAATCGCATTTCGATCCGCGGACGTTCTGCTCGCTCTCGATCTTCAAGCACAGCGAAGAAGGCTCCCACAAGCGCGAGACTTCCATCCACTTCGATTACCAGCACAAGAAAAGTACGCTCGATGAAAAGAACCTGAAGACCGGAGAAGCTAAGCACGTCGAAAACGATCTTGCCGCCTGCGCCACCGACGTCATCACCGGCTTCTACTACCTGCAGTCGCTGCCCTTGCAACCGGGCGCCAGCTACGAGTTCCCGATCAGCGACGGGAAGACGACAATCGTCCGCGCCACGGTGGAGAAGCGCGAGCAGATCAAAGTGCCGGCCGGTACATTCCCGGCTGTGTTGGTTACGGCCGAAGCCATTTCCGGCCCGCTGCAGTCCAAGGGCAAGGTGTGGGTATGGTATTCGGAGGATGCAAGCCACACGCCGGTGCAGATGCGCGCCAAGCTGGGATGGGGCACGCTGCTGTTCCGCTTGCAGCGGATCGAGTAGTAGAACCTCACTTCGCCGCGGCTATGAGCGCCTCTGCCACCAGCTTCTTCGTCCGCTCATCCATCTCCGATGGTCCAGGCTTTAGCTTTAGGCTGGCCTCGTTGTTGAGATGCTTGTTCTTGATCCCAATATAGACGGCGTTGTAGGAAGTCGAGCCGAGGTTTTCCACTTTGTGCTTGAAGGGCGGGAACCACCGGGACTCGCCCGCCTTGGCAGACACTTCTTGTGTCTTGCCATTTTCATCGGTGAAGCGGAGATGCCCGGGGGTGATAACGACGACCACGCCTCCCGGATGGGCGTGCAGGCTCGACTTCTCATGCGGTCCATAGTGGACGCTTACCACCTGTACATACTCGTTCTCAAAAGCCAGCTTGTAATGGGTAGGCTCGACCTTGGTGGGATCCTGGGCGAATGCCACGGAGCAGAAAAACAAGACCAGCAAGGCGACGCAGAACGAGCTGCTGCAGACGCGTTTTCTCATGAGACGACCTCGGGGCTCCCGTTTTTGAGCCGCCTTCCAGCTTAACCTGCTCCGAGCAACTGTCAACGACGGATACGGGGTTAGGACCTAACTGGTAAGGGAGCAACCTGCATTTCGAAGTTCCTATTGCAGCCGGAAGCGTTCACTGATCAGCCGCTGCAGCCGCGGCCGGTAGATCATATCGTAGGCGAGTTCTTTGCCGGGGAACATGCTGAGAGCGGCGCGGCGGGCGTTGGCGGCCATTGCCGCCGCTTCGTCCAGCGTCAGATCGGGATCCTGGCCGATCACCGACATCACCATGCTTATCATCACCTGCAGGCGGCGCAGTCTTCGGGCCTCCTCCATGCGTTCCTGGTGTTCTCCGCCTGGCGGGTTCGCGCGTTGGCAGTCCATACGGCCCCCGTGTTCTTTGGATTGGATGATGACGAAGTGCTGGGCGTTGCGCACTAACGTAAAGTCAGAAGTCAGAAGTCAAATTGAAGAAGTAAAAGCGAGTCGTGGCAATTGGGTTTCACTTCTTCAATTTGACTTCTGACTTCTGACTTTACGAGACAGAGGCATGGGAACTGCCGTAAGCTGTTGACGGACAGTTTTACGGAGGACGCATGCCAGAACCGACTAGCTCCTCGCCTCAACCCGAGTCTCAACCCGAGTCTCAACCCGAGCCTAACGAAAAGCTCGTCAAGATTTTCGACAGCGAGCAGGAAAACGAAGCCATCGTCGTCCAGGGCCTGCTTGAATCTGCCGGCATCGAGTCGGATTTGAAATCCATTGATGCGGTGCAGAACGCGTTTCCCGGGGTTGGGGGAACGGTTATTCTGGTGCGCGAAGAAGACGCGCCTGAAGCGGGAAAAATTATCGAGGCGTACCGCAAGTTGCCGCCTCTCGATGACGAAACCGCCGATCTTCCAGGATGAGAGCGGTGGATGAGAGCACTGGATGAGAGCGGATGACAGCGGCGTCCGATTGCACTGCGGAGCACGCTAAACGCGGTCAGGAGGCAAGTTCGTTAATTTCCGGGAAGCGCAGGTTGCACTTCGTCAGAGCCTTGGTCAGAGCCTGTTCGATCAGACTCTCCTCGCAGTTCCGCGAGATGGCAATTTCGCTGACCAGCAAGAACCGGGCGCGCTCCAGCATCTTTTTTTCGCGGAAGGAAAGGGACTTAGCCTGCCCCAGGATGAGCAGGCTCTTCAATACCGCAGCCACGTCCGAGAGCGCCCCGGTGCGCATGCGGTCGGAATTCTCCTTAAACCGGTCTTTCCAATCGGTCGCGTTGATGCATTCGCCCGAGGCGAGGTAGTCCACGATCTTCTCCACTTCGCCATTGCGCACCACCGGACGCATCCCGACGCTGCCCACATTGGCGAACGGCACCATAACCTTTAAGCTGCTGGCTGCGATTTTCAGCAGGTAGAACTTCTCGACCGTGGTTCCCATGTTTCGGCTGCTGATTTGTTCAATGATTCCGACACCGTGGTTGGGATAAACGACCTTATCGCCGATATGGAAAACGCGGTCGCCGTTCATGAAGGGCCCTCGCTCGAGGGTAGGGAACATCTTATAGTCTAGTCGAGCGCCGCTCCTAAGGCAATCGAGAAGCTGTGTAGCGGCGGGGCGGAGCCTGCCAGGACGGGGCCCTTCGCTCCGCTCAGGGCAGGCTCCGCCCCGCCACCACACGAGCAAGGCCAGGTCCGGTTGTCCTGGTTAAGTCATTTCGGTTGATGAGGTTGGATCGGAATGTCGCGGCGTGAATCCCGCCCTGCAAGCGCCCCTTTCCCCCTCGCCGAGGGTTATAATGCCAAGGATGACGGAGCAGATTAAGAAGAAGCTTCGGGACGAACTGAACACGCTGGAGCGTGAACTGGCCTTCGATATCCCCAAAGAGATCAAGAAGGCTGTTGCCATGGGCGACCTCAGCGAGAATGCCGAGTATCACATGGCCAAGCAGCGCCAGGAGTATCTGAAGGCGCGCGTCCGCCAACTGGGCAAGCGCCTCGCCGACCTGTCGCTGATCAACATGAACAATATCCCCAAGGACAAAGTTGGCCTGGGCTCGACCGTGACCATTTTCGACGGCACCAAGAATGAAGAAATGGAATACAAGATCGTGATGAGCGAAGAGTCCGACGTGGCGGCCGGAAAAATCTCCACCACCTCGCCGATCGGGCGCGCTCTGCTGAACAAGAAAGTTGGCGACACCGCCATGGTGGTGACGCCCGGCGGAAGCCGCGAAATGGAGATCCTGAAGCTCTCGACCATGCACGATCTCGCCGAGGCCAAGCTGGAAGAGGAACTGGGATCGGAGCCGCAACCGGAATGACCTGCAACATCGTGAGCCGCACTATTTTCTGGAGCGCCACATGAGCCGACGCTACATGAGCTGGACCAGCGGATTCGGACGTGCCTGCGGCGTTCTGCTCGACGCCATCGTGCGTCTGCTCGCGCTCTCGCACATCAATCCCAATGCCCTCACCGTGATGGGACTGGTGGTCAACACCTACGCCGCGTTTCTGTTTGGATACGCCAACGGCCTCAACCAGCGCCGCATGTTTTTCTATGCCGGCCTCGTCATCATCGGATCGGGATTCTTCGACCTGGTCGACGGCCGCGTCGCTCGCGCCTCAAACCAAGTGACCCGCTTCGGGGGCTTTTTCGATTCCGTCGTCGACCGCTACAGCGATGCGTCGCTGTTCTTCGGCTTGCTGGTTTTCTACGCGCGCGGCAACCGATTCTTCTACCTGCTGCTGGCCGCGTTGGCCATGATCAGCGCCATTATGGTGAGTTATGCCCGTGCCCGCGCCGAGTCGCTCATCGGCCTGTGCCGCGTTGGTTTCATGGAACGCCCCGAGCGTCTGGTGCTGCTGATCATCGGCGCCCTGTTCAACGTCATGGCCCCGGCGCTCTGGGTGATCGGCGTGCTCTCGACGATCACGGTAATCCACCGCATCGTTTACACCTGGCAGCGGACCAGGGAAATGGACGCTCCCGCCAGGGCCGCGTGACCTTTTTTCCGATGGAGCGACGGTCGCCTCGCCCGTCCAGCCGGGCGGACTAGCCCTCCGAAAGCGCTGCCACCGGCTCTTCATCACCGGGACATACCTCGGAAGTGGGGTCCAGCATAAACCCCAAGACCTCCTGCGGAATCGGCGCGCTCCACACCGGCGAAAACGACTGCCGATGCAGCGGCGAGGGGCCGTGCTCCCGCAAGGCCGCGAGGTGGCGCGGCGTGCAGTATCCCTTGTTCGATGCCAGGCCGTACATGGGAAAGACCGGGTCCCAGGCGGAGATCATGCGGTCCCGCTCCACCTTCGCGATGATGGAGGCGGCGGCGATCGAAGCCGAGAGCGCGTCGCCATGAATGATCGCTTGTTGCGGAAGGTCGCAATCGAGCCGGACGGCATCGACCAGAAGATAGCTCGCCGGCGGCGCCAGTTGCTCGACGGCATGCAGCATGGCGAGGCGCGAAGCCTGATAGATATTGATTTGATCGATGCGGGCGGAATCCACGGCGGCAATGGCCCAGGCGATGCAATGCTCGCGAATCCGGAGCGCGAGTTCTTCGCGGCGCTCGGCGGGGAGCAGTTTCGAATCGCGCAGGCCGCGAATGCGGTAGGCCGGATCGAGGATCACGGCGGCGGCGACGACCGGGCCGAACAGCGATCCGCGGCCGACTTCATCGACTCCGGCAACCTGCTCGGCGCCCGCGGCCCATGCCCGCTTTTCAAACTTCAGAGTGCAGCGCAGTTTTTTCAGCAGGCGCAGCTTGGCCGCGGCAGGCGGAGAGTTTGGCTCCGGCGGATAACGTTCGATGTGGACGCTGACTTGGACACGGATGCTGATCAGCATCTTCGCCGAAGAAGAGGCGAGAAGCAAGAGGAGGGTGTGAGCGTCCAGGTTTGTCCGGTTGCAACGCACATTCCTAGTTAACCGAAACAATACGCCCGCTCTTACTGTTGTTCGACTTCTTTCAGCCGGGCGGCCTTGCCCTTCAGCCCGCGCAGGTAGTAAAGCTTGGCGCGGCGGACTTTGGCGGAGCGCAGCACGTCAATCTTGTCGATGACCTTGGAGTCGATCGGGAAAATACGCTCCACGCCCTGGCCGAAGCTGATCTTGCGGACGGTGAAGCTGGGCTGGGCGCCTCGGCTGCGGGCAATGACGACGCCTTCGAACGCCTGCAGGCGCTCTTTTTCGCCTTCTCGGATCTTGACCTGCACCTTGATCGTATCGCCGGGACCAAACTTCGGGAGGTCGGTGCGGCGCGATTTCGCCAACAGTTTTTCGATAATCGGATTGCGCATAACGTTTCCTTCCTAATTCTTTCTAATCTTCTGAGACTGTTCCTCGTAACTCTCGCCCTTGATCTGGGCCAGCAATTCCTTGTCTTCCGCCGTCAGCGCGACCCGCTCCAGCAAATCGGGACGGTTGCGCAGCGTTTTCGCCAAAGCCGTCTTGCGGCGCCAGCTGCGAATCTGGTCGTGGTTGCCGTTCACCAGCACTTCCGGCACCGCCATGCCGCGAAAATCCGCGGGCCGCGTGTAATGCGGATAGTCGAGCAATCCGCCGGAAACGCAAGTCGAACTCGGCCCGTCGCCGGCGTTCCGAGCTCTGCCCGCAGCTGCGTCGCCGTGAACGACTCCTGCCGCGTCGAATCCTGGTTGCCGACCGCGCCCGGAATCAGCCGCGTGACCGTATCCACAATCACCGCCGCGCCCAGTTCGCCGCCGCTCAGCACATAGTCGCCGATCGAAACTTCGCGATCCGCCAGGTGCTCGCTGATGCGCTCGTCCACGCCTTCGTAGCGTCCGCAGATCAGGACGATCCGGTCAAGCGCGGAAAGTTCCGCCGCCAGTCGTCTGATCCAGCCTGCGTCCCTGCGCCGAAAGCAGAATCACCGACTGCTTCGCGCCCGCGCTCAAACGCGCTCTCACGCGACGCCACGTCGCCGAACGACTCCAAACATTCAAAGATCGGTTCCGGCTTCAGGACCATGCCCTCGCCGCCGCCAAACGGGCGGTCATCCACGGTGCGGTGCTTGTCTTTCGTAAACTCCCGCAGATCGTGAATGCTGATTTCCACCAGGCCCGTTTCCCGCGCCCGGCGGACAATTCCATAATCCAGTGGTCCGCGAAAGAAGTCGGGAAAGATCGTGAGAATGTCGATCTTCATTTGCGGAAACCAGTCGCTGGTCGTTCGTCGCTGGTCGTTAGTCAAACCCTAGGTTTCGAACGACCATCACCCAACGACTAACGACTTTTCTTTCTCTTCTTTTGCCAGCGGCGCATTCACGTCCAGCAAGCCTTCCGGCAACCTCATCCGGACTTGCTTCCGCTCCAGATCCACCTTCTCCAGATACGCCTCGGCGAAGGGAATCTCGTAGGGCAGCTTCGCTCCCTGCTGCTCTTTACTTCGAACCACCAGCAGCGGCGCTTCTCCCGCGCCGAACTGCACGTCTTCAATCGCGCCGATCTCGCGCTGGCCGTCGAACACCGTGCAACCGATCAGGTCGCTCAGGTACGTCCAGCCCGGCTCCAACTCGGCGCGTTCACTGCGCGGAAGCTGAAGTTCGGCGCCCATCAGCGGCTCGGCATCGGAGATCGTCTCGATGCCCTGAAACTTCAGAACCAGCAAACTCTTGTGCGGCCACAAATCTTCGACCTTCACTTCGCGGCGCTGCCCGTCTTTCACCAGCGCCCACAGCCGCATGTCTTGCCGGAAGCGGTCCGGAACATCGGTGTGCAATTCAACCGCGACTTCTCCGCGGCGTCCCTGGGTCTTGATCGACGACCGCCAGGGTTATCCATTCGCCGCTTGCGTCCGGTGCCGCGATTCGATGCTCTCCTGTTCGGCAATCTGCTTATTCGATGATCTCCAGCGCGTAGCGCTTGTCCACCTTCGAGCCCGCCGCGCTCAGCACGTTGCGCAAGGCGCGAGCCACGCGGCCGGACCGGCCAATGACCTTGCCCATATCGGCCTCGGCCACTTCCAGTTCGATGACCGTTTCGTCGCCGTCTTCGTACTCGTCGATAAAAACCTCGCCCTTGGCGTCGACCATCGCCTTGGCGATGTGCTCGATCATGGCGCGCGGGCTGGCAGCGGGCTCGATCATTTAGCTTGCTCCTGAATTCGGGTCCTGAACGCGGCTCCGAATTGGCGAATGTAGTTGTGGTTACGCGACCGAAGCGGCAGCCGGCGCGGGGGAAGCCAGCAGTTTCCTGACGCGGTCCGAAAGTTGGGCGCCTTTCGAAACCCAATGCTCAATGCGCTCCCGCTTCAGGTCGAACGTGGCCGGATTGGTGCGCGGATTGTACGTGCCCACCACTTCCACCGGGCGGCCATTGCGAGCCCGCTCCTTCTCAATCACCACCACTCGGTAATACGGTTGTTTGCGCGCACCAAAGCGCGCCAGTCGGATCATTAACACAGACTTCGGTATCCTTTGCCCGGAAGAGTCCGGCGAGTGTAAAGACAAACCATTATTATGCCGGAGCTTAGCCCTTTGCGCAATGGGACCGGCCGTAGCTCGGGTGGCGCACACCCTCCCTACCGCGATATCCTTACTTCCCGAACCCGGAGGACAAAATGAAGAAACTTTTCTTGATCCCAGCCTTGCTGCTGTTGGCGGCCTCGGCGGCAACCGCACAAACCAAGAACCCTGTCAGCAGTGCGCTCCGCGACATCCTGCCCGGCCGCCAGAAAAACACCATCGCCGCCGTCGAAGCCATGCCGGCCGACAAATTCAACTACAAACCCACTCCCGACCAGATGCACATTCGGCCACCTCGTCGCTCACATGATCGGAGCGAACTACACGCTGTGCAGCAAAGCCGCCGCCGTTCCCGCTCCCAAGGTCGAAGAGGCAAAAGAATCGGACCCCAAAGACAAGCTCGTCGCCGCGCTCAAGGCCTCGTTCGATTTCTGCTCCGACGCACTGGCGAAAATGGACGACTCAAAGCTAGGCGAGACCACGGAAGGCTTCGGCGGAAAACAAGTTTCACGCGCCTGGGCCAGCATGGTCCTGGCCAGCAGTTGGGCCGACCACTATGCCGAGGCCGCAATGTATCTGCGCCTGAACGGCGTATTGCCGCCGACCGCTAAGAAGTAGCGTTCGATTAGCTTGTGGAGGGACGGGCGTCTCGCCCGTCCCGTGCCGACAGGAAATTCCCGAGGGCGTTCGTGCACTCACTCTTCGACGAACGACTTTAGCCTGGCCAGTGCCTGGTCCCACTGCGTGGAGACGAAATCGAGGTACTCCTTGATCCCTTCGATCGGCTCGGGATCGAATTCGTATCGGCTCTCGCGACCCGCATGGACACAGCGCACGAATCCTGCCTTCTCCAACACGCGCAGATGCTTGGTGATCGCTTGCCGGGTCAACTTCGAACCCTCGGTTAGCTGAGAGATCGAATGAGGCTCTCCACCGTAGAGCTTCGCCACCAGCGCCAGGCGCGTGCCGTCGCCGAGCGCGGCAAACACCAATGCACGAGGCCGTCGTCTGGCGGCTATGCGGCTAAGGCGTTTGTGCGACATGCTTCTCCGCGACATGCTTCTCAATGTTCTTCATCTGCTCGTGTCCAACCGCCATCATTCATGCGGAAGGCTTCGAGGCGGCGGTCGCTGGGGATCTTGTCGAACCCGGACTCGGTGAGCAGAAGCAGTGTGCCGGTCTTGGTTTTCTCCAACCTGAATTCGACGAGCGTGGGCGTTTCTTTCGAATAATCTATTTTGGGATTCACGGCATAAGGATGCCAGGTAAAAGAAAAGAGCCGTTCGGGCTCGATTTTCTGCACGACGGCCTCCCATTTGATGTGTTCGTAGCCAGGATAGGTGATCTGGCCACGCGACACCTGACCCGCTACAAACGGGCCATCCAGTTTTACGCGAAACCACTCGCCAAACTCGCGGTAATCCGTCAGGGCACGCCAGACCCGCGAAATGGCGCTCTGAGTTCGATGCGCTTCTCGATAACGTTGCTCATTTCACGCAACCTCCAGGTTGCATATTAACTCTGGAACGGGAATAATGGCAACCCCAAGGTTGCATTTATTAGTTGCCTTGGCGGCCTAACCTACCAGCCCTTCCAACTCCTCTTCCCCAATCACGCTAACCCCCAACTCCCGAGCCTTGTCCAGCTTCGATCCCGCGTCGCTCCCGGCCACCACATAGTCCGTCTTCTTGCTCACCGACCCTGAAACGCGTCCGCCCGCGTCTTCGATCATCTTCTTCGCTTCGTCGCGGGTATGGCGCGCCAGCGTGCCGGTCAGCACAAAAGTCTTTCCCGCCAGCTTCGTGCCTTTTTCTTTCTTCTGTCCGGTGAAGGTCAGTCCCGCCTTGCGCAGATCGCTCACCAGCTTGCGATTATGCTCATCGGCGAAAAACTCCACGATGCTCTCCGCGATCCGCGGCCCGACTTCGTTCACTTCCTCCAGTTCTTCCGCACTCGCCTTCATGATCGCGTCGAGCGATCCAAAGTGCTCTGCCAGAAACTGCGCCGTGCGCTCGCCCACAAACCGTATCCCCAGCCCGTAAATCACGCGCTCGAGCGGCAGCTTCTTTGACGCCTCGATCTCCGCCAGCACGTTCTCCGCCGACTTCTCGCCCATGCGCTCCAGTTGCAGCAGATCGTCTTTCGTCAGCCGGTAGAGGTCGGCAACATTCTTAACCAGGCCGCGCTCGGTAAGCTGATTCACCAGCACTTCGCCCAGTCCGTCGATATCCATCACGTGACGCGAAGCAAAATGCAGAATCGTCCCCTGCAACTTCGCCGGACAGTTGGCGTTTACGCAGCGATGGTCCGCCTCGCCCGGCGTGCGCACCACGTTGCCACCGCACACCGGACAATGCTCGGGCATTTCGAACTGCTTGTTGCCGCGAGGATGGTCTTTATCATCCTCGACCACCTTCACCACTTTCGGAATCACATCGCCGCCGCGTTCCACCTCGACCCAGTCGCCGATCTTTACTCCCAGGCGCTCGATCTCATCCATGTTGTGCAGTGTGGCGCGCGAAACCGTTGTGCCCCCAATCGGAACCGGCTTCAGCCACGCCACCGGGGTCAGCTTTCCTGTTCGGCCAACCTGGGGAACGATATTTTCGATCTGCGTCACGGCCCCGCGCGCCGCGTACTTATAGGCAATCGCCCATCGCGGAGCCTTCCCGGTGAAGCCCAGTTCCTGTTGCCACGCCGTCCGGTCCACCTTGATGACGATTCCGTCGATTTCGTAGGGCAGCGATTCGCGCTTCCCCTCCCAGCTCTGAATAAATTTCCAGACTTCCGCCAGATTCTTCGCCAGCTTGCGATTCGGATTCACCTTGAACCCTGCCAGTTCCATCGCATCCATCGCTTTCGATTGACGGTCGAAATAAGTTCGCCCGTCTTTCAACAGCATGTACGCAAAGTAGTCCATTCGGCGCTGCGCGGTAATCGAGGGCTCGAGCTGCCGCACCGTCCCGGCGGTAAAGTTGCGCGGATTTGCGAACACCGCCAGGCCTTGCCGCTCGCGCTCTTCATTCAGTTTGCGGAAGGCGGCAAGCGGCATCAGCATTTCGCCTCGCACCTCGAAATCCGCGGGAATCCCAGCCTTCTTCAACTCGTCCTTCGCAACCGACAACGGAACCGAGCGCACCGTCCGGACATTTAAAGTGACGTCTTCGCCGACGCTGCCGTCTCCGCGCGTGATGCCGCGCTCCAAACGGCCATCCGTGTAGACGAGCGCTAGCGACATTCCATCCAGTTTCAACTCGCACATGTACTCGATGTCGGTTCGTCCGCTCAGCTCATGTACGCGCCGTTCCCAGTCGCGCAACTCCTCTTCGCTGTAAGCGTTGTCGAGCGAGAGCATCGGCGAAGAATGTTTCGCCTTCACGAATCCCTCGCGCGGCTTGCCTCCCACGCGTTGCGTCGGCGAGTCGGGCGTAATCAGCTTCGGATGGTCGGCTTCGAGCCGTTTGAGCTCGTTCATCAGCGCGTCGAACTCGACGTCCGAAATTTCTGGCGAGTCCAGCACGTAATAGCGATACTCGTGATGCCGGATCTTCTCGCGCAGAGCGTCGATTTTCTTCTCAATGGCGGGAGTGGACATAACTGGGGAATTATAGTGCGGGGAGGGAGTTCCCAGTTTTCAGTTCTCAGTTCTCAGTAAAACCAAAACCAACCCCGCACCGTCCGTTGATACACCGCCCCGAACGGTGGCAACAATGACTGTGTGGGGTTTTTCTGAGAAATGAGAACTGGGAGCTGGGTAAGCAGCCCCTGAAGGGGCGTTCATTTCAAGAACTATCGGTATCGCTAAAGCGATACCCTGATACGACGCCACTGATACGAGGCCCTTGATACGACGCCCTTCACGTCCGTTATTCGTTGGCCACCCGCCGATGCGATTTCACCGCCAGGCAACGCGCGAAGATCGCCGCCACTTGCGGAATCTCCGCTTCATTTAACTGAATCGCACTGCCCAGTTTCTTTAATGCCGCATTGAGAGCGGCAGGCTGGGCATGGGTCAGTTCCGCGACCTGCTGCCACTCCCGCGCCACGGGAATGCGCTCGTCGGTTTCCGCGTCCTCGCAAAACTGATCGGCTGCCTCCGCGGGAGTTCCGTACTCGTCGGCGACGTCCTCATGGAAGTAGCCCCGCAAAAACGTATGCAGGGCAGGAAAGTTGGCGGCGGTGATTTCCGGTTTCGGGCTCATCAGCGGCACTCCGGATAAGAAGTCAAAACGTAGTACTGGCCGGGACCGGAGTATTTTAGTACGACCAGCGCGTGCGCGCACGGTCGCGACTGGCTCTCGCCTCGATTGCGGTTCATAGTCCGCCCGATCGGACTCGCGCTGTCGTAGTCCAGCACCAGGTTCGGATGTCCACCCGAGCGGCCGAGCCAGCGCTGGATCCGGTCCTGCGATGCCGCGATCGCCGCGCCCACGGCCTGCTCAGCCGCCGCGCGGTCGGTGTAGGTGGAGGCGCCGGTGATGCGAGGTTCCCGGGCCAGGCGCTGGCGCAGTTGCTCGTCGGTCTGTCCCACATGCTTGCGCAGAATGTGTCCACCGGCGGTTTCGTCCTGGCTGAGGTCGCGGACGGTACCGGCCGGGTGGACTTCGGCCCGTTCGGCGATCGCGGAAGACGTCGCCCGGTTCGCGCCATTTGTGGCCGGCGGCGGCTGGCACGAGATCAGGCCGCACATCGCCAGTACGATGACGAGATTGGGGGTGGCGCAGTGCTTCAGCGCCGCGATAAAAGGCCTGTTCTCAGCATCGGCTTTAGCCGCTGAGGGGCCTGGCCGCGCGCAACCCGAGTTGTTCGGCAACCTGATCATCCAGTCCCACGCTGCGCCAGCAAGCGTCAGTCATCCCGTACAGTTTCGATTCTGTAACAATTACAACCTGTAAAGTTCCGGAAATTGTGCTACTAAACAGGGTGTGCGGGCAAGTGTGCTGGATTCGCTCGACGATTTCGAACGCTGGGGCAAGGATGACGCCTGCGCCTACGTGTTTCCGCGAGGATACCGGCACGAGCGTTGGAGCTACCAGCGCGTTGCCGGAATGGCGTATCAGTTTGCCCACGAGCTCGAGGCACGCAACATCGGCAAGGGGGATGCGGTGCTCCTGTGGAGTCCGAACTGTGCCGAGTGGGTTGCGGCGTTCCTCGGATGCGCGCTTTGCGGGGTCATTGCCGTCCCCATCGATGACGCCGCCAGCCCTGATTTTGCGTGTCGGATTAGCGCGCAGGTGCGAACAAGATTGGTGCTATGTCCGCGCGCGCGCGCCTCGCTGTTCGAGAAAACGAGCGTCGAGCACACCCAGGGCATCGCAACCATCGACCCGGCCGATCTTGCGGCCGCCGTCGCGGAACGTCCGGCCGAACGTTTTCGTCCCGTCCAGATTCAGTCTTCCGATCCGCTCGAAATCGTTTTCACCTCCGGCACCACGGCCGAGCCCAAGGGAGTCGTGCTCACGCACGCCAACGTGGTCGGCAACCTGGCCCCGATCGAAACCGAGATCAGGAAATATCTGAAGTACGAACGGCTGGTGCATCCGATTCGCTTCCTGAACCTGCTGCCGCTCAGCCACGTTTTTGGCCAGTTCCTGGGAATTTTTCTTCCCCCGCTGCTGGGCGGCACGGTGGTGTTCGAAAACACGTTCAACCCAACGGAAGTCATGGCGACGATCCGTCGCGAGCGGGTTTCAGTGCTGGTGGCCGTCCCGCGCATGATCGAGTCGCTGAAGCAGAAGGTCGAACGCGATCTCGATGCCACTGGCGCCCGCGAGAATTTTGTCGCGCGCTTCCATGCCGCCAAGAGCCAGCATTTTCTGCGACGCTGGTGGACCTTCCGCGACCTCCGCCGCCAGTTCGGATGGAAGTTCTTGGCCATGATCAGCGGCGGCGCCGCCCTCGATCGCGAGACTGAGGAATTCTGGCATCGCCTGGGATATGCCGTGGTCCAAGGCTACGGCTTGACCGAAACCACTTCGCTGATCAGCTTGAACCATCCCTTCCACACCAGCCGCGGATCGATCGGCAAAGTGCTGCCCGGGCGCGAAATTAAGCTGGCGGACGACGGAGAAATTCTGGTGCGAGGCAGCGGCGTCGCCAGCGGCTACTGGAACGGGCGCGAATTGCAACCTGTTACCGGAGAAGAAGGCTGGTACCGCACCGGCGACCTGGGCGCGCTCGATGAGCAGGGCAATCTTTTTTTCAGAGGCCGCAAAAAAGAAGTGATCGTCACGCCCGCCGGCATGAACATCTATCCCGAGGATCTCGAAGCGGCACTGCGGCAGCAAGAAGAAGTTAAGGATTGCGTGGTTGTAGGGCTTGAACGCGGCGGAAATGCCGAACCCTGCGCCGTCTTGATCCTGCGCGATTCCTACAGTAGAGACGGGGCTCGCCCCGTCTCCCGCGCCAACGAAACCCTCGCCGAGTATCAGCGCATGCGCACTTGGTTCGTCTGGCCTGAGGAAGATTTCCCCCGCAGTTCCACCCAAAAACCGCGCCGCAACGTGATTCGCGATGCCGTGGAGGCAGGTCTCCGAGGACAAGCGCCCACCAACGCCGCCAGCCCCCTCGCCGACCTACTGACGCGAATCACCGGCCGTGCTGCGCAAACCCTGATGCCGGACGCAAATCTCGAAAGCGGCCTGGGGTTGAGTTCGCTGGAGCGAGTCGAACTGCTCAGTGCCCTCGAAGACCGTTACCAGGTCGACCTGAACGAAACGAATTTCGCCAACGCAGCGACCGTCGGCGACCTGGAAAAGCTGTTGCGGGGCGAACGAGGCGCTCGCCCCACCCTGCAAGATTCCGCATCTCAGCGTCGCGGTTTGCACTCACCGCCTCTTCACTCTTCGGCTTTTCACTATCCCCGATGGACCCTTCTCTGGCCAACGACGTGGCTGCGCTTGGCGGCGCACTATCTGCTGGCGCGACCCGCGGTGTTTCTTCTGGGATGGCCCCGCTTGACCGGACGCGAGAACCTGCGCGGCGTTCGCGGGCCGCTGCTGGTCGTCTCCAACCACGTTGCCGATGTGGATGTCGGCTTCATCCAGACGGCGCTACCCGCGCGCCTCCGCCACAAGCTGGCGACTGCAACCGGCGGCGAGGCGCTCGAACGGTTGCGCTCACCCGCTTCGGATCGCGTCTGGTTCAAACGAATCTACGACCGCATGCAATGGACGCTCGGGGTTGTCTTGTTGAACCTGTTCCCACTGCCGCGCCAGTCCGGCTTCCGCAAGAGCTTCGCCTACGCCGGAGCGGCCGTCGATCGCGGCTACAGCGTGCTTGTCTTTCCCGAGGGAAAGCACACCCAAGACGGCAAGCTCTGCCCCTTCCGCACCGGAGTCGGCCTGCTCGCCAACAATCTGCGCATCCCCATCCTACCGATGCGCATTGATGGCTTGTTTGAGGTCAAGAACGCCGGGAAGAAGTTTGCGGCGCCCGGAAAGATCCAAGTGCGCATCGGCAAACCCGTGCAGTTTGCCCCAGAAACCGACCCCGAGGAAATCGCGCGCGCCCTGCAGAGCGCAGTTGAGAATCTCTAGTACCGTGACCGCGGATTGTTACCGCCGTCGCTCCACTCCTCACCTTGAAATTCGCGGGATAACGTTTCGACCGCCGTGGAAGAAGCGCCCCAGAAATACAAAAGGCCGGGCGATTGTGCCCGGCTCTTCGTACTGAGAAACTGTCGATCGCTGAGTTGAGCTAGATCAGTTTCCCGTTAACCTCGCTTGATTGCTTTATTGGATGCGCAATACCTCTGAATCGATGCGCGGAACTTCACATCACCAGCGCCAGCCCCTCCAGTTCACGCTCCAGCACCGGCAGGGAACAGCCCGCCATTTCCACTCGCCCGGCCGCGTCCATGGCCGCTGTCTGCGAAACCCCATAGCCACGCCCTGCCAGGAAAACCTGCAGCAGTTCGGCTGCTTCGCGAGAATCTACCATGCCGCCCTCGATCAGGTCGTTACGGAGGGCGCACAGTTCCGTCACCGTAAACCTTTCTTTCACGGCTATTCTCATATTCGACCTCCCCACCGTTGCTCCCATTTGATTCATCGGCAGCCTATTTCGTTGCTGCAATCGTAATGCCGTAACTTTGGTACATCACTAGAGTCAGTTTCCTGGAACCCCTACTTGCTAGAACCCAAGAGTTTGCAAAAGGTTGCGGGGATATCATCGGCAGGCGGCTGGGAAACGTGGAAACGTCGCCGTTGCCGGATTGACACAAATTGACACTAAATGTCGTTTCGAGACGGGAGGAAACCGAACTTTGTACTTTGGCGGGTGCTCTGCCGGCTGCGGTTTCAGACCGCGTTAGTCTTTGATACTTGCGGCGTCCACCAGCATGATCGGGATGTCGTCCTGAATGGGGTACACACGGCGGCATTCGCCGCATTTCAGACCATCCCCGTTCGCGTTCAGGACCACCGGCTTCTTGCAAACCGGGCAGACCAGCATGTCGAGCAGATCCTGGGAAATCATGGCAGGTCCATTGTACAGCGGAGCGGACGCAGGTTCCGAGCAACACCTACCACGGAGGCACGGAGATTCGGAGGGAGGCTTTTCAGGGGAGCGCTGTGGAGCCGTCGTTGCTTTTGCGGTACAAGATCATGAACTCGATCTTCTCCGTGACGGAGCCTGCCCTGAGCGTAGCCGAAGGCCGCCTCCGTGGTGAAGTTCGGGTTCGGTATAGCGATGCGATAGAATCGCCTTTCCATTCACGGAACGACGCAGCGAGGTGGGATGGCAGCCAGGATTCTCGACGGTACCAAAATAGCCGCTGAAATTCGCGCGGAAGTCACCGCCCAGGCAAAAGCCCTGGCATTATCGGGCGTGCGTCCCGGGCTCGCCGTGGTGCTGGTTGGGCACAACCCCGCATCCGAGGTCTACGTTCGCGGCAAGGTGAAGAGCTGCGGCGAAGTTGGCCTCTACAGCGAACAGCACACGCCCCCGGAAAGCGCGACCACCGAATATCTGCTCGCCCTGATCGCGGAACTGAACCGCCGCGACGAAATCGACGGCATCCTGGTGCAGTTGCCGCTGCCCGCGCACGTCGATGCCAAGAAGGTTCTGCTGGCGGTCGATCCCGCGAAAGACGTGGATGGATTCCATCCCATGAACGTGGGCTACCTCTCCACGCAGCGACCGGGTTTGGTGCCCTGCACGCCGGCCGGTGTCATGGAAATTCTGCGGCGCAGCGCGATTCCGGTCGCCGGCCAGGAAGCCGTGGTCGTCGGACGCAGCGACATTGTGGGCAAGCCCGTTGCCATGCTGCTGCTGAATCAAAACGCCACCGTCACCGTCTGCCACTCGAAAACGCGCGACCTGCCCGGAGTTTGCCGCCGCGCCGATATTCTGGTAGCGGCGATCGGCCGCGCCGGCATGGTCACCCGCGACTACGTGAAGCCCGGGGCCACTGTGATCGACGTCGGCATCAACCGGATCACGGACCGGGGAGAATTCGATCGCTTGTTCGCAGGCAACAAAAAACGCGAGGAAACTTTTCTGGCCAAAGGCTCGACTTTGGTGGGCGATGTTCACCCCGAGGCAGCCGAAATTGCCGGAGCCATCACGCCCGTTCCCGGAGGCGTAGGCCCGCTAACCATCGCGCTGCTGATGGCCAACACCGTAAAAGCCGCCATGCTGCGGCGCGGAATTTCCCTGTAGAGACGGGGCTTGCCCCGTCTCCGTTTGCGCCATCTTTGCTTGCCCGGTCGAAGGAGACGCGGCAAGCCGCGTCTCTACGGGAATCTTTATCAAGAACGTGAGCACCGATTGCTAAAACTCGGCCTTACCGGTGGCATTGCGAGCGGCAAATCCGTTGTCGGCGAGATGTTTCTAAAACTCGGCGCGCACCTGCTGCAGGCCGATGCGGTCGCGCACTGGCTTATGCAGCCCGGCCACGCGGTCTATGAGGAAGTCGTCCGGCGGTTCGGCCGCGAAATCCTGAATCCCGACCGAAGCATCAACCGTCCACGGCTCGCCGAAGCCGCGTTTGGGGCGCCTGCGCGCGTTAAGGAACTCAACCAAATTGTGCATCCCGCCGTCGTCGCCCACCAAAACGAGTGGATGGAGGAAATCGGCCAACGCGATCCGAAGGCCATCGCCATCGTCGAAGCCGCCCTCATTCTCGAAGCCGGAGCCGCCGTCCGCTTCGACCGTTTAATCGTCGTGACCTGCCAGCCCGAACAGCGCATTCTGCGCTACGCTCGCCGCCTCGGAATTTCCGAAGACGCTGCCCGCGCCGAAGTAACTCGGCGGATGGCCGCGCAAATTCCCGACGAAGAGAAAATCAAAGTTGCCGATTTCGTAATCGATAACTCGGGATCGCTCGATGCCACCGAACAGCAGGTGCAGCGTGTGTTCGCCGAGTTACGCTCGGCAAATTAACAGCGGTCTTAGCTCCGGTTGCGTTTCGGCATGAACAGCCACTGCAACACCGAACTCACGATGCTCAGTACGATGGCGCCGATGAACGCCGCGAAGAAGTTCCGCACCGCGAATCCCTGCACCAGCCATGCCGCCAGTTCCAGCATGAGCGCGTTGATCACGAACCAGAACAGGCCAAGCGTTAAGATCGTCAGTGGAAAAGTGAGTATCTTGAGCAACAGCCCGATCGTTGCGTTGACTAGCCCGATGACCGCAGCCGCAATCAGCGCGGCCTTCGGTCCACTGACGCTGATGCCCGGGACGAGGTGGGCGACAATCCAAACCGCGACAGCGCTTAGAACCCAATGCAGCAGAAGACGCACAGAAGCCTCCGAGAAGAAGTTGATTGCGGTTCCAATTCTTGCACGATTACGGGTTTGGGAACTGCCGGAACGGACTTTGAAACTGACATTTGGAAGGCCCCCTGGTCGCGGTCTTTTGGAATCAAAGACTTAGCAGTATTTATTTGCCAGGTCTTTGAGAAATAAGGACTTACTTGTAAAGTATTTATAATTCAATCAGTTATGGCGAAGGAGTCGATTTCTAAGACCAATGCGGCGCGGTTGCTCGATCAGCTGGGAATCCACTACGAGCTGCGCGAGTACGAGGTCGATCCCAACGATCTGGCCGCGGAAACGGTTGCCGCCAAGATCGGTTTGCCGCCCGAGCAGGTTTTCAAGACGTTGGTGGCGCGCGGCGACCGCAACGGAATCGTCGTGGCGGTGATCCCCGGCGATCAGGAACTCAACTTGAAGGCGCTGGCGGCGGCGGCGGGAGAAAGAAAAATTCAACTCGTCCCGGTGAAAGAACTGCAGGCGCTTACCGGCTACATTCGCGGCGGCGTGACGGCGCTGGCGGCCAAGCGCGACTTTCCCGTCTACGTGGACGAGACCATCGAGCTGTTCGACGTCGTTTCCATTTCGGCGGGGGTTCGGGGTTTGCAGATTTTGATTGCGCCTGAGGATTATTTGCGGGCGACGAAGGGGACGATTGCGGCACTCGGACAGCCGAAGAAACGAGATACTTAATTCATAGATCAGTGCTTTTGCGGTCCGGTGCCGGGCTGATGCTGGGAAGTGAGGTTCACGAATGCCGTCAACGCGTCGACATATTGGGGACCAGCAACGAGTTCTACGTCGTTGTGGTTCGCACCATCTACCCAAAAGGCCTGTTTCGGCTCATTTGCGGCAGCAAAAAGCTCTTTGCCATGGGCGACATTTATGACCGTGTCCTCGGTCCCGTGAATGACCAGAACGGGACAGTGGACCTTCCTGATCTTTCGCAGATTGTTGAATCGATTGAAAGGTAGAACTGGGATTCTGGTTATTACTCGAAACGCACTCAGGAACGGGCTTTGCAAAATGAGTCCTGCAACGGGACGGCGAGATGCGAGATCAACTGCCGGGCCGGTGCCCACCGAACGCCCGAAGGCGATGATCCGGTTCGGCTGGATACGCATGGTTTGCGTCAAATAGTTATACGCCGCTTCCTCATCATCGTAGGTGTGTGCCTCGGTGGGCTTGCCCTCGCTTGTTCCGTATCCCTGGTAGTCATACGCAAAGACGGAGAAGCCGGCGCCCCGGATGTGCTCCAGTAGCGGAGCGACGTATCCGACGTCTTCGGCGTTGCCATGGCTGAAGAGAACAGTAAAGGTCGCAGCGGGATTCGGAAGATATATTGCAGAGATCTTTGCACCGTCAAAACTAGTCAGCTTCAAAATCGCAGCGCTATCGCGATATCCGGGTGGTTGGGGTTGGAAAATCAGCTGCTCGGAAGAAAAGATTGCGATGATCAATACGAGTGCATAGACGCTAACCAAGATCAGCAGCGATGTCCGCAGGAAGATCAGCAAGGTTCCTCTGTGAATCGAGAAGATGCTAACAGGGATGGGGCCTGTCGTGAAATCATGACGCGGATCGCACCACCGCATTCCGCGGACGAGTTGTAAACTAAACGTTCGCGCTCGTCGCGTAGAGTTGCGAAGAACAATTGGCGAGGTTTCTCATGGCCACTGCTACCCGCACCAATCCGCTCGCTTTCCTTACCGATCAACTCGACGAACTCAAGGCCAAGGGCACGCACTTCAAGCTGCGCGTGCTGGAGGACGAGCAGGCGCCGGTCTGCACTTTCGACGGCAAGCGAGTCATCAACCTTGCTTCGAACAATTACCTCGGGTTCACGACGCATCCCAAACTGCGCGAAGCGGCGCTTGAAGCCACGCGCAGGTACGGAGTAGGGTCGGGCGCCGTGCGCACCATCGCGGGCACGATGAAGATTCACATGGAACTGGAAGAAAAAATCGCGCGCTTCAAGAACGTCGAAGCCTGCGTGGTGTTCCAGTCGGGATTCACGGCGAACGCGGGAACGGTTTCGGCGTTTCTCGGCAAAGACGACTTCATCATCTCCGACGAACTCAATCACGCCTCGATCATCGATGGCTGCCGCCTTTCCCGTGCGAAAATTCTCGTCTTCCGCCACAAAGACGTGGCCCACGCCGAGGAGCAATTAGCCAGCGTGAAGAACCAGCCCGGCAAGAAGCTGCTGATCACCGACGGCGTCTTCTCGATGGATGGCGACATCGGCCCACTGCCTGGCCTGTGTGAAGCGGCTGAAAAGTACGGCGCGATCATGATGATCGACGACGCGCACTCTTCCGGCGTCCTTGGCCGCCAGGGACGCGGCACCGTCGATCATTTTTCGATGCACGGGCGGGTTGACATTCAGGTGGGCACGTTGTCGAAGGCAATCGGCGCTCTCGGCGGCTACGTCTGCGGCACGCGCGATTTGATCGATTATCTTTATCACCGCGCGCGGCCGTTTCTGTTTTCGACGTCGCATCCGCCGTCGGTTGCGGCCACCTGCATCGCGGCTTTCCATGTTCTGGAAACCGAGCCGCAGTGGATGGAGCAGCTCTGGGCCAACACGCGTTTCTGGAAAAAGGAACTCGGCCTGCTCGGCTTCAACATCGGAGGCCAGACGACTCCCGCCAGCGAAACCCCGATCACGCCCATCATCATCGGCGACGGCCGGCTGACCATGGAATTTTCCCGCGAGCTTTTCAAAGAAGGAGTGCTCGGAACCGGCATTGCTTTCCCCACCGTGCCCGAAGGCAAAGCGCGGGTGCGCACCATCATGACCGCCACGCACACCAAGGAAGAACTGCAGCGGGCGCTCGAAGTGCTGGAGCGCGTGGGGAAAAAGATGGGAATTCTCGGATGAAGGTTGAGCTCGACTGGAGCCAATGAAGGCGCGGGTTTTAGAGCGGTTCCACGATTGTGTCCTCTTTCGCCCCTTTGGGGCTTGTTGGTTTCCCGCTTTCCCCACGGCTTGCGCCGTGGGCTGCATTCTTACGCCGCTCCGCGGCTACGGCACCTCGAAAAAAAAGGCTACTGCAAGCCAGCCACAGCGGGCGTGCGGCTGGCGTTGAGGGAGGCCGGTGTGACCGCAACCTCTCTTGGCTGATGCGAGAGCAGTTGCTGGAACAACGCCAGATCTTTTTCCACGTTGCTGCGAGAAGCCTTGCGGGCCATGGTGGGCCGCAATTCCTGGCGGAGTCGCGCCTCCACAAGTCTCGCGGCTAATTCCGGCGGCTCCGAAGCACTCAAGATATTGGCTCGCGAAAGGCCCACTTGAGCCAATTCCTCGCCTACGCGCATCTGCAGGATGGGTTGGCGGAGAACGTCGAGTCCAGGCTGGGCGCCCGCTTGCATGCGCTCCCAGGTTTTTACTTCCTTGTTTTCTCCTTCTTTCACGCCGTCAATCGCGGGACGGGTTTGGCTCAGTTCGTCCATTCGACTCTGGTAGCGAAGACGGTCATCGCGGGTCATGGGCGCATCCAACTCAGGGCCGGAATCAAGACTAGAGATCAGCGAGTTTCGTGCCGGGTCGAAGCGTCGATGACCAAAATACTCGACCAGCAATCCGTCCACCGAGGTAGGGATTCAGTACGACCAGGGGCACCATGTATTTCTTGGCCGCCATTACCGATTCCAATACTCCGTGGATGGGCTTGCTGCGCCGGATGGTTCCCGGCACCTGCGGGATCAGGTAATTCGAGCTCTGTAACTCAGGATGGTGGTGGCTGTATCTCGCCATCATCTTCGCGCTTTGTTTTGGAGTCGTAACGCCAAGATCGCCTATCAGACTGCGATGCAGTGCGTGCGGGTAATAGAAATCGAGGACCTCGCGCACAAAGTCGGCGCAGTTTCTTTCGACGAAGTTATAGCGCTGGCGGTTGGGCTGGCGGTTGAGCTTCTCGATCAGCAGGGCGTCTTGGTCCGGACTGGTCTCAATCTCGAATCCATAAATTGTCCGGTCATACGATGACCCAATCATTTCATACCAGTTTCCCTCGGGGGTTCCACCGTCGGGGCGATCGGGGACAAGCGCTTCCAGGTAGTCGCGGCGATATTGATCTCGAAGGAAAGCCACCAGCTTGGCGTCGGCGAAGAGCGGGATGGCTTCCGGCCGGTCCACCGCGTAGAGGTAGGGAATGAGAGGGACCGCAATCCAATCGTATCCCGCGATGCCGTCGTACCGGCTCAGGACCACACCGGATTCGCCCTCGGCACACCGCCGCAGAATTACCGGGGACACAGAACAAACATTGCTCAGATACACCGCCACGTGACCGGTGCCGGCGAAAGTGCCATCGTAACTGTAGGGCTCTTCCAGAAATAACGTCGCTCCAGCATGGGCACGCGAAATGTTGCAGAGGCAGAAGAACAGGATGGCGCACAGCCTCCCAAGTCTCCAGGGGCGTCTGGTGAGCGCGGGCAACGGATTTGGATTTGCGAAAGCAGGCATTTTCAACTTTGATGACCAGCAGCCCGGTGGGGCTGCCCCTGGCGGCAAATAAGAGAATAGAGCAGCGCGACTGCCAAACCTCCTAAGTCCTTGCCATAAGGAGGTTCTGCAACCCGCGTCGGATCCCTCCACTAGGAAGATTTTTTCGCCTTCGCGTAGGAAACACCAGATTACTTCCGGTCTCGGCCTGCAAAGTAGCCGAGCACGACAAACGGGCAGGGCTCGATGCCGAAGGGTGGGCTCGATTTGTTACAATAACAAAACCGCATTCGACTGGGCGCTTAACTCAGCGGTAGAGTGCCATCCTCACACGGTGGAAGTCGTAGGTTCAAATCCTACAGCGCCCACCAATCATATTTCCGCCTTGATTTCTTCCCGGAATCCGGCATCTGCCCCGCCTCTTGACCGCCTGCGCCGCTCCCGATAGCCTCTTTACTGTCGCCCTTCCATGGCCGCTTCCGACATTCCCGACCCCCGACCCGTAACTGATTCACGGGAAAACACTTCCGCGCCGCCGCCCGCGTCCGAGGAGGCGCAACTTTCTCTCCCAAATGGGGTTTCTACCAGTGTGAGCAGCGTGGCCATTGATCGCCGCACATTGGATCGCGGGCTGCTGAACCTTGCGGGAACGCGTTCGTCTGCGCCCGCTACGAGGGCAAATTCCGTCGTTAGCACGGACGCCGCCGCAGACGCCGCCGTTTCCGACGTCGACGCGATGCTGCGGGTGAAGACGGGCGACGAATCCGCCTTCGCTTACCTGGTCGAGAAGTATCGCCGGCCGATGGTGGGCTTTATGTACCGCATGTGCCACAATCCGTCGACGGCGGAGGAGTTGGCGCAGGAAGTATTTCTGAGGGTGTACCGGTCGCGCAGCAGCTACGAGCCGAGCGCGAAGTTTACAACCTGGCTGTATCGCATCGCGACTAATCTGGCGGTCAACTTCGCGCGCGATACGCGGCACGAGCGTCCGGAAAACACCCTGCGCCTCGACGAGCCGGACCGGGAAACGGGCAACACGCCCGACCTGGCCGACGATTCGCTCAGCGCGGAAGAGCAGATCTTGAAGCGGGAGCGGCTGGCGGCCATCCGCCGCGTTGTGAACGCGCTGCCCGAGCGCCAGCGCATAGCGGTCATCATGCACAAGTATCAGCAGATGGATTACCGCCAGATTGCGGGCGTGCTGAAGCTGAGCGAGTCCGCCACCAAATCGTTGCTGTACCGCGCGTATGAAACCTTGCGTGAACAGTTGAAAGAGTTTGTTTCTGGGAAGTAAGAGGAAAGCAGTATGAATTGCAATCAAATCCGCGAACTGTTGCCGGATATAACGACTTCCGCTGGCATGGGCGCGGCAACGCCGGAGGTCGAAAACCACATCGCATCCTGTGCCGCCTGTGCCGCCCATCTGCGGGAGTTTCAGAAGACCATGGCGCTGCTCGATGAATGGCAAGCGCCCGAACCGTCGCCGTATTTCGACACCTGCTTCGAGGCGCGTCTGCGTGAAGAAATGTCGCGCCCGGCCGCGGGATGGCTCGGTTGGCTGCGGCGTCCGGCGTGGGCTATGTCGGCGGCGGGCGTAGTGCTTGCCGGAGCGCTGGCCGTTGGTATTGGCATGGGCGGCCGGTCGTATATTTACGTTTCCGAAACTATGCCGACCCAGCCTCCATCGCTCAGTCTGCCGGTGCAGCCGGGAACGGCGGTCGGCGACTTGCAGGCGCTGCAGAGAAACGACGAGTTGTACGCCGATTTCGACGTGCTCGACGAATTGCAGGTGCAGGACGACGTAACCGCGAATCCGTAAGCCGGATTCTGCTGTAGAGACGCGGCTTGCCGCGTCTCCCGCTGAGGAGACAGCGGGTTGAGGCGACGAGGAGAGGTTAGCCGTAATTAGCTGGGCGGATAGGGGACCGAAGATGTTGGGCCGGGAAAGAATTGCGAGCTGTCTAGCGGCGCTTTTGCTGCTGACGTCCTTCTGTGTCCCCACCATGTTTGCCCAATCGCGGTATCCGCAACCGCCCCCGCAACCGCGGCAACCGCAACGGCCGCCACAGCCGCATCCGCAATCGCAACCTGCGGACGGGCAGTGGCACCGCTTTCAGAAAGAGAATCGCCCCAGCCCCAGCCGTCCCAATCAATTCCATCCGCCGCAAAACCAGCCCGGCCACGCCGGAAACTGGCTCCGCCGCTATAAGGATCTGCCGCCGGCGCAGCAGCGCCGCGCGCTCGAAAACGATCCGCAGTTCCGCAGGCTTCCCCCACAGCAGCAAGCGCAACTGCGGCAGAGGTTGCAGCATTTTTCCAGCCTGCCTCCGCAGCAGCAGGAGCGCATGCTCAACCGCATGGAAACCTGGGAGCACCTGACGCCGAATCAGAAGCAGCAGGCGCGCCAGCTCTTTGAGCAGTTCCGGCAGTTGCCCCCGGACCGGCGTCAAGCCGTCAACCGGGCGATCCGCGATATGCGCGGCCTGACGCCTGAACAGCGCGACCGGCTCATCAATTCCGACGAATATAGGAACGAGTTCTCGCCGCAGGAACGCGGCCTGCTCGATAGAGCGTCTCGTCTTCCGCTCGCCCCCGGCGAAGGTCTGCCCGCCGAACCCTAACACCAGGAAGAATTCCGGTTCGTGTGGAGGGGGACTTTGTCCTGCATGAGCAGGTCGTAACTACTCTGCAATGAGAGTGACCAGGGGCCAATCTCACGCTCCGCCGGATCGCGCGATTCTGCGTCTGATATAGAGAACGGCGTAAGACAGTCCCACCAATAGCAGGGCAAGTAAGTAAGCGAGAATCGCGACGACGAACATCCCCGCGCACCCATGGCCTCGGCAGGTAAGAGCAGCGGCGGGCAGGACGATAAGCTCGGGCGACAAGATCACGAACGGGTGAATCCACGCCTTCTTTGCGGAGGGCTCCAGGTAAGCCATCACACCCACCGCCAGAAGTTGAGCGCCGAGGGCCGCGATCCGCAAAGGGTCATTATTGCTGCGGGAGGCGACCAGGAAGACAAGGGGAACAAAGCAAGCAACGAACAGGTCTGCTAATAGGCGAATAACGAAGCCGCGCCGGTTTGTCACTCTGGCTCCTCAGTGGTTACGCGGCGTGCATCTGCTCTCGAAATGAGAATGGTCCACTGCCCTTGACCCGGGTTTTGTAGCAAATTGTATTTGGAATTCAAAAACTGATGGCCGAAGCTCCTACCGCCGTATCAGCGCCATTACCCATCCCGCCAGAAACACTCCGCCGACGAACAGGGCGAAGCAGTAGAGGCCGTACTTCAACTGCTCGATCGCAGAATTGCGCTGCGTGATGCCGAATACCGTCGACGCGAACAACGCGAACACCACTGCCGCCGAGAAGTGCGAAAGGCTGATGTTCACGGTTTCTTCCCCAGCGCTATGTGATGCGCATCCGCAGCCGCGATGAAGTTCAGCAGGCCGGCCACGATCAGAAACGTTTTGCCATAATCCGCCGCGGCATTCGCGGCCATCACGTTGCCCCAATCCATGATGCGCGCCAGAAAGTAGAGCGCTCCCGCGCCCACGTCGCCGACAAAGCCCAGAACGTCGAGGATGTCGCCGCCGTTCGGCTTGTAAATCCGCCCCTGCATGCCCAAGCCAATCAGAAACATCGCTACCACCGACACCAGCAGCAGAATGCCGCGCCCATAGCGCTTCAGCAGGATGTGTCCGCCGCCGGGAATCAGCCAGCCCACAATCGGCGCGACCACTGCCATGGTCGTGAGCGGGTACTCCGGTTCCCTCGCTTTTGTTGATTTATCTGTTGTCGGCTTGGCCATTCAGATGGTCACGATCTCTCGTTGGATTTTACCAGTCACCTCGGCCCGTCCCGGCCGCACCAGCACATTCACTTCCGAGCGCACGCCGAACTCGGGCAGGTAGATGCCGGGCTCGATCGAGAAACAGGAATTGGGCAGGATGCGCCGCTCGTCGTGGATTTCCAAATCGTCCATGTTCGCGCCATTCGCATGCACCTCGGTCGCAATCGAGTGGCCGGTGCGGTGGATGAAGTGCTCTCCATGTTTTGCCTGCTGAATGTGGCCGCGCACCGCGTGATCCACTTCCCATCCCGCAATCGGCCGGGCGGCAGCGACGGCGTCCTGCACCGTCTTTACGCCGATGTCGCGCGCCCCACTCACAATCTCAAAAAGCTCGCGCTGCCGGTCCGACGGGGCCCTGCCCACAAATCCCATCCACGTGATGTCGTAGTAAATCGCGCCCGGCGTATTCTTTTTCGCCCACACGTCCAGCAAAACCAGGTCACCTTCGCGGATCGGCACGGGCCGGCTTGCGCTGGGCTCGTAGTGCGGGTTTCCGCTGTTGGCGTTCACGGCCACAATCGGCGGATCGTCCGTGACCATGTTCTCGCGCTGGAACGCTTCCATGAAAAATTGCTGGATTTCATGCTCGTGCGTGCCGCCGTTGCGCACGCGCCGTCCAATTTCCCGGAAGGCCTCGGCGGTGACCGCGTCAATCACATCGCGCGCCGCAAAGTGCGACTGGATCTGCTCGTCCGTCAGCGTCGCTTCAAACAGCGCGATCAGGTCGGCGGCGCTGACAATATTCTTGCCGAGGCCCCGGATCATGTCCGCCGTGCCCGCGTCCACCATGGAGATCGTGAACACAAAGTTATTGGGCGAGAACTGCATGGCCACATCGCGGTACGGGGCCAGCATCCGCTTCAAGCCGTCGAACAGTTCCTGCCATCCGGCGTACTGCTTCTTGGTGCCGGGCAGGGTATCCAGATGTCCCGACTCGATCTTGTGAACCAGTTTGACGGGTTCGCCTTTGGCGGGGATCAGGTAGTACCAGCGCCGCGTGACCATCAGCCCATCCGGCAGCCCGAGCACGCGGTAAGCGATCGGGTCGCGATGGTGATGATCGTAGAAAAGCCAGGCGTCAATGTTGCGCTCGCGCAAGGCTTGCTGGATGGCGGACAGGTCCATAGACAAAGACAAGAAAGTTATTCTACACGACCGCTGGCGTCGCTGGATTTAGCCCGTGTAGAGACGGGACTTGCCACGTCTCCTTTGCGGCGGGAGACGCGGCAAGCCGCGTCTCTACTGGAAGGCACAGCCGGCGAGAAGTGACGATTCCCCCGCACTGCGGTCGGCAGCCCCTTTGTGGTAAAAAATACTGTAATGCCAACGCACGCCTCTGGCAGTCATAATCCGCGAAAATCCGATCCACCAAAATCAGGTGCACCATGCTGAGGGCAATCTTCATTGCGCTGTCGGAGAGCCGCTCTCTGCGCGGCCTCGCCGAACGCTCGCGCTTGGGCCAGCGCACTTCCGCGCGCTTTGTCGCCGGGACAGAAGTGTCGGACGCCATCCGCGCCGCGGCCGCCATGAATCAAATGGGCGCCGGCGTTTCCATCGACAATCTGGGCGAAAACGTCACCAACGCCGACGAAGCCCGCGCCAGCGCCCAGCTCTATCACCACCTGCTCGACGAAATCGCCGCCAACAAATTGAACGCGAACATCAGCCTCAAGCTCACCCACATGGGCCTCGATGTGGACGAGACCATGGCCTACGACATCGTGCGCGGACTGGTCGCGAAGGCGGCCAGCATGACGCCCAAGAATTTTGTTCGTGTCGATATGGAAGGATCGCCCTACACCCAGCGCACCCTCGACTTCGTTCACGAACTCCACCGGGTTCCGGGAAACGAGGATTGCGTGGGGGCGGTGATCCAGTCGTATATGCGGCGCGCCGAAGCCGACGTCGAGAAGTTGCTCTCGGAGCGGATCCGCATACGGCTCTGCAAAGGCGCATACAAGGAGCCCGAGGACATCGCCTTCCAGAAGAAATCCGAGGTTGACTCGAACTACGTGAGGCTGATGAAGATGCTGATGAAAAGCGGCGTCTATCACGGCCTCGCCACTCACGACGAAACCATTATTAAAGAGGCCAAGGCTTTTGCTACGCGGGAAAACATTCCGCCGATCTCTTTTGAATTCCAAATGCTGCACGGCATTCGGCGCGACTTGCAGCAGGGGCTGGTGAAACAGGGCTGGGGCGTGCGCGTCTACATCCCCTTCGGCACCGAGTGGTATCCCTACTTTATGCGGCGGCTGGCCGAACGCCCGGCCAACGTGCTGTTCATCGCGAAGAACCTCTTGCGGCGGTAAATCCCGTGACATTCAATTCCCGTTACCGTCATCATCGTTGCTGCTGGGGCAGGCGGGACTGGATCAGGGATTCCACCTGCGCCCAAACCTTGGGATCGCACTCCATTTCGGTGTGCGCCTTCGTGAAGAAACGGTCCCACCAGGGGTACTGATCGCAGCGGATGGGATTCGCTTTATAGTCGATGCGGAAATTTCCGATGATGTGGGTGCGGGTTGGATCGGCCGCGCGAATCTGGGGTCGGCCGTGCAGAAAGCCATCCAGTTCATAGAAATTTGCGGCCTCGGCTACGTTGGCGGGAATGTCCTTGTCATTCTCGCCGGGCTTGGGGACACTATCCACCTGAACGGTGAGCAACACCGGAATGCCCTCTCGTCCCAGTTCTCGCGCCAGGGTGACCGCCTCCGAAGCGCCCCAGCTGTGTCCGTAGAGGACGATGCGGGCGTTCTTCTTCTCTTCGGCCGATAAGGTACCGTTGCGGTCGACGTCCACCAATCGAGTGATTTCCGCGTGGGCTGCTTCCCGGCGACGATTCTCAAAAACCTCTACCTGCACGCCCGGTGGGCAGTCATGGCGCAAATGCGCAGCGAGTTGGACGGGGCCGTGGACCATGTCATCGCGGCTGACAAATCCGCCGACGAAACCGACGACGATGACGGGCGCCGTCGTGACCGGGCCGGGTGCACTGACAGGACGCGGCGAGTCCCCGCGCGTGAGGGCAGGGATGAGGCAAAGAACAAACGAAACACTGCGGATTGAAGCGCGAATCCCGTTACTCACAATTTTGAGTAAATCATAACAATAATGGGGCGCGGCTTTCGAGCGGAGGCAAATCGCTCCGCATTCGGCTCGTACCTCGGGGCGATTGGTGACAGGTAACCAGGACGCGATACTGAGCGACTCCGCGACGACCTTCTCGGCTCCATTCCCCGCGAAATGCTAAGATTTCCGGCATGCCACTGCGCAGCAAACTCAACAAGGCCGCCCACGCGCCGGGAAAGCTGGTTCGAGGGCGTAAGGGCGAACCGCGCGCCGCAACGGAACTGGTCGTCATTACCGGCATGAGCGGGTCGGGGAAGGCTTCCGCGCTGAAGGCCTTCGAAGATCTTGGCTACTACTGCGTGGATAATCTGCCCGTCGAGCTGATTCCGCGCTTTGCCGACCTGGCGCTTCAATCGGGAGAGATTCCGCGCACGGCGCTGGTCGTGGATGTGCGCGAGGGATGGCAACTGGAGAAGCTGCCGGCGATGCTGAAGTCGGTGAAGCGGACGATCCCGACGAAGGTAATCTATCTGGAAGCGAGCGATGCCGCGTTGCTGCGGCGCTTCAGCGAGACGCGGCGGCCGCATCCGCTGGGGACGGGTACTACGGTGCGGGCATCGCTGGGGGCCGAACGGCGGCATTTGCGGGCGATTCGCAAGATTGCCGACCTGGTCATCGACACTACCAAGTTCAATGTTCATGAGTTGCGGGCGCACTTGACGGACCGGTTCAAAGAACAGTCGGGAAGCCCGCAGACGATTCTGGTCTCCTGCGTGAGTTTTGGATACAAACACGGTTTGCCGGAAGATGCCGACCTGGTTTTCGATGTGCGCTTTCTGCCTAATCCTCATTTTGTGCCGGAGTTTCGTGGGCTTACGGGACGGCATCCCCGAGTCGCCAAGTACATCCGGTCGTTCCCGCAGACGCAGGAGTTCATCAACCGCATCTCGGAGCTGCTGATCTACCTGCTGCCGCACTACATCCGCGAAGGCAAAAGCTACCTGACCATCAGCTTCGGATGCACGGGTGGGCAGCATCGCTCGGTGATGATCGCCGAAGATGTGAGCAAGCGGCTGCGGAAGGCGGGACACAAGGTGAAGGTGGTGCATCGGGACAGCCCGAAGTAAGCGCGCGTCTGGACATTCTTCCTTCTAGAGACGGGGCTTGCCCCGTCTCTCCCTCCGCGGCGGAGACGCGGCAAGCCGCGTCTCTACGGGTAGTCACATGTAGAATTGAGCCTTACACGCATGGCAACCTCCACAGTGGCGGGCGCGAAGAGGGAAGGAACACCGGCAAAGCCCCATCCCCTGACCCGCCTCTTGCGCTACGTTCTGCCTTACTGGTGGCCGTTTCTGGCTTCGGTGGCGCTGATGGCGATGGTGGGGCTGTTGGATGCAGGCCGGGTCCTGCTCATCCGCCCGATCTTCGATCGCGTCTTGAATCCCGGCTCCCAGGAAAAGACCATCCAGTTGTTCAAGCTGCCGGGCAGCGAACGCTTTCTGAACCTCCAACAACTGGTTCCGTCGCACTTTCACAATCCGTGGACGGTGGTGGCCTTTGCGCTGGTGGCCGCTACGGTATTGAAGGGGATCTTCGATTACATCGGGACCTATCTGGTCAACTACGCGGGTTTTGGGATGATCACCGACCTGCGGGATGACTTGTATAACGCCATCCTGCGGAGTTCGTCCGCGTTTTTCGTGAAACACACCACGGGCACGCTGCTCTCAACCATCGTCAACGATATTGAGAAGGTGCAATTCGCAATGTCGAGCGTGCTGGCGGAATTCCTGCAACAGTTTTTCACGCTGATTTTCACGGCGGCAGTGGTGGTTCTGGTGGGAGGGAAGCTGGCCTGGGTGCTGCTGCTTTTTCTTCCCGTGATTTTGTATTCGTCGAGAAAGATCGGGCGGCAAGTGCGCACCACGACGCGAGGCGGGCAGGACAAACTGGCCGAGATCCAAAACATTCTGCACGAAACGATTACGGGGAACCGGATCGTGAAAGCGTTCGGCATGGAGAAGTGGGAAGTGGAGCGCTTCCGCGTTGCCGCGCGACGGCTGTTCCGGGCGAATCTTCGCCAGGTGGCGGCGTTCGCCATCAGTTCTCCGCTGATGGACATTCTGGGCGCGGTTGCGATTGCGCTGCTGCTTCTGCTGGGACGTGACCAGATCAACCACCACGGGTTTACGGAAGGGGCCTTTTTCACGTTTATCATCGCCGTCTTCAAGCTGTACGACCCGGTGCGCAAGTTCGCGATGTTCAACAATAATTTTCAGCAGGCGGTAGGCGCCTCGTCGGAAATTTTTCGTTTCATGGATATGGAAGACGAAGTGCGCGAGAGGCCGGGAGCCAAGCGCATGGGGAAGTTTGCGCGAGCGATCCGGTTCGCGAACGTTTCCTTTTCCTATGAGAATGCCGAAGACTCGCCGGTTGTGCTGCACGATATCAATCTGGAAGTGAAGGCGGGCGAAGTGCTGGCGGTGGTGGGATCGAGCGGCGCGGGCAAGAGCACGCTGGTGCATCTGATCCCGCGCTTTTTTGACGTCAGCGGCGGAAGCATTCTGATTGACGATAACGATGTGCGGGATGTGACACTGGAGTCGCTGCGATCGCAGATCGGAATTGTCACGCAGGAAACGGTGTTGTTCAACGATACGGTGAGGAACAACATCGCCTACGGCCAGCCGCATGTGTCGCAGAAGAAAGTGGAAGAAGCGGCGCGGGCGGCGCGAGCGCATGACTTTATTTCCGGACTTCCGGAAGGCTACAACACCATGATCGGGGAGCGCGGAGTGCGGCTTTCGGGCGGGGAGCGGCAGCGCATCGCGATTGCGCGGGCGATCCTGAAAAACGCGCCGATTCTGATTCTGGATGAGGCGACCTCGGCGCTCGACAGCGAGTCCGAGTCGCTGGTGCAATCGGCACTGCAAAATCTGATGACTGGGCGTACGGTGTTTGTGATTGCGCACCGACTCTCGACGGTGCGGCGCGCGGATCGCATCGTGGTGCTGGAAAACGGAACCATCAGCGATATTGGCGCGCATGAAGAATTGATGCAAAAGTTGGGCACGTACCGGCGGCTTTACGAATTGCAGTTTGCCGAAGCCGACACGCCGAAGGCCGTAAACACGTAGGGACAGCCGCCCTCGGCTGTCCGGCGGAGCGCAAGTCCGCCAAGGTTTTGATTTATCGGAATGGCTGCCGCGCTTTGCGCGGCTGGACAGCCGAGGGCGGCTGTCCCTACGTGACTCGAGACAAACTTTATGCCACTTCGCTCCATGACGGGATTCGCGCAGGTCCGAGGGCAGGTCCATGCCCAGCTGGCCTTTGCGTTGTCACTCAAATCGGTGAATCATCGTTTTCTCGATCTTCACTTTCGACTGCCATCCGATACCGACGCGCTGGAGATGAAGCTGCGCCGCATGCTGAAAGACAAACTGGCGCGGGGGCACGTGGAAGTGATCCTGAACCTGGATCGCTCGGGCACAAACGGGGTCGCGATCAACCGGCAACTGATTGCCGGGTATGTGGAGGCGTTCCGCGCAGCAGCCAAGGATTTTGCCATTGCGGGCGAGCCCGATCTCAATGTGGTTCTGCGGATGCCGGGCGCGATGGATTCCGGGGCCGAGAAATCGGGAGAGGAACTGGAGACGGCGGTGATGGCGCGAGTGGAAGAAGCGCTTTCCCGGCTGAATGAGATGCGCGAAGAAGAAGGCCGCAGCATCGAGCACGGAGCTGCGGGCGCGCATGGTGAATTTGGAAAAAGCCGCGGCGGGGGTGGAAGCCCATCGCAGCACCATTCTGCGCAGCTACTCGGAGCGGCTGCAATCGCGCATGGTGGAATTGCTCGGCACGCAGGTGGACAAAGAACGGATTCTGCAGGAAGTGGCGGTGCTGGTGGATCGCAGCGACATCCAGGAAGAACTGGTCCGGCTCAATGCGCACGTGAAACATTTTCTGGGTTTGCTCGACCAGGGTGGCGAGGTGGGCAAGAAGATGGACTTCCTGCTGCAGGAGATGAATCGCGAGGCGAACACGCTGCTTTCGAAGACCTCGGGCCTGGCGGGCGAGGCTTTGAAGATTACCGAGATGGGCTTGCTGATGAAGTCGGAGATCGAGAAATCGACGGGAGCAGGTACAGAATCTGGAATGAGCATCGTCTACATTGTGTCGGCTCCATCGGGTTCGGGGAAGTCCACGCTGGTGAACGAGCTGTTCAAGATGGTTCCCCGTCTGGACTTCTCGATCTCCTACACGACGCGGGCGCCGCGCGGCAGCGAACAGAACGGCAAGGAATATTTTTTTGTTTCCCGGGGAACATTCGAGGCCATGATCGCAGCCGATGAGTTTCTGGAGCACGCCGAAGTTTTTGGAAACGAGAAAGTGCGCGGCGAGTATTACGGCACGGCAGGGCGGTTTCTGCGCGAGGCCGAAGCGCGCGGAAATGACCTGGTGCTGGACATCGATGTGCAGGGGGCGAGTCAGGTCAAGAAAAAAATGCCGGAGGCGGTGAGCATCTTTATCCTTCCGCCTGACCGGGAGAATCTGGAATGGCGGCTGCGGAACCGGGGGCTGGATTCGGAGGCGGTGATTCGTCGCCGGTTGGACACGGCCCGGCGAGAGATTGAGAATTACTCAAAATACGACTATATATTAGTGAACAAGGTCGTCGAGCAATCGGCGGACCTGTTAAAGAACATCGTCCTGGCGGAACGGTTGAAGAATAAAAGCGGGGCGGAACTTTCTGAAGAGGAAAAGCGATTCGTGGAGACCGCGCATGCTTGCCGGTTGGAACAGGCGCGGGAGCGGGTGCAACCGATTCTGGCTTCGTTTGCTTCGCAGGTGGTAAAGGGCACATGAAGTTTCGGGGGAGAGAAGTATGAAGTTGATTGAAGGGTTCGACAGCAACTACCGCTACATTCTGGTGGCGGCGCGGCGGGCACGGCAACTGCAAGGCGGAGCGCCTCCGGTGATCGATACCGGATCGCGCAAACCCTGCCGCATCGCGCAGGATGAAATCAAGGCCGGCAAGGTGAAATGGCTGATTCCAGAGGCTCCGAAATTGCCGGTCGTGGCCGCGACCGAAACTCTGAACAAAGTGTTCGCGGAAGACGCGTAGACATCGCTCGCTCCGAGTTCGTGTAGAGACGGGGCTTACCCCGTCTCTACCGGAATTTACGATGTCTACTGACGCGGGGTTGAATCGCTCGTCCAGTTGCGGCATCAATGCTGTGGGCGGGTCGGATCGCGAAACCGTCTTCTTCCTCCTATGAAAATTGCGCTGGGCGTGTCCGGTGGGATTGCAGCTTATAAGGCGGCGGAAATCGTTCGCCTTTTGCAGGACCGCGGCATTCGCGTGCAAGTCGTGATGACGCAGGCGGCGCAGGAGTTCGTTCGCCCGCTGACGTTCGCCGCCCTCTCCGGAGAAAAAGTGATTACCAGCATGTTCGGCTCCGGGGGAGACGAGCAGGCGAATGTCGAGTCGGCGATCGAGCACATTGCGATCGCGCAGGCAATTGATGCGCTGGTGGTGGCTCCGGCAACGGCCGATGTGCTGGCGCGCTTCGCGCAGGGAATTGCGAACGACTTTCTGAGCACTCTGTATCTCGCGACCACCGCGCCGGTGGTGGTGGCTCCCGCGATGAACGTGAACATGTGGAATCACGTGGCTACGCAAGCGAATGTGGAAATCTTGCGTAAGCGCGGCGTTCGCATTGTGGAGCCGGGCCAAGGCTATTTGGCGTGTGGCATGACCGGCGCGGGGCGGCTAGCCGAGAACGAAACAATTGTGGCAGCGGTGATGGAAGCGCTGGGCGCTGCGCAAGATCTCGCGGGTGAGACGGTGCTGGTGACGGCGGGGCCGACGCGGGAGAAGATCGATCCGGTGCGGTATTTGACGAACCGGTCGAGCGGGCGCATGGGTTATGCGATTGCAGAAGCCGCGTTGCGACGCGGAGCGCGCGTGCTGCTGGTCAGCGGGCCGGTTGCGATTGCCGCTCCGGACGCGGCCGAACTGACGCGAGTCGAGACGACGGAAGAGATGCTGGCGGCGGTCTTGAAATTCCTGCCCGAGGCCACGGTGGTGATCAAGACGGCTGCGGTGGCGGACTTCCGGCCGAAACGGGCAGCGGGGCAGAAGATCAAGCGCAAAGGCGAGATGACGCTGGAACTGGAACCGACCGCGGATATTCTGGCTGAGGTCGCGCGGCAGAAGACGACGCAGATGGTCGTGGGATTTGCCGCCGAGACGGAGAACGTGCTGGAAAACGCGCGTAAGAAGCTGGCGTCGAAGTCGCTCGACGCAATCGTGGTCAATGACGTTTCGCGCGCAGGCGTTGGCTTCGATTCCGACCGCAACGCGGTCACGATCATCTCTCAGAGCGAAGTGATCGAGGTTCCCGAGACCTCGAAGTGGGAAGTTGCGCAGCGCGTGCTCGACCAGGTCGTGAAGCTCCGAAAGCGCAGTCGCGCGGCTGTCCGTTAGGAGAATCCGTGAAAATCTGCTTGTGTGGAGCCTTGGTGTTCATGTTATCCACTCTCGTAACAGCGCAGCCATCGCCGGTTCCCGTAGAAGAGGAGCCGCACCATCATCTTGTGCTCAAGAATGATTCCGTCATGGTCCTGCGGGTTAAGCTTCTGCCGGGTGAAAGCACGCTGTTTCACACGCACTTGCATGATCGCGTGGCGGTTCATTTGTCGGACGCCACAATCACCCAGCAAAAGCTTGGCGAGCCAGAAAGCGCGCCCGAGGCGACGAAACCTGGAGACGTCGTGGCGTCGGAGTCGAACGGGGCTTACACCCACCAAGTGCATAACGCCGGCAACGGCGCCTTTGAAGTGTTGGACGTGGAACTGCTTCAGCGGCCGACGAAGTCTGCGAGTCCAGTTGCGGGGAAGGTGGAAGCGGAGAATCCAAGCGCGCGGGTTTACAAGTGGACACTAGCGCCGGGCGCGACCTCCGCGATGCATACCCACGAGCGTCCGTACCTGATTGTTTCGGCTACGCCGCTGGTGCTGAAGATGACCGATCCCGAAGGGAAGTCGTTCACGCACGAAGTGAAGGCGGGAGACGTTCACTGGGTCGATGCCAAGGTGACGCACTCCCTCGCCAACGAAGGAACGACGGCGGGTCAGATTGTGGAGATTGAGTTGAAGTAGGCGTCCGCAGGCAGGTCCGCGCGTCCCGAGTTTCGCGGACAACTATCGCGGACAAGAGTGTCCGCGCCACACGGTTTGTTATTCTTATCTGCCATGCCCCGTACCTTGGATCCTGAGCTTCGACAGGCGCTAGCCGCGCGCATCCGTTTTTACAACGAAATGGGAATTTATGACTTTTACCGGCGCCCCCAGTCGGGCCGCGCGGAAGAAGTGCCGGTGGCAGTGGAAGCAACAGAAATCGCGGTTTCCAAGCACACACTTGAGCCAGGAGAAGAAATGAGTCCACGGAAAGCCACGGCGGTCGCGGTTCCGCGCGTTGTTGAAGAAAATATCTTTGAGGTGATCGCGCTGAAGCCGGAGCAGAGTGAGAGCGATCCGGTGAAGGCACTGAAGATCATCCGCGAAGATTTGGGCGACTGTACGCGCTGCGTGCTCCACAAGCAGGGACGGAAGCAGATTGTGTTTGGCGTTGGGAATCCAACCGCCGAGCTGATGTTTGTGGGCGAAGGGCCGGGCGCCGATGAAGACGCGCAGGGCGAGCCCTTCGTGGGACGCGCCGGGCAACTGCTCAACAACATGATCAAGGCGATGGGCATCGAGCGGCGGCAGGTTTATATCGCGAATATCGTGAAGTGCCGCCCGCCGGGCAATCGCACGCCGGAGCGCGACGAGTGCGCGACCTGCTCGCCGTTTCTGATGCGGCAGATCGCGGTCATCAAGCCGAAGGTGGTGGTGGCGCTGGGAGCGGTGGCGGCGAAGACGCTGCTGGCGATGACTGCTTCGATGATGCAACTGCGTGGGCGCTTTTATGATTTCAAACCTGCCGGCGTGCGGAGCAACGATCCCAACTGGGATGGATGCAAGCTGGCGGTAACCTACCATCCGGCGTTTCTGCTGCGCGATCCGCGACAGAAGGGCGAGGCTTGGAAGGACTTGCAGATGGTGATGAAGGAGTTGGGGATGAGGGCGCCAAGAACAAACACGTAGGGACGGACGCATTCGTCCGTCCAGCCGGGCGAAGCCCGGCGGTCCGCACGCAGGACGACAGTAGGTTTGCCTATGGACCACCAGATTGCCTATGCACTCATCGATGAGCGGCTGAAGAGCCTCCCAATGCACATATCAAGAGCTGGTCGCCTTGCTTGGCCACCCGGACACAACTTCAGCGATGGGCGAAGACGGCAAGGCTTATCAGCTGGAAACCCAGGTGTTCTGGGAGAGCAAAAAGAATGGTGAAATCCGCGTGTGGGAGAGCAAAAAGAATGGTGAAATCCGCGTGATGGTATCAGCAGACGATGGTGGTCTGAGGTCATTCATGCCACTTACGGGCGATTTCATCATGGCTCCAGATGGTTCGTTCGTCGGCGAATCATTCGGTGGGTACTGATTTTCTGCGTTGGTGGTCTATCCTCCAGACAATGCCCCTTTTCTGCGACGTCGCTCTCGCCGTGCCGCTCGACTTGGTGTTTACCTATGCCATCCCTCCGGGCATGGAGCCGGTCGTAGGCGGGCGGGTGCTGGTGCCGTTCCGGCAGCAGCGGATGTCGGGCATTGTGGTGGAGTTGCATGACCGGCCGCCGCAGGTCAAGACGAAAAAAGTTATTGAAGCGCTCGACCTCTCGCCGGTCCTCGATGAACATCTGTTGAAACTTGGGAAGTGGATTGCCGATTACTATCTCGCGCCGGTGGGAGAAGTATTTCGCACCATGCTGCCGCTGGCGGCGGAGTTCAAGCGGGCAGTCGCGTACCGCATCACCGACGCGGGGCGGATGGCGCTGCATCTGGCGGGGATGTCGGGGTCTCCGGCGCGGTCGAAGCGGACTCCGGAACAGCAGTTGGTCGAATTTCGCGTGCTCGATTATCTGGCGGAGCGGGAGGGCGTGCGCGGGGAAAAGCTGCGCGGGGCGACTCGGGTGGGAAAGGCGCTGCTTGCGGGGATGGTGCGGAAGCGGTGGATTGCGCGCGAGGATGTTTCGGCGGCTCGGGATGCGGCGCGGGTGATCAAACTCGCGGTGCTGCGCGAAGCAGAAGAGCGCCCTCCCGTAGAGACGCGGCTTGCCGCGTCTCCGGCGGCGGAGACGGGGCAAGCCCCGTCTCTACACACTGATTCATCCTCCGCAAACACGGCGAAGAAGCTTAACGAGAACCAGCGCACCTTGATTGAGACGCTCGCGGCTTCCGGCGGGCGCTTGCCTGTCGAGGCTTTGCGCGGGTTGGATGTGCCGCGTACTACTCTTAGCACGCTAGTGCGGCGCGGGTTGATTGAGTTGGTGGATGAGCCGCAGGACTTCACGGCTTCCGGAGTCAAACTTTCAACGCTGAAGCCTCGACAGTCTCCGTTTGAGTTCGAGTTCAGCGCGGCGCAGAAAGTGGCGCTGGCGAAGATGGGCGAGGCCGTGGCAGCGCACAAATTCGGTGGGTTGCTACTGCACGGCATCACAGGTTCGGGCAAGACTGCCGTCTATCTCGCCTGCATGCGCGAGGTGCTGGAGCAGGGGCGGTCGTCGATCCTGCTGGTTCCTGAGATTGGACTGACTCCGGCGGTGGCCGCGGATCTGCACCAGGTGTTCGGTGACGAAGTTGCCATTCTGCATTCGGGGTTGTCGGATGGGGAGCGGGCGGAGCAGTGGCATCGCATACGGCGCGGCGAGGCGCGAGTGGTGGCGGGAACGCGGTCGGCGGTGTTCGCGCCGGTCGGCGATCTGGCGCTCATAATAGTCGACGAGGAGCAGGATTCGTCTTACAAGCAAGAGGAGACGCCGCGTTATCATGCGCGCGATGTGGCGGTGATGCGGGCAAAGATCGCGGGAGCGGTTGTCGCGCTCGGCTCGGCTACGCCATCGCTTGAGTCGTACTTCAACGCGAAGAAGAATAAGTATGCGCTGGTCGAGTTGCCGGACCGGGTGGAGATGCGTCCGCTGCCCGAAGTCGAGATTGTCGACATGCGGCAGGAATTTCAGGAGACGGGGCAGGAGCAGGTGATCTCGCGCAAACTGGCCGAGGAAATTCGCGAGCGCCTGGAAAAGAAAGAGCAGGTCATGGTGCTGCTCAACCGGCGCGGATATTCTCCGGTGGTGTTGTGCCGCGCTTGCGGCAAGACGTTGCAGTGCAAGAACTGCGCCGTCTCGATGACGCACCACAAGCGCGAGCGCAAGATGGAATGCCATTATTGCGGACATGTCGAGCACATCCCCGACAAATGCGCGCATTGCGGCAGCGAGTACGTGTATTTTGTCGGGACGGGATCGGAGAAGCTGGAAGAGTTGCTGCACGGGATGTTTCCGCAGGCGCGGATCGGGCGGCTGGATCGCGACACGGTGCGCGGGCGGGAAGATTTCGAACATGCGCTGAACGCGCTGAATGAAGGCGCGCTCGACATGCTGGTGGGCACGCAGATGATTGCGAAAGGCCATGACATCCACGGCGTGACTCTGGTCGGCGTGGTTGGAGCAGACATGGCGCTGGGGTTGCCGGACTTTCGCGCGGCGGAGAGAACGTTTCAGCTGTTGACCCAAGTGGCCGGGCGCGCGGGACGCGGACAGGCTCCGGGAAAGGTTGTGCTGCAGACTTATTTTCAGGATCACTACGCGGTGCAGTTTGCGGCGCGGCATGATTTTGCCGGGTTCTACGAGAAGGAGCTGCAATTTCGCGCTTGGATGCACTATCCGCCCTACAGCGCGATTGCGAATGTGCTCATCCGCAGCGAAAAACTGGATGACGCGCTGACCTGGTCGGGCGAACTCGGGCGCTGGTTTGAGAAGACGCGGCATGAGGGGATTCGCGTGCTGGGGCCGGCGGCGGCGCCCATCACGCGGTTGAAGCGCGATTACCGCTATCACTTCATTCTGAAATCACCCAGCCGCGAGAAGATGAATGCGCTTTTGCGGGCGATGCTGGCGGAAGCGGCGGCGCGAAAGATTCCGCGCACGCAGGTGATTGTGGATGTGGATGCGGTGTGGCTGATGTGAACCGTCGTTAGTCGTTAGTCGTTGGTCGCTAGCAAATTCTTTTCTTCGCGACGCGATTATTTGCGGTCCAACTTGTGGCGAACGTAGTCGCGGAGACCGTGCAGCGTGTCTCGGCTTCCGTCGCGGATTTCTGGCCAGACTTCCCGGCCCGAGCTGTGGGTGAAGGGCGCGGGGGTGAAGCTTAGCGCCAGCATCAGTGCGGCGCAGAGTGCGAGGGCGCGGCGCCCGCCGTAGACAGCAGGATAGTGTGGGACCCGCGGATGGCGTCCCGTCAACGCCAGCAGCACGGCCCAGAGGAACCAGCCCGTCCAAAGATATTTTCCGAATGGCACGAGGGCGAAGACAGTGAGCAGCGAAATCCAGCGATGCAGGCGAGGCGAGACGGAAAACAGGATGTGGCCGCCGTCGAGTTGGCCGCCCGGCAGCAGGTTGAGCGCGGTGGCAAACATTCCTACCCACGCCGCGGCGGCGATCGGATGGAGCGAGAGCCGGGTGAGCGGTATGCCAATGTGCAGCAGTCGTGCGGCCAGATGGAAGGCCAGCGGAAATCCCAGTTGAAATTCCGGCGGCGCGGAACCCGCAATGGGATGCGAGAGCGAGAGCCCGTATAGCAAAGCGACACAGGCTGGAATGAATCCCGCGATCGGGCCCGCGATTCCGATGTCGAAGAGCGCGGCGCGTGAGGGGATCGGGCTCTTGATGCGGATGAAAGCGCCGAGCGTGCCGATCAGGCTGGGAAAAGGCACGAAGAACGGCGGCGTCGCATACACGCGGTAATGGCGGGCGTAAAGATAATGTCCCATCTCGTGCGCGAACAGAATGAACATCAGCGTGAGCGAGAAGTGAAGTCCGGGAAGCAACTCGGAGGGGTGTGCAATCCAGGTTACAAATGGCAACAGGAAGTCATCGTCCAGAGAAAACACCGGTTGGTTGTGCAGGTAATGGAACTCCATGCGCGTCCCGACGACCGTCGTGCTGAACAGGGTCAGGATCAGGAAGAGTCCATAGAGCCACCAGCGCTGGCGCGGCGGCCGGATGACCCAGATGCTGGGCTGGGTGCGCTGTTCCCATTCGAGGGAGGCCGGAAAAGGGGATTTGGGTTCGGACATGAGAGAGGTCAGAGGTTCGAGGTCAGATTGCAGAGGTGAAGAACCCATGGCAGCAGTTACCTCTGCAATCTGACCTCGTACCTCTGCAATTCTAGTCGATCGATTGCAGTTCCTTGCCGGGCTTGAAGCGGACGGCTTTGCCGGGCGGGATGGAAACTTCGGCGCCGGTGCGCGGATTGCGTCCGATGCCGGTCTTGCGCGGACGCACGTTGAACACGCCGAAACCGCGCAGTTCAATGCGGTCGCCGGTCGAGAGCGCCTTCTTCATGCTTTCGAATACGGTTTCGACGGCCAGCTCCGCCTTGGTCTTGGTGATCCCGGTGCGGTTGACCACTTCGTTGATGATGTCGAGCTTAATCACGCGTGTCCCCTGTCTCCCCGAGGATTGGTATGTCTCAAGTTATTGATGCTAAGGGAGATAGGGCGGATTGTCAACCGGGGGATCATTCTCGTAATATGGCAGCACCAGCCGATAGAGATTTTGTAATTTTGTAATTTGGAAATTTTGTAATTTGAAGGCGTTTCCGGCCGGAAGTTCCCCCAGGGCGCGGTCGCTTTTGGAATTACCAAATTACAAAATTACCCAATTACCAAATCCAAAGGGGTTTCATGATCAAGAGTGACCGCTGGATCCGGCGCATGGCGCAGGAGCAGGACATGATTAATCCGTACTCGGAAAAGCAGGTGAGCGCGGGCGTGATTTCCTACGGTGTGTCGAGCTACGGATACGATTTGCGCGTGGCCGACGAGTTCAAGATTTTTACCAACGTCAACAGCACCATCGTCGACCCCAAGCATTTCGACGAGCGCTCGTTTGTGACTGTAACCGCCGATGTGGCGATCATCCCGCCGAATTCGTTTGCGCTGGCGCGGTCGGTGGAGTACTTCAAGATTCCGCGGGATGTGCTGACCATCTGTGTGGGTAAGTCGACCTACGCGCGCTGCGGGATCATCGTGAACGTGACGCCGTTTGAGCCGGAATGGGAGGGCTTCGTCACGCTCGAGATCTCAAACACCACGCCACTACCGGCGAAGATCTACGCCAACGAAGGGCTGTGCCAGATTCTCTTCTTCCAGTCGGACGAAGTCTGCGAGACCAGCTATAAAGATCGCAAGGGAAAGTATCAGGCGCAGAAGGGGATTGTGCTGCCGAAATTGTAGCCAAGCCGTCTATTGCAGAAGAGGTGAGGCATGAGGCGGTGCGGATGCTTGGCGGTTTTCGTGTTTGCGATCGCGGCGAGCGTGAGGATTTTCGCGCAAACGCCAGCCGCTTTGAACGGTCTGTCCGCGGATCTTTCGCGCTACTACTTCAAAACTCCTGCGGACGAAGTTGCGGCGCGCGCGGAGTTGAATTTGGCGCTCGCCGAGATGAGCCGGTTCAAAGGACAACTCAACTCCGCACACCAGTTGCTTGGCGCGTTGCGACAGAATGACACTGTTCAGAAGCTTTTCGCCAAACACGAAGGCTACCTGCGCCTGCGGTGCTCGCAGAATCGAAAAGATCCTGCCTGCGACGCCGACAAGGCGCTCGAATCCGACGTAGGCGCTAAGACTGCGTTTCTCAATCCCGAAATTCTCGCAATCCCCGAAGATCGACTGCGCGCGTTCTTGAACGAAGAACCGGTGCTGGATGGGTATCGTTTTGCGCTCTCCGATATTCGACGCGACAGGCCGCACCTTCTGTCCGAAGGGGAGCAGTCGCTGCTCGACCAATTTCAACCGCAGATTGGCGACTGGCAATACGATTTGTACGAACAGGTTGTGGCGGGCATTTCGTTCGGGACTGTGCCAACATCCTCGGGAGCGCTCGACGTGGTCCGCCAGCGAAACTTGATTGCCGCAGATCCGAACGGGCACGTGCGTGAAGAAGGATTCAAGCGCCGGTATGCGGGATTCGCCAGTCAACGCGATTTGCTTGCATTTGCGCTGATTCACACCGTCAAAGCGCAGAGCCTTCTCGCGAAATCGCACCATTATGCGGATGCACCAGCACGCAAGTACGACAGCCTCTACTGCAAACCCGAGGAAACACGCAGTCTGCTCGACGCGATGGCGCAACACGGTGACGTTGCTAAGCGTTACGAGAAAATCCGCTCGCAGGACATCGAGCAGGCCTATCATCAGGCGGCGCAGGAGTGGGATATGTCGGCTCCGGCACCAGGGTTGACCACGCCAGTCACCTCACTGTCGGATGCGCGTAGTGTTTTCCACGACGCTCTTGCTGGGCTTGGCAAAGAGTACCAAGGCGAGTTCGATGCGCTGCTCAATCCTGTCAATGGTCGGGCCGACATTTTGCCGGGAGGTGCGCCCAACCGTTATGGCGGAGGGTTTTCCATTGGACATAACGGAGGCGCAAGCATTCTGTTCTTTGGCCGCTATGACGGAACGTTCAAAGACCTATCCGTGATTGCTCATGAAGGCGGACATGCCGTCCATCGCCAGCTCATGAGTGCAAATGGCGTTTCGCCGTCTTATGCGCAAGGCCCACATTTCCTTTTCGAATCATTCGCGATCTTTAACGAACTGGTTCTGGCTGACTTTATGGCGGAGCACGCCGCCACTCCGGAGTTGAAGCGCTACTATCGCGAACGGTGGATGAGTATCAAGGGTCTCGACGCCTTCTACGGCGCGCAGGACGCATTGCTGGAACAGGCGATCTACGACGGTGTGGCAGCGGGCACGATCCGGAATGCTGATGACTTGGACAGCCTGACATTGAAGGTTGACGGCCAGTTTTCACAGTTCCCCGCCTCCACGCCGGAGTTGCGCACGCGTTGGGCCATGGTCTCTCTTATGTATGAGGACCCGCTCTACGATGTGAACTATGTCTACGGTGGCCTGCTCGCGCTGAAGTACTACGATCTCTACACCACCAGGCGGGAGTGGTTTGTGCCGCGCTACATCGCACTGCTCAAGAACGGGTTCAACCAACCGCCCGCGGACTTACTCCATCAGTTCCTGGGCATCGATCTGTCCGGGCCGGCGCTGCTGAACGACGATTTGGAGTTATTGAGCCGGCGGCTGGATCAACTGGAAGTTCACACTGCCGGAAAGTGATCGTCTCGGAACCAAGCTGCGAAAGTCGAAATCCTACTTCCGCCCGTTCTCGCCTTCCTTGAACATGTACTTGATGGCGGGCTTGTAGATCATCAAGTTGGCAGCGCCGGTGCGGTTCAGCTTGATGCAGTGTTTGTCGTACCACTCGATGGTGCCGTGGACTTCCTCGCCGTCGCGCAGCACGATGACCATGGGAGTCCTGGTCTGCATCTGCTTCTGATAATAGAAATTTTCGGCGTTGGTCTGCTCGCTGGGCGCGGGCTTCTTGCCCGGAGCGGCGGAACGGTCGCGATCGTGATCCCGGTCTCTGTCTCTATCTCTATCCCTGCGCTCGGCGGGCGCGTGGTTGTGGCCGTGGTTATTGTGCGCTTGATCGGCGCGGTTGAAGGTCGGCCGGATCAGCTTGCGATTGGCAAAGCTTTCCTGATCGTTGATCTGACCGGCGGATTGTTCGGCTGGGACGGAATCGATCGTATCTTTCAAATCGCACCACCTGCGCGCTGGGCGGGCAGAATATGCCACAACACTCGAGCCTGTGATTGTGGGTCCAGAGGTGTGAACTGAGGGTACGGTATCACAGCGAGCCGGGGATGACAATGATTTGTGCGGTGTCTTGGGTAACCAACGATCAGTGACGCATTCCGCCTGTGGAAACGGTCTTGCCCCGTCTCGTTTTGCGTGCGGCGGGAGACGCGGCAAGCCGCGTCTCTACAGCGGAGCCGCCCAGTTTACGAAACGCGTTCCAGCGCCGTCGCGAAGGCATCGAGCGACAGCGAGCGCAGCAGGTTGCGGCGCAGGCCGCGCTCGACTTCGCCGAGACCTTCCGCGGCGCGCTGCAGCCAGGCGAAGTCGGCGGCTTCGGACATTTTCTTGAGTTCGCCCAGAATGTCGGTATTGCGGACCAGTTGTTCGGCTCCCGATTGCAGGAACATCAGGTCTTCGAGCAGCGCGTAGAGGGTGCGTAGAAGGTTGTCGATTTTCTCGCGGCCTTCGGCGCCCGAGCGGAAGCTCTCGGTGGTCTTGAAGAGCTCGGTATGGTCGCCTGCACCGAGCGCGGATCGCAGCATGATTAGGGCGTGCTGGCGAGCGGCTACGTAGCTTTCAAGATCGAAGGATAGAGCGCGTCCGATGGCACCTTCACTGAGGCGGGCGACCAGCGCGCGCTGCCGGGCGTTCCACTGGGGACGAAGCTGGGCGAGACGGCTCTCGATCTCCGCGGAAGGGAGCGCGCCCAGATTGAAAGTCATGGAGCGGGAACGAATCGTGGGCAGAAATTCTCCGGCGTTTTCGGTGAGCAGAAAAATGCTGGCGAACTCGGGCGGCTCTTCCAGAACTTTGAGCAGCGAGTTGGCGGCCTCTTTCATGAAGGCCGAACTGGTAAATATGTAAATGCGTTCGCGGGCTTCGGCGGGACGATAGTAAATGGTCTCAATGACGTGCCGAACCTGATCGACTTTGATCATCAGTTGCGGTGGATCGGGCGGGATGATGAGCACGTCGGGATGGGTCTGGACAAAGAGGCGAGTCTCTTTCTTGTCCGTGTCGCGCAGATTTTCGCGCGCCTCGACGGCTTCGGCGAAGCGGGCGTCGAGGTCTTCGGCTTGCGCGATGCGGGTGCAGTTCGAGCAGCGTCCGCAGAAATCGGGCAAGCCGTCCGCGTCAGTCAACGGCTGCTCCAGGCAATTCATGGCGCGGGCGAGCATCAGAGCGAGCGTGTACTTGCCCGACCCGTGAGCACCGGAAAGAATGACAGCGTGCGGAAAGCGTTTGCGCGCCAGCATCTCGCGGAGGCGATGGATGGTTTCCGGGTTGCCGGCGAAATCGGAAAAGGGCATAGGACCTTTTTCACCACGGAGACACGAAGGCACGGAGAAAGGCAATTGGTAATTTTTGATTTCTAATGCTTGTGCAGGAACCCGTAGATTTCCAATTCAACGCCCATAATTTGCCGATTTTTCTCCGTGTCTCCGTGGTGAACTAGACTTTCAGTTTTTTCCTTACCAACTCCATGATAACCGCGTGCGTTTCGCTGGGCGTGCCTCGTGCGTTTATGACGTGGACTCGGTGTGGCTCGCGGGCCGCGATGGCCAGGTACGCATGGCGGACACGCCCGAAAAAGGCCCGGCTTTCCTGCTCAAAACGGTTCTCGTCTCGATCCGAGCCTTTTTCCGACCGGGCGCCTTTGTGCCTTCGATTGCGACGGCGGGCGCGCTCGACGCTGAATGCCACTTCGTTGTCGAGCATGATCGTGAGGTCGGGTTGCAAGTTGCCGCAGAGGATTTCGTGCATCTGCAGAACGGCCTTCGTGCCTAACTTGCGGCCTCCACCTTGGTAAGCCTCGGTCGAATCGGTGAAACGATCGCAGAGGACGACGCGTCCTTCGGCGAGCGCGGGCAGAATGATTTCGTGAATGTGCTGGGCGCGGGAAGCGAACATGAGCGCCATTTCCGTGAGCGGAGAGAGTCCCGAAGTGGCGGAGTGCAGCAGCACTTCGCGGATCTTTTCGCCCGCGGTGGTGCCGCCTGGTTCGCGAGTAATGGTGACCGAGAGGCCGTGAGCGCGCAGCGATCGCGCCAATTTTTCGACCTGAGTGCTCTTGCCGCTGCCGTCGAGACCTTCGAAGGTGATGAATTTTCCGCGCGTGGGCACGTCGGAAATAATAGCAGGCGGTGGAAGCGAGCGGGAGCAGCCTCGGAGTGGACTGCCGGCGGCGAACCGGGCCCGCGAATGAATAAGTTGCGGGCTGATATATTAACGTACGGTTCTATTTGTATAACTGCTCGTCGCATGACTGCTGGTTGCATGGCTGCTGGTCGATTCGACAAACCGGAGGGGGAATGGGCGCAAGGTCTGGGCTGAGGAACTTTTTTTGTGTTGCAATCTGTCTCTGGTCATCGTTTTCAGTTTTTGGGGCCAATGGTCCGACCGTCACGCTCTCGGTGGACGCTTCGGAGGCGCCGCGCAAGATCTTCCACGCGCAGATGCGCATTCCGGCTAAGCCTGGGACGCTCACGCTCTACTATCCCAAATGGATTCCCGGCGAGCACGGACCGACGGGTCCGATCACGGACTTGACGGGCCTGAAGTTTACGGCGAGCGGAAAAACGCTGCCCTGGCGGCGCGATCTGGTCGACGGGTTCACTTTTTACGTGGAAGTTCCGGCGGGCGAAAGCGAAGTCACCGCCGATCTCGACTACGCTTCCCCCGCGTCGCGTGAGCCTGGATACAGCGCTGATATGGCCGCGACGGAAAAGCTGTATGTGGTCAACTGGAACACGCTGTTGCTCTATCCCGCCGGATACGGTTCCGACGAGCTTACCTATAGCGCGAGCTTGCGACTGCCCGCGGGATGGAAGTTTGGTACGTCGCTGCATGTTTCCAGCCAGGTGGGCAACAATAACGAGATTCATTTTGCGCCGGTTTCGCTCACCATGCTGGTGGATGGTCCGGTGCTTGCGGGCGAATATTTGAAGGTGGTGCCGCTGACGGCGCCCGGCGAAAATCCTCCCGCGGAACTCGATGTTGCGGCCGATAGCGCCGCAGCGCTCGAGGCTCCGCAAGAAGTCTGGGAACATGACCGGAACCTGGTGAAGCAAGCGGGAATTCTGTTTGGCGCGCGGCACTACACCGACTACCACTTCCTGTTCACCCTGAGCGATCACGTCGCGCATTTCGGATTGGAGCATCACGAGTCGAATGACAGCCGCGTCGATGAGCGGTCGTTGATCGAGGAAGACGGACGAAAATTGACCGCTGGGCTTCTGCCGCACGAGTACGTGCATTCGTGGAACGGGAAGTACCGGCGTCCGGCGGACCTGGCGACGCCCGACTACGAACAGCCGATGCAGACCGACTTGCTGTGGGTGTATGAGGGCTTGACGTCATACCTGGGAGATGTGCTGACGGCGCGCAGTGGAGAGCGCACGCCCGCGTTAGCCCGCGATGCGCTGGCGCAGATGGCCTCGGATCTGGATCATCGGTCGGGCCGGGTCTGGCGCAATTTGCAAGATACGGCCGACGGCGTTCCCACCATGCAGATGGCTCCCCGCGCCTGGGAAGACTATCGGCGGCCGGTCGATTACTACGACGAAGACGTACTCAACTGGCTGTGGGCGGACGTGATCATCCGTCAACAAACCAAAGACGCGAAATCTGGCGCGAAATCGTTGGACGATTTCTGCAAACTTTTTTATGGCGCACCCAGTGGCCCGCCCATGGTGAAACCCTACACGTTCGACGACGTTGTGAACGCGCTGAATCAGGTCGTGCGTTATGACTGGCGCGGCTTCTGGACGGAGCGGCTGACGAATCATGGCCCGGGTGCTCCGCTCGGCGGAATCGAAGGGAGCGGATGGAAAGTGGTGTACGACGAGAATCTGTCAGAACTGGATCGCGCCGGAGGTCGGGGCGGAAAATCGCTCAACGCAAATTACTCGCTGGGACTGTTGGCCGGCGTTGATGGCGTGGTTCGGGATACGATCGAGGGGATGCCCGCAGCCAAGGCGGGGATCGGACCGGGAATGAAGATCGTCGCCGTGAACGGGCGCAGGTTTACGGCGGATGTGTGGCACGACGCGATTCGGACCGCCAAGACCAGTCCTTCGCCGATCGAACTGATTGTCGAAAACACGGATTACTTCCGGGTGGTGAAACTCGATTATCACGGCGGCGAGAAATATCCACACCTGGTGCGCGACGAGTCGAAGCCGGATCTGCTGACGGAAATCTATCGGGCGAAATAGGAAGCGGGGGGATTCACTTCCGGGTCGCCACACTCGGGGAAGGAAATGGCCGGTGCGACTCCGGCGAATTCCGCCTCAATAGAAATCGGAGCAGCTCAGATAGAAGCCGCATTTCTTACAAACTACCTTGCAACGGTGTTCGAGCAACTCGGTCGAGCAGTTGGGACAGACTGAGGACGCATCCTTCTTGCGATTCGCAAAAGCAGGATCTGCCGCCACGCCCGTTGCTGTTTCAACAGCTCTCGGGGGCGTGGAACCGGGCGGGCGCCCAGTCGAATTCGGGGTCGAATGCATGTCTGGTTTTGTAGCACAGATCCAGCCGCGAGAAAATACCAACGTTCCCTGACACCGGCGCGAACCAGGGTGCGAACCACGGTGCGAACTAGGGTGCGGATTATGATGCGACCTCGATGCCTTCTAGACAAACCCTGGCAGAGCTTCTACCGTGAAGAGTCCGGGCGCGGTACCCAAGTGGTAAGGGAGAGGTCTGCAAAACCTTTATACGTCGGTTCGATTCCGACCCGCGCCTCCAAGCCTTCGCTGGAGGTGGCAGAGTCCTGCATAATATCTTATCTCGGGAATGCAACTTCATTTATCTTGAGGTGGGAGCCTGGCATGAGATGGGTACTGGTTGTACTGGCCGTTGTCGGAATCGCTGCTTCTTCACTCGCATTGCGCGAACATTACCGCACTGATACCTCGCCTTGCAGCATCAACGATCGCTGGGACTGCGGCATCGTGAATCACAGTCCGTACGCCATGCTCTTCGGAGTTCCGGTGGCGGTGATTGGGATCGCCGGATATCTGCTGCTTGGCGTGCTCGCTTGCAGGAAAGCGTACCGTGTGATGCTGGTGGCCGCGCTTGGCGGGCTGGGCTTTTCGCTCTATCTCTCGCACATTGAGTCGGCGGTGTTGGGCGTGTGGTGCATTTACTGCGTCATGTCGCTGGCGGTCATCTCTTTGCTGACCTTGCTGATTTTGGGGACCGTGATCGCAAGCTTGGTAAGCGGATCATCGCGGAAGACGGCCCAGGTGTAGAGACGCGGCTTGCCGCGTCTCCGGCCCGCGAGTGAGACGGGGCAAGCCCCGTCTCTACACGAGGACTATTCGTAGCGCAGACTCTCGATCGGGTCCAGTCGCGCCGCGCGAATTGCCGGCACCGTTCCACTCAGGATGCCGACCGCGCACAGAATGATGGTTGCCACGGCGAGGCTGCTGGCGTTGATATGCAGATGGATATCGCCGGCCTGGAGGTTGTCGCCGAAGGCGCTCATCAGCGGCAGCGCACCTACGCCCCACGAGATCAGGTACGCGATGCCGATGCCGGCTAATCCTCCTGCAAAAGTAATGGCCAGCGCTTCGGCGAGGAACTGGAAGAGGATGTGGCTCTTTTGCGCGCCCAGCGCCTTCTCCACGCCGATCTCACGGGTTCGCTGCTGCACCGAAACCAGCATGATGTTCATCAGACCGATGCCGCCGATGCCCAGGGTCAGCGCGCCGATAAAGGCGAGCAGGACCTTGAGAGCCGTGGTCACGACCGTGAACTCGTCGAAGTCCTGCTTGAAATCGGCGATGAACACAGCGCGGCGATCGTCGGGGCGGAAGTTATGATGCCCGGCAAGCACGCTGCGCACCACGCGCGCGAGTTGCTGATGGTCTTGCCCTTCATAGTCCATGAAGATGCCGGTGATGTATCGCGTGTCGTAGAGGTCGCCCATGGTGCTGAAAGGGATCACGACCATGCTGTTGTCGTTGTTGTCGCCGCCCTGCACCTTGTGCCGGTAAACTCCGACCACCTGGAAGGTCACGCCGTTGATCCGGATGCTCTGGCCGAGGGCTGATTCGCCGGAGAACAGTCTCTGCTTCGCATCGTCGCCGATCACGGCCACGCGGGCGTGTTCCGCCTGATCCTGCTCGCTTAAGCCGCGGCCGGTGGCCACTTCGAAGCTGCGAATGCGTTGGTACACGGGATAAACGCCGGTAAGAAAGAGATTGGTGAAGGTGCGGGTGTCGTGCTGGATGGTCGCGCCGTTCTGCTTGTCGAAAATCGGAGTGACGCCCTTTCACCATCGGCACCTCGTTGCGGATGTAGTCGACATCGGCCACCTGCAGGCGCACTTCGCTGCCCGCTTTCGCGCCACCCGCCTGCAAGCGACGTTCGTCCCGGGAACGCTCCGATCACGTCAGTCCCCCAGGAGCTGAAAATCATGTCGATGGCGCGCTCGAATCCCGAACCGAAGGCCAGCAGGATGACCACCGTCGCAATGCCCCAAGCCATTCCCAACATAGTCAGCGTTGTGCGGCGGCGATTGTGCTGCATCGCGCCGTAGGCTTCTTTCAGCAGATCGTTGGTCATCGCCTACTCCTTGTGCTGGTGGCGAGCCGGGCGCTCTCGCCCGGCCGCTGTTACTCCTGGCGCAATGCCTCTACCGGTTCCAGCATCGCCGCTTTGCGCGCCGGATACAGGCCGGCTGTAATGCCTGCCAGCGCGAGCGACAGCACCGCGCCGATCGCCGAGGCGGGCACGATGCGCGGGGTGTCGAAGCCCTGCGGCAGTTGCACTCCCGAGAGCAGGTGAATCACGAGCATTGCGCCACCCACTCCGATCGCGCCGCTCAACAGGGTCAGGAACGCACCCTCCAGAAAGAACTGAAACAGGATGCTGCGGTGGGTCGCGCCCAGGGCTTTGCGCAAGCCGATCTCGCGCGTGCGTTCGGTCACCGCCACCAGCATGATGTTCACGATGCCAATCGCGCCCAGCACCAGCGTCACCAGCCCGACTCCGCCCAGGAACCAGTCCATGGCGGTGAAGATCTTGCCCATGGTCTTCTGGTTCTTGACCGTGTCCCATTCTTCCCAGATGTCGCTTGCCCTTCGGATCGAACCCGCCGTGATTGCGGGCCACGATACGATGCAACTCATCCTTGGCCGTCTTCGTTCTCGTCAAATCTGCGCGGCTGATAGTTGATGAACGAAATCGCGTTACCCTCTTTCGAATTGTTGCCGGTCAGCGGAAACAGCTCGCGCATGGTGTTGAACGGAATAAAAATGCGAATGTTGGTTGCGTTCTGCTCCTCGCGGCCGATCATCGAGAGCACGCCGATGACCTTGAAAGCGCACGCCATTGAGCAGAATGGTGTTGCCGACCGCCGGGCGTCCCGGAAACATGTTGCGCGTCATTTCCCGCCCCAGGACGCAGACGCGCCGGCGCTGGTCGTTGTCGTCGTCGTTGATCCAGCGTCCGACCGGACAGCGGGATCGTCCGCACCTGGCTGTAAATTGGAGGCACGCCCGAAACCTGGCCGTTAGTGCTGGTGTAGTCGCTGACGGCGCGGATGTCGTCGCGCGCAATCAGCGGAGAGATATTGATTGCGAGTTTCGATTCGTTCTTGATGGCGAGGTAATCGTCATAGGTGAGGTTGAACCACTTCATCGAATTGAAGCTGCCTTCGACCGCCGGAGCGCGTCCGCCGAAAAAGAAGATGATGTTCTTGCCGAAAGATTCCAGTTGCTTGCGATTGCCGTTGCGGAAGCCTTCGCCCACCCCGGCCAGCAGCAGCAGCGAACCCACGCCCCAGGCGATCCCGAACATGGTGAGGAAGGACCGCAGCTTGTGCGCCCACAGAGTTTGCAAGGTTTGCGCGAAGGTATCCAGCAGCATGCGCATTTCGCCACCTCGAGGCCGGCATGGGAAGGGATACGCCGACCAACCCACTAGCTATTCCTTCGACTCCCGGAGGTGGCAAGGGTTAGCAGGAGATTCGTTCAAAAGGAGACGAAGGGCATCCACCACAAAGGACACGAAGTCACACGAAAGTTTGAATTGTGACAACTGGAACTCGACCTTGCGGACACCGCTGGCGAGGTTCCGTGTGTCGGACACAGGTATCCCGCCCCGCCTCCCGGCTGTAACTCTGTGGCAACGGGGCGGCCGTCGGGAGAACGACTATGGCCCCCACTTGCGATCCCAAGGTACTTTCGGGCGCGTGCGAACACCAGAGTAGTCATCCAGCTTATAAATCCTGATCATTTCAGCCAAGGCGATCAGACCGCCGCTGGGCAAGAATAGTACGAACAACCACTGCGAGCGCCTCTCGTCCTGCTCGGTCCCGTAGCTGACCGGGTGAGTCCATGTGAGGCCGACCGTCCAGCCGTGTTCTGGTTCAGGTACATGTGGGCGATGAGCTGAGTAATAGGCGAGGAGGGCGAAGTGCGAGATAAAAACAACAATGCAGCAAGCAGCTCCGATGATCCGTAGAAATTTGACTACGAAGCGCCAGTTGTCATTGCTCAACTTCATCTGGATGATCTAGTCGGGCCACGCTCCCATCGTACCGCCGTCCTGCTTTGATTCCAAGTAATCGCTGGCGGCAGTGCTCGGATATGGTTAGGGATAGCGTTGCAGCCGCCATACTGTCGTAACCATGCGATACCGCTCAAAACCCCCGCCAAGACTCTGCCTGACGGAAGCGCCACCATCCGGCAGCATGGTGTGGAGGTTCCAGCCTTGCCTCTCATTTGAACCCAGCAGCTTGCCTTCGTGTTCCTCCGTGCCCTTGGTGGTGAACGAATTTGGGACTCCACCCTGAACTGCCGCACACCAGACACTTCAACAGCAAATTTGTTCAGGCTACCTTGTTGTTTTTTCGCTGGCGCCCAGCTTCCAAGCGATCTGTCGCATCATGCCCAACAACACTTCGGCGTCATTGCCACGCAACTCCATTCGCCGGACCAGGCGCCGCAACTTTTCTTCCGCCGCCGCTGCCCGTGGATTCACGTATCCGCTGGCCCGGAGAACCTCGAGCAACACCTGCGTTAGCCGCTCCATTTCTGCCGAAGTGGCGGAACGTTCTTCCTTTCGCCCGGGCGCGGCTTTTGCCGGGGCTGTCTTTTTCTGGTTACGCACGAGTTCGTACAGGCAGACGGCCACGGCCTGGCCCAGATTCATGGAACCGTGTTCCTGTCGCGTCGGGATCCGCATGACCCAATGGCAGTGGCTGAGTTCGTCATTGGATAGCCCATATCTTTCGGAACCAAACAGCAACGCCACCGGTCCCGTCTCGAGTTGCCGTTTGATCGCTCGCGCGCCCTCATCCAACCGCTGCAACCGATGCTGCAACTCTCGACGCGTTGCCGCCGTGGTCCCCACCACCAGCTTGCAGTCCGCAACGGCCTCGGCTACTGTCTCGTACTGCTCCGCCTTCGCCAGCAAGCCCGACGCGCCCACCGCGGAACGCGCCTCGCGAAACGCCACCTCATAGGGGTTTACCACCCGCAAGCGCCGGACTCCAAAATTACTCATGGCCCGCGCCGCCGCGCCGATATTCAGCGGATTCCGCGCCGCTACCAGCACTACCCGCAGACGATCGAGATCGGTCATTGTATGGCAACCAAGATGTAAGACCTTCATTCTACGGTGCTCTGCCCGGAGTCGAGGCTTCCCGGCGGCGTCTGCGACCTTCATTCTTGCCGAGCATCCAATGAACAGTGCTACGATAGAAGTCCCGCCCTGCGAAACCCAAATGGTTCAACCGAGGCGGGAACTTGATAGTTTAATGAGAACTCTGGAGGATGAATGGTAAGCAACGCCACCGTCGAAGTCACCGACGCTAATTTCGATTCCGATGTATTGAAGTCCGACAAGCCCGTGCTGGTCGATTTCTGGGCCTCCTGGTGTCAGCCGTGCCGCGCGATCGCTCCCATCGTCGAAGAACTCGCCGGCGAATATCAGGGTAAAGTCACGTTTGGCAAAATGGACGTTGACCGCAACGGCGCCACGCCCATGCGCTACAAAGTCACCGGCATTCCTACCCTGCTGGTCTTCAAGAACGGACAGGTTGTGGAACAACTGGTCGGCTACCGCTCAAAAGACGACATTCAGAAAGCGCTGAATCGCCACATCGGGTAAGCTGTCAGCTGTCAGCTCTCAGCGATCAGGTCTCGAACAGACAAAGGCCCGGGCGCACCCCCCGGCCTTTTGCTGCGAGAGCGAGTGCAGCTACCTGCGCATCTTCAATCGATGGAATAGACGCAGCGGGAGGACTTCGGTCGTCCCTCCGGGACTTGAGTCAATTCTTCCACTTTCCCAGCGCTGAAGCGCTGGGCTAAGTTCGGTCGCCCCTCCGGGGCTGGATCCCACGTGTTGTTGTTCCACTGGGTTGGCGCGAAAACGAGTTCTCACGCACACACTTCAGTACTTCCGCAGCACGCCAATCACCCGTCCCTGAATCTCGACCGACGCGGCGGGCACAATGATCGGCTTCATGGCGGCGTTCGAAGGCTGCAGACGAATGTTGTCTCCCTCGCGGAAGAAGCGCTTCAGCGTGGCGTCCGACGAGTCGATCAGCGCGACCACAATATCTCCGTTGTGCGCGGTTTTTGTCTTCTCGACCAGGACGTAGTCGCCGTCGAGAATCGCTTCGTCCTGCATGGATTCGCCGCGCACTTCGAGCACGAACACTTCCTTCGAGCGCACAAAATCGGCCAGCGAGATGGTCTCGTTGTGCTCCACCGCTTCAATCGGATGCCCCGCCGCAATCCTGCCCACCAGCGGCAGCACCACGGCCGTGTTCACCGCCATCGACTGCTTCAACTTTCCCCGTGGCGGCAGCAGATCAATCGAGCGGCTGCGGTTGTAGTCGCGCGTCAGCAGGCCTTTTTTCTCCAGGTTGGTGACGTGCTTGTGCACCGTGGCCAGAGAACTCAGCCCCATGCCTTCCTTGATCTCTTCAAACGAAGGGGAGTATCGCTTCTCCGCCACGAAGCGCGAGATGAAGTCATAGAGTTCGCGTTGACGCCGAGTGATCGCCATGCCGGGAGCATAGGCGAAGGTAAGGCGAATGTCAATAACCAGGCAGGAGAGTGTCATACCACATTAGAAATGTCCCCGTCTTGTCCACAATAGAAATGTCCCCTGGTTTTGGTTTCATGCAGCCCCGGAAAAGAGGGCGCGTGCCTTGGCGGAAAAGCCTTTTCTCCAAGGATGATTCGAAGCGGGAGGAAGGCTGCGCCGTAGGATCGGGGATGGGGGCGCGGGGGAAGGGGCAGCGCCCCTTCCCTCGCCCAGCGCTTTAGAAGCCGCCTTCAGTTCGCGGAACCGCAGACGCTGATCGCGATAGTGAATCGCGACTTCTCCGGCTTCGTTCTCCCGCACCAGCACGCGACTCTTGGCCGGAGCCCAGTGCTGGCTTTGCCGTTCCAGTTGCAGCAGTCGGTTGTTGTAGCGCACCACCCAGTCCTCACTCACCACTCGTTCCTCCTCCAGCCAGAAGACTTCATCCAGTTGTCGCGCCGTGGGCCGTCGCCGGTGATAGTCGGCTTCCTCCGCCGCCGGGCGCGCGTAACGCCGGTTGTGCTCGGCGAGATAGTGCTCGTCCAGATAGGCATTGGCTTGCTCGTAGTTCCCGATCCCGGCCAGCCGCAGTTTCTTTACCAGCCGATCCTGGTGCGTGCCATGCGCCCGCTCTACGCGCCCTTTGGCTTGCGGCGAACTGGCCGCGATGATGCGAATGCCCAGCTTCGCGCACATCCGTCCAAACTGCGTCACCGCCGGTTCTCCGCGCAGCCGCTCCTCGGCATTCGGCGGCCGCACGTACACGTTCTTCCAGTCGGTGTACAACGCTCCCGGCACTCCGTAGCGCTCGATCCAGCGTCGCAACACGCCCGCCGCCGCCCACGTCGTTTCCTGCTCGGAGAACCGCCCCAGTCCCTTCGTGGTGGCGTCGTCGACCATGTGCATGAAACAGCCCTGCGGCCCCCGCTTTTCTAGCCACTCATGAAAACTTCCGTCTAACTGCACCAACTCGCCAAAGTGGGCTTTCGCTTCCCGCCGTTGCCGATACGGTTTGCGCCGCCGTTGTCTCCGCCACAGCCCGGCCTCCTTCCTCCATCGCCGCAGCGTCTCGGCGTGCACTTTCAACCCGTCATCGCTGCCCAGGTGCTCCGCCGCCAGCATCGGCCCGAAATCTTCATAGCGTGCCTTCACCCGTTCCAGCACCGCCGCTCGAAACTTCACCGCATAGGCCCGGTTCGATCCCCGCCCGCAGTTGCCATGTTGCAGGGCCTTCGCTCCTCCGCCCCGATACCGTGCCCAGATCCGTTTGCTCTGCCGATAACTCACCCCCAGCAACTCCGCCGCTTCGCACAACCGCAAACTCCGCGCCTTCACCCGCCCCATCACTTCCACCCGGATCAGCTCTTTCCTGCTCAATTCCGTTCTCCCCAATCTGAGTCCCTCCTCGCAACAGGAACTCTAAAAGGGGACACTTCTATTGTGGTTTCAAGGGGACATTTTTAATGTGGTTCAACATAACCAGGCAGGAGAGGACCTCCCGTCTCGGCGGCTGTCCGGCGGGTTCTCACCAACGGCGCCGAGGGCGAGACGCCCTCGGGACAGCCGGCAAGATGCCGGCGCTACGGTCAACATTGAGTGGTCACGATACTACTTTGCGATGCTAAGCAAGAACTCCGTTACCGATGAGGCCGCGGCCAGCGCTCGTCCATCGTGGTCTGCTTCGGGATCGTACGCAGCTATGCCGAGGGCTTTAATTCTCGTGTGCGCTTGAATTGTTCTCACCGCTTCCTTCATGGCTGCGATCGTCAGTCCGCCGGGCGGCGCCCATTGGTTCGCAATCGCTTCGGTGGGATCCAGTACGTCCAAATCGATATGCAGATAGACCCCGTCGACCTGGTGCTTCAACGACGCAAGTAGCGATCCGAGGTGCTCGGTCCCTGACACGCGGGTAACCCCTGTCCGGTCCAAAAGCGTGACCTCGTCGGGCTCAAGATCGCGAGATCCCACCAGGAGTATGTGCCTTCCGGGAACTGGGTCGAAGCCGGGGATGGTACGCGCCAACGTGGTCCAGCATTGGCCGGTGAGGATGCTGATCCCCATGCCATCCAAAAATCCAGACGTGGTTGTATCCGGCGTTGTTGATTCGCCGTGGGCGTCAAACCAGACCACGCCCGTAGTCTGGCACCCGCACCCGCTTATCGTGCCGACCGCGGTATTGCAATTGCCCGATAGTACGATGGGAAAACAGCCGTCCCGTTGGCAAGCGCGAACTCGGTCCGCAACGGTGCGGCAGAGGGCAAATGCCGTCTTGATCTCCGCCAGATACGAGTCGGGTGCCGCGATCTCTTCCCTGACGAATTTGTGGCCCAAGCGGGTTAGCAGTGGTTTCAGTCCGAACTCGAACAAGCGGTCAGGCCCGCATCCCATCCTTGCCTTGTATTGACCAGAGTCGTAAGGAACATTGAGAACGCGGATATTCATAGATCGTTCATTCTGGCCGGGCCGTCGCCCTACTCCGCCGTAACTCCCTTCAAGAACAGGTAGTAAAAATCCACGCCCCGGGCAAATGCCTCGACTCCGGTCCGCTCATCTTTTCCATGCGCCCGGATATCGTCCCGGTCATACTGTTCGCCCGACACGCAATACGTCGGCATCCCTGCGGCATTGGTGTACACGCCGTCCGATGCGCCCGTGCTCATATCCGGAAGCACCGGAATCCCCGGCCACATTTTTGCCACGACCTTATCCAGCGGATCAAACACTTCTTTCCGCGGAGCCGCGGGGACATAACTATGCCGGTCGGAGCCGTGATCGAGCAGCTGATTGTCGTTCTCGCGGAACTGCACTTTAATCGTCGGGTTCGCGACCTTGGGATCGGCCACGACTTTCTCCAGTGTCAGGCGGATTTCTTCCAGCGTGTGCCCGGGCTCGATGCGGCAGTTTACGTTAGCCTGCGCCATCTGCGGCAGGGCGTTGTTGGCGTGGCCTCCGCTTAAGCGCGTGGCCACGCATGTGGTGTGCATGGTCGAGTTGTCCATCGGATCTTTTGACAGACGCGCTACGGCCTCCATGTCGGGAGGAGTCTTCAGCATCGCCTTCAGATCGGCCGCGCGTTGCCCCGTCGCCATCGGCACCTGGCGCTCGTAATAGGCGCGCGTGATGTTGTTCAGTTCGAACGGAAACTGGTAGTGGGCGATCCGCGTCAGCGCGTCGGCTAGTTCGTAGATCGCGTTCTCGGGCCTGGGCAGCGAGCTGTGGCCGCCGGGATTGGTCGCCGTCAGCACAAAATCGCCGTACAGCTTCTCCGTGGCATCGACCTCCATGAGCAGCGGCTTGCCGTGATCGGCCAGGACCCCGCCGCCATCGTGGTTCAGCACGAACTCGGCATCGATCAGGTCGCGATGATTCTTGATCAGCCAGTCGACTCCATTCGATGTGCCGCCTTCCTCGTCGGCGGTCATGGCGAGAATAATGTCGCGGCTCGGCACGTATCCTTCTTTCTTCATGCGGATCAGCGTGGCCGACATGATGGCGTCGCCATCCTTCATGTCGCTGGTGCCGCGGCCGTAGTAATAGCCGTCCTTCTCGATGAACTGAAACGGATCGGTGGTCCAGTCCTCGCGCCGCGCTTCCACCACGTCGAGATGGCCGATCAGCAGCACCGGCTTGTGCTTGCCCGACCCATGCAGACGGACCACGACGTTCTTCTTCCGGTCATTCGTATTCGGACCCAGCACCTGGATGTCGCTGTCGGGAAATCCGGCATCGCGAAAGCGCTTGGCCATGGCTTCCGAGGCCGCGGTTACGCTGCCTACCGAGTCCGTCGTATTGATCTCGATCAGCTGCTTGAAAATATCGAGCGCCAGCTTTCGCGTCGCTTCGTCCGCCGGCGACAGTTGTTGCGCTTGCATCGAAACCACAAACATCACAGAAAGAAGCAGGCCCAGCCACAATTTCTTAGATTTCAATTCGATCCTCCAAAAAGATTGCCGCAGGAAATTCTGTCACGCGCTGAAGCTGAAAGCTAATAGATTCGTTGTGCAAAAGCCAAGCTTGGCGGGGCGAACGTGACTGAGGGATTTGAGTTGCAATGTCGAACTTCTGTCATACTGCTGGACACTACTTTCGCCGATACGCCTTCGCTAATACAGAATGACGAGCGTGCATGACAAGCGGACGGAGATTGCGAGCGCCAGGGCCGTATCCTAGTGGCTCTATGCAGAACCTCAAAACCTACGCACTTCTGGTAAGCGTTTGCGCCTTGATCGTCCTATCGAATGGACGAATTGATTTTGCATCCACTGTATTCGCAGGCTGGGATCTCCATTCCTATCGTGTCGTGGCCATCGCATCACCGCACTTGGCCCAAGATGCCATTGCTCCTTTTTGTTACCGATTGCTTGGTCCGTACCTGGTAGGACTGTTGCCGTTGCCAGACCCCTTGGCATTTTGGCTACTCAATTCGGTGGCGTGTTTGGTCCTTGTTGTCCTCTTCTATCGGTTCTTGATTGATCAGAATATTCAGCGCAATGTCGCGGCACTGACGGCCCTGCTATTCGCCTGCAACCGCTATTTTTACGGATTTTTCGCGTGGGATCCATTCCAGATCGACGACGTTATGGCTTTGATCTGTATTGTCCTGTGTTTTTCGTTCCTTTTCAAAGGGCGGTGGGTCGCATTCGCATTCTGTCTGGCTCTCGGTTGCCTGACGCGGGAAGCAGTTCTGATCATGATTCCAGTCAGCTTGTTCTATCTATGGGAGTACGGGGAGTTCCGGCAGGATTATCAGAAACTGATCTTAGCGATTGCACCCACCTTAGCTGTTTTCATATTGGTCCGGATCTTTGTTCATGCAGATCATGCTTCCATCGGCCTCCGCGGAATCCTTCCCTACTACTGGATGAAATTCGGCGAGAGCATCGGCAACGCAGCTACACCTCAAGCTTGGTTTCGGCGGCTCATATGGTGTTTCATGCCACTCTCGCTGGTGCCGGTGATGTTCATGAGAACCACCATCTCGTTCTTCTCGGTGCGGAAATACCTTCTGTTGTTTTTCCTGTTGGTGGTAGTAACCGACCTGTGGGGAATCGATACCGGCGGAGGCGATACGGAAAGACAGATGGCGCCTTCGTTTCTGGCTTTCTACTGGCGCATTGGCGAAATCACGCAGCGAGATTTCGCACCCGCGAAATGGATGTTCCCCGTGCTTTTCGGCTGCGGCTGGCTTGCGAGCTTGCATCATCTCTATGGAATTTACCCGCTTCCCAGCAAACGGGCGACACTGCTCGTCACGCTAATGGGTTTCGTCGGGGCAACGGTTACGGCCCTTCTCAGCCGATACGGAGACTGGCGGCGGGTTGCGGTCGTCAGCGAAACTGCGACGCATTTGGCTGGTGGTCCACCCCACCACACCGACCACCACAAATCCTGACGAGATCGAAATCTCGGGTACATTTTTTTTGTGGCTGTTGCCCACCGCCATCCCCAACCTGAAGCGCCTTCCAAGAGCGTGGCTCATTCCAGTCGGCGCGACCTGCGCCTTGGCATTTGGGCTGGACCCGTATTTCGGGGGCGCGCCGGGGACCGTGGGGCGAGCGCTCTTTAGCATCGCCGGTCCAGTGCTTAGCCTGTCGTCGGCGTTATTCCTCTTGCGGATTTCCAGCTTGCTTCAAGAATTTTGAGATTCGCCGTCCGGAGGCGGACGGCGGGGAGCGCGGCGGCTCTAGACTTCCTCCAACTCCCGCTCCTGGCGCTTGTTCCACAGCGGCGCGAGGATGCTCGATTGCAGAACCTCAGACTCGGCTCTCACCCAGTCTTCCAGCTCTCGCCCATTCGCCTGGCCGCGCTCGTTGTAAAGCTGGCGCGCACGCAAGCGTATTTTTCTCTCCAACAATTCCAACATCAGTTTCTGTCGTTCCCGAGTTCTCGTAACGCTATCCACTTGTAATACCCCACAATTCATCCATCTACTAACATTGTAAATGGTGAACTGTTAAAGGGTTATGAAGAGGGTTGGTTACTAAAGGGATATGCCAGGGCGCGGCCCCTGAAGGGGTGTCCGATCGCAAGAGCTTCGGCATCGCTAAAGCGATGCCCTCATACGAAAGCCGGATTTTCCTACAGCTTGTTAGCTGGTTTAGTGGGCTGCCTCCACCACCAGCACCACGAACGAATTCGGCTCTACTTTTCTGTCCTGCCGGGTGCCGGTCACGTTCGCGGTTACAGTGAAGAGTTGATGCGTCTTGGCGTCCACCGCCATAGTACGCGCTCCCTTTTGGGTCGACACCGTCTGCACCACCGTGAACTTGTCGGCGCCAGCGCCATCTTGGCGAATCACCGTGATGGTGCCGTCTCCCGCGGAGGCAAACGCCAAGCCCCGATCGGCGTCGAATGCGGTGGCATCGCATCCGTCTCCGATGGCGAGACTCGCCACTGTTTTCCCGGTGTCCGCATCCACCACCACCATCTTCTTATTGCCGCCGCAGCCGGCAAACAGGCGCCGGTTCTTCCCGTCGATGGCGAGGCCGGTCGGCTCTTCGCAGTCCGCCAGCTTCCAGCGCGACTTCACCGCCAGCTTCTGCGGATCGAACGCGACCAGTTCCGACGTGTCTTCAATATTCACGAACACCGTGCCCTTGGCGTCGGTCGCGGCAAATTCCGGCTTGCCGCCCAGTTCGATCTTGCCCACGACCTCGCCCTTGGACGCATCGTTAGACGCATCGACGGCCGTGGTGTCGTGACCTTTCCCGTTAAAAGTAAACACGCGCTTCGAGAACGGGTCATAGAGAATCGCGTCGGGCCCGCTGCCCACCTTGATTTTCTTCTCTACCGCCAGCGACTTCAGATCGAATACGCTGACCGTATCTTCGCGGCCGTTGCTGGTAAACCCGCGGCCGATTTCCGGAACCAGCGCCACTCCATGCACGCCCGCTGTCTCCGGAATCTCGCCCACCTGCTTGCCCGACTCGGTATCAATGACCATCACCCGCGTGGCTCGGGCTATGAACAAGCGATGCCCATCGCTGTCCGCGGTCAGGTAATCCCATCCGCCATCGCCGCCCAGTTTCCACGTTTTAACGACTTTGTAGTCCGCACCGGACGCTGCTGCCATCGCTACCATGGTGGCCAGCAGGATCAGAGAAATTCGTACCGCGGTTCGCTTTTTCATGTCGATCACCTTAACGTAATTTAGAGGCAAATCTCTAGGGCAACCGCAACCACCAGAATCGGCAGTGGGGATCGGACCCGGAATGCCTATTCTATGCGCTCTCCACAATTGTGCAAACAATTGCGTAACCCACGCCAAACGGCCGGTAAGCTGCCATTTCGCACCGAAGAAGTTTGGTACCGGGCTTGCTCTTATTCAGGCTGGATGAGCCAATATCCGTTGAGCGGATGGTCCCTCGCTTTCGTCGGAACTGGAATTGGCACGGGGAGACGCTGCTATGAAAAAGACTTTGTTCCTGTTCTGCTTGCTTTGCACGACCGCGGCCTTTGCGCAATATGGCGCGGGCATCGGCAGCATCAGTAGCCAACCGCAGATCTACGAGTTTCCGAGTCACCCGGCACACGCATCGTATGCGCCCATGGCTCATGAACAGAGCGTCCTCTCCAGTTCGAGTTTCTCGATTGCGCAGGGAGAAAGGCCGGCTTCGGATTTCCCGCAGCAAGCGCCGGCGGCGGAGGCGGTTTCTCTGGGCGCCGTTGCCCGCGAACTCAGGCAGCAGCACGCCCAGTTGAAAAAATCCCGCGTCGTCTGGGTAAACCAGTAGGAGCAGTGCGAGACGGGGCAAGCCCCGTCTCTACACATGTCTACTGACTTCTCGTGTCACCGGTTTTCAACACCAGCACCAGAACCCGTCCATCGGAGTGAAACTCTCCGCCCGTCGCCGTCTTCGCCGTGGTCAGCGGATGTGCCGGAACCACGTGCCCCCGCGCCGACACCAGCCCGGTCCCGGAGAGCGTCTGGTTCACAAACTCCCGCTCGCCATCGATCGCCGGATCGATCTTGTGCGTCACCCCGTTGTTTCGCTGATCGCGCTCGAATCCGATATCGTGCGTCGCGGCCACGCACCAAAGGGGCCGTCCATCGACCTGATGCGGCGACTTCCACACCCGCAGATGATTGCGCGACATCATGACTCGCACCGGCTCCGCATGAGCAAACCCATAATCCTGCGGCCGATCGAACAGATACAGCGTGCTCATCGGCATGGTCAGATAGTCCTTCTTCTCGAACGTATCCAGCAGCCCCTCCATGACGGTGTTGCTCACCGACTTATCCACCTTCACCCACGCGGCGGTCGTGAACGCTTTCACCATTTCATCTTCCGTCCCGACGATCAGGATGTTCACCATGTCTCCCGGACTGTGGTTCTGATCGGTGATCCGCCGGGGAATCGACTCCAGCAGCGCCGGTGTAATGGAAGGGATCGAGGTTTCCGCTGGACCACCGGCCAGCGTAGCGCCGGCCGTGTTTAACCCCGGATTCAATACTTCGATCTTTACCTGGAAACTTCCGGTTGCGCCTTCCGCATCCCGGAGGCTTTGGTTGATTCCCAGAAACAGACGTCCCGCCACGGGAGCGGTATAGGTTATGGTCGCTGCCACTTCGAAGGGCTCCGCCGCATCGCCGGACCCGAGTTGCCCAATCAATTCTCCATGAGCCCCGTTCGGCACCGCGTATTGGTGAATTACATCGGCAATGCTCCGCGTGATTCCTGCCGGGCCGAACTGATTTCCCTGGGCACGATTTCCCTTGGCATACGTGATCGTCCCTTCCGCCGTGATCTGTAACTTCTCGCCGGCGCGCAAGTCGATGTTCGTATCCATCCACTGCTTCGACCCGCTCACTTCTAACGAATACGAGTTCTGGGGAGAGGAGGCGCTGCTCGCCGCCGCCGTGGCCGCCGGTGAAGCCGGCTCCGATTGTTGACCGGCTTGCGCCCAAGACGCGCTCCCATTCGTGCTTACCGGCGTTGCGGCGAAGATCGCCGCAGTGATCGCCGCCAACGTCATCCGCTTCGTGGTCCCCATATCAGTTTCACCTCTCAATCGAACGATTGCCTTCCGATGCTATGGAGAAGAGAAATGTTAACCTAGGGGAAATTCAATCGCCACCATGCAATGACCATCTTGGAATTCACCGCCGTTGTCGCGATCGTCTCCTTTGTCGCGGGACTTCTCGGATCGCTCACCGGCCTTGGTGGTGGTGTTGTCCTCGTGCCGCTGCTCACAGCCTTGTTTCACGTAGACATCCGCTATGCCATTGGAGCCTCGCTGGTCTCGGTGATCGCGACCTCTTCGGGCGCTGCCGCCTCGTACGTGAAAGAAGGATTCTCCAACATTCGCATCGGCATGTTTTTGGAGATTGCCACCACGTTCGGCGCGCTTCTGGGAGCCTTCCTGGCCACGCGCATTCCGACCAGCGCGCTGGCGATCATCTTCGGCGTGGTCATGATCTACTCGGCGTTTGTCTCCCGCAAGCCACGCCCGCACGCCCAGCGCAGCCTGCCACCCAATCCACTCGCTACACGTCTGCGGATGAACGGCAGTTTCCCCGACGGGAAAGGTCTGCGCTTTTACAACGTCCAGAACGTTCCCAGCGGATTCAGCCTCATGTTCGGCGCGGGCGCGCTCTCCGGACTGCTCGGCATCGGCTCGGGAGCGGTCAAAGTACTGGCCATGGATCAGGCCATGCGGATCCCCTTTAAAGTTTCCACCACCACCAGCAACTTCATGATCGGAGTAACCGCCGCCGCCAGCGCTGGTGTTTATTTGAGCCGCGGATACATCGATCCCGGACTGGCCATGCCTGTCATGTTAGGAGTTCTGGCCGGCTCGTTATTCGGCAGTCGTATCCTGGTGAAAGCCGAAACCCAATCGCTCCGTATGGTCTTCGCCGGGGTAATTCTGGTTCTGGGCATGCAGATGCTCTACAAGGGATTCTGGGGGAAAATCTGATGCAAGCCGCCCATGCGACCGCGAGCAAGTCGCACCCGTTCCAGCCTCAACCCTGGAGAGATCGCCGCATCGAACTCATCCTCGGCAACCTGCTCCGCACCGGAGTCCTGGTCTCGGCCGCCGTCGTTCTCTGCGGAGCGGGTATCTACCTCGCGCGCCACGCGCACGAACCTGCCAATTACCGCGTCTTTCGCGGAGAACCCTCCGACCTTCGCACCATCTCGGGAGTCTTGCACAGCATCATTCACGAGCGCGGCCGAAGCTTAATCCAGCTTGGATTGCTCCTCCTCATTGCCACTCCCATCGCCCGCGTTGTCTTCTCCGTCGTGGGATTCGCCATCGAACGCGATCGCATGTACGTGGCCTTCACCCTGATCGTGCTCGCCGTTCTGCTTTACAGCCTTCTTGGTTCCGGCGCGGGCGTGTAAGGCCTTATCGCGGCCAAAGCCAGCCGAAGGTGCCAGCGGTCAGCAGGCCGTAGATGAGTCCGTCGATAACTTCCTTGATGGTCACCGACCACATCTGGCCCTTCCAAATGCCGTTACTCAGGTGTCCGAGGCCGTAGGCGAGGAACGCGGCGGTTCCGACGACGCGAAAGACGGCCAGATAGTTTGTGCCGGGTGCAACCGTGTGTGCGGCAAGATAGGCGACGAAGAATCCGATCAGGAGGCAATAGACGAACCACTGGATCAGGAACTTGGGCATGGCGGGCGGGCCGCTGGGAAAGATGGTCAGGAACCCGACCGGCCCCTGCTTTTGCTTTTCGATCATGGCGGGCGACTTCATGTCTTTGTGGGTGCAGAAGGGGAAGATGTAGAGACCCCGCTTGAGAGAGACGGAGCGCAGGGCGGAGAGAATCTTATCCTCGTCGGGGAGCTGGCTGTAGTCGTTGCGATGATAGGGCAGCACCATGTGCATGATGAAACTGGCGACAAAGACGATGACCGCCGACAGCAGGATCGGGAGCCAAAGAGCAGCGAGAAAAGCCATGTGCAGCCTCCTTAGGGCGCAACGGCGAATGCTTGGATTTCGCAGGCGAGGCTACGATAACGGGGAGGGTGCGGTCAAGAGGGGGCGAACAGGGGGGTGACAACAACCGCACCCAGAATTCTCAGTGCGATGCACTAAGCCGCATCACCCAAGCCTATACCAATGGCTCATCTCCACTCACCACCCCGCGCGTTCACACGATTCGCTACGCTTATACTATGGAGTTCGTCGAGTTATGGATCGCACCGCCATCACCGACCAGATGGACAGAATCCTGCGTAGCCAGACCTTTGCACGCAAGAGCCAGCTCAGGAAGCTGCTGGAAGTTCTGTTTAAGAACATGAACTCGCAGGCCATGCTGAAGCCTGACCTAGTGATCAGGGAACTGTGGCCAGAAGAGACCCGGACAAAGCGGTCCGCAGATGTGGCCGCAGAGATGAATCGGCTGCGGCATGCGCTGGAGTCCTATTACAACGGGGAAGGCAAGGCGGACACGATCACGATCAGCCTTCCCAATCGATCGGTAACCGCGGTAGATGGCACGCAGGAGAAGTATTGGATAGTGGCGAAACCTCGGGGAGGCATCGAGGATCACCCGCCGGGTCCGCAGGCCAAGCCCCTTAGACGCGCGAAGATCATGGGGGCGATCGCTGCGCTTGGCGCCGCCCTTGGCATCGCGGCGTACATTTCCATCCGCGTTCTGGCGGTGCCAGACCAGCCAAAATTAGGCCGGCTGGACGGTTCGGCTCTGGTGATTATGAATGCCGGGGGAAAGGAACTTTGGAGAAAAGCTTTTCCCGAGGGATTCGGGCCCGACTGGTACTACGCGCAGTGGCAGCCGACCCGGATCTGGTTCGGAGATCTGGAAGGAAAAGGGCATACGAGCGTCCTTTTCTCTTTATTCCCCAGCCGGCCCGCTCACGCATTCCTCGACACTGATCTGCTACTCCGATCAAGGGGAAGAGAAATGGCGATGGACTCCCGGAAGAGAGCTGCCGGAGCTCGCGGGGAGTCCGGCGACATTCACCACTCACACCGCGGAGTCCTGAGGGCAACGGACAAGAGACCTCCCCGGATCGTGGTTTCAAGTCAGTATTCCCCCTGGTGGCCCAATCAGATCGCGCTCCTCGATTCCAATGGCAAAATCATCTCTGAGTATTGGCATTCCGGGAGCTTGAACTTGACATTGGCTGATCTGGATGGGGATGGGAGGGAGGAGATCATCGCCGCAGGAGTCGCCAATGGATACGATCATCAAGCGACATTGGTGGTGCTTGATCCTGACCGCGTGTTTGGCGCCTCCACCGAAGTTCGGCCTGAGTTTCAAATCCACGGCATGGGGGTTGCGCAAGAGAGATTGCGCTTGCTGTTTCCACGGAGCGATTTGAACAAAGCATTGTTCCAGTACAATGCCGCCATTGAACCCGCAGTCGAACACGGCCGCCTAGGGCTTTCGGTGTTGGAATGCATTACTCCCTACCCCGGCGGTTGCCGCATCTACTACGAATTCGACAAGAATTTTCGTCTGATCGCTGCATATGCCGGGAGCGACGAATTCCGCAGCGCCCATAACAGGTTCTATCAAGCCGGCAAGAACGCGCATCGCCTGAGTGCGGAAGAGCAGGCAGCCTTTCAAAAAGTGCGCTGCCTGGTGGGATGCAAATCCGAGTTCGTTCCGGTCGGTAAGCTGGTCCACTAGAATCCGCATACAACGGAGTGCAGGCGGCCCAGGTTAGCGAGCCCAGGTTAGCGCCCCAAAGGCGGGGGCTTTAACCTGGAGCACCATTGGCACCATTGGCGTGTGATTTTGGAAACACCCTGAAAACAGCCGGATTTCATACGAAATTGATATCATCTTTCGCTCGTTGCCTCGGCAATAAGTGCCCCTCATGCTAAGTTATGCTCCGAGGTGTCTGTCGGCCCACAAGTGGCGGAGACGGTGCGATTCAAGTCATCCAGCGGCAGAACCAAAACCGGGGGAGGCGAAGCAATGACTAAACTGGCGGCGCTGGCAACGATGGTTCTTATTCTTTCTCTTCTGCTCGTGGTTCCACCGCCGAACCGAGCCGCCAGGATCGACAGCTTCGCAGAACCGGCGAATGGCGCCGGGCCCACCTTCACCAACTTTGATTGCCCTGGCGCCGGCACGGGCGCCCTACAGGGCACCGGTGGCATCAGCATTAACAAGGCGGGCACGATCACCGGGTTTTGCGTTCTGTCGGGCAGTGGCGATATAGCTCACGGCTTTGTGCGCGCCGCCGGCGGCGCCGTCACCGTTTTCGACGCTCCCGGCGCGGGCACGGCCAAGCATGAGGGAACCTTCCCCAGCAGCATCAATGCGGGAGGAGTGATTACGGGGATGTTCTCTGACACAAAAAGCGTGTATCACGGCTTTGTGCGCGTCGGTAGCACGATCACCCCTTTCGACGCTCCCGGCGCAAAACTGGACCTCGATGCGGGAACCATCCCGATGAGCATCAACACGGCCGGGACGATCACCGGAATGTACCGGGACTCGAACTTGGTGTATCACGGTTTCGTTCGTACTGCTGATGGCAAGATTAAGTCTTTCGATGCTCCGGGCGCTGGCACCGGCTACATTCAGGGTACCCAACCCCTGAGCATTAACACGGCGGGGACGATCACGGGATACTACCGGGACGCCAATTACGTGGACCACGGCTTCGTGCGCGCAGCCAATGGCACGTTCAAAGTTATCGACGCTCCCGGTGCTGGGACGAACCCGGGGCAGGTTAAGGGGATCAACTTTCAAGGAACGATCGCCATCAGCATCAACGCGGGTGGAGTGGTCACCGGCACCTGGGCGGACCCGAATTATGCCAATCACGGTTTTGTGCGCGCCGCCGACGGTACGATCAGCGAGTTCGACGTTCCGGGGGCAGGAGGCGCGGGCACATTCGGAACCGTTTCCGGCAGCCTCAACACCTGGGGAGGTATCGCGGGAGTCTACCAGGGGGTTAACGGAGTATTTCACGGATTCCAGCGAACTCCCGATGGCACGATCACCAGCTTTGATGATCCGAGTGCGGGAACGACCGGTATGTTTCCCGGAACTGCCGGCGTAAGCATCAATGACTCCTGGGTCATCACGGGAGTCTACTCGGACCCAAATAGCGTGTTTCACGGGTTCCGGGTCACCGCTGCAATGTTTGCCTGGGCAAGCGTATCGCCGACTTCTCTGTCCTTTGGGAATCAGGCGATCGACACGACAAGCGCGGTTAAAACAGTTACGTTAACAAGTGCGGGCACGGCGAACCTGGTCCTCTCCAGCATCGCGATCACCGGCACCAACGCGGGCAACTTTGCGCAAACTGACAATTGCCCGGCGAGTCTGGCGCCAGGAAAGAAGTGCACCGTCAACGTTACCTTTACCCCGAGTCACCTCGGCTCCCGAAGCGCAAGCCTCACCTTCACCGACAATGCTGCGGGTAGCCCGCAAAACGTCCCGCTGGCGGGCAAGGGCGTGGCGCAGGCGACCCTGTCTCCCACCTCGCTGACATTCGCAACGCAAACCGTGGGGACGACAAGCGCGGCCAAGAACCTGACGCTGACGAACAATCTCCCAACGACGCTAACGATCAGCGGCATCTCGTTCGCCGGCGCGGACCCGGGAGATTTTGCGGAAACCAACACGTGCGACGGGAGCGTCCCCGCGAAGAGCAAATGCACAATCTCGGTTACGTTCACACCTAAAGCGACGGGCGCGCGTACGGCGAAGCTCACGGTGTCCGATAGCGCCAACAACAGCCCGCAGACGGCAGCGGTGACGGGGACTGGGCAATAGAGGCGGCCCATCAGAAGGAGGACTCAATGCGAGGACTACTGAATTGCGGAATATTTCATCTGCTGCGGGTGCGAGTGATCGTCGCGCTTGTTTGCGCCGCGATGGCGATTCCTTCCTCTGGGCAGACGTTCACCACCCTCGTGCAGTTCGACGTGAACACCGATGGGGCCGGTCCCAGGTATGGGGCCCTCGTGCAAGGCCGCGACGGGAACCTCTATGGGACAACGTCGGGAGGGACCACCAACAGTACCGCCGGCACCGTCTTCAAAATTACTCCTGACGGTACGCTCACCACGATTTACTACTTTTGCTCACAACCGAACTGCACCGACGGCAGTACCCCGGTTGCCGGGCTGGTGCTGGGCACCGACGGGAACTTCTACGGCACAACTAGCTCTGGCGGGGATCTCAGTTGTGGCTTCCCTTACGGGTGCGGGACCGTGTTTAAGATCACTCCGGCAGGCAAGCTGACAACGCTTAACTCCTTCCCCACCGGCGGAGGCGCCGGGCCGCTTGGGGGACTCGTGGAGGGCCTGAACGGGAGCTTTTATGGCACAACCGGGTCGGAGGGCGGCGATGGCACGGTCTTTAAGGTCACTCCATCGGGCACGCTAACCACGGTGCACTACTTCGGGCTCCCGGATGGCCTCTGGCCCATCTCAGGGCCAGCGTTAGGCATCGACGGGAACTTCTACGGCACAACCCCGGGCGGTGGCACTTCTTCCAACTGCAATGACGGCTGCGGCACGGTTTACAAGATGACGCCGGCAGGCAAGCTGACTACGCTGCACGGCTTCGACCTTACTGACGGTGCTTCCCCTATCGGCGGCGTGGCCCAAGCTGCCAATGGGAACTTCTACGGGACCGCGGCCGCCGGGGGCGACCTGGCCGCTGGTTGCGGCGTTGGCTCTGATCCTGGCTGCGGAACTCTGTTCGAAATTACCCCCGGCGGTAAGCTGACCACGCTTTACCACTTTTGTTCCCAAACGAACTGCGCTGATGGAACCAACCCTTTCGGCACGCTCGTGCAGGCAACGGACGGAAACGTCTACGGGACAGCGTCTGCTGGTGGGGCACTCGGCTACGGCACGCTCTTCCAGATTACGACGAGCGGCACGTTCAACTTGCTCCACAACTTCGACCGGGATAACGGCGGCACCCCCTTCGCCGGACTAATGCAAGCCACCAACGGGATCCTCTATGGGACAACGTACTATGGCGGGTCGCCCCCGAGTTGCAACTACGGCTGTGGCTCCATCTACAGCCTTGATCTAGGCCTTAGCCCATTCGTGGAGGCGGTGACCTACTCGGGCAAAGTTGGGAATACCATCGAGTTTCTGGGGCAAGGCTTCACGTCGTCAACCGCGGTGTCGTTCAATGGAACTCCCGCCACACGGAGTGTGAAATCCGGCACGTATTTGACAGCCGTCGTTCCCAGCGGCGCGACCACCGGCTTTGTCACCATCGGCAGCTTGCAGAGCAACAAAATATTCCGGGTCAACCCGCAGATTAAGAGTTTCACTCCGACCAGCGGTCCGGTGGGAACAGTTGTGACGATCACCGGAGTCAGCCTCAAGCAAACCAAAGAGGTGACTCTTGGCGGGAGAAAGGCCGCGTTCACGGTCAATTCCGACACGCAGGTCACGACCACCGTGCCCACCGGAGCGAAGACGGGCAAGATTGCTATCATGACTGCAGGTGGAACCGCTACAAGCTCGGGGACGTTTACGGTCACGCCGTAACGCTTTGCCGGAGAGCAAAGCACAAAGCCGTTCTTCAAGGACGGCCTTTCTGTTGCTCGCGGTTTTCGAGACTTGGGAGCGGGCCGCTCCTGCTGTTGGGGGATCGGTCGGGCCTGTCCACCCTCAGGTGAGGATGGAATCGTCCAGTCGTTTGCGGTGGAAGTCGGCTACGTGTTGCACGAAGGCCGTGATCAGCGGATGCGGTTTCGCCTCAGTTGACGAAAGTTGCGGTTGGAACAGCGTCGCAACGAAGAATAAGTGCGCGGGAGATTCGATGGCCCGGCATTCCTCGTTGGAGCCGCGGGCTACGACCGGGAAGCCCGCTTCCATGGCCATCCATTCGAACTCGGGATTCAATTCGTAGTTGCAGAAGAATTCTTCCTCGATCATTTCCTTTCCATAAAACGCTGCGAGATACGAGCCGGGACGGAGTCGGATCTGGGGGACGACTCCGGAGAGCTTGGGCGCCTTCGGATCCCGGTTGGGAACGACGCAGGCGACGGGATAGATGACGATGTTCCTGGCGTTCGGGTCTTCTTCGGCGGTGGTGGCGTCCTGGACGCCGAGCACGTTGCGGGCGCACTCGATGAGCGTGTACTGGAAGCCTCCGCAGGTGGCGAGGAATGGCCGGTCGTGGACGCGGGCGAACTCGATGCCCTTGAGCATCCCCTCGAAACTCTTGTAGGGACTGCCCGGCGAGGCCCACAAGCCGTCGAAGGAATCGAGCGTGGCGTCGGCGCCCGGTTCGAGGAGCGAGGGCGTTGGAAGCCACACGGATTGCACTTCGAGTTGGAGCTTCCGAGCGGCGTGCTGGAGCGAATCGTTGGTCGCGTGATGGGAACGAAATTCGGGATTGAAGTCGCCGAGAATCCCGATCCGGACGGGTTCACTCACAAGGGACATTCTAAATTAGCGGTCCGCAGTTGGAGTTGCGCAGTTAGCTACTGGTCGAGTACCGACCGGCTCCCTTCTTTATCGCGCCCGGTCTTCTGGGCTATGAATTTCGAAAACCCTTTAACCACGGGGTACACGGGGGCGCACGGGGGAAACCTTGTTTCGAGCTTTGAGCCCGGAACGGCGGATGGCTACAGCCAGCTCATCTCCAGTTGCGCCCACAGCACGTAGAGGCCGAGCAGCGCTATGGCGGCGCCTCCCCAGATCATGGCGGCGGATTTCCAGGCGAGCGTGCTGACGAATTTCTTCTGGCTGCGGAAGGAGATCACGAACGTGGGATGGTTCGCGCCTTTCATCAATACGACGGGCGGAGTGAGATTGAAGTTGGATAGCTTGGCCTGGTCTCCATTTGGGCGCGCTCCATTTGGACGGACTCCATTTGGACGCGCTTCGGCGTAGGCGGAAGTTGGCGCGAGCGGCGCGTCTTCTTCGACGGCCACAGTTTGGTAGGGAACTCCGGCGGCGGACCACGCTTCTGGTTTGGTGATGCCGGCGCGAGTGAGCGCGGCGGCGATTTTTGCCTGCTGGCTCATTTCCCGAGTGCGGGATGGAGCGGCGCCACCTGAGAGTTTGATGATCTGAGGAGCGGGCAGCGGCTCCGCCAAAGTTTTGGGAGCGGGCTCGTGCGGGGAATCACAAAGCGGCGAAAGCGGACGCACCTGCACGCCCGGATTTTCCGTGAGGGTTCCGGCAATGAAGAGCGAGTCCTCGGGCTTGATCGACCGTTCTTCGATGCGCAGGCGACGGGCCGGAACAATTCCGTGGCGGGAGAGAAATACGCTAACGCGCGGCGGAACTTCATCTTGCGAGAAGAAAAACGACGCGCCAAATTCTTCGCGAAAATCGCGGTGCAGATCGAGATCGGCGCCGAGAGGCTCGATGAGCAATTGGCCGGTGGAGTCGTCGATGAAAAAAGGCAGGTGCAAAGTTTCGTCCGCAACTTTCTCCCATTCATCTTTCTTGTCCCGGCGCTGCTGCCAGGCGGTGGCGTGGTAGAGAAAGCAGGGCGTGCCGGTAATGGGCGCCGGAATCGTGTAAGGACCGGCCACCACGCCGTTGACCTCGACCAGTCCCAGGGCGGCGCTGCGAATCTTGGAGGTGGGTGTGCTCAGCAGCAAGCGCTTGCGGGCGAGCAGTCGGAATCCGGCAAAGAAGAAATACAGCCCTCCGGCAATCGCGACCGACGAAAGAACCGTGAGTTCGTTGATCGGGATGAAGAGGGACAGGCAGACGGACACAGTGCTTCCTCGATGCCTCGAATGATCTGATAAGAGGATAGAAAGAGAATTCAGGAAGGACACGGGAAAGACGCAGGATTGGCTTACGGAAGTAACGGTAACTATAACGAATTCAGAGTTGCCGTGGCTGCCAAGCTTCGCTTTATCTGCGCGGACGAGGGCGTCCGTCCCTGCACGGCCGCTCTAGTATGCCCAGTATGGCCCGGTTCCACCTGGTGTGCTTCGGCCTTCGATGGCGGTAAACACGTGGCGGCCGTAAAAGAAAGGCAGTCCCCAATCAAAGCCAGCCAGAGAGTTCGGCCCCGCCAGGGTCCCAAATACAAAAGCGTTTGGATTGTTCTGAAAAAGACTGTCGGCATTGTCCACACTGAAATTGACGGTGCCGCTTCCGGATCCGTTCGCTCCCTGATTCACGGCCGAAAGGTTCTGCGTGCTCGATGGACAATAGAAGAACGTATTAGGGGACGGACAAAGTGGAATTCCCGTAATTGTGGCGTTCAAGAAATAGATCCCGTTCGAGCCGCTGTCAATGAAGCTTGCGGAGTAAGGCTGGCTTTTGAAAGTGGTGATGAAGTTTGCGTTCGCGTCCGTGGCGTAGACGGTTGCCGAGCCCAGCGCATTATTCGATTGCGTTCCAATGCCAAAAATAAGCGAGCCACTCAGACTCGCCTCGGGCGCGCTGGCCGCGGGCAGTTCAATGATGACTCCATTATTATCTGCCGAAAAAAGAGCGACGGGATTTTGCACTTGCTGCGCTAAGGCTTCCCCGGCCACAACACAGCCCGAGGCAGGACACTCATAATAAAGGCCAGGATTTGAAGACCCGGTCGATACGCATGCGCCGCCGCAATCCTGCGCAAAGACTCCAACGCCCAGAATGCCGTTTGCGCCCAAGGCGGAAATTGTGTCCATCGAGGTTCCCTGATTCGCGCAGGCGGTTGGAATCGGGAAGTCGGTATCGCTCAATACCTGGATCGGCACCGAACTGGCCTTTTCTCCGGCCATCTGAATATCAGCGGTCTCGACCGGGCCCCAAGTGAAGCCGCTTACGAACGGCAGACATTCGACTACGGGATTGCCATCCGGTGCCTTCTGCTGCGACAGGGAGGCAGTCAGGGCTGAGGAAAGGACGCGCAGCCCCGAGGATCCTGTATCCACCAGCACACCAGGAATCGTCTGGCAGGCGGTAGTGCCGGGCGCGCATACGGTCACGCTGGCGAAGGCGCCATTGGCATAGTTCCCGGCAGGTCCGGCGTTGACTGAAATGGCCAGTGCATTCGAGCCTGGAGGCGTCACTGTAGTCGAGTGCGAAGAACTGCCTCCACATCCAATGGCAAACATCATCGCCACAGAAGCCGCGAGCAACAAAGTTCCACTCCCGCCCGTGATCTTCATCGGATTGCCTCCGCGCTGACGCCCTGAGGCAGCAATGCTGGCAGATAGGCCTGGCCGGCGAACCACCGCATATGCCCACCCGAGCGCACGACGAGTCCGGGTTGCTCGATCATCAGCGGCCTTCGCCCGCCGTGCGCGTTCACCTGCGCCTGGGCGGCCTGCCGATAGGCTTCGAAATAGTTGGCTAATATCTGCCGCATGTCTGGAAGCCACGGCCCTTGCCAGGCAACGCCAAATACTTTCCCCGACGAAGAAACGTACTCCCGCACAACGATCCCAGTAGCGGCCTGGATCTCGTGAACCGCATAGGATTGGGTTTGCGTGGTTCGCAGAGCGCCTTGCATGTGCGCCTGGTCAGCCTGCACGGAACTGACGTCCTCACCGAGTCCGGCAAACGCGGGTAAGGAAATCAGCAGCAGGGTTGAGAACAGAATCGCTGCCCGCATCCTCGCGGCACGGGTAAGGCGTTGGATCGTCCTCTCATTCACGGGTAAAGCCCTTCCGGAAAGGCGCTCCTTTGGTGCGAATTGCTTCTATGGAACGACCCTGACATTTTTGATAGTTAGATTTGGCGAAGGGCTTCTGGGGTTGCCGGGCAGTTGTGTAAAAAGCCGGATGTCGAGGGCAAGCCGCCGAAGGGGGGTGTGGGGCGAGCGAGGGCTCGCCCCCACCGGTGGGGTTAAGCTGCAGGTTTCCTGGTTCTGGTAGAGCGTTCGGCTGCAGCTGCTTGTGCAGCAGGTTGGCCGGTAAGCGCCGCCAATAACTGGGCGCCATCGGGACTGCCAAGTCCGGTGCATGCATCCCATCCCGGACCTGCGCTAAAGGCACCGTTGTTCCCGTCGGTTATGTCGTGGAATCCGGAGGCTTCAACGGCTTGGGCGTAGATTTGCGGGTTCAGGAAACCCACCGGTTTCCCCATCTTTTGATTGACTCGAGCCACGAGCGCGGCCCACAAAGGCGCAACCGCACTGGTGCCGCCGAAGACGGCATTCTCTCCGTCGACGAGAATGTTATATCCGGTGCTTGGGTCGGCATCGCCGGAGACGTCGGGCACGCCTCGTCCGCCACCCTGAACCGTGGGCGCCGGAACCCCGAAGCCATCCTGCCAGGTCGGAAGCGGGAAAGCGTTGCTGACCCCGCCGCCAGTTGCTCCTCCTCCTGCCGGCAGGTTATCCCAGACTGTTTCGTTGACAATTTGTTCGTTCGAAGCTTGCAGCGTGGTGCCGCCACAGCCGAGCGCGAACGAACTGGAAGCCGGAAAATCAACGTGGTTGTTGCCGTCATTGACCCCGTCGGAAGAACCATTGTCACCCGAGGCGACGCAGACGGTTACACCCATGGCCGCGGCCGCTTGAAAGGCCTCGTCGAAGTTGGTAAGGGCCTGGGATGTCCATTGCGACTCGGGACCGCCCCAGCTTATGGAAATGACCGAAGGTTGATTGGTGCTGTCGTGCACGGCGGTGGTGATGGCGTCCAGAAAACCCCGGTCGGTGTTCGGGGCAAAATAGACGACGATCTTCGCCGCAGGAGCAATCGCGCCCGCCACTTCAATGTCGAGCATCACTTCGCCGTCGGCGCTGTCTGGAGTGCTGGGGCTATTGGCGCCCCCGTCGACGGAGACAGAGATGACTTGCGGCGGGTTGATATGGAGCGAGCGGAAATAACTGCTCAGGTCATCGAGCTGAAAGCCTCCTCCCAACTCAATGATCCCGATACATTGGCCGGTTCCGTCTCCGGGCGGGTAGTCGTAGATCTGAGCCACTTCGTTGGGATCATGCGAGGCGGTGGCGGTGTGAGCCTTAAGTCCGGCGGCGGGCTGGGGCAAACGTCTGAAATGCGGTTCTGCCTGGGGCCGGTTGTCGAGGCCAAACACTCCGGTGACGATGTCCGCATAGTCGGTGGGCACGCTGATGGCGCCGACACGGCCGCGGAAATTGCCCTTGGGGTGGCTGTACTCTTTGAGTTCCACATTGAAGGCTCTTTGCAGATTGCTTGCGGTTCCCGACAGCATTACGGTTCGGCGCGCGAGTTCGGTGCCGGTTTCGTGGACCTGCAGGTCGTATTCCTGGGCAAACTTCTTGATTTGGTTGAGATCGGCAGGACTGGCGCTGTGGGCGTTCTCGAACTCGGTGCGCGACATATGTTTGAAACCGGGCTTCTCAAGGGCGCTCCTTAACTCTTTGTGCTTGACCTCCGATTTTGGGCGAAGGCGCAGGGAGACCTCGATGGTTTGGTCCGGATGCGTGTTGTGAATCAGGCGCGCACCACGGACTGGCTGACGTTCACTGCCTGAAATTACGCTGAATCTTCGAGCGGAAGTCACAGATACTCCTTCGTCTCGGGGGAACAGAACGGCCAGGAACTAGTCGCGACGGGGAGTCGCACAGGTAGGGAAGTCCGGGTTCGTCCCGCCGTTCAGATGGGTCCCGAAACGGGTAGAGCATATCAAAAACAAGAAAATTATCAATACAAATTGGACCCATAAATCAGGTGAGCACGCGCGATGCTTCCCAGTTTGGGAAGACTACGACGAGGACGAGGATGGCCGCGGGGAAAGTCGGTACCCCAGCGCGCAGCCCCTAAAGGGGCGATTGATTCGAGGACTTGCGGTATCGCTAGAGCGATACCCTGATACAAATCTCACTATACGAATCTCCATATACGAATTTCACTATACGAATCTTACTTTCACCGCAGGATGCTAACGTGGCTCGACCCTTAAGGGCGGGATGGGGGAGGCGCGCGCATGACTTTCGTAATCGCGGAGAGGGGTAACCGCGTTGCTGGTGCGGAGGGTGAATCCTAGAATCAAGACGGAACTCTCAATATCCGAAGACCGTCACCGTCACCATCCATGCCGGAAAATCCAAATCGTGTCGAAGTCGCCCGCCGCGTGGAAAAGGCGGAGAAGCTGTTGCAGAAGGGGAAGACGGCCGACGCGCTGGCGGAATATCTGCAAATTCTGGAAGGCGATCCGCAAAATGACAATGTGCGGCAGGTCGCGGCGGATCTGTGTCTCTCCTTAAATAAAGGGGCGCAGGCGGTGCGGCTGCTGGGAGAGTTGTTTGAACGGCAGGTGGCGGCGGCGGACGCGACCCGGGCGAGCCTGACCTACAAGAAGCTGGCGCGGTATGCCAACCCAAACTGGGATCAGAAAGTGCGCTTTGGGCAACTGTTGGAGCAATCGAACAAAAAGCTGGCGATCGGGACCTATGAAAACGCGCTCGAAGACTTGCAGCGCCAGGGACGAAAAGAAGAGGTGTTGCTGGTCCTGCAGCGGATTTTGAGCCTGGAGCCCTCGCAGGCCAATCATGTGCGGATGGCGGAATTGTCGTCGGAACTGGGCGAGCATGCGATGGCTGCGCAGTCCTTCTTGCAATTGGCGGAAATGGCGCAAAGCTCGGGGGCAAAGGCCAGTCCGTTTTTCGAACGGGCCTACACGGAGAATCCGGCGGATTCGAAAATTGCGGTGGCCTATGGCAGGAGCCTGCTGGCGCAAGGCGAGGCGGGGGCGGCGATTTTCATTTTTGAGCCGCTGATACACGCCGGTGACGAATCGCCGGAACTGCGCGACTTGTATGCGGAGGCGCTGCTATCTGCGGATCGGTGCGTGGAGTGCGAGCCGCTGATCTGGCAGATGTTCGAGCAGAATCCGGCGCGCATGCACGAGGTGGTGAGCCTGATCGGAAAGATGATCGACTCCGAGCTGGATGCGGAGGCAGTGACGCTGGCGCGGAAGCTGGAAGCTTTTCAGCGGCGGCGCGGGGAACGGCGATCGTTCCTCGCCACGATGCAGGAATTGCTGGCCGCGCATCGTCCGTCGATCGAAATGCTGGAATTTCTGGCGGAGCTGTTTAACGCGTCGAATCGCGAAACGGACTACGCGCATGCGCTGCTGAAGCTGTTTGATATGTGTTGTGCGAAGCCGGATTACGAGAAAGCGGCCGAGTGTCTGGATCGGGCAGCGGAAGTGGATCCCTACGAGCCGGGACATCAGAAACGGTTGGAGGCGCTGCGGGGCAAGATTGCCGATAAACGCTTCAATGTAATCGCATCGCGGTTTGCAACGGTGAAGCAAGAACGAGAAGAGCAGGCGGCCAAAGTCGAAGAGCCGACCCTGGGAGCGGCGGCGCTGCAGGACCTGATGCTGCAAGCCGAGATCCTGGTGCAGTACGGGATGCGCTCGAAGGCCATCGAACGTTTGCAGCGCATACAGGAACTGTTTCCGCGAGAGGAAGAACGTAACCACGACTTGCAGAAGCTGTATATGGCGGCGGGCATCGAACCGCAGTATTCGAAGCCGGCAACGCCGTCCGCGTCGCCCGCGCCGCCTGTCGCGAGCAGCGACCTGGCAGCGACGGCGGTGACAGCGGCGGCGAGCGAGGCGGCCGACGTCAGCAGTTTGGCGAGAGTGGCGGACATCACGCGCAAGCTGTACCACCAGGGGAACGCCGAAGGAGTCTTAAAGACGGCGGCAAGCGAAATCGGCGCTAACTGGCGGACGGCGCGTTGTATTGCGGCCCTGCGCAAGCCGGGCCTGCCGCCCTCGAGCGTGCAGGAATATCACACCGAAGGGCTGATTCCGGCGAGTTCGGCGTCGCTGGTCAGCCTGGTGGAAACGCTGCAGGACTTGGCGGTGGCGCGAGGCACGGTGACGATGGGCGATGCGAAAAACGCTCCCGAGCTGATCGGAGTGCGCAGCGCGGTCGAGGAGTTGCAGATCCAATCGCTGCTGGCGCTGCCCCTGACCGAGGGCAACGATCAAGTCGGAGTGCTGATCCTGACCCAGAACACGGGCCGGGTGTGGCAGGCTTCGGAGGTGCTCGTGATCCGGACGTTGAGCGACCAGGTGTTGATCGCGCTCAACAACGCCGGGCTGCGGCGGCTGGTGAAAAACCTTTCGGTGACGGACGAAAAATCGGGGCTGCTGAAGCGGGCTTCGTATCTGGATCTTCTGCAGGCAGAAACCCGGCGCGGGCTGCAGCAGGGGACAGCAGTGACGGTGTTGCTGATGCAGTTTGGACGGCGCGGCGCGCTGATCAAGGAACATGGCGAGCCGGCGGTGACGGCGGTGATGGAACAGATCGGGCAGCTGTTCTCGGCGAATATCCGCACCAACGATCTGGCATTCCGCTATGAAGCGACGACGGTCGCGCTGGTGCTGGGCGACACGGGCGAAAAAGAAGCGCTGCTGGCGGTAGAGAAATTGCGGCGTCTGCTCGGGGAAGTGCGTTTTCCGGGCACGGACATGGGAGTCGACTTCAGCGCCGGCCTGGCGCAAGCGGTGATGCGGCAGCATTTCGATCCGGCGGACATTGTGACCGAAGTGGCCAACCGCGCCGATCACGCGCTGGAGCAGGCGGTGGCGCAGGGCGCAGGCAAGATTGTGAGCCTGGCGGCGCAGTTCGCGGCATCGGCGGCGGTGGCGTAGGGCTTTTCACCGCCGAGACGCCGAGACCCCCAAACCCTTAACCGCAGAGTACGCCGAGTTCGCAGAGAGAATCTGGGACTTCATCTGGCGGCCTCGCTGAGTTCATCGAGACGGTCAAACCCAAACCGTTCAGCGATGGCGGCGCAGCGAACGACCAACGACTAACGACCAACGACCGCCTATCCCGTGGTGCTCTCCTTATCCTACTGTTAAACTCTCAGGTTGGCTTCGGCCAGCCATCTTATCTATCTAGCAGGACTCATGTTGAAACCTGGAGACATTGCCATTGTCAGCGGGGCGCGTACGCCCTTTGGCCGCTATTGCGGGAAGATCAAGGATTACACGGCGCAGGAACTGGGTGCGGTGGCGGCGAAGGCTGCGATCGAGCGCGCGGGGATTGACGCGAAAGACTTCGATCATGCGGTGTTTGGAAACGCGCAGCAGACTACGGGAGACGCCTTGTATGGAGCGCGGCACGCGGCGTTGCGGGCGGGCTTGCCGATTGAGACTCCGGCGCTGACCGTGAATCGGCTGTGCGGGTCGGGAATGCAGGCGATTGTCAGCGCGGCGCAGATGATCCAGACCGAAGAAGCGAAGGTGGTGCTGGCGGGCGGGATGGAATCGATGTCGCAGGCTCCGTTTGTGATCCGCGGGCGCGATGGATTCACGCTGGCTCCAGGCGGGAAGCTCGAAGATTCGTTGATGGTGGCGCTGCTCGACACGTATTGCGGACTCTACATGGCGAATACGGCGGAGTTGTATGGCGAGCAGCAGGGAATCACGCGGCAGGGGCAGGACGAGTTCGCGCTGCGCTCGCAGCAGGCGGCCGATGCGGCGTACAAGGCCGGACGCTTGCAGGAAGAGCTGACGCCGGTGCCGCTGCGGAATTCGAAGGGCGAGGCGACGGGAGAGATGCTGACCGAAGACGATCACCGGCGTCCGCAGACTACTATCGAGGGCTTGGCGAAGCTGCGGGCAGCCTTCGGGAAAAATGGAACCGTGACGGCGGGCAACGCCAGCGGGATCGTGGATGGCGGGGCGGCGGTGGTGGTGATGTCGCTGGAGCAGGCGCAGAAGAGAAACTTGACTCCGCTGGGACGGATTATCAATTGGGGAATCGCGGGCGTCGAACCGAAACTGATGGGACGCGGTCCGGTTCCGGCCTCAAAGATTGCACTGCAGCGCGCGGGGCTGACTTTGGATTACATCGACTTGATTGAAGTGAACGAAGCGTTCGCGGCGCAGTATCTGGCGGTGGAAAAAGAGTTGGGACTGGACCGCGAAAAGGTGAACGTGAACGGTGGAGCGATTGCGCTGGGGCATCCGCTGGGAGCGACCGGGACGCGGCTCGTGATCACCCTGCTCTACGAGTTGCGGCGGCGAAAAAAGAAGTACGGTCTGGCCACGGCGTGCATCGGCGGCGGACAAGGCATTGCGATGGTGGTGGAGAGCTTTCAGTAAGGCGTCCGCCAAAAATTAGTCGCTCAGAATGACAGAATTCTGTTTAACCAGGGGAGGCAATCATGGAAATCAAGAAAGTAGGCGTTTTAGGTTGTGGCCTGATGGGTTCCGGCATCGCGCAGGTCTGCGCGACGGCAGGTTTCGACGTTACCGTGCTCGAAGTCGAGCAGAAGTTTCTCGACAAGGGCTTTGCCGGAATTGAGAAGTCGCTGGCGAAGTTTGCCGAGCGCGGTCCCGAGAAAGGCGGAATCACTCCGCAGCAGAAAGACGAGATTCGGGCGCGTCTGAAGGGCACGACGAAGAAAGAAGACCTGGCCGATTGCGACATCATCATCGAGGCCATCATCGAGAACGTCGAGGAAAAGAAGAAAATGTATGCGTCGCTCGACGGCATCGTGAAAAAAGACGCGATCTTTGCCTCGAATACTTCTTCCATCTCGGTGACGGAGCTTTTGACGGCGACCAAGCGTCCGGAACGATTCGTCGGGCTGCACTTTTTTAATCCCGTGCCGCTGATGAAGCTGGTGGAGGCGGTAAAGACGATTGCCACCGCGCCGGCTGTGTACGACGCGGCCTACGAGTTCGCGAAGAAGGTGGGCAAGGTTCCGGTGCGCACCTCGGACAAGACGGGCTTTATCGTGAACCGGCTGCTGGTGCCCTATCTGCTGGATGCGATCCGGGCGTATGAAGAGGGCGTGGGCTCGATCGAGGATATCGATAACGCGATGAAACTCGGCTGCGGCTACCCGATGGGCCCGTTCACGCTGCTCGATTTCGTCGGCCTCGATACGACTTACTACATTACGCACGTGATGTATGACGAGTTCAAGGAGCGGCGCTTCGCGTCGCCTCCGCTGCTGAAGCGGATGGTGATGGCGGGGTGGTATGGGCGGAAGTCAGGGCGCGGGTTTTATGATTACTCGGACCCGGCGAAGCCGGTGGCGGGGAAGTTCTGATCGCGGCCTGCACGAGCCTGACAGCTGTTAATTTGTCATCCTGAGCGAAGCGAAGGATCTGGTCTCTTGGACGCTGGCAAGAAGCAGGCTCTTCGCTACGCTCAGAATGACAAGACTTTGGCAGCGCTGTTGTTTAGCGGTTGACTCCAAGAAGGTAATTTATGACCTACGAAAACATTCTCCTCGAAAAGAAGAACTCCATTGCTTACGTCACCGTCAACCGTCCCAAGGTGCTCAACGCGCTCAACATGGCGACCATGGAAGAGTTGCGGGCGGCGTTCACCGACATTCAATCCGATGCCTCGATTCGCGTGGCCATCCTGACCGGCGCGGGCGAGAAGGCTTTTGTGGCGGGCGCCGACATCAGCGAACTGGCGAAGCAGGACGCGGTGTCCGGCAAGGAGTATGGGCACCGCGGGCAGTCGGTGCTCGATCTGATCGAGAACCTGGGCAAGCCGGTGATTGCTTGCGTTAATGGATTTGCGCTCGGCGGCGGATGCGAACTCGCCCTCGCTTGCACCATGCGCCTCGCCAGCGACAATGCGAAGCTCGGACAGCCGGAAGTGAAGCTGGGAATTATCCCGGGATATGGCGGAACGCAGCGGCTTTCGCGGCTGGTGGGCAAGGGACTGGCGATGCAGATGGTGCTGTCCGGGGAGATGATCACGGCCCAGGAAGCGCATCGCATCGGGCTGGTGAATGAAGTGACCGCAGCGGCGGAACTGGTTCCGCGCGCGGAAGCGATTGCCGCGAAGATCGTTGCGAACGCTCCGCTGGCGGTGCGGTACGCTATGGAGGCGGTCAACAAAGGCATGGAGATGACTTTGGCCGAGGGGCTGTTTCTCGAGGCGACTTTGTTTGGCGTCTGCTGCGCTACCGACGATAAGAAGGAAGGGACGGCGGCGTTCCTGGAAAAACGTCCGGCGGTGTTCAAAGGGAAGTGAATCACCGGGTCATCGGGCCATCGGGTGATCTGAAAGTCACCAGCCACCAATAAAACAATCAAGAGGGGCAATCGGAAGGTTCATCAATGCTGAAGTCACTCCATATCGGGCGGTACGTTAGCGATCCGAAGGATTTGCGGGTGCTCGCAGAGTTTTTGCGCGCCATCGGATTCGACTCAGTGGCGGGAGAAGAAGATGGCAGGTCGGCGATGTTGTCGGCGCCGCTTGCGCTGCTGAGCCTCAACTCGCTGGCTAAGGAATATCCGGCCGAAGTGCGCGAGCGATTGAAGGATGTCAACCGGCTGCTGGTGATCGAGGTTTCGAATCCGGACGTGGTGTTTGAAATTGCTAAACAGCGGAAGTTTAAGCTGCTCGCCGACGCCACCAATCCGAAGACGCAGGAGCGCAGTTTTTCACTGGAGTTGCCGGGGGAAATCGTCCTCTCCATTCATGGCCGGCCCGGGGAAGCTGCGGCCGCGCTTGAAGGGCAACTGAACGCGGCGGGAAAGCGCTTTGCCATTGTGGTCTCGCGCTTCAACGCTTTCATCACCGAACGTCTGCTGCAGGGAGCCCTCGATGGTCTGCGCCGCGCCGGCGTGGAGAACGAACGCATCGCGGTGATCCGGGTTCCCGGGTCGTTTGAGATTCCCTCCGCCGCCCGCACGCTGGCCGAAACTGGGAAGTACGACGCCGTCATTTGTGTTGGCTGTCTGTTGCGCGGCGACACGGCGCATTACGACGTGATTGTGAACGAAGTGACTCGGGGGATCGGGCAGTCGGCGCAGGAGACTGGAGTGCCTCATGCGTTTGCCGTGCTGACCTGCGAGACGCTGGAGCAGGCGATCGATCGCGCCGGGCTGAAGATGGGCAACAAGGGATTCGAAGCGGCGCTGGCGGCGGTGGAGATGGCGAATCTGAAGGCAGGTCTCAGGTCTCAGGTGTCAGGTCTCAGGAAAAGCAAAGCCGCGCCAGTTTCTCCGAAGCGCAAACCCCGTTCTTGATTTCCGAAACGTCCGCAACGCAGCTGTCCTGTAAACTGCTGTAAGGCTCGCGTGTGGTCCGGGTTTTCCTGAGACCTGACACCTGAGACCTGAGACCTGATCTTGGGCACCCGCCGCAAATCCCGCGAACTGGTTCTGCAGATGCTGTTTCAGGCCGACATGGGGAAGCAGACGCCGGAACTTGTGCGGAAGACGTTCTGGGCGGAGCGGACTAACGTCGAAGAAGAAGTGCGCGGGTTTGCCGACGATCTGTTTCGCGTCGCGAGCGACCGGCTGACGGAGATCGACGGGCTGATCGGAAAGCACACCCAGCACTGGCGCATGGATCGGATGGCGACGGTGGACCGGAATGTGCTGCGGGGAGCGGTGGCGGAGTTTCTCGGGTATCCGGCAACGCCGCGGGCCGTGGTGATCAATGAGGCGCTCGAAATCGCGCGGAAGTTTTCGACGCCGGAGTCGGTGCAGTTTATTAACGGCGTGCTGGATAGTGTGGGGAAAGAGGTGGCGCCGTAGGAAGCTGTCAGTTGTCAGTTGTCAGTTCTCAGTTGTCAGTTCTCAGTTCTCTTGTGCAGCACTTCTTCAAGCACAGTTAGCCAAAATCCTGAAGGCAGTTCTCAGCTCATACTTACGTCACTGCGGCCTGATGGCTACCAGGTTGGGGAGGCAGACCGGCGCATTTGTACCCTGGTTGTTGCACATGTTGGGGTTGTTGGCGTCGTTGATGTTGACGTAAGGAACCTGCTGGAAGTCGCCTTCCGCGAGAGCGGGCGGTGCGTTGCAAGGCAGGACGCCACACGTGTTCACGATGTGCACGGAGCCGGCGGTGCAAGTGGGGGGAGCGGGGGGTGGGTTTGTCTGCGTATATTGATCGCAGGCGGCGACGTAGACCTGGCTGCCGTCGGTGGAAGCGGAGGCGGAGAGCGGGAAGCTGTCGCCGGCACATTGCGGGCAGCCGGTTGCGGGCGATCCCGAAAGCGGGACGGATCTGGTGGTTCCGTCGCTTACGTTGAACAGAAGCACGGCGGGGATGCCGGTGCCGACGACGATCATCTCCGCGCCGTCGTTAACGAGCTGGGAGTAGACCGGAGTGAAGTTGCCTTGACCGAGGTCGAAGATCGGACCCTTGATGAAGCTCTGGATGATTGGAGGGTTGCACGTAAGCTGGAGCGGATGCTGGTACATTATCGGAACCTGCGTGAATTGCTGCGCGGTCAGGAACTCGATGTTCGGTGGTTCCAGCGCCAGGATGGATTGCGTCAGTCCCTGAGAGTCGGCCTGAACGTTAGGGACTGGAAAGAGTTGCAGCGGCGTGCTCGATGCCACCACTTTTCCGATGTCCACGCTTGAATTGTCGGGCAGCGAGCAAGTCGAATAGGCAGACACCGAAACTGCGTCGGGCGTTCCTGCCACATAAGCGAAGCTGCCATCCGCCGAGAACTCAACGTCGGTTGCCGAGGTCGCGATCTTAACCGAAGTGAGCGCGTCGACTGTGGAATAAACGTACATGTTCCCGATGTTGGTGAGGATGAAGAGTTTCAACTGATCGGGAGAGAAGGCTGCGGTGGTGGCGGTTTCTCCGGGGATGATGAGGTCCACGGGGGCACTGCTGGTGCTGGCAGAGTTGTAGATATAGACCTGGCTGGGAGTGGAAACGGTGTCGGAGACAACCACCAGTTTGCCATCGTTCGAAATGGTGAGCACTTTGCCGCACAAGGAAACGTTGCAGGGCGTCGAAGCGCTGGAGACCTCGGCAACGGATGGACTGCCGGCGGTGACATCCACGTACATCAGGCCTTCATTAGTGCCGAAGTAGACGCGTGCCGATGCCTGATGGTTAAACATCATGGAATTGGGCGTGCGGGGCAGACTGACGATGGTGCCGACGGCGTTGGTTCCAGACGTCGTCGGGGCCAACGAGAACAGTGCACTCGTGCAACCGACCGCGTTCGCGCAGTCGGTGGTCGCGGCCCAGGCAGTGTAGGTGGGGACCTTGGAAGTAGAAGCAGAGGTGACGTCCACAGAGATTGTGCCATAGCCCTGCGTCCCGTTCGGCAGCGTTCCGTCACTAGCGTAGATGGGGAGTCCGGGCAGAACTCCGACATTGCAGGATGGGGGAGAGCAGGAAGCGGTGAGGGTGGCGCCGCCAAGGTTGGCGCGGGCGGTCGCACTGTTGCTTCCCGAAGTGTTGGTGGTGCTGCTGAAGGCCGCAACTTCGGGATTGGTTGTGCTCCAAGTGAGGGGCGGGCTGGCTAGGGGAGCGTTGTCGCCAGGAGCAATGCCAAACAACGTATCAATCGCGGTGGCCGTGACCGGCACGCTGCCGCCGTTGTTTACGGTTATCAAGTTCCCTGCCTGAGGCTGGCCCCCAATCTGGAGGTAGATGGCCTTAACCAGGCAGGTTGTGTACAGATAAGGGGTGCTGGTGGCCCCGGGGACGCTGGCAAAAAGCTGAGTGATGCCGGGGGTCCTGGCGGTGGTCTGGACCTGGTTGAGCACGGTGGACTGATTTTGAGGGACGGTGGGAGTTGCGGTGACCACGCTGATGTTGCTCGACGACCAACTCACGGGGCCGACGGTGCCGCTGATGTCCACACCATTGCTGTTGTAGGCGATGGCCTGGTACAGCCAGGTTTGTCCCTGGGAGAAGCAGTCGTATTGGGGATCTTGGCTCTCGGCGTTCTTAATTTGAATGCTGGCGATGTGCTGGTGGACGTAGACGGTAGTGGCCGGGCTGCTGACACCGTTGGCGACAGCGGTTACGAGGGCGATTCCGGGAGTACCGGAGCTGCATTGGGTGCCGGAGGGGTCCCAGGTGCCAGCGCAGGCGGCACCGTTGCTGGAGACCGAGAGTGGCGCCGCAGTGGTCACACCGGCGGGAACTCCAACAATGAATTGAATATTGATGCCGAGGATGGCGTGGCCGAGGGCGTCCTTGGCGCTGGCACTAAAGCCCTGAGTGCCGCCGGTCTCGAGAGAGATTGTGGAGCCGGGGCTCAAGGTAATACTTGACACGCCTCCATTGGCGGGGTTGCTGCTGCTGTTGCCCAGGCAGCCGGTGAAGGCGGCGACGAAGCCGATGGCCAAAGTAAGAAGAAAACCGGAACCGCAACGATGCATGAACCCTCCTCGCGCCCATTTGCCAGGCGCGAGCAAAATGTTGTGGGGCGGAAAACTGTCAGTGTAGAAGGTAAAGAGCCAGGTTTCAAGGATCGGGTGAACGCTAATCGGGTCATCGGACCATCGGGCCATCGGGTCATCTAAGTTCAAAGTCAAATGCTCTTGATTTTCGATGACCCGATGGCCCGATGACCGATTCTTAGATGACCCGATCCTTGAACCCTGCTCAATCTTCGATGCGTCGAACAGTGGTTGACGATGTGCGAGCGAGTTGTTATTATCAAACAGTTCCGCGAGTTTGAGAGCTTGGAAGAACTACGTGCCCGGTTGGAAGTGAGATCGGGTACGCCCTCGCTGAAACATCCTGCGAAAACCTTTGCGCCCGGGCGTATGAGTTAGAAGCCTGGGATTCACGCGGGGCTATGCAGGGGAAGCAGACGAAACGGAACGCCTCCGAGCCGGAATGAGGCTAGGCGTGGCGTCACCGTCGTCGGCGATTTAGTCTGAGCGGGAAATTGAACGATTTCTCCCCGGCATGAATAATGCCGCACGGGAGAGTATGGCTGGGCGCGGCAGGCCTATGCCAGACCGGAGGCGTGGCAGTCCCCGTCTCGTGGGGAAACGTGCGGTCGCGAGAAATGCCTGGGTTGAACGGAATGTTGTTGAACGGAATGTTGTGGTAGAGACGCGGCTTGCCGCGTCTGGGAGTGGCGAGAGTGCCTACTTTTAATCAGCTGGTGAAATTCGGCCGCGAGCGGACCAAATATAAGACGGCGAGTCCGGCGCTGCAATCGTGTCCGCAGAAGCGCGGAGTGTGCACGCGCGTCTATACCCAGACGCCGAAGAAGCCGAACTCGGCGCTGCGGAAAGTGGCGCGCGTCCGATTGACCAATGGAATTGAAGTGACGACCTATATCCCGGGCGTTGGCCATAACCTGCAGGAGCACTCGATCGTGCTGATCCGCGGGGGCCGCGTGAAGGACCTGCCGGGCGTTCGTTATCACGTGGTGCGCGGAACGCTCGACGCAACCGGCGTGGCGGGCCGGAACCAGGGGCGCTCGAAGTACGGCACGAAGCGCGCGAAAAAGGCTTAGTAAGGAAAGTGGTAGAGACGCGGCTTGCCGCGTCTGAGGCTCTAGCCAGAAGCTAGCAGCCAGGAGCTAGAAGCGGAATGCCAAGAAAAGGACATACTCCAAAGCGGACGGTCGAGGCCGATCCGGTCTATGGATCGGACCTGGTGACGAAGTTCATCAACTCGATGATGTGGCAGGGCAAGAAGTCGACTGCCGAGGGCATCTTCTATAAGTCGCTGGAGAAGTTGCAGGAAAAAGGCGGCGACGAAGCCCTGAAGTTGTTCACCAAGGCGGTCGAGAACGCCAAGCCGTTGCTGGAAGTGAAGACGCGGCGCGTGGGCGGAGCGAACTACCAGGTGCCGATCGAAGTCGCTCCGGATCGCAGGACGTCGCTGGCTATCCGTTGGATCGTGAGCTATGCGCGCGGCCGCGGCGAAAAGGGAATGATTGACAAGTTGACGAACGAGTTGCTCGACGCCTCGAACGGTAAAGGCGCCGCCATCAAGAAGAAAGAAGACGTGCATCGCATGGCGGAAGCGAACAAGGCGTTCGCGCATTACCGGTGGTAGAAGAGCTGCGAGCTTCGAGCTGCGAGCAAAAAGCTAACGACGAACGACCAGCGACTAACGACAGATTTTCAGAGCCCCAGGAAGAGTAGAGAAAGACAGTGCCCAGAACAGTCCCATTAGAGCGTTGCAGGAACATCGGCATCATGGCCCACATCGATGCCGGTAAGACCACGACGACGGAGCGCATCCTGTTTTATACGGGAAAGACGCACCGTATCGGCGAGGTGCATGAAGGCACGGCCATCATGGACTGGATGGAGCAGGAGCAGGAGCGCGGCATCACGATTACCTCTGCCGCCACGACCTGCACCTGGCGCGACATTCGCATCAACATTATCGATACCCCCGGCCACGTGGACTTTACCGCTGAGGTCGAACGCTCGCTCCGTGTGCTCGACGGCGCCGTCGCGGTGTTTGACGCCGTCCACGGCGTCCAGCCGCAGTCCGAAAAAGTCTGGCGTCAGGCCGACAAGTACGGCGTCCCGCGAATTTGTTTCATTAACAAGATTGACAAGATGGGTGCCGATTTCGAGCATGCCGTCGACACCCTCCGCAAGCGCCTCAACGCCAAGCCCGTCGCCATTCAAATTCCCATCGGACAAGAAGATAAGTTTCGCGGCGTCATCGACCTGGTGGAGATGAAGTCCATCATCTGGGAGGATGAATCCATCGGCGCCGAGTATAAGACTGGTGACATTCCTGCGGACCTGCAGAAGAAAGCCGAGGCGTTCCATACCCAGCTGGTCGAAACCGTCGCCGAAAATGACGACGACATTCTGCACAAATTTCTGGAAGGCGAAGCGATTTCGGCAGATGAGCTGAAGCAGTCGCTGCGCAAGTCCACCGTCGGACTGAAGCTGTTCCCGGTGGTGGTCGGAACGGCGTTCAAGAATAAAGGTATCCAGCCGCTGCTCGATGCGGTGGTCGATTATCTGCCCTCGCCGCTCGACACGAAAGAAACGCATGGCCTCGATCCCGACACCGGGAAGACGATCACGCGTAAAGCCGACGACAACGAGCCTTTTTCGGCGCTGGCCTTCAAGATCATGGCCGACCCGTACGTCGGACAGTTGACGTTTATCCGTGTGTACTCGGGACAGTTGAACTCGGGCGAGTCGGTGATGAACTCGCGTACGCAGAAGCATGAGCGCATTGGCCGCTTGCTCAAGATGCACGCCAACAAGCGCGAAGACATCCAGGAAATTCTCGCTGGCGACATCTGCGCCGTTGTGGGACTGAGAAACGTCGGTACGGGCGACACCATCTGCGAAGAGAAGCATCCGATCACACTCGAGTCGATTGTGTTTGCAGTGCCGGTGATTTCGGTTGCCGTCGAGCCCAAGACCAAGGCCGATCAGGAAAAGATGGGCATGGCGCTGGCGAAACTGGCACAGGAAGATCCCACTTTTAAGGTTCACACCGACCCCGACAGCGGACAGACCATCATCAGCGGCATGGGCGAGTTGCATCTGGAAATCATCGTCGATCGCATGATGCGTGAGTACAAAGTCGAGGCCAACGTCGGCAAGCCGCAGGTGGCGTATCGCGAGACCATCCGCAGGCACGCGGAAGCCGAAGGCAAGTACATCCGGCAGACGGGCGGCCGCGGCCAGTACGGACACGCGAAGATTTATCTCGATCCGAACGAGCCGGGCAAAGGCTACGAATTCATCAACGAAATCGTGGGCGGCACGGTGCCGAAGGAATTCATCAAGCCGATCGACCAGGGCATGCAGGAGGCCATGGAAGGCGGCGTTCTTGCCGGCTATCCGATGGTCGATATCAAGGCGACGCTCTACGACGGCAGCTACCACGATGTCGACTCGAACGAAATGGCATTCAAGATTGCCGGCTCGATGGCCTTCAAAGAAGCGGCACGCAAGGCGAGCCCAGTGATTCTGGAGCCCGTGATGGCGGTCGAAGTCGTCACGCCGGAAGATTATGCCGGAGCGATCATGGGCGACCTGAGTTCGCGTCGCGGACGGATCGAAGGCATGGAGCATCGCGCCGGTTCGCAGGTGATCAAGGCGATCGTTCCCTTGGCGGAGATGTTCGGCTACGCGACACACATGCGTTCGTCGACCCAGGGACGCGCCGAGTACTCGATGCATTTTGCCAGGTATGAAGAGGCCCCGCGTCACGTGGCGGAAGAGATCATCGCCAAGACGCAGGGCAGGACGGCGTCAAGGTGATTCGTATCAGGGCGTGGCTTTAGCCACGCCGAATCGTGAACTCGAGGTTCGGGGCTTTAGCCCCTGAGGAAAACGGCAAATGGCGAAAGAAAAATTTGAGCGGAATAAACCGCACTGCAACGTAGGGACGATTGGTCACATCGACCATGGCAAGACGACGTTGACGGCGGCCATCACCAAGGTGTTGCAGAAGCACAACCCGAAGATTGTGTTCCGGTCGTTCGATTCGATCGACAACGCTCCGGAAGAAAAGGCGCGCGGCATCACGATTGCCACGGCGCACGTCGAGTATGAGACGCCGAACCGGCACTACGCGCACGTCGATTGCCCGGGCCACGCCGATTACATCAAGAACATGATCACGGGCGCGGCGCAGATGGACGGCGCGATTCTGGTGGTCGCTGCAACGGATGGTCCGATGCCGCAGACGCGCGAGCACGTGCTGCTGGCGCGGCAGGTGGGTGTGCCGTACATCGTGGTCGCGCTGAATAAGTGCGATGCGGTGGACGATCCCGAACTGCTGGACCTAGTCGAACTGGAAGTGCGCGAGCTGTTGAAGAGCTATCAGTTCCCTGGGGATGATGTGCCGGTGATTCGGCTGTCGGCTTTGCTGGCATTGAACGGCGACGAAAAGTGGGAAAAGCAGATTGACGCGCTGATGGAGGCGGTGGACAAGAGTGTGCCGCAGCCGGCGCGCGAATTGGACAAGCCGTTTCTGATGCCGATCGAAGATATTTTTTCGATTCAAGGACGGGGCACGGTGGTCACGGGCCGGATCGAGCGCGGGAAGATCAAGGTGGGCGAGGAAGCGGAGATTGTCGGCTTCCGCGAGACGCGCAAGACGGTGGTGACGGGCGTCGAAATGTTCAAGAAGCAGCTGGACGAAGGCATGGCGGGCGACAATGCCGGCCTGCTGCTGCGCGGCATTGCTAAGGAAGATGTGGAGCGCGGGATGGTGCTGGCGAAGCCGGGGTCCATTACTCCGCATACCAAATTCAAGGCGGAAGTTTACATTCTGACGAAAGAAGAAGGCGGGCGGCATACGCCATTCTTCAAGGGCTATCGTCCGCAGTTTTATTTGCGGACGACGGACGTGACCGGGATTGCGGAGTTGCCGGAAGGCACGGAGATGGTGATGCCGGGAGACAACGTGAGTCTGGTGATCGAGCTGATCACGCCGGTGGCGATGGAAAAGGGCTTGCGGTTCGCGATTCGCGAAGGCGGCCACACGGTGGGCGCGGGTACGATCGCGGAGATTATTAAGTAAGGCAAGTCAGAAGTGAGAAGTCAGATTGCAGAAGTAAGAAACCAACAAAGCGGCTTGCTTCTTGCCGCCAGATCTTTCCTCCTGGATTTAGCCGGGAGGGGTAAAGAGAGAGACACAGTGACTGGAAAAGAAAGAATTCGCATCCGGTTGAAAGCCTACGACTACCGCATTTTGGATCAGTCGACGGGCGAAATCGTGGAGACGGCAAAACGCACCGGCGCGCAGATCGCGGGACCGATTCCGCTGCCCACGATGAAGAATAAGTACTGCGTGCTGCGGTCTCCGCACGTGGATAAGAAGTCGCGGGAGCAGTTTGAAATCCGCACCCACAAGCGCCTGCTCGATATTCTGGAGCCGACGCAGCAGACCGTCGATGCGCTGATGAAGCTCGATCTGCCGGCGGGCGTGGATGTGGAAATCAAGGCGTTTGGCAAAGAGCATAAGTAGCCGTCAGCTCTCAGCCATCAGCCGTCAGTAAAGGCGGCAGAGTTGAGAGCAATGATGCTCAGCCCCGGAGGGGCGACCGAACTTAGCCCAGCGCTTCAGCGCTGGGGCAGATGCAAGAAAGAGATTCAAGTCCCGTAGGGACGACTGAAATTGCCGAGGGCTTCAGCCCGAAGGCGCCCAGCCAATAGCCACGAGCCATGCTGGGAACGGAGAAGGAAATGGCGAGAGTTACTGGAATTCTGGGCAAGAAGGTCGGCATGACGCAGCTCTTCGATTCGAAGGGCGATGTGCGGCCGGCGACGGTGTTACAGGCGGGACCGTGCGTGATTACACAGCATAAGACCCAGACCAAAGACGGCTACGAGTCAGCGCAGATCGGGCTGGTCGAGTTTGTGAAGGAAAAGAAGCTGACCAAGGCGATGCGCGGACACTTTGCCAAGCACAACCTTCCGCCGGTGAGATTTGTGCGGGAAGTTGCGGTGGAAGTCGACGCTCCGGGCGAGACGACCGAGGGTGTGATCAAACCTGGCGATCGCATCCTGGTGGATATTTTTGAAGGCGAGCGTTTTGTCGATGTGATTGGAGTCAGCAAGGGGCACGGCTTTCAGGGTGTGGTGAAGCGGCATCACTTTGCGGGCGGCGCGAAGTCTCACGGTTCGATGTTTCAGATTACCGGTTCGATTGGAGCGTCGGCGTTTCCGTCGCGCGTGATCAAGGGCATGCGGATGTCGGGCCACATGGGCAATGCGCGGATCACGACCCGCAACCTGCGCATCCTGGGCGTGGATAAGGAAGAGAATCTACTGGTGGTTGAGGGCAGCGTTCCGGGCGCGAATGGCGGTTACATCATGATCAATAAAGCGAAGAAGCCGCCACGAGAACGCCGCGGATTCGCGGGCGCGGCGACGGTCGATCCGTTGAAGGCGGCGAAGCGCGCTTCGAAGAAGGGCTAACTCGGTCGTTAGTCGCTGGTCGTTAGTCGTTGGCAAGATCGTACGGCATGAAGACGAGAGAGATATGGCAACCATTGATATTTACAATTTGAGCGGAGCCAAGGCCGGGACGATGGATCTGGCCGAAGAAGTTTTCGGCGCGGTCAATGAAGACCTGCTCTGGGAGGCGATCACGCACTATCGCGCCTCCGCGCGCGCGGGCACGCACGCGACTAAGAACCGCTGGCGGGTTTCCGGATCGGGCAAAAAGCTGTGGAAACAGAAGGGCACGGGGCGAGCGCGTATCGGCTCGATCCGTTCGCCGCTGTGGCGCCATGGCGGCACGGTGCACGGACCGCAGCCGCGATCCTATGACTACGCCTTCCCGAAGAAGAAGCTGCTGGGCGCGCTGCGTTCGGCGCTGGCCTCGAAGTTTGCCGACGGCAAGCTGATGGTGGTGACCTCATTCGACGTGAAAGAGCCGAAGACGAAGCTGTTTCGCGAGGCGCTCGACAAGCTGAAGATCGAGGGCACGACGCTGATGGTCGATATTTCGACCGCGGAGAACAAGAATCTGGAATTGAGTTCGCGCAACATCGACGGACTGGAACTGGTGCGGGCGAACGAAGTGCATCCTTATCACATCATGCGCTACACCCACGTGGTGTTCGCGCAGAAGGCGCTGGAAAAGCTGCAGGATTCGCTAAAGAAGTCGGCATCGCGGCGTTCGCACGAAGCGGAGCCGGCGGCAAGCAAAGAAGAAACCGGCGCGGCGCCTGCGCAAGACTAAGGCGGAGGTGGCCTGATGAAATCCGCGTATCAGATTATTCGGAAGCCGGTGATCACCGAAAAGGGCCTCGGCATCAAAGAGACCCAAAACACGCTGGTATTCCAGGTGGCGCCGAAAGCGACGAAGACCGAGATCAAGGAAGCGGTGCAGGCGATCTTCAAGGTGAAGGTGGTTTCGGTGCGCACGGCGAATTATCCGGGGAAAGAACGGCGGCGAGGCAAGTTCACGGGCTATCGTCCGGACTGGAAGAAGGCGTACGTGCGGTTGAAGAGCGGCGAGAAGATGCCGGAGTACGCACAGAATCTGTAAGGAAGTCGTCGGTCGCTGTCCGCTCGTCGTTGTGCAGCCGAATAGCGAACGACCGACGACTAACGACCAACTGACACTAGAGCTAGAGAGCTAGATATGGCCATTAAAACATACAGACCGACAACGCAGACGCTGCGCTATCGCACCTCGCTTGTGACCGACGACATTACGTCGACGAAGCCGCACAAGGCGCTGGTTGAGGGCAAGATACGGTCGGGCGGACGGCGCAATTCGGGCGACACGACCATGCGGTTCCGGGGCGGCGGCAACAAGCGCAAGCTGCGCACGATTGACTTCAAGCGCGACAAGCACGGGATTCCGGCGACGGTCGAGACCATCGAATACGATCCGGGCCGCTCGGCGCGCATTGCCCTGCTGAGCTATGCCGATGGCGAGAAGCGTTACATTGTGCAGCCCGATGGACTGAAAGTTGGGCAGAAGATTTTGAGCGGACCCGAAGCCGACATTCTGGTGGGGAACGCGTTGCCGCTGCGGAATATTCCGCCGGGCACGACGATCCACAACGTGGAACTCAAGCCCGGAAAAGGCGCGCAGATGGTGCGCTCGGCGGGCGGATCGGCGCAATTGATCGCAAAAGAAGGCGACTATGGATTGGTGAAGCTGCCTTCCGGAGAAACCCGCAAAGTGCTGCTCGATTGTTTAGCGACGATTGGGCAGGTGGGAAACACGGATCACGAAAACGTGACCTGGGGCAAGGCGGGACGCACGCGCTGGGTGGGAAAGCGTCCGCATAACCGCGGCGTTTCGATGAACCCGGTGGACCATCCGCATGGCGGCGGCGAAGGCAAGACCTCTGGCGGACGCCATCCGGTAACGCCGTGGGGACAGCCGACGCGCGGATACAAGACGCGGAACAATAAGCGGACCGATACGTTCATCGTGAACCGCCGCAAGAAGGGTTAAGTTTTGTAGAGACGCGGCTTGCCGCGTCTGCTTGGCGAGATGAGACGCGGCAAGCCGCGTCTCTACAGAGGAAATTATGGCTCGTTCGACAAAAAAAGGACCGTTCGTGGATGCGCACCTGGCGACGAAAGTCGAAGGCATGAATGCGCGTAACGAAAAGAAGGTGCTGCGGACCTGGTCGCGGCGCTCGACGATTATTCCGGAGATGGTGGGACACACGATTGCCGTGCACAACGGACGGAAATTCATTCCGGTCTATGTGACCGAGAACATGGTGGGACACAAGCTGGGCGAATTCAGCTTTACCCGTCAGTTCAAGGGGCACTCGATGAAAGCGGCGACCGAAGTTGCGGCCAAACCGGCGGGCATACCCGGCGGGCCTGGAGCGATCGTGCCGTCAGCGCCGCCGGCGGCGCCGAAGGCATAAAGACAGCTTCGAGCCACGAGCTTCGAGCTAAAGGCAAAAGGATATGGAATTTCGAGCGGAAGCAAGATACATGCGCGTCTCGCCGCAGAAGGCGCGGCTGGTGCTGAACCTGATCAAGGGACGGCGCGTGGAAGAAGCGCGCAACACGCTGGCATTCACCAAGAAGCGGGTGGCGGCGACGGTCGGGAAGCTGTTGCAGTCGGCGATCGACAACGCGAACTTTCTGAGCACCGAAAAGGGCCTGGATGTCGATCTCGATAACTTGTACGTGAAGCATGCGGTGGCAACGATGGGCCGCGCATGAAGCGGATTCGTCCGGCGCCGATGGGACGCGCTTATCACTATGTGCGGCGCATTGCGCATCTCGAAATTGTGCTGGCGGAGAAGAACCGGAACGGCGTGCCGGTCGGGACGGCGACGGCGCGGGCGAGAAAGCAGCGAAGGCTGCTCCCTCAAAGCCGAAGGCGAAAGTCAAAGCCAAAGCGCCGGCGAAGAAGAAGGCGGTTGGCAAAAAAGCGACGGCGAAGAAGTAGGGCAGAGTTACGCATAAGCAAACAGCAGCTGCGACAGGCAGGATTTAGGAGCAACGATGGGACAAAAAGTTCATCCTTACGGATTCCGGCTCGGCTACACCAAGCCGTGGAAATCGCGCTGGTTTGTCGAGCGGGACTACGACAAGCTGCTGCTCGAAGACGTCAAGCTGAAGGCCGAGCTGAAGGAAAAGCTCAAGTCGGCGGGCGTGAGCTCGGTCGAGATCGAGCGTCCGGGCAACAAGCTGCGCATCATCATCAAGACGGCGCGGCCGGGCATCATTATCGGGCGCAAGGGCGCGGAAATCGACAAGCTGAAGCAGGACCTGCAGAAGCGCACGTCGCGCGAGGTGCATGTCGATATCCAGGAAGTGCACAAGCCGGAACTCGATGCGCAACTGGTGTCGGAGTCGATCGCGCTGCAACTGGAAAAGCGCGTGGGCTTCCGGCGGGCGATGCGCAAGTCGGTGGATTCGGCGCTGCGTTTCGGATGCAAGGGCATCAAGGTGCGCGTGAGCGGGCGGCTGAATGGCAATGAAATCGCGCGTTCGGAGTGGTATCTGCAGGGGCGGTTGCCGCTGCACACGCTGCGCGCCGATATTGATTATGGTTTCACCGAAGCGCGCACGACGTATGGCGTGATTGGCGTGAAGTGCTGGGTTTACAAGGGCGAGATTCTGCCGGCGAAGAAGCGGGAAGCGACGCCGGCGCGGGAAGTGAGCACCACGGGAGCGTTCTAGGGAAGTAAGAAGTCAGAGGTCAGATTGCAGAAGTGAAAAGCGGAGCGGATTCAGAAGCTTGTCCTGAGAACTGACAACTGAGAACTGAGAACTGATTTATGTTGATGCCGAAGAAAGTTAAGTACCGCAAGCAACAGCGCGGGCGCATGACGGGGAAGGCTTGGCGCGGGAGCGAGCTGGCGTTCGGTCAGTATGGGCTGAAGGTGCTCGAGCCGGGCTGGATCACCGACCGTCAGATCGAAGCCAGCCGGGTGGCGATGACGCGTTTTGTGAAGCGCGGCGGCAAGATCTGGATCCGGCTGTTTCCGGACAAGCCGGTGACCAAGAAGCCGGCCGAAACCCGTATGGGCAAGGGCAAAGGCGCGCCCGACCACTGGGTGGCGGTGGTGCGGCCGGGAAAGATTCTGTTTGAGATGGAAGGCGTTACGATCACGGACGCGAAAGAGGCCATGCGGCTGGCGTCGCACAAGCTTCCGCTGCGCACGACGTTTGTGAAACGCGAAGTGCTGTAGAAAGTCAGAAGTAAGAAGTCAGATTGCAGAAGTAAAAGCGAATGCTGGAGAAGCTTCTTACTGAGAACTGACAACTGAGAACTGAGAACTGATTTTATGAAGGCAGAAAAGATTCGCAACTTGACCGACGTCGAGCTCAGGCACCAGGAGCGGGATTTGGCGGACCAGCTCTTCAAGCTGAAGTTTCAGATGAACATGGGACAGACGGAGAGCCTGAAAAAGATTCGCGGGCTGCGCCGGGATATCGCGCGGGTCAAGACCGTCCTGCGCGAACAGGAACTGGCCGGCGCGAAGACGGAGAAAAAATAATGGCGGAAATCACGGGCCACGGAAAGCCAGTCCGAAAAAGCGCAAGCCGAAAAACACTCACACCGCAAGATCCTGATCGGCACGGTCATCTCGAACAAGATGCAGAAGACGATCGTGGTCGAGGTGACGCGGAAGAAGGCGCATCCGCATGTACGGGCGGGTGATCTCGATCCGGAAAAAGTTCTACGCGCACGACGAGAAAAACGAAGCGCATATCCGGGCGACGTGGTGCGGATTGAAGAGTCGCGGCCGCTGTCGAGGCTGAAGCGCTGGACGCTGAAAGAAATCGTGCGGAAGACGGCGCTGGTGCCGGAAATTGATATCGACGCCGATATCGGCGTTCCCGCTAAGAAATAAGAGCGGCGAGAAGGGAGAAAGAAATGGCCGTCATGATGAGATCCATGCTCGAAGTCGCCGATAACTCCGGCGCGCGCAAGCTGCAGATGATTCTGCCGCTGGGCGGCTCGACCGGTCTGCGCGCGGGGCTGGGCGACGTGATCACGGCGAGCGTGAAGGAAGCTGCGCCCGACGGTCAGGTGCAGAAAGGCAAAGTGGTGAAGGCGGTCATCGTGCGGACGCGCAAAGAGCATCGGCGGCGGGACGGGACTTATATCCGCTTCGATCAGAATGCGGCCGTGCTGATCAACGAGACCGGCGAGCCGGTGGGCACGCGCGTATTTCGGTCCGGTGGCGCGCGAACTGCGCGAGAAGAAGTTTTTGAAGATTGTGTCGCTGGCGCCGGAAGTACTGTAGCGCAGGTGTAGAGACGCGGCTTGCCGCGTCTGAGACGGGGCAAGCCCCGTCTCTACAGAAAGAGATTTGGAAGGATTGAGTATGGGAACAGCAACGACTACCGAACATAAGCGAGTGGATATCCGGCGGAATGACACCGTGAAGGTGATGACCGGACGGGATACGGGAAAAGAAGGGCGCGTGCTGCGCGTGTTTCCCGACGAAGGCAAGGTGCTGGTGGAGCACGTGATGACGGTGAAGAAGCACGTGCGGCCGAATCCGCAGCGCAACATCAAGGGCGGCATCGCCGAGCAGGAGCGGGCGATTTCTTGTCGAACGTGGCGCTGGTGTGCGCGACGTGCGGGCCGGTGCGCATCGGACATGAAGTGCACGGCGATCGCAAGGTGAGAGTTTGTAAGAAGTGCGGAACGACGCTGGATAAGTAGCTGTCAATTTATCAGTTGATGAGTTTGTCAGTTGAAAGCTTGTGGCGTCAGAGAGTGACGAAAGAATTTGAGACTTACAACGGAATACGCTCACGAACCGGTAACCACTCCGAAACCGTGAGGGAGAAGGCAGCAACAAAATGGCAGACGAGACAGAAAAAAGGCGAGCAGCAAAAGAAGGCAAGCCGGGCAAGGGCGAAAAGGGGCAGGCGCAGGTGAGGCGAAGGCTGGTCCGGAGGCTCCACGGCATGCGGCGAAAGAGCGGCCGCGGCTGCGGGCGCGGTTTGAAAAAGAAGTTGCCGTCGCCCTGATGAAGGAACTCGACCTCAAGAACCCGATGGCGGTTCCGCGGCTGAACAAGATTGTCGTCAACATGGGCGTGGGCGAAGCGACGCAGAACGCGAAGATTGATCGATCCGGCGGTGAATGAACTGGGACAGATTACGGGACAGAAGCCGGTCGTGACGCGGGCGAAGAAGTCGATTGCGGCGTTCAAGGTGCGCGAAGGCATGCCGATTGGCGCGATGGTGACGCTGCGCGGCGACCGCATGTACGAATTTTTCGATCGCCTGGTGACCATCGTGCTTCCGCGCGTGCGCGACTTCCGCGGAGTCTCGACGAAGTCGTTCGATGGGCGCGGCAATTACACTCTGGGCCTGCACGATCAGTTGATTTTTCCGGAGATTGACTACGCGAAGGTCGACAAGCTGAAGGGCATGAACGTGACCATTGTGACGACGGCGCGGTCCGACGATCAGGCGCGGTCGCTGTTGAAGCATCTGGGAATGCCGTTCAGGGCTTAAGTCAGAAGTTAGAAGTCAGATTGAAGAAGTAAAACCGAGATTCGCAACCAGAGGGTTGCTAGAAGCTAGCAGCCAGGAGCTAGAAGCTAAGTGGCAACTACAGCAAAACGAGTGAAGGACGGCCGGAGAGCAAGAGAGCAAGCCGCACGTTAAAGAAGCCGAAGTTCTCGACGCGCAAGCATAACCGCTGCAAGATCTGCGGACGTCCGCGGGCCTTTCTGCGGAAGTTCGGCATTTGCCGTCTGTGTTTCCGGCAACTGGCGCTGCGGGGCGAGATCCCGGGAGTTTCGAAGTCGTCCTGGTAGGAAAGTCGCTGTTCGCTGTTCGTCGTCGCTGTTCGCAAACGAAAGCGAACGACGAACAGCGAATAGCGAACGACGAGTAAGCAAGCTGCTGACAGGTTCTCCGCTGGACGCGGAGCGAACGGGCGGCTCGAGGAGAAGCAAACGATGAGGTTGACCGATCCGGTCGCAGACATGCTGGCGCGCATCCGCAACGCGATTCGCGCGCGGCACCAGAAAGTGGATATTCCAGCTTCCAAGCTGAAGACGGAGATTGCCCGCATCCTGAAAGAAGAGGGCTATATCGCGAACTTCAAGCCGGCGGAAGAAGAGGGCCACAAGGTCCTGCGCGTGTATTTGAAGTACGGCAACAATAACGAGGCGGTGATCTACGAACCTGGCGCGGGTGTCGCGTCCGGGCTGCCGCGTCTATGTGCGCCGCACCGAGATTCCGCGCGTGCTGGGCGGGATGGGAATCAACATCCTGACCACGCCGAAGGGCGTGATGACGGGACGCCAGGCGCGCAAGCGAGGGCCTGGGCGGCGAATTGTTGTGCGAAATTTGGTAAAGCGTTTTCAGTTGTCAGTTCTCAGCCGTCAGT
>CAVYEP010000014.1:0-770294 GCA_963767605.1 uncultured Acidobacteriaceae bacterium | reverse complement strand
AGGGCCGCTTCGGACTGCCGGATTCGCGCCAAACCATAGACCAAAATCGGTTTGTCACTCGCCGCCCTTTTACTTCGCGCCCTACCACCCTCCCTCGGTTCCGTTCGTTCCTTTCTCCGTTCCGTCTTTTTTCGTCCGCCGTTTGTGAAGAACGAAAACAGGCCGGAACGGCGGAAAGGAAACAAGTCATGAAATTGGAAGAAGTCAACGAGAAAACCGTTTATCACGAGGGAGTTCCACGAGCAGAACCAACGAACGCATTTGCAGATGGGCGATATCCTTAACGCCTTCGCCGGCACAATAGGCGGCAGCCACTAGCGAGCGGCGGAACCAGTTGTCAGCGGGGCCTGTGGAAGCTGTGCAATAGTTGGCCACAAAAGTGGCCACAGTCGCCTGCAGCAACTGTGTCAGGAAATGCTGTAAGTGATTGAAAGAAAGTTGGTAGCGCTACCGGGAATCGAACCCGGGTTTGAAGATTGAGAATCTTCCGTCCTAACCCCTAGACGATAGCGCCCCTCGGGTGGTGTGCGATAAAAATCGATTATAACAAAGGCCTGAATCCAAGCAGGCTGCGGGTGCCCCAGAGCCTGCCCTGAGCTTGTCGAAGGGTCTCGCGGTCTTCGAGACCATGGAGCGTAAAGCATCGGGACGCCCCTAAGCCGACGACAGCTTCCTGGCATTGTGCCGCAGCGAACGGCCTTCGGACAGGCTGTAGATCTCTTCCGCCAGATTCTTGGCGTGATCGCCGATGCGTTCCAGCGCCTGGGCGGCGAGAAGGATGTCGAAATTCTTTTGTCCAGTCGGACTATTCGGCTCGGCTAGGTGTCTGTGAAACAAGGAATGGCACAACCGGTCCACTTCCGGATCGGACTGCAGAACGTTCTGCGCGTGCGCCACGTCACGCTGAAGGAAGCCCTGATGGACCTGCTCCAGCATTGTGCAAAGCAGAGAAGCCATCTCGATGAGCTGGCGGGAGTCCGCGGCCGGCAATTTTTCGCGGCGCGCTTGCAGTTGCATGACCGCGCTATAGGCAAGGTCTCCGATGCGTTCGAGGTCGGTGATAAACTTCAAACACGCCAGCAACTCGCGCGCCTTGGCTTCCCCTACGCGGGTAATGGCTTCGGGGAGTTGCTCGTCGATCTTGCGCTCGATCTGGTCAAGTTCTTTCTCGCAATCCTTGATCGCGAGAAACGCCAGGCGCGAACCGTCCGCGAGGAAGTCCCTGACGTTGAAAACCGCGTCGCGGGCAATCAGGCAGCCGCGTACGACCAACGCCGACAGTTCTTCTCCCGCCAATACTTCATCGGGGGGCTGAGCCAGATGAGTACGGGCTTTCGCCGCGCGAGATCGCGCCGAAGTCGAACGCATCTTCACGCTTGCCGATTGTTTTCGGGTCATGGGAACTCGCGCATTTTCAGAAACCTTCCAGCTCTACCGAAGCTAGCATAAAACGGGAGTGTGAAAGGAAGGTAAATGCCAATCCGGTCCCGGAGGGGCGATCGAACCTAGCCCAGCGCCGGGGCCCCCAGCACGCCCGCTTTTAGCGTGATGGGGTGGAGGCCTTCAGCGCTGGGTAAAGTGCAAGAAATAATTCAAGTCCCGAAGGAGTCTGTGTCATAGCTTGAGGTCAATCGAAAAAGTGGACCGGATGATGCACGAGCCGCGAAGCGGCGGAACCGGATAGCCCGGCACGGAAGTGCCGGGTAGGCGGAAGTGGAACTAATCGAGTCCCGCAAGGGACGGCACCTGGGCTACGACACAGACTCCGGAGGGACGGCCGAGTTCTCACGCACACTTCCGCGTTGCGATCATACCTCCAAGCTGTCAAACATGCTCGGCACACAAGAAAAGGCCGGGAGTGTTGCTCCCGGCCCAAGGCTGCATCAATTTTCAAAACAACCACCCGATTAGAAGTTGATCCGGATTCCCATCTCCATCGCTCGTGGGAGAGTTCCCTCGGCCGAGAGCGCCCCGAAACCATTCCCCGGGGTTAAGACGGTGAGACTTGGATCCAGCAGTTGGTTGTGGTTCAGAACGTTGTTGACATTGAGGGAGGCCTCAGCGCTGAATCGTTCCGTAACTCGGATATTTTTCTTTATCCCCATGCTCAAATTCCAGTACGGCAGGCCGCGGAACTGCCCGTACCCGCCGCTCCGGTTATCCAGCCCCAGGATCAGCGGACGAATGTTGTCGAATACCGCAGTTGGATTTGCGAAGATGTTGAAAGTCCCATCACTGAGACGGTGAACCGACGCCGAGGTATTCTTTACCGTCTGCAGACAATTCCCGTCTGTGAAGAGGTTGTTGCCATCGCCAGAGCCAAAGTCCTGTCCGCCGCTATAACCATTGCCACCCGAACCTGTAGTGGTGCCGCAGTCCAGTGGAGCACCGCTGCCGGCTGCGAAAACAAATGAAGTGGTCCAGCCCCCTAAAATGTGCCCCAGCATGCCTTGCTGGCCATGATAGAACGGCAGCGCGTAAACCAGGAACATCGTGTTCACGAATCTGCGATCGGAAGGGTTGGGGCCGTACTGGGTGTCAAAGTTGAACGGGTCCACGGCAGCTTGCTCGCTAGTGGCCTGAACGACGCCTCCCAACCCCAGATCTTTGCTCCAGGTGAGATTGTTCTGTAGAGTGATGCCGTTCCAGTCATTGACTTTCACGGTCGCAAAAAGGGCATTGTAATTACCATGCCCCAGACTCGTAGTCATGGCGACGTTGCTCGTGATTTGTCCTGCACCGGTCATCGTGCTGACAGGAAAGTTAAATCCCGGCGCAGCACCTCCGGTGTCCAAGGCTGTCCACAGGGAGAACACGGCCTGTTGTTTCAAGTTGCCGAACAATGCGGGGTCACTGATCAACCCCTGGGTGCAGCTCGGCGTGCAGTTGAAGCCGGTCCCCGCGAGAGCAGCTTCAAAGAAAGGCTGCGGGGCAACGCTGGTGGTCCCCGCGGTTGCCGCGTTGCAGGCAGTGACTGAGGTCGCGCAACCCATTGCCTTTTCGATGTTGGCGTAGGCGGTTTTGAATTGTTGCCCGCCCATGGTCATCATGTAAGGCACGGAGTTGAGGTTGACCGACAGAAGCTCGTTGTGGACCCAACGGCTAATGCCGCCAAATTCCACAGAAATCTTGCGGGAAAACTGATGCTGAATCGTCAAATCGAATGAGTCGACCGAATTCGGCCGGAACTTTGGGTCCGTGGGCGAAGCGGTAGCGGCTTCAGCGTTCCCGCCGACCCCCGGGTAAAATGGTTGCGGCAACGTCGCGCTTGCGGCTGGAATCGGAGCCGTCGTGCCATCCGTTCCGATGCGGAAAGCGTTACTAACGTTGACCGTTGTTCCCGATGCACCGCACGTTCCATTGGACAGAACAAAGTTGCAGTTTACCGGCTGGATCAGGCCGGGGCTGAGGAGTGGTCCCAGCACCAGGCCCACGCCGTTCAAGCGCCCATAAATTCGCCCATAGCCGCCACGGACCACCGTGTCCTTGCTAAAAGATGGGTTCCAAGCCAAGGCAATGCGTGGGCTGAACGCGTGATAGAAGGGGTTGTACTCGTAGCTCGGATGTCCGGCGACATTGCCGATCAGGGCAAAACCAATTTCGGGGTTGTAAACCTGCCCGGCGAGCGCCGCTGCCTTAGTTTGCGCCAGGTACGACTGAGTATCGATCTCCTGGCCGTTTCCACCCACGAACATGACCTGCTTACCAGTCTCCTCTGTAGGCGGCATCTCCAACGCCCACCCTAAGCCGAACGTGACGGTGATCGACGGTTTTATATGCCACGTGTCATTGAGGTACAGGTTGTAGTAGGGAATGGTGACTTTATCGAATGCCGGTATGAGCGGCCCATTCAGTTGTAAAGTCGAACCGGAGCGGGTATACGCCTGCTGCGTGTCGGTTACGATACCCAGGACTGCGGCTGCCTCGCGGGCAAGTTTGGGGTCGCTGAACGCGGAAGGTAAAGGGGTGCAGGGCAAAGGTGAACAAGACGTCATGTCCACGTTGCCGGAGCCGGAAGAGTCCCCGAGCAGGTACACGGGGTAGTAATTGATACCCCCGCCGTTGTCGGTGCGCTGGTGGTAGTTCCAGTTATGCTGGTACTGGCCGCCAAACTGCAACAGGTGGTTGCCTTTCAGCCAGGAAACGTCGTCGCGGAAGAAATGATCCTTCCCATCCCAGAACCGCGTGCGGGTCTGCTGGGTGTTGACGTTGTAGGGAGCGGCTACGTCATTCCGCTTCTCGCCGAACGGTTCGAGTGCGGCGCCCAAGGCCGCCAGTGAAGTGTCACCGGAAGCGGAAAACTGCGCCGGATCGCCGTTCGATCCCCATTGCCACCAGTTGCGCAGGAAGCTGTAGTGGAAGTCATTGGTTAGGCGCGAACTGATGTTCGTAGTCAACCCCATGACAAGATACCAAGGCACTTGCGGGCGGTTGGTGAGGGAAACCGGCGTGCCCAACTTGTCACCGGAGAAGAATCCTCCGATATCAATCTGATCGTTGGTGGCCGCTTTGAGATGGTATAAGCGGTAGCTCGACTGGAAGTGCCAATTCTGTCCAAAGTCGTGGTCAAGGCGCACCACCGCGAAGTTGTCTTTTTGCGGAAGCGCCATATTCGCCGTGAAGGCGAGTGTGTTGACCCCGTCGCAGAAACCGTCTGACGTCAGCCCGCCACAAGGGTTAACCGTCCCCGCATTGCCGGCCGGCATATACTTGTTCCACAACTCCTGCGAGTAGGAATTGATCCCAATGTGCCGAGGATCAAGGGCGTTCAGGTCGTAAACTGTCCCGGTGTTGGGGTCGGTCAGGATGCCCAAGCGCATATTAGCGCTGGGGACGAGTTTGGTGATCGTCTGCGAGTTGGGCCAACGCGCGCCTTGGTAATTGAAAAAGAAGTAGGTTTTGCCGCCAAGAATCTCTTTGGGAATGAGCGGGCCGCCCACCGCACCTCCGAACCAGCTTCTATGCCAGTCCGGTACCTTGGTTCCCGATTGATTATTCTCCCAGGTGTTGCCCGAGAAGTTGTTGTCCCAATAATACTCGTAGCCCGTACCGTGCCAGGCGTTGGTGCCGCGCTTGGTGACGATCGACACCTGCATGCCGGACGAGTTGTTGAAGTCGGCGGTCTGGTTCGTGGTAGAGACCTTGAACTCTTCCACGCTGTCGATCGGTGTGGGCATCACACCCGAGGGCTGGCCGCCGTTGATCCCGGCGCTGCCGCCGGTGATGGGATTATTCACATTGTCGAACAACCCGCCGGCGGGATCGTTGCCAAAATTCTTATTGTAAACGCCCGAACTGCCGTCCATGTCGTTGCTGTTGTTGCCGCCGTCGAGCGAGAAAACTGCCTGGTCCACCACCGTGCCGGCAGCGCTGCCGTCAGGGCTCACGCCAGCTTGCATGGTGACGAATGAACTGGTATCGCGGCCAAGGGCCGGCAAGTTCTCCAAAGCCGCGCCAGTGACCTCGTTGCCAAGCGTCGAATTCAGTGTCTGCAGTTCGGCGCCAACGGAGGTCACTTCCATGATCACGCTAGCCGCGCCAACCTTTAGAGCTAAATTGACCGTGAGAGTGAGTCCGACGTTTACCACCTGGTGCTCAGCCCTTGAGGTTGCAAACCCCGGCTTCGTAGCAGTGATGGTGTAGGTGCCCGGGTTGACGTTCACGTAAAGGTAGCGCCCGGAGGCGTTGGAGGTAGTGGATCGCGAGGTGTTGGTCGAGACATCCGTAAGCGTGACGGTGGCGTCGTCCACCACGGCTCCCGTCTGGTCGCTTACCGACCCGACAACACTACCGGTTGACGATGATTGTGCCCACGCGGGGAGAACACCGCCAAGACAAACTACCAATAGGAGAACCAGAGCCAATCTCACGCTGCGGATATTCATTCCATCCTCCTGAAACCAACTGTTGACTGCGCCGTACGATAGGCGGAAAGACACACCCACGCCCGAATACAAGAACGGTGACAGATCTCTTGGCATTTGTTGCACCAAACAGTAAAGGCCAACTTTTTCAAATACTTAGGAGCGCAGCGGCTTTCTTTAACTATGAGTAATTGAAGATCGAAATGCACCAACCTACCAAATGTCGTAGATTTGTGGCTCTTCTGGGTGACTTGGCAGGCTGCGGAAAAACTCGATGTTGCACTGGATTTTGGGTGGAGCAGCGCTTCAGCGCTGCATAACTGGCGTGTTTTCATCAAGGGCTTTAGCCGCTGAGGGCCGCTGCCGCATGGAGCGCGACTTTTTCCGCAAGCTGTGGGTCGTGCCTGCTTGACAATGGCCACCGGTCATCGCATCGTTTGTCATCGCAGCTTCGGTCATCGTATCGTCGTTGCAGAGCCAGCCGCGACGCGCTGTCGGGCCTCGCAAGGCATCCTGATAAAGGGAGTTCCATGCAAGCCAAGGATTTTCTTCGGATGTTTGCCTACGATGACTGGGCAAATCGCGAATGTCTCGCCGCCATGCGCGCCGCGAATTCCGTTCCCGCGGACGCCGTCGGACGCATGGCGCATATTCTTTCGGCGCAGAAGCTCTGGCTGGAACGCATCCTGAAGCAACCCCAGAGCATGCCGGTCTGGCCCAGTTCCACCCTTGATGAGTGTGCGGCGTTGGCGGACGAGATGTCGTCGGCGTGGCGAAATTATCTTGCGCGGGTTGCCAACCAGTTCGCCCCCGGCTCGCTCGACGACAAAGTCGAATACCGCAACAGCAAAGGCGAACTCTGGTCGAACCGGGTGGAAGACATACTGACGCATGTGCTTTTTCACTCGACGTATCATCGCGGGCAGATCGCGTTGCAAATGCGCGCTTCCGGCATGGAACCCGCTTACACCGACTTCATCCATGCCGTACGCCACGGATTTGTCGAGTAACGATTTGTGGAGTGACGCCGATGGGAAGTCGGGGAAGCATTCTTCGTGTCTGGCTGCCGCTGCTGGCTGGCCTGTACGCCATTTACGCCATTTTTGTATTGGGACCGGGTCCGCATGATGCAACCCGATGGCTCGGGCTCGCTCTGTATCTGGTTGGCCTGAGCGGCGTGATCGTCGCTCGCGTCACCCTCGGCCGCTCGTTCTCAGTCCGGGCCAAAGCCACAGAACTGGTCACCGCGGGAATCTACTCGCGAATCCGGAATCCCATTTACATTTCGAGCGTGATTTTTCTCATGGGCCTGATCCTGATCGTGCGGCGGCCCGTCCTCGCGCTCCTTTTGGTCGTCATCGTTCCTATGCAGATGATTCGTGCGCGCCGCGAAGCCGCCGTGCTCGAAGCAAAATTCGGCGACGCCTATCGCGAATACCGCAAGCACACGTGGTTTTGACGAAAAACCCTCGAGTAGAGACGCGGCTTGCCGCGTCTCAGACGCCGCGAGTTCCTCCCTTCGCTGCTATCATTTCACCGATGAATTCCCTATCCACCAAACTCTTCCTGGCCCTGCTTTGTCTTTTTCTAGCAACCCGCCTTCCCGCCGCCGACGAGCCCAAGCTCAGCCCGCTCCCGGCCCCGGTCTCAAACAACGCGGTTGCCATTTCGCACGACGAGGGCGGAGCCAAGATTTTTTCCTTCATGGGCATCGGCCCCAAAAAGACGTGGGATGCAATCACCACCAGCGCCTACGAAATGGATGCGGGCGCCGGCAAGTGGGAGGAGAAGCGTCCCGTGCCAGGCGTGGCCGGGCGCCTGGCGGCGTCGGCAATCGCGCTTCACGATCAGGTCTTCATCTTCGGCGGCTACGTCGTCGACGCCCAGGGTGGTGAAACCACCGTCTCCGACCTGAACGTTTTCGTCCCGGTGGAGAATCGCTATTATCGCGGCAAAGACATCCCTGTCCCGGTCGACGACGCCGTAGTTGGCCTCTATCGTGACCGCTATATTTTCCTGATCGGCGGATGGTCGACGGCGAAGAACGACGCCGTCCGCAACGTGCAGATCTACGACACCGACAAGGATACCTGGATGCAGGCCACGCCGATTCCCGGTACGCCCGTGTTCGGTCATGCCGGCGCCATCCTCGGCGACACCATCGTTTACGTGGACGGCGCCTACAAGAACCCGAGCGGCCCCGGTCTCAAGTACGTCGCCTCCACCGAATGCTGGATGGGCAAGCTGCCAAGTTCGAAGAAGGGCGACATCACGAAAATTGTGTGGACCAAACTTCCAGCCCATCCCGGCAACGCGCGCTACCGCATCGCGGCCGGTGCCGGGCCGCTGGAAAAGAAAGCCGGCCGAATTTATTTCTCCGGCGGAACCGACAATCCGTATGACTACAACGGAATCGGTTACAACGGCCAGCCTTCGGAACCTTCCCCGGTCACTTTCGCCTTTAACCTCCGCGCCCGCCAATGGGAAACCGTCAGCGACAGCACTCCCGACCCCACAATGGATCATCGCGGCCTGCTGTTTACCCGCCGCGGCCTGGTCATCGTCGGCGGCATGGAAAAAGGCCAGCAGGTTACCGCCAAAGTGACGGTTGTAAAACCTGCACCCCGGAAGTAACCTTGACCAGAGGTCATCGCGCTAACGGACTCGTTCTGCAGGGTTTCCACTACCCTGCGCACGGAGTCCTGCGCACCAAACCACTGCCATGCGCCCAATCATCACGAAAACGGGTGACGCAAATCACGGCAGAGCCTCCCTTCTAGGCATCCAATTACTGGGGCCGCAATTTCCGCGGCGTCCGTTCTTTTGATCCTTTCGACACAATCCGTTCCAACGCATGAAAATTCGGAGGCAAGCCTATGAGTGCAGTTATGGAACCGCCCAAGGGTACTGCTGCGGCGGACTACGCTAGTCAGATTCTCAACCTCGTAAAAGCCAAGAACCCAGCCGAACCAGAATTTCACCAGGCTGTAATGGAAGTATTCGAGTCCCTGGGGCCCGTGTTGCAACGCCACCCCGAGTATCAGGAAGCCAAGATCCTGGAACGTATTACTGAGCCCGAACGCGTCCTGATGTTCCGTGTCCCCTGGTTTGACGACCGCGGCAAAGTGCAAGTCAATCGCGGCTTCCGCATTGAGATGAACAGCGCCATCGGCCCCTATAAGGGCGGCCTGCGCCTCCATCCCTCGGTGAATCTCGGCATTCTGAAGTTCCTGGCCTTCGAGCAGGTATTCAAGAATTCGCTCACCACGCTGCCCATGGGCGGCGGCAAGGGCGGAAGCGATTTCGATCCCAAAGGCAAGAGCGACAACGAAGTCATGCGTTTCTGCCAAAGCTTCATGACCGAACTGCAACGCCACATCGGCCCTGACACGGACGTTCCCGCCGGCGACATCGGCGTGGGCGGACGCGAGATCGGCTACATGTTCGGACAATACAAGCGCCTGCGCAATGAATTCTCGGGCGTTCTCACCGGCAAGGGTCTGGCCTGGGGCGGCTCTCTGATTCGTCCCGAAGCCACCGGCTACGGCTGCGTGTACTTCGCCGAGGAAATGCTGAAGACCAAGAAGCAGAAGCTTGAAGGCAAGATCTGTCTGGTCTCGGGCAGCGGCAACGTCACCCAATACACCATCGAGAAGTTGCTGGATCTAGGCGCGAAGCCGGTTACCGTGTCCGATTCCGATGGCGCCATCTACGACGCCGACGGCATCGACCGCGACAAACTTGCCTTTATCATGGATCTGAAAAACAACCGCCGTGGCCGCATCAAGGACTACGCCGACAAATACAAGAAGGCCGTCTACCACGCCACCGATCGCAAGCTCGATCACAACTGGCTCTGGGCGATCAAGGCCGACTGCGCGTTCCCGAGCGCCACTCAGAATGAGATCAACGCAAAAGACGCTGCCAATCTCATCAAGAACGGCGTCAAGGTTGTCTGCGAAGGCGCCAACATGCCGAGCACCCTCGAAGCCACCAAGGCGTTCCTGGACGCGAAAATCCTCTACGGACCAGCCAAGGCCGCCAATGCCGGCGGCGTTGCCACCTCCGGACTGGAAATGTCGCAGAACAGCATGCGTCTCTCCTGGACGCGTGAAGAAGTTGACGATCGTCTGCACAAGATCATGATCGCCATCCACAAGAACTGCTACGACACAGCCGAGAAGTACGGCACGCCCGGCAACTACGTGAACGGAGCCAACATCGCAGGCTTCCTCAAGGTCGCCAACTCGATGCTGGATCAGGGCCTGGTGTAAGTCATCAAAGTAACGAAGAATCGGGTGCCCCACCCTTGTCCCTGCGTTCTTTGCAGGGACAGGGTGGGGCTTTTGACTTCAAGGGCGAAACCGGGAACCGTACCCCTGTCCCCAAATTTCACCCCAGCTCTTGATTTGGTTTGAAAGGGCACGACTTCAGCCGTGCCGCCAGAGCCAATAAACACGAGGGCTTTGCCCCTGAGGGCCGGGCTGCCTGCTCAGAGAGCGAATCGGGCCACTTCTCGAAAAGCGCAAGAAGTGCCGCACCCCCAAGTTGTTTCGGTCAGTGTTGAAAGACAGACGCGTCGTACTTCCCCGTTTGAAGTGGCCCACCCGCCCGCGGTCATTTTCATTCGATTTGTGGGTGTCTCTTCCTAAACCTAGTATGCCCGATGTGACACAACAAGTCGCCACTGAATAGCTCCTTGTCCGGGCCTATGCTGATGGTGGTTCTGTGGTGGAAGTGTGTGGCCGTGTGCAATTGCTATCTCGTGTCCACAAGCATGACAGCGATAAATTCCCGGCCAAGGAGCAGCCGTGCTCGGGTTATTGAGTTGGTCGAACGCTGCATCTTGCGATGTGGCAATGAAATCCGCGTACTTGTAAAGCGCCATACTCCTCTCCTATGTCCCCCTCGTATCGAGATGGCCGGGAAGCCAGCCAACCACCACCCTCTTGGAATCACCATCCCAAAAGAAATAAATCCGGAGACTGTACCGCTCATCCCGATCCGAGCCTTTCTTGAGATGAAATTCAAGCATTCGTCTCTTTCCGCTAACCGGATATGTCACGAAATACCCTTCACCTTGCTCACCGGCCCTAGACGCGCTAATGGACTGCGACAGTTCCAGCCCCAATTCTTGAAGCTTTGCGGTGCATCGCCCATGAGCGTCCAATGCGAGTTCCACCGGGGCCATTCGCATATCGCGGTATTCTTCGGCGAGCAGATCAATCGCTGAATAGATCAGTGGCACATCCTGGTATACCGATTTCTTCGCTGCATCAGCGGCCCTCGGGTGCAAGATCAGCTTCCCATCGTGTTTCCTGGCAATCCACTGCTCCAAACCTGTAAGGTTAGAGGGGTTTGGCACTGACACCGTCGGCGCAAACGTATTAATCTTGGCAATAACTCCGTCAGCGTCTCGCGCACTTTTGAACGGCTCAACCGTGACAATCAGCCCAAGTGAACGAGCCTTTCCCAATTCAATGATCGCATTCACGTACTCAGATAAGTCGGTCTTGCCACGCATGATGAACAAGCAAATCAGTATCTCAGTTGCTCCCCGATCAATAGCACCTAGGAACGCACCCTTAAAGCGATTGATGTTCGGCTCATCGGTACGACCGTACGGCGGAATCCACACGACCGCCCCACTCTCCAGATGATCCTTGAGGCGCTTCTGGAGTTCGGGCAGGACGTGTTTGAAAAATCCCGCAACGTAAGCAATACGCACACAAACGCTCCCATCATCCCCTATCGTCTCAAAGCATCAAAAACAGCCCCGACTGGCAGCTTCAACAACCTCAATTCCCCTAGCGGCAATTCCGAAACCACCTTGCAAACGAGGTCGCGAAAGCTGGATTCATCACCGGCAACGGCAATTGTCGGCGGCTGAGGTCTCTGGGGAGACGGATGCACGAGGTCGTCCGCGACTCGTGGGAAATGTGTGACTGGAGGAATAGCCAACTCACGCAAAGAAGAGTTGAACCGCTCGATGAGCTTCGCACGTCGAAAAGCCCCCCACTTTGGTCCCACCCCGTTTCTCATCGCAACGCTGGAGAATCGCACATACCACCTTGGATCATGCAATAACGCTCCGAGGCTGGTACGCAGGGGCTCATTCAGGGTAGAAGTGAATTCCCGTGCGATTTCGGAATGGAATTCCGCCGTTGGCTTAGGTAGGACAACCAAAGGTTCGGAGAGCGTCGTACCTTCGGGAAAGACTTGCAGCGCCCCAGTTTGTCGGTTGGCCGCGACTACAAATGGATGTGCGGGATTAGAGTAAGCCTTCCAGTTGTACGCGCTAGTGGGGAGTCGGACATATCCCGGCTCGTTGGAGTCTTGAGTGGGCATGTCTTGCGGAACAAACGGAAGCGCGTTCTGTCCTGCCGCGTCCGCACTGGTGTAGACAAGATCGGCTCCAGACCGACCTTTTTCTGAAACGGCCGGAACGTATGACCGGATGAAATGCCTCAGATTGCGGCAGCGATAGTTGTAGGGGTGAAAGGTTGGGAAGTATGCTCTGAGCGACGCTCCGAGGCGCACCCCGAGCATGGTGCCACCTGGGGCTTCGCGAACAAGTTGAAGAATCTTGCTGGAAATTTCTTGCGGTTGATCCACGGTCATCCTCGCTTCGGGATTCTTGAGGATAATCGAGAGTTGCATTGGAATTGGGAGAGCGTTGCCCTGCTCCCCCAATGCTCCGTTTGCAACTAGTCCTCTTGGGAATTCCCGTCTTTATTTCTTGCCGCGAGAATGACCTATGCGGGCAGAAAGGGTTTGCATACCCTAGTCTTGAATTCAACGGCAGCGACTCTGTTGCCGTCACCCATCATGGTCTCCGGCTTTAGTTCCTTGTCCGATTCTGAAGGTGCCTTTCGTTCCGGGAAGGAACGACGCGGGAACACGCAGCACACCTCATCGCCTATGAGATTACTACTTACTAGTTAGGGTTGTCAACCCAGGCGAATATATTACGAAAGTCATGGGCGGGTGGGCCAATTTAACCGGGAAGTATAACGCCGGTTTGTCATCGAACGCCGACTGAAAGAATTGGGGGTGCGCCTCGCGCTTTTCGAGAAGTGGCCTCCCGAACTGCCGGCACCACAGCGTGCAATCACGCCCGCCCCGCGAACTCCCGCGTCTCCGTGGATACCTTGATTGTTTCCCCTTCTCTAATGAAGAGGGGAACCCGTATCTCGATGCCAGTCTCCAGCTTCGCCGGCTTGGTCACGCTGCCGCTGGATGTGTCGCCACGGACACCGGGTTCGGTGTAAGTGACATTCAGCTCCACTTGGGCTGGGAGCTGCAACCCGATGGGGTTGCCGTTGTACTTATGCAACTGGATGATGGCTCCTTCCACGATAAAGTCCAGAGCGTCCCCGATCATCTCGCCGGAAAGGGTGAGGGTCTCGAAGCTCTCCTGGTCCATGAAGTGGAAACCACTTCCGTCGCTGTATAGATAGGATGCCGGGACCGTCTGGAGGTCCGGCTCCTTGAACCTGTCACTGGCCTTGAATGTCTTGTCAAAGACCGCGCGGGTGAGAAGGTTGCGCATCTTCAGGCGGACCAAGGTCTGGCCGCCCCTGGCGGTAGGAGTGGAAACCTCCGCTTCCAGGCACACGAACGGTGTGTTTTCCAACTCGAAAAACATTTTGCGCTTTACGTCTATGGCATCGATCAGTGCGGCCATGTTTTCCTCAGACACAGCCCCCAAAGGCGGGCCACATTACGGGGGAAGTATAACGCGGGTTCGTCTTTGGCACGTCAGTTGCCGTTTTTGCTTACATTCATAAACTGTCATATTATGAAGCCATGCCGATGACCTCACTGAACATTTCCCTCCCCGAAGCCCTCAAAGAATATGTCGAAGGGCAAGTCGCTACCGGCGACTGGGGCACGCCCAGCGAGTACGTCCGAGAGTTGATTCGTCAGGACAAAGAACGGCGATTGGGTAATCTTGAGCAGGAACTCGTCGCTGCCGCCGGGGGACCGAAAATCGAAATCCCGCTAGCCGAAATTCGTCGCAAGGGCCTGATCCCTGCCCTCCGCGAGCGCGCTCGCCTCCGGTGAGAAAGCGTCGGCTCGTCTTCAGTGATGCGGCCATCGCCGACGTTCTGGAGCAGGCGGACTGGTACGGCGCCCAGTCGGGACACCGCCTGGCCCGGCGCTGGGAGAAAGCGGTCACGTCAGCTGTCTCGCTCGTGGTCCGCCGTCCTGCTGCCGGCGCGCCGTGCACATTTCGTCCTCCCACACTACGGGGCGTAAGACGATCCGCGATCTCAGGATTTCCCAAACATCTACTCTTCTACAGATTCAACGATGAGGAAGTATTCGTCCTTCGCGTCGTACATGGCGCCCGTGACTTGGAGCCTCTTTTCTCTTAGACGGAAAAGGCTGCATTGCCAAGTCTCGAAATCCGGCTCGCCCCAAAGATCCGCACTTCAGGTCAAGGTTCCCATCCTAACGTCACAAGAAGTGCGACGTTAGGATGGGGCGCCGCACCCAGTTTTCATCGTCTTCTACACGAGTATGATTAGCTGACAGCGATCTCATGTCCCTGCGCCGCATCGCCGAGCCGATTCTGGACGCCGAAGAGCGCTTTGAAGGCTTCGAGAATTTGATGCCGTTCAAAGTGCAGAACATTCTTCTAGTCTCCAGCCTCTACGATTCCTTCATCCTCCGTGAAGATGGCCGGCTGAACGAATTGCTTATCGACGAATCGCTCGAACTCAACCTCCGGCAGATTCCGGGGATTACGCACGTCTCCAGCTGCGCCGAAGCCCTGGAGCTTGCCCGCTCGCAGCCGCAATTCAATCTGATCGTCACCAATCTCGCCGTGGGCGACATGGACGCAGCGCAGTTGGCGCGCGAGGTGAGGCGAGCCGGGCTGGATGTTCCCGTGCTGGTGCTGGCCTACGACTATCGCGAGATCAAGAATTTCGTGGCGCGCAACCCAGTCACCGACCTCGAACGCATTTTTCTGTGGCAGGGCAATGCCCGCATCCTGATCGCGATGGTCAAGTACATCGAGGACAAACGCAACGTCCAGCACGACACGCGGGCCATCGGCGTGCCCGTGCTGCTGGTGGTGGAAGACAACATCCGTTACTACTCGTCGTTCCTGCCCGTGATCTATACCGAGCTGATCAAGCAATCGAAGCGCGTGATCCAGGAAGGCATCAACGTGGCGCACAAACTGGTGCGCATGCAGGCGCGGCCACGAATTCTGCTGAGCTCGAACTTCGAAGACGCGGCCAGTCTGGTCGAGGAGTATCGCGATTATCTGTTCGGCCTGGTGTCGGACGTGGAGTTCCCTATGGAGGGCAAGCTCAGTCCGGAGGCGGGCTTTGAACTGGCGCGCCTGGTGAAGAGCCTGGTGCCCGACGCCCCCGTAGTGTTGCAAACCAGCCGCACCGAGTTCCGCCCGCGGGCCTTCGCCGAGGGCTTTTCGTTCTTGCGCAAGCGTTCCCCCACGCTGCTGAGAGACTTGCGCCGCATCCTGACCGAGGAATTCGGGTTTGGCGACTTCGTGTTTCGTCTGCCGGATTCAACCGAGGTCGCGCGCGCCAAAGACATGAACGAACTGGAAGAGCGACTGCAAACCGTTCCCGAAGAAAGCGTTGTCTTTCACTCGCAGAGCAATCACTTTTCCCATTGGCTCATGGCGCGCACCGAGTTTGCGTTGGCGGCCAAACTCCGTCCGCGAAAAGTTTCGGATTTCGCGAGCCCAGAACATTTGCGCCGCGATCTGATCGAATCGATCAACCAGTACCGCCGCGAACAAAGCGAGGTTTTGATCGGTGACTTCAGGGCCGATACGTTCAAGCCGTCGGAGTCGAATTTTCTGCGCATCGGCTCCGGTTCGCTTGGCGGAAAAGCTCGCGGGCTCGCCTTCGTGCGTCACCTTCTGCGCAAGAGTCGCTTGACCCGCCGTTTCCCCGGCGTTCGCATCTCGGTGCCTCCCGCCGTCGTCCTGGCGACCGACGTATTCGATCAATTCCTGGCGGAGAACAACCTCCTCGACTTTGCCTTGCAATGCGAAGACGATGCCGAAATTCACCGGAAGTTTCTGGCCGCTCCGCTATCCGCCGCCCTCAGCGAAGACCTGAAATCGTTCCTCGCCGAGGTCAACCATCCGCTGGCGGTGCGCTCCTCCAGCCTGCTCGAGGATTCGCAATATCAGCCTTTCACCGGCGTGTATGAAACCTTCATGCTGGGCAACCAGCAAGCCGATCCAGAAGCCCGTCTGACGGCGCTGAGCGAGGCCATCCGGCGTGTCTACGCCTCCATGTTCAGCCGCCATGCCAAGGCCTACGTACGGGCTACACCCTACCGTCTGGAAGAAGAAAAAATGGCGGTGATTCTGCAGCAGGTTGTGGGCACGCCGCACGGGCAGCGCTTTTATCCGGATTTCTCTGGCGTCGTCCGCTCGCACAATTCCTATCCCGTGTCTCCGATGACCTTCGAAGACGGCATCGCCGCCGTCGCTCTCGGCCTCGGCCGCGCCGTCGTGGATGGAGGCAAGTGTTTGACGTTCTGCCCCCGCTATCCCCAGAACCTGGTGCAGTTTTCCTCGGTCGAAGACATCCTCGCCAATTCGCAGTCGGAATTCTGGGCGTTGGAGTTGGATGGCTCCGCCGATGGCCGTCCCGGGCATTGGCACGAGAAGCGGTTCGGCCTCGACGCGGCCCAGAACGACGGCACCCTGCGGGCGTTGGCGTCCACTTACTCCAGAGACAACCACGCCATTTACGACGGAACGAGCCGGCCGGGACCGCGCATCGTGACTTTTGCCCCCATGCTCAAGCATGGCACCTTCCCCCTGGCTGAGATTCTCGAAGTCCTGGTTCAGGCAGGTGAGGATGCGTTAGGCAATCCCGTGGAGATCGAGTTTGCGGTTCGTCTGCCCCAGCAGGCGGAGCAGACGGCGGAGTTTGGTTTTCTGCAGATCCGGCCATTGACCCTCGCGCGCGACACCGAGGACTTTGCTCTGGACGATGTGCAACCCGAACGCTTGATCTGCCAGAGCGCCCAAGTTTTGGGCAACGGCCGCATCGAGAATCTTCACGACATCATCGTAGTCGATTCGCAGCGCTTCGAGCGCAGCCGCAGCCAGGAAGTGGCCGAGGCGGTCGCTCACTTCAATCACCGGCTCAACGCGGAGAACCGGCCCTATCTGCTGATCGGCGTAGGGCGCTGGGGATCGACCGAACCCTGGCTCGGCATTCCCGTCGAATGGGACGAGATCTCCGGCGCGCGTGTGATTGTGGAAGCCGGATTCCGCGATCTTCGCGTCACCCCATCGCAAGGCAGCCATTTCTTCCAGAATCTCACTGCCTTTCACACCGGTTACTTCACCGTGAATCCAGACACCGGCGAAGGCTCAGTCGACTGGCAGTGGCTGACGGAACAACCGGCGGTGGAGGAGCAAGGCTGTGTTCGCCACCTGCAATTTGCGGAGCCGATCCGCGTAGTCATGAACAGCCGCACCAGTCAAGGCTTGATCTTCAAGCCCGAAGCGCACCAGTAAGCCGCGGAAACAACGAGTCCGCCGTTGATTTTGGGGAAAGCGCGCGTAGGGACAGCCGCCCTCGGCTGTCCAAGCCGAGCGCAGCTCGGCAGCTGCCGGCGGCTACCGCAAAGCTGGAGTTTCTAGCGGGTCGCGATTGGTTCCACGGACCGCAGCGCCGCGGCCCGCTCCCGGGCACTCTGCAGCGCGCGCTTCACGTGACGAGGCGCAGTGCCGCCAGGCACGTCGTGCAACGCAAGCACCTCTGTAAGTCCGAGGCAGGAGTGGAACGCCGCGTCGAAGCTCGAGTGGATCGCCTGCAGGTCGGCGAGAGGAAGCTTTTGTAAGTCGCATCCGCGTTCCACGGCCAAGGCAACGGCCTTGCCGACCGCTTCATGGGCGAGGCGCGAGGGCACTCCGCGTTCGACAAGATATGCGGCCGCGGCCCACGCGTTCATGAAGCCCGATTGCGCCGCCTGATTCATCTTGGCTTCGTTGAACTCGACCGTGTTCATAAATCCGGTCACGAGCGGCAACATGCCGATGACGGTGTCTGCGGCGTTGAACAGCGGCTCCTGGGTTTCCTGCAGGTCTTTGTTGTAGGCGAGGGGCAATCCTTTCACCAAGGTTTCGAGCGTGGCGGCGCATCCCATGACCCGCGCCGCTTTGCCGCGCACTAGCTCCAGCAAGTCGGGATTTTTCTTCTGCGGCATGGCGCTGCTACCGGTGGAGTAGGGCTCGGGCAGCTCTACGAATCCGTACGCGGGCGTGGAGAACAAGATCATCTCCTCCGCCCAGCGGCTCAGGTGAAGCGTCAGCAACGAGAGCGCGTCGACAAATTCGATGGCGAAGTCGCGGTCGCTGGTGGCGTCGATACTGTTCGCCGTCGGCCCGTCAAACCCCAACTCCGCCGCCATGGCCTGGCGAGGGATGGTCGCCGTCGCCCCGGCGACGGCACCCGATCCCAGCGGACAAAGGTTCACGCGCTTGCGGCAGTCGGCAAGGCGAGCCGCGTCGCGGAGAAACATTTCCACATACGCCAGCAACCAATGCGCAACCAGCACCGGCTCCGCCGGCTGCAGGTGCGTGTACGCCGGCATCGCCGAGTTGCCCGCGGCCTCGGCGCGAGCCAGCATCGCCTCGACCCAATCGGCCAGCAGGTTCTGCAGCGTATCGATACTCTGGCGTAGGAAGAGGCGGAGATCGGTTGCGATCTGTTCGTTGCGGCTGCGGCCAGTATGCAACTTGTATCCGGTCGGGCCGATCAGCGCGGCGAGTTGTTTTTCGACAAAGTGGTGAACGTCTTCGGCTTCGGGATCGTTCAGAAACGCTGGATCGGATTCGGCGCGGCGGCCGATTTCTCCCAGCGCTTTCACGATCTCCGAAAGCTCTTCCGGCGACAGCACTCCCGCATGTGCGAGGGCGTTGGCGTGGGCGCGGCTGGCGGCGAGTTCGAAAGGCAGCAGCCGCTGATCGTAAGGAAGCGACCGCTGCCATTTTTCAAATTCGGGGTCAAGCGGCTGCCGGAAGCGGCCGGACCACATTTTCATTACGCGACCTCTAGCTTTTTTGTCTGCGTCTGAGCGCGGCAACGCGACGGCAATCCCAGAATGCGGATAAAGCCTTCCGCGTCCTTCTGATCATAGCTCGCGCTCATGGTGAATGAGGAGAGGTCGGTGCGGTAGAGCGAGTAATCCGACTTGCGGCTGACGATGCTGACGTTGCCTTTGTAGAGCGACAGCGTGACCGCGCCGGTCAGATTCTGTTGCGTGGTCTCGACGAAGGCGTCGAGCGCTTCGCGCAGCGGCGTGAACCACATGCCGAAGTAGACGAGTTCGGCGTACTTGAGCGCCACGTGCTGTTTGAAATGGAGCAGGTCGCGATCGAGGCAGAGGGCTTCGAGTTCCCCGTGAGCGGCCAGCAGCAGCGTGCCTCCGGGGGTCTCGTAGCAGCCGCGCGACTTGATGCCGACGAAGCGATTCTCAACCAGGTCGATGCGTCCGACAGCATTGCGTCCGCCAATCTCGTTCAGCAGTTCGACCAGCGATACGGGATCGAGATTCATCCCGTTCACCGAGACGGGCACGCCTTTTTCAAAGCCGATTTCGACCTGCTCTTCCTGATCGGGAGCTTCTTGCGGCGATTTCGTCCACTGCCAGGTACTCGCGAAGGGCGCCTGAGCGGCGTCTTCCAGCTCTCCGCCCTCGTGGCTCAGGTGCCAAAGATTGCGATCGCGGCTGTGAATTTTCTCGCGGCTCGCAGCCACGGGAATGCCGCGCTTCTCGGCGTAGTCGAGACAATCCTCGCGCGACTTCAGATCCCACTCGCGCCACGGCGCCACGACTTTCAGTTCGGGAGCGAGCGCCTGGTAGGCCATTTCGAAGCGGACCTGGTCGTTGCCTTTGCCGGTGCATCCGTGGCCGACGGCCGAGGCGCCTTCGCGCAGCGCCACTTCGACCTGATGTTTCGCGATCACCGGACGGGCAAGCGATGTGCCAAGCAGATACTTGTTCTCATACACCGCGCCCGCTTTCAGCGCCGGCCACACGTACCCGGTCAGAAACTCTTCGCGCAGATCCTCGACCACCACCTTGCTGGCTCCGGTCTTGTAGGCCTTGTCGACGACGGCCTCGACGTCATCTCCCTGGCCCACGTCGGCAACCATGGCGATCACATCGTAGGCGTAGTTTTCCTTGAGCCACGGAATGATGATTGAAGTATCGAGCCCACCGGAGTAGGCAAGAACAATTTTCTCTTGTTTAGGCATGTGCGCTCCTATTGACGTCTTAGGTGTTTTCCCGACATCCGTTCGTGAATTGTCATCCTGAGCGAAGCGAAGGACCTGCTTTCTTCTCAGTCAAGAAACAATAGGTCCTTCGCTTCGCTCAGGATGACAAAACCTGGCGAATCAATCCTCGAAGAGCTGTGCCCGGCTTTCACCACGGGCTGTTAAGGCCTGACACCTAACTCACGAATACGCCGGGCAAGCGCATGCGCTTTCTTCTTGTCGCTGGCGATGACCAGCACCGTATCGTCGCCCGCGAGCGTGCCGACAACCTCGGGCCAGTGCGAGGCGTCGAGTGCGGCGGCGACGGGCTGCGCGCTGCCGACCGTGGTCTTCACCACCAGCAGGTTCTGCGCCTCGCGGATTTCAACCACAAACTCGTGCACCAGATGCATTACCGAGGGCAAAACGTTTTCCGCGCCCAGGCTCTCGTCCGCGCGCCGATAGCCCTCGGCGCCTTTGACAAGTTTCAGCTCGTGGATGTCGCGAGAGAGGGTAGCCTGGCCTACCTCGAAGCCCTTGCGCTCGAGCCGGTGCTGGAGCAAGTCCTGGCTTTCGACAGGACCTTGGTCGAGCAGGTCGAGGATCGCTTTGTGGCGTGCCGTTTTCGACATGAATAAAAATGCACCGTAATGCATAAGTATCCATTCATCGAGGCGCCCGTGTCAAGCGGGAAATCGGAGGGAAATAGGGGCGGTTGCCACAGGGAGTCGCCCGCCGTGGTTCCGAGCGCGTGGCGGAAGTAAGATTCGTATCGAAGTAAGATTCGTATCAGGGTATGCCTTCAGGCATACCGTAATCTCCGCTGCGGAATGCGCCTTTAGGCGCTGCGCTTGCGCGCCGGAGTTGCGTCACCGGCTGTTAGAACGCCAATTTACGGCTGCCGGGCGCTCGCCGGAATCTGGAAGTCCACGCCCCGTTCGTCGTTGGCTTTGTGGGTGGCGGGGAGATCGAGGTCGGCCAGCAGAATCTTGCGGGTGCGGCCGGCGCCAAGGTCAAACAGCGTATCCCCCACGATGGCGTAGTTGAGCACGTCGGACTGATGGCCGTCCTTGAAAACGAGCACGGTCGAAGGCTGGGCGGTTACCGGGTCTTCCGCTCGAGCCGGCGCCGGCTCGTCCGATCCCCCGGGGGCTGGTTTGGCAGACGCGTCGGCCATCGGGCCGCTTGAATGGCGTTTGGCGGCGGAATACGGGTTCCGCTCCCTTGGCCGGTCGTCAGGTGCGAGAACGTAATCGGAATCCGGCGTATCGTCATCGGCTTCGTCGGCGTAGGCGTCGTCGGAGGGAACTGCGTAGGGAACTGCGTAAGGGACAGGAACATAGGCCGGTTCACTGACCCCAACGGGGAAAAAGTCGTGATCCCTGTGTCGGCGATGATGCCCGGAAGACTGGCGATCAGAGGACTGACGCTTGAAGACCTGACGATCCGAGAACTGGCCATTAAAGAACAGTGCTGGATTCGGGTTCGCCGGCATGAAGAAGTTGGCACAGCAATTTCCAAAAGCCGGCCGGCTATCGCCGTAACCGTTTGGCCCGAGCGACGTTACACTGGCCCGGACACCGGGATTGGGGTTGTTGCTCCCGCCGAAACCGCGCGAAGTGACCGACGCAGGGACTCCATTAATCTGAGCTAAAACGGGCAAACCGGCAACGACGGAAAATGTCCACAAGAAGCAAAGCAGGAAACAGGATCGCCTAGCGGCCAGCACAGGAAGCCTCCTCCCGCGCACAGGGTACCCCGATTCGGGGCCTACCTACACCCTAACTATTATAGAACCCCGCCAGCGCGAAAGTTGCGCGAAAAAAATCGCAAAACGGTAAAGAAATATGCCAGTTACGCCGCAGTGAGCGGCGCGCGAGCAGCGATTTGGCGTAATTCAAGCATGCGGTGGCGGACGTAGCCGTCCTCGGTCAAATGGGCCGAGGCAATGGCTTTACGGCTGCTGGCCACCATCTGGTCGAGCGGACGGCGCTCGCGGAATTTCGAGTCGTGTTCCCGGCAAAATTCACAAGGCCGGCTGGAGCGTGTGTCGAAGCGACTATGGATGTCTGGATCGATGTGTTCCACGAGGAGCGGCTCCTAAGAGCGGCGAAAAGGGTTTCGCCGGTTTGTGAGGCAGAGTCACAGTACCCCGCCTCGGCTGATAATCGATTGTTGACCGAGGCCTTTGTACACTATGGGGAAGGAGGCTGGCAAGTCCTCAGATCACAGCCGCAAGTTCGCAACGACCCACGGGTCTAGAGCTTCAAGCAACTCCTTCATTTGCTAGCTCGTAGCCCGCAGCTCGCAGCTCGTAGCTCGCAGCTCATGGCCCGCAGCTCCGCGATTTCTGGCATGATAAAAGCCACCTCTATTTGGGAGACTCCTGTGAATCGCCCCGACGCCAACCCGGCCACCGTGTTCCTTTTCGACGTTGACAATACGTTGCTCGATAACGATCGCGTGGCGGAAGACCTGAAGCGCTACCTCACCCATCAAGTGGGCGAGGCCTCCGAGCAGCGCTATTGGGAAATCTTCGAGCAGTTGCGCACCGAACTCGGATACGCCGACTATCTAGGCGCGCTGCAACGTTACCGCGTCGAGCAGCCCCGCGATCCCAAGCTGCTGGCCGTGTCGCACTTCATGATCGATTATCCCTTTGCCAACCGCCTCTATCCGGAGTCGCTGGATGCGGTCGAGTACGCGCGGCGACTGGGACAGGCGGTCATCCTCAGCGACGGCGATGTAGTGTTTCAACCGCGCAAGGTGGACCGTTCAGGCCTCTATGAGGTCTTCGAAGGCCACGTCCTGATCTATATCCACAAGGAACTGGAACTGGACGATGTGGAGGCGAAGTATCCGGCGGGGCATTATGTGATGGTCGACGACAAGGTGCGCATTCTGGCGGCGATCAAGAAGCATTGGGGCACGCGCGTAACAACGGTATTTCCGCGCCAGGGACATTACGCGCTAGATGCCGCACAGGTGGCCAAGTATCCCAGACCGGATATCACCATAGAGCGGATTGGGGAGCTGGAGAAATATTCGCTGGAAGAGCTTCTGGCGGCTGCGTAGATTTTCTCCGTTGTAGAGACGGGGCTTGCCCCGTCTCCTTTGGGCGCGGGCCGGAGACGCGGCAAGCCGTGTCTCTACGATAGCAGTCGGGTGACTACTCGGCGTCTTCCTCTTCCTGCGGCGCGCCGCCTCGGACCAGCGTTTCCAATTCCCGGTTCAGACCCGCACGGTTCGCGTCCGACAATTCCAAAAAGCGAAAAGGCTGCATACATCCCTGAGTCGCCCACATGGGAAACAACATGCGCGCGCGGCACCGGAGGCTGAATCCGAGATGGAACACGACCGTCACCTCAATACCTTCGTCCAGCGGGCGTTCGAGCGAGAGCAGCCCGCCGTTGACCGAGAGCTGATTCATGCGGCCGCGGATCTGACGTCCGTTTTCGAGCAGCACCATGGCAAGAATGGAGCCGCCGAGCTTGACGCGCGAGCCCCGCGGTCCTTTCTGCGTGGTGACGGTGGAGGACATGCTCCGCCTAGTATGGCATCGGGCGGCAGCCGCAGGGCAGGTTACGAAAGTCAAGGCCCTCGGCGTTAGCCACATTTCTGTAGAGACGGGGCTTGCCCCGTCTCCCTCTGCCCAGACGCGGCAAGCCGCGTCTCTACGGGAAAGCGGATACCCCAATCGGGGGAGCGGGATGCTCATCGCCGCCTCGCCGCCGTCCTCTGTCCACTCAGTGACTAACATCACAGTCGAATTGAGCCGGGTTTCGCTATCTTCATGATGGAATGGTCAAAATCAACAGAATCAGCTTTGGGGGGACGGCGGCCATTGTTACCAGCATGGCTTTAATCACCGGCCTGAATGCCGTCAACGCGGGAAAAGCAACCATAGTGAGCGCGCTTTTGATCGCGGCGATTGCCGACAATCTCACCGACTCGCTGAGTGTCCATATCTATCAAGAGTCGGAACGGCTGGAGCGCCGGGAAGCGTTTCTTGGCACGATGTCCAATTTCGTCACGCGATTCACGGTATGTCTAAGTTTCGTGCTGATCGTGATGCAGTGGCAGGGGCGGGCAGCCGCCGTGGCCGGAATCGCCTGGGGAATGTCTTTACTGGCTGCCCTTACCTACGTAATTGCCCGGGAGCGCAAGGCCGGCGTGCTTTCGGAGATCGCCAAGCACCTTGTCGTTGCATCGATGGTACTCTTCGTCAGCCAGGCAGTCGGACACTGGATCTGCAGATGCATGAGTTGACACCGTAGGTCAGCGGTAGCCCTTCCAGAAAAAGTACGCGGTCATGGACGTCCCCACCGCGATGACGAACCTGCGAATCCACGCGCCCGGAAGCTTCTGCGCGTAGTGAGCTCCGAAGTAGCCGCCGAAGACCGCGCCCACAATCACGACGCTTCCCTGCTTCCAGACCACCGCTCCGGCCAGAATAAAGGTAATGACCGCGATGCCGTTGATGATGCCGCCGAGCACGACCTTCAAGGCGTTCATGGCGTGAATGTCGGTCATGCCAAGCACGGCCAGCATGGCGAGATTCAGAATGCCAACTCCACCGCCGAAATAGCCTCCGTAAACCGCGAAGACCAGCTCCAACAGTGACGCGACGGCCACGGCCTTGGTAGAAGCATCGTGGGCGATGGAGTTTCCGGAGCCGCGCCCCAGGCGGTTGCCGAATATAAACAGCAGCGTCGCTCCCAGCATGAGCCAGGGCAGAATGCGCAGAAAGGTCTGGGCGGGTGTGTGCAGTAAAAGGAAGGCGCCGGTGATTCCTCCAATCACGCTGGTCACGGCGAGGGGAATCATGACGCGCCGCGAAATGTCGAGGTGCTTGCGATAAGCGCCGCCGCTGGCCGTCACTCCCACCCAAAGCCCAACCGTATTGGTGGCGTTGGCGGCAATGGGAGCGACTCCGCTGAACAGCAGCGCCGGAAAAGCGATAAAGCTGCCGCCGCCCGCGACGGCGTTAAGCGCGCCGCCGAGAACACCGGCGAAAAACAGAAAGATGGCGATCGGCAGGGTCAAATACAAGATGTATCACGGGTTGGGGAAAATTGCAGAAGTCAAAAGTCAGAATGCAGAAGTGAAAAACCTAGCGTCGTGAATTTTGGGTTTCACTTCTGCATTCTGACTTCTTACTTCTGACTTTTACGAAGCCTGTGACAGAAGTCACATCCTTCGGGTCACGGGCCATCTACGCTGAACGGGTAAGGAATGGTGTCATGGCAACGCAAGTTCATACTGAAATTCGGCCAGAAATTTCTCCGATTCTGTTTCCGGCACCGGTTCCGCCGCGGCCAAAACCCTCCGCTAAACCAAGAAAGAAACTGATCCGCCGGACCGATCGTGACCGCTCGCAGCTCACGCGCCGCAGCTTCCAGGCTGCGTTCCTGCTGCTCAACCTCTGGATCGGCGCCACTTTCTATTTTTGGGTTCGTCAATTCGAGCCCGGAGGCGCGCCGACCTCGCTGCAGCGCCCCGCTGGAGTCGAGGGCTGGCTGCCGATCGCTGCGCTGATGAACCTGCGCTACTTCATTCTTACCCACCATGTGCCGACGCTGCATCCGGCGGGAATGTTTCTGCTCATCTCGTTTCTGGCCATGTCGTTCCTGTTCCGCAAGGCATTCTGCAGCTGGCTGTGCCCGGTGGGAACGATCTCGGAATACTTGTGGCGCGCCGGCCAAAAGCTCTTCCGGCGCAACTTTACCCTGCCCGCGCTGGCTCGATATTCCGCTGCGCGGACTGAAGTATCTGCTGCTCGGCTTCTTCGCCTGGGCGGTCACCTCGATGGCGGCCGATGAACTAGCCGCCTTCATGAACAGTCCCTACGGCATCATCGCCGACGTGAAGATGCTGAACTTCTTCCGCCACATGGGCGAGGCCGGAGCGATCACGCTGGCCGTGCTGGTGGTAGCGTCGTTATTGGTCCAGAATTTCTGGTGCCGCTATCTGTGCCCGTACGGAGCGTTGCTCGGGATCACGTCGTTCTTCAGCCCAGCGCGCATCCGCCGCAACCCAGAGACCTGCATCGACTGCGCGAAATGCGCCCAGGCGTGTCCGTCGGCCCTGCCCGTCGACCAGCTGCTGACGATCAAATCGGCGGAGTGCACCGGCTGCCTGGAGTGTGTAGCGGTCTGTCCAGCAAAAGATGCGCTCACCCTGTCGTTGCCCAGTTTGCCCCGGCCAAAAATTCCAGCGCCAGCGCCTCAGCCCGCGAAGCTGCCAGCCTGGGCCGTGGCGGCGGGAATTGCAGCGCTGTTCTTCGGTGTAGTTGGATTCGCGAAGACCGCGGGCTACTGGGATTCGCACGTGCCGCAAGCCGTCTATCAGCAGTTAGTGCCGCACGCCGATGAGGCTCGGCATCCGATGCCGGGAGAGAACTGACCGTGTAGAGCGGACACTCCTGTCCGCTGCCCTTGACTTTGATTTTGACTTTGGTTTTGACTTCCCTCTGCCTTTGCGGTCAAGGGAAATCAAAATCAACACCAAGGTCAAAATCGGCGGACAGGAGTGTCCGCCCTACACTAAGGTGCGAGCCACAGCCAGCGATAATCCTCTGCCTTGACGACCAACCCCCTGCGCACTGGGTTCTGGCGAATGTATTCCAGCTTGTGTTTGAAACTTTCATCGCTGCGCAGTGTGTGCTCAAAGGACTCTTCCTGCCAGACCGGCCCGGAGGTGCCCAGCAGCTTGTTCACGCTACGTGCCGAGATGCCTTTGATTAGCTTTAGGATCGCCGGCAGCGGGTGAGGCCAGCCTTGCTCGTCCGGCAGGGGAGTGAACAGGAGATGCACGTGATCGGACATGACGACCGCGGCCTGGAGATCGATTCGCTTCCCGTGATCGTGCAAGCAATGCGCCAGTATGAGATCGCCCGCCGCGTCGGGGAAGGGATCGCGGATGAGTTTACAGAAAGTCACGAAAACCAGATAACCCGGCTTTTGGTAATGTGGCATGCGCCGCCGATATTCGTATTTGCGTGTAAGGACGGAAGAGGAGGCCATGATCTATGGAAGGCCCGAACCAGCCCCGCTGTCGGTGACGCCCGAACCGGCAAACTGTTCACTTTCCGTGTAGGGCGGACACTCTTGTCCGCCGTCCTTGATGTTGCTTTTGCCCTTGCCCTTGCTTTTTGACTTCCCGTTGATTCTTGCAGGCCCCGGCAAGATCAAAATCAACCCCAAGGTCAAGACCGGCGGACAGGAGTGTCCGCCCTACACTCGCCCTCGCATCGACCCCGCGAACCATCCCGCGCTCGCCCCTAGCACCAAAGTGGTCTATGTATCTTAGTCGAGACTGGTAGATAATGATCCCGACCGAGGGGGCCATGGGGAAACCTATGGTCCTTTTTCTTTGATAGGGACTGAAGAGATGGGCCGGTTGCGACTCGATTCCCACTGGGTCCCTAAATCGTAGGCGTCCGGAGGCACCATGAACCAAGCCCCAGCCCGTGCGGCGCGGGAGGACAAGATTTCGGCACAGATCGACGTACTCCTGAAAAATGTCAGCGACACGTCAAAGATCGTTTTCTTTGCCGGAGCCGGCGTTTCGGTCCCGGCAGGTTATCCGCTTTGGGCACCGGCTACGCAGAGCGCCCTGATCGCGGCTAAAGAGAGAGGACTTGCGACCGGTGCGGCGGGCTACGCCCAAGAGAAGTTTGAAAAGGGTGAGTATTACGATGTTTTTGAAATCCTGCAACAAGAGCTTCCGGAGTCCGCGTTCTACGACATTGCCTCGAAAGCGTTTGCAGGCAACGAGCAACCCGCAGAGACGCACCGGCTATTGGCTCGGATTAAGGGCCGCGGGATCATAACGACAAATTTTGACCATTGCTTGGAGTCCGCATCCGTGCTGGAAGGTAGGGGCGTGCCGCTTCAGGACTTCCCCCAGGCGATGGCGTCCGACCGGTTCTTTGTCCTCAAGCCACACGGATCAATCCAAGTACCACGCGGCATGGTGCTTAGCCGGAGCGATTGGAACCGGATTGAGGGCAACTCGGACTTCCGAGAACTACTGGCGCAGTGCGTCAGCCTGAACCAACTGGTTTTCATCGGATACAGCATGCGAGATCCTGATTTCAATCGGATCTGGGACCGCCTATTGCGGGAGCGGATATTCCGGGCCCCCGCGATTTACTGCTGTGCCGAAGGGGCCCTTCGAGCCGACCTCTACGCTGAATTTCGGCAAAGGAACGTGAAGGTGGTCGAGTTCCCGGATGATGGCTCCTTTGCGTTCATACCAAGATTGCTAAAGGCACTCGCGGAGCAGGTATCCATTCCTCCAAGTGGGCATGAAGGTCCCCAAACAGAGCGGGCTACAGCCGACCTAGAGCGTTACGTGCTGATGTGCCTACAGTTTTCGCCCACCCAGCAGAGTCGTCTTGCCTTGGTCGCCAAGGCCTTGGTTCTGGAGGCGCTGGTTCTTTCCAGCGCGGACGAGATCACCACCGAATCGGTAAGCTGCCAAGTGACTTCCGTGCTCGGCCAAGACTCGCTCGTCCTCCGCCAGGCGGTTGAACTCGCATTGCAAGAGGTCGCGAGCGCAGGATTCATCACGCTCGACGGCGATTCGGCCAAGTTGCGAAGGGATAAGCTGAAGACTCTCAATGAGGAAGCGTCGAAACTCGAGCGATTGCAGGCAGACTGGGTGGAGAAGGCACTTATCCAGCAGGCGGGCATCATCGGGATGGAGCCGGAAACGGGCGACAGAGCCCACCTGTCGCAGCTGATAGAAAAAGCACTGCTGCAAGCCGGAAGAGACGTCGCGGAACTGTTTTTGTTTAACCGCCCTCCCCGCGACGAGGCTGAGAAAATCGACGAAACGGTAGAAGAGTTTTGTGCTGAAAGGGGTTTGGTAGGAAGAAAGGACCTCTACAAGAAAACGATCAAGCGCATACTGTTCGAACCCGACGAGGAAGACGAAGACATTCTCTTCAAGAAACTACAGTCCTACTTCATCGCCAACGCATACGTCTTGGACCCTACCAGCGAAAGACTGTTGTCCCAATATGCTCGCAACCACTGGGTTTACTTCGACTCATCGGTCATATTGCCTGCCCTGGCTATCGGACACCCATCCCAACAGGTGTACAGAAGGCTCCTCGCGAGAACGCAGGCTCTTGGCATGTCACTTAGAGTAATCCCAGAAATGCTCAATGAAGTTTGGGCTAACGTCAGAACTGCGGTATCGGCCCTGAAGGAATTCTCCAAAACCGGGACGCCTGCGCTGGATATATTGGAGGGCTACGTGGCGATGCACGGCACAGGGAACGGTAACGTCTTCCTTGAGGGACTGCTAAATCGACTCCGGCTGGACCCGTCGATCACGCCGGACGCTTACATGTCGGAGGTGCTGAATATAAGCGATCTAAACATTCAAGAAGAGCGCATGATTAGGGTCGTGTCAGACAGCCTCGGAATTGAGTCGGATAGCCCAAAGGGGAGCGAGATAGACCGTACCCAACTGGAGTCGATAGTCACCTCCATAGCACACCTGAGGAAACATGCCGGAAGATTTAAAACGCAAAAGCTCTGTGAGCACGAAGCGAGGCAATTCTATCTGATTCACCTTCGCCGGAGGCAGAATCCCCAATTTGCGGCGAAGATCTGGTTTGTGACCACGGATCGGTTTCTCGTGGAACTGCAGAGACTTGAACGCGAGAAGTACCCCTTGCCGATATCGTACAGCCCGCGCAGCTGGTTCCAGTACCTAGACCTCATTGACACCGAGAGCAGGGGCAGCCGCCATTTTTCGCGCCTGCAGCCCAAGATGCGTTTTGGCGTCGTTAGCGGCGAACTGGGGATTGAGGCCATTCACACGATACTGAAGGAACAGCGGGACCTTTTGAAGAAAGGAGTCGTTTCCGTAAAGGAATTGGCCGAGGCCGCTGTCAGAGACTATCACGTTCGCCAGTCAATCATTGACTACGACAAGGGCTCCGGAGTCCAGAGCGCAGACAGGCTGGCGGACGCAAAGAGTCGAATTCGTTCCAGCATTAAAAAGGCCGTCGGCCAGTTCGTTGCTGTGCGCACACACGAACTCGATGAGATCAAGCGAGACAGAGACTCCGCAAAGGCGACGATCAAGTCCCTCCAGAAAAAGCTCGCCAAAGAACAATACGTCGCGACGACACTCAAGAAGCAGCAGAAAGCTCGAAAAAAGAAAAAGGGAAGGCGACACTAGAGGTGCGAAGTCGCAGACTGTCACTCCCGCCGAGCTTGAGAGCGGCCGACTTTTTCATCACACCCAACCCGTGAGTGCCCTCACAGACATTCGGCCCGACCAATGCAACAATATTCCCTGATTAGGGCAGTGAGTAAGTGTGCCTGTCTTCAAAGACGGCCCGCGAAGTTACTCCAAAGTAATTTTTCAGCGCTCTTTGACAACCGAAAGTTAAGGCGATAACCGGCGGTCAGACCCCTCCGAAATGCCAAAAAGTGGAGGCTCTGACGCTAAGTCCTTATTCCGGAATACTTTGACATAAGTCCTTATGATTCAAAGACCAAGTCCGGAAATTCCCGCTAACCTCATGATTCTAGGAGGCCAGGGGGGAGGGGGGTGGCAGTGACCCCCATTAATACCTTCCAAGTTAACAGAGACAACAATAGAAACGCCAACAGACTACCCGATCGTGCCATTGCAAAGGTGCTCGTAGGCAGTCAGAGTAGTTGACCGGTGTCCCCATTCCCCGACACCGAACCCCTGAATAGCGTTTTGATCGTGCACGGTGTACCAGAATGGGTTAGTTTTCTGACGCGAACAGGGATGAGGGACAATGGCAGCCGTTTGTTGGGGTCAAGAAAGAGATCCCGGTAATAAAGATTATTAAGGACCAGAACATGCCAAGATATCGCAGGCGAAACTACCGCATCGGCGGTGCGACCGCACTTGCCGTCTTGGTTTTCATTAGCGCGAGTACGCTGCTGGCTGCGGGCCAGACGGCGGTCACGACGTATCACTACGATAACTACCGCACCGGCTGGAATCAGAACGAAACCGTGTTGACGCCCGCCAACGTGGGGAACTTGCTCGGTCTGCTGCGAACCGTGGCGCTCGATGACCAGGTGGACGCGCAGCCGTTGGTCGTGCCGGGGGTGCAGATCACGGCGGGAGCGTACCCGGGCACGTACGATGTGGTTTATGTGGCGACGGAAAACAACACGGTGTATGCCATCGACGTGCACACCGGGACAGTGCTGTTGAATCCGAATTTTGGAACGCCGGTGTCGTATCCGTTGGGATGCACGAACAACGGGCCGAATGTGGGGATCAACTCGACGCCGGTAATCGACCCGAGCAGCAACACGTTGTACGTGATGGTTTACACGCAGGATCCGAGCGGTCCGGCCTATAGGCTGCACGCGCTCGATCTGGGAAGTTTGACCGACCAGGTGACCCCGCAGGTGGTGACCGCGTCGAATACGCTGAACAATGGAACGACATTCAACTTCAACGCGACCTACCAGCGGCAGCGGCCGGCGTTGTTGCTCGCGAACGGCAGTATTTATGCGGGGTTTGGTAGCTTCTGCGATCTTGCGAAGAATCTGTCGCGGGGCTGGCTGCTGGGGTGGACGGCGGGGTCGCTGACGCCATTTCCGTCGAACCAGCTCAACGACCAGCGGGCAACTACCAAGACAACCTTGTCATCGATCTGGATGTCAGGCTACGGACCGGCGACCGATGATGCGGGCAACATCCTGTTCGTGACCGGGAACTCGGATCAGGCCAGCTACGACGGCGTCACCAACATTCAGGAGAGCGTGGTCAAGATATCGCCTACGCTCACGACGATGCTTGACCTGTTTACTCCGGATAACCAAGTGACTCTGGATGAGGACGATTTGGATTTCGGCTCGGGCGGGGTGCTGGTGTTACCCGATCAGCCAGGATCGACACCGCATCTGGCGGTGGCAGCGGGCAAGTATGGAACGATGTTCCTGATGAACGAAGACGATCTGGGTGGTTACTGGCCGACGCAGAATAATGTGCTTGGCAGTTACTCGGTGGGCCACTGCTGGTGTGGCCAGTCCTACTTCGTGGACCCGGCAGACGGATTAGGAAGGGTGGTGAGTAGCGGCGGCAGGGAAGCGATGGTCTGGAAGGTGCAGACGTCGCCCACGGTAGCATTGACCGAGGTAACAGTGTCTCCGGGGTTAGGCGGTTCGCAGGATCCAGGATTCTTCACCACGATTTCTTCGATGGGCAACGCCAATCCAATCATTTGGGCACTATCGCGCCCTTCGACATTGACCACGGCGATCAATCTGTTTGCATTTGATCCGGAGTCTGGAGGAGGCGAAATGAAGGTGCTGTTCAAAGGGACGGCGGGCGCGTGGCCGAATCTGAACGGCAATGCGAACCTGGTTCCGGTAGTGGCAAACGGCTTGGTGTTCGTGGCCAGTAACCAGCAATTGCAGATCTTTGGACTGGCCAAGGCCACGACCACGACCACTCTGGTTTCGTCCATGAATCCTTCGGTGTCTGGAAAGCCGGTTGCCTTTACGGCGGTGGTCTCGTCATCGGCGGGAACACCCACCGGCAAAATTAAATACTTGAACGGCACGACAGTTCTGGCGACGCTGACGCTCACATCTGGCTCTGCCAAGTACACCACGTCACAATTGAAGCCGGGTGCCAACGGCATCACGGCAGTTTATGAAGGCGACTCCAATAACGGTGGCAGCACGTCAGCCCCCGTGAATCAATTTGTGCTGGCGGCCACCACAACCACACTCTCGTCTTCGCCGAATCCGTCCGCCTATGGTCAAACGGTGGTCTTCACCGCAAACGTCACTTCCAGCATTGGCACTCCGCCGGATGGAGAGACCGTGACCTTCAAGCAAGGCGCGACCGTACTGGGAACGGGAACGTTGGCCGGCGGCACGGCGAGCTTCTCGATATCGACGCTCGGGGTGGGCACGAGGTGGATCACCGCGGTGTACGGCGGCGACTCGAACTTTGCCAGCAGCTCGAAGACAATAGGTCAGGTGGTCAGCAAAGCCACGACCACGACCACTTTGGTTTCCTCGCTGAATCCGTCGCAATCTGGGCAGTCTGTGACTTTTACGGCGAGCGTGGCGCCGCAGTTCAGTGGCACGCCCGGCGGCTACGTGACGTTCTACGATGGCACGACCGTCCTGAAGACTGTGTACATGAGCGGAGGCGCGGCAAACTTCACAACCTCGACGCTGGCTTCCGGCACGCATACCATCACGGGTACGTACAACGGCAACGCCAGCTTTGTTGGCAGTTCGGCTTCGCTGACACAGACGGTGAATTAACTTTACCCGATTACACTAACTAAGAAATTTGGTGTTTGAAAGTTTCCGTCTTTCCGAAGGACCTTGCGCATTTCGACCACGATGGACATTCACGCGCAAATTGTTCCGGCGGGGTGGCCAACATCTCCGGGTGTGAAACGCCATCTGCCCTTAAATGCTGATGGCCCGCATTTACCTCAATGCGCCGCCAAAGAATCTTCAAGCCCCTTGTCGTACATTGCGCCGTAGTTCAAATACTGCGCTACGGGATTGTCCCAATAATGGATCTCGACTTTTTCGACTTCGCCATCCTTGCCCACGCTGGCGGTTAGGTGAGCATTGATGCCGGCAAAATAAGTCGGCAGTTTCAGCTTCTTATAACGCGCCAGTATCTGGTCGCGCAGCGCGGGATCGAAGTGGACTCCGTATTTGTCGACCAGCGCCTTAATCGCGTCGTAATCGCCTTCGGCCTTGATGCGCATCAGCTCGGCCAGCAACATGCCTACGCCCTGACGCATCTTTTGATAATCGGCGACGCGAACGTAAGTCTTGCCGTCACGCGTGAACTGCTCGATCGAGCCGGGAACCTTGTCGGCGATGTAGTGGGCGATTAACTGGCGGTCGCGCTCGTGGTCCTCTTCCACGGTGTCGCCGCGCGGAATCCGCCGCAGCTGGAGCAAGGCGGCTGCGGCCGCGTTGTCGTACATGGCCTTGGCTACTTCTTCCTGGTTGGAGATCAGGGCCAGTTCTTTCAGCTTGGGATCCCACACGTTCCACAGCGCCATCAAGTCGGCGCGCCCTTCTTCCAGGGTAGAGAAATATTCTTTTAGAAAGGGCTGCGCGCCGCCGCTGACTCGCTCGCTCAGCTTGCCGGAGCCGTGGCCGATGACTTCGTGCAACGCCGTCATCAGGTCCTCGGCTTCGGTGCCATACTTCGCGTTGCGTTCGACTTCGGCGGGACCGGCGGCGAACTCCGCGGCCGCCGTCTTGCCGGTGGCATCATCCAGGGCGCGCTTGCTGCCGGTGAAGAGAAAATTCTTGGAGCCGTATTTTTCGTGAATCTCGTTTTCGTTGGGGAGATTGTCGCCAATCGTGATTACGTTGAAATCGCCGGTTTCGATCAGGGTTTCGACCGCTTTGACCACGGGAAGCTTGAACGACGTTAGCTTGTACTTGTCGTCCCAGGGAGCCTTCTGTTCGAAGTAGGCAGCATTCGCCCCTAGCTTCTTCATGGCGGTGGTAATGGGCTTATCGGTGATGGTGACGAAACTTTGCGAGCTTCCTTTGGCTCCGCGAGCGTCGCGATAGACCTCGATGAATCCGTTATCGAAATCGACCGTGGCGTCGTTTTGCACCCAGGCGGTGCCGAAGGCAACCCAGTCGGCGTATTCGCCGGTCTGGTAGTAGCGGATGAGATGGGCGATCGCCTCGGCCTGCGCGGGATCGGCGTAGCGGCGCGCCTTCTCGAAGCATTCGTTGGCCTGCTTCAGATACGTCGCATACAGAGCGGGAGGAACCTTGCCGTCGGGCGTGCCGGCGCGGTAGACGAGTTCGGTGAGCTTGCCGTCCGCGCCTTTCACCACCCGCGAGTTCAGCGCATATTGATCTTGAAATCCTTTCAGATCGTTCAGGCTCAGGCCGGGATAAAAAGTGTTGGAGCTGGCTTGAATGGTGTCTTTTCCGCCCACGGGACTCTTGGCAATCATCATCGGCTCAAAAGCGGGATCGAACAGCGAGGGGCGCAAGCGCTCGAGCTCGTGCTTCACGTCGGCTGGCTTCTTCAGGGGCGGCAAGATCGGCATAGGGCGTGCGGAAGGCTCCATTTTGCTGCGCGCGCAGGGCGGCTTTTTCCAGTTCCTCAAAAGTGAAAGCGGGCAGGAATTTCTGCGAGGTCGTGTCGTTGTGGTTGCCGCGGTTGGCCCAGAACAGCTTCGTGAAGTCGGCGATCTTGGCCAGCGCCGCCGGATCGATTCCTTTCGGATGCGCCATGATTTCTTCGAGCAGGCGCTTTTGCTGCAAACCGTAGGCGGATAGCTGGTCGTAAATAATCGGGTCGATGGCGATGGAAGCCTGCGTCAGCCAATAGGCCAGTGCCTGCTCGCGCGGCGAAAGCGCCTGGAAGCTGGGCGCGTGCAGTTGAATGAAGGCGGTGTCGCCGACGCGTTCGACCAGGACGTTGCTGGCCTTGTCCTGCTGGCACAGTGCAGGCGTGGCGATAGCGAAGATCATCGTAATGAGCAATAGAAGGAGTGCGAAATTTTGCGGCTTCAAGACGGGCCTCCGTGCGGTGCTTTGTTCTTTGTTATCTGTTCTTTGTTATCTGTTCTTTGTTATCTGCGAAGCGGAGCGAACTTCGCAGGCTACCACAAACCGGCCTTGCTGGCTGGAAGCGGCGCCACACCGGGTACTGTTCTAAATTCAGTTCTTTCACCACGGAGTCACGGAGACACGGAGAAAACCTGGAATCTGTAAAAACCAGAAGAGGAAGGTTTTACCCGGCAATTGGGTTCCTCCGTGTCTCCGTGACTCCGTGGTGAACAAGGCAAATTAGGACACTACCCCACACCGCGACTCCGCGGCCCAGCCGTTCTCGCGTGCTAGAATCGATCTAGTGACTCCCCGAACCGATGCTTCCTGATATAGAGAAACTACTGGAACTGCAGGTGGCGGACAGCGAGATCCGCACACTGCAAGACGAAGTTGCCGCGCTGCCGAAACGCGTGGCGGCGATCGAGCAGAAGCTGGCTGGAACCAAGGCGCACCTGGAAAAAGTACGGGCCACAGCCAAGACCGACGAGGCCAACCGCAAGAAGTTCGAAGCCAACATCAAAGACCTGCAAGGCAAAATTTCCAAATATCGCGACCAATCTCTCGACGTCAAGACCAACGACCAGTACAAAGCCTTTCTGCACGAAATCCAGTTTGCCGAGCAGGAAATCCGCCTCAACGAAGATCGCATCCTGGAGGTGATGGTCAACGTCGAGGCACGCGAAAAGGAAGTCAAAGCGGCGGAAGCCGAGCTCAAGGCGGAGACGGCCGAGATCGAAAAGGAAAAAGAAGAAGCGCGGAAAGTTACCGCCGAAGATCAGAAGAAGCTCTCCGAGCGGAATGCCGAGCGCGACGGGCTGCGGCAGGGGATTTCCGAAGATGTGCTTCGTCACTATGAGCGCGTCGCGAAGTTCCGCGGCAGCGGCCTCGCCGAAGTTCGCGACCATAAGTGCATGGGCTGCCAGGTGATGCTGCGTCCGCAGATTTATAACGAAGCGCGCAGTGGCGAGACGGTCATGTTCTGCGAATCTTGCCAGAGAATTTACTACTACATTCCCGCTAACGAAGTGAAGCCGGAGCAGGAGGTGGTGACGGTGACGGGCAGGAAACGCGCCCGTCCCAAGGCCGATGCTCCGCAGGCTTGGTTCTATCGTCCCGATTACGCCGAGGAAGGCGAAGTGTTGCTGGTATTCATCAATAACGGCGGCAATTCGACGCGACGGATCTACGAAATGCACACCGGACGCGAGTTTGGCGGGGTGCTGCAGCGCGAGGGAAATTACCGCCAGGCGTTTCCCGAGGATCTTACCGACTCCGCGCTCCGCCTCAACGGCCATTGGGAAGAAAAAGAAATCGACGAGTGGGGCTCTGAAATTCCCTCCGATGTGCTCGATCTTCTGCACAAAGATCTGCTCGCCATCCGGCGCGAGCACCGGGCCAGCCACAAGGACCATGCCGCCTCTCCGCCGGAACAGCCCGCGGTCCGCTAGGTTATCCACGATATTCCAGAAGGCTGGCCCGGGCTCCGCATAGAACCCGGGCGGGTGAATGCACGAGAGATGGTGGACATTAATCAGGCTGATTTCGGGGCTGCATTCGAGGTAAGATGTCGCGCACGAGGTGAGTGATGCCCCCCAAAACCTGGTTCCGCACGACAATGACTTCAGGGTTCCTTCCGCGTCCCGCCGTTCGTTTCTCAGTTTGTCGGCCGCCGCTTCGGCGGCGCTGGCATTTCGCATCGTCACCGAACCGATGCTGGCTCACGCTCGCGTCCACAACTCCCCGAAAGATGCGATCCGGATTGACGCCAACGAAAACCCGCTCGGGCCGTGCGCGTCGGCGCGCGAGGCGGCAGCCGCCATCGTCTCGCAGGGCGGACGTTATTCCGACTGGCTGACAGACGATCTGGTGAAGATGCTGGCGGAAATAGAAGGGCTGAAGTCGGAGCAGGTTCGCGTCTATGCCGGATCGAGCGAGCCTCTGCATCACACGGTGGCGGCGTTCACCTCACCGCAGCGCAGCTATGTGACCGCCGATCCCGGATACGAAGCGGGCATGTTCGCTGCTCATGCCATGGGTGCGAAGGTGGTGAAAGTCCCGCTGACGAAAACGTACGCGCACGATGTGAAGGCGATGCTGGCGGCGGCCCCCGATGCGGGCGTGTTCTATGTTTGCAGCCCCAACAATCCGACGGGCACGTTGACCAGTCATTCCGATATCGAATACCTGGTCGAGAACAAGCCTAAAGGGTCGGTGGTGCTGGTGGATGAAGCCTACATTCATTTTTCCGACGCGGTCTCGGTCATGGACCTGGTGAGAGCCGGCAAGGACGTGATCCTGCTGCGCACGTTTTCGAAGATCTATGGCATGGCGGGCCTGCGCTGTGGAGCCGTATTCGCCCGGCCGGATCTGCTGGAGAAGCTGGAGAATTATGGCGGCTGGAATTTCATGCCGATCACCGCGCTGGTGGCCGCGTCCGCCAGCTTGAAAGACACGCAACTGGTCGCCGAGCGCAAGCGCATCAATGCCACCATCCGCAGCCAGGTGTTTGAATGGCTTGACCGCAACGGATATTCCTACATTCCTTCGCAATCGAACTGCTTCATGCTCGACACGAAACGGCCGGCGAAGGCGGCGATCGATGCCATGGCCAAACAAAACGTTTTCATCGGACGCATCTGGCCGGTATGGCCGACCTACACGCGCATCACGGTGGGGACCGCGCCCGAGATGGAGCAGTTCCAGGCGGCGTGGCAAAAGGTGATGACGGGCGCGGTGACGGCTAGTGTGGGCGCGATTCCAGGGTTGGGAGAACTACCACGCAAACGGAATCGGGACGGCGTCACCATTCAGGCTTAAGGGTTCGTGTGGGGACGGGGCAGAGCCCCGCCACCACACAACATCTCCTATCGCTACGCTATAACATCTATTCATGCCGAAAAAACCTGCCGCCTCTGCCAAATACGCGGAGCCCTCCGTCAAACTCTCGCTGCGCGGAGCCACGCGCCTGCAAGGCCGTCACCCTTGGGTCTACCGCTCGGACATTGTTGGGGCGGATGACATCCCTTCCGGCGCGCTCGTCCGCGTCCACGATCCTCGGGGAAAATTTCTTGGCACCGCGCTCTACAGTTCTTCGTCGCAGATCGCCATCCGCATGATCTCGCACGGCTCGGTCGACGATCTGCCGGCTCTGGTGGCGGAGCGCATTCGTGCCGCCATCGCCTACCGGAAGGAACTGGTCCGGAATACCGACGCCTATCGCATCGTCTTCAGCGAAGCGGATTTTCTGCCTGGGCTCATCGTCGATCGCTATAACGACTTACTCTCGCATGCAAATCCTGACCCAGGCCATGGACGCGGCACCGGTGCGCGACGCCATTCTGCAAACGCTTCGGGACGAACTGCAACCGGCGGGAATCGTGGAGCGGGTCGAGGCCCGCATTCGCGAACTGGAGCAGTTGCCGCCGCGGACGTCGGGGCTGCTTTGGGGGGAGAAGAGTTCGACCGTGGTCAGCATGAATGGCGTCCGCTTTCATTACGACGGCTTCGAAGGCCAGAAGACCGGAGCGTTTCTCGATCAGCGGGAAAACTACGCGGCGGCGGCCGAATATGCGCACGGGGAGGCGCTCGACGCTTTCTGTTACCAGGGTGGATTCGCGCTGCACCTTGCTCTGCACCCCGCGGCAAAGTGTTCGAACGTCACCGGAGTGGATAGCTCGCGTCCGGCACTGGAAATGGCGGAGAAGAACGCGACCCTGAACGGGCGCGAACTGGAGTGGATCGAGGGCAACGCCTTCGACCTGCTGAGGGAATACGCCGCCGCCAACCGGCGCTACGACACCATCGTTCTCGATCCGCCGGCCTTTGCCAAGACCAAGCGCGACCTGGAAAAGGCCCTGCGCGGCTACAAAGAGCTCAACCTGCGCGCCATGAAGATGCTGCGACCGGGAGGGATTCTGGTCACCTGCTCCTGCTCGTTCCACGTCAGTGCCGCCGACTTCCTCAAAGTGGTGGCCGACGCCGCCCAGGATGCCCACAAATCCCTGCGCGTAGTCGAGAGCCGCGGGGCGTCCAAGGACCATCCAATCCTACTGAATGTGCCGGAAACCAGCTACCTTCAGTGCCTGATATTGAGCGTAAGCGACTGAAATATAATAAGATAAACTACTTGACAATAACACGCTAAGATTTTATGATTTGACGACACTAATTAACAACCTGGGAGCTTCCGATAGCTCCCCGAAATTTCAAGTAGGAGGATTTAAGCTATGAACATGATTACGCGTTGGGACCCTTTCCGTGAGTTCGTCACACTGCAGGACCGCATGAACCGTTTGTTCCGCGACCCTCGTGGGCCGGTAGGGCAGGATGAATCGCTAACCACGACCGCATTTGCTCCGCCCGTGGACGTCTACGAGGACGAGCACAACGTCACCTTGAAGATCGAAGTGCCGGGAATCGACGAGAAGGACATTGACGTCCGCATCGAGAACAACACGCTGACCGTGCACGGCGAGCGCAAGTTCGAGAAGGATGAAAAAGAAGAGAACTACCGGCGCGTGGAGCGTCAGTATGGCAGCTTCACCCGCACCTTCAGCCTCCCCAGCACAGTCAACCATGACAACGTTCAGGCCGACTACGACAAGGGCGTGCTGAAGATCAAGCTGGCGAAGAAGGCCGAAGCCAAGCCGAAGCAGATCAAGGTAAACGTCGGTGGCCAGAAGACGCTGGAAGGCAAAGAGCCCAAGAAGGCCGCGTAACAATTCGTGGAGGGACGGGCGTCTCGCCCGTCCAGCCGGGCGAAGCCCGGCAGTTGTAAACTCAGCGGGAGGCGAGAATCAGCGCCTCCCGTTCTATTTGTAATTTGGTAATCCGGTATTTCCGTGGAGGGGTGCGCCGTGCCGGGTAAGCGAATGTCGCCACGAATCCCTTGCACCATTGCAGCAGCTACCCCTGTGGTCTGCGCCTCCATCGTGTTGTTACGCGTTCTCTATACCCACGATCTTTGGGAAAACGCCAGCGTGATCAACTGGTTGGTGGCTTGGATTCCATTCGTTATATCTGTCCTGCTGGCCTTCCTCCCGGACAAAGAAATGGAGCCAGCCACGAGAATCAAATGGCGCGTTGCCGTTATAGCCTGCGGGCTCGGCTACAGCATGCTCCTATGGCATCAGCAAACGCTTACGCAACAATTAGCCGCACACGATCAGGCACTATTGCTTGGCAATGCTGTGGACAAATCGAACCAACACTCCGATAAGCAAATAGAAAACGTTCGAAAAGACATCAAGGGTGATTTGGCAGGGAAAGCAAGTAAGGCCGATCTCGCAGAGATGGCAAATAAGATAACCGACCGAGTCGGCCGATCTACGTCCGACATCAACGCCAGTATTGGGAAAGTGAATAAACCAGAACCGCCAGAATTGGCTCGTCTGCAATTTACTCTATGGAAAGCTGGCATTTCGAACTCTGACCTTCCCATCTTAAGTCGTTCCATTAGCGAAGAAAAAGATGGCACTATTCCTGTTGATTTTTCTTTTACTAACATTTCATCTACAGCAGCAACTGAGCTTGAAATTATAGTGAGCGTCTGCGGAGCGTGCTCTTTCGCTTCAGAACCCGCCGGGTTTGAGAAGCTTAAAGGGTCGAGCGATTTTCAACGTCATAGACGAATTGGCGACATCAATCCCGGAATTACATATGAGGAAATGACGGTTTCCGTTAAGGTCCCGGAGCACGTTTCCGAATTTGAAGTCGGCTTTAATTACGCTTGCAAAACCTGCGGAAAGGCGTTAAGCGAGGGTTGGCAAAAAGCAAGAATATCCGTGGTTCCTTAAGGCGCTGGGAACCAAAAACTACAAATTCAGGAGTAAACGCCCATGGCAATCCGTTGGGACAAATTCACCGTCAAGGCGCAGGAAGCCGTCCAGCGCGCGAATGAGCTCGCCTCCGAGCATGGCAATCCGGAACTCGCCCCGGCCCATCTGCTGGCCGCGTTGGTCGAGGACCGCGAAGGTATCGTCGCGCCTGTGCTGGAGAAAATCGGCATCGGGCCGCAGGCCGTGCTTAGCGACCTCTACCAAGAAATTGAGAAGCTACCGAAAGTCTCGGGCAGCGGCGGCGCGCAGCAGCCGTCGATGTCGTCGCAGATCAACCAGGTTCTAGAGAAATCTTTCAAAGAAGCCGACACCTTCAAAGACGAGTACGTCTCGACCGAGCATATCCTGCTGGCGTTGACCAGCCTGAAGCGCGATCCGGCACAGGAGCTTTTGGCGCGGCACGGGGCGACCCACGACGCCATTTTGAAGGCGCTCACGGCGGTCCGGGGATCGCAGCGCATCACGGACCAGAATCCCGAAGCGAAGTACCAGGCGCTGGAACGATACGCCCGCGACCTGAACGAACAGGCGCGACGCGGCAAACTCGATCCCGTCATTGGCCGCGATGAGGAAATTCGCCGCGTGGTGCAGGTGCTTTCGCGACGCACCAAGAATAATCCGGTGCTGATCGGTGAGCCGGGAGTGGGCAAGACGGCCATCGTCGAGGGCCTTGCGCAGCGCATTGTCTCCGGCGATGTGCCCGAAGTCCTGAAGAACAAGCGCGTCGTCGCGCTCGATTTGGGAGCGATGCTCGCGGGCGCCAAGTATCGCGGCGAATTCGAAGATCGCCTGAAGGCTGTGCTCAAAGAAATCGAGGACTCCTCTGGCCAGATCATCTTGTTCATCGACGAACTGCATACGCTGGTCGGCGCAGGCGCGGCCGAGGGAGCGATCGATGCCTCAAACATGCTGAAGCCGGCACTTGCCCGTGGAGAGTTGCGCGCCATCGGAGCGACCACGCTCAACGAATATCGCAAGTACATCGAGAAAGACGCCGCGCTCGAACGGCGCTTCCAGATCGTTTTTGTGGGCGAGCCGAACGTCGAAGACACTATCGCCATCCTGCGCGGACTGAAAGAAAAATACGAAGTGCATCACGGCGTGCGCATCAAAGATTCGGCTATTGTTGCAGCAGCGACCTTGTCTCATCGCTACATTTCCGACCGCTTCCTGCCCGATAAGGCCATCGACCTGATCGATGAAGCCGCGGCCTCACTGCGCATCCAGATCGACTCCATGCCTACGGAAATTGACCAACTGGAGCGGCGGGCCACGCAACTGGAGATCGAAAAGCAGGCGCTGAAAAAAGAAGACGATCCGAACTCGAAAGAACGGCTGGCCAGCGTCGAGAAAGAACTGGCGGGCATTCGCGAACAGTCCAACGCGCTCAAGGCCAAGTGGAAGCAAGAGAAAGATGTCATTGCGAAAGCCCGCGCGCTGAAGGAAAAACTGGAGCAGCTCAAGATCGAAGAAGCCGCCGAGGAGCGCAAGGGAAACCTGGAACGGGTGGCGCAGATTCGCTATGGCCTCATCCGCAACGCGGAAGAGGAACTGAAGAAGACTCACGCGACGCAGATCGACGGCAAGGCGGGTGCCGCGACAGCGCGCACGATGTTGAAAGAAGAAGTGGACGAAGAAGACGTTGCCCGCATTGTCTCCAAGTGGACGGGCATTCCGGTTTCGAAGATGCTTGAGGGCGAGGTCAAGAAGCTCATCAACATGGAAGACCGGCTGCGGCTGCGCGTGATCGGACAGGACGCGGCGCTGGAACGCGTGGCGAATGCCATCCGCCGGTCGCGGGCCGGGCTGAGCGATCCGAAGCGGCCGATCGGGTCGTTTATTTTTCTGGGGCCGACCGGCGTCGGCAAAACCGAACTGGCGCGGGCGCTGGCCGAATTTCTTTTTGACGACGAGCGCGCCATGGTGCGCATTGACATGTCGGAATACATGGAGAAGCATGCCGTGTCGCGGTATGATCGGCGCGCCTCCGGGATACGTCGGCTACGAAGAGGGCGGACAACTCACCGAGGCGGTGCGGCGGCATCCTTATGCGGTCGTGCTGTTCGACGAAATCGAAAAGGCGCATCCCGACGTGTTCAACATTCTGCTGCAGATCATGGACGACGGGCGGCTCACCGACGGCAAGGGCCGCAAGGTGGATTTCAAGAACACGGTCATCATCATGACCTCGAACCTGGGCTCGGCGTACCTGCAGTCAGAAAACATTCGCTCCGCCGATGGCTTCGAGCGAGGCCTCGAAGCAGGTGATGGAGGCGCTGCACGGGCACTTTAAGCCCGAGTTCCTGAATCGCGTGGACGACATCATCATCTTCCATCCGCTGGGCAAGGAAGCAGCTGGTGAAGATCGTCGAGCTGCGCCTGGAAGACTTGCGGCGGCTGCTTGCCGACCGCAAGATTTCTCTGGAGCTGACCGAGGCGGCGAAAGAGTTGCTCTTCACGGAAGGCTACGATCCTAACTTTGGAGCGCGTCCGCTGAAGCGGGCGATTCAGAAGCTGGTGCAGGATCCGCTGGCACTGAAGATTCTGGACGGCGAGGTGCTGCACGGCGATCACGTGATCGTGGACGCGGATAAGAAAACGGGCAAGATGACGTTCAAAGTTAGCGAGCGGGTGGGGGAGAAAGTGGCGTCGCGGGCGAAGAAGTAGAGATCTGGCCGAGCTTCGCTCGGATGGACGCCCCACACGAGCATCGCGGCTCGTAGAATACAAGCCGTGGCCCCGCTCCTCACAAACAAAACCGATTGTCTTGAACCTCAAGGCCGGGATGCCAACGGTCGAGCAGGCGAAGCGGCGCTTGCTGGAGTCGTTGTATGCGCCGCGGGGGAGCGAGTGGGCCGGTGGTGAAGATCATTCACGGATACGGATCTTCGGGGAAGGGCGGCGCGATTCGCGCGGCGATCCGCGAACAGATGGCGGCGTGGCTGCGCCAAGGCAAAGTGCTCAAGGTGGTACCCGGCGAAAACTGGAGCATCTTCGACGCGGGTTCGCAGGATCTGCGGCAGCGCTATGCTTTTCTCAGTAAGGACGAAGATCTCGATCGCGGGAATGCGGGGATGACGCTGGTCGAGTTCCCCGCCTATACTTCCCGCATCTTTCGATGAAAGTGGGCGTTGAGAGTCGGCGCTGAGAGTTCGCGCTAGAGGACGCTTCTCTTGCGGCCCTTCCCCTGCTTCGAGGATTTCGCCGCCTTCTTGGTTCCCGATCTCAAGGCGCGTCGGGCGCCTGGCAACTTCCCAATTCTCGGATCGCCCGCGAGAACGAGTTCGCAGGCGTGCAGCGCTGCTTCCTCGAAATCGGGCGCGTCGGACGGAAGAACTTGCCAGCCCGTCACTTTCTTCCCCAGCACTTTGATGGATCGCATGTTGGGGAAGTCGCGCCGCAGACTCTGGTGGTGCTCTTCGGTGGTGGCGAGCCACACCCCGTTGTCGGCGGTCTGGTCGCGTTTTTCTTTGTTCCTGAGGATGAGAACGATTTTGTCTTTCACGTAAATTGCGAGACAGCCGAACATGGGGCGGGTTGTGGGCGACAGCGGAGCGATTGCGTCGAGCACGAATTCATGCGGGATTGGCTTGCGCGGCTTGACGGCGAAGAGGGCGTCGTCGAGCGGGATTGAAGCCGTCTTGCTACGGGATTTCGACATACGAAGAGCGAATCAGATTCCGTTTTGCTTGCAACCAATACCGACTGTATATCACCGATCGGGCGCGAACCGGATGCGCGGAGTTGCCCATAATTCACTGAGGGCACGCACTCTACACCATCACCAGGACCGCTCTAGTTGGTGCTGTGGACTACCAGGATCATGCCAGGTCGCAGGGTGGCGACGTTGCGGTTGTCGTGCTTCAGAGCGCTGACCGTCGTGTTGTAGGAACTGGCGATGGAAGTAGAGGGTTTCGCCGGCTTTCACTTTGTGATGGATTACTCCGCTGGGCGCCTTGCCGACGGCGGTCTGAGTTGCGCGCGTGGTGCTTTGACTTGGACTTCGAATGCCCGTGCTCGCAACCTGCGTTGTCCCCTCGCTGCGCGTGACGGGCAGGTGGAGATACAGAACCTTTCTTCCGGCGAGGCTGCTGCCTTTGATGTGGTTCCATCCGCGAAGCATTTTCGCAGAAACGCCAAAGTTCTCGGCTACCGACTCGACCGTATCGCCCTTGCGCATTTTGTAGCGGGTGATGGCGCGGGCGTAAGTGCTGGTATCGCTCTGCTTGCCGGCAGCGATCGGGATGATCAGGCGGCTTTCGGGCGTCCGAGCGCATCGTCGTCCGAGGTCGTTGGCTTCGGCGATCGCCTTCGGAGTCGTGTGATATGTGCGCGCGATCGAGGCCAGGGTCTCGTCCACCCTGCACCTTGTGATAACGCCACCAGACGCGCTTGTCGGCGGGAATCGAGGCGACCGCGGTCTGGAACTTGTCGGCGGTTCCGGCGGGCAGGTGGAGCTCGAACTCCGATCCTTTGGCGTAGTCAGCCGCAGCAGGCTGGGGTTCAGGTCCGAGCAAGTCTTCGGTGGTCGCATCCGACGCATTCGGCGGCCAGGCGAAGGTCGATCGGGATAGTTGATCTTGACCGTGTCGTAGGGAACGGGCTTGTCCTTGACCACCGAATCCAACCCATATTGCGCGGGTTCTTGGCCATGATGGTGACGGCCACGATGATGGGAACGTAGTTGCGGGTTTCCTTGGGGAGAACATTGCGGTTGTAGAGTTCCCAGAAGTCGGCGTATCCGGTGCGCTTGACGGCGCTCTGCACAGTGCCAGGACCGGAGTTGTACGCGGCCATGGCCAGATACCAGTCTCCGAACTGGTTGTAGAGATCCTTCAGGTGATGCGCGGCGGCGCGAGTGGCCTTTTCGGGATCCTGGCGATCGTCGACCCACCAGCTGCGCTCGAGTCCGTAACCTTTGGCGCGGCTGCCCATGAACTGCCACATGCCGCGAGCGCCGGCGCGGGAAACGGCTAGGGGATGGAATCCGGATTCGGCCTGCGCGAGATAGATGAGTTCCTGCGGGAACTCCTTCTTCGCGCAGCGTGCGGCGGATCATGTCTTCGTAGCGGCCGGAACGGGCCAGAGCGCGCTCGATGGTGCCGCGTCCGCGATTGGAGAAATAGTTGATGTAGCCAGCGACCTGATCGGTCATGACCAGCGGCAGATCGGAATGCGTGGACTTGATTTCGGCTTCGGCTTTGGCCTTGACGTTCTGGTCGACGGCGGGAGTGAGCTTCGTTCGCTTCGTCGATCGGCGCTGGCTCGGACTTCTGCTCGGCGAATCCGTCGCCCTGCTGCAGCGCGGCGAGTTCGAGGCCGTTGATGCCGTCGAGGATGCGGTCGAGTTCAGCGCTGCGAGGCGGTCGTCGGACTTGAGATCGATTCCGCTGCCCAGAAGCTGGTTGAAGGCGGAGTCGAAATTCTGCTTGGCGGCTTCGAGGTGCCCAGCACTGATAGTTATCCTGCCCTGACTGGTATTCCTTCTCGACGCGCGCGATCAGGTCAGCGACGGGATCGACTTGGAGCGCCTGCGGAACCTGCGGCTTCGGCTTGCGGCTCGGCGGCAGCGGTCGGCGGCTTCTGCTTCTGGGATCCGGCGGGCTGCTGGCAGCGACTAGGGCTGGAGCCTGGCTTGGGCCGGAGGCATGAAAGAGGACTTCTGGGCCTTTGGCAGGCGAGCGTCGCGGCCAAGAGTTGCCGACAATGCGGCGGAGAGCAGGATCGCCCGATATGGAGTGAGAAGAAAGTCTCATATTTTCAAAAACTTACCGCAACCGCTTCCGGGCCGAGAGCGTGTATTCTTTAGTATGAGATGGTACTATCGCAAAATTCGTTGGGTCAACGCCACAGAAGACATCCTAAGCCCCGTTACTTCGGGAACCGGTGGGCATGTTACCCCAGCCCTGCAAGTGATAGCAAATAGGGAATCGAGACTGGCGGAAGGCATAATCGTAGGAAATGATTGAAGTGGGTATGAAAGCCATACAGATCAAGCAAACAGGCGGGCCGGAAGTCATGGAACTGGCGGACTTGCCGGTTCCGCAGCCGAAATCGAACGAAGCGGTGGTGAAGATCGCAGCAGCGGGCGTGAACTTCATTGATGTCTATAACCGCGAAGGCCGTTACAAGGCGCCGCTGCCGCTGGTGCTGGGACAGGAAGCGGCGGGCGTGGTTTCGGCGGTCGGCAGCGGAGGTACGCGAGGTCGCGGTGGGCGATCGCGTGGCTTACACCATGGCGCTCGGGAGCTATGCCGAGTACGCCGCAGTGCCGGCCGACCGGCTGGTGAAGATTCCGGCAGGAGTCGAGCGAGCGCGACGCGGCGGCCGCCATGCTGCAGGGCATGACGGCGCACTATCTTTCGCATGACACGTATCCGCTGAAGAAGGGCGAGACGGCGCTGGTCCATGCGGCGGCCGGCGGAGTGGGATTGCTGCTGGTGCAGATGGCGCACAACATTGGCGCGCGGGTGATTGCGACGGTTTCGACCGAGGAAAAGGCCAAGCTGGCGCGAGGCGGCGGGAGCGGACGAAGTCATCCTTTATACGCAGGCGGATTTTGAGGCGGAGACGAAGCGGCTGACCGGCGGCAAAGGCGTGGATGTGGTGTATGACTCGGTGGGCAAGACGACGTTCGAAAAGGGTCTGAACCTGCTGCGTCCGCGCGGGATGATGGTGCTGTATGGAGGGTCCAGCGGGGCCGGTTGCGCCGCTTGATCCGCTGGTGCTGACGCAGAAGGGGTCGATGTTCCTGACGCGGCCTTCGCTGGGGCATTACATCATTACCGCCGAGGAGTTGCAGGAGCGGGCGGGAGCGGTCTTCGGCATGATTCGCGACGGCAAACTCAAGTTGCGGATTGAACATGTGTATCCGCTGGCCGAAGCGCAGCAGGCGCACCGCGATCTGGAAGGGCGGAAGACTACGGGGAAGTTGCTGCTGCTGCCGTGAGTTGTGACGCGGCTTGCCGTGTAATTAGGCACTCACGTGGGGACAGCCGCCCTCGGCTGTCCAGTCAGACGGAGTCCGGCAACGCGCTGAGATCCCATGCCGTTTGTGGAATTGAAAAACTCGCCTCATGCGGCCGGGGTTCGACCGGTTCAGATTCATTATCGGGATGTGGGCAGCGGCCGGGCGCTGGTTTTCTTGCATGGGGGATGGGGTTATGGGGTGTATCCCATCGAGCGGCAGATCGCGGCCTTCAAGGGCCATGTGCGCTTTGTGATTCCGGATCGATCTGGACATGGGCGCTCCTCTCCATTTCCATTGCATACGCAATTGCCTGCCGATTTTCATCGGCGCGCAGCGGAGGAGACGCTGCTGGTACTCGATGCGCTGGGGATCGAGCGCGCGGTTCTTTGGGGACACAGCGACGGGGCGGTGATTGCCGCGATGATTGGACTGTCCGCTCCGCGACGGTGCGAGCGTTTGATTCTGGAAGCATTTCATTTTTACCGTGACAAGCCCGGCTCGCGCAGTTTCTTCTCGGGCTTTGCCAATCATCCGGAAAACGTCAATGAAAAGATACAAAGTTTGCTGGCGGCGGATCATGGTGCGGAACACTGGAGCGAAGTGGTTCAGCGGAATTGCTGTGTCTGGTTGAAGCTGGCGGACGGGAGCACGCGACCGGGCGGGGCCCTGGGCGAGGACCTCTATGACGGCCGCCTGCGCGAGATGAAAGTGCCAGTGACATTTGTGCATGGCAGGCACGATCCGCGAACCGAGCCGGGGGAGATAGAGCGAGCACACGAAGAGCTCGCCGGCGCGGAGGCGCGATTTATCGAGGATGGGCGGCACAGCCCGCACAGCGAAGAGAAATCTTGGCGGGAATGCAATGGGATTCTTCGCGAATTAATGACCAATGAGTAGAGCGTGTTTCATAAATCGGTTTTGGGAAGGGCACGGCTTCAGCCGTGCCCTTCCCGTTCCTGGCCTCCCTACACGGCAGATCGAGAACTGCGCTAGATCGGTCTTTTGAGCGATGCCGTCGCGAGCTTTTTTTGCGTGTGGTACCATGGTACATTGGTACACTTAGGAAACAAGGAGAAGATCAATGATCGCCACCGCGCTGATCGTCCTCGCGTGTGCCCTTTTCACCATGAACAATGCCCCGAGCACAAAAACGCCTCCAGCGCCGGTTGCCCTGGCGCACGTCAGCAACAGCTTTCATTTCCTGGTCCACGCTCCTCTCGGCAGCGCGGCTCCGCTCTTCGGCCCGCAAGGGGAGCGGGCGTGGGCGGGGGAGGAGTGGAATCCTCAGTTTCTGTACCCTCAGCCGGCGAAGGACATTCCGGGAGCTGTGTTCACGGTCCAACAAGGCAACCGCAAGAGCGTGTGGGTCACCACGCGGTTCGATGTGGACAGGGGCAGGATGCAGTATGTGTCCTTTGTTCCTGGCGTACGGGCATCGATCGTCGACGTGCGGCTTACCGCGGTTGACGCTTCGACTACCCGCGTGGAAGTGACGTATGTTCGCACGGCATTGGACGGCTCGGCGAATGAGGAAGTGCGAGCGCTGGGCGAAAGCGACCGCCGAGAAGGCCCCCATTGGCAGGAGGCGATCGAAACTTACCTCAGAGGGCATGACCGGAAGCATTAACGAGCGCGAAGTCGCCGGCGATGCTGAGAAGGAATTTGCCATTTTCCTCTCAGAGCTTGTAACGTACTCGGTCAAGCTCAATGCAGCGAGGGATGGAATGAAACTCAATCGTCGAATGTCTTGGTTGGTGATTGCGCTTTTTTGCTGCGCAGCGTTTTCGATTCACTCTTCCTGGGCGCAGCCGGCGGCGCCCGCCGGGAAGACGGTGGCGATCCTCGCCGGGCATTTGCTCGACGTAAGAACCGGCAAGACGCTCAGCAACCAGATCATCGTGATTCAGGGCGATAAGATCGCTAGTGTTGGGCCCGACTCGATGGTGCCTGCCGGAGCGCAGGTGATCGATCTCTCGAACGCCACCGTGTTGCCGGGATTGATTGACGCGCACACGCATGTCACGATGCCCACCAATTTCGGCTACTCGCGCCTGGCGACTTCGGTGCCGCGCGAGGCGCTCATCGGAGCACGCAATGCCGGGTGACGCTCGAAGCCGGTTTTACGACCATCCGCAACGTGGGCGCGAGCGGCTTTACCGACGTTGCCCTGCGCGATGCCATTAACGCCGGCGACGTGCCGGGACCGCGCATGCTGGTCAGCGGACCGGCCCTGAGCATTACGGGCGGACACTGCGACAACAATCTGCTTCCGTTTGAGTACCACGCGCAAAGCGAAGGCGTGGCCGATGGCGTCGAGGCGGTCCAGCACAAGGTGCGGGAGAACATCAAGTACGGCGCCGACCTGATCAAAGTTTGCGCCACGGGCGGAGTGCTTTCGCATGGCGACAATCCGCAGGCCTCGCAATTCACGCTGGAAGAGATGCAGGCCATCGTGGCCGACGCGCACCGGCTTGGCCGCAAGGTGGCGGCGCACGCGCACGGCGCCCAGGGCGTCCGCTGGGCGTCGGAGGCAGGCGTGGATTCGATTGAGCACGGCTCCTACATTGACGACGCGGCGATCGCCACGATGAAGAAGAACGGTACTTATCTGGTCCCGACGCTCTACCTGGGCGATTGGTTCCTTGAAAATGCGGAGAGGACCGGCGCGCCAGCCGAGCTGATTGCCAAGGCGCGAGAAGTGATGCCCGCCGCGCGCAAGAATGTGGCGCGCGCGTTTGCCGCGGGAGTCAAAGTCGGCTTTGGGACCGATGCCGCCGTGTATCCACACGGCCTCAACGCGCATGAATTCGCGGTGATGGTGAGGCTGGGACTGACGCCGCTGCAGGCGATTCAGGCGGCGACTATTAACGACGCCGATCTGCTGGGGTGGTCCGACAAGGTCGGCACGATTGAGGCGGGCAAGTGGGCCGATATCGTTGCCGTCGATGGCGATCCGCTGGCGGACGTTACTACGCTGGAGCGCGTGAAGTTCGTGATGAAAGGCGGCGAGGTGGTCAGGAATTCGTACGCGAAGTAGGGCTGATCCCCCGTAGAAACGCGGCTTGCCGCGGCTTCGACCGAACGCGGCATTCGGAAAAGTGTGGGCAGGAGACGGGGCAAGCCCCGTCTCTACGGCCAAATTCCGTCCGAATCCCCTGTGTCCGTTCGCTTGCAGATGGAAGCTATCCACGGCTCGGCCCGCGCCGAAACACGCTGTAGAATATACACCGTGAGTACTCCCGCCCAGAGAAGGACGTTCCTAGTTGGACTGGCGGGACCGTCCGGCACTGGCAAGTCGACCATAGCCAAGCGCGTGGCCTCTCGTCTGGACGGGCACGTTATCTCCATGGAAGTCTACTCCCACGGGATGAACCATCTTCCGCGCCACGAACGGGCGAAGCTGAACTACGACGCGCCGAATGCCATCGACGTCAAGCTGCTGGAGAGCGATGTCCGCGACTACGCCGCGGGCAAAGCCATCGAGGCTCCCATCTACAATTTTGCCGAGCACATGCGCGTAAGCGGCCGGCGCGAACACATTCCCGCCGCTTCGCTGCTGATCGTGGAAGGCATTCTGGCTTTGCATTTTGTCCAACTGCGCCCGCACTTCGACTTGTCCATCTACCTGGAAGCTCCCGACGAGGTCTGTTTCCATCGCCGGAAGGTGAGGGACATCACGGAACGGCAGCGCTCGGTGGACTTCATCCTGTGGCAATACGAGAATACCGTGCTACCGGCGACGCGGCAGTACGTGCTGCCCAGCAAGAGCTACGCCGATGTCGTGTTGGACGCGACGCCAGACCTGGCAACCGTGGAAAGAAACCTGTACGACGCCATCGTGAAGAAGCGGGATCGCGGCGGAGTGCGATAATCCTCCGCCACGGGATAACCCTCCGCTACGCGAAGACGGGGCAAGCCCCGTCTCTACGATACAATCCCCCCGTGTCTGCTCGCCTGCAGATTGAAGTGACCCGCGGCTCGGCCCGTGCCGGCAAGCTCCTCACTCCTCACGGAGAGATCGAGACGCCCGTGTTCATGCCGGTCGGAACGCTCGGTTCGGTCAAGGGCGTTTCGCAGGATATGCTCGAAGACCTTGGCGTCGAGATTCTGCTCAGCAATACGTATCACCTTTATTTGCGGCCTGGGGTCGAGACGGTTCGGCAGATGGGCGGGCTGCACCGGTTCATGGCGTGGGATCGAGCCATCCTCACCGACTCCGGCGGGTTTCAGGTTTTCAGCCTGAACGATCTGCGCAAGGTGAGCGAAGAAGGGGTGGCGTTTCGCTCGCACTTGGACGGGTCGGCACACTTTCTGAGTCCCGAGAAAGCCATGGAGATCCAGATTGGTCTGGGTGCTGACATCATCATGGCGTTTGACGAATGCACGGAATATCCGGCCGACGCCCAGCGTGCGCGGGCTTCGATGGAGCTGACCTTGCGGTGGGCCGAACGCTGTAAGGATTATTTCGAAGAGCGCAAACACGAGGCGCCGTGGGCCCGCAGCGCCCCCCGGCGACGACCGTGTGGAAGCGGGGCTATGCCCCGCTGGGACGGGGCGGAGCCCCGTCACCACACAGAAGCAACCCAAGCCTTGTTCGGCATTGTGCAGGGCGGGATGGACCGCGACCTGCGCCGCGAATCGGCGGAGCGGACCATCGACATCGGCTTCCCGGGATACGCTATTGGCGGGCTTAGCGTCGGCGAACCGCGCGAGCTTACTCGCGACATCGTCGAGTCCACGCTTGAGCATCTTCCTTCCAACCAGCCGCGTTATTTGATGGGAGTTGGAACTCCCGAAGAGATTGCCCAGTATGCACGGTTGGGTATTGACATGATGGATTGCGTGCTGCCTACCCGCGCCGCCCGTCATGGATTGCTGTTTACGTCGGAAGGCAAAGTGTCGATCAAGCAGGTGCGATACGCACAGGACGACAGCGCGCTCGATCCGGCCTGCGACTGCCGTGTGTGCCAGCGTTATTCGCGGGCCTACCTGCGCCATCTGTATACCTCGAACGAACTGCTGGCGCAGGTCTTGAACACGGTCCACAACCTGCACTATTATCTGGCCACCATGCGGACGGTGCGGGCGTGGATCCGGGCGGGCGCGACGGAATCCCACTCATCGCAACCAACGCGATGAGTGGGGCACCCAGCATCGAGCGGCGTTCCGCGGCTGTAAATTCAGCGGAGTGTCCTGTTGAACCACATTAAAAATGTCCCCTTGAAACCACAATAGAAGTGTCCCCTTTTAGAGTTCCTGTTGCGAGGAGGGACTCAGATTGGGGAGAACGGAATTGAGCAGGAAAGAGCTGATCCGGGTGGAAGTGATGGGGCGGGTGAAGGCGCGGAGTTTGCGGTTGTGCGAAGCGGCGGAGTTGCTGGGGGTGAGTTATCGGCAGAGCAAACGGATCTGGGCACGGTATCGGGGCGGAGGAGCGAAGGCCCTGCAACATGGCAACTGCGGGCGGGGATCGAACCGGGCCTATGCGGCGAAGTTTCGAGCGGCGGTGCTGGAACGGGTGAAGGCACGCTATGAAGATTTCGGGCCGACGCTGGCGGCGGAGCACCTGGGCAGCGATGACGGGTTGAAAGTGCACGCCGAGACGCTGCGGCGATGGAGGAAGGAGGCCGGGCTGTGGCGGAGACAACGGCGGCGCAAACCGTATCGGCAACGGCGGGAAGCGAAAGCCCACTTTGGCGAGTTGGTGCAGTTAGACGGAAGTTTTCATGAGTGGCTAGAAAAGCGGGGGCCGCAGGGCTGTTTCATGCACATGGTCGACGACGCCACCACGAAGGGACTGGGGCGGTTCTCCGAGCAGGAAACGACGTGGGCGGCGGCGGGCGTGTTGCGACGCTGGATCGAGCGCTACGGAGTGCCGGGAGCGTTGTACACCGACTGGAAGAACGTGTACGTGCGGCCGCCGAATGCCGAGGAGCGGCTGCGCGGAGAACCGGCGGTGACGCAGTTTGGACGGATGTGCGCGAAGCTGGGCATTCGCATCATCGCGGCCAGTTCGCCGCAAGCCAAAGGGCGCGTAGAGCGGGCGCATGGCACGCACCAGGATCGGCTGGTAAAGAAACTGCGGCTGGCCGGGATCGGGAACTACGAGCAAGCCAATGCCTATCTGGACGAGCACTATCTCGCCGAGCACAACCGGCGTTACGCGCGCCCGGCGGCGGAGGAAGCCGACTATCACCGGCGACGGCCCACGGCGCGACAACTGGATGAAGTCTTCTGGCTGGAGGAGGAACGAGTGGTGAGTGAGGACTGGGTGGTGCGCTACAACAACCGACTGCTGCAACTGGAACGGCAAAGCCAGCACTGGGCTCCGGCCAAGAGTCGCGTGCTGGTGCGGGAGAACGAAGCCGGAGAAGTCGCGATTCACTATCGCGATCAGCGTCTGCGGTTCCGCGAACTGAAGGCGGCTTCTAAAGCGCTGGGCGAGGGAAGGGGCGCTGCCCCTTCCCCCGCGCCCCCATCCCCGATCCTACGGCGCAGCCTTCCTCCCGCTTCGAATCATCCTTGGAGAAAAGGCTTTTCCGCCAAGGCACGCGCCCTCTTTTCCGGGGCTGCATGAAACCAAAACCAGGGGACATTTCTATTGTGGACAAGACGGGGACATTTCTAATGTGGTATGACAATTCAGCGGAGTGTCCTTGACACCCTAGGCGGCCGTCCGGCATTCTATTGGACTTGGGGATAAGGTGCGTTTCTTTCTGTGCCGTTCCGATCGAAACCGGAGCGCTGCATCGCCGGTTCTAGCCTGCCAGCTACAGGATCTCCGGCAATAGGAGAAAAGAATTCCCGCAATTAAACGGCGAAAGAAGCAAACATGTGCCGAGTTTCGCTCGGCCAGGCTCGAAGGACGGTTCCGGCGGTCGCGGTTCGAATAAGGTATTTCGTTACAGAGGATCAACTTGGCGGTGGAAATCATATTCTCCGGTATTCCTGGCGTTTTGGCGTTTTGGCTGCAACTGCCCGGGGGCACGAGTCTGCTCGGGCTGGCGCCCCTGGTGTTCATCTTTGCCATCTTTTATTTTCTGCTGATTATGCCGCAGCAGCGCAAGCAGAAGAAGTGGCAGGCCATGCTGAGCGAGTTGAAGAACGGCGACAGGATCGTCACCAGCGGCGGCCTGCGCGGAACGATCATGAGTATTAAGGACGATGCGCTGGTTTTGCGCGTGCCGCCCGATAATCTGAAGCTGGAAATCAGCCGCGCCTCGGTGGTATCGGTGACGACGGCGGAAGAAGGAAAATAGTCGTTGGTCGCTAGTCGTTGGTCGTTCGGGAAGTGCGGCGGACCGTTTGCAAACGACTAACGACCATCGACCATCGACGGTTTTTCATGAATAAGAACCTTAGTTGGAAGTTGCCGGTCATCGTCGGAATCCTGCTGGTTTTCCTGTTCGGCATCTTCGGTGTTCCGAAGGATTGGTCGGGCAAGGGCATGCTGGCGTCGATTACCGACCGGATTCATCTGGGCCTCGATCTGCGCGGCGGAACGCACCTGATCCTGCAGGTGCAGGTCAACGACGCGGTCAATGTGGACTCCGACAACGCGATGGCGCGGCTGAAGGAAGACTTCCGCACGCACAAGATCAATTACGCCGACATCACCAAGCCCGATCCGGTCAACCATCCGGAAATGATCGTGGTGAAGGGCATTACGCCGGATCAGACCAGTGATTTCAAGAGCATTGTTTCCGACCGGCTGCCGGAGTACGACGCCAGCTCGGGCGCGGAAAATTCCTGGACGGTTTCGATGAAGTCGCAGAACCTCGCCGACTTGAAGAACCGCGCCGTCGCGCAGGCGATCGAGACCATCCGCAACCGCATTGATCAGCTGGGCGTGAGCGAGCCGGTGATTCAGGAGCACGGACTCGGCCAATACCAGATTCTGGTGCAGCTTCCGGGCGTGGACGATCCGGCGCGGGTGAAGGAAATCATGCAGTCCACGGCGATGCTGGAAATCAAGCAATCGCTGGGCGGACCTTATTCGAGCCAGGACCAGGCGCTGCAGGACAAAGGCGGCGTGCTGCCTCCGGACGCGGTGCTGATGCCAGGGAAGAGCATCGGTTCACGCACCAGCGAAGGCGGCGAACAGTGGTACCTGATTTCTCGCGCCTCGGCTGTAACTGGCCGCGATCTTCGGACAGCGGAACCGAGCACCGATGAAAACGGGCAGCCGGCAGTCCGCTTCATTCTTACCGTCCGAGGGTGGGCGCAAGTTCTACTCCTTCACTTCCGCGCACGTCGGCGACTACCTGGCGGTGGTTCTCGACAACAAGGTGCAGGAAGTGGCGGTGATCAAAGAAGCTATTCATGACACCGGCATCATCAATGGCCGGTTCACTCAGCAAGAGACGCAGGATCTTTCGATGACGCTGCGTTCCGGCGCGCTGCCGGCCAGCATCAAGTATCTTGAAGAGCGCACGGTTGGCCCGTCGCTGGGCGCCGATTCGATTCGTTCCGGAGTTCGGGCAGCGATTTATGGCATGCTCGCTGTCCTCGTCTTCATGCTGATTTATTACCGCTGGGCGGGCGTGAATGCCGATATTGCGCTGATCCTGAACCTGATCATCCTGCTTGGGTTCATGGGCTACTTCGGCGCGGTGCTGACGCTGCCGGGCATTGCCGGGGTCATTCTGACGGTGGGCATGGGCGTGGATTCGAACGTGCTGATTTTTGAGCGCATCCGGGAAGAGCTGAGGAACGGCAAGACGCCACCCTCGGCGGTGGAGCAGGGATTCAGCCATGCCTGGATCACCATTGTCGATACGCACGTTACGACGATTGTTTCGGCGGCGATTCTGTTCCTGTTCGGAACGGGGCCGGTAAAGGGATTTGCGACAACGCTAGTGTTTGGTCTGCTGGCCAACCTGTTTACGGCGGTATTCGTATCGCGGGTGATTTTTGATTGGGTGCTGAGCAGGAAACAGCGCGGAGAAGCATTGAGCATTTAGGGCAGTCGTTGGTCGATAGTCGTTCGGGAAGTTCAAGTGAACGGCGCACTCCGAACGACCAACGACGAACGACCAACGACTGATTTGAAGGGATCGTAAGCAGCGTGGAATTCTTTAGAGACACAAACATCGATTTCCTGGGGAAAAAGTGGTACTTCCTCACCTTCTCGCTGATCTTCAGCGTCGCGGGAGTGTGTTCCATGGCGTTCTGGCATGGCATCCCGCTGGGCGTGGACTTCCGTGGCGGCACGCTGGTCTACGTCAAGTACTCGCACACCCCGGACCCGTCCGCCGTGCACTCGGAGATTGAGCATGCGGGACTGAAGAACGCCCGTGTTCAGCGCTACGGAGTGGCCGCCAATAACGAAGTGCTGATCCCGCTCGATATTCAGGAGACCAGCGAACAGGCTCTGGACAAGGGCAAAGATCCAGATCATTCAGGCGCTCGAAGGCAACGCCGCCATCCGGCAAGCAGGACCTCAACAACTCCAGCTCCTTAACCATTCTCGAATTATCTTCTGGAGAAGGATCCGCTCCTTCTCGGAGCCGGCGCCGACGCCAACCCGCGCTACACCGCCATGGCTCAGGCCGATCGTCGACTATCGCGACAAGACCAAGAGCGGCGTGCTCGGCTCGATCGATGAATTGAAGGCAGTAGCGGTCCGGCCGTGGTTGCTTCGTTGCAGGAAGATTTCTTTGTCTCCGACTTTGGCATCCGCAACGTCGAGATCGTGGGCCCGCAAGTTGGACAGCAACTGCGCAAGCAAGCGATTCTGGCAACGCTTTATTCGCTGGCGGGAATGCTGATTTACCTGGGACTGCGCTTCGAGTGGATCTACGGTGTGGCCGCGGTTCTGACGGTGTTCCACGACACTCTGATTACGGTAGGCGCGTTCTCGCTGCTGAACTGGGAAATCTCGCTGACCGTGATCGCCGCGATTCTGACCCTGATCGGATACTCCAATAACGACACCATTGTCGTCTTTGACCGCATCCGGGAGAACATCAAACTGCTGCGGCGGGACCGGCTGGCCGACATCGTCAACAAGAGCATTAATCAGACCTTAAGCAGAACGATCTTGACAGCGGGCCTGACTTTCCTTACCGTGCTTGCTTTGTTCCTTTTCGGAGGCGAAGTGTTGCATGGGTTCAGCTTCGCCCTGGTGATTGGGATCCTGATCGGGACCTATTCCTCGATTGCGATTGCCGCCCCGATTCTGGTCGCCTACCAGGAATGGCGGGGCGAGCGGGGCAAAAAGCCGATTGCCATGCCGCTGCGGCCCGGCAGCGGGGCGCAGTCAAAGGAAAAAGTTAAGGTCTAAATCCGGCTATGTGGCGTAGAATCTTAAGCTGTCCGCCGAGGCGGGAATTGACAGTGAAAATAGGTCGAAAGAGCGGGAGCAAAGAGGGTGCGGTCGGTGTCTAAATTGTCTTAGGGTTTCGTGTAGGAGAAGCCTATGTTTGAAGACAGCCTTATTGAGTCAGGCAACAGGTTCAAGACCAAGCGGTTGAGCACCACCATCTTTTCCTTCACTCTGCAGTTTCTGCTCATCTGCATCTTGATTCTGATCCCCCTGATTTATACCGATGCGCTGCCCAAGACGCAGCTGATGACTTTCCTGGTAGCTCCGCCGCCACCACCGCCACCGCCACCGCCGCCAGCGATGGCTACTGTTAAGGTGGTGAAAATGCAGAGCGAACTGGTCAACGGCCAGCTGCGCACCCCCACCAAGATTCCAAAGAACGTGCAGATGATCAAGGAAGAGGAAGCACCGCCGGATCTGGGTGGCAGCGGCGTCCCGGGAGGAATCCCTGGCGGCTATGGAAGCTCGTCGGGCGGCGTGATCGGTGGTATTGTTAATTCAACCGCGGCCATCCCGAGGCAGGTGGTGCCGCAGCGCATCCGCGTTTCCCAAGGCGTCTCGACCGGTCTTTTGATCAGGAAGGTTACGCCCAATTATCCGCCGCTGGCAAAACAGGCCCGCATTCAAGGACAGGTCGTGCTGCAGGCGGAAATCAGCAAAGATGGCACCATTCAGAACTTGCAGCTCATTAGCGGGCACCCGATGCTGGCGCCGGCGGCGATCGAAGCCGTGAGACAGTGGCGGTATAAGCCCTACCTGCTGAATGGCGAGCCGGTGGCCGTGGAGACCCAGGTAGTAGTGAACTTTAGCTTGTCCGGAGGCTAGACTCTCCGGGCGGCCTGTAGCGATTGTTTTGTGGCGGTTGAAGGCCCTCCCCGTCCCCCTTTTTCCAGAGACGGGAAACCGGGGCGGTTTTGGCTCCCGAGGAGCAATTCTGCCCACTTTGGTTTTCTGGCATCAAACGGTTGAGATCGGTAGCCTGCGAGAAGCTCGGCTTGGGATCGGGGCGTCGCGTTAGCGCACGCCCTTGAGGGGCTGGGCCGCGAGGTTGTAGATGTAGATGAGGGCAGCTTTCAGCCACGCAGCAAACGAGTTTAAGAAGCGGTTCTAAACAGTTCCGAGGAGGAAAAGCAACTCATGGTAGTGAACCTGGCAGCACTTGCACTGTGTAATTTCCATCTTTTCGCCGCCTGGCTCTTTGACGAGGGCACGGTCGGTTGGGACCCGATTTCGCTGTGGAAGCAAATGGGCATTCTGGCGAAAGTCGTGGTTATCGTTCTGTTCATCATGTCGGGGTGGTCGATCGGCGTGATGATTGACCGCTGGATGGCTTTCAACGCCGCCCGCAATCAGTCCCGCTCGTTCGCTCCCGCGGTTGCCGGAGCGCTGCGCGAGGGCAAGATTGACGAGGCGATCAAAGTCGCCGAGCGCAACAAGAAGAGTCACCTGGCCAAGGTCGTCACCGCAGGTCTGATGGAATTCAAAGCCCATCAGGATAGCCCGGGCGAGATTCCTGGCGAGACCATTGAAGCGTCCAAGCGCGCATTGGAGCGCACCGAAGCCATCGTGCACGCCGAATTGAAGCGTGGCTTGGGCGGACTGGCGACGATCGGCTCGACGGCTCCCTTCGTGGGACTGTTCGGAACGGTGGTCGGCATTCTGAACGCCTTCAACGGTATTGCGAAGGAAAAGGCAACCGGTCTGGCTGCGGTCGCGGGCGGTATTTCCGAAGCGCTCGTCACCACCGCCGTCGGCCTGTTCGTGGCGATTCCGGCCGTCATGATGTTCAACTATTTGACCGGTCGCGTGGAAGCGTTCGACGTGGAGATGGATAACTCCTCGAGCGAACTGATCGATTACTTCCTGAAGCGCCGGAGCATGCGCCGGTCCTAAGAACCCAGGTCTTAGGTTCTGGGTCTTAGGTTTCAGGACGGGCGGGTCGCAAACATGAGTTGCTGAAGCAGCGGCGCCGGGGGTTCCAAACCGGCGCCCGCTCTTCCTCATCTTTATCGCTGCGGTTCCCCGGCCAGGGCAAGCATACGCAGGAGACAGAATTCCATGGCATTAGCAAAGCGAAACGAAGGGGCGAACGTCACCTCCGACATCAACGTCACGCCAATGGTGGACGTGATGCTGGTGCTGCTGATCATTTTCATGGTGGTCACGCCCATGTTGCAACACGGCGTTCCGGTGGATATGGCGAAGGTCAATAGTCCTAAGGACATGCACGACGCCGACAAGGAAGACGCGCTGCTGGTGGCCATCACGCGCGACGACAAGGTCTTCTTCGGGCCGGACAAAATTGAGGTCAATGATCTGACCGACAAGATCAAGGACAAGCTGGCCAACCGGACCGACAAAACCGTCTTTCTGAAGGCCGACCAGCGGGCGAATTTTGGCTGGGTGGTCGAAGTCGTCGATAACGTTCGCGCCGCCGGCGTGGACCAACTCGGTCTTTTGACCGATCAAAAGAAGTCGGGAGCCTTGGCTCCGCCGACGGGCGCCACCGCGCCAACGGGCGGGCAGTAGCAGGCAAGCGCAGGCGCTGGGAATTGGGAGTTCGATAGGAGATCGATATGAGTATGGCAGTTGGCGCCAAAGGGGGCCAGAACGCGAACATGAACGTCACGCCGCTGATTGACGTGTTGCTGGTGCTGCTGATCATTTTCATGGTGATCACGCCGCTGACGCCGAAGGGTTTGGAAGCGTTGGTGCCGCAGCCTCCGCCGAAGGATCAGAAACAACCGCCGCCCACCGATCGCACCATCGTGGTGCAACTGATCGACCGCGGCTCGGGCAACACTCCGGGCGTCAAGATCAATCAGGACGACGTCACTTGGGAAACTCTGCAGGGCCGTCTGGAAGACATTTTCAAGACCCGCGCCGAAAAAATCATGTTCGTGAAGGGCGATGACAATGTGCCCTTCGCCGACGTCGCCAACGTCATTGATATCGGGCACTCGGCCGGCGTCGATAAAGTCGGATTGATTACGGCCAAAATCGAAGCGGGCAACTAGAATCCGTTCTACGATGGAGGGACGGGCGTCTCGCTCGTCCGGCCTGGGCGGGTACGCCCGGCTCTCCACCTCAGATTTCCACACTCCGTGGTAAGGGAGATTCATAAAGCAATGAAAACGACTAAGAGACTTCTGGTGGTATTCGCCGCCGCACTAGTGTTGCTCTGCAGCACTGGATGCGCCAAGCTGAAGGCGCGCGACCACCTCAACAAAGGTGTGCAAGCTTTCAAGAACTCCAAATTCGAGCAGGCGATCGACCACTTCCAGCAAGCCGTCGCCCTCGACCCTACCCTGATCAATGCCCGACTGTATCTGGCCACAGCTTTGGCCCAGCAGTACATTCCGGGCGTCGATGCTCCCGACAACAACCGCTTTGGCGAGCAGGCGATCGACCAGTACAAGCAAGTGCTGCAATCCGATCCCAAGAACATCAACAGCATTAAGGGCATCGCCTATCTCTACCTGCAGATGAAGAAATTCCCGTTGGCGAAGGAGTACTACAAGAAAGCCTCCGAGCTCGATCCGAACGACCCTGAGCCGTATTACTCGGTCGCCGTCATCGACTGGACGCAGACCTACGTGCCGCGTCAGGAAGAACGCGCCAAGCTGGGCATGAAGCCCGACGAGTCCCTGCCGGCCAAGGACAAGAAGGTTTGTGCCATGCTGAAGGAGCAGAACACCGCCAACGTTCAGGAAGGCATCGATAACCTGAACAAGGCGCTTCAGCTTCGCCCCGATTACGACGACGCCATGGCGTACCTGAACCTGATGTACCGGGAACGTGCCGATATCCAGTGCGATGACCCGGCAGCCCGCTCCGAGGACCTGAAGACGGCCGACGAGTGGGTCGACAAGACCATGGCCACCAAGAAGGCCAAGGCCGAAAAACAGCCCAGCGGCACCATCGTCATGGATCAGAACAAGTAAATGCTAACGGAGGGACGGGCATCCTCGCCCGTCCCACGTTTGCATAGGGGACAGCCGCCAATCGAGACCCAGCCCCTAAAGGGGCGTTTAATCCCCAGGGCTTGCGGCATCGCTAAAGCGATGCCCTGATACGAAGCCTAACCCAAGGCTTCGAAGACCAAGGCTCCGAAGACCAAATCTGCGGGACTCCAAATCTACGAGGCCCAGATCTACGAAGCCGAGTCCTTTCGCAGACTGCAAATCACAAACGCGAGTGATTTGCGTCATGCAGATTCCCGCTCCGGCAGGTAGAATCAGGGGCGGCCCGTAGGCAACCGGCCAGCGTGAAGCCAGAATGTTCAAGAAGATTCTGATCGCCAATCGGGGAGAGATCGCGGTGCGCGTGATACGCGCCTGCCGCGAAATGGGCATCGCGTCGGTCGCCGTCTATTCCGACGTCGACCGCGCCGCGCTCCACGTCCGCAAAGCCGACGAGGCCTACCCCATCGGCCCGGCTCCAGCCGCCGAATCTTATCTTCGGATGGACAAGATCCTCGACGTCGCCAAACGCTCCGGCGCCGAGGCCATCCATCCCGGCTACGGCTTCCTCTCGGAGAACGCGAAGTTCGCGCAGGCGTGCGCCGATGCGGGCGTGAAGTTCATCGGGCCCACTCCGCACTCCATGGAAATGATGGGCTCGAAAACCCGCGCCCGGCAGGAGATGGAAAAGGCCGGCGTGCCCTTCGTTCCCGGAACCTCGCGCGGCCTCGCTTCTCCGGAAGAAGGCGAAGAAGTCGCCGAGCGCGTGGGCTACCCGGTGATGCTGAAAGCCGCGGCCGGCGGCGGTGGCAAAGGCATGCGCCTGGTACACACGCGCCAGGAACTTCGTTCCGCGCTCGAATCCGCCCAGAGCGAGGCGCAGCGTTCTTTCGGCGACAGCGAAGTTTATATCGAAAAGGCGATCGTCAATCCCCGCCACATCGAGATGCAGATGCTGGCCGACGAGCACGGCAATACCGTGTGGCTGGGCGAGCGCGAGTGTTCCATCCAGCGCCGCCACCAGAAAGTTCTGGAAGAAGCGCCTTCGCCGATTGTCGATGCCGACATGCGCCGCCGCATGGGCGAAGTTGCCGTCAAGGTCGCGCAGGCGGCGAACTACACCAATGCCGGCACGGTCGAATTCCTGGTCGATCGAGCAAAAGAATTTCTACTTCCTCGAAATGAACACGCGCCTGCAGGTGGAGCATCCGGTCACCGAGTTGACCACCGGACTCGATCTCGTGCACCTGCAGATCCGGATCGCAGCTGGCGAGAAACTGCCCTTCGCGCAGTCTGACCTGGCGATTCGCGGGCACGCCATCGAGTGCCGCATCTACGCCGAAGATCCCGACAACAATTATTTCCCCAGCCCCGGCAAGATCACGGTGCTGCTCTCGCCCTCGGGACCGGGAATCCGTCGCGATAGCGGCATGTACGAAGGCTGGAACGTTCCCATGGATTACGATCCGCTGCTCGCCAAACTGATCGGCTATGGGACCGACCGGCAGCAGGCCATCATGCGGCTGGATCGGGCGCTCTACGAATATTTCGTGGCCGGCATCAAGACCAATATTTCGTCTTTTCCGGCGCATCCTGCGCGATGCCGATTTCCAGGCCGGAAAACTCGACACCGGATACCTGGATCGCCTGCTCGCGAAGAACAACCAGTCTGTCTTGTCGAGCGCGCCAGGGGCGAAACCCGGGGCGGTGGACGAGACGACGATCGCCGCGATTGCCGCCGGAATGTTTGCCGTGCTCGACCCGGCCTCGCCCGTCGGCAAGAATGGGAACAGCGGCGGTGCAGGTACAGGCCCGGCGGCTTCGGTTACGTCCAACTGGAAACAGAAAGGACGCTCGGAAGCGCTGCGCTGATCTCGGCAGTTCGTGGAGTACGTGAGATTCGTATCAGGGCAGGCCTTCAGGCATGCCGCAAGGGCGTGAGCAACAACGCGCCTTCAGGCGCTGGATTTAGAAATTCGAGTTTCGCCACAGGTTCTTCATGGTTTATGAAATCATCGTAGAAGGCAAACCCCACCGACTGGAGCTGGAAAAGGCCGCCGCCGGTTGGGAGTGCCGCTTCGACGGGCAATCCGTCCACATCGACGCGGTCATCCCGCGCCGCGACGTTTTGTCCCTGTTGGTCGATGGCCACGCCTACGAAATCAAGCGCGAGCAAACCGCCACCGATCTCCACGTATGGGTGGGCAGTACACGCTTCGCGGTCGAGTTGCGCGATCCGCGTTCATTGCGTTCGCGGCAGAGAAGCTGGGGGAGACGAAAAAGGCCCGAGAAAAATTCTTGCCCCCATGCCCGGCCGTGTGGTGCGCCTGCTGGTCGCGGAAAATTCCGAAGTCGAAGCCGGGCAGGGCATCGTCGTGGTCGAAGCCATGAAAATGCAAAACGAAATCAAGTCGCCGAAAAAAGGAGTCGTGAAAAGAATATCGGCGATCCCAGGCGCGGCCGTGAATCCCGGCGACGTGCTGGCCATCGTGGAATGAACACGGCTCTCGTACCCTACCGCCCCCAGCACCTCGGTCATCTCAAACCTTTCACTCCCCGCGAGTACCATAGAAGGGCGGAGGTGTCTTCGTGAAGCTGCAGCGCATTATCAGTCTTACAACCCTGGCAATTTCGATTCTCACGCTCGTCCTGGTGTTAAAGCGGCCGGCGCCGGTTGCGCCTGTGCTCGCGCCCGCCGCGGCTGCCGCTGATGCGCAGTCTTTCCAGGAGAAGGTGAACCAACTCGCGCAGCCCAGGCCGCCCGGCGAAGGCGAGAGCGAAGTCCGCATGACTTCCCGAGAACTGTCGGCCGCCCTGGCGCAAGCTGCCGGCCTGCCGCCGTCAGCCGCACCCGCGAATACTTCCACCGGCGCGCCCTCGAGCTCTTCCCCGGCAAGCGGGGCAATGGAGTTCCCCGGCGCGGTGCCCAATATCAAGGATTACCAGGTCTCCATGGATGGAGACATCGTGCGCGGACAATTTCTTACGCAAATCGCCGGCAAAGATGTCTATCTCACTCTCGCCGGACATCTCGGCTCGAAAGACGGCTACGCCACCTTCGATGCCACCGAAGTCAAAATCGGCGATCTCTCCGTGCCCGCATCGCTGGTCAACGAAGTGTTGCAGAAGAAACTGGCCGAGCAGCGCGATCAGCTCAAGCTGCCGGATAACGTCAAAGACCTCAAAGTCGAAAACGGCGAACTGGTGTTCGTGGAAAAATAGCGGCGGCCAGCGGCGAAAGCGACCTCCCTGCAAAGAATGCCACCACCAAAACTTTCGACGTGTAAAGCAAAATTTGCCCAGCGTTGTACACCATGGTTTGCTTGCAACAGAGTCTTCTAATCTCCATCTAATCTGTTTCTAACCGGCTCCGCTTCAAATCAAACGTATGACGAGTTACCCGGTGCCGCCCAACTATGCCGACCGCGTCCTGGTGGCCAGCCCCAGCCACGTGGTGCGCCAGCGCGTTCTCGAAAGTCTACGTTCTCCGGTCCGCCGCGTGGAACAGGCCAGCGGAGGAGCCGAAGCCCTGGTCCAGTTGGAGAGCGGCTCGTGGCAGGTACTGTTTCTCGATCGCCGCCTGCCCGACCTTGATGCCGAGGAATTGAGCCAAACCGTCCGCCAGCGCTTTCCCGGAATCGAAGTCGTGTTGCTCGATCCGGAAAACGATGGCGCACCCGTCGCCGCGGAAGAGAAAACAAACGCCCTTCCGGAAATTTGGACCGCGCCCTATGGGGACAGCAAAAACGACGACAGCAAATATAAAGAGCATAGCGAGGCCGGGCTTCTGCCCGCCTCCCGCGCCCCGCAGTCCATTCTCGAAGATCCCTTGCCCGGAATGATCGGCAACTCACGCATCATGCAACCCGTGTATCATCTGGCGCGCCTGCTGGCGCCGCGCACCACCACCGTCCTGATCACCGGCCCGACCGGCTGCGGCAAGGAGGTCGTCGCCCGCGCCCTGCATCACTTGAGCCCGCGCGCTGGGCGCACGTTCGCGGTGGTGAATTGCGCCGCCATTCCGGAGACCCTGCTCGAAGCCGAACTGTTCGGATACGCCCGCGGCGCTTTCACCGGAGCCATGCAATCCTATGCGGGCAGAATCCAGGCCGCGCAGGGAGGCACGCTGTTCCTTGACGAAATCGGCGAGATGCCGCTGAGCCTCCAGCCCAAGCTGCTCCGTTTTCTGGAGCAGAAAGAATTGCAGCGCCTGGGCAGCGCGGAAGTCGTGCGCGTGGATGCCCGCGTCGATCTCCGCCACCAACGCGCACCTGCTGTCCCTGGTGCGCGAAGGAAAGTTTCGCGAAGATTTGTACTACCGGCTTTCGGCCTTCCCCATTGAAATTCCGCCCTTGCGCGACCGGACCGAAGACATTCGGCCACTGGCCACGCACTTTCTCGAAAAATATGCTTTCCGCCCGCCCACGCCGGAATTGTCCGCCGAGGCGCTCGAACTACTGAAAACACAGCCCTGGGCTGGGAACATTCGCGAACTGCAGAACGTGATCGAACGCGCTCTGATCCTCTCGGAAGAACAACCGGTGATTCGCCCTGAGCATCTGTGGCTGTCGGACACGAGCGTTCGCAACTCTCACTAGCTAGGGCTCGTGTGGGGACGGGCGTTGCCGCGTCTTCGGGCCGGAGACGCGGCGAGCCGCGTCTCTACTGGAAAGCAAACGCACTTCTTCCGTAACCTGCTCCAAGCCGCGCAATAGGGCGTCTTCCTCCGCACCCCCCATAAGCGCGTTCTAAGGCAATTTATGCCGGGCTGGCATCGCCGTTGCAGGGTGATCTGCATGTCCACCTCTTTTCCAACCCCACGAGATCCGGCACGTGATCCCGAGCATCCGCTGGCCCGCGCCTTTGCCTCATTCACCGAAGCGGCGGGTTCGCTCGAACGCACTTATGGGCAACTGCAAGGGCAGGTGGCGCATCTCCGCCAGGAACTCGAAGTCACGAACCGCGACCTGGCGGCCAGTGTCGAAGAAAATCGCCGCATCCGCGAACGCCAGCGTCGCATTCTGGAAGGCTTGCCGTGCGGCGTTCTGGTGATCGAAGCGGGAGTTCGGATTTCGGCTCTCAATCCTGAAACGGCGCGCCTGCTCGGGGGCAGCTTCGAATCGGCCGACGCGTTGCCCGCCGCACTCCGGACGGCGCTCGACCGGGCTCGCGAGACGGGCGAAGAATCGGAATTGCCGCTCTCCGACTTGGACTCTTCTTCTTCGAATCCACCTTCTTCGAATCCGTCCCAGCCCATCTGGGTTGCCATCCGCCATGCCTGGCTGGAGCAGAGCCAGAGTCCGGCCCATGCCACTTCCGTCTTTATCCTGCGCGATGTCAGCGAGGCGAAAAAACTCGAGCATGATCGCGAGCACCTCCGGCGGCAGCAGGCTCTGGTCGAAATGTCGGCGCTGCTGGCGCATGAAATCCGCAACCCCCTGGGCAGCCTCGAACTCTTCGCCGGACTCCTGGCCGAGGCGAATCTTGAAGGCGAAAGCCACCGCTGGATCGAACACGTGCAGGCGGGCCTCCGCACGCTTTCCTCGACCGTCAACAACGTGCTGCACCTGCACAACACGCCCCAGCCCGAACTCGCCCCCACCGACCTGGGCCAGCTTCTCGACTGGGCCTACGATTTTCTGTTGCCGCTTGCCAAGCAGGCGCGAGTCGAAATGCAGCTGATTAACGGCCTCCGTGGCGTCGTTGTTTCTGCGGACCGGCATCGCCTCGAACAGGTATTGCTCAACCTGGCGCTCAACGCGTTTCGCTTCATGCCGGGCGGTGGATGGCTCTCGATTCGGGGAAGCGACGGTGGCGGCGACAATATCGAAATTGTGGTGCGCGACACGGGGCCGGGCATTGTGGCGGACGACCTGCCGCGCATCTTTGATGTGGGATTCAGCACCCGCGCCGGCAGCTCAGGACTCGGGCTTGCCGTCTGCCATCGCATTCTCGAACAACACGGCGGCTCGATCGAGGCCGAGAGCCGCCCCGGTTACGGCGCCACCTTCCGGCTCCGGCTTCCCCGCAGCGTGACCACAACCGCAGATGGAGTTGCAAGTTCGTTCTCAGATACGTCCGCGGATTCGCAAGGATTTGCCGCGCAAACTGCTGCCGGCTCCGGAGCCGGGCAATGAAGCGGCTCCTCATCGCCGACGACGATGCCGGCATGCGCGCCGCTCTGGAAGCCCGCTTTCAGCGCCGTGGATGGCTGGTCGATGTGGCCGTGAACGGCACTGAGGCGCTCGCAAAGTTTCGCGCCGGCTTGCATTCGCTGGTGATCACCGACGTGCGCATGCCCGGACGCGACGGCTTCGAGTTGATGCGCGAGGTGCAAACCTCGTCGGCGCGCGCGGCCGTGATCCTGCTGACCGCCTACGGCTCGGTGCCCGACGCCGTCCAGGCCATGCGCAATGGAGCCTGCGATTATCTGGTCAAACCCGTCTGCTTCGAGAAACTCGAACTCGCCGTCGAGCAGGTCCTGCGCCGCGCCGAGGAATTTGGCAAGAACAAGAGCAAAGACACGGAAACGCTTATCGGCCACTCCCCCGCCTGGGAGCAGGCCGTCGAGCGCGCGCGGCAAGCGGCATCGACCGATGCCGACGTCCTGATCGAGGCCGAAAGCGGCACCGGCAAAGAGCTGATCGCGCGTCTCATTCACCGCCTCAGCCGCCGCAAATCGGGACCGTTTGTCGCGCTGAACTGCGCCGCGTTTCCCGAGACTTTGCTCGAAAGCGAATTGTTTGGACACGCCCGCGGCGCCTTCACTGGGGCCGTTGGCGCCCGCCCCGGCAAGTTTGAGACCGCGACGGGCGGCACCCTGCTGCTCGATGAGGTGGGCGAGATGCCGCTCGCTCTGCAACCCAAACTGCTCCGCGCCCTGCAGGAACGCGAGTTCGACCGCCTGGGATCGAACCAAACCGTGCGCGTCGATATTCGGGTGATTGCCACCTCGAACCGTCCGCTCGAAGCCGCCGTCGCCGAAGGCCGCTTCCGGGCCGATCTTTACTATCGCCTGAACGTGATTCCGATTTCGCTGCCGCCGCTCGCGGGCCGCACCGGCGACATTCGCGAACTGGCCGACTACTTCGCCGGACTGTACGCCGCGCCCGGAACGGGCGTCCATTTATCTCGCGAGCTCGTGGCCTGTCTCGAAGAACGCGCCTGGCCGGGCAATGTGCGCGAGCTCGCAAACTTCGTGCGGCGGGCAGTCGCTCTGTCGCACGGCGGCGAAATTGGCGTCGAAGCGCTCGAGTATGGGAAGAGTCTGCCGGGAAAGAGTCTGCCGACTCGCATACCTTGTTCCCCGGAGTGGAAGGCGGGCCTTTCGCTCGGAGAAATGGAGCGTCAGCTTTTTGCCATGACTCTCGAATCCACCGGCGGCAACCGGGCACGCGCGGCCGAGTTGCTGGGCGTGAGCCTGCGCACGGTGCGCAACAAAGTCCGCGAGTTTGGTTTGCCACCGCGAGACAACTATCGCAACGGTCTTCTTAATTCGGATCTTCCGAATAACGATCTTCACAGCAACGATCTTCGCAGCAACGATCTTCGCAGCAACGATCTTCGCAGCAACGATCTTCGCAGCAACGATCTTCGCAGCAACGATCTTCGGAATCACAACAACAACAAGGAGCAACCATGTCCATGATCGATACTCCGCTGATGCGCGGCCTGGAGCGTGTGCTTGACGTGAGCGCGTTTCGTCATCAGGTGATTGCCACGAACCTGGCCAACGTCGACACGCCCGGATACCGGACCCGCGACGTTCGTTCCTTTGCCGGCGAAATCGAGCAGGCCATGGCCGGCGGGGAGGAGCCATCCGCTGGGCCACAGTTTGCCGGAGCGGCGTTTACTCCAGTCGCGCATGAAATCCAGGGACTGATGGAGCGTCCCGACGGCAACAACGTTTCGGTCGAGCGCGAACGTTGCTGCTCGCTCAGAACCAATTGCGCTTTACGGTGGCGGTCGCGTTCCTGAAAGCCGAGTTTCACCGGCTGACCAGCGCCATCACTTTAGGAGGGGCCACACCATGAACCTGTTTGGCATGCTGGAACTCAGTGGCTCGGCGCTGGGGGCCGAGCGGCAACGCGCGGAGGTGGTGGCGAGTAATATGGCGAACGTCCAAACCACGCGCACCCCGGCCGGAGGTCCTTATCGCCGCCAGTTGGTGGTCTTTCAGTCGCAACGTGCTCCTCGATTCTCGCTGGCTTTGGCCGGCCTGCGTCCGGAAACCGCTTCGGCCGTCCGCGTGGCCGCCGTGGTCCCGGATCAGCGGCCGCCGGTGATGCGTTTCGAGCCGGGACATCCCGACGCGAACGCGCAAGGCTATGTGGCCTATCCTCAGGTCGATCCGATCGAAGAAATGACCGATCTGCTGGGAGCGGTCCGGGCCTACGAGCTGAACGCGTCGGCCGTGCAGGCGACGAAAAACATGATTACGCAGTCGCTCGACCTGCTGCGTTAGGGGAAGCGCGATTTTCGACGGCGGCTAAAGCCGCTGCCGATTTTATGGCACGAACGGCGCGGCGGAAGCCGCGCCCCTGCAAACCAAGTTGGACTGAGAGGCTAGCCATGAATAATTCGATTCCTTCGATTCGCATTCTGCCCGCCGACATGGGCACGGGCCCCGCGGGCGCCGCCGAGGGCGGCAAGTTCCTCGAGACCCTGCAGCAGTCCATGGATCAAGTGGAGGGCGCGCAGGGAGACGCCGCCACCCAAGTGGTCCAGTTGCTCAACGGCAAAGGCGCCGATCTGCACAGCGCCATGATTGCCGTCGAAAAGGCCGATCTCTCGTTTCAGCTGATGATGCAGGTGCGGAACAAAATCGTGCAGGCGTATCAGCAGATCTCGAGCATGCAGTTCTGAATGCGGCGTGGGGTGCGGAGTATGGACCGTGGAGTAGGAGTTTGAACTCTTGAGTCAGGGCCTCAATCAAATCCAGGACTTCCTGCGCGGCTTGAGCCTGCAGCAGAAAGCCCTGCTCGCCGGAGGCGCGGCGGCCGTCGGGCTGGTCCTTTGGCTGTTCGTCTCCTTGCTCGATCACAAGAACGTCGTTCTGTACTCCGGACTCAAGCCGCAGGATGCGCAGTCGATGGGCAGCCGCCTGGCGGCCAAGAATATCGCTTACGAAATTTCCCCGGACGGCGCGAGCCTGCTGGTTCCTTCCGACAAACTCGACGCCGCGCGCCTGGAAACCGCGGCGCAAGGGCTGCCGCGCAACGCCCGCCTGGGGTTTGAATTGTTCGACACGCCGAACTGGGCGGGATCGGACTTCAGCGAAAAAGTGAACTACCAGCGCGCCCTCGAAGGCGAACTCGAACGCACGCTGCAAACCCTGAGCGAAGTCGAGGCGGTGCGCGTGCACCTGGTGTTGCCGCGCGAGTCGTTGTTCACCGAGCAGGAGCACGAATCGAAAGCCGCCGTCATCATCAAAACGCGCGGCGGCACACTTTCCCGCGACGCGCAGCAGGCCATCCCACAACTGGTCGCGAGCGCGGTCGATGGACTGCGTCCGGAGAATGTCACGGTCGTGGACGCCGAGACGGCAACGTCTCTTCTGGCGCGGCGAGGGCCCTCCGGCCGGGCTTCGTTCGATTCCGATGAAGAACTGGCCGCCGCCGCCGTGCACGCCCTGGAGCCCGTGGTGGGAGCGGAACACGTGCGCGCCAGCGTGCATGTCGACTACGACCTGAGCAGCAGCGAAGAGTCTTCGGAAGTCTACGACCCGAAGGCGGCCGCCACCCTCGCCCAGCAGCATTCCGAAGAACTTGCCGGAGGCGCCAACCCCGCGGGCGTGCCGGGCGTGGCCAGTAACGTTCCGGGCAGCGCCACCGCGGTTCCTCCCATGCCTTCGACGCTCGACAACCAGAGTTCGAAATCGGAGAGTTCGACCTTCGCGGTCAGCAAGAATATCCGCCACATCACGAACCCGTCCGGCCGCGTGCATCGCATTACCGCGTCGGTGCTGGTCGATGACGCGGCCGACAGCAAACAGGAAAACGGCAAGACGACGACCGTCCGGCGCAAGCGCACTCCGGAAGAAATGACGGCGATCGAGAAACTTGCCCGCGCCGCCATCGGGGTCGACGATCAGCGCGGCGATCTACTGGTGGTCGAAAACCTCTCCTTCCAGAGCGTGGCTGTCGAATCGCCCGCCGCTCCGGGCAAACTGGATCGCTGGCGCCTCCTGGTCCTGCCCTGGGTGGGCGCGCTGCGCTACGTTGGAATTACGCTGCTGTTCTTGCTGGTTTATGCACTGGTCCTGAATCCGGTGAAAAAACAGGCGATGGCGGCCTTCAAACAGATTCCCTCACGTCTGGCCAAGCCAGCCGCCGCCGCACCCCTCAGCGTGCTCTCGAGCATCGAACTCCCGCCGGGCAGCGAGGAAGCCAGGCGCGCCGGGTTAATGAAGAAAGAACTGGCCGAAAAGATCAAGGCCGAACCGGCTGCCGCCGGCCGGTTGGTGGGAACCTGGATCCATGATCAGAAAAAAGGTTGAACGGAATAACATCGCAAATGGCAGGAGTTAGTAAGAGAGTAATGCAAAACGAACCAGTAAGTAACAACAAACGCAATAACTAAGAAGGAAGATACTAAGAAACAACAGCCAATGGCCGGACCCGTCTCCAACCTGGGCTTACAGAAGGCCGCCATCCTCATGGTGTTGCTGGGCGAGGAGGCCGCCAGCCACATCTACCGCAATCTCTCCGAGGGCGACCTGCAGAGTCTGACCCAGCGCATCGTGGAACTGGAGCACGTTAAACCCGAGACCGCGATTGCCGTGCTCGAAGAGTATTACCAACTCACCCTTACGCAGAGTTACCTGGCCGAAGGCGGCCCGGATTATGCCCAGAAACTGCTGATTAAAGCCTTCGGCGAAACCGGCGCCCAACAACTGCTCGATCAGGTCTCGCGCGCCATGGAACAGAGTGGCATCCACCTGGAAAGCCTGGAGAGAGCCGACCCGCAGCAGTTAGCCAAGTTCCTCGAAGCTGAGCATCCGCAAACCATCGCCCTCGCCCTGGCGCACATGCACGCTCGTCAGGCCTCGACGCTGTTGTTGCGCCTGCCCGAAGACGTTCGCGCCGAAGCCGTCAAGCGCCTGGCGCAGTTGCGTCAGTTTTCTCCGGAGGTGGCCCAGAAAGTTTCGCTTGCCCTGAACAAACGCCTGGAGTCGCTCGGCGAACAAAGCCGGCGCGCCTACGCCGGGTTCAAAGGCGCCGCCGACCTGCTCAACCAACTCGAGCCCCTGGTCGGCAAAGGCATTCTAGAGATTATCGAAAAAGACGATCCCCAGATGGCGCTGGCCATCCGCAACCTGATGTTTACTTTTGAAGATTTGCTAGGTGTGCCCGAAGCCGGGATTCGCGAACTGCTCGGACAGCTCGACAAGAAGACTCTGGCGATGTCTCTGCGCGGCGCCACCGAAGAGCTGAAGAACCTGGTTTTCAAGTGCATGTCGACGCGCGCCGTCGACATGCTGAAAGAAGACATGGAGGTCTTGGGCGCGGTCCGCGCCAAGGATGTGCATCTGGCCCAGCACGAAATCGTGGAAACGGCCCGCAAACTCGAAGCGGAAGGCAAGCTGGTGTTGAGCGCCGAGTCGCAGGAGGAGTATGTCGTCTAGCGCGCCCACGCGGCAGCCCGTTGCCGAAGTTTCGCCCTTCGCCTATGCCGAAGCCGAACTCCGAAGCGGCGCTGCAGGCAGTGCGTTCGATGCCGGCTCGGCCGCCGAGGAACGAAACCTCCATCAGCAGGCCGAAGCCTTCGAACGGGGACGACAAGCCGTCCAGCAGCAGCTCCGTTCCGAATTCGATGCTGGTCTCGCGAAACATCGGGAACAAATCGGCCAAGCTCTTCACGAGTTCTTGCTGGAACGGCAAAGTTACTATCGCCGCGTCGAAGGGGAAGTCGTCGACCTAGCGCTCTCGATCGCGCGCAAAATCCTGCATCGCGAAACGCAGATCGATCCGCATGCTCTCGCCGGCATCGTCCGGGTAACGCTCGAAAAACTCGACACGGGCACCAAAGTCAACCTCCACGTCCATCCCCAGGAAGCGGCCGAATGGCGGCACTACTTCGCCTGTCAGATGCAAGATGCTCCCGCACCCGACGTTCACGAAGATCCCGCCATCGCACCCGGCGGATGCCGCATTGAAACTTCACTGGGCTCGACCGAAGTTGGTCTGGAATCGCAACTCAAGGAAATTGAAACCGGATTGCTTGACTTGCTGGCCGAAAGGCCCGGTGGAACCGCCAGTGCCTCGCCCACCACAACCCCAGGCCGGGCGCCGGAGACACGCCGATGACTTCGCCAGGCGGCAGTTCGCCGATCGTCGCGCCCATTCTCGCCGCATACTTTTCACACCTCGAGCACTCCTCCACGTTGCGCTGGCGTGGCCGAGTGGTACAAGTCGTCGGCCAGTTGGTCGAATCCGAAGGTCCCTTCTGCACCGTGGGCGAGGCCTGCGAAATCATCGATTCCCGTGGCCGGCACTGGCCCGGAGAAATTGTCGGCTTCCGCGGCCACACTGTTCTTTCCATGGCCCTACGCCGGCCCACCGGAATCCGATATGGGGACCAAGTCGTGGTTTGGGGACGCCGGCCCTCGCTGCGCCTCAGCGAACAACTGCTGGGGCGCGTCCTCGATGGCGCTGGAAATCCCATCGACGGAGGACCGGCGCCCGCTTGCCGCGAGCGCTATGCTCTCGATCGCGAAGCCCCGCTCGCCCTTGAACGCACCCCCATCCGCGATGCGCTCGGCTGCGGCATCCGCGCCATCGACGCTTTCCTTACCTGCGGACGCGGGCAGCGCGTCGGCATCTTTGGCGGCAGCGGCGTCGGCAAAAGCACCCTCATTGGCATGATGGCCCGCAACACCAACGCCGACCTCACCGTCCTCGGGCTCATCGGAGAGCGCGGACGAGAAGTAGGAGAACTCCTTAACTCGCTCGGCGAAGACGGCCGCGGACGTTCCGTCGTAGTCGTGTCCACCTCCGACCAGGATCCTCTGCTCCGCATCCGCGCCGGACTCGCCGCCACTACCATCGCCGAATATTTCTGTGCCCGCGGCAAGCACGTGCTTCTAGTCGTCGACTCGCTGACCCGTCTTGCCATGGCGCAACGTGAAATCGGCCTGGCCGCCGGCGAACCGCCTACCGCCAAGGGCTACACGCCCTCGGTCTTCACTTTGCTCGCCCGCCTGATTGAACGTGCGGGCTCCTTCGGTTCCGGCACCATCACCGGCTTCTACACCGTTCTCATGGAAGGCGACGACGAAAACGATCCCTTGGTCGACGCCGCCCGCGCCCTGCTCGACGGCCACGTGATGCTCGACCGCCGCCTCGCTGCCCAGAGTCACTACCCTCCCATCTCCATTCTCGACAGCATCAGCCGCATCATGCCGGCCGTTATCTCCGCCCCTCATCTTGCGAAAACCAATCACGTCCGCCGCCTTTTTGCTACCTACAAGGCTTCCGAGGAACTGATCCGCATCGGGGCTTACCAGAAAGGCAGCGATTCCGATCTTGATCGCGCCATCGCGCTCATGCCGGCGCTGCGCGAATACCTCATACAGCCCGCGCAGGAGGTTGCCATCATGAAGGATTCTTTGGATCGCCTCATGGCACTCCCGGCTTGAACATGGACTGCTGAACAGGGACTTCCGACCCATGCCTTTCCGTTTCGCTCTCGCCCCGCTGCTCCGCCTCCGTCAAAGCATCGAGCGCCAGCGCACTCTGCGGTTGCAGCAGGCGAATCTCGAGGTCTTGCGCGCCCAGGAAACTCTGGCACAGTTGGAACGCTTCCTCTCCGGCTCGGCACAGTCCGATTCGACCGGGCTCGCTGCTGGATGCACCGCCGCCGAACTCCAGTTCGCTTCCATGTTCCGCGAGAACCTGCATCGCTTCCGCCAGGAACTTCAATCCGATATCCGCAAGCTCGAACTCCTGCGCCAGCAAGCGGCCAGCGAATACCATCGGGCCTATCGCGAACGCGAGGTCCTTGAAACCCTGCGCCTCCGACAGCACCGCGCCTATCAGCAGGAACAACTACGCCGCCAGCAACAGGAACTCGATGCCACTTATCTGTTGCAACGCTGGCATCGCCGCACTGAATCGCGGCAATGAATCGCGCAATGGAATGGCCTGATTTTGCCGGGCTGTACCCGGCAACTCCTGCCGCATCTGCTTTTCTTCCGTTTCAACTTCTTGATCATCGCCTTTCGCGCTTTTGCAAGTTCCTGAAAATGCAACCATTGCCGTGCGCCCCCAGCCTGCGCCGGACTCCCCGCCATTGGCGCGTCGAGTGCAATCGAACTCGTGGTACTGCGATGCAAGTAGACGCAATTCCCATCCCGGCGGCAACCTCAGCGGCTTCGACTGCGACCCGGCTCCCAGCGTTCGTACCCGCGTCGTCCGTGACTTCAAGTTTCGGAGCCAAGCTTGCCACATCCATGTCCAGACCCACGCCGGAGCTTACCCCAAGGCGATCGCCGGCGGCGGCGACTTCAGCATCCGATGCGAAGATCGGCGCGAAGTTCGGTGAAAGGATCGTTGCAAAGCCCGATGCAAAGCCCAGCGTAACGATCAGCGTAAATCCCGGCGCAGCGTCAATCTCAATCCTCGATGCGAATATCAATTCCCTATGCAGCCCCAACCCGGCTGCAAGCCTCGCTGCCAACTCCAGTCCAAGTCTCAATTGGCTGAATCTGAATTCAACGCCTGCTTCCAGTTCCTACGCGAAGCCTGACGTCAACCCCGACGCCAAGTCTAGTGCCATGCAGACGACTCCTCCCACGCCGGTTCCCGGAAGCAAGCCTTCATTACCCGCATCTGGACTAACCGCGACCGCAACTTCACGATCCCCTTCTCTACTTGTGGGCACCTCACTTCTGGCGGTTCTCGGGAAGTGGGGGATTTCCACTCCCGCACCGGCCCTTACCGATCCTTGCTCGAATCCGCAACAGTTGCAGCAGCCGCTGACTGCGAACCTCGCCAGCGTGACCGCGCCTCCGCCGCTTCCGATGCAGCCGCCAATCGCTCCTCCGGCGCAGACTGCTAAGCCGGGCACGCCTCTTTCTTCGTCTTCCTTCGGCACGCCAATCGCTCCATCCCCTCAGCCTCCGCCTGGTCCGGCTGTGACTTCCCCCGTTCCGCTCACTGCGGGTAGTCGAGCAGGCGCCCTACTTCCCGCGGCGTTCGAGAAGATTGGAGTTTCGGCTCCCTCGCCAAAGGTTGCCGATCCTTCCTCGAATCCGCAACCACTGGATCCACAACCGCTGAATGGGCAACCACTCGCGCCAAGCAGGCCTACCTTCGCCAGCGTGGCAGCACCTTCGCCGCTTCCGATCCCTCAATCGTTTGCGATTCCGGCGTCGATCGGGAAGCCCGGCACGCCGAGCCCTCAGTCGCCCCAGGATCAACCCGCGCCCACCGCGATTTCCGCCGTACGGATTTCCGCCGTACGGAATTCCGCCGGGCCAATTTCCGCCGTATCGGCGACCGCAAGCAGTCGCGAAATCCCCGCAGCCGCCCGGCCTGACGATTCCAGCACCGCCTACGCGCCAGCGAATTCCGCGGTTCCAAACGAGCTTCCAACCGAGCCCGGCCCAAAATCTTCTGACCTTCCATCCGCCATCGATCCGGCCGCTTCGGGCGATGCGCACTCGTCTACCAACCTCTCGACGCAACCCCCCGCCGCACCGGCACCGTTTTCGACAGCTTCGGTCTCCGTTCCACCAATGCCAACTGGCCCAGTTTCACCTGGGCCGGTTTCACTGGCGCCCGCTTTGCCGACGCAAACACAATCGGACTCGTCAGCCCCCCCGGTCCCAGTTTCACCAACGCCAACGCCCGCTGATAGCCTATTCCACGCCCCCGTTCCAACCGGCGCACCCGTCTTCTCTCTTGACTACTTCCCTCTTGACGACTTTGGACTTGGCCAATCGCCAATAGTCGAATCTCCATCTGTTCCTGCCGCGCCTTCAACTCCAGCGCAGCCCGTGCTCGCGTCAGCGTATAGACCGAGCTCGGCTTCCCTCAACGACCCCGCAGCAAATGTCGCTCCGGCGTCCTCCGCCCCGGCGACAGCACCGTCACCAATGCCAATGCCAGTGTCAATGTCAGTGCCCATGATGACGACGACACCGCCAACGCCAATTCCGGCGCCGCAATCTTCCGCCAACAACAATTCGGCGCCCGTAACCGAGTCGCCGAACGCACAGCAGACCGCAGCTCCCAATGAAAGCGCTGCCAAGAACCGCAACTCAACGCCGGTGGAGTCGGCGTCATTCAACTCCGCGGTCGCGCCCGTCGGCCCCAAACCGGTCATCTCGACCGCGGCGGATTCCGGCGCAGGTCCTGCCGAAACCGCCGGCTCCGTCGTGCTCCACACCGCGCCGGTCGCAACCCTCTCACCCAATGCCACCGACGTGACAGCACAAACTGCCAGCCCTTCAGAAACTGGATTCGCCATCGCCAACAACACTTCCAATAACGACTCGGCGCCTTTGACTCCGAGTCTCGCTCCGAATTCCAGCACCTCCGTTCTGATGGCCCCGCCGATCGCCGCTCCGATAGCCGGTCCGGTCGCCGCAGGTACGCACGATGCCCCCAGTAACGGCAAGCCCGCCGTCTCCGCCCAACCAGTGTCCGCGGCAGCGCCCGCAACCGCCGCCGACGATAAGAAATCCTCCGCCGCGATGCGGCCGGACCCTGCGGCGGCGCACGACGCGCCATCCGCCATCTTCCCCGGAAGAGATTCGTCGCCTGTGCTGACCGGTCCCGCTCCGCCAGCCTCCGCGCCCGCAACCCAAGGCAGGTCCGATCCCGCCCCCGAGCTGCCCAAGACGCACCAGATGCTCGACTCCGCTCCGCCTCTTCCGCCGCCTGATCGCATCGCGCCCGGTTCCGCAGCCGATCTGCAGACGAATGCCCAAATGAACGCCCAGATGCATCTGGGCGTCCGCACCGACGCTTTCGGCGCGGTTGAGATTCATACCGTCGTTCAGCAAAGTCAGGTCGGTATCACCGTTCACGCCGATCGCGATCTTGCCCGCTGGTTCAGTTCCGAGGTTTCCAGCCTTGAATCCGGACTCAACAAAAATCACCTGAACCTTACCGCTGTTGATTTCGACAAAGGACGCTCCGGGGTCCAGACCGCGACCAGCTTTCAGCAAGGCCAGCCGCGACACAGTTTTTCGCAAACAAGTTTTTCGCAAACTACGGACTCCCAATCCGCCGCCCTGCCCGTCCCTGCCTCGCCAGAGCCGGACACGGCAGCGGAGTCGGCGACCACCGGCATTCTCCCGTCAGGCCTGTACGCCGGGTCTGGCCAAACTCACGTCAGCATTCACGTTTAGGAGGACAAACTCGTGTACACGCCATTGATGCAGATGCTCCACCCGGCCACTCCAACCGCCTCCGCTTCGGCGGCAGCTTCCTCGTCGTCGTCCTCGTCTTCATCCACTGCTCCCGGCGTGGACCTGACCAACACCTTCTTGCAGTTGTTGTCAACGCAACTCGAAAACCAGAGCCCGCTCGACCCGGTCGATCCCAACCAGTTCACGGTCGAGTTGGCGCAGTTTGACTCGCTCGGCGAACTGACCCAGATCCAGTCACTCATGCAGACGCTGGTAAACGACGTCGGGACAATCCCCACGCCGACTTCCGGCGCCGGTACTAATGCCAGTGCCAATTCAACTTCCATCCCGAACCCCAATTCCATTTCTCACTAAGGAGCCCGTATGCCATCGTTCTCAATACCACTTTCCGGATTGACCGCCAGTTCCGAAGCGCTCTCTACTACCGCCAACAATCTGGCCAACCTCAACACCATCGGTTACAAGGACGAGCAGATCCAGTTTGCCGATCTGTTCTACCAAAATTTCGGCTCGAACGGCGCCGGCGACCCCATTCAGCAGGGGGCAGGCGTCACCGTCAGCTCTAAACCCTCCAACTTTACCGAGGGCAACATCACCCCTACCGGCGTCTCCACCGATGTCGCGGTCTCGGGCAGTGGCTTCTTCGTGGTGCAGAAGAACGGTGTGCAGAGCTACACGCGTGCCGGCGATTTTGAAGTGGGCACCGACAACCTGCTCGAAACCGCGGCCGGGCAACAGGTCCTCGGGTATCCCGCCGTCACTGGCATCGTCAACACCGGTGCCGGACTCACCACCCTTGCGCTCGGAGCCGGCACCGTCAGTCCCGCCACGGTCACCGCCAACGTAAGCCTGACCTCGAACCTCGATGCTACCGCTGCCATTGGGTCCACCTATTCCACCCAAGCCACCATCTACGATTCCCTGGGCGGCAGCCATAACATAACCTTCACCTACACCAACATGGACGCCCTCGCCGTCACCGCCGTCCCGGGCCAAGCAGCGACAGGCACGCTAACCTCCAGCGGCACTGCACCCAGTGATGGCGACCAGGTAACGATCGGCAGCACGACCTACACCTTTAAAACGACCCTCACCGCGAGCACCACGGCAAATGAGGTCCTTATTGGAGCAAGTTCTACGGAGGCTTTTGGAAACTTGGTCAATGCCGTCAACGACAACACACTTGACACCAACGGAACGGGTGGCGGCTCGACCGCCGATTTCGGAACCGCCACCGTCGCCAACGCTTCGGTCACGGCTGCGGACACAACTCCTGGAACCATAATCACTTTGACGGCAAACGTGGACAGCGGCGCCCCGATCGCCACGGCGACTCCTGTGGGAAGCACTCTCACCTGGGGTGGTGGAGATTTAGCAAACGGCGTCACCCCTGTCGCGGGCGTTCCCGCCGTCGTCAACACCTGGGGCTATGCGGTTACGATTCCTGCCGCCGACTTCGGCGGCGCCGCCGCCGCTCCCCCGGTCTCGCTCGGCACCGGTACGCTCATTTTCAACGGCGATGGAACCCTGAAAAGCATCACTCCTGCCGGCGGGACCGCCTCTCTCACCAACCCCACCATCGCCGTACCACCCACCGGATCGGTTTTCGCCGACGGCGCCAATCCGCTTTCCTTTACCTGGCACGTAGTTGACACCGCCGGCAACGGGCTGCTCACGCAGGAGGCAGGCTCCAACAGCACCGCCTCCATTCAACAGGATGGAACCAGCAGTGGCACTTTGGTGAATTTCAATATCGGTGGCGATGGCACCATTACTGGAACATTTAGCAACAACAAAACCGCGACCATCGGACAGATCGCACTCGCCAGCTTCGCCGATGAGCAGGGCCTTTCCCACGTGGGCAACAACGATTTCGCCCCCACTCTCGCCTCCGGTCAACCTACCGTCGGCGGTCCGGGAACGGGCGGGCTCGGCACCATCTCCGGCGGCGCCCTCGAACAATCCAACGTCGATATCGCCACCGAATTCGCCAACCTCATCATCGCGCAGCGCAGCTACGAAGCCAACGCTCGCGTCGTAACCACGTTCGATGAGGTGGCGCAGGCCACCATCGCGCTGAAACCGTAGGGGCAATGCTGGTGGAGAAACGCTGGCTCAGGGACGGCCGTACTCGGCCGTCCCTGGCCAGCGCAGTTCGGCGGGGTTACGGCAAGAATCCGCGGTCCTGCTCTGAGTTTCTTCATGAGAGCGCTCTTAGAAGAGCCTGTGGCGGCAGCTTGCCGCTTGCTCCCGCGCCAGGGCCTGCCTCCAATCCGCTCATTCCACCCCGCTTCCTTCCATCGCCCTTTGGGTGGTCTGGAAGTGAACCCCGGCACCCGGCTTGCAAACATCGGCAATATGCCGGATGTGCAGGTGAGTCCCGCGCCCGTTCCCGTTCCCGTTCCCGTTCCAAAGAGCGCGGCCAAACATCGTAAGGGCTGGCTGGCCGCGGTGCTCATCCTCGGGCTGGGCGCGGCAGGCATCCTGGTGTGGGTCAACCGGCAGCCATCGGCCGGCGCCGAAGGCGCTGCGGAATCCACCCTCGCTCTGGAAACTTTTGTCGTCAATCTAACCGGCTCCGGCCAGCGCGCTTACCTGCGGGTTGGAATCACGCTGGGCCTGGCGCACCAACTCCCCCGCAATCAACCCGAGGCGGTGCCCACGGCGCTGGTGCGCGACACCATCCTCTCCGTGCTCGCCACGGCCCAGCCCGAAGAACTGCTCAAGCTGGAAGGCAAGCGCCAGCTAAAAGAAGAACTTCTGAAAGCCCTGCAGGAGCGCGCGCCTCAGATCGCTGTTCAGAATGTCTACTTCACGGAGTTTCTGGTGCAGATGTAAATGGTGTAAATGGAAACGGTGCAGATGGAAAGGGAGCAAACGTAATGGCCGCCGCCGCTCAACCCAAACCCGAAGCTGCTGTCGCCGATCCCTTGGCCGATCGATGGCTGCGCGTCGAACCTCTGCCGTGCCTGCTCACCATCGAAATCTCCATGCCCGGCTTTACCGTCGCCGATCTGGTGCACCTGGAGCGCGGACGGATCATCGCCAGCCGCTGGACGGTGGGACAAGACGTTCCCTTGCGGATTAACGGCGCACTCATCGCCTGGAGCGAGTTCGAAATCGTGCAGAACCGCCTGGCCGTGCGCTTGACGGAGTTGGCCTAGATGGAGAGGCCCCGGATGGAAATCGTTGAGGCCCGCCCGCCGCAGCACTCGCCACTCTCCCGCGCTTTCGCGCATACGTCGGATTTCGCCGTCGACCGCCTCAGAGGTTTCTGGCGCTCCGGCGTCTGGAAATCCGCCGTTTGGAAATCATGGGTCGGCCGCGCGCGAAGCAAGCGCAAGACGCTCGCTGTCCGCGAGACCGCGGCTCTCGGCGACCGCCGCTTCGTCTGCGTCATCCAGTTCGAGCGCCAACGCTTCCTCGTTGGTTCCAGTCCCTCGTCGGTCACGCTGCTGGCGCAATTACCCGACGAATCCGCAAGCGGCGAGGGCAGCAGCGAGGGCAGCAAGAAAGAAAGCGGAGAAAGAAATTGATGCGGGCCTTACGAAGCTTCCGCCGCGTCGTCCTTTTGGTCCTGGTCGCTGCCGCGCCGCTCTGGGCGCGGCCGCAGACGGCGCCCGGCTTCCCTCTGCAAGGACTGTTGCCCGGCGCTTCCGCCCCCGGCAGCGCCGCGCCCTGGAACATCGTCGTACTGCTTACCCTGTTGACTCTGATTCCCGCCATCGTGCTCTCGATGACACCTTTCGTCCGTCTGCTCATCGTCTTTCATTTTCTCCGCCAGGCGCTCGGCACCCAGACGGCGCCCAGCAATCAAACGCTCATCGGACTCTCCCTTATTCTCACGTTCTTCCTCATGCAGCCGGTGGGCGCCGCCATTTACACCGACGCCGTCGTTCCGCTCGATGCCGGACACATAACGATGATGACCGCGCTCGATCGCTCCATCGTTCCGATGCGCCACTTCATGCTCAAATACGCCCGCGAAAAGGATCTGGCGCTTTTCGTAGAACTGGCGCATGCGCCGCGTCCCGCTCGCCCGGAAGATCTCGACATGCGCATCGTCGCGCCCGCCTATCTCCTGAGCGAACTGCAGGCCGGGTTTCGCATCGGAGCCGCCCTCTTTCTCCCCTTTCTCGTGATTGACCTGGTAACCGCCGCCATCACCACGTCGGTCGGCATGATGCAACTGCCTCCGGTCATCATCTCCACCCCGCTCAAGATTCTCTTGTTCGTCGTGGTCGACGGATGGAACCTGCTGATCGGCTCCCTGATGCGGAGCTTTTCATGAAAGGCGCTTATGGGAACCGAACAAGTCGTCGCGCTGTTCCGCAACACCCTGCAAGCCGCTCTGTTGCTGGGCGCGCCGATCCTGCTGGCCGCAATTCTGGTCAGCCTGTTCATCAATGTCGTGCAGGTGCTCACTTCGTTGCAGGATCAGACCCTTTCCACCGTACCGCGACTGGTGGCAGTGGCGGGGGCGGCCCTGCTGTTTTTTCCATGGATGTTGCGCAAGCTGATGTTGTTCACCATCGGCATGTGGGGCGACTTCCATTCCCTGGTGCGGTAGAGACGCGGCTTGCCGCGTCTCGGCCTCGTAGCGCTGCCGGAGACGGGGCAAGCCCCGTCTCTACACGAATGGTTCCCATGTCCGCTGCGGGCGCTGCCTGCTGAGGTGATTGTGCTGCAAATGCCGATCGCAATGTCGATAGGAGCTCCGATCGAGCGCACCCTGGCCACTTGGATGATTGCCGGCGCGCGCGTCACCGGCCTGCTCCTGGTCGCGCCGTTCCTTGGCAGCGCTGCTGTCCCCGCCCGCGTCAAGATCGGTCTTGCTTTCCTCCTCACACTATTTATGGCGCCGCTGGTGCCCACGCCCCCGGCTGAGCTTCACGCTCCCGCGCTGGCCGTGCTTTTGCTCGGGGAATTCGCCATCGGGTTCCTGCTCGGATTCACCCTCCAACTCATCTTCGAAGCCGGACAGCTGGCCGGCCAAGTCTGCGGCGTGCAAATGGGGTATGCGCTCGCCAGCGTCATCAATCCCGACAGCCAGGCCGATTCCGCCGTGCTCTCCATTTTCTACGAACTGATTGTGCTGTTGCTGTTCATTCAGCTCGGCGTCCCACACTGGATGTTGCGCGGACTGGCGCGCAGCTTTGAATATCTGCCGCCCGGACATTTTTCGCTCACCTGGCCGGCGATCCACTCGCTCTTCCAATTCGCCGCGGGCATGTGGGTCGCCGGTGTACAGATCGCCGCGCCCGTGCTGGTGGCCAGCCTGTTTGCTGACGTAGCACTCGGTTTTATCGGGAAAGCTTCGCCGCAATTGCCCGTCCTGTTTGTCGGAATCTCGATCAAGAACCTGCTCGGCCTGGCGCTCCTAAGCGGCGCGGTCGCCTTCTGGCCGCGTTTCTTCGACGCTCGCTTCGGCCGCGCCCTCGATGCTTCGGAAAGGATTTTGAAACTTGCGCACTGACAACTGGCAACTGGGAACTGGCGATTGACCTATGGCACAAGCCAACCAAACCGAACAGGCAACCCCGCGGCGCCGCCAGAAAGCCCGCGAGAAAGGGCAGGTCGCGCGCAGCCGCGACTTAATCGGCGCTGCCTCCGGTATGGCGGCGACCTTCGTCCTGTTTTCCCTGATGTCGACCTTTCCCCTCGCCTGGCGCGGGTTCCTTCGGGACTGTGTCGACGGCGCCGTCTCCGGCAACCTGCGCATGGACGCGCTGTCTCCCTTCCTCACACACTCCGGGCTGTTCCTTGGCGTTGCCGCCGCTCTGGCGATGGGATGGATCGCCGCGCTCTCCTCCGCGCTCGCCCAAGGCGGCCTGGTCTTCGCTCCCACATCGCTCTTGCCCAGCGCCTCCCGCATCAGCCCCGCCGCCAAGCTGAAACAGCTCTTCTCCATCAGCGCGCTCCGGGGACTCATCAAGTCGCTGCTTCCCGCCTTCGCTGTCGGCTACCTCGGCGTCGGCTGCCTGCGCCGCGACTGGCCCTTGCTCATGGCGCTTCCCGGGCGTTCCCCCCGTGCCATGCTCGGCTTTGCCGCCAGCCGCGTTTTCGAAGTGGCCTGGAAATCCGCTCTGGTGCTCGTCGTCTGGGCCGTTCTCGACTACCTGTTCGAGCGCCAGCACCTATCGAGCGAACTCAAAATGAGCCGTCAGGAACTGGTTGACGAATACAAGGAGACGGAAGGCAATCCGGTCATCAAAGGCCGCATCCGCCGCCTGCAGCGCCAGATGCGCCGCCGCAAGATGCTGGAAGAAACCAAGCGCGCCACCGTCGTAATCACCAACCCCACCAGTTACGCCGTCGCGCTCGCGTACCGCCCCGACATGGCCGCGCCCATCGTCGTGGCCAAGGGACGCAACCTGCTGGCTGCGCAGATCAAGGAAATCGCCCGCTGGGAGAACATTCCCATGGTCGAGAACAAGCAACTCGCTCACGCCCTCTACCGCACCGTCGAGGTGGGACAAACCATTCCCGCGAACCTCTACGCCGTCATTGCCGAAATCCTGGCCGCCGTGTACCGCGCCGAAGCCCGAGCCCTGGCCGCCGCCGCCGCAAGAGGAGGACGCCGCTAAATGCCCGCCGCCGCCGTCGTCACTACTGCCACCGCTCCCACGCGCAACCCCTTCGTCGAGTGGATTGTTCCCATTGCGGCCGTCAGCCTGGTCTTCGTCATGCTGGTCCCTTTGCCGGCATTCGCGCTCGACCTGCTGCTGGCCACCAGCTTTGCCGCATCCGTGCTGGTGCTGCTCTCCGCTTTGCAGATCCTGCGCCCGGCGCAGTTTTCTGTTTTCCCCAGCCTGCTGCTTCTGCTCACCTTGTTCCGTTTGTCGCTGAACCTCGCCTCCAGCCGCCGCATTCTTCTTCATGGCAACGAAGGCGCCGGAGCCGCCGGAAAAGTCATCGAAGCCTTCGGCCAGTTTGTCGTCGGCGGCAACTACGTGGTCGGGTTCGTTCTGTTCATCGCCCTTATCGCCATCCAGTACATCGTGGTCAGTCACGGAGCGGTGCGCACCGCCGAAGTTACCGCCCGCTTCACCCTCGACGCTCTCCCCGGCAAACAGATGGCGATCGACGCCGACCTCAATGCCGGGCTGATCGACGAACATCAGGCTCGCGCCCGCCGCGAACAAACCGCTCGCGAAGCCGAATTCTACGGCGCCATGGACGGCGCCGCCCGCTTCAATCAGCACGACTCCATCGCCACCATCCTGATCACCGGCATCAACATTCTTGCTGGCTTCCTGATTGGAGTCTTCCAGCTCGATATTCCTTTTCGCGAAGCGCTCAGGACCTATACCGTGCTCACCGTCGGCGACGGCCTGGTCACCATGATCCCGTCGCTGCTGGTCTCGATGGCTGGCGGCATGGTCGTCACTCGCGCGTCCTCGAACTCCACTCTCTCCGTCGATCTCGGCACGCAACTGCTCTCCCGCCGCCGCTCCCTGCAGATCGCGGCCGGCGTCATGGTCGCGCTCGCCGCCATCCCCGGACTGCCAAAATTCTCCTTCCTCGCCATCGCCGGCGCCGTTGCCCTGCTGGCGGCGCGCCTGCCCAAACCCGTCAAAGACAAAGACGGCAAGGTCATCGAGGCCGCCGTCGAATCAGGCGCGCTGCCGGCTGGCGAAAAAGACAAAAAGGCCGCCAAGTCCGACTCCATCGAAGACCTGCTCAAGCTCGACGAACTCTCTCTCGAAGTCGGCTATGGGCTGGTCAGCCTGGTGGACGCGCAGCAAGGCGGACAACTCCTCGCCCGCGTCAAAGCGCTGCGCAGTTCGCTCGCCGTGCAACTTGGCTTCATCGTTCCGCCGATTCATATCACCGACAACGTCCGCCTCAAGGCGCGCGAATATGTGATCTCGCTGCGCGGCGTCGAAATCGCCCGCTGGGAAATGCTCGCGGATCAGGTCCTCGCCATCAGCTCCGAGATCACCCCGCCCGCGCTCGCCGGAACCCCTACCCGCGAGCCCGCGTTCGGCGTCGCCGCTCTCTGGATTTCCCCCGCCCTCGAGTCCCAGGCCCTGACCTCCGGCTATGCCGTCGTCGACCAGACTTCCGTGCTCTCCACCCACCTCGCCGAAGTCATCCGTCAGCACGCCTACGAATTGCTGACCCGACAGGAAAGCAAGCGCCTGCTCGATCGCCTCAGCGAGAGCCATCCCAAGCTGGTCGAAGAACTGGTTCCCAAAATCCTTAGCCTCGGCGAAGTGCAAAAGGTCTTGCAACAATTGCTGCGCGAGCAGGTTTCAGTGCGCGACCTCTCCACCATCCTCGAGACCCTGCTCGACGCTTGCGCCACCAGCAAACATCCCGTGCTGCTGGTCGAGGCCGCCCGCCAGGCGCTCGGTCGCGCCCTGGTGCGTCCGCTGCTCTCGGACGACGGCGGCCTGCGGGTGCTCACGCTCGATCACAATATTGAAGAGGAACTCAGCCGCGCCTTCAGCCCGCAGGCGCCGCCCGCTACCAGTACCGGATTGCAGCCCTCGTTCGTCCGCCGCATTCTCGATGGCTTGCGTCAGCTTGCTGGAGATCAGGTAGCGCAAACCGCGCCCATCCTGCTCTGTTCCACCCCCGCGCGCTTTCATCTCCGGCGCTTGCTCGAACCCTTTCTCCCCAAAGTGGTCGTGCTCTCTCCCCTGGAAATTCCTCCCATGGTTTCCGTGCAATCGCTGGGGGTGGTGCGATGAAAAGGGGGCGATGAAGACGTCGCTGCCCCTCCGTGTAAGTCGTTGGTCAGTAGTCGTCGATCGTTCGGCGTATTGGATGCGAACGACGAGTTGGGGCTAACGACCAACGACGAACGACGAACGACCAATGACGATTTAACGAAAGCAGGCCACCTCATGACCAATCGTGCTGCCGAAGCCTATCAAAGCGTCCAGACCGACGTCGAACGCGAGCGCGTTCTCATGGAACAGCTTCCCCAAGTCCGCTACATTGCCCGCCGCATTCACGAGCGGCTGCCCCGCCACGTTCCCTTCGAGGACCTGGTGCACGCCGGCGTCCTCGGACTGATCGACGCGCTCAACAAGTTCGACCTGTCCAAGCACGTGCAGTTCAGTTCTTACGCCAAGTTCCGTATCCGCGGCGCCATTCTCGACAGTCTCCGCGAACTTGATTGGAGCCCGCGCGAGCTGCGCCGCAAAGGCCGCCTGGTCGATTCCACTTACTGCCACCTTTCCGGCAAGCTCGGACGCGCGCCCACCGAAAATGAAATCGCCCAGGAGATGGGCATTGCCCTGAGCGAGCTGCAATCCCTGCTCGCCAAACTCGATGGCCTCGAAATCGGCAGCCTGCGCGTCGAGTCTCCCCGTGACGGCAAAGAAGAAAATCTCACCGACCACATCCCCTCCAAGCCCGAGGAAACGCCCTTCGTCCAATGTCTCCGCGCGGAAACGAAACATCTGCTGGAAAAGGCGATTTCCGAATTGCCGGAAAAGGAACAGCGCGTTCTCGCTCTCTATTACTACGAAGAACTCACCATGAAGGAAGTGGGAGTGGCGCTCGGGATTGGCGAATCGCGTGTTTCACAGATTCACTCCCTCGCCATGGTTCGGCTGCGCGCCCGGCTGAATACCCTGACCGCGCCCGCCGCCAGATCCAAAGCCGCGGGAACCATCTAGAGGCCCCATGGAAAAAGAACTCAACCAGTCGGAAATCGATGAGATGGTACGAAGCGCGCGTTCCGGCGCCGCCGCTGGCTCCTCCGGCCCGGTCATCCAGCCCTGGGACGTTCGCCAGGCCGGGCAGATCGGACGCGAGCAGTTGCGCGCTATCAACCAACTCCACGAAAACTTTGCCCGTAATCTCTCCACCTCCATTGGTGGCTACTTGCGCATTTTGTTCGACTGCAGCCTGGTTTCCGCCGAGCACCTTACCTACCGCGAGTACCTGCAGCGCGTCCCGGAAAAAACCTACCTCGCGTCCTGCGATCTCTCCCCCGTCGACGCCACGGCTGTGCTGCAACTCGATCTCGCTATCTGCTACCCCATCATCGACGTCATGCTCGGAGGAGAAGGCAAAAGCACCGAGATGACCCGCGACATCACCGAGATCGAAGAGCAAGTTCTCGAAGGCATCATCCGCATCGTGTGCCGCGAGCTGCAAACCAGCTGGCAGGCGATTAAGCTCGAATTCAATTTCGCCAAGCGCCAGCAGCTCTTGCAGACCCAGCGCCTCATGCCTCCCGATGAAAAGAACCTTTGCCTGAGCTTCGAAATCAAAATGTCGGAAACCAGCGGCACCCTCAACCTCGCCATCCCCGCCGTGGTTTCCAATGCCTTGCTCAGAAAGATTTCCTCCGACTTCAGCTATCAGCGTCCCCGCGGTCCCCTCGAAGCCCGCCTCCAACTTCAGAAGAAGTTGCTCGACTGTCTCTTTCCCGTCGAACTCTCGCTGCCGCATCTGCAAGTGCCTTTACAGAACCTCACCGGCCTGGTCCCCGGCGACCTGCTTTCTTTTTCGAGGAGTGCCTCCACTCCGGCGGTCATGCTGGTCGAAGACGTCCGTCTATGCTCGGCCTCCCCGGTGCGCGTCAACGCCCGCCGCGCGGCCCGCGTTCTTTCACTCGAAGCCCCGATTCCCACTGCAGGTGAACTATGACGACCGTTCCTGACGCGCCCGACGCACCCGCCCCTAACCCCGGCTCTGAACTTCGCCCCGAACTGCGCTCCGAACTTCACAACTGGTGCGAAGCCTGGAAGACCTGTCTTCAAAACGTGCTTTCGCAGGTTTCTGGACAACCGATCGCCTTCGAAATTTCTTCTCAGCTCCTCCCCACCACTGGTTCCGACCTGTGGTACACCGTCGTTGCTGGAGGCGCCGCCCATGGCGAGATGACCTTGCGCCTGGCTGCCGCCTCGGGCACGCGCCTCGCCAAGAAGTTCCTTGGCGAAACCGAGCCTGCCGCTACAGGCATTACGACCGAACCCACTACCGTCGAAAACACTACTCCAGAAAGCGTTGCTCCAGAAAACATCACTCCGGACGACATTACTCCGGACGACAAAGAAGCCCTGGAAGAACTCCTGCGCCAGATCGCCGGCCTCGCTGCTACCGCACTCGCCTCGATTGCTGGCGGCGAAGTTCAGCTCCATCTCTCCCCGTCCGCCGCGCCCTCATGGTCGTCGGATGCCATTGTCTGTCTCCACACCCGTGACGAAGCCGGTACTCCAATCGCCCTCGAAATTCAGATCAGCCCCGCCCTCGCCGCCGCGTTGCAGCCACGAGTCGAGTCCGCGTCTCCCGCGCCCCCCGCACCAAAGTCCGCGCCAGCGACGGCCCAACCGTCGCCTCTGTCCTCGACCCAGCCTGCGCCCTCCTCCAGTTACCGCCGGCTCATGGATGTCGGCCTCGACGTCAAACTTCGGTTCGGAACCCGCCGCATGCTGTTGCGCGACGTGCTCGCCCTCAGCGCCGGAGTCGTCGTCGAACTCGATAACACTCTCCATTCGCCCGTAGACCTTCTGCTCGACGGACGCCTCATCGCCCAGGGCGAAGTCGTCATCGTCGACGGTAAATACGGATTGCGCATCACCGACGTAGTCGATCCACAACCTGCCGCCAGTTCTCCCGGCTGATTTCGTTTGTGGAGGGACGCGCGTTCCCGCCCGTCCAAACCGAGCAAAGCCCGGCAGGGGCTAGTGGTCACAGCTTGGATTCGCCGTAAGGAGGATTGCCTTATGCCACACTTCTTCAAGTCGCTAACCGGGTCCACCTGGATCAAGCGCCACCCTTTCGAATCCTCCGAGCCCCCTTGCGCTCTCGGTTCCTGCTCGCGCCCGCGATCGCTCTGGCAGCGCCTCCGCCACCGCCCCGAAGGAACGTTCCTCCAGGGTCTCTTCTATTGCCGACCCCAATGCCTGGAGACGGCTCTCCTCGGCCACCTCTCCCGCCTACGCGGGATGGTTCCATCGCCGCCGCCCCCCAACCGCATTCCGCTTGGGCTCCTCATGGTGGCTCGCGGCAAGCTCACCTACCTCGAAGTCCGCGCCGCCCTCGAAGCCCAGCGCCGCGCGCGCTACGGAAAAATCGGCGAGTGGATCGAAAAACTTGGCTTCGCCTCCGAACAGGAAGTCACCACCGCTCTCGCTCTGCAATGGGGATGCCCCGTCGCCTCTTCCTTCGATCCCTCCACCATCCATTCTCCCGGCAGCATTCCGCTTCCCATCCTCGAAGCCTTTCAAATGCTGCCTCTCAACTACGTGGCCTCGACCAACACCCTCTATCTCGCTTTCGGAGAACGCGTCGACCACGCCGCTCTCTATGCCATCGAAAGAATCCTCGATTGCCGCACCCAGCCCTGCGTTGCCGGACGCAAAAGTATCGCCCGCCAACTCGACGCCATGCGCCAGTTACCCCGCCCCAGCGACGTGGAATTCGGGCCCATGAACAATCTGTCCGAAATGGCCCGCATTGCCTCCAGTTACACCGCCCGACTGACTCCCGAAAAAGTTCGCCTCAGCCGCATCGGACGTTTCATCTGGCTCCGCCTGGAGGTTGGGTCCAATGTTGGCTCCAATGCCCGAAGGAAGACGCGCTCCATCACCACGAACCTCGTTTTCCGCCTGCCCGCCGATTCCCCGCGCCCGCTCCCATTCCTCCGCCCCTTCCGTGATCTCCTTTCAGCCCCTCCGCCACAACCCACCGGGGACGCCGAAGGTGCCCCATTGTAGTCGCTCTCTTTCTTGCAGCGACCAGAGCGATTCTCCGATTCAAGAATTACACAGGCATCAATTTTTCTGGCACAACCGGTGGAGCGAACTGGGTGAGGATCCAGTCCCAGAGGGACGACCGCGTAGCTCTCCCGCACACTCTACAGCGTCCGCTTAAACAGCGGCACCGCCAGCGCCATCGTCCCCACCGCGAAGAGCGACAGAAACAACAGGTCCGGCACAATCGCGCTCAACCCGCTCTCCTTCAACAGCAGCGCCTTGAATCCATGCACCGCATACGTAAACGGATCCACAAACGCGATGCCCCGCAACCAAGCTGGAAACGCCTGCACCGGATAAATCGATCCACTGGGGAAAAACAGCAGCGTGTTCAGAATCCCGAACGTCGCGCGCGGCACGAGAGGATCTTCCACCCGCACCATCATCAGAAACATCATGCAGTTGAACGCCGCAGCGGTCGCCAGGATCATCGCCAGCAATCCGAGCATGGTCAGCGGATTGAAAATCGTTCCCACGCCCGCAATCAGCGACCCGATCATGGTGATGACCACCCCGGTCAGCACGCCCTTGATCGCGCCCGCGCCATTCAAGCCAAACACCAGTTCGGCCTTGGTGATCGGAGTCACCAGATATCCTTCGTGGATTCCGCGCGCCTTGTCGTCGATGTACAACATTCCGCCGCCGATCATCGCCGACACAAACATCGCCAGCGCGATCGACCCCGGCAGCAGGTACTTCATGTATTCGATATATGGATATAACTCGACCACATCCAGCGCCGTTTGCTGCAACAGCCGCGGCGACATGTCCGGCTGGTTCAATGCATTCGTCACTTCATTCATCTTCTCTTCGAACGTCGAACTCATGAAGTTGTCGCTGTTGTCCACAATCAGCGCGATCCGCGGATGATTCTTCTCATACACCATCTTCGAATACTGCGCAGGAATAATCACCGCGCCTTGAATCTTGCCGTTGCGCACATCCTCCCGCGCCTGCACTTCGTCGTTATACGGAACCGCGATAAACGTCCCGGCATTCGCCCGCACCGCGTCGAACGCTTCCTTGATCCGGACGGCCTGGGTGCCATGATCCTCATCGACCATCCCCATCTTCGCGTCGCGGATCTTCCCGCCAAATGCGTTGCCCAGCACGATCAACTGCACCAGTGGAAAAATCATCGACACCATCATCAGTGCCGGGGAACGGAAGAACTTCCGCATCTCGCGCTCGATGATCGCCATCATCCGATTCATGGTTGCACCCCCGGTCTCTGCGGCATCACGAACGTGTAGGCCTTCACCAGTTCATCGCGCAACTGCCGCCCTGTGTAGTGGACGAACACATCGTCCAATGTGGTGTTCTGCACCGTAAGCGTTTTCAGCGGCACGCCCGCCACCACCGCCATCTCCACCAGATCGGTAGTCGTGCCCGACCCATTCGCCGTCAGCACCCGGAACATCCCTGCGCTTTCGTTCTGCACTGACGTCACTCCCGGCAATGCCTTCAGCCGCTCTTCCCAATCGGCCGGCGGATGCTCGAATTGCGCCTCGATCACGTTCGATCCCGGCACCGTCGCCTTCAACGCCTCCGGAGTATCCAGCGCCACGAGCTTCCCGTGATCCACAATCGCAATCCGGTTGCACAGCCGGTCCGCTTCGTCCATGTAGTGGGTGGTGATCAGCACCGTAAGCTGGCGTTTCGCCTTGATCTTCGTCAGCATCTCCCAAACTGCGACGCGCGACACGGGATCGAGGCCCGTGGTGGGTTCGTCCAGAAAAAAAATCTTCGGACTATGCACCAGTCCCCGCGCGATCTCCAGCCGCCGCCGCATCCCGCCCGAGAGCGTTTTCGTCTGCGCACCTCGCCACTTCGTCAGGTCCACCGTCTCCAGCAGTTCTTCAATCGCCTCTTTCCGCCGCTTGGCGGGAACGTCATAGAGCTTGGCGTAAATGTTCATGTTCTCTTCCACGGTCAAATCCAGATCGCTGGTCAGCGCCTGCGGAATCACTCCAATCGTCCGCCGCACCGCATTCGGATCCCGAGCCACGTCATGCCCCGCCACTCGCGCCGCCCCCGCCGTAATCGGGATCAGCGTGGTCATCATCCGGATCAACGTGGATTTGCCCGCCCCATTCGGCCCCAAGAGCCCAAAAATCTCTCCCTCCTTCACCGCAAATGAAACGTCGTCCACCGCCGTGAAGTCGCCATATCGCTTCACGATGTTCTTCACTTCAATCGCGTTGGGAGCGTCCGCCGCAATCTCGGTCCGGCCATTAAACTCGGAAGGGGAAACCCCTTCGCCATTGCCTTTGTTCACTTCCATGCCGATCTCCCAATGCAGGTGTGGGGACGGGGCGGAGCCTGCCCTGAGCCGAGCCGAAGGGCCCCGTCCAGGCGGGACGGAGCTCCGCCACCACACTCCCCTGTCACTTTTGCTCCGCGGCTTGCACGGTTCCCTTTAACTGTGCGGGCGACACCAGCACCTCCGCCGTCATCCCCGGCACATACGCCCCCTTTGGATTCTCCAGCCTCACCTTCAATGCGATCGTCCGGATATCGCGCTTCCGGCGCCCCACATCCCGCTGCGTCGCGAAATCCGCCTCCGCAGCCTTGTAGAAAACTTTTCCCGGAACCACCGTGCCTCCCGGCAGCCGCACCCGCAGCGTGTCCCCAAGCCCGATATGATCGGAGTCCGTCTCCGGAATCGCCGCGAACACCCAGGTGTCGCTGAAATCCACCACCGTCACAATCGCCTGCCCGGCGTTCACCACTTCGCCTTCGCGCGCCGCCCGCACCAGCACCGTCCCCGTCACCGGCGCATAAATCTTGGTATATCCCAGCCGCACTTCCGCTTCTTTCAACTGCGCCACCGCGTTCTCCACCTGCGCCCGCGTCGATGCCACCGTACTTTGCGCCGCCGTCGCCTGATTGGTGCGCGCAATCGCCGAATTCAGATCCGCTTGCCCCGCTGTGACCTGATCCCTCAGCGCTTGCACGCTCGCTTCCTGCGCCTTCAGATTCATTTCCGCCTGCACCTTCTCCTGCTCCGATGCCACTCCCGCCTGCGCCAACCCAATCGTCCGCCGGCTGTCGCTCTCCACCCGCGTCAAAGTCGCTTCCGCCTGCGCCAGTTGCGCTCGGGCCGATTGCAGCTTCGCCTGCGCATTCGTCACGTCGCTCGAGGTCGATCCCTTCGTCGACTTCTGCGTGTACTCGTTCGCGCTCACCTGCGACCGCAAGCTGGCAATCGTCGCCGCCGCCGCACGCTCCTCCGCTTCCAATTCCGACGGATCCAGCAACGCGATCAGATCACCCTGCTTTACCTGCGATCCTTCCTCCACCAGCAGCTTCAGAATCCTCCCCTGAATCTGCGGACTCACCACGATCTGGTTCGCATCCACCGTTCCCACCAGAACCAAGTCGTCGCCGCCAGGAGTAGAAAAGAAGTAGTACCCCGAAGCAATCGCTACAATGATGGCCAGCAAAATCAAAAACTTAGTCCGCGCACTCATCGCAAATCTCCTAGCAGGATAGCTGTCAGCTCTCAGCGGTCAGTTCTCAGTTTCGACTTCTTGCTCTTCGCCCCCTGGCTCGGGGTGACTGCCAAAAGCGACAAGCTGAAAACTGAGAGCTGACAACTGAGAGCTGAGAGCTAAGAAACAAACAGCGCCGCCGAAATAAACTCCAGCACAAACGCCCGCCGCTCCCGAATCCGCTCCTCCGACAACGGGTCGACCTTCATCAGCGCCTTCATCACCGGCGCGGTTCTGAAATAGAACACAATCACCGCCACCACCGACGGCAGAAAATCCATCGGATTCACCGCACGGAATTCTCCCGCCGCCGTCCCTTCCCGCAACACTTCCACCAGCTTCTCAAAGATCGGACGGAAATGCTCCTTTGCCACCCGCTGCATGCGCGCGCTGCCCCTGTTTCCCGACCGCACCCACTCCCCCTGCACCACCCGCGGAAACCGCGGATTGGCCGCGATGTAGTCGAAATACGCCCCCAGGTATTGCAGCATTTTCTGGCGCGGAGGCAGGTCGCTTTCGAGCACCGGCGTCACTTGCGCCCGCAGTCCGCTGAACACATGGTCGAGCACCGCTTCGTACAGCGCATCTTTATCTTTGAAATAGTAATAAAGCAGCGCCTTGTTGACGTGCGCCGCCCGCGCGATGGCATCGGTGCGCGCCCCGGCAATCCCGTGCTCGGCAAATTCGCCGACCGCCGCCTTCAGGATCGCCGCCCGGCTCTCCTCGGGATGGCCCCGGGTTCCCAAACGCCGATTCGACTTCATATAATTAACCAGTTAGTTAGATTATAACACGCCCCATCGGTCGCATCAAACTACGCAGGGGGCGGCACTGGGAAGAGCTGGCCTGGACATTGAGATCATGAAGACCTTGCGATTCAGCTAGCCAGTGAGAATAGAACGCTGCTCAGGTGCAATCCGGTCTACCTGAAGCGAGGCCGAAAACGGCTTATTGCCGAAAACAGCGCTTTACACTCAGAACCCGGTCAATGAATGATATCGGGATTTATCGCCAACTATTTTTGCCAGCTGTGGGTCCACGCGGATTGCCTCGTCAAATGAGGAGCAGTTCCTAGGGCGCGACCGACAAAGCGCTTGAACCGGAAAATCCCGATTGCAAGATTGGCACCGACTAGCCATAGCCACATCAGCGGCATGAGCAGAAGGGGCGGGTGACCGGGAGACGCCAATAAGAATACCGTCATTAGTCCGACCATGCCGGTGCCAAGCAGAACCAGTTCTCGAATACTTACGCGGTAGGAGACCTGGTGGCCCTCAACATCCATCGTTAAGTCGCCGGATTCGAATGGCACGAGAACGTTCCAATTGCTCACGAAACGGAACATTCGGCGAGTGAATACGACACTATTACCCTGAATCTCGACTGTGCTCGCCTTGACACTCCGCAAGCAGTTGGCAAGATGATTTGGTAACGCTGCCGGGTCTATCTCTGCATCGAACGGAAGAGTTCCGGTTAAAGTGAGAGCACTATTCATGGCAGAAATGTACGCTGAAACGACCCCGAATTACCAGCGTTGAACGTAGGTGTTGCAACCAGGCGTGGGTGTTGAAAAAGGGCTGAGTGAAATCGGAAGTTAGTGGGTGTGAGCACCGCGGCGAGGACGAGTTTCTTGCTGTTCTGGGAACTAAGTCGTTGCAGGGAGCGGTGGCTGCGGCCCTTGGCTGAGGAAGCGAACCAATCGCTTGATGTTTTGCGCAGCCGCCGCCATGAAGAACTGCTCGCGAACAAACTTTAATCTCCGCAGGCGTAGGCGACGAAGTCCGATCTGATTCTTAAGTTCCGCGAACAGCGCTTCCACCTTCTTCCTTTCCCGTTGTGCGCTCGCGAAGCCTGGCGTGTTGGCCAAGTCGCGAGCACGTTGCCGGGAAGGTTCGTGGATGTGGATGGCGAGATATTTGTACTGGCCGGTGGTGCATTGCGCCTTTTGCGAACACGCACCGCAACGTTTGCGGCTTCCGATGTAAGCATGGGCACGATTCCGAACATTCAGACCGACGTAGTTGAGCTGCTGACCTGCGGGACAGCGATAGCTGTTGCTTTCGCCGCTCCATTAGCCACTGCAGGAACTCGCCGTTGCCGTACGTGGCATCGGCAACCACCGACTCGGGATCGCGTCCTTGCCATCGGGCGAAGCGAGCCAGCATGTCTTGTGCGGCCACCGTCTCCTGACTCATCCGGGCTGCGGTTGCTTGCACTCCCACGATCACGCAACTGTGATTGTCCACCAGATAGTTGTCGTAATACCCCAGCCGGGCCGGAGTTCCACCCTTAGTCGCGTAGGTTGCATCCGGATCGGTGGTCGACACCAGCTTCTGCTCATGCACGGGCTCTTCGGTTGGATTCTGCTGCTCCAGTTCCACCAGGTACTGGCGCACGGTTTGGTTGACCTGCGCCGCTTCCGCTAACTGCTCGCGTGGGATGCGGCTCTCCTTGCTGGCATTGGCCTCCACGAAGCTGCCATCCACCGACAGGTTGTCCCCTCGGACTAGGCCGGCTTCCAGACAACGGGCTACGATCTCTTCAAACAGTTGCTCGAACAGCTTCGACTCCTGAAAACGCCCGTGCCGATTCTTGGAAAACGTGGAGTGGTGCGGAATCTCCTGATCGAAACCCAGCCCCGTAAACCAGCGCCACGCCAGATGCATGCGCAACTCCTCGACCAACTTGCGCTCACTAGTGATGCCGTACAAATAGCCGATCAACAGGATGCGCAGCAGAAGCTCGGGGTCAATCGACGGACGGCCCGTATCGCTATAGCTTTCTTTCAGCTTTTCCCGCACAAAGGCAAAGCTGATGTGCTTATCGATGAGCCGCAGAAGATGAGTCTCAGGAACCTGATCTTCCAGGCGGAAGTAGTAGAACAACGCTTCGGAACGGGAGTGTTGCCCCATCATGATCAGCACGCCTCCGAGAATGGTGATCCAGCAAAGCATGGCGAAGAAAGTTCTCCTTCTTCTACCACGTTTTTGCCGTCATTCAGCTTGCTAATCACAGTGACTTTTTCAACACCCACAGGCGATTACACTAAGTGGGAATTTCCGGCCCCGCGAGTGGTCGTGCAGGTGTGATCTATTGCGATCCGCCCGCGATCGACGGCACCAGCAAGACCTCATCGCCGTCATGGAACAAATAGGAAGCTCCTCCGAGGAAGCGAATGTCTTCTTCGTTCACATAGATATTCAGGAAGCGTCGCGTCTCTCCGGCTTCATCGCGCAGATGGGGCTTTAAGTCGGGGAACTGCGCGTCGAGGTGCGAGAACAACTCGTTGAGATTTCGAGGCGAGCAAACGACTTTTGGAGTTCCGGCTGTGAGTCGTCGTAAAGCTGTTGGAATTTGAACGGTAATGCTCATAAAAAACCTCCTGGGCAAAAGGCCCGAACGAAAGTGCGACAGTAGTCAATAGTCGGTCGTTGGTCGGTGGTCGTTAGTCGTTAGCAAGCAAAACCAACGACGAGACTTCGCGAAAAATGCGCCCCCAAACGACTAACGACCAACGACGCCTCTAAGCAACCGCAGCGGTCGAGGAATCCGCTGCGGCCGCAAACGCCGCCGGCGAGTTCGCCGCCTTCGCCGCGAGATACGCTTCGAACTCGGCCAGCTTCGGAGAGATCGGCGTTTCCGCCTCGTACGCGTCGGCCAGCACGTCGGTGGTCTTGAGTCCGTTGCCGGTGATGCAGAGCACGGTCGTTTCGTCGGGAAGGATTCGGTCTTGATGAATCAGTTTCCGCGCCGTTCCCACTGTCACGCCGCCTGCAGTCTCGGTGAAGATACCTTCGCTCTCCGCCAGCAACTGGATCGACTGGACGACTTCGTGATCGGAAACGTCTTCCGCCCATCCACCGCTCTTGCCGATGGCCTGCAATGCGTAATGTCCATCGGCCGGATTGCCGATCGCCAGCGACCGCGCAATCGTCTTCGGACGCTGCGGTTCAATCTCGTCGCAGTACTGCTTGACGGCCGTCGAAATCGGCGAGCACCCGGACGCTTGCGCGCCAAAAAATTTCACCGGCTTCGGATCGACGAGACCGAGGAGAATCAGTTCATCAAATGCCTTCTTGATCTTAGTAATCAGCGATCCGCCCGCCATCGGCACCACCACGTTATCGGGCAATTTCCAACCCAGTTGCTCGGCGATTTCGTAGCCCACCGTCTTCGAGCCTTCGGCGTAGTAGGGACGAAGATTGACATTCACAAATCCCCAGCCATGTTCCTCGGGGCCATGTTCGCCGGGGAGATTTTCGTCGGCGATCTGCGAGCACAGGCGATTGACGTGGTCGTAGCTGCCGTTGATGCGGACCACCTCCGCGCCAAACACCTGCGTGCCCAGAATCTTCGCGGGCTCAAGGTCGGAAGGAATGAAAATCCACGCCTTGAAACCCTCGCGAGCCGCCTGCGCCGCCACTGCGTTCGCCAGATTCCCCGTCGACGAGCAAGCCACCGTCTTGAACCCGAAGCTGCGCGCATTGGCCAGCGCCACAGCAACCACGCGATCCTTGAAGCTCAAGGTGGGGAGGCACACGGCATCATTCTTGACGAAGAGCCGCCGCGATCCGATCTGATCGCCCAGGCGCGGCGCGCTCACCAGCGGGGTATATCCAACCGGGAGGGAGGGCAGATACCCCGCTGGCAGCGGCAGCAACTCGCGGTAGCGCCAGATATTCGGCGCGCGCGAGGCGAACAACTCATGCGAGACGCAGGAGCGAAGTGAATCGTAATCGTAGGTAATTTCGAGCGGTGAGAAACAGTCTTCGCAGTAGCTGCGCGGCTGGTTGCCCCAGGTTTTGCCGCATTCGCGGCAGCGGAGCTGGTACGTGCTCGTCTCCATTGTGCAACTTCTTTCTGTTGACTGCGGGACGAGCCGGGTAAAAATTACCCCAGTTAATACAAAACCCCTTTTCCGATGGGAAAAGAGGCTCGGGAAATGCGAATCAATTTTCGCTTACCCGAATCTCATGGTCCCCGTTACCGGGCGAGAGTTGGCACCTGGCGGTCGAGATATATGATCTCAATCCGGTTGCCGTGGCGTCCTAGGGCTCGTCCCTCAGCCACTCTGCATGAAATTCCGATTTGCTCAAAAAAGAGCAAACTTGGGATCAAATACTACAGCCGACCACGCGGTCTGTCAAGGCCGTTTTACGATTAATGTTGAACCACATTAAAAATGTCCCCTTGAAACCACAATAGAAGTGTCCCCTTTTAGAGTTCCTGTTGCGAGGAGGGACTCAGATTGGGGAGAACGGAATTGAGCAGGAAAGAGCTGATCCGGGTGGAAGTGATGGGGCGGGTGAAGGCGCGGAGTTTGCGGTTGTGCGAAGCGGCGGAGTTGCTGGGGGTGAGTTATCGGCAGAGCAAACGGATCTGGGCACGGTATCGGGGCGGAGGAGCGAAGGCCCTGCAACATGGCAACTGCGGGCGGGGATCGAACCGGGCCTATGCGGCGAAGTTTCGAGCGGCGGTGCTGGAACGGGTGAAGGCACGCTATGAAGATTTCGGGCCGACGCTGGCGGCGGAGCACCTGGGCAGCGATGACGGGTTGAAAGTGCACGCCGAGACGCTGCGGCGATGGAGGAAGGAGGCCGGGCTGTGGCGGAGACAACGGCGGCGCAAACCGTATCGGCAACGGCGGGAAGCGAAAGCCCACTTTGGCGAGTTGGTGCAGTTAGACGGAAGTTTTCATGAGTGGCTAGAAAAGCGGGGGCCGCAGGGCTGTTTCATGCACATGGTCGACGACGCCACCACGAAGGGACTGGGGCGGTTCTCCGAGCAGGAAACGACGTGGGCGGCGGCGGGCGTGTTGCGACGCTGGATCGAGCGCTACGGAGTGCCGGGAGCGTTGTACACCGACTGGAAGAACGTGTACGTGCGGCCGCCGAATGCCGAGGAGCGGCTGCGCGGAGAACCGGCGGTGACGCAGTTTGGACGGATGTGCGCGAAGCTGGGCATTCGCATCATCGCGGCCAGTTCGCCGCAAGCCAAAGGGCGCGTAGAGCGGGCGCATGGCACGCACCAGGATCGGCTGGTAAAGAAACTGCGGCTGGCCGGGATCGGGAACTACGAGCAAGCCAATGCCTATCTGGACGAGCACTATCTCGCCGAGCACAACCGGCGTTACGCGCGCCCGGCGGCGGAGGAAGCCGACTATCACCGGCGACGGCCCACGGCGCGACAACTGGATGAAGTCTTCTGGCTGGAGGAGGAACGAGTGGTGAGTGAGGACTGGGTGGTGCGCTACAACAACCGACTGCTGCAACTGGAACGGCAAAGCCAGCACTGGGCTCCGGCCAAGAGTCGCGTGCTGGTGCGGGAGAACGAAGCCGGAGAAGTCGCGATTCACTATCGCGATCAGCGTCTGCGGTTCCGCGAACTGAAGGCGGCTTCTAAAGCGCTGGGCGAGGGAAGGGGCGCTGCCCCTTCCCCCGCGCCCCCATCCCCGATCCTACGGCGCAGCCTTCCTCCCGCTTCGAATCATCCTTGGAGAAAAGGCTTTTCCGCCAAGGCACGCGCCCTCTTTTCCGGGGCTGCATGAAACCAAAACCAGGGGACATTTCTATTGTGGACAAGACGGGGACATTTCTAATGTGGTATGACAGGCCGTTTTACGATTAACCTGCTTTTAACATTCACTAAGGCATTCGCCGTTAACATTTGTCGCATGCCTGAACAGCCTTTACACATTGAAGATCTTCCCGGGTCGCGGGAGGGAATCCGCATCCTGCGCCTGGCCGGACCACTGACGCTTGCCAATGTATTCGGCTTTCAATCGAAGGTGCGTGCCGACACCTCGCACGCGCTCATTCTCGACTTCACGAACGTACCCCTCGCGGATTCGGCGGGGATTGGGGCGCTGGTTGGGGCCTATGTCACGCGACAAAAAGACGGACGCAGGCTGGGGTTGGTAGGCGTGAATCAGCGCATCCACCAGGCTTTGGAAGTCACGCGGGTGGAAAGCTTCTTTCGTTTCTACGGAACGGTTACCGAAGCCGAGCAGGCGGCTTGAAGTGGTCCGTCTTCGCCAAAAAGAAAAGCGGCCTCGCCGGGCCGCCCTTCTTTTCCGAATTTTGGTTGTGGCTTAGACGCCTTTGACGTTCTCCGCCTGCCAGCCCTTGGGGCCTTTGACTACGTCAAACTGAACTTGTTGACCTTCCTGCAGGCTGCGAAAGCCGTTTGCCTGAATCGCGGAGAAGTGAACGAAAACATCCTCGCCATTCTGGCGGCTGATGAAACCATAGCCCTTGGCATCGTTAAACCACTTTACTGTTCCTGTTTCCATGATGTTGCTGTGTTCCTTTTGTGTTGAGGTATGCGCTGGAACTCGCATAGTGCAGGCAGGTCACGCTTTAGAGCGGGGTACTGCTGAACAGCCGCAAAGATCAAACGCACCTAAATTGTACATAATCGGGGGTAAATGGCTAGAAGATTCTGTGCTTACCGCGGTAATCCGTCCCGGAAACTCTTGCCAGACACCCTCCCAAAAATTCCTGGTTTCCAAGTCCCCGCTCTCTTGTATCACGTTGAAAAATAAGACCTATCTCCTTGGCGGACTGATTGCACTTCGTGGTATGGAAAGAGACTACGGCTCACCTCTGGATGACTCCATGATGGCCATACGCGTCGAGAACCTGGGCGACCTGGCAGTGGTAGAGTGCAAGGGCAGGGTCGTCCGCAGCGAATCCGTCTTCAAGTTGCGCGATGTGGTGCTGGCGCAAGCAGACGCCCGCATCATTGCGCTCGATCTTTCCGAAGTGGAAGCCATGGGCGGCGGCGGCCTGGGCATGCTTGTGTTTCTCGATCGATGGGCGCGCAACTGCGGAATTCAATTCAAGCTGTTCAGCCCCTCCAGATCGGTAGTGGAGGGCCTGGTGGCCAACCGCTCAGTCCTGAACTTCGAGATTGTGACCTTCCACGAAATGATGAGCATCCTGGCCCATTCCGATAGCCAATATGCACTCGCGGCCTGATCGTTGGGCCTGGGAGTGGTTGAGTATCAACGCAGATTCGACCGACGCCATCCTCCTTTCCTGGCGTCAGCTTCCTCCCGCATAATTGCCGTGTCTTTTCTGAAGAACCTACCAGAAAGGAACTTGGACCCTTTATGTTTTCCCTTCAGCGTCTTCGGCGATTATGTGGTCCCGTGGTTGTCCTTTTGATCGGAACTTGTGTCACGACTTGCTCTGGTTCCGATGCCGCATCTTCCGATCCCGCGTCGATTCGAGAAGCTCAACTTCGATTCGTGAAGAACTATGTGACCGCGATCCGGTCGAAGGATACCCAGAAGGTTTTCGAAACCTTTCACCCGGGGTACCGTGCCTGCGTTAGCCCGGAGAACAAGTGGTTCTTCGATCGGGATATCGCAAGAATGGGCGGCGATCTGCCCTCCACCGATTACAAGGTGGCGAACATCAAGCCGGCGGATCCGAAGCAGGCATTTGGCGCCTTTCTGCCCGCTGACGGATTTGCGTACCCAGTGAAACCGGCTTATGTAATCCAGGTAGATTTCGAGACGACCACTGAAGGCTCGTTCTACAGCCTCCTTCTAGAGGTGGCGCCCGATCACGGATCGTGGTACTGGGTTGGTCCTTGCCCGAATGCCAAAGGTTTGGAATTTATCCAACAGCAGACTCGGGAGGGAGAGCGCCAGAAAGCCGAGGCTAGAAAGCGCGTCGCAGAACTGAAAGATCCTCTACTCTCCGAACTGAAGCAACTGCTCCAGGCACACCAGAAAATGGAAGCAATCAAGAAGTACAGCAAAGAAACCGGAGCCGACCTGACCACTGCCGTCCAGGTTATCAATGAACTGGAGCCGGGCGGCGGCCACTAGCCAGAGCGCGGTTTGCAACTTCCCCGAGGCTCATTCATCATCAGAGAATGCGTATGCGAATAGGGGCGTGGGGCCCCGTTTTGGTGGGAATTCTCCTCGGTGTTTCTGCCGCCGCCCAAGGCGGCCTGATTGACGAGATTAACGGCCTATTGGCGCAGAACTCATTTTCGGCGGCCGAGTCGGAACTGCACGCCTATAAGGCTCAGCATGGCGCCACTCCAGAGTACCTTGAGGCGTTGTCGTGGATGGCGCGGGGAGCGGCCGCAGAAAAGCGGTGGGGCCAAGCCGCCGCCTATGCCAGCGAGACGCGCCGGCTCTCGGAGCAGCAACTCACCAAACGCAAACTTGATGCCGAACCGCATTTACCTGTCGCACTCGGCGCGGCCTATGAAATTCTCGCCCAGGGGATGGCGGAACAAGGGCAGCACTCGAAAGCAGTCAGCTTGCTGCGTTCGGCGTTGGCGCGGTATGGCAACACATCCATTCGAGCGCGACTGCAGAAGAATCTCAATCTGCTGGCTCTGGTCGGTCAACCTGCGCCGCCTTTACAAGCAACTCAATATCTTGGGCCCAAACCGCCCGCCCTGGCGTCCTTGAAAGGTTCGCCAGTTCTTTTGTTCTTCTGGGCGCATTGGTGCGTGGACTGCAAGGCGGAAGTCCCCGTAATAGCGCGTTTGCGGCAGGAGTTCGCTCGCGAGGGCCTGGTCGTCATCGGGCCCACCCAACTCTACGGCTACGCGGCGCAGGGAGCCGACGCTTCGCCAGCGCAGGAACGAGCCTATATCGAATCCGTCCGCCAGCGATATTATTCGAGCCTGCCGGATATGCCTGTCCCCCTGAGCCAGCAGAACTTTAATGCTTACGGAGCCAGTACGACGCCGACTCTGGTCGTCCTGAATCGCGCCGGGCAGGTGGCGATGTATCATCCGGGGGCGCTTTCGTATGACGAGTTGCGATCGGCGTTGGAGAAAGTGGTTGCGCGCTAGCTCGTGTGGGGACGGGCGTCTCGCCCGTCCAAGCCGAGCGCGGCTCGGCTGCTTTAGAGCTGCGAAGGCTACAGCGTCGCAGCCTGTTCTCGCCGCCGCGCCTGGATCTCGATATAGACGTTGATTAGCGAGACCGCAGCCGGCGTTACGCCGGGAATGCGCGAGGCCTGGCCGAGCGTCTGCGGGATGACCTTCCCGAGCTTCTCCTGCATTTCGCGCGACAACCCGCTGACGGCACGGTAATCGAACCAGTCGGGAATACGGCGCTGCTCGGCCTTCTTCAGACGGTCGATGGCGCGCTGCTGCTGGTCGAGATATCCCGCATACTTGATTTCAGTCTCGACCGACTTGAGTTCATTGCGGATTTCCGACGAAAGATGAACGTCAGAAACATCAACCGCGGAGGACGCCGAGTTCGCAGAGGAACTTCGTTCGAAGAACCTTGGCGCGAGATTCCGTAGAATTGGCGCAAGTTGCTCGATAACGATTTCAGGGCGCCTCAGCAGTTGTGCCAGGGGCTGGCCAATCGCCGAAGAGAGGTCCTGCGGGGTTGTTCCGCTGCCGGCAGCGGTCGAGTTGCTCTCGACCGGACAGCCGAGGGCGGCTGTCCCTACGCGCTCCGCCATCGCCGTCGTCACTTTCGTCCGTTCCAGCACCTGCTTCACTTCCTCCAGCCGATGCTGTTTCGCCTCGAACTCCGCCCACGCGTCATCCGTGATCAGCCCGACGCGACGTCCATGCGGAGTCAGCCGCCGGTCGGCGTTGTCGATCCGTAGATGCAATCGGAACTCCGCCCGCGAGGTAAACATCCGGTAAGGCTCGTTGGTCCCTTTCGAAATCAAGTCGTCGATCAGAATGGCCGTGTACCCCTCGGTGCGATCGAGCACCAGCGGAGACTCTTTCTTCACTTTCAGCGCCGCGTTGATTCCCGCCATGATTCCCTGGCAGGCTGCTTCTTCGTACCCTGAAGTCCCATTGATCTGCCCGGCAAGAAACAGCCCGGCAATCTTCTTCGTCTCCAGCGTGCGCTGGAGTTCCGTGGGATCAATCGAATCGTACTCAATGGCGTACCCGGGCCGCATCATCTCCGCGCTTTCGAGTCCCGGAATCGACTTCAGGATCGCCAGTTGCACATCGATCGGCAGCGAAGTGCTCATGCCATTGACGTAGATCTCGTGCGTGTTCAAGCCCTCGGGCTCCAAAAAAAGCTGGTGCATCAGCTTGTCGGGAAACTTGACGATCTTGTCTTCAATCGACGGACAGTATCGCGGCCCCGTCGAATGAATCTGCCCGCTGTACATCGGCGAGCGATGCACATTCTCGCGAATGATGCGATGCGTCTCTTCGGTGGTGAAAGCGATGTAGCACGGCACCTGTGAGTCGTGATTGGCCACGCGCCGGGTGCGAAAGCTGAACGGAGTGGGATCCACATCGCCCGGCTGCCGCTCAAAGCGCGACCAGTCAATGGTGCGCCCGTCCAGACGCGGAGGCGTCCCAGTCTTGAGCCGGCATCCACGCAGGCCGAGCTTCTTGAGTGCTTCGCCCAGCAGAACGGCTGCCGGTTCTCCCGAACGTCCCGCCGGATACTGTTGCTCTCCGCAGTGAATCAGCCCGTTCAAAAACGTTCCAGTCGTAATGATGACCACGTCAGCCGAAACACGCCGCCCATCGCGGAGCAGAATGCCGCGGATGCAGTTGCCAGTTGCCGGTTGCCAGTTGTCGGTGATGTCGGGTGCAACTGATGGCTGAGCGTTGATAGCTGATGGCTGCTCCACAATCACATCCGCCACTTCCGCCTGCTTGATCTTTAAATTCGCCTGCGACTCCAGCACTTCCCGCATCTTCAGGCGGTATGCCTGTTTGCAGCACTGCGCCCGCGGCGACCAGACGGCGGGTCCGCGCGAAGTGTTGAGCAGTCGGAATTGGATTCCGACGGCGTCCGTGATTTCGCCCATGATGCCGCCGAGCGCATCCACTTCGCGCACCAGATGCCCCTTCGCAATGCCGCCGATCGCGGGATTACAAGACATCTGCGCAATGAGATCGATGTTCAAGGTATAGAGAGCGGTCTTCAGCCCCATGCGAGCGGCCGCCATCGCCGCTTCGCATCCGGCATGGCCGGCGCCCACCACCACTACGTCGAAATGTTCTGAAAACTGCATGGGTTCCCAAATGGTTACTACAGGCTACTAGTTATTCCGGTCCAACGGAGGAATCGAAGTACGATAATTCTAGCAAGCAAGCCCGGTTGGAGGCAGGAGCCATGCAAAACCGCGCCAAAGTGGTTGTGGCCTACCTCGATGGCCGCAGGCTCAAGGGCTACACCAATGATTTCTCTCCGGTACGCGACCATTTCTTCCTGTTTCCCGACGGCGTCGAACCCAAACCTGGCGACCGCGGAACATCGGTTCGAATCGCTGAACTGAAGGCCTTGTTCTTCGTCAAGGATTTTGCCGGAGACCCGGCTCACGCGGAGGTGCCCGGCGCCTCCCCACTTCCGGGGAAGCGTATTGAGGTCATTTTCTCCGATGGCGAGAAACTGATCGGCTCTTCGGTGGCATACAACCCGAAGAATCTGGGTTTCTTCATGCAACCGGCAGACCCGGCCGGCAACAACGAGCGAATCTTCGTCGTGAATCGCAATGTGAAGCAGGCGAAGCCGATTTAAACAGACTAGGCGAGGCAAAGCGAAGCAAGCATAGGCGCACATGCCGGAACCATAACCACCAAGGACACGAAGGTACACGAAGGAAACCTTGAGACCACAACCTTCGTGATACTTCGTGTCCTTGGTGGTTAAGGGTTTTCCCCCGCTATGTTGTGAAACTCACCCACCCGTGCGACGCCTTCGCGCCATACGTTAGAATCAAAAGTTCCTTTCTCTCTCGAATTCCATGGCCCGCCCTATCCCCATCGGCACGCGCGGTGAAGCGGCTGAAACCGTTGAGGTGAAGCACACGCTTTCCGCACATCATCCCGAGTTGCCGCCCGTGTATTCGACTCCCGACATGATTCGACTGATGGAAACCGCGTGCTTTTATGCGCTGCAACCGTTTTGCGACGACGGTGAAATCACGGTGGGAATCTCCATCCACGTCGAACACCGCGCGGCCAGCGGCATCGGCACGCGAATCCACGCCGAGGCCGAACTGGAATCCTTTGACGGACGCTTCTATACCATGCGCGTCCGTGCCTACGACGGTACACAGGAAATCGGCAGTGGCACGGTGGGACGCGCCGTGGTGCACGTTCCCAGTTTTATCGAGCGCATGCGCGAAAAAGCTCGCGGCAGATGACCCGGCCGCAACCTGCCTGCCGAACATAAGTAAGAACGATCATGAGCAAGAACGAGGGACCTATGGAATCCCACACCGCCAAGGCGCTTCAGTTCCGGCAACTCCATCGCGGACCGGGCGTGCTCATCCTGCCGAACGCGTGGGATGTGGCCAGCGCCCGCATCTTCGAAGATGCGGGCTTCCCCGCGATCGCAACCACCTCCGCGGGCATCGCTTTTTCGCTGGGTTATCCCGACGGCCAGCGTATTCCGCGCGAGGAAATGCTCGCCCGCATCGGCCGCATCGCTCGTGCTGTCCGTGTTCCGGTAACCGCCGACATCGAGGCGGGGTATGGTCCCAATCCTGAAGATGCCGCCCGGACGACGCGCGAACTGATTCAGGCGGGAGTCGTCGGGATGAACCTGGAAGACGGTAGCGGCAATCTGGATCGGCCTTTGCTCGACTTGCAGTTAGCGATTGAAAAAGTTCGGGCGGCGCGCCAGGCTGCCGTCCAGATGCGGGCGCAAATCTGGATCAACGCCCGCACCGATGTGTACCTGCTGCCGGGAGGCGATCCGGAAGCCGACTATTCCGAGGCGTTGCGGCGTTTGGTTGCGTTTCGCGAAGCGGCGGCCGATAGCGTCTTCGCCCCCGGACTCAAGGATGCCGACAGGATCGGGCGGCTGGTGAAAGCGGTGGAGTGTCCCGTCAACATTCTTGCCGTGCCGGGAACGCCTTCGATTCCGGATCTCGAAAAGCTGGGCGTGCGTCGTGTGAGCGTGGGATCGGGTCCCATGCGTGCGACGCTCGGCCTGCTGCGACGAGTGGCGGAAGAACTCAAGACCTCCGGAACGTACAGCGTGATGGAGGGAGCTGTACCGCATGCCGAGATGAATAAACTGTTGGGCGGTTGAGGAGCGGCCTCACCTGAGCCACGACAAATTGCGCCACGTCCGCTTGCTTTGGCATCTTGTAGGGAGACACCATTTTGATTCCCTGCAGCCATGAATCGACCGCCGATCTGGTTTGAAAGGAAGTTTGACTTCACGTTTCCGGTGGAGCAGCACCCGAACCTGTGCGCGCGTTTGCGAGGCACGCCGGCCCGGCTGGAAGAAATCGTCTGCGGCGCTGATCGCGACATCCTGGTTAGGAAACCGGGCGAAAATGAAAAGTGGTCGGCCCAGGAACACGCCGGGCACCTGCTGGACCTCGAACCTCTATGGATGGCGCGGGTCGATGACTACATAACGGAAGCGTCACAGCTTACCGTGGCTGACTTGAGCAATCGCAAGACTTTCGAAGCGCAGCACAACCAGCGCCCGATCGATGAGATCCTGGCTGAATTCCGAAGCGCTCGCTCACGATTGGTGAGCCGGCTGGAGAAGATCGACCCGGCAATTTTCGCCCGCGCCTCCCTCCATCCGAGGCTGAAAACGCCCATGCGGCTGGTGGACCATCTGTACTTTGCCGCAGAGCACGATGACCACCACCTGGCCCACATCTGGGGACTGATCAACGCCGGTTAGCGGGACGCACTAATCAGGAAGTGACTCGGATCAAGGGTTTCGTACGCGCTAACACCTGGCCGATTTCAACGGCGGGAACCCCGGCAGCTTGCAACGCGCGTGTGAGCGGGCCAGCATCTTCGGCGGAAACCGAGATCAGCAGACCGCCGGCAGTTTGCGGATCGAACAGAAGCGTGCGGATGTCTCCGGGAACCGGCGGATCGTATTCGACCAGGCATTCGGCAAACTCACGATTCGCTTTGAGTCCGCCGGGAATGTAGCCGGCGCGAATGCAATCGAGCGCGCCTTCGAGCACAGCAATGTTGGCAGATTGGAAGACGAGGCTCACGTCCGATGCCAGCGCCATTTCGCGAGCGTGGCCGATCAACCCGAAGCCGGTGACGTCGGTGAGGGCGTGCACAGACCACGTAGGGACAGCCGCCCTCGGCTGTCCAGCGGAGCGAAGCTCCGCCCGGACGGGCGAGACGCCCGTCCCCACACGCCCGGCGGTGATTACCTCGGCGGCGGCCTTGTTCAGGGTCGTCATCGACTTCACGGCCGCGTCGATCCACTCCTGCTTCGCGACGCCTTTCTTGATTGCGGTCGAAATGACTCCTGTGCCAAGAGCCTTGGTGAACAGCAATCGATCGCCAGGTTGCGCACCCTGATTGGCCAGGACACGCTGGGGATGAATCACACCGGTGACCGAGTATCCGAATTTCGTTTCTTCATCGCGGATGCTGTGGCCGCCCACTACCGTGCATCCGGCCTCGATCATCTTCGACAAGCCGCCGGCCAGAATGCGTTCCAGAATTTCGAGATCGCCTTTTTCGGGAAAACAGACAAGCGCCAGCGAAGTCAGCGGCTTTCCGCCCATGGCGTAAACGTCGCTGAGCGCGTTGGTGGCGGCGATCTGGCCGAAGGTGTAAGGATCGTCCACGATGGGCGTGAAAAAATCCACCGTCTGAACGAGCGCCATCTCGGGCGTGAGCAGATACACTCCTGCGTCGTCGGCGTGATCGAAGCCGACCAGCACATTCGGGTCCTGTTGCCGGGCTAATTTCCCAAGCACCGTGTCCAGCGCCGCCGGACTCAGCTTGGATGCTCAACCTGCGGCTTTAACGGACTCCGTGAGACGGAATGGTTTTACTTCGGGCACGAGGCCATTGTAACGGAGGGCACAAAGCGCCGGTTGCGGGTCGGTTCCGTCCCCCAAAAAGTCACAGGCTTCTGGTACGCTGCATAGATCATGCGCCTTCGACAGAGCCTGTCTTCCCTATTTCTCCTGGTTGCCACAGTGGGTTGCGTCTTCGCCCAAAACGTCAAGCCAGTTGCCGACCGCCTCGCCGCCCAGAACGCACTTTTCGAAGAGCAGTACGAGTCCGATCTCCGCAACTTCCCCGAGCGCGCTACCGCCTTTGGTGACTACCGCTACAACGACAAGCTCGCTGAGCACTCAATCGCAGCCATCGCCCAGCGCCACAAGACCGACGAGGCCTTTCTTACCCGGCTTGAGGCCATTCCGACTGCGGGCTTCTCCGACCAGGACCAGCTCTCCCACGACCTCCTCGTTCGTGTCCTCCAGCAGCGCATCGCCGACTTCGACCTCAAAGAGTACGAGATGCCTATCAACCAGCAAAACGGCGTCCATACCGGACTCGCGGATCTGCCACTCTCCGTCCCTTTCGACTCCGTCAAGCATTACGAGGATTACATCGCCCGTCTTCACCAGGTCCCGCGCGTCCTCAGCCAGACCACCGAAGTCCTGCGCGCGGGCATGAAGGACAAGCTCATGCCCGTCCGATTTCTGCTGGAGAAGCTCCCCGTCCAGTGTCAGGGCATCATCGACGCCGACCCGTTTCTACGACCGACCAAGAAGTACCCTGCGAGCATCTCCCCCGAAGACCAGAAACGATTAACCCAGCAGATTACTGACGCGATCAACACTGAAGTCATCCCGGCCTACAAGACCTTCGCCGCCTTCCTGCGCACGGAATACGCGCCTGAAGGCCGTACGACTCTCTCAATCACCTCTCTGCCCGATGGTCAGAAGCGCTACGAAAACGACATCTACGCCCGGACCACTACCCGCATGACGCCGGACGAGATTCATCAACTCGGCCTCCGCGAGATCCACCGCATCCAGGCCGAGATGACTGCGATCGCCAAGAAAGAGGGCTTCGCCGATCTGGCCTCTTTCCGGGCCTCGCTCAAAACCAATCCCAAATACATTCCCACCTCGTCGGAGCAGATCCTCGAAAATTTCCGCCACTACATCGCTCAGATGGAGCCGAAGCTCCCCCAGCTCTTCACTCTTCTTCCGAAGTCGCCCGTCACGGTCGAGGCCATACCGGCCTTCCAGTCCGCCGCTGCCACCCACTACGTCACCGGCACCCCGGACGGCAAGCGCCCAGGCCGCGTCGTCGTCGCCACGTCCAACTTCGCCGAGCGCTCGCTCATTGACGACGAGGCGACCGCCTACCACGAGGGCATCCCCGGACATCACATGCAGCTATCCGTGCAGCAGCAGCTCACCGGGTTGCCGAAGTTCCGCCTCCACAGCCTCGGCTTCAACGCGTACATCGAAGGGTGGGCTCTGTACGCCGAACAACTCGGCAAAGAAGTCGGCTTCTACCAGGATCCCGTCTCCGACTACGGCCGCCTCTCCTCTGAGCTCTTTCGCGCCGTGCGCCTGGTCGTCGATACCGGAATCCATTCGAAAGGATGGACCCGCGATCAGGTCGTGGACTTCATGCGCAAGTCCGGCGCGGTCGATGAGCCCACGATCCAGTCCGAGACCGACCGCTACATCGCGTGGCCCGCGCAGGCCCTCAGTTATAAACTCGGCCAGCTCAAGATCCGCGAACTTCGCGAACGCGCCCAGAAAGAATTGGGCCCCAAGTTTGACATCCGCGCCTTCCACGACGAGATGCTCAACGGAGGAACCCTCCCGCTCGATCTTCTCGAAGCCCGCACGGACAAGTGGATTGCACAACAGAAATCAAAGTGACGGTATGCGCGTTTTCATGGTTTCGTTGGAGGAGGGGTGGTACATGCGGTCTGATTTTCCTCTGCGCAATCTTTCTTTTCCAAAGAGCAGGCGCGTTCACGGTCATGAAGCTTTTGTTCCACAAAGTGGGCATACAGGCATGAGCTTTCGGAGAGCGGTTCCTTTTCCGTCTGCAAAGAAAGGCCTTTTTGATACCACTTGTCTGCAAGCTCAATCTGATCCGTAAGGTCATAAGCTTTCCCCAGATCCCAAACGTTGATCGGGTCCTCAGGAGCGAGTTGGACAGCTCTCTGCAAATAGGGAATCGCCTCCGCTGGCCTCTTGAGCATGGACAGGAATGCACCGATGTTTCCGAGGACATCGGGTGAGTTGGGGTAGTGCTTATCCAGCACCTCCATGAATGCAAGTCCGTCCTGAGACTGCCGGAGATCGGCCAGTTCTGCTGCATAGGCGAGCCATGCTTGTAGGGCGTCGCTCCCTTTGTAGACCGAGCAGCTCTCATTCAGGGCCTTGATCATGTCTGAGTAACGCTCTGCCGCTTCCAAGATATGGAGCCTGCCCTGGTGAATGGATAGATCCTGCGGAGCAAGCTTGAGACCCTGGTTAAGATGCACTAGGGCGTCGTCCACAGCCTCCGGTGTATATCCGCCGCTCAGCGTTCCCCCGCCCGCATCATCTCCTTGCAGGAGGACGACATCATGTCCGCATAGTGCGCCATTGGCAAGGCACTTTTGAGACTCAACTTTCTGCGAAATATCACCGGAATCCACAAAGCCCGCGCACAACCGCTTCGCCGCTTCGCATTCATGTGCATCGATCAGCTTGGGCCAATCGGTAAGCTTTGCTGTCTGAGAAAAACAAAGCATCGTGATGAAAAAGAGAAGAGCTTGCACGAAGAGCGCTTTCCGCATCGATACCTCTTGGCTTCTAAGATCACTTCTGGCCTGTTATTTCACGGTGACCTGCGTAATCTGTAGATCGGGATAGGCGTGGTTCCACTGGGCGGAGATGTTCTCAAAGGTCAGGCGGAACGGTTTGCTCTGGCCCGGCGCAAGCGGCGACAGGTTGAGGTCCACGGCTTCATCATACGGTCCGCCCGTGCGCAAAACGCGGATGGGAAGTTCCTCGCGCTGCGCCGTTTGGCCCATATCGTCCTTGAACGTAACCTGCGCCACCGCGTGGATGACGGTCTTATCGCCGGTGTTGGTGATGGCGCCATCGAGATAGCTGACGGTGGCGCCAACAAAATTCTGCGCGGCACTTGTTTTCAAATCCGAAAATTTCAGGTTCGCGGCATAGGCTGGAGGGGCGGCGGGCGGTTTCCGCTCGGCGCGGAAAATCATCACAAGAATACCAACCACAATCCCGACGATCACGATCCCGATGAGAATCGGACGCAGGCTGGATTCTTCCCTGGCGGGGTTGAGATTCGGCTGGATCAAGCCATCCATGGCGGGATTGTACTACCGCGGGATTGTTGCTGCGGTCGGCCTAAACTTGCTGGTGGAGTGCCGGGCATCCCGCCCGGCAGGACGGGCGAGGGCGCCCGTCCCTCCACGCGCGCTCTACTTAGCGGGCTCCCGTTTCGGAAGACACCGCTTTCGCCGCATTCCCCGCCAGCCGCGAATCGCGAACGCGGTAGTCTTTGTATTCAATCGTCAGCGTGGCCCGCCCGCCCAGCCGAATATAGCTTACTGACTCGTTGCGCCGGGGAAGCCAGAAATCCTGCACCTTCATGTACTCGTGATGAATTTCGCTCTTCTTCGTCCAGAAGGAAGGATTCTGGGCGGGCTCGGCGTCAATTCGAGTCACGGCGAAATCGGTTCCGTCGACCCACACCTTGCCGCGATAGAGGTATTTGCTGCGCGTCTTTGGGTAGACGGCGAGCACGTATTGGCTGTCCGGTGCGGACGACTCGAAGCCGATTAGCGCGAAGTCGTAGTTGTCGCGGTTCAGCAGCGTGCGGAGGTGCATTTCCGGCTCAGCGGCTTCTTTTTCGCTCTCCAGCAACCTTTTGAATACGCGGTTGATGATCAGGTTCGATCCCGATTGTGAGATGATCTGAAAGCGTTTGGTGGAAGGACGGTCATAGGACGCCTCCACGGTCATTTCGGCCTGGCGATCTCCGGGAAATCCAATATAGGTAAGGCAATAAACGCGGGTGGATTCGTAGTGGCCGAGAGCCTGCGCCCGCTCTGCATCTCTGCGGACGAGATTGTTTACCACCTGGTCGATCGAGAGTGGCGCGGTAGTGATGGAAGGCGGGAGCGGAGGGGAATCCGCGCCGGCCGCAAATGCTCCAGCCAGCGTGGCCACCAGCAACACGAAAAGTCTGGCCGAATTTTGCATCGAGCCTTGGATTGAACTCTGGAGGGAACTCAAGAATATGCGCATGCATCATCCGTCGAAAGCCTAGCTTACCACCATCGCTGGGGCGTCCCCGTGGGTTGGGTGGGCCCGACCGCTGAGCGGCTGTTCATGTCAAGATTTCGGCACCGACCCCCGCAAATTCCTCAGGTGCCATGGCGATTTCACTCACTTCCGGGAGGAGGCAGCGAAGCCAAGGTAATGTTTTCAACTATTTGCGAGAAGGAGCAGAACGGCTAGATAATTGCCACTGCAATCAGAACAAGGAGCCCTCCCCCATGTGGATCCCTGAAACCGAAAGGTGTGTTCATTGGAACTGGATTGCGATCTTCTCCTACAGCGCGTCGCTGGCTCTCAGCCTGGCGATTTGGGGGGGTCTATTCCGCGCGGCTGAACACTTAATGAAGTAGAACGGGAAGCCAAGCGGTGAGAATTTGCCAGCGCGGTGCCCGGCTGAGCCCGGAAACCGCAGGCGCAAGCGCTGCGCAATTATCCGTCCCTTACCGGTTACCGGTCATAGTGCAGCAGCGAGAACACATCGTACTTCGTCAGTTTCTCGCGCCCCCTCAGGAAGTCCAGTTCGACCACAAACGCCAGTCCGGCAATTTCCGCGCCCAAGCCGCTGGCCAGTTCCGCCGTCGCGGCCGCCGTTCCGCCCGTGGCCAGCAGGTCGTCCACGATCAGCACGCGCTGTCCTTTTCGGATGGCATCTTTGTGGACCTCCAGTTCGTTGCTGCCATACTCCAAGTCATAGCTGACCTTCGACGTTTCGGCCGGCAGCTTTCCCGGCTTGCGGACGGGAACGAAGCCCGCATTCAGCCGGTAGGCGAGCGCCGGAGCGAAGATGAATCCGCGCGCCTCCATGCCGAGCACCAGGTCAATTTCTTTCCCGATATAGTTCTCCGAGAGCGCGTCAATCAGCCGCGCGAAGCCGGTTCTGTCCTTGAGCAGCGTGGTAATGTCGTAGAATAGGATGCCTTTTTTCGGGAAGTCGGGCACCTCCCGAATCAATTTCTTCAACTCGCCGCAATCCACGGCTGTCTCGTTTGACATCTACGCTCCTTAATTGGAAATCATGAATTAGAAATCCTGAATGAGAAATGAAGTCAGGCCCGCGACCGGCTGAACTTCGGATACTTCCACGTGATCCACGCGCGCCGCCCGTGGGCCTTCGCGCAGCCGCGAGTGCAATCCCGCCAACTGGGCGCGTGTCCCCTGCGCCAGGATTTCGACGGTGCCGTCGGGATTGTTGCGCACCCAGCCGCCAATCTGCAAAATGAACGCCTCGCGCTCCACAAACCAGCGGAAGCCAACGCCCTGTACGCGTCCGCGAACCAGAAAGCGGCGAGCGTGGGCAGCAGATTTTTCAGCGGAAGCCATGATGATTGCAGAAGTCAAAAGTCAAATTGCAGAAGTTAAATGCTCATGCCGCCGCCAGTGACGCCGAAGTGTAAGGTTTTACTTCTGCAATTTGACTTTTGACTTCTGACTTTCCTATGCTCTCGACAAATATGTTCCTTCCGCCGTATCGACTTTGATCTTCTCGCCTTCGTTGATGAAGGGCGGCACCTGCACAATGAGGCCGGTTTCGGTCTTCGCCGGTTTGGTCACACTCGATGCGGTTGCGCTCTTCAGCCCGGGCTCGACCTCCAGCACGGTCAACACCACGGTCTGCGGCAACTCGATGCCCACCGCCTTGCCATCGAAAAACTCCACTTTGATCTGGAGGTTCGAGGTCAGGTAATCCACCGCGTCGCCCAGGATTTCGCGGGTGAGGTGGGTCTGCTCGTAGTTTTCGGTGTTCATGAAATAGTAGCTGTCGCCGTCGCTATAGAGAAACTCCATGTTGACCTCGTCGACGTTAACCTTGTCAATGGGGTCGGGTGAGCGGAAACGATGCTCGAACATGGCGCCGGTGCGCAGGTTGCGCAGTTTTGCCTGGATGAAGGCGCGCAGGTTGCCCGGGGTACGATGTTCGACGCTGAACACGGAATGCAAGTCATTGTTGTGCTTGATGATCATGCCGGGACGGAGTTGGGTTGCTGGAATTGACATTGCTGGTTTACATCTCCTTACACTCTGCTAGGAATTCTGGGCAGCGGGGCAGGGCCTGGGGTCCACAGCGGGCCCGTTTCTTGCCTGCTGGGGGTGGAGGTCGCCGGGGCATCCGCCGCACTTCGAATCAACATCTCATTTTACACAGGCGGAGAGCGTTCTGGGAACCGGGGCGCCGGGGAATTTGTAATTGGTAATTTGTAATCGAAAAGCTCGCGACGCCACCGGGTTAAAATCACAAATTACCAATTCAATATTCGGGTCTAAAATAGAAGGATGATCGGGAGGTCCATATGCGCATCGGAAAATACATGGGCTCGGATGGGGCAGCGGGCACCGCAGTCACTTTCCTGTTAATCGGCCTCGGTGTCGGCGCCGCCCTCGGCCTGTTGCTCGCTCCGAAGAGCGGGCGGCAGCTGCGGAAAGACCTGCGACGCTCCTACGATGACGCCCTCGAAACCGTCTCCGACTGGACGGATGAAGCCAAGGGCCGTTTCGAGGAAGCGGTCGAAAAAGGCGCCGATTTCGCCGACGAACTGAAGGCCAAAGCCGAGCCGCTGAGCGACTTGCTGCGCCGTTCGTGAGTTGCAGTCGCCGGTCGTTAGTCGTTAGTCGTTCGCGAACGCTGCGTTGGATGAGTTGGAGAAAGGCCGTGTTTTGCCAACGACCAACGACTAGTGACCAACGACTCCTTACGGTTCCACCTGAGTTTCGTCTTCGAGCGTGCGCTTCTTCTTGTGCACATTGCGAATGACGATTCCCACCGAGAACCGGAAGTTGTCCTGCTTCTTCTTCGCGAAAGTGGGAAACTGAGAAGCCGTCTGAAAGTAATCCGCCTTGAAGCGCAACGCGAAGCGCTCATTGATCTTGCGGTCAAGGCCGCCGCCTGCCACTAGCGCCCGTCCAGTGCCGACTTTCGTATCCGGAGGGCCGGACGCAAAATTCTCCACGCCGCGCGTGCCCTGATGCCCGTACAGGAGTTCGCCAATCGGCGTCCAGCGTTCATATTTGCGCCGGGCGAACTGCGCGCCAAACAGAATGTTGTACTCCCTCGTGTCCACATTAAACGTGGGCCCTGGGCAATTGCCACTTGGGCAGTTGTTGATTTCAAATGGCTCCGGCACAGCCACCGGAATCTTCGAGGTTCCGAAATACTGCCCGCCTTCTACGATGAGTCCCAGCCAACTGGTCGCGTTCAGACCGAGCGAAGCGTCCCAGCCAGGCAACCCAGCCCAGTGTCCAGCGTTGAACAGACCAGCTTCGGCGTACGAACCGCCGAGAAACAATTCGAAGCGTGGATACCGGCGCGCCGACGGAACAGGCTTGGCGGTTGGAGCTGGAATATCAGCGGGCTGGGCGGCTGGAATCTGGGCGGGAGTTTGAGCTGGAGTTTGAGCTGGAGTTGGAGCTTGCGCCCACGACACAACACACAGCGCAACCACGCCAGCTAAGACCCCCAGGTATTTCCTCACGATTCCTCCTCAAAATGAAGTGGCCAGTACTCCAACTTGGATGCATCCGGCAAACTATCGAGTATACCGTGCCCAGCCGGTGGAGAGCCGGGCGTCCTCGCCCGGCAGTTACTCAGCAGGACGCGCGAGACGCCCGTCGCTCCATCGTTCTGGCGACTCGATACAATGAATCAAATCCATGGATATCAAACTGACGGAAACCGAAGTCCGCGTGCTCGGGTCGCTGATCGAAAAAGACATTACCACCCCGGAGTACTATCCCCTGTCGCTGAACGCGCTAGTGAATGCCTGCAACCAGAAGTCGAATCGCGATCCGGTGATGCAGTTGGACGAAGACGCGGTGCGCAATGCACTCGATGGTCTCGAGCAGCAGCGCCTAGCCGGACCCGCGCGCGGAGCCGACAGCCGCGTCACTAAATACGAGCAGCGGTTGCAGGAGGTGTTTAACTTCACGCGTCCGGAGATTGCGGTGCTGTGCGTGCTGCTGCTGCGCGGTCCGCAGACGCCCGGCGAACTGCGCGGACGCGCCGAGCGCATGCACCGCTTCGAAACGCTGGAGGACGTGCAGTCGGCGTTGCAAAAGTTGATGCAGCGCGAACCTCCGCTGGCGAAAGTGCTGCCTCGACAACCGGGGACGAAGGAATCGCGGTACGCGCATCTGCTCGCTGGGGATGTGGTGGAAGCGGAATCGCCGGCGCAGGTCAGCGCCGCGGCCGACCACAATCCCGCAGATGCGGAGCGCATCGCGCGACTGGAAGAAGAAGTGGCGGAACTGCGGCGAGTAGTCTCGGAGGTAAAGGATCAGCTGGAAAGATTCCGAAAGCAATTTGAGTGAGTATCACCGCCGAGAACGCGGAGTACGCCAAGAAACTCGTTGGGTTCCCCTGTGGTACCCAGTGTACCCCGTGGTTAAGGTTCTGATTCTTCTCGGCGCACTCGGCGTCTCGGCGGTGAAAACACTCTCTACAGCACCCGTTCCTGCGTATATCCCGCTGCGCCCAGCGCCGAGATAATTTCGGCGATATGGTCCGGCCCGCGGGTTTCCATGGTGATCTCGATCGCGGTTTCCCCCAGACCCACGCCGTGGTAGGCGCGGTCGTAGTCCGTCTCAACGATGTTGGCGCGATGCTGCGCCAGAATCGATGTGAGGCGATGGAGCGCTCCGGGATAATCGGGAAGGTGGACGCGTAGGCGCACGAGGCGTCCGTCTTTGACCAGGCCGCGCTCGATGATGCGCGAGAGCAGCGTAACGTCGATGTTTCCACCGCACACCAGCACGGCGACCTTCTTCCCCACTAGCGTCAGCTTGCGATTGACCAGGGCAGCGAGGGCCGCCGCGCCCGCGCCTTCGGCCAGAGTTTTTTCGCGTTCTAGCAGCAGCAGGATGGCGTTGGCAATCTCCTCCTCTTCGACGGTAACGATGTCGTCCACATACTTTTGGACGAGGGGCAGAGTCCGTTCGCCGGCGCGGCGCACGGCGATGCCATCCGCGATGGTGGACGCCGGCATGAGCGTGACAGGCTGGCCTTCGGCGACGGCAACTTTCATGGACGGCAGGCGTGAGGGCTGAACTCCGAAGACTTGAATCTTGCGATTGGACTCTTTCAGTGCGCAGGCGATGCCGCCGATCAAGCCTCCACCGCCGATTGGGACGACTACGGCTTCGAGATCGGGATGCTGCTGGAGTAGTTCGAGGCCAATCGTGCCCTGCCCGGCGATCACGGCGTCGTCATCGAAGGCGTGCACAAAGGTGAGGTGCTCGGCCCGGCTGCGGCGGACGGACTCTTCGTACGCCTCGTCGTAGTTAGCTCCGTGCAGAACCACGTCGGCGCCGTAACCGCGCGTCGCCGAAACCTTGATGAGAGGCGTGGCCAGGGGCATGCAAATCTGGGCGCGGATGCCGAGCTTGCCGGCGTGATAGGCAACACCTTGTGCGTGGTTTCCAGCCGAAGCTGTGATCACGCCCTCGGCACGTTCTTCGGTGCTCAGCGAGAGCAACTTGTTCAGTGCGCCGCGCTCCTTGAAAGAGCCGGTTCGCTGCAGGTTGTCGAGCTTCAAATAAACCTGGTTGGCCGTGGACTCGGAAAACGTTTCCGAGCGTGCACAGGGCGAAAGGTAAATAGAGTTGCGAATGCGGCCCAAGGCCGACTGGATGTCATTAAGAGAGATCATTATTGTGTCTGCGACTGCAAATGCAAGGATGGCAACATCTTACCTGAACCGAACCAAGACATCCCGTAGAGACGCGGCTTGCCGCGTCTCCCGCCGCATCCAAAGGAGACGGGGCAAGCCCCGTCTCTACACCGAGAAACGAAGGGAGTATGGGGTAGCGCGTCCCAGTACAACTTCCGTAATGGCACTTTCGGACAGGGACTAGGCCCTTCGAAACCTATGCAGCGGTGGAAAAGCCCGTCAGAATGGGTCTTTCGAGGGTTCATCCCTGGGACTCATGCCGACTTCGACTGGTACCGCTCTCGCCCCTTCACCTGTCCATCGAAAATCGGTGGCGCGCGTCGCGTTGTTTGACTTGCCCGTGGCCTCTGCGCAACTGTTGACGGAGTGTTTCCGACAATTTGGCATCGAAACGGTTTCGATTGCGCGCGAAGACGCGGACCGGCTGCGGCGCGAAAAATTCGAGGCCTGCGTTTTGCCCCTGGGAGAAGCTGCCGGCAGCATCATCGAGCTGGCGCGAGGGTCGGCGTCCAACAGCCGCATCATCATTTACGGGCTGGGCGGGACTGCGCAGGATGCCTTGCGTTATTCGAAGTTGTGCATCAACGCAGTGTTTCACGAACCCTTGGAACGGTCTGCGGCCATGAAACTGGTGCGCTCGACTCGCATGCTGGTGCTGCATGAATTCCGCCGCTATGTACGTATCCCGGTGATGACAGAAGTTGGGATCGTGATGCCCGACGGTGGCCGCATAACCGCTACCAGCCAGGAGATCAGTTCGGGAGGAATGTCGCTCAAGGGCGGTCTTGTGCCCGAAACGGGGAGTTTGGTGGAAGTGTCGTTTTCCCTGCTGACGCTGCCACGCATTTGGGTGCGTGGGCACGTCACGTGGAAGAAACCCAACAAAAGCTTCGGGATTCGCTTTGACCCGGCCGACGAGCGGCGGCATCGGATGAAAGAGTGGATCGTGGCCTATCTGGAAGCCTAGGAACCCGGCTTTCAGCTCTCAGCTTTCAGTTAAACTTTTCCTTCCCCGGCTACAATATCGGCGTGAGTTCTTCTTCCACCGCAGTTGAGCCTGAGCCGCCCTCGGTTTTGGAGCCTCGCCAATTCTCGCTGCGGCAAAGAATCCTTTTGTGGCTCATCAGCTGGGCGACCTATCTGGCCATTTCGCTGATCGGCCCGACCCTGCGTTATTCGGTATCCTGGGAAGAAGCCCCCGCAGTGCCCGGCGCCACTTACGAAAAACCGGTCATCTACTCCTTTTGGCATCGCGCCGTGTTCCCCAGTGCATGGTTATGGAGAAAGATCGGGATCGCCGTGATGGTGAGCCGCAGCTTCGATGGGGAATACATCGCCAGGACTCTTGAAAGGCTTGGCTTCGTCGCGGTGCGCGGGTCGAGCAGCCGCGGCGGCGCTACCGCCCTGCTCGGCCTGAAGAACCAATTGGAACAGGGCAACCTGGTTGTGTTTACGATTGACGGTCCGCGCGGCCCGAAATACGTGGCCAAGCCGGGCCCGGTGCGGTTGTCGCGTGCCAGCGCGGCGCCGATGGCGGCGTTCTATATAGCGCTGAGCGATGCCTGGGTGCTGAATACCTGGGATGCGCTGCTGATCCCAAAGCCTTTTTCGAAGGCGTTGGTGCGACTCAGCGCCAAAATGCAAGTTCCCGCCGAAGCGGGCAATGGGGAAATGGACGTGCAGATGGCTGAGTATCACCGGCGGTTGCAGGCGGCGCTCGAACGCGTCACCCGGTTCGCTGAGGAGCACGTAACGCAAGTCGGATCGGCGGAGTTCCCCATCATCAAGGGCTAGCGTCGTTCTGGAATTTAGGACAATACGTTCTGTAGTTGATTTATTCCCGGATCGGGTTCGGAGACTGCAATCTCAATTACAATTTTGATCGGACTGGAGAACGATATGCCTCTGCAAGTCGGCGATCAAGCGCCGGATTTCGAACTCCCCGCAGTTGCCGGTGAACGCCAGATCACAATGCGCTCCCGCGATTATCTCGGCGCCAGGAATCTGGTCGTCACCTTCCACCCCCTCGACTGGACCCCGACTTGAGCCATGCAAGTGCCCGAACTCAACGCCCGTCGCCAAGAGTTCGAGGCGCTCAATGCCCAGGTTCTGGACATCAGCGTAGACTCCATCCCCAGCCACATTGCCTGGCGGCGGGAGGAAGTCGGCCCGGTCGAGGTTCCTCTCTGCGCCGATTTCTATCCCCATGCCGAAGTGACGCGCCAATTCGGCGTCCTGCGCGAAGGCCCACCGGTGGCTGGCATCAGTGAGCGCGCCGCGTTTGTCGTCGACAAGAATGGAAAGATCGCCTTCGCCAAGGTCTACCCGATTGACCAGTTGCCGAATATCGAGGAGTTGCTGGGCGCGCTGCGGGGGCTAGCTTAAGACGACTCAGAGGATGCTGTTCATCACAGAACCCAAGGAAATGCCGGTCAGCCGCTGATACATCTCGATAGCTTGTCGTTCGGTCATCCCGGAGATTAGGTCGGCGACTGTCCTGGTTATCAACTCGGGGCCCCGTTCCCTGGCACTTTTCACCGCATCTCTAAATGCATGGGGAAAGATGTTGTCTCTTGCGTTCGTCGCAGCGTCATGAAACGCTGCAAAGAGCGTTTGAATGATTCTCCGCTGGCCGAACTGTTGCGTTGCCAGCGAAGGATTCAGGATTACGTAATGCCAGGTGAGAAGTTTCAACATCTTCACCATCTTCAACCGCAGTGGATCAATTTGCACGAACGGCTGGTCCGCTCTCGTTGGCTCGACCAGTTCAAAGGCATTGATGAACTCCCCAACCCACATGGAAACGAAGTAGCGCAAGTTTGAACGTTGCGATGTTGCCCCCGCGTACCTTTCGTCTAACGGAAACCCAATGATGACTTTGTAAAAAGCCTCCACATACTCCGACGTCAACTTTCCTTCAATCATTTGCAGGAGTTCCGGCCTCTGTAGGATTCCGTCAAAGAAGTGTGTGCGCTCTGCATCATCTTTCAGAGAGAGTCTGTCCAATGGAATCAGCCCGGCCCGGTAGAAGTCTTCTGCGTCATGCACGGCGAATGTGAGGTCATCCGCCCAGTCCATAATCTCCGCTTCAGGACTCTTGCGGTCCGATCCCTGGATCGGGAACAAGCTGCGGGCAATGTCAAAGGCATTCCTTTCAAGCCTGTATGCTCCCCACTTCCTAGCTCTTTTCGTCTTTGTCTTTTTGGCGCGTTCGGCAGGATTCTGCACTGTCGCAGGCTTTGATGAATCGTGCGCGTCGAGTTCCCGGAACCACGGATACTTGAGCATTGCGTTCAGAGTCGCCGGTGTGAGATCCAACCCCGGTGGATGGGGCGCGGGCTCTCGACGTGCCAGAGCGTTAACGATACGGAAGGATTGTGCGTTACCCTCGAAACCGTCGGCGACCCTGTACACCTCGGTTACGAGATGATCCAATTCTTCTTCGGACACGTGGCCAAAGGGCGGATGCCCCAGGTCATGCGCTAATCCGGCGGCTGCGGCAACGTCGGGGCTGATGCCTCCGAGCCTCGCTGCCAGCCTGTCATCTTTACGGATTAAACGCTGCGCCAGACGACACGCTACCTGAGATACCTGAAGAGAATGGGTGAGGCGGTTGTGAAAGACGTGCCCCTGATCGGCGGCCACAACCTGCGTAACATCGACTAGGCGTCGAAACGCGGAGCTGTAAAGAATCCGGTCATAGTCGCGCTCTCCTGGTCCGCGCCAGTCGCGGCCCGTTCTCGGTTTTTCGGGGACAGCTCGACGGAATCGCTCGGGTGTCGTCACTTTGTTTGGGCCATCTTCGCGCCGGGTCCGAACAACCGAGGTGATACTAAGCCATTTTCGGGAGGGTAGCGGTTTGCTCTGTTAGGTGGAGATCCCAATTCGGAGTCAACTCTACAAAGCCGTCCGCATACAATTCCCAAATGGCTGCCTTGATGGAAGCTCTGCTCACCCTGAATTCGCTGCTGACGCGCTCAACGGCTTCAAACAGGGGCCAGTCCGCCGAACGCTCATGAAGTACGTTTAGCACAGCATCTTTCGAGATCGCCGAGGAACCTCTGGTCTCTTCCGCCGCCGTTAGATCTGGGAGTACATTCGGGCAAGCCATTGATTGCTCCACTCGGCTGTCAGGTTCTTCCTGAGAGCGCCATTGTACCTCATCCGAGCGCACGGTGTACCCCCTGACAGAACTTAGGATGATTGCGGTGCCGAAACTGGCCCATCACAGTTCACTTTAGCGCCCCGGAAGCGTTCCACAAGTAACTGTGGTAATACCATGCTTCAGAATCTGAAGGGACCGCCGTCTAACCCCTGTGTTTTGAGCAAGTGCAATCTCTTGATACGGCCTCTTGGGATTTTTCGCAGCGTGATCCGTGCTACTCTCCGCCGACGGTTAGGCCATCGATGCGGATTGTGGGAGAGGCTACGCTGCCACGGAATTCCAGGTCGCTGCCAATCTCGGAAATATTGCAGAACATGTCTTTAAGATTGCCGGCCACCGTAATTTCTTCGACCGGATAAGCCAGTTCGCCGTTGACGATCCACATGCCGGAGGCCCCACGGGAGTAGTCGCCGGTGACTAAGTTCGCACCGTGGCCGAGAAACTCGGTGACATAGAGTCCGTCTTTGATCTCCGCAATAATCTGTTTCGGCGTTTTCGTCCCCGGCTGCAAAAAGTAATTCCCCGGTCCGATCCCCGGCGTTCCGGCGAGTCCGCGAGACGCGTTGGCGGTGGTCTCCAGCCCCAACTTCTTCGCCGTGTAGGTATTCAACAGATACGACTTCAGAATTCCGTTCTCGATCACGACCGTGCGGCGGGTGGGAATGCCTTCGTCATCGAACGGCGCTGTGCCAAAACCGCCGGGCATGGTGCCGTCATCAACGACGGTGACGTTCGGGCCCGCAATTTTCTCTCCCAATTTACCCGCCAGAAACGAAGCCCCGCGATACACCGAGTCTCCATTCACTCCTTCGAAAATATGCCCGAGCATCGAGCTTGCGACCATGGGATCGAGCACGACCGGCACATGCGCGGTTTTCACCTTGCGCGCGCCGAGGCGTCGCAGGGTGCGGCGCGCGGCTTCTTTTCCTACCTGCTCCGCCGGATCAAGCTTTGCCAGGCTGCGCGCCACCGAATACCAGTAATCGCGCTGCATCCCGCCGTTCTCGTCCTGCGCAATCGGCACCACGGAGACCGAACAGTACGACCGCCGGTATTCGCCGACAAAGCCGTGAGAATTCGCCAGCACTTTCCGGCCGGTGGCGGCATCGAACGATCCGCCGTCGGAGTTCTTGATGCGGGGATCGGCGTCGAGCGCAGCCTTTTCGGCGCGCCGCGCGTACTCGATGCGCTCGGGGCCGGGCAGCGAGTACACGTCCTCGTGATAGAGATTGAGGTCGCCCGTAAGCGATCCGAGTTTGGCTGCCTCGGGAATTCCTGCATACGGGTCTTCAGAACAAATCTTCGCCAGTTCGAGCGCGGACTTTATCATGCGCTCGATTCCGGCGGCCGAGAAATCGCTGGAATGAGTGCTGGCCGCGCGCTGTCCAAAGAAGACGCGGACGCCGATGGCGCGCGAACCAGATTCCTTCAGCGTTTCGACCTGGCCCAACCGCACCACGGTGGAAAATTCGTCGCCTTCGCGGACGACACACTCGGCCGCTGTGGCACCGCCCTTCGTCGCGCGGCGGACAACTTCGGTGGCGAGTTGCTTGAGATCGGTTGCGGGTTTGGTTTCGCTGGTTTCTAGTGTTGTCGTCATTGAAATAAAGTCAAAAGTAAGAAGTCAAATTGAAGAAGTAAAACCAAATCAAATCAACCAAGGTGAACTTCTTCAATTTGACTTCTTACTTTTAACTTCTTGTTTACTGCATGAATCCGCCGGTTTCCCGCTTGGCGGTGCCGCCGACGGTCAGGCGATCGATTTTAATGGTCGGGATGCCCACGCCCACCGGCACCGCCTGTCCATCTTTGCCGCAGGTCCCGACGCCTTCGTCGAGTTTCAAATCGTTGCCCACCATCGAAACCCGCGTCAGCACATCGGGGCCGTTGCCGATCAGGGTTGCGCCCTTGATCGGCGCCGTGATCTGTCCGTTTTCGATGAGATAGGCTTCCGACGCCGAGAAGACAAATTTGCCGTTCGTGATATCAACCTGCCCGCCGCCGAAGTTCACGGCGTACACGCCATTCTTCACCGAGCGGATGATGTCAGCGGGATCGTCTTGCCCCGCCAGCATGTAGGTGTTCGTCATGCGCGGCATGGGAATGTGTTCGTAGCTTTCGCGGCGTCCGTTGCCGGTATCGGCCAGGCCCATCAGCTTCGAAGAAAGTTTGTCGCTGAGGTATCCCTTCAGAATTCCATTCTCGATCAGCACGGTTTCCTGCGTCGGCTGGCCTTCGTCGTCTACGTTTAAAGACCCGCGCCGCCACGGCATGGTGCCGTTGTCGACCACGGTGCATTTTTCGCTGGCCACGCGCTTGCCGATCAGGCCTGCGAATGCCGATGTTTTCTTACGATTGAAATCCGCTTCCAGTCCGTGACCCACGGCCTCGTGCAGAAGAACGCCGGGCCATCCCGGACCGAGCACCACTTCCATGTCTCCGGCCGGAGCTTCGCGCGCGTCGAGTTGCAGAATTGCCTGGCGAGCGGCTTCTTTGGCGAAGAACTCGGGAGTCTTGTCGCCGAAGAAGAAGTCGAGCGCAACCCGCCCGCCGCCGCCCGAAGTGCCGCGTCCCGAGCTCGCATCCGTCTTCGCGATACAGGAAACATTCACGCGCGCCAGCGGCTGCGAGTCTTCCGCAAAGGTACCGTCGGAACCGACCACCAGAATGGTCCTCAGTTCGTCGGCATAACTGGCGCGCACTTCCTTGATCCGCGCGTCGTATCCGCGAGCCGTCTTGTCGGCGCGCATCAGCAGTTCGACCTTGGCGGTAATGTCGGCATCCACCGATGGCAACGCTACGGGGTACAAGCTGCGCGCCGGTTTCTGCTGGAATCCGGCGACCGTCGTCTTGGCCGGCGCGCTTGCGATCAGCGCCGCCGTGCGGGCGGCATGAAGAATTCGTTGCGGAGAAAGATCGTCGGTGTAGGCGTAGCCGGTGCGCTCGCCGGAAACGACGCGCACGCCGCAACCCGCCGAAATTCCCTGCGAGGCGGACTTCACCAGCGACTCATCCACCATCAGCGAGGTCGAGGTCAGGTATTCGAAATAGAGGTCGGCATAGTCGCCGCCCGCCGAAAGCGCGGCGCCCAGATAAGTTTCAAGATCGTGATTTGTTAGGCCGTAGTGGTCAAAGAAGAAACGTTGCTGGTTGGCAGTCACCATAATTGGATGCGCAGGGTTTTGCAGACGACTCGCGGCGGCTAATGCATTATCCCATGAGCGGGGCGGCGTCAGGGTCAGGAATGAGGCTATTGAATTGGGTCGGTTTCCAGTGGCCCGCGAACCGACCGGGTCCCATCTGGTTATGACAACTGACCACCCTCGTGTGAGCGGCATCACGGGGTGCGTTGAGTTCTTCAGCGTAAAATAATCCGCGCTGGCCAGCTCAGAAGTAGCAAGCGCAGAGGTGGCATGGGTGATCGCTGCGAGCGGTTTCGCTTTACGTTCGAAGAATCTTGAAGGTTAGCTAAAGTAGTTTGTACTGGAGTTCACCTCGAAGTTACCCACGCACGTGGAGACTTCCACCATGAGCAGAAGCCCATTCATCATACTGACCGTGATACTCGGTTTGCTTTCACCCCTCGTCAGCACCGATCATCCCAGACGTGTCATACAAATCCCCGCCCAATGGCCCCAAGCAAAACCCGTCTACCCTCGAGCGGTCATGCCGGCGGGGCAACCCACCTCTCAACTCGCCTCCCCAAATCCACTGAATGCTTCGATCTCTAATCCTGTGCCTCCGCCATCTCCCACCTCCCCAACAACTTTCAAGAACGGCGTCGTCGTCCAGATCTCCGGAACCGCGGCGGGAATCGGCTTTCAGAACTTCCTCGTGGAATGGGCCCCTGGCTTGGACGCAGCGTCAGGCTGGCAAACCACTGGGGTGACTCTGGTTGGTGCGGGATCCGCTCCCGTCACCAGCGGACCGTTAGCCACATGGGACACCTCTTCGGTGACTGCCGCTGGCTATTACACCATTCGGCTCACCGTGAACATTTCCAATTCGCCCATTCAAGCCCTTACCGTGATCTACCTCGAGCCCGACCTGCTCTCTGCCAATTGGCCCCAGTTTCTTGACATGGGCCCGGCATTCGGGGCGGGAGTGGTTCCCGCAAGGAATTCCGATGGAACTTTCCGCCTGATCCTGGAAGGCCCTGCGGGACCTGGCCTCAGCAACGGAGAATTTTGGACCTTTCCCTTAAACGGTCCTGCTCAGCGCACGAGTCATACGGGTCATGGAGGTTTCATGCAGCCCGCCGTGGCCGAGTTCAATGGCGGCACCGGCGACGAAGGCATGATGATCGACTTCATCACTGGTTCCCCGGTCTTCAGCAGCCTCGAACTTTTTCATCAGGACGGCACGTTCAGTACGCTCTCCAGCAGTGCAAACCTCTGGAATGTGGGAAGCCAACTCGTTGTCGAGGACCTCGCAGGCGACTCTCGTTGGCAGACCTTGGGCTACGGCATCGACTATAACAATTCCGTGGCTTACGTTTCCGCATGGCAGCCTGATGGCACTCAGCTCAACAACAATTTTCCTCTCAAAATTACTTTTCAAAACTCCAATGACGGGCGCTTAAACCGCAATCCTGTTCTGGTGGGCGACATCAACGGCGATGGCAAGAAAGAAATCGTCGCCATGGAGGACCTTTCCCCCACGACATTCACTCTGGCTATATTTGCAAACGACGGAACTCCCCTGACCTGGCAGGTCGCGGAACTTCCTGGAATCCCTGTGGTCATGGCTGGTGCGGATCTCGACAACAACGGCAAGCTCGAAGTCATTCTCGCTGCCAACACTGACACGCAGACCTTTCTCCATGTCTTTCAGCCCGACGGAACCGAACGAGCGGGCTGGCCCCTGACACTCTACAATTCCAATATCGGCAGCCAGTCCTATCTAGCGGTTGGTGACCTGAACGTTGACGGTAACAAAGAGATCGTCTACTCGCATGAGTCTCTTCTTTATGTCTTCAAGCCCGATGGATCGAACTTCTCCGCTGCCTGGCCCTTGCAATCTTCGCCAGTTAGCGAAAGCTTTGGTTACAACGCTGTCGCTATCGGCGATGTTGATGGTGATGGCTTCCCGGAGATTGTGACCGTATTGAATACTCTTGCGGACAACACCGACCCTTTCTTTGCCCTCGGAAGCTACGCCGATCAAAAACTCCTGGCTATCCGAAGGGACGGCACTATTTCCAAAATGTGGCAGCTGAATGCAGGCAACGGCTGTTGGCTCCAATTTTTGCCTGCGCCCTCGATAGGCGATTTCAACCAGGACGGAATAACCGATATTGCGGTTGCGTCTTTAGCGGGATCGGGGGCCTGCCCAACGGCCGGCGCCGGCGTCGTCACCGTCCTAAGCACCGGCGCCACGTTTAATCCCGGCCTGAATGACTGGCCTCTCGTTCGGCGCGACCCTCGAAACAGCAGCGTGCTCCTCTGCTCCGATTTCTGCCTCGGCGCAAGTTCCCCGCAACCGGTGACAGCGGGTTCAGTTGCCACCTACACCCTCACCGTCACCCCGAACGAGATACCGTATACGACCGCTATCAACGATTTCACATGCACAGGTCTGCCCACAGGCGCGTCCTGTAATTTCAATCCCTCCTCCGTAACACCTGGCTTGGCAACCGCTTCAACGACCCTTTCCATCTCCACTACCTCGCGCACTCTGGCAATGGCCCGACCGCCCGCCGACGCGCTGCGATTCCTTTCTGCGGCTTGCTTCGGAGTGGGTGGTCTCGCCCTCATTCCTATCCTCGTCATTCCGAGGAGCCATTCACAACGCAAGAGCAGCAAAGCGCTTTTCGCATTGCTCTTGATCGGGTCGTTCGTGGGCATTAGTTGCAGCGGAAGCAGCTCCAGCGCACCCCAGCCAAATCCCCATGGAACTCCTGCTGGCTCTTATACTGTCACTCTGTCCGCCACGGGCGCGTCGAAAATCCCGAGGACGGCCAAGCTCAGCCTGATCGTTGAATAATTCACGCAGGATAGACGCAGGGCTGAGCGGCGGATTCGGTGGCGTTCAGAGGCGCGGAGCGCCGGAATGCATTAGCCCCCCGGCCGTCAGTCTCGCTCCGGTCGAGGCAGATGTTTTTTCTTGACATCCCTTTTGATAGAACTCATTGACCTCCTGGCTCCTTTGTTTCTTCGTCCCTGTTTTTTCAATAAATCCCCGGTACCAGCCGCCACGTGCGCTGGCAGCAGGCATCGTTCTCAGCGCTGAAGTGCTCGCGCAGCAACCGCTCCTCAGCGCGGATCCGCGCCACCAATGGCAACAGCAGCCTCAGTCCCCGTTACAGACAGCTCGCATTGGTGGTCGTGCACCATGGTGTCAGCCCCAGAGGTCCGGTCAATTGACGCTATATCCCGTGGCTGATAGCGACAGTTACGAATTTCCAAGTGCAGAGGTGAAACGGATGACGGCCCGAAAAAAGAACGGCCGCCATGGCTACTGCAGCTTCGCGTACTCTGCCTTGGCTTCCTTCAGGATGGGGATGTCGGGGTCGGCGTCTTTCCACAGAGCGAAGAAATCCTGGTAGGCGGTGCGACTCTTCTGAAAGTCGCGTTGGAGCGCGTAAGCGCGACCCAGTCCCAAATGAGCAAGAGACATAAGCGGGTCGGAAGGAGCATGGTTGCGGAGGGCCAAAATCTTCTGAAACTCGAGGGCTGCTTCCGGTCCCTGGCCGGCCTTCAGGTAAGCGAGTCCGCGGACATACGGGACCCCGGTCTGGGCTTTGTCATAGGCATTCGCCGGCTTCAGCAGTTCAATCGCCTTGGTCGCGTCGCCACTGTTGAGCGCCACGATTGCCTGCAGGGCAGGCACCGTAACATCTTGCGTCCAGACATCATCCGGACGCCTCTTGGCGACATCCCCCGCCTCAACTAAGGCTTTCTTTGTCTCTCCTGCGAGGGCTAAGATGCTGGCCACAAACAATCTTTGATTGTCAGCACGAAAAAGCTCGAGTGCCGCGTTGGCAAACTCAATCGCTTCTTTGCGATTCCCGACCAAGACATTGTCCCAAGCAAGCACGGACAAGGCGAATCCTTCAGTACTCTTGCTTTGGAGTCTCCGGCCGGCTTGCCGGGCCTTTTCATAGAGGTCCGCGGCTTGATGGAGCTGTCCGTGCGAGGCCGCAATATCGCCGTGACGAAAAAAGACATTGGTTTCCCACTCTGGTTGCGTTTTACTGAAACGTTCTTCGCTCTCCATGGTGGCGAAATCGCCCTCAGCCAGAGCGATATCAGCCAGAGACGCGTGAAGATAGATGAACTCGGGGTGACGCCGCAGTCCCTCCCTGGCAACTGCCTTCGCTTCTTCCAGCCGGTTGAGTCCTACGTATGAGTCAACCGTATTCCCATAACCGATAGCGGCATCGGGGTCCAGACGGATACTCTCACTCGCATTCTCCAGCGCCCTGGCAAAGTCGCCCAGGTCGGCATCGATTTTCGCCAGGTTCATGTAGGGGACCGCGTCTCTAGGATAGGTCTGCTTGTAAAGCTCGTAAGAAGCGCGACCCTTCTCCAGTTGTCCACGGTCGGCATAGTAGTGAGACGTAATGTAGAGTCTCTCGCGCTCGCTCGTGCGGTCTTTCAGCTCAAACGCTTTTTTTTGGTATTCCTCCTGGGCGTCCAATTGTCCCCAGTTGGAATAGATGGTGCCCAACCTGGCATAGGCCATCGCGAAGTTGGGGTCCAACTCGATTGCCTGCTTGAAGAACGGGACGGATGCCATTTGGTTACCGGCCGCCACGTTCTCATCACCGAGAGTGTAGGCCTTCAGAGCTTCCAGCGAGGATGTAGTTGCTTCTGGCAACGGCTTGCCGAACCTATGGATGGAAGCCAGCGATTCGCCTAGCTTCTCGCGCAACTCGGTCGTGGCCTGATCGAGGGCCGTCAGCACCCGCTCCTTGCTGTCTGCCCTGGTCTGCACTTCGGCGAGCGTGTCGCCGTTCGTGCCGTTCAGCGCATCCAGTGTGACTAAATACTGGCTGCCGAAGCTTGCAATTGATCCAGTCAGCAGCGCCTTTATCCCGCTACGTTGGGCGATTTCGCGCCCGATGCCAGCCGTGATGCGCTCGTCCGGCGATTTTCCCATCAAACTCAATGTCTGGCGCACCTTTTCGTCGGAGACCACGTTCAAGTACGGAGACTGCTGCAAGTCGACCGAAAGGGCTTTCTTGAGCGTTCCGTCGAAGACTGCGTCGCCCGTAGTGTTCACAAAGTCCGCGACCAGAAGGGAGTCTTTCTCCGTCATAGCGTGGGCACGAGAGGAACGGAAATAGAGTGTGCCTGCCACCATCGCCAATATCACCGCCAAAATCGGAAGGAAGACCTTCCACAGCGCAAGTGCTCGACGGTCTTTCGTCGCCGCAGCCGTGCCATGCGCCGACTCGGTTCCTTCGTGAGACGGCAGTGCGGATATGGAACCCGATCCGGAGCCAGACAATTGCGCGACGGCCGGTCCCGAAACCTGCGGTCGCTCAGCCTCGGTCTGTACTGTTGAGGATCCAGAGTTCGAGTCGCGCTTGAGCCGCTTGAGATCGCTACAGACATCGGCAGCATGCTGATAGCGCAATTCGCGGTTCTTCTCCAGGCATTTGTTGGTGATGTGCTCCAGTTCCGCAGGCAGTTCGGGATTCAGTCGCACCGGTGCGGTGGGCGCTTTGTGCAGGATGGCATCGAACAAAGCCGCCGATGTGTCGCCCCGAAACGGAAGGGTGCCCGTCGCCATCTCATAAAGAACGGCGCCAAAGGAAAACAGGTCTGTGCGCGCGTCGAGTTCTTTGCCTAACGCCTGCTCCGGCGACATGTAGGCGACGGTGCCGAGCGCGCTGCCGGGACTCGTCAGATGTTCCTCCGACTCAACGGTCGGGGCGCTTACGGCAACGCTCTCCGGCTTCAGAGTGACTTTCGCCAGCCCGAAGTCGAGAATCTTCGCCTGACCTCGATTCGTGACGAAGATGTTCGCGGGCTTGATGTCCCGATGGACAATGCCCTTCGAGTGTGCCGCGTCGAGTGCATCGGCGATCTGGATGCCCAGATCGAGCAACACCTCAATTTCTATCGGCCTGCCAGCGATCCGGTGCCGGAGCGTCTGCCCCTCCAGCAGTTCCATGGCGATGAACGTTCGCCCGTCGGCCTCGTCGATTTCGTGGATCGTGCAGATGTTCGGGTGGTTCAGCGAAGACGCGGCCTTGGCCTCCCGCTGAAAACGGCTGAGGGCTTGCGCGTCGCGGGAGAGTTCGTCAGGAAGGAACTTTAGGGCGATGTGTCGACCGAGCTTGAGGTCTTCCGCTTCGTAGACCACACCCATGCCCCCGCCCCCGATCCTTCTGAGGACGCGGTAATGGGAAACTGTCTGCCCTACGGATTGGGAGGGCGTGGACACTGCGTACACATGTTAGGTGAGGACTTGGGGAAGGTCAACGTGCAGGGCATCGACGAATTGTTGGCGAAAAATCGATAGCACTCACAACACCAGAATCGGCCGGTCACTCGGCGAATTGTCGGCGACGCGAAAATTGACGCATTACCAAAATTACACAAGTCAGGATATACGCCGATCAAAACCAAACAATTTCCCGGTTTCCCCTCCCTTCGTTTCTCGAAGGGTGAGATTCCACGTGCGCCCACTGCTCTGGATTTTTCACGGACCGCCGCAATCTGACCTCAACATTTTTCATCACAAATATCCCGTGTGCACCATCACAGACATCGCCCCCTCCCCTCGGCGACAATCGAGATCGACCTATGTGTCCGCGCCGAGGTGCGCCCGTTTCTCAGGAGACGCCCCCTCAAAGCTGGTAAACCCATGCTGTGTTCACTCTTTGATAAACAAAATTGCAGGCAATGAGGGAACTCAGTAGTCCTCCCAATTCCGGAAAATGAGGCCAAAATCTCGCTAACTCCTTATTTCGGAATATTTTACAAGTAACTCCTTTAATTTGAATACTTTAGCGCAAATTGGGGGGGGGGGGGGGGGGGGGGGGGGGGTACAAACACGCATGAATACCCTAGCGGTAAACAAGGCTAAAAGTAGGGACCATCGAGATTGCTCCGTTTGTCCATCGAATCCATGACCCCCGACTCCCTAAGTCAGATGCTCTCCGATTTCCTCGAAGGCGCACGCGCCGCCATTGTCGTGGAAGACGGCGCAATAGCGTTTGACTTGGTCGAGTCGAAATATTCGATTTCCGGTGAGTACAACAAATGCCTGCTGCACCTGTGGTCGAGCGAGCGGAATTTTGTCAGGCGCGTCCTGGATGCGGACGTCAAAGCCACGACGCTTCGGCTGCAGGTGCAGCGCATGGGCCAGAATCGGCCGACGCGCCTCGACTTCTGTCGCGATCGCGACCAGCGTTCGCCCGCCGCGCGACGGGCGGCCCGCACCGCCTATGAGCCTCGACTGCGCCGTGCGCTGGAGAGAAATCTACCCGGCTGGACCGTGGTCCGGCTCACCACCAGCATCGATCTCGAGCACTCGTTCGGTCCGGCCTACCTGCGCGGCTGGCTGCGCCAGGGGCAGCGCGCGCTCGCCATCGTGGGAGTGAACGATCAGGAAACGCAATCGACCGTCGATGGCGCGCTGACCTGCGGAATTCTCTGGCTGGAAGCGTGCCGGCTGGCGCAGCAGGAACGCCGCGTGGTCGAAGGGCTGGCGATGGTTGTGCCGAAAGGCATGGCCACCCTGACGCAGCAGCGCATGGCGCATCTGCATCCGACCGCCGCGAAGTGGCATTTGTACGAATTCGACCAGCGGGAGGATGAACTCGTACCACTAGATACCGGCGATCGCGGCAATCTGGCAACCCGGCTGGTGCATTCTGTCGATGAAGGGCTGGCACGCGATCGCTTTGCGGGATCGATCACACGCATTCGAGAAATTCTGCCGCAAGCGGAAGTGGTGGTGCTCTCGCCCGCACTGATTTCGTTCCGACGGCATGGACTTGAATTTGCCCAGGCGCGGATTGCGCACGATCCGCGGAATTTCCAGAGCGGCGAGGAAATCGCTTTTGGGGTGGGGCCGGAGGAGCGCGTTCTCAACGCGGAGAACGAAACGCAATTTGCCGATCTGGTGCGACTGGCAGCGGCGGTGCGTCACAAAGATGGCCCCAAGAACCATGCGTTATGGCGAATGCATCCCGAGCGCTGGCTGGAATCGCTCGTCGCCGGCAACCTTGCCGCGCTCGATGGGCGGCTGCGGCCGGAGCCCGTGTATGCCCAAGTTCCCGCATTCGCCGCAGCGGATCGAGCGATGATTGACATTCTGGCGGTGACTCGTGACGCGCGATTGGCCGTCATCGAACTCAAAGCCGACGAAGACCTCCACCTTCCCCTGCAAGGCGTGGATTACTGGTCGCGCGTCTTGTGGCACCAGAGCCGCGGAGAGTTTGCGCAATTCGGATATTTTCCGGGGCGCGAGATTTCGCAGCAGAAGCCTCTGCTGATGCTGGTCGCTCCCGCTCTGCACGTGCATCCCACAACCGACACGATCCTGCGTTATCTGTCGCCGGAGATCGATTGGGAAGTGCTGGGAATCGACGAGCACTGGCGGGAAGAGATCAGGGTTGTATTCCGGAAGAGGCCAGTTCGCACACCAGTTCGGGCGGCTTGAGGCTTATCACCGCCGAGACGCAGAGAGCGCCGAGAAAACCCTTTTGGAATTTCTCTGCTCCCTCGGCGTCTCGGCGGTGAACGAAGTCTTACGCGGAGAGGATCTCCGGCGCTTCGCCTTTGTATACGCGTCCGATTCCGCGCACCAGGCGGCGCATTGGCAGTTCTCCTTTGGCGCCGGCGAAGAAGATTTCACCGGACCGGGTCCCGCGGTAGCACCAGCGCTTCAGAATCGCCAGGTGCTCCATGCGCTCGATCGCACGGTCTGGTTTGGCAGCGGGAAAGGCCGCCAGAGCGGATTGAATGCGTGCTTCCATGGATTGTGATTTGGTATGCTCCGCGCCGGAGATCGGAAACTCCAGCGGCCCCGCGATCGCGCCTCCATCGACGCGAAACAAAGCTACGCTCTCCGGCTGCCGGGATTTCTGCACGACCACGGCGTGCAACTGATCAATGCGACGGACGAACTCCGGCAGTTGCTGCAGCACCGGAGCAAGTTTGTCGAGCTGGGCGTGAATGGCCGCTGCCGCCTCGAATTCCATTTTCGACGATGCGTCATCGCGCTCCGCCGCCATCTGCCGCTTCAGCGATTCGCCGCGCGAGTCGAGAAAATCTTCGACTCGCACCACTTCCGCGCGGTACTCGTCATCGGTACAGCCGCGAAAACAGGGGGCCAAACACATCTTCATTTCGGAATAGACACAACCGGGAAATTTCGGGTCGGGATGGAGCTCTTCCACACAGCGCCGCATTTTAAAAAAGTCAAGCGCGTCGTTCATGAATTTTTCCGCCGCCACGCGCGACGCAAACGGCCCGTAGTAAATGTTCTTTCCCGATATTCGTCCGAGGCGCGTGGTGATTGACGCTCGGGGGAATTCGTTCTCCAGATGCAGCTTGACCAGAGGAGCAAAGCGCAGCCGCAGGCGATTCGCGTAGCTCTTGGGAAAAGCGGCGCGCAGGACTTGATAAAGCACAAATCCCGATTCGAAGTCGGAGCCGGTCAGCGTGTATTCGATCCAGCAGACGCGATCGCGCAGGTTGAGGCGTTTCGTCCGCTCTTCTGGGGTGGAAAGCAGCCGCTGTAGCCGCCGCCGCAGGTTGGCAGTTTTGCTGACGTAGGGCTCGGAGTTCGCGTCCGCGCCGCGCAATAGAAACACGGCGGGCGCGGCTGCTACGGCGGAGAAGATGTCAGCGTCAGCTTCCGGCCGGAACTCGAGGCGTTCGGTCAGCACAATTGGATTCTAAGTCAGAAGTCAGAAGTCAAATTGCAGAAGTAGATTCATTTTCAGTGCAGGGGAAAAGCGCGAGGGACTCCACTTTTGCATTTTGACTTCTTACTTTTGACTTTATCCGAAGCTCGCGCTCTTGAACTTCTGGCGGAAGTCGGGTCCGTCCATCTTCACGATGCGGCACATTTCGTGCAACCGGGAGCGCATCCGCTCGCCGATTCGATCGCCCAGGGTTTCTTCACGAGCGGCCGCCCGCGCTGGCGACAGTGACGATGACCGGGTCACACCAGCAGCCGGTTCGTCCGCGAAATTCGTCGTGATGAGGGTGGTTCGATTATCGTTATAGCGCGTGTTGAGGATCAGGCTGACGGTGTCCCACACCCACTCGCTCGGTTTCACGGCGCCGAGTTCGTCGAGCAACAGCACCTCGGCTTCAAACACCGGCCGCAGCACCTGAAGCTCGGTCGCCTGCACGGAATCGTTGTAGGAGTTCTGAATCTGTTTCAGCAGTTCGCGATAGTCGCAAAAGAGGCAGGCGCTCCCTCTGGCGGCGATGAGTTCCTTGAGAATCCCAACCGCGAGATGGGTCTTGCCCGTCCCGATTCCGCCGACCAGCAACAGCCCAGCGCCCTCTCGCGGATCAAACTCCCGTACGAAGCGCGACGCACTGATTTGGGCCAGCGCAACCGAGGGATCGGCGCCCGGGAAGTCGGCAGTGAAGTTCGACAGCTCGCAATGTTCGTATCTCTTCGGAATGCGCGCCGCCGCGATCAAGGCTCCGCCGCGCGCCCGCAACTGGCAATCGCAGCGCGTGACGCCGCCGTCCGGCGCTTCCGGAACCGGCTTCCATCCTGTGCCCGCGCACAACGGGCAAACTTCGGCTGCTGTTTTCATAATTCTTAACTCTATTCTTTACTCTGCGGTGTTGATTCAACTCTGCACCCGAAGCCGCCTGCGCCGCAAGACGAAACCGGTTTCTGGCTGTGCACTTCCTGTGGAGAGCGGTGACGGGTTGTGGAGAACCGTGGAGAAGCGAGGAAAACTGCCGTGCCGCAGACCCCAGACAAGAAGCGAGCAAAATCTGGCGCTTTCGGCTCATCTCCCCATGATTGCAGATGCAGCCGTTCGTTTCGGGTGTCGAAACCGGCTGCTGGCACGTGTTTCCCATTGACAATCCCGCAACATAGGCGAGAATTGACATCGCCGGTGCTCGCGCTTTGAGCTTTCCCTCCCCGCTGATGCGCGGGAACCGAAACGAGTAGTGTCAGGAGAGAGCATGAATAAAGCTGATCTGGTTGACCGGATCGCCGGAGCCTGCAACATTTCCAAGGCGCAGGCGACGACCGCGATCGACACCACCGTGGACAGCGTTACCGCTGCCCTTCGAAAAGGGGACCGCGTAGCCTTGATCGGATTCGGCACGTTTTCCGTCTCGCAGCGCAAGGCCCGCAATGGCCGGAATCCGCAGACGGGTGCCACCATCAAGATCGCAGCCCGTAGAGTCGCCAAATTCACTCCCGGAAACGAACTCAAGAAAGTAGTCAATAAAGGCAAGTAGGGCCCCAGAATTTTGGATATAAGCGAGACGGCAGGGGTTGGCCCTGCCGTTTTGTTTTCAGGTCTTAGGTGTCAGGTCTTAGGAAAATCACTTCCTAACCGCTTTGATTTTCCTAAGACCTAAGTTAAGACCTGACACCTAAGACCTGGGTTGCTGAATCCTTCCTAACTCCTGTAGAATCTAATCTCTGAATCGAGGTTTCGGAACCGACATGAAAGCAGCCATCCATCCCCACTACAGCGAGATCCGCGTGCATTGCGCCTGCGGTAATGCATTCGTCACTCGTTCCACCCATAAAGGCGACATCAGCGTAGAGATTTGTGCCGCCTGCCACCCCTTCTTTACCGGCAAGCAGAAGCTCATGGACACGGCCGGCCGCGTCGAGCGCTTCCGCCGCAAGTACGCCAAGAGCGACGCCGCCAAAGCGGAAGCGGCGAAGGCAGAGACCGCGAAGAAGTAATTTCCGCGGTAACGCGCATTCTTGAAAGCCTCCCCCAACGGGAGGCTTTACTTTTGGAAACGCGCTGCTCGTGGAGAAAGACGGGCGTCCTCGCCCGTCCAAGGGAACGATGGAGATATAGCCTCGCCAGGAAAAGAACGTAAAATCATACTGTGCAGAAGTTCTGGGACAACGCGAATGCAGCGGCGGCTGGGACGGGCGATATGCCGGTCGCTCCACATCGTTTTCCTGCGTCCCTGAAAATCGGGAACGTTGCGATCTCCCCCGCCACCGTCCTCGCCCCCATGTCCGGAGTCACCGACACCGTCTTTCGCCGCTTCATCAAACACCTCGGCGGATGCGGCCTGATCATGACCGAGTTCACCTCGGCCGACGGTGTCCTGCGCGACCAACGCGTTCAGGGACGCTACCTTCACTTTTACGACGACGAGCACCCCATCTCGGCCCAGCTTTTCGGCAGCAGTCCCGCTGTGCTGGCTGATGCCGCTCGCCTGGTGGAAGACCTCGGCTTCGACCTCGTCGATCTGAACCTGGGCTGTCCCGCCAAGAAAGTAGTCAAGTGCAACGGCGGCTCCGGCCTGCTGCGCGATCTGCCGCTGATCCGCCAGATTTTCGAAGCCGTGCGCGCTGCGGTCAAGATTCCCTTCACCGTGAAATTCCGTGCCGGATGGAACGACGACGAAATCGTCTGCGTCGAACTAGCGCGCATGGCCGAAGGCTGCGGTCTGGGAGCGGTTGCCCTGCACCCCCGAACCCGCGAGCAAGGCTACAGCGGAAACGCGCGCTGGGAATGGATCGCCTCGGTCAAGCAGGCAGTCAAGATTCCGGTGATCGGCAACGGTGACATCCGCTCGCCCGAAGACGCCTGCGCCATCGTGGCCCAAACCGGCTGCGACGCCGTAATGATCGGCCGCATGGCTCCAGCAAATCCATGGATCTTCCGCCAGATTGAGCAGTACGTAAGCCGAGCCAATGCCCACGTAGGGGCGGACGCATTCGTCCGCCCAGCTCGGGTAGGGACAGCCGCCCTCGGCTGTCCAGCGGAGCGCAGCTCCGCAGAGAAAACATACGACGAGCCCACAGAAGCCGACCGCTACCAGATGATCCGCACTTACTTTCAGATGCTGTTGGAAGAAGGAATGCCCGGAGCAGAAGGTAAGATGAAGCAGTTCGCCTCCTGGTTCACCCACGGCGTTCCCGGAGGCGCGGCGCTCAGAAAAGCGATCTACGAAGCCAAGAGCGGCGCGGAGATACTCACCCGGGTAGAGGAGTTCTTCGAAACCAGGCTCACGGTACCAGCCCGATAGAGACGTGGCCTGTGGCTCACGTCTGACCTGCCGTGTGCTTAAGCGCGCCGCTCTTGCAGCTCACGGTGCTATTTTCTGGTGCGATGGACGACCTCGAAGTGCGTCACGGACTCATCGAAGTCAGTCAATGCCGCTCGCGCTTCCGGTTCCACCACGGCCTTCTCCGGCTTTAGCCCGGCGAACTTGCGAACTGCCTCCATTGAGTCCCAAAGGGTAAGAACCACAAATTCCACCGCGCCGTCGACCGCACGGCGGAGCAAGTAAGCTCCGCGATGTCCTTCGATTGCTCGGAGCGCCGGGAAGACTTTTTTAGTTGCGTGCTCCACGTATTCGCCCGATTTCAGGGGCGTCGTGTGCGCCCTCCACATCCGCAAGATCAGGCCGTGATCCTGGGATGAAGCGCCCGTGCTCGCTGCGTCCGAAAGGGCAGCGGCGGCTTTCTTCGCGCTTGCCATGGCATTCGGCCTGACGGGGATTGCCGAGTCTTCCCCTGCAACCGTCGTCCATTCCCGAACATGCCAGCGCTTCACCGCGCCGCTCGTCACATAAGGATCTGCCCTGGCAAACCTCTCCGCAACCTCGGGGGAGTCGCCTTTAAACAGCAAGACGGCACCGTCGATCGGATTTGCCAGTGCGCCGCCTAACACCAGTTCGCCGCGCTCGCTGGCCTTCCAGGCCTTCTCCAGATGTGCATCTCGAAACTCTGCGCGCCTGGAAACGTAGTCCTCGCCAACCTCGTAGAACAGTAGGTAATGCATGGGAGTTTGTTCCTTTTCTAAAGGGGAGATGGAAGCGGGGCTAGCTTCAGCCGGCCTCGCTCGTCGCGTTCCACGTATCCCCACGGTGTCTGGTCGTCGTGTGTAAACACCGTCAGCCATCTCTCCGGGATCGCCTGCGCATAGTACTTCTTGCGGCTCTCGATGGTTTCGAGAGGATAGAGGTCGAATGCCATTCCCCAGGCAAGATTGATGTGCGCGCTGGTGGGAATCAGGTCGGAGATGTAGCACGCCGTCTTCTTTTCGTTGCCCCCGCCGCCACTTCTCACGATTACGGCTTGCATGTGGGCGGTGTGTCCGGGGAAGGTTCTCACCGAAATGCCGGGTACGAGTTCCTCGCCTCCGCTAAGCAGCTTCATCTGGCCGCTTTCGACCAGCGGGTCGTAGTTCTCGGAGATGAAGCTGATGGCATCGCGTTCGCTGGGATGGCGAGCGTATTGCCATTCGCCTTCGGGCGCGTAGTAAGTCGCGTTGGGAAATGTCGCTTCCACGCGATCGCCGCGGCGCACCGTGTTCCATCCGCAGTGATCGAAATGCAGGTGAGTATTGATGACGATGTCGACGTCTTCGGGCCCGACGCCGGCGGCTTGCAGGTTCTCGAGCAGCTTGGCGGGCTGTTTGTAGATGTGCGCCATCTTGTCGGACAGTTTGTTGCCGATGCCCGTCTCGATCAGGATGTTCTTCTTGCCGGTGCGCACGAGCAAGGAATTGAGTCCCGCGTCGAGGCGGTTCTGCTCGTCCGGCGTGACCTTCTTCGACCACATCGTCTTGGGCACGACGCCGAAAAAAGCTCCGCCGTCGAGGAAGTAAGTTCCATCGGACACAATCGTGAGTTCGAAATCGCCAAGAGTTGTGCGATGCATAAGGCAGCCGTTAGCAGTTAGCACTTAGCAGTTAGCTTTGGCAGCAACGCTCAGTCAGGAACCGAGACCCCGATTTGGCTAATTGCTAAATGCTAACTGCTAAGTGCTATTTCAATTCCTTATTCCAAAACTCTTCCATCATGTGGAACAACTGCACCCTCGTGCCCGACCCGGAAATTCCATGCGTCTTGTCCGGATACACCATCAGTCGGAACTGCTTCCCCGCTTTGATCAGCGCGTCGGTCATCTGGATCGTATTCTGGAAGTGCACATTGTCATCGCTTGTTCCATGCACGAGCAGCAACGACCCGTGCAGACTGCTGGCGGCATTGACGATGGAATTGTCGTAGGCGGTGGGATTGTCCTTCGGGAGACCCATGTAGCGCTCGGTGTAAATTGAATCGTAGTTGCGCCAACTGGTCACCGGAGCCACCGCGATTCCCGCCCGGAAGCGATCGGAATGCGTCAGCGCGTAGAGCGTCATGGAGCCGCCACCCGACCATCCCCAGATCCCGGTGTGCGCGCGGTCGAGTTGCGGAAACTGCGCATATAACTGGTCGAGTGCCGTGAGCTGGTCTTTCAGTTCGACTCCGCCCTGCTGCAGGCGGATGGTGGCGGCGAATTTCTTGCCGCGATTCGGGGTTCCGCGATTGTCGACCGAGAAAATCGCGAAGCCTTCGTTCGCCAGCATCTGGTGGAACAGCGCGTTCGTTCCACCCCACGCATCCTGTACCGTCTGTGCCCCAGGACCGCCATAGATGTGCACGACGAGCGGAATTTTCCGGCTTGCATTCGCATGGCGCGGCAGAATCAAATAGCCATATAACACGGTGCCGTCATCAGCTTTCAGTTCCAGGGGCAACGGCGCAATCGGATCGTAATCCGCCACGCTGCGGCCTTCCCAGATTTTCTGGCAGACGCCTCCCGGTGCACACAATGAAATCCGCGGCGGCGCGAGCGTTGCGGAACGTGTTTCCACAAAATGCGTGCCGTCATCGGCGAAATGGGCAAAATAGCTGCCCTCTTCCGCGGAGAGGGCTTGCATCGCCGAGCCGTCCAGCTTCACGGAAAAGAGCTTCTCCTGTCGCGGATCGCCTTTGTTGGCAGTAAAGAAAACCGTGGACGATTGATCGTGCGATGCGTCATCGACGCCGCTGATCGCGAGCACCTCATAGTCCCCGCTTTCGAGTTGGCGTTCGAGTTTGGCATCGGCCGCCAGCGGGTCTTGCGCGTTGAAGCTATAGAGATAGATGTGGGTGTGGCCGTCGCGCCAACTGGTCCACAGAAAGCGGTCGCCAGACTTCAGTATGCGAAAGTCGTCGTTGACGTTCACCCAGGCATCCGGAGCCGATTCGGTCAGCACTTTGCGCGATCGGCCCGACTTCGCGTCGATAAAGTAAAGGTCCAACACATCCTGCTTGCGATTCAGGACCTCAGCCCACGCCCAGCCTTCGCGAATCCAACCGAAACGCGGCACGTAGGTGTCATCGTCGTCGGTGAGTTTGATCCAGCGCACCTTGCCGCCGTTGCTGCCCACCACTCCAAGGCGCACGGTGGGATTCGGATCACCCGCCTTGGGATATTTTTCCTGCTCCACCCGCGGATGCGTCGGCAACCAGTCGGTGATGGGATAAGTCGGGACGCGCGTCTCATCCATCTGCAGAAAAATGATTTCCTTTCCTTCCGGCGACCAGAAAAAGTTGCTGCGTACCTCCAGTTCTTCGGCGTATACCCAGTCAACTTCGCCATTCAGAATGTTGTCTTCTTTGTCCTTGTCTCGATCTCCACCTTTCTCTTTTTCGTCGCGCGTAAGCGGACGCTCGCCTTCCTCTCCCGATACCGGATGCACATAAAGATTGTGCTTGCGCACGTAGGCGAGCCGCTTGCCGTCGGGCGAAAACTTCGGGTCCTGGCTCGCGTCCGGAGACGAAGTAAGCTGCACCGCCGTTCCGGTGTCCAGGCTGTAGTACCAGAGCTGTCCCTGGGAATCGAAGAGCAAGTGCTTGGAATCGGGTGACCATGTGTACGCGGCGACGTGATAGCGCGTCACGCGTTCTTTCTCGCGCTCGTCCTTGATGTGGCTGGCAGGCGGCGCAAGTTGCGAAAGCTTCACCTCGCTCACCAGGACTTTCTTCTCGCCCGTGGCCGCGTCCACATACCAGAGTTCGCCATGCTCGCCGGCTTCATCGCGCTGTACGAACGTGACTTTGGTGCCGTCCGGACTCCATTTGATCGTCTCCGGAGCGCGTCCTGTGACTCCGGCCTCGGCGAAAATCTGTTCAATCGTGAGTTGTTTCGGCGCGGCGGGCGATGCAACGGTTTGGGCGTGCCCCGCGGAAAGTAGAACGAGGAGGTTGATGGTGATGGCGAAGAGAAGCTTTTTCACGAACGCACTCCGATTCAGCACGAGCAGTGACCCAGCACTGCGCTGGTGGTGAAAGTCAAGAGTGTACAACCTGGAGGGAGTTTGCGTCAGGAAGGACAAGGCTGGTTTGGCCGGCCCACCTGCGGACGGGCGGGGCGCCCGTCTCTCCACCGTCGCGGGGGTCATCGGACCGGAATCGTCTTCATCTCCGCACGCACTGGATGTTCTGCTTCATACACCGCGATCTCCGCTTCATGTTGCAGGGTCAGACCAATATCATCCAATCCATTCAGCAGGCAGTGCCGCGAGAACTCATCCATCGCGAATGCCACCGCGAACCCTCGACTGTCTTCCACTCGCAAGGTTTCGAGATCAACCGTCAGCCCGTAGTTTTCTATCTCTTTCGACCGTCGCGTGATTTCCGCAACCTGCTCTTCGGTGAGCCGCACCGTGAGCAGGCCGTTCTTCAGGCTGTTGTTGGCGAAAATGTCGGCAAATGACGACGCGATCACCACACGGAATCCATAATCCGCCAGCGCCCACACGGCGTGCTCGCGCGAAGACCCGCATCCGAAGTTCTTCCCGGCGACGAGGATCGAGGCCTTCGCATAGCGCGGGGCATGCAGCACAAAATCGGGAATCTTCTTTCCGTCGCCCGAAAAGCGCCAGTCGTAAAACAGGAATTCCCCAAAACCCGTGCGTTCGATGCGCTTCAGAAACTGCTTGGGGATGATCTGATCGGTGTCCACGTTGACTTTATCGAGCGGGACAACGACGCCGGTGTGCTTGCGAAATGGTTGCATATTTTCTACTCCACCCCTCTACCCGAAGGTGTTTCATAAATCGCAAATCCATGACAAGTCCAAGTATTGTCATCCTGAGCGAAGCGAAGGACCTGCTTTCTTCCGCTGCTGCAAAAAGCAGGTCCTTCGCTTCGCTCAGGATGACAACGGGATTTGTGCCGCGAGCTTGCGCGACATGTCACTCTTGAAATCGCCAAGTCCGAATATCCGTGAAGTGGCCGGTAATCGCCGCTGCCGCCGCCATCATCGGACTGACAAGATGCGTGCGTCCTCCGCGGCCTTGCCGTCCTTCGAAGTTACGGTTACTGGTTGATGCGCAACGTTCTCCCGGTTGCAGAATGTCGGGATTCATTCCCAGGCACATCGAGCATCCCGACTCGCGCCATTCAAAACCCGCGTCGAGAAATATTTCGTGCAAGCCTTCCTGTTCGGCGGCGCGCTTGATTGCCTGCGAACCCGGCACCACCATCGCGCGAACCTTCGGATTCACATGCTGCCCCTTGGCCACCCGCGCCGCCGCCCGCAGATCTTCGAGGCGTGAGTTGGTACACGATCCGATGAACACGCGGTCCACGGTAATGGCCTCGATCGGCGTTCCGGGGTTGAGGCCCATGTAGGCTAGAGCCTGTTCCGCCGCACGCCGGTCGGCCTCCTGCGCAAAACTATTCAACTCGGGGACGCGCGCGGTTACAGCTACAACCATTCCGGGATTCGTCCCCCAAGTTACGAACGGCGCGAGCGATGCGGCGTCAATCTCAATCACTCGATCGAACGTCGCTCCCGGGTCGCTCGTCAGAGTCCGCCAGTATGCAATCGCACCCTTCCAATCTTCGCCTTTCGGGGCAAAGCGCCGTCCACCGACATACGCGAAAGTCGTCTGATCCGGTGCGATCAGGCCCGCTCGCGCTCCTGCCTCGATGCTCATATTGCACAGTGTCATGCGGCCTTCCATAGACAATGCACGAACCGCATCGCCCGCGTACTCAATCACATGTCCGGTGGCGCCATCGGTACCAATGCGCCCAATGATCCCGAGCGCCAGGTCCTTTGCCGACACGCCTTCCGCCAGCTTCCCGCGCACGTGGATCTGCATCGTCTTCGGTTTCTTCTGCGGCAGGCATTGCGTGGCTAGCACGTGTTCCACTTCTGACGTGCCAATGCCGAATGCCAGCGATCCGAACGCGCCGTGCGTCGAGGTATGGCTGTCACCGCAGACAATCATCATCCCCGGCAGCGTGATGCCGAGTTCGGGGCCGATGACGTGGACAATGCCCTGCTCGGCCGAGTCCATATCGAAGAATGGAACGCCAAACTCGCGGCAATTCTTCTGCAGCGCTTCAATCTGCTTCGCCGCAATCGGGTCGGCGATGGGAAGGCCCCGCGGAGTGGTTGGGATGTTGTGGTCGACGGTTGCCACCGTGCGCAGAGGCTGGCGCAGCCGACGTCCATTCGCGCGCAACCCGTCGAAGGCCTGCGGCGAAGTCACTTCGTGCACCAGGTGCAAATCGATATAGAGCAGCGCCGACTGCCCTTCGGGAGCAGCGACCACGTGCGCGTCCCAGACTTTTTCAAACAACGTGCGAGGAGGCATATTCTTGGTTGTGACCGCCGGAGTCTCTACGCGGCAGGCTCTGTTCGATAGTCTACCAACGCAACCTCCTTAAAATCTCCGTGCGTCGACTTTTTTCACCTCGCACTTGCGGTGATTCCAAAACTACTGCGACCACAGGCAACTGCCGAGCGGCGCTCGGCTTGGACAGCCGGGGCGGCTCGTCCCTACGCACCCTTGGATGGGCGAGTGCGGCCCGTCCCCACGGTGGCTAGTTCGCTCCAGCAGAATTGAGCGTTTACGGTTATGATTCACTCAGTCTTTGAGGAAAACACTGCATGATCAACGGCAAACGCATTGCCGTCGTGTTACCCGCTTACAACGCGGAAAAGACGCTGGAAGCGACGGTTCGGGACTTGCCAGGCCTGGTCGATATCCGCATTCTGGTCGACGACCACAGCTCCGATCGCACTCTCGAAGTCGCGCACCAGCTCGGCTTGCAGTCGTTCGTTCACGACCGCAACTACGGCTATGGACGCAATCAGCAGACCTGCTACCGCGAAGCGCTGGCCGCCGGCGCCGACGTTGTCATCATGGTCCATCCCGACTATCAGTACACGCCGCTGCTGGTAACGGCGATGGCGAGCATGATTGCCCACGGCGTCTATGACGTCGTTCTTGGTTCCCGCATCATCGGCGGCACCGCGTTGCGCGGAGGCATGCCCCTTTATAAGTACATCTTCAACCGGCTGCTCACCGCTTTTGAGAACCTGTTTCTGCGGGTCAAGTTGTCGGAGTATCACACCGGCTATCGCGCTTTCAGCCGCGAGGTACTCACCCGCCTGCCCCTGGGGGAAAATAGCGACGATTTCGTTTTCGACAACCAGATGCTCGCCCAATGCGTTTACTTCGGGTTCCGCATCGGCGAAGTTTCCTGCCCCACCAAGTATTTCGAGGAAGCCTCCTCCATCAATTTCCGGCGCAGCGTGCAATACGGACTGGGGGTACTCGGTACCACGCTTCAGTTCGCGCTCCAGCGGGCCCATCTCTCAAACTCCCGGATCTTCAGTGACTCCGGCAAGAAGTTGGAAGTCAGCGCACCGACTTACTATAGTGGTTTATCTCAGCCATCTGGGCGTTGACTTGCCAGGTGCAATCGACCAGGTTCAATCGACAATGACTGTAATCTCTCTCGCGTGAAGAAAAGAGCCATCATCATCGGGGCCGGCCCTGCCGGCCTGACCGCCGCCTACGAATTGCTCTGCCGTTCCGATGTCATCCCCGTAATTCTGGAAAAGAGCTCTTACATGGGGGGCATTTCGCGAACCGTCAACTACAAGGGAAATCGTATCGACCTCGGCGGCCATCGCTTTTTCTCGAAAAGCGACCGTGTCATGAACTGGTGGTTGCAGCACTTGCCGCTCGAAGCGAGAGCTGCCGGTTCCGGGAACATTACCTACCAGCGGCAGAGCCGAGAAATTGCGGGCACCGGCGCTGGGCCCGACCCTCAGAACACCGATGAGGTCATGCTATTGCGCAAGCGCCGGTCTCGCATCTACTACCTGCGCCAGTTCTTCGAATACCCCATTCAGCTGACCCGGACGACCCTGGTGCAGCTCGGCTTGCGGCGCACGTTGCGCATCGGCTTCAGCTACTTACGCAGCATGTTGTTTCCACAAAAGGACGTCGTCAATCTCGAACAGTTTTTCATCAACCGATTTGGGCGAGAACTGTATCTGACGTTCTTCAAGGACTACACCGAGAAAGTGTGGGGAGTGCCCTGCGACCAGATCAGCGCCGAATGGGGAGAGCAAAGGATCAAGGGCCTCTCCATTACCAAGGCGATCCTCCATTTCCTGAAGGTGCCGGCGAAGAAGAGTACGGATGTCGCTCAGAAGGGAACCGAGACTTCCCTGATCGAGCAATTCCTGTACCCGAAGTTCGGGCCCGGGCAGATGTGGGAAACCGTTGCCCGGAAAGTCATCCAAATGGGCGGCGAGATTGTGACCAGCTTCAACGTCAGCGCGATTCACTGCGAAGATGAGCGCATCCGGGCCGTCTCAGGAGTGGATGATCAGGGCCGCGAGCGGAAGTTCGAAGGGGATTATTTTTTCTCGACCATGCCCATCCAGGAACTCATCCGTTCGCTCCACACGACGGTTCCGGCCAATGTGCGTGAAGTCAGCGACGGCTTGCTCTATCGCGATTTCATCACCGTCGGCCTGCTGGTGAAACGGCTGAAAATCGGCCAGAAGGCCGTTCCGCACAACGATCAGCACGATGGCTCCCGCCAGCTCATCGATGACAACTGGATCTACATCCAGGAGCCCGACGTCCGGGCTGGCCGTCTGCAGATCTTCAACAACTGGAGCAACTACATGGTGGCCGATCCGGAGCAGGTTTGGCTCGGGGTGGAGTATTTCTGCTACGAAACCGACGACCTCTGGAAGAAGGGTGACGAGGAAATGGCCGCGCTCGCCAAACAGGAGTTGGACCACATCGGCATCATCGATCGCAGCGATGTGCTCGACTCTACCGTCATCCGCATGCCCAAGACTTATCCCGCATATTTCGGCACCTACGACCGCTTCGAGGAAGTGCGGAAATACCTTGACGGCTTCGAGAATCTCTTTCTGGTTGGCAGGAACGGGATGCACAAGTACAACAACCAGGACCATTCCATGCTCACGGCCATGGTGGCGGTGGATAACATCGTTGCCGGAGTAAAAGATAAATCCTCGATCTGGCAGGTGAATACCGAAATGGAGTACCACGAGGAAAAGTGATGGGCGACGCGCCTTCTCCAGAGCTGGCTGCGACTCCTATTCGAACCTACTTCTACCTCCTGGTCCTCACCCTGGCCGCCGTCTTCCTCCATAGTTACCACCCCTACGTGGAAGACGCTGAAATCTACGTTCCGGCGATCAAGCACGCCCTCGATCCCGCCCTCTACCCGCACGATGCCCATTTGTTTACGGGGCAAACACGGTTTTCCGCGTTTCCTGTCGTCATCGCAGCCTTAGTCCGTTTATCGCACCTTTCGCTGGACTGGGTGCTTCTGCTTGTGCACACTGGGTCCATCTATCTGTTGCTGCTGGGGGCGTGGCGCGTCAGCCGCCTGTGCTTTCCGAGGGAATTCGCATCCTGGTGTGGCGTCATTTTGCTGGCCTGCCTTCTTACCCTGCCGGTGGCGGGAACCGCCCTTTACATCGTCGATGAATACTTGACGCCGCGGGCGCTGGCGACGTTCGCGGTCCTCTGGGCGCTGGCCGGTTGGCTGGAAAGAAAACCCGTGCGTTCCGTGCTCTGGCTCGCTTTCGCTTTCGTATTTCACCCGCTGATGGCGGCCTTCGGCGTGTGCTATCTTGCCGTGCTCCTCGCCCAGAATGTCTCCCTCCGCTGGCGCCGGGGGACGGCAGGTTCCGCCTTCGCAGCCCTGGGTTTGCCCGTAACTTCTAACGCGTATCACGAGGCGGCGGGCACGCGGTCTTATCTTTTTCTCACGCGCTGGCACTGGTACGAATGGCTCGGCGCAATCGGGCCGCTGATACTGCTCGGATGGTTCTCCTGGGTCGCGCGCCGGAGGAAACTCGATGTCCTTGCGCGCTTGAGCCAGGCGGCGACAATCTTCGGCGCGCTGTTTTTCCTGGCAGGATTTCTAATCTCGCTAGTGCCCCGCCTATTTTTCCTAGCCGAGTTTCAGCCCCTGCGCAGTCTGCATCTGGTTTACATTCTCCTGATTTTGTTTGGTGGAGGCTTGCTGGCCGAGTTCGCGCTCCAGCACGGCACGAAACGGTGGTTATTACTGCTGCTCTTCCTGCCTCTGAGTGCGGGAATGTTCTATGCACAGCGGGCGTTGTTTCCGTCAACTCCTCACGTGGAATGGCCCGGCGCCGCCACGAGAAACCCGTGGGTCGAGAGCTTCCTGTGGATTCGGCAAAACACGCCCCGGGATGCCTGGTTCGCGCTCGACCCGCGCTATATGGAATTGCCGGGGGAAGACGAACATGGCTTTCGCGCGATCGCCGAACGCAGCCGGATGGCCGATTGGATCAAAGATCCGGGGGCTGTGACCATTGCTCCCAGGCTGGCCGAGGAATGGTGGCAGCAGGTTCAGGCTCTTCATGGCTGGACGTCTTTTCAGGCGGCTGACTTTCAGCGTCTGCGGCCGGACTTCGGGGTGAGCTGGGTCGTGGTTGGCACTCGGCAGCGCGACGGCTTGATCTGCCCGTACCAGAACTCTGAGCTGGCCGTTTGCCGCTTGGAATGAAGCAACGACTGGCAGTCTGCCAATCTGCTGCGGCGGGAGGGGGCAAGCCCCGTCTCTACGCAATGGCGACTTCTTCGTGCCGGCGGACCGCGCGCGAGGCCCGCGCTTCGGTACTCAGCCCGTACACTCCTACCAGGAACACCGTCACGACCGAGATGGTGTCCACGGCCGTTACACGGTCTGTGATCAGCGCGGCGCCGACGGCGACCGCCCCGAGGATAAGCATGATCCGCGCCACCGGGTCCCGCACCCCACGAAGCACGATCAGCGCCATCGGGATGGTCACCGGCAGCAGGTCATATTCCTTTAGCCGCAGCGCGAACAGCGCGGTTGACACCAGCACCACCGCCGCGAAGTTCTGCCCCGCTACGTTTTTCCGCCGGAATTCCCGCGCAAAATACAGCAGCATTCCGAACATTGCCAAAGAAACTGCGATGTAGAATGCCATCGCTCCGCGGTCTGAAGGATGTCCTATAAATTTCAGGAACTTACCAAACATCGCGGCGATGCTGTAATTGATCTCCAGGGGAAGCGCGTAGCGGACGCAGGCCATAAAATCGGCGAAACGCTGGGGCCATAGGAACTTCTGCAGGGCGAACAGCCCCATGCCGCAGAGCGCTACCGCGATCGCCGGCACCAGTTGCGCCGCACCAAGGAGCAGGGGAACCGCCAGCCATACCAGCATGGGCGGTTTCAACAAAGAGGCCGCCACCACCACCGCGCAGTACACTCCCCAGCGTTCTTCGCGCCATCCCCGCACTGCTGCCGCCAGCATCGCACCGTAGATGGGGATGGCAAGATTGCCGCTCAGCAAGGTGTCGCTGGGCACGAAGGCGGGGAAGAACATCACCAACGGGAAAACGAAGCGCAGCATATGCTGTTCGGCGGGTAGCGCGAATCGCGAACCGGCCCACAACTGCAACCAGAAACCCACCGCGTAAACCATCCAAAAGATCGCCGCCCGCAGCAGCGCCGGAAGAAGGTTCAGCAACTTCAGAAACTCGATTGAGACCGGCGGATACCAGTAAAGGAACACGCGATGCCCGAGCGCAGCCTCCGCCTTTTGGTGCGCGATGCTCGCCGCGTACGGGTCCAGTCCCGTCCGCAGGTAGTGCATCGCCTCGCTCGAAACCCGCAGGTCCCAGCAATTCTCCGGCAGAAAAATAAACATCCCCGCCACCGAGGGAAGGGCGGCAAACCAAAGCGCCGTCAGCCAAGGCGAGGGTTTATTGCGGCGAAACCAATCGCGAATCAGATCGTCAGCTTTCCCTTGCGAAGATGCTTGAGTGTAGCAAGCGAAACTGCGGAGCACCAATCCTTCACCCCTCTGCCGCCGACTGGCTCTGAAGCGGAGATATTGGCGCGGCTCTTGCGCGTTGACGCTAGGCTCCGTAGCATCTAACCAGGCAGATGAATACTGCAACGGCAACGATCCCGAACGGACGCCCTCAACTTGCGCTCGGCGAGATCTTCAGCTTCGCTTACGAGACGTTCTGCAGCAACAAGGTCCGGTTCGCGCTGACTGCGCTGGGCATGGTGATCGGCACCGCGTCGCTCATCCTGGTGGTCACTATCGGTATGACCGGACGCCAGTATGCGCTCAACCAGATCCAGGCCATTGGCACCAATGAGATCTGGGCCGAGTATCAGGGTGGCCCGCAACACATCAGCGGTTCCACCCCGGACCCGCTCACCATGGAGGACCTGGCGGCCGTGCAACAGGAGGTATCGGGCATTGCCGCGTCCTCGCCGATCGTCCGGCTATCGGATCGAATTCCTGCTGGCAACGGCAAGGAAAAAGATGTCACGATTCTCGGGGTCGCTCCCGAGTATCTGCGCGTGCGCAACTTGGTCATCCCTTCCGGCCGCTTTTTCGACAACGACGATTCCCTGGCTCACAACAAAGTTGCCCTGATCACGGAAAGGATGGCGATCCAAATCTACGGTTCTGCGGCAGGAGCGGTCGGCCAGGTCATCAAGCTGACCGGACTGCCATTTACCGTGATTGGAACCTTCAAGGAGCGCGTCGAAACTTTCGGCCAGACGGAGATAGAAGACAACACGATGTTGATCCCGTACTCGGTCAGCCGCTATTTCGTGGAGACTCCCTCCGTCAGTCTGGCCTACTTCTCCATGGCAGATTCCTCCATGGTGATCGCAGCCACCGCGCAAATTAAACGCGTCATCCAGTCGCGCCACCGGGCCGAATCCGTTTACAACGTGCAGAATCTCGCGGCGGTGCTGGCCATGATGGACCGCATCGCCACGGCCATGACCATCGTCCTGCTCGCCGTTTCGCTGGTCGTTCTTCTGGTTAGCGGCATCGGCATCATGAACATCATGCTGGCCACCGTCAGCGCCCGCATTCGCGAGATCGGCATCCGCAAAGCCATGGGCGCCACCAACCGCGAGATTCGCTTTCAGTTCCTCTCCGAAGCCATCCTCATCTCCCTCATCGGCGGCGTCATCGGCATCGTCGTCGGACTCGCCATCCCATTCTCCGTCCGCTTCTTCACGGAATACCGCATCCCCATCTCCGGCCTCTCTGCCATCATTGCCATCGTCGTCTCTTCGCTCGTCGGAATCCTGTTCGGCACCCTCCCCGCCATCCGCGCCTCCCAACTCGACCCCGTCGAAAGTTTGCGCTACGAATAGGGCCATCGCTGGTCATCCGCTCAGCGAAAGCCTTTGAACTTCAATGACCCGATGACTCGATCATCCGATAGCTCCTCCTCTGTCATAAAATCATAGGGGAGCGTCAACGCTTCCCAATCGACCCATGCCCTCGCCCGCCACCCCAAACCGCGCCGTAGTCCTGCTGAGCGGTGGCATGGATTCCTGCGTGTGTGCGGCGCTCGCGGCGCGCGACCACCAGGCCGCCGCTGTCCACGTCAGCTACGGACAGCGCACCGAGCAGCGTGAACGGCGTTCCTTCGAAAGCATCTGTGACCGGCTTGGAATTCGCGACCGGCTGCTGGTGCGCAATGAGGCTCTGCACGCGATCGGAGGATCCGCCCTCACCGATCCGAACATTGCCGTTCCCGAAGCGCACGGCATCGGCACCAGTTCGACCGCAGGCGTCCCCGTCACCTACGTTCCCTTCCGCAATGCCCATTTTCTCGCCGTTGCCGTCAGCTGGGCGGAAGTTTTGGGAGCCGAAAAGGTCTACATCGGAGCGGTCGAGCCCGATAGTTCCGGCTATCCCGATTGCCGGCCGGAGTATTATCGAGCGTTCAATGAGGTGGTGAGAGCGGGCACAAAGGAAGGATCGATCCACGTGGTGACGCCGCTCATTGCGATGCGTAAACGCGAGATTGTGACGCTTGGCCTTGAATTGAAGGCCCCCTTCGATTTAACGTGGTCATGCTATCAGCGTGAAGATCGCGCCTGCGGGGTTTGCGACAGTTGTGTGCTCCGCTTGCGCGCGTTTCACGAAGCGGGCGCGGAAGATCCCATTCCGTATGCGGAATCCGCCGTCCGATTGAGGTAGAACTGGTTTCATAAAGGTCTTAAAATTCAGATTCATTGCCGGGAGGCTAAAACATGAAGAAATATTTCATCCTTCCCCTGCTGCTCTTGCTCGCCGTGGGCATTTCCGCTCCGCTGGCGTTCGCACAAACCACGGGCACCGTGAAGGGAACTTGCAAGGACATCGAAGGGAAACCGATCGCACAGGGCGAAGTGGAGTGGACCGGGACCGAGTCCGGCCACGTCTACAAGCTTAAAACCAACAACAAGGGCGAGTACTTCTCGCTCGGCATCGTTCCCGGCAAGTACAACGTTAAGCTCAGCAAAGACGGCAAAGAACTCTGGCACGTCAATAACGTCACTGTGGGCCTTGACGAAACGCCGCTAGACCTCGACCTGAAGAAAGAACAGTCGGCCGCTATCCAGGGAAAGGGAATGACCGCTGAGCAAGCGGCGAAGGCAAAGGAGGCTCTCGCCAAAGCGGAAGCCGAAAAGAAAACCGTCGGCACGCTCAACGAAAAACTTGCCGCGGCCAAAGCAGCTTCTGACGCCGGCGATTTCGAGACCGCCATCGCCACCCTGAGCGAAGCCAACCAGATCGACAGTACCCGCGATCTGATCTGGTTCAAACTCGGAGACGCCTACCGCTTGTCGGCGCCCAAGCAGACCGATCCCGCCGAAAAACAGAAGCGCTACGAAATGGCCGCAACCCATTACGAGAAGGCAATTGAGCTGCGCGGCGCCTCGGACGCGGCACAGAAAGACCCCGAAAACAATGTGAAAATGGCCGCCTACTATAACAACCTTGCCGAGGCCTATTCGAAGGCCCACAAGATTGATGAGTCCATGGCCAACTATAGCAAGGCGGCTCAACTGGATCCGGCTCACTCGGCTACGTACCTGTTCAACGAGGGCGCTGTTCTTACCAATGCGGGCAGGGCGGACGATGCAATTGCGGTATGGGACAAAGTGATCGCCGCCGATCCAACCAAAGCCGCAGCCTACTATCAGAAGGGTGTAAACCTGATCGGCAAGGAAACCATCGGACCGGACGGCAAGGTAATCGCGCCCCCTGGTACAGCTGAGGCTTTTCAGAAGTATCTTGAGCTCGAGCCCAACGGTCCGTTCGCTGAAGGGGCCAAGGCCATGCTGGCCAGCATCGGCGCAGCCGTGGAAACCGGCTTTGGAACAACGAAGAAGAAACCAGTGAAGAAATAGCGTAAAATCAGTTCTCAGTTCTCAGTTCCCAGTTCTCAGCTAACACGCCGCTTGGTGTTTCTGAGAACTGAGAACTGGGAACTGAGAACTGCCCTTCAGTTACCGAGGTCTATGACCTACTTGTCCTTCGCGGTTCCGCACATCCGCGTTACATTCAAGGTGTAGGTTTCTCCAGCTTTGTGACGTTTCTCCCCCTGTGGCACCAATGCTGATAACTGGGAGTGTGTGGAATGGCTGCTCCGGGGAATTCCCCGATTGCGATTGCCTTCGAGGGCGTCAGTGGAACGGGCTCGATCCCGACGCCGGTGCTGCTGGCCGGCATGTTGCGTGCATCTGACAAAGTCAGCGATCTAGTTTTTTCGCCGGGACGGCCGCCCCAGGTGGAGATTCACGGACAGCTTACGGCGGTCGAAATCACCGGCAGCAGCACGCTTTCAGCGGATGACACGCGCCGCATCGCAGCCGATCTGATCGGCAACAATAAGCAGGCCGTCAATACGCTTCGCGAGCAGGGCTCGTGCGACGTTTCTTACGGATTGCCGGGAATGGCCCGGTTCCGCGTCAACGTCTTTATCCAGCGCGGAAGTTGCGCGATTGTGATGCGCGTCATTCCGACCGTCATTCCTACGTTCAGTTCACTTCATCTGCCCGCGCAATTGGAAGAGGCGGCGAAGGTCCGCAACGGGATCATCCTGGTGACGGGCGGGACCGGATCGGGCAAGTCTTCGACGCTTGCCGCCTTGATTGACCGTATCAACAGCGAATATTGCTATCACGTTCTGACGGTGGAAGACCCGATTGAGTTCTTGCATAATCACAAGAAATCGACGGTGCACCAGCGCGAGTTGCACAGCGATGCGCCGAATTTCACGATGGCGCTGCGGGCGGCGCTGCGCCAGGCGCCGCGGGTGATTATGGTGGGCGAAATTCGCGACCGGGAGACGCTGGAGATTGTTCTCGAGGCCGCCGAAAACGGCCACATCGTTCTTTCCAGCATGAACACCGTCGATACCTCGAAGACGGTGGAACGCATCGTGGGTACGTTCACGGCTGCCGAACAGCAATCCGTTCGAGAGCGCCTCGCCAAAACCTTCCGCTACATCATTGCGCAGAGGCTGATCCCCCGCACCGATGGCGGTGACCGTCTCGCCGTAGTCGAAATCTTGAAATCCAACTCGCGCACGCGCGATTGCGTGGAGCAGGGCGAGCGCGCGGGCCGCACCCTGCTGGACGCGATCAAAGCCAGCGAAAACGAGGGCATGCAGCACTTCGATGGCGAGATCGCGAAACTGGTTCGCTCCGGCCTGGTCGACCTGGAAACCGGCCTTTGCTTCGCCAGCAATGCGACCGTCCTGGGGCAGGAATTGGCGCGTTGAATTAGTTCTCGGTTCTCAGTTCTCAGAAACAACCATTCTCACTGTCTTCTTTCGCCCTCATTCAACGCGGTATGATTCCTGCATGTCTTCTTCCAACCCTTCCGTAGCGCCTACGGCTCGCGTGGTGAGCTTTGAAGAGGCTCGCCACCTGGTCGAGCAGCATGCAGCCGGCATGGGCCCGCGAGACGCGGAGACGGTGGATCTGCTGGCGTCGTCGGGGCGAGTGCTGGCGGACGGGATTGTGGCGGACCGCGACTTTCCTCCTTTTGCTCGGGCGACTCGCGATGGATATGCGGTGCGGGCGGCGGACTTGGCGCAGGTTCCGGTGCGGCTGGAAGTGGTGGGCGAGGTGAAGGCGGGCGACTGGCCGGAGCCGGGGGGGTGCGCGGTCGGGCGCGGGCAGGCGGTTGGAATCATGACCGGGGCTCCGCTGCCGGCGGGGGCGGACGCGGTGGTCATGGTGGAATACACAGTTGCGGCGGGGAAGTCGGTCGAGATTCAACGCAGCGTGCAACCCGGTGAGAACTTTGTTCCGCGCGGGGCGGAAGCGCGCGCGGGACAACGGTTGCTCGATCGCGGACAGCGGCTGGACCACGCGGGCATTGCGATTGCCGCGTCGGCCGGCAAAAGCCGCGTGCAAGTCTTCCGCAAGCCGCGCGTGGCCGTGCTTTCGACCGGCGACGAAGTGGTGGAGATTGACGCGGCGCCCGGTCCGGCACAGATACGAAATTCGAATTCGTATTCGCTGGCGGCGCAAGTTCTGAATGCGGGCGCGGAGCCGGTGCGTCTCAAGATCGCCCCGGATGAACGGGAGCGGCTGCGGTCGCTGATCGAAGAAGGACTGCGCTGCGATCTGCTGCTGCTGACCGGCGGCGTCTCCATGGGGAAGTACGATCTCGTGGAACAGGTTCTCGCGGACTTGAAGGCGGAGTTTTATTTTACGGGAGCCGAGATTCAACCCGGGCGGCCGATCGTGTTCGGTTCGTGTGGCGCGGACACTCCTGTCCGCGTGTTGGCAGCGAAACCGTCGTCAGCGCGGACAGGAGTGTCCGCGCCACACAAGAAATACTTCTTTGGGCTGCCGGGGAATCCGGTGTCGACCATGGTGACTTTCGAACTGTTCGCGCGGCCGATGATCGAAGCGCTGGCGGGGATGGCGCCGCAACGGTTGATCTTTCTTCGCGCGCGGCTCAAGTCGGAGATCCGGACCAAGACAGGCTTGAAGCGGTTTCTTCCGGCCGTGCTCTCGGGAGAATTTGAGAATGCGGAAGTGGAACTGGCCAAGTGGCAAGGGTCAGGCGACATCGCGACGCTGGCGCGCGCGAACTGCTATGTTGTGATTCCACCGGACCGCGAGCGGATCGAGGCGGGAGAATGGGTGTCGTTATTGATGCGATGAAGAAGCGGCCTCTACGCAGCTCAGGGGGCATGTACGATAACCTGTTAGCAATGACGAAAAAACTTTCCCACTACGACGCGCAGGGCCAGGCTCGCATGGTGGACGTGTCGCGGAAAGCGCGAACGGCGCGAGAAGCCGAGGCGAGCGCCTTCGTCGTGATGTCGCCCGAAGTCTTGCGGGCACTGCCGGAAAATCCCAAGGGCGACCCGCTGGAGGTAGCGCGGACGGCGGGAATCATGGCGGCGAAGCGGACCTCGGAGTTGATTCCGATGTGCCATCCCGTAGCGCTGTCGCACATTGCTGTGACCCTACGCGTGTGCGAGAATGGCGTTTCTATTGCCACAAAAGTAAAGACTACGGCAGAGACAGGCGTGGAGATGGAAGCGCTGGTCGCGGCCAGCGTGGCGGCGCTGACCGTGTACGACATGTGCAAGGCGCTCGATAAAGGCATCGAAATCCGGGAAGTGGTGCTGGAGCGGAAGTCGGGCGGCAAGAGCGGAGACTACCGGAGACGCGGCAAGCGGAAATAGTTTTCCAGCAATTGATCTTTTTCAGGCAATTTGATCTATGGCGACTGACGTCAAAATCCTGCTGGTGGACGACAACCCGATGGTGCTCGGGATGCTGCAGCAGGCGCTCTCGGCGTTGGGCGAGGTCACGGTCGCGACCGACGCCGCCGACGCGATGTTGAAGGCGGTCGATGATCTTCCGGATGTGCTGATCAGCGACTACCGCATGCCGGGCATGGATGGGCGGCAGTTGCTGGAAAAACTGAAGGCGAGGCCGGCAACGGCCGGGATCGCGGTGATCCTGATGGCCAGCAAGGCCGACATCAGCGAACGCTTGTCGATGCAGGATCCGATCGAAGACTATCTGGAAAAACCTTTCTTTCTGAAAGATGCCACGCACAAAATCAAGCGCGTGGTGGACCGGATCGCGCTGGAGAAACTGAGCAAGGCAGCGTCAACCGATGGCATGCTGCGCGGCAGCCTGTCGCAGATGAACGTGATTGACCTGGTGCAATCGCTCGAGATGGGACGCAAGAGTTGTCTGCTCACCATGACCAATGGCAATAATAACGAAAAATGCGAGATCTATTTCATGCAGGGACAGGCCAAGCACGCCATGTATGGCCCGATTACGGGAGACGAAGCGGTTTTCAAGGTGCTGCGCTGGACGGAAGGAAATTTCCAGATTGATTTCAACGGCAAGTCTTCGCAGGAAACGACGACTCTGAATACGCAAGGCCTGTTGATGGAAGGATTGCGGCTGCTGGACGAATCGCAGCGGGACGCGGCGGCTGAGGGTGAAGATGTCCTCCTCGACACCTGAAGCGGCGTTGCATGGGACATCCGCGGCGGTGCTGACAGTCAGCGATTCGTGTTCGCGCGGTGAAAAGGTGGACCTCTCCGGTCCCGCCGTGGCGGAAGCGCTCGAGCGGCGCAATTTTCATGTAGTGGCGCGCGGGGTAGTGGCCGATGAGCGCGCCGCGATCCAGGAAAAACTGATTGAGTTATCGCGGTTGGCCCGGCTGGTCGTGACCACGGGCGGAACGGGAATCGCTCCGCGCGACGTGACGCCGGAAGCGACCAGCGCGGTGTGCGACCGGCTGGTAGAAGGGATCGCGGAGCAGATGCGAATGCAGGGAGCGCGCAAGACGCGCTTCGCGGCGTTGAGCCGTGCGGTGTGCGGCGTCCGGGGAACGAGCCTGATCTTGAATCTGCCGGGCAGTCCGGCCGGGGCGGTCGAGTCGCTGGAGTCGGTGATGGATTTGCTCCCCCATGCGCTGGAGTTGATTGCGGGGAGGACGGCGCATGGCGGTCGTTAGTCGATGGTCGTCGGCAAGAAATCAGTCGTTGGTCGCTGGTCGTTAGTCGTTCGCCAACCGCTCCGGTTTGCCTCCCGTAGCCGCCCCACAGCTTGCAGAAGATGGTTTTTGCCAACGACCAACGACGAACGACCAACGACTGCTCTCCTCCTTCTCGCGTAAACTGGTCTTACCGACTTGAACAAGCTCAAACATTTTGTCCACGCCTATGGCGAGTGGATCAAGCACGTGCTTGCGCCTCTGGGCCCATGGGGGATGCTCGCCTTTGCGGCGGTGGACGGGTCGTTCATGGGCCTGCCGCTGGATGCGATTTTCGTTGGCTATGTGTACCACGATCGCTCGCGCTTCCTGCTGTATGTGTTGCTGGGCTCGGTGGGGTCGGCGCTCGGAAGCATCGTTCTTTACGTGATCGGGTACACGGGCGGCGAGGTGCTGTTGCGCAAGCGGCTTTCGGCGGAGCGTTTCCAGAAGATTCACGCCTCCTTCGATCGGCATGAATTCTGGGCGCTGATGTTTCCGGCCATGTTGCCGCCGCCCGCGCCTTTCAAGATTGTGGTGCTGGCAGCGGCGGCGTTTGAGATGAACTTCGCGCATTTTCTGCTGGCCATCTTTGCCGGACGGTTCGTGCGCTTTCTGATCGAGGCGCTGCTGACGCTCTGGTTCGGTCCCGAGATTGTGACGCTGGCCGGGAGCCTTTTCGCCCATCACTACGTGTGGGTTCTGGTGGGGGTAGGAGCGCTGGCGGCGGGGTGGCTGATCTGGCGGCGGGCACGGAAAAATACGGCCCCCGAAATGCGCTCGGAAGAGACTCGTTTGGTCGGCTAGGCGTTCACTCTCTGCAGGTGGGTGTCTTTGAAGAAGGTTGCATATTTCAGCCCATAACCAAGCGCGCGATCCCCTTCAATGTGCGCCAGCCAGATCAGCGCAAACGGCAACGCTCTCGTCCAATGCAGGGCAAACGAAACTCCCGCGAGTGCAACGGGGAAGGCAACGATATGCGCTAAGTTGTAGAGACTCGCACCCAGCCGCGCATTGGCGAGATAGCCCAGCATGAACAGGTCAGGCCACAGGAACAGCAGGAAGAACAATCCCCAGCCGGCTCCCGTGACATGGTAGAGGTACAAACTGAGCGCAAAAAGGGCCGCTCCTTCGATACGCAGTAGAACTCCAGGCTTAGCCAACATTCCAGATTGGTCCGTTTTCGTCTTCCAGGCTCGTGATCGAGGGCCACGCCCGATTACGCGGCTGCGATTCCGTGCGGCTTCTGAACGGAGCGACTGATCACGGCGACGGCTGCCGGCAATCCGAACATGACCGCGGTGAAGAGCATGTCGCCCGCGATTCCGCGCCGGAAGAACGGCAGGCCGGCGGCGTAGCACGTCATCAGTCCAGCCAGGGTCTTGGGATACATGGCCCAGCATGCCCAGACGGCAAAATTACTAACCACGAAGAAAGAAACGGAACTGGCCAGCGCGGCTCCGCCAACCCGCAGCCAGCCGGTGTTTTCGCGCAGACCCGTGCCCAGCCACAGGATCGCTGCATACCACGCCCAGGTCACGAAATGGTCCCAGGAAAATTGATAGGAATACACGAACCGGGTGAGGATGACGTCCGATGCAGCCAACAGGGCCAAGGGCACCCACAGCTGGCGTCGCGAACCGCGCGCCCCAAAATAGAGCAGCGCCGCCGCCACCGGAGTAAACGCCAGGGGGTGCGGCAGGAACCGCACTGCGACCGCGAAGAGCACAAATACGTAAGCCAGCATGATCACCTCGTTAAGGAGCCACCTAAGATTGTTGCGCGAGCGGATGCCGCGGGTCAAGCGAGGGGTGAATTTAGCCAAGTGGAGAAAAAGCGCCCGTCCTGATTCGACACGCCGACGCGGCCCCGGAATCCCGCGACATCCGCGATTCAGACAGCCGGGAATCCCAAGAACAATTCACAAATATTTCATCGTTTTTCCGAGATCGATCCTTGAACCTCGGGACCACGTTTGCTATAACGGTGGCTCAACCCAGGAGGCGTCCTCCGTGATTACTCTGCGTGGTCGTGTCGCTGCTTCTCTCCCTTGCTGTTTTCACCTGCTCCTGGCGATCATCCTGCTCCCGCTCTGGTCGTCGATCGCCGTTTCCCAGCAGACTCTAGGCTCGATGAACGGCACCGTCAGCGACAGCACCGGCGCCGTGATTCAGGGAGCGGCCGTCAAAGCCCGCGCCCTGGCCACCAACCTCGAAATCACTGCTACCAGCAAGTCCGATGGCTCGTTTAGCATCGCTGACCTGCCCATCGGCACCTACGAGGTCAAGTTCATCAAGGATGGCTTTGAAACGGACGTCCACCCGCAGATCATCGTACAGGGGAATCGCACCGCGACGATCAACGCCAAACTCAAGCCAGGTTTGGTTTCGGCATCTGTGACCGTGGAAGCGACGCCGCTGCTGAACGAGACTGATACGACCACCGGATACACGTTGAATGAAGTGCAGATCATGGAGACGCCGCTCGGCACGGGCAGTTTCACCCAGTTGGCGATCCTAAGCCCCGGCGTCAGCGCCGATTTGCTGAACACCGCCGGCACCAACGCCGGGTTGGGGAACCAGGCGATCTGGTCCAACGGCCAGCGCGACACCAGCAACAGCTTCATGATTAACGGCGTGAATGCGAACAACTTGTTCAGTGGCAAATCCACCAGTCAGGTGACATCGAGCCGGGTGGCGGTCAACATCGGAGAAAACGGAAACGGTAATAACCCGAGCGGAGAAATTGCGACCAGTACTACGGTTTACGGTGCGATCGGCCAAGCTTTGCCTTCGCCGCCGCCGGAGACAATCCAGGAAATGCACGTGAACTCGGCGATGTACGATGCCTCGCAGGGCGCCAACAGTGGCGCGCAGATCGTTACCATCACGAAGGCTGGAACCAACCAACTGCACGGTGGGGTGTACGCCTATCACCAGCAGACAGGCTGGAATGCGAATGAATGGTTCTTCAACTTTAACCAGTTGCCGCAGCCCCAAATGCACCGCAATGTAGACGGTGGCTACATCGGCGGTCCGATCAAGAAAGATAAGCTGTTCTTCTTCGCGTCCTACCAGGCGCAACGCGTCAGTGACCAGTTGCTGGCAAGTTCGATCGCGGCCGTACCGCCGGGGCTGACCGACAGCAACCGCACGGCCCAGGGACTGGCGGACCTTGCCAACTACAACTTCAACACTCCGAGCTGCGGCACAGGGACGAACCCTCCGTGCACCGTGAATGTTCAAGCCAACCAGGTAACCGCCCAAGCCTTGGCGATTATGACCCAGAAGGCTCCGGACGGGACCTGGTGGGTTCCGAACGCAGTTACTGACCCAACTGCTCTGAAAAACCTGCGAACGCTGGGAGGAGATGCCATCGTTCTCGGTCCGAAATCACATTTCACGGCGGACCAAGTCAACGGCAACGTGGACTACAACTTCAGCTCGAAAGACCGCCTGGCGGCGAAATATTACTACCAGCGGGACCCGAACACCACGCCGTTTGCGCAGAGCACGCTGCTTGGCTTTCCACAGCAGCTCAGCGCCGGGAGCCAAACGTTTTCGCTGGATAATACGACTGCACTTACGCCGAGTTTTACGTGGGAGCAGCGGGTCGGATTCCTACGGATGAGCGACTACGCCTCGACGAGTCAGTTCGTGGCGCCCTCTGCAATGGGAATCAGCATTCCCGGGACAAATCTATTTCCGGGGATCGCCATTAAGAACGAAGACACCTTCGTGCCCCCCCCCGGTGACGGCATCAACAATTCGCTGGGGATCGGCCCGCTCAACAATTTTGCGAACGCCGGTTTCTATCAGAACAGTGCCCAGTTCTCGACCGATGTGAGGTGGGTGCGCGGACGCCATTCGATTTCCTCGGGAATGAACTTTACGTATGCCCAGCTGAATGTAATCAACAAGAACAATTCTGTGGCCCGCGTCACGTTCGAAGATTTCCCCGGGTTCCTGACGGGTCAGGTTTGCGGTCCGAACACGACTGGTTGCTCGGGACAGGATCCGTCGCAGGTGCTGAGCGGCGCGACCAGCCGCTACTACCGCTCAAAGCAGATGGGCGCTTATGTCCAGGACAACGTTCGAGTGAGGTCGAACCTGACGATGGACATTGGGTTGCGGTGGGACTGGGACGGACCTCTGTATGAGAAAAACGGGAATCTCACCAACTTCTATCCGCAGAATTATTCGTACGACGTTGCGAGTGACACGATCCAGAACATTGGACTGGTGATTGCCGGAAACAACAAAACCTTCGGCACCAAAGGCGTGAGCAATTCGACGCTCACGGGGCGGCAATGGGGATTTGCTCCGCGGATCGGGCTGGCATACAGCCCATCGTTTCTGCACAACGTTGTGGTTCGCGCCGGATACGGTATGTACCTTGACCGGGGAGAGTATTTCACTGAATTTTCACCCGGCGCCGGTGGCGGCGTTAGTGGGCCGTTTGGAGTGACAGTGGCAGAACCGTTTGTGGTTCCTTTCTACGCGGTTTCAGGCGGGTCATTCGGGCAGCCCTTTGGTTCGTCGGCACCACCGCCGCCTCCCGCCAACCTGTCGCAGGTGCAGGCTTTGTTGCCGAATGCGAACCTGTTGCTTGGCCAGAACACCAACTACTGTGCTTCGATTGGAGAGTCGGGATGCGGTCCGTTTCTGTTTGCAGGATACGATCCCAGGAACAAACTGCCGTACTCGGAGAACTGGACGCTCGATCTGCAATGGCAGCCGAGGAACGATCTGGTGTTCACGCTCGGTTACGTGGGCAACCATGGTGTGCACGAAACGATTCCTCTGCCGTTCAATCAGGCGCAGATTGCCACGCCGCAGAAACCGTTGCTGGCGGGCGGCCCCTACCAGCAGAACTATTCTTTCGGCTACAACGTGAACTGCGGTGTTATCTACTATGAAGCGTGTACTCCTGCGAACTTGGCGACAGTTCCCGCGTCGCAGGCTCTGGCCGCTGAAGGTACAACGAACGCACTTGTGGATGGCTTCGGAACGGGCAACGCCGCCTTGCGCGCTCCTTACATTGGTTACGATCCGAACTCGACCTTTTATCGAGCAGCGGGGATGTCGAACTATGCTGCTCTGCAATTCAACGTGACCAAGAGATTAAGCCACGGACTGCAGATTTCCGGTTCCTACACGTATTCGCACACACTGGACGAGCAGAGCGGGCTGGGTCTTTTCTTTAACGGGAACGATCCGAATAATCCGAGGTCGGCGTATGGTAACTCGGACTTTGACCGCACGCATGTTTGGACCGTGGTCTACCATTACGAACTCCCGTCGCGGGCCGCGGCCCACGGCTGGGAGAAGCAACTGGTCAACGGCTGGGCCTTCAACGGAGTGACCGTGCTGCAAAGCGGTCAGCCATACAGCGTGATTGATTTCACCGGTGGAGCGGCCAGCCTCTACTGGGGCGGCGGCCAGGACGCAGTGACCAATCCCATTGTTCCCGTCGGTGGCGTTGGCGCGACGGCGACGAATCCAGTTCTGCAGGGAACCACGGGAATCAACGGCGCGAAACCGGTGTTGAACCCCGCGGCCTTTGGCATTCCCGCGCCGATCGCGCCGGGCGCAAGCGGTGTGCCACTATGCGACCCCGTGAGCGGCGTGTGCGATAACTACGAAACTCCCTATACCTCGGGGGGTCGCAACATTTTCCGCGGACCCTTCCAGAACCGATTTGACTTTGGATTGTCGAAGAATTTCGCCATCAGCGAACGGATGGCATTGAAGTACGAGGTGGTTGCTTTCAACATCTTCAATCATCCGAGCTTTGACATTCCAAGCAACGATGTTTCGTTCAATCCTTACTACGCGAACCCACCGCAGTACGGAGCGAGCTACGGCACCCCATGGTTTACGCCGTGCGTTGCCAGTACCGGGGCTTACGTTTGCCCGCCCTCGGGCAATCTGGGCACTCTGCAGCACACCATCGGCAGCCCGCGCTTTGTCCAGATGGCGCTGCACTTGACGTTCTGAGGACGCTTGTACGGCAGGCTCGAGAGGGTGATCAGCCGGTCGCTGGTCACCCTCTCATTGTCAATCCTGGCCGCAGGGTTATGGCCGTCACCGCGTCTTCGTGCCGTTGTTCCTGATCCCGAACCGTTCCTCCACGGCTTGCAGATCGCGGGTCAGAAAGACCGTCGCCCCAAGGGTGGCGCGGCCGCTGCGTCCGGGGTAGTCGTAGCGGAGATCGCGGAATCGCACCACATAGGCGGCGCCGGTGTCGTCCCCTGGATCGTTCTGTAGCTGTTCGGTTACGGGATACTGGGCCCAGCTCAGGTACACGCGTCCAAGGTAGGTTTTCTTCGCGGCCAATGTGACGGCCGTTTCTTCCGGCTTGTAGCGAATCCGCATTCGGCCTTCGGGATCGACTTCAGGAGCGAGCGAATCGACGTCCATAGTGGCGAAGAAAGCGGGCGTTTCCACCACGCCATGCCAGCGGAACGGATTCGTCATGTAGGAATACGCGGAAACTCGAATCGCATCGGCTCCCTGGTAATTGCGCGACTGGAGCGCGGCTACGGCCCGGCGATGCTCGTAGTCGCATAGTCCCCAGTATGCGAAGACAGCGAGCAGAGCGAGAGTCGCTGCCAGTCTTCCCTGCGGCTTGGCCTGCGGGCTTTTGTCGCGCGCGCCGATTTCTTCGTTGATGAGCGCAAACAATGCGGGCAGAATCAGGCCCAGAATGAGCGCGACCAAGAGGACGGGCTCGACGATGGAAACGATGTCCCAGGAAATCCAGCGTTCGGAAAACGGCCAGAATGGACGCACTCCGTAGCTGGTGGTGAAGTCGAGAAGAATATGGCTGAGGGCGGCGAGGCAGGCATAGGCGAAGAGCAGTCCCCAGCGCGGAGGAAGGTTAGGGTTGCGGGTTCTGCGACCGCGCAGGAGCCAGAGAAAATAGACGAAGCCCACGACCACGGCGGCCACCAGCGGCACTCCCAGGAAAGAATGAGTGAAGCCGCGGTGATGGTTTAAGGCGAAGGCGGAACCGCCGAAGCGGCTGAGGACGTCGAGGTCGGCGGCTTCGGCGCCCAGCGTTAACGTGGCGGTGGCGAGTGCGGTTTTGCGGTTGAGTCCGGCGCGGCCCATGGCGGCGCCAAATAAAAAGTGAGTGACGGGTTCCAAGATCGGTCAACTGAGTTTAGCCGGAACGCAAAGCAAGTCCAAGGTGACAAGTGAGGCGAGAAGCTAAATTGTGGTAACCGGAAGCTTCGAGTTCTCGTGGATTGCGTTGCCAGACCACTCGTTCATCGGATGCATGGCGCCGCAATCGAGACACTTGGTCACTGCATATCGCGTTGCGCAATGCGGACACACTGCTCCCGTTTGAAAACTATCGAAGGCCTGGCCGCACTTTCCGCATTTCCAGTAGTCGCCGACCGGCGGGCTGGTTTTGCATGCAGGACACGCGAATCCGAATCTGCGCGGCAACTTTGCGAATCGCAACAGGGCGCGCGCGTGTTGCAGCCCGCTCCAGCAATTCATGAGCATGAAGACGGCGATTACGCCGAGCCAACTATCGCGCGACCATAGCGCGAGGCCGAAGAATGCGGCGATGCCTACGAACCCGAGTATGGTCGCTACCATCAAACTACGCGCGCGCCCGAGCGCAAACCAAAGCAGGGAGCGAAGAATCTGGCCGCCATCGAGAGGATAGATGGGCAGAATGTTGAAGATCAGCAGCCCGACATCGATATAGAAAATAGCGTGGATCAATGTCCGCAGGTCGGGGACTGCCGCATACCAACCCCACAAGAGGCTCATGCGCCCGATGCCCATGATGATTGGGGCGAGCACTACGTTCACCAGCGGCCCAGCAGCGATGCTCCATAGTGTGGCGCCGGGGCGTTGTGGCGGATTCACATAGGCAACACCGCCGAGTGGCCAGAGCACGATTTGGTTCGCCTGTCCTCCGACTTGGCGGCAGGCCAACGAGTGGCCGAATTCATGAAGCGTCACAATTAGAAACAGCGCCAGATACTCCAGCACGTTCCAGGTGATCGAGGAATACAGTCCCTTACGGAGCTGGATTTCGTAGGCTGCCACCAGAAACCAGGACCAATGCAGGAACACATCAATTCCAGAAAAACGAAAAAGGCGAATCGATCCTTGGCGAGCGCTCGGCATGCGAAAGTTATAGCACAGCGCCGAGCGGCAAAAAGCCTAATGGCAAGAAGACGCAAGAAGGCTGAACCGGGAATCTGTCCTCAGTTGTTGGCGGCTGGCACGATCAACGACAGGGCGTCCGGAACCATGGTCATGCGCGCGGGCAGGCGGCCGAGTAGTTCGCCGTCGGCCTCGACATAGACGCGGTCGTTATCTACGAACCTCGTCATCGCTTTTCTCCGGTAAGCGGCAGACAACCTCCGAGCAGCTGACCAGATCGATGCCGTCGATCTTCCATTGGCGGCCGAGCAGCGTCCCGGCCACATATTGTATGTAGGCATTCCGGCTGGCGGTGCGGCACATGACGGCCCGCAGATCGCTGCGGTCGAGCGACGCTCCGGGAACCAACTCGCGCAGGATGTTTCCGAAAAAACGGATTCTCACCGCCAGCAGTTCCGTCAGCAAAGCACGCTGAGGCAGACCGATTCCGTTCGAATACTCGGCCTCGAAGCTGGCGCATGTTGATAGCGTCGCCCACAACTGCCAGGCTTTGAGGTAGTAGGCCGTCATGCCCGATCGCTTCTTAAGTTCCGCCGTCAGTTTATAGAACAGGTGCGCGTCCACGCCGATTCCAGCGGCGACGGTGAAGTAACGCGCTGAAGACTTGCCGCTGAAATCCTCGTATTCAATTCGGCCGAGAGGGATGCGGCGGACCTTGCCTGCTACCGCAACTTCAGCCGCGGCGCTGGGTCGGAGCGGAATCCCGAGGTCGTGGGCAAGAGCATTGGCGGTGCCGAACGGGAGAATGGCGAGCGCGACGGGCGTGCCGGCTAATCCCTGAATCACATCGTGGATCGTGCCATCGCCCCCGCAGGCAAAAACGGTGTCACTGCCGGCCGCCACGGCACAGCGGGCGTTGTCGGTCGCCTCCTGGCTGGAGCGGCAAACTGTAAGTTCGGTGTGAACTCCGGCCGACTGAATGACGCCAATGGCATGGTTCAGTTCCCGGTCGCGTCGCGGGCGGCCGGAATTGGGGTTGAACAGAATGGTGGCTTGGCGCATGCGTCGGCTGGCTCTGCTCTGAGTTTAGCGCAGGCCCCACCCACCCCCACCTGCCGAGGTTAACAAACGGTTGCTTCCGGGCCAAGTCTGCACTATGCTTGCGCGCAAAGTTGGTGGGGTGTTCGTTTTAATCACCGATTGACGTCCCGTTGGTACATTTCAGGAGGTCTGTATGACACTGCTGAAGTCACTCGCGCTCTGCTGCTGCCTCGCGGTTTTTCTTGGTTTCACAATCCTTGCTGCCGCTCAGGATCACGCCATGGGAGGCGCGAAGCCGGTCACGATGATGACGGGCCTCGGCGACTTGCATCATCCGGTTTCGACCAAGAACGCAAGCGCGCAGGAGTTCTTCGATCAGGGACTGCGCCTGATCTACGCGTTCAACCACGACGAGGCGGCGCGCTCATTTCAGAAAGCGGCGGAACTCGATCCGAAACTCGCGATGGCGTACTGGGGGATTGCGGAGGCGGTGGGCCCGAACTACAACGATCCGGCGAGCGAAGACCGCTTCAAGCAGGCGCACGAGGCGATCCAGAAGGCGGTGGACCTGAGTGGCAATGCCTCCGACGCCGAACGCGGCTACATTTTGGCGATGGCGAAACGCTTTCCGGCGGACCCGAAGTCGGATCTGCGGAAGGCAGCGGAAGATTATCGGGACGCGATGCGGGAAGTGGTAAAGAACAATCCCGACGATCTTGATGCGGCGACGCTGTTCGCGGAATCGGGGATGAACCTGCATCCGTGGGGTCTGTGGCATCAGGACGGGACGCCCGAGGAGGGCACGGAGGAGATCGTCGCGACCCTGGAGTCGGTGATCAAGCGCGATCCCAACCATCTCGGAGCGCTCCATTACTACATTCACACGGTTGAAGCGTCGAACTCTCCGGAACGGGCGTTGGCTGCGGCGAACCGGCTGGCCGCGCTGGCGCCGGCTGCGGGACACATCGTGCACATGCCGGCGCACGTTTACATCCGCACCGGAGATTATGCGGCGGCAGTGAAGACCAACCAGGAAGCGGCGGCGGCCGATCGCGCGTACATCGAGAGCAGCGGCGCGCAGGGCATCTATCCGATGATGTACTACAGCCACAATCTGCATTTCATCGCCATGTGCTCGGCCATGACGGGAGACTACGCGGAAGCGCGCAAGGCGGCGGAGATGCTCGCGGCCCACGTGGGACCGTCCGTAAAAGACATGCCGCCGCTGGAAGGATTCATGACCATCCCCATGGCGGTGGAAGTGCGCTTTCACAAGTGGGACGCAGATTCTGGCGATGAAGGCGCCCGACGCGGCGATGAAGGCCACGACCGGCTTCTGGCACTTTGCGCGCGGGATGGCGCTGGCGGGAAAGGGCAAAATCAACGAGGCGGAAGCGGAATACAAGATCGTGGCCGACGCCGAGAAGAGCGACGCCACCGGATGCGATTTTCCAAATGCCCATTAACAACAAGACCAAAGACATCCTGAAGATTGCGGAGAACGTTCTGGGGGCGCAGGTGGCGCTGGCGAAAAAGGACAACGCGGCCGCGGCGGCCATGCTGCGCGACGCCGTCGCGGTGCAGGATACGCTGAAGTACGACGAACCTCAGGATTGGTTCTTCCCGGTGCGCGAGTCGCTCGGCGGAGTGCTGCTGATGAGTGGCGACGCCAAAGGCGCGGAGCAGGTATTCCGCGATGACCTGGCCAGGAACCCTCGGAATCCGCGGTCGTTGTTCGGTCTGCATCGGGCGCTGAAGGCACAGGATCGAAATTCCGATGCCTGGTTTGTGGAGCAGGAATTTCGCAAGTCGTGGAAGGGCGGAGCGGAAGGATTGAAGGTGGAGGATCTGGTGTAGGGGACTTTTGTCGGACCCGCCTGAAAATCGAAAAGTTGTCATCACACCAACATTTGTCATCCTGAGCGAACCGGGGTCCCCAGCGCGCCCGCTTTTGGCGCGATGGGGTGGAGAAGCGAAGGACCTGCTTTTGGCGGCGAACAAAATTGGTCAAGGCGCCGATGCTTGGAGTTTCTCTCTTTCGATGGAATAGACGCAGTGAGACAGCCCTCGCCAGTTCACTTCTTTCCAAATAGTCATGCCGGTGCGCTCAGCAACGCGGCGTGATGCCAGATTCTCAGGGCGAATCAGGGAAATCAGGCGCTCGGTTTTCAGGTGCGCAAACGCCCAGTCGCGGCAGGCGATGGCCGCTTCGGTGGCGAGACCTTGGCCCCAGAAGTCGCGGCGCAAGTGGTAGCCGATTTCGTAGAAACGCTTGCCTTCGACCTGCTGCACGATGATGCCGCAATCGCCGATAGTCTTTTGAACTTCGGAACCTTTCGGTTCTTTCAAGTCCATTGCCCAGAGGCCGACGCCGTCCTCGTGGTAACGTCGGCGGTTGCGTTCAATCCATTGCTCGACGCCGGCGCGATCGTAGGGCGCGGGGTAATAGCGCATGGTTTCAGGATCGGAAAGAACCAGGGCAAGGGCATCGGCGTCGTCTGGAGTGAACTCGCGCAGCAGAAGGCGGGTGGTTTCGAGAATCTTCATGCTTCAATAGCTGCCGCGGAGTTTGTGATGGAGTTGATCGTTTCTTGATGGAGTAAGGCTGAACGAATCGGCGGGCACGGTCCGGGGCAATAAAAAAGAACCGCGACATTGGTTACGCTCTAGCCGCCAACTCCTGCGAGAGAGTTAGCGACGTGGATACGTGCACCGTCGCGGTCCCTGATGCGATTTCTGCTTTCGCAGTACCAAACCCCGGCGTCTCCTCGCAGATCCGTCGGTTTTTTCGGGTCTGGCCGTCGAGCGAGTCGCCCCGCCCTACGAATCACCCAGCCTACTTCGGGTTGGCAACGATTTTGTAGCCAATCCTTTCAGCCATCGACGGGCACCAGCCTACAGCATCCTAAAAACTTGTCAACGCCCGTTTTTGGTGCAAAAGGCGGGTCGATGAAGCATCGGAAAACACTCCAAATGGCCCGTCAGCCAAGGCTTCTGTCGGGAATCGAAAGAATTCCCTTCCGCCCAGATTATGTTGCCTGTGGAAATCTTTTTGCCCAATGATCATAAAGAACCATGGAAATCTCTTGCGCGGCGCTCCGTTTTCACGCATGGTGTAGTTAGCGCCGCGAAAATGACATGTGCCATCTCGTAGCCTACGTAGACGGAAGCTCGCATGGGAGTCCTGGTCCGTCCGGTATCGGGGTCATCGTGGAAGATTCTGCCGGAGGCTGCATCCGAATTGCCAAGTGGATCGGCTGGCAGGACAACAACGTGGCCGAGTACGTCGCGCTGCTGGAAGCTCTGCAATGTGCCTTGTCTAGGAGCGCGCTTTCCCTTCATGTTTATTCGGATTCCGACGTGGTGGTGCGGCAAATGTGCGGCGAATATGCTTGCCGGAGTCCGAGGCTGTATTCGTTGAACTGGATCTGCCGCAAACTGGCTCGGGGCCTGGAGTTCGCGATAACTCGGATTCCCCGGGAGCGCAACGTCGAGGCCAACTACCTTGCCAATAGCGTCGCCCGGCTATGCCAGGACATCACCGAGGTCAGCTGAGAAATTCCGCAAGCTGAGAAATCCGCCAGAATTTAATCGGGTCACCTGCACTGCGGGATTGCCGCGTTGTGTCTGGGCCGGGGGGCGCGGTGGCGAAGGCGGTGGAGCGGTAGGTGGTCCTAGAACCCGGTTGCGAGATCGCGGTAGGGACAACCATTGCTGATTGCCCCCCGCACGGACCCGGACGGGCGCTCCTTAGCGCATCCGGTTCTTATCGTGGATGACTGGCGGCGAAGCGAACGGCGGGATAAGGATGGAGTACTCGCGGTTCAGGAAGCCAGCGGGCAGCCAGAGCGAGGGCACGTGTCCAAGAGAACGGGCGCTGGTTTCGGCGGCGAAGTGCATGTCGCCAATGTCCCAGTATCCGCTGCCGGAATATGCCCAGACTGTCGAGGTTTCCTGGTACCGCATAGTAGTTGAAGTGGCCCTGCACCATCGACTTGAGCCATGAGCCGGTCTGACGCACGGGATCGTGCATACGCGCACGGAGCTGCTGCTTAATCTCCCGCAGTTTCGCCCGCATGCGTTTGCCAATCGTCTTGCGCTTCACCGTGAACCGCCCCAGCCTGTTCTTCCCGCTGATGTGCGTGAAGCCCAGAAAGTCGAACGTCTCGGGCTTGCCTTCTCCTCTACGTTTCCGGTTCGGTTCGGCGAATCTACCGAACTCGATCCGACGCGTTTTATCTGGATGGAGCTCCAGCCCAAACTTTCCCAGTCGTTCCCGAAAGTTCTCCAGAAAACGATCGGCTTCCGCTTGGTGCTGGAATCCTAAGATGATGTCGTCGGCATAGCGGACGACCACCACTTCGCCTTGCGCCCACTTCTTGCGCCAGACTTTCACCCAGAGATCGAAAACGTAGTGCAAGTAAATGTTCGCGAGGAGCGGTGAAATCACCGCGCCTTGCGGAGTACCTGTCTTCGTGTCCGACCACTTGCCTTCCTCCATCACCCCGGCCTGCAACCATTTCTGGATCAGGCGCAGGATGCGGGGATCGGCTACGCGATGCTCCACGAACTTGATCAGCCAGCTTTTATCGAGGTTATCGAAGAATCCTCGAATGTCGGCATCAAGAACGTAGTTCACCTTCTTCTTCAGGAGCGCGTACGAGAGCGCATCCAGCGCTTGATGCTGGCTGCGCCCCGGACGAAAACCGTAGGAGAAGCCGAGAAAGTCTTCCTCGTAGATCTGGTGGAGGATGGTGACCACGGCTTGTTGGACCATTTTGTCCTCCAAGGCCGTAACCCCTAATGGGCGTTGTCGTCCATCTTCTTTCTCGATGTACACTCTTCTCGACGGCTTCGCTCGAAACGCTCCGCGATGCACCCGGCTATGAAGATCGACTAAGCGATCTTCCAGTTCGGGTTCATACTCCTGCCACGTCACCCCATCTGCTCCGGGTGCGGCTTTCCTCTTCAACGAGTAAAAGCTCTCCCGCAGTAACTCGATGGTGAGGTGGTGGAGCAAGGCGGTGAACTTCATCTCCTTATTTTCCCTGGCTGCTTTCCGCACGCCCGCCAGCCCCTGGGACACGCGCTCCCCGCTCTGTGTCGGGTGCGTGTTAGGTGGGCGAACGTTCTCCTTGATCAGCAGCCTTCCCTCCTCACTCTCCGCCAACGATGCTCCGTCTTTGTTCGAATGATTCATCGGTACTATGCCGCTGTGTGACTCCTCGGGGACGTACATGCGGACCTTGTGGCTCTGGCCTTCGTCCACCGACCTGCAGCTTGGTTGAGCCGCAAGTGCCTCCGAGGTCTCCCGGTTCTCGTGCATGAAGTTTCTAGGCGTGTCTGGGGTCTTCGACTACGCCGGACTGACTCGGAACTCGCGCTATCGTTCCGGTTCATGTTGCCTTCCGCGCATTACAAGGACGTCGGCGTCCGGGTTGCATCTTTTCGGAGCTCCATAGCCCACCCCACCTATTCCCCTGTTTACGCTTCGCCTTGTACCTCGCGGTACCCAACGCAAAACTCGGGGCCGAGCGGATCGCTACTCCTTACTCGTAAGAATTTTCCATTCTCTGCTTCATGCCGGTTTATCCCGGCGCACTGTAATTGCGATGTTTCAACAGTTACCGCTGTGGCGACACCAAAAGGAAGTCTCCGGCATCGAACCCCACGTAAACGGGTAGAGATACTCCCCGGACTTTGATCGCGCCTTTGACGGTAATAGCGGCTCCTCCAAGCATCACAGCGTAGTCGAGAACGTCTGCCTGCTCTGGCAGTTCAGTTTCTGCGATTCTTATCTGCTCAAGTAGCTCGCATTTCAGATGTCCATTCTTCGGCAGGTACGGCAGAGTGCATCCGGCTGTCAATTCCTCGGTCGGATTTGGACTACTTCCGCCCGACAGGACGAGACCAACTCGACCTCTTGGCAGCTTTTCGTCAGGCAGGTCGTATAGGCCAAAGTAGAGGAAAGTTGCTTCCCGAGGGACAGGTTCGTGCGACCAGATGGTCGCCAACTGATGCGCGACGGAGGTGATTTCCGCGCCAACATTGATGGCTGTCAGTCTTTGGATCCACGATTGTTTGGTCAGGGTGAGTAGTCTTTGCCAGCAGATGCAGGAGTTCGGCTCTCGCTGGATGAGGTCCACAATTGCGTGGTGACCCTCCGCGCTCCTCAGGTAGCTCATAGCGGCGATTCTACTACCTGCGTCGTGTCCAACTCAGTTGACGCTATCAGGCCATGGCGCTCAGAACCGCGCCGGAGCGAACCCGCCTCAATTCGAATTTGCTGCTGTGCCCGACTCTGTGGCCCCGACCGGCAGCGTGATAGTAAACACCGCGCCTCCACCCGGGGCCGAGGCGGCTTCGATGTTCCCTCCGTGTTCGCGCAGCACGGTCTTGCAGATGCTCAATCCCAAGCCGGTGCCGCGGCCAGGGCGCTTGGTGGTGAAGAAGGGGTCGAAGATGTGCGCCAGGTTCTCGGGCGAGATTCCTGGGCCATCGTCCTGAAACACGATCCATACCGCGTCGGGCTTGCGTTCGAGGCGCACACGAATCGTGCCTTTCTCCCGGGTTTCGCGGATGGCCTGCTCCGCATTCAGCAGAAGGTTTAAGAACACCTGCATGAGCTGATTGGGATCGGCGACGATGGCGGGGATCAATGGTTCGGGCAGAAAGTCCACGGTGATGTTGCTCTTGCGCAACGGATAGGCCTGCATCTGGACGGTGCGCTGCACCAGTTCATTCAGATTGACCTGGCTGTGTCCCGGAGCCGGAGGCCGGGCGAAGTATTGCAAGTTCTGCACGATTTCAGCGGCGCGCCGCGCCTGCTGGTGCAGAATGACGATCTGTTTGCGGGCGCCTTCGCTGGCCGGGCCTTCCTGCAGCAACTCCGCCATGCCCAGAATGCTGGTCAAGGGATTGTTGAGTTCGTGCGCGAAGCCGCCGATCATCTGCCCCATGGCCGCCAGACGTTCGCTCTGAATAATCTGTTGCTCCAGCCTCTTCTCGGTGGTCACGTCGCGGACGGAGACGATCACGCCCGCTGGTTTGCCTTCGGCATCGAGGAGTGGACTCGCCATCCCCAGCATGGTGCGCCAACTGCCGTCGCGGTGCTGGGAGCCATATTCGCAAGAGGTCAGCGCGCTCTGACCGGTGGCGACGGTGCGATAGAGTTCGGCCAGTTCCGGCGAAGTCTTCTCGGCATCTTCGACGTTTTTGCCCATAAGGTGTTCCGGCCCGTACCCGAGAAGCTCGCCGATGCGCGCGCTCACGAACGTGTACTGTCCCTTCAGATCGAGCACCAGAATCAGATCGGGAAAGCTTTCCAGCAGGTGCCGCCGGAACTCTTCCTGGCGCCGCAACTGCCGCTCCATGGCGCGCTTTTCGGTGACGTCCACCAGCGTGCCCTGGTAGCGGACAATCCGCCCCGCTTCCATGACGCCGGCCGAGGTATCCACGCAGACCGCGACTCCGCCATCTTTTCTTTTCAGCTGAATCTCGCGAGTGCGAGTGCGTCCGCTCTGGCTTCCACCGCGTCCCAGCACCGGCTCTCCGCTGGCATCGACCTGGAGTTGCTCGGGCGGCAGGTTCAACAAATCTTCTTTGGTGTCGTATCCCAAAATCGTCACCAGCGCCGGGTTGACCTCGAGCAGCTTGCCCTCGGGATTGCTGATGTACACGCCTTCCTGCAGCGATTCGAACAACTGGGTGAAGCGCTGTTCCTTTTCTCGATGCCCGGTGATGTCGCGCGCCAGCACACTGGCACCGGTCACTTCGTCACCCTTGACAATGGCGTTGACCACGCAGTCGTAATAAAGGCGCCGGGAATCGTTCTTCAGGTGGACTTCGACCACTCCCGACCAACTCCGCTTTTCCAGAAACCGTGCCAGGCTCGCGGACGCCTCGGCATGGAGCGGGGCGCCCAGGAATTCCTCAAGTTTGCGGCCCACCAACTGGGAATAAGGAGCATCGAGGACTTCCGCGGTTCGGCGGTTTACGGTTCGCAGGGTTCCATCCAGTGAGATCGCGAGCGCCACGTCGTCCAGAGAATCAATCAGTTCCTTGAAGTTGCGCTGCGAACGCATGATCAATTGGCTTAACTGATCGAGTTGCTCTTCCGAAGGGGTGACACCCGCCTGATTCTGAAAACCCTTCAGAATCTGCTTGAGCTCCGTAACCTCGCGCTTGCGCCCGAAGGCATAGGTGGCAAATACGATGGCAACCAAGAAGAGTCCAACGGGGATGGCCCACAGCCGGTAAGGCAGGTCTTTCAGTTGTTCCCATGACAGCGCCGCCACCGCAGTCGCCAACAAAACGAGCAGGCCAAGCGCCCATCGCCACAACTGGCTCTCTTCGCGTTCCAGCACGTTCGGCGCCGAATCGGGGCGGTTGGAAGTGGAACCTTGGTCGGGCATTGGGAACTCCGCTGGCGCGAAAAGGATTTGTCCTAACGGTCGATCATATCCGCCAGATTGCCCCTAGCGTAGCACCGAAAGCGCCTGTTCAGGCGAGAAGGTTCAATCCCGTTCCATCACCGTAACGAGGTGATGACCATCACAGCGGTTCCGGCGCCGCACCGGCTATGATGGCAGCAGGAATCTCCCATTCTCGCTGCCCCCTTCGTGTGCCCACTGGTGTTCCCTATGCTCTATAAGACCCTGAGTGCCGCCGTTTACGGCATTGACGCCAACATCATCGAAGTGGAAGTGGATGTCTCCGGCATCAAGATGCAGGAGGATCACTTTCACACCGTGGGCCTGCCCGATGCCGCCGTCCGCGAAAGCCGCGACCGGGTACGCTCGGCGCTGAAGAACTGCGGCTACGATATTCCTCCCACCCAGATCACCATCAATCTGGCGCCGGCCGATATTCGAAAAGAAGGATCCGGCTTCGACCTTCCCATGGCGCTGGGCATCCTCGGCGCCTACGGCGGTTTGAACAAGAAGGAGGTGCCCGACGCGCTGTTTGTCGGCGAGCTCTCCCTCGACGGAAGAGTGCGCGGCATCCGTGGCGCTTTGCCGATCGCGATCGAAGCGCGTCGCACCAAGGTGAAACGGCTGGTTGTGCCCGAAGTCAACGCTCGCGAAGCCGCCATGGTCGAGGGAGTTGAGGTCTACCCCGTCAAATCGCTGCTCGACGTGATTCATTACATCAATTCCGGCAACGGCATTTCCCGGCTGCAGGTCGACACCGGCGAGTTGCTCAGCCGAGCACAGCAATTCCACGTGGATTTCAAAGACGTTCGCGGCCAGCAAACCGCCAAGCGCGCGCTGGAAATCGCGTGCGCGGGCGGCCACAACATATTGATGATCGGGCCTCCAGGATCGGGAAAGACCATGCTGGCGAAACGCATGCCGACCATTCTGCCGCCCTTTACCTTCGAAGAAGCGCTCGAGACCACGAAGATTCACAGTGTAGCGGGCGTGCTCGATGCGCATGCTGGACTGGTCGGCCTGCGGCCTTTCCGCGCGCCTCACCACACCATTTCCGACGCGGGTCTGATCGGTGGTGGCGCGATTCCCCGGCCGGGCGAAGTCTCACTCGCTCATAATGGAGTGCTGTTCCTCGACGAATTTCCCGAATTCCCGCGCAACGTTCTAGACGTTATGCGCCAGCCGCTCGAAGATGGTACGGTCTGCATCGCACGGGCGTCGATGTCGCTGACTTTTCCCGCGCGCTTCATGCTGGCTGCCGCTATGAACCCGTGTCCTTGCGGATTTCACAACGACCGCACCCGCGAATGCCACTGCACACCGCCCATGATTCAGCGCTACATCTCTAAAATCTCGGGGCCATTGCTTGACCGCATCGACATCCACATTGACGTTCCGGCGGTGAACTACAAAGAATTGCGCAGCACGAAGGAGTCGGAAAGTTCAGCGAGCATTCTGGAGCGCGTGATCCGCGCCCGAGACGTCCAGTTGAAACGCTTTTCCTCCGGACGCGAAAGAATCTATTGCAACGCCCAAATGCCGACGCAGCTCATCCGCAAATTCTGCGAACTCTCGGCCGACTGCGAGCGACTGCTCGAACGCGCCATGGCGCAGCAAGGGCTCAGCGCCCGCGCACATGACCGCATCCTGAAGGTGGCGCGCACGATCGCCGACCTGGACGCGATTCCGCAGCTTGAACCCAAACACATCGCTGAGGCAATTCAGTACCGGACGTTGGACCGGACGTACTGGGCGTGAAGGGGAGCGATCGAGTCATTGAGGTATTGGGCGAGTAGAAGGTCGGGCAGGAAAAATGATTCAGCGACGCAATGATCCGATGACTCAATCCCTCAATAACCCGATGAGTACTGCGGTCAGGCTCTCGCCCGGAACTGGATGATCCTCCGGCGATCGCGTTTTGAGGGTCGACCGGCGGGCAGCTGTTCGAACTGCTTCATTGCCTTGCGCTCTGCTGCCACTTTCATGCGCAGTTCCCGGCTCGCCTCCGTCTCGTGGTAGAGGGTTTGCGCAACCGAAGCCGGGCCGCGAACGTCGCTGAGAAGCAGGACTTCCACCTGAAAGTCGCCACCGTCGTTCGTCACTCGCAACACGTCTGCAATCCGGACCTCGCGCGCCGGCTTGGCGGGCTGCTCGTTGGATTGAATCCTACCGAGTTCACAGGCGCGTGCAGCCAAGGCTCGCGTCTTGAAGAATCTGGCGGCCCAAAGCCACTTGTCCATTCGCACGGAGGTCATGACGGGATCGAGTTTTCTCCCCAGCCTGTTACGGCCGCTTCAGTCGGCTGCGGCCTCGCTGGTGGAAGGGTGGCTGATGGCGCTGCCGCCGTTTTCGCCCTTCTCCGCTTGCCGCAGGCGCAGCGCGCGGTTCGATGGCAAGCCGGCATCGCGGATCTTGTACAACAGGGCACGATAGCTGATGCCGAGCGTGCGGGCGGCCTGCTTACGGTTCCAGTGGTGCCGTTGCAGCACCTTCAGGATGACTTTGCTCTCCAGTTCGTGCACGCACTGGCGCGTGAGCTTCTTCAGCGAAATCGGCCCGTCGAACGAGATGTCGGGATTGAAAAAATCTGGTTCGCGTGCCACCAGGTCGTTGGTGATGACTTCTTCGTGACCCAAAATCACGTAGCGTTTGATCAGGTTTTCCAACTCCCGAATGTTTCCCGGCCAGTGATACTTCTGCAGCACCGCCAATACTTCGTTCGACAGAGGCCGTGCCCGGCAGTTGAACTTCTGGTTGTAGTATTCGAGGAAGTAGGCGCACAAATCTTCAATGTCGCCGCGGCGTTCGCGCAGCGCCGGCATGCGCAGATTCACCACGTTGATGCGGTAATAAAGATCCTGGCGGAAAGTCCCGGCTTCGATTTCCGCTTCGAGGTGGCGGTTGGTCGCGCACACCACACGCACCTCGACCTTCTTGTCTTCCTGGGCGCCGATGCGGCAGAACTGGCCATCCTGCAAGAGCTGCAACAGCTTCGATTGCAAGGATGGGTCAAGCTCGGAAATTTCATCCAGAAACAAGGTGCCGCGGTGGGCCAGTTCGACCCGTCCCGGCTTCGAGCCGACGGCGCCCGTAAAGGCTCCTTTTTCGTAGCCGAACAGTTCGCTTTCCAGCAACGTTCCGGGAATCGCCGGACAGTTCACCTTTACATACGGCCCGGTCTTCCATGGTGACAGCCCATGGATGAGCCGGGCAATGATGTCTTTCCCGGTGCCGCTCTCGCCGGTAATCAGGACGGGAACGTTAGCGGCGGCCACTTTGCCTAGGCGCGAACGAACTGCCTGCATAACCTCCGAGTGGCCAAAAATGATGTTGTCAGGGGGAACCTCGCCCAGCGCCTGCGCCAGAGGACTTACCGAAAGTGTCGTCATAAGGCTGAATGCCCCCTTTGCGGTGGTGTCACCCGCGTGCACTAAAAGTGCAACCCAAGCACCAAACCGGGGAAGAGAACAGAGCGCCTGGAAAAATTCCCGTTAAGTACTCAACTTATGAACGGCTTGAAGTGATGATAACCGAGGACGCAGAAGATTGGGCATGGCACCGAAGTGCCATGTGGAAATAGACCTGGAAAAGGAAAAATAGTTCACACCGCAGAACCCGCTCTTCTCAGGTGCTTACCGGAAAAAGCCGCTGCGTCGGTGCCGAGGGGGCGGGTGAACTTCAGGCCCAGAAGGTGGTAGTCATCGAGGTGCGCAACCCACACCGCCTTGGCATGCATGATCCTCGAAGAGGTTCTCAGACCGGTGGCGGGTCCGACCGGAGCGCTCGGAATTTCAAGGGAAACCAGACTTGATTTGGGCAAAGAACGGCGAACAACCACTAAAGCACCCCCAGGAGAGATGTTGACGGCCGTAGCAAACTCCAGGGAATCCTTGTCGTTCCGGTCACGAGTACGGATAAAGACCGGAATGGCGAGCTGCAACCGCGCCCACTTGCGCTCGTCCTTCTTAGGCGAGATGTGACGCACGTATCTTGACCACCTTGAGAGGTACCAACCCCCCGGCAACCGCATCTCAGGGGCCAAACTCAGAGCGGAGCCAGGCTTGCCTCGAATCGCTCCAAACCTCGCCACCCACACGGAGATTACCGAAGTAATTGCCGAGCCATGGGGTACCATAATGACTGTTGGTCACGTCACAAAGGTGCAACGTTTTTCCCTTCCGTGCCGGTTCGTGGCCTTTTCCAATTGACAGCCGGGTACACCTGACATAGGATCAATTTACCCCCCGTGTTCTGAAGGTAGTAGGACTTCCCTCCCCGAGAAATGGCGTGCGCGTACTTGGTTCTCCATGTCTTCAACGTTAGATAAAAGCCCGGCAGCTGCCCTGACAGGTACTAGTCCGAAAGATGGCGGGTCGGCCCTTGCCACGGCTCGGGTCTCCGCGACCAGCACTGCGGACGATATGGCAGGCGATCTGGAACAATTGCGCGACCGTTTGCGCAAGACCGCGACCGCTCTGGCCTCGGCCGCCCATGACCTCAAGACGCCCTTGGCGATCCTCAACGGCTACATCGAATTGTTCCAGAGTCAGAAACTCGGACCGCTCAATGAACGCCAGCGCGCAGTGATGGACGACATGTTTTTGAGCGGACAGCGATTGCAACGCTTCATTCAGGACTTCCTCACCTTCAGCGTGCTAGAAACCGGCGACCTGCGCATGCAGTTCGTGGAAGGGGACATGAACGCCTGCCTTTCCGAAGTATGCCGGCTCTGGTCCGGCCGCTTTCAGGAGCGCGGTCTTGCACTGTATTTCCTGGCGAACGACAAACTGACGCCCTTTGCTTTCGATTTGCCCAAGATCCAGCGCGTGATTTCCAATCTTTTGGAGAACGCCTGCAAGTACACGCCTGAGGGCGGCACCGTCTGGTTGCACGCCGAACCCCATATGTGGGAGCGTCGCAGCGTAAGTCAATCCGCGGCCCATGGAGACCGGCGCCGCCAATCGACCAATGTGCCGAACGCGGTCAAAGTGAGCGTTTCCGACACAGGCCCGGGAATTCGGCCGGAGTTTCACATGGAAATCTTCGATGATTTCTTCCGCCTTCCGGGCAGCGAATCGGCCGAGGGCATGGGCCTGGGACTCGCCATTGCCCGTCGGCTTCTTCAGGGCATGGGCGGCAAGATCTGGGTGGAGAGCGAACCGGGAACAGGCGCCAAGTTTTCTTTTCTGATTCCTCTGAAACCAGTTCCGATCAGCTCGCCACGAGGAACGAAATGAGCGAAGGCGCCAACATCCTGCTGGTGGACGACGAACCGGGAATGCTGCGCTACATCCGCACCCTGCTGGAAGTGGATGACCACAAAGTTCAAACCGCCAGCACCGGGGAAGAAGCCGTCGCGTGCGTGGAAAAGGGACTGCAGCCCGACCTGGTACTGCTCGATCTCCTCATGCCGGGCATCGACGGGTTACAGACCCTCGAGCAACTCCGGCACCTCAAGCCGGGATTGAAAGTTGTGATGCTCTCCTGCGTGAATGACACGCGCAAGGTGGTGCAGGCGATGCGCTTGGGGGCAATCGATTATCTGACCAAGCCCTTCCAGAAAGCCGAGCTTGACGCGGTCATCGGACAGTGCGTCGGCACGGCCAAAGGTGAGAGCTATGCGGGCGAGGTCGAGGAACTTTGCGACGACGTGTTCTTTGTCGCGGCCAGCCCGGCGATGAAGAAGATTCGCTCGCAAGCGGCTCTGGTCGCCAACGTCGAAATCCCCGTTCTTTTGCTCGGTGAAAGCGGTACGGGCAAGGAAGTGCTTGCGCGCCTGATCCACAAGCTCTCTCCGCGCGCCCACCGTACTTTCCTCAAAGTGAACTGCGCGGCGGTGCCCGCCGATTTGCTGGAAAGCGAACTGTTTGGGTACGAAGCGGGAGCCTTCACCGGGGCCACGCACCCCAAGCCGGGCAAGTTCGAACTTTGCAACAAAGGCACCATCCTGCTTGACGAAATCGGCGAAATGCCGCCGGGGCTGCAGGCCAAGCTGCTGCACGTCCTCCAGGACCAAACGTTCTCTCGCCTCGGAAGCCGCACGTTGGTCAAGGTCGACGTTCGCATCCTGGCCGCCACCAACATCAATATTGCCGAAGCGCTCGCCACCAAGCGTCTGCGCGAGGATCTCTATTACCGTCTGAACGCCTTCACCATGACGCTGCCGCCTCTGCGTGATCGCAAAGAAGAAATCCCGATTCTGCTGAAGCATTTCATGTCGCGGATGTCGGAATCCTACGCGCGTTCGCCGTTGCCCCTTTCGCCTCCGTTGATGGAGGCGTGCCTGCGGCATTCCTGGCCGGGCAACCTGAGGGAACTGAGCAACTTCATCAAACGCTATCTGGTTCTGGGAGACGAAACGCTGGCCGCATCCGAGTTGCAGCCCCGGCCCGATGGCGGCCGAGGAATGCACGCCGATGTAGCCGATAGAACCACGTTCGCGGGCGCCGATTCCGCGGGCGGCCTGAAGTCGCTGTCGCGCAACGCCAAGGATGAAGCGGAGGCCGAAGCCATCGCCCACGCTCTGGAAGAGACGAACTGGAACCGCAAACAAGCCGCGGCGCTGCTGCAGATCAGCTACAAAGCCTTGCTCTATAAAATCCGCCAGTATGGTCTTGCGCAAAGCAGGAGCACGCATAGGCTCTCCGCAGGCGCGTGACGGCAAGACGCGACGAGCTGCGAGCTAAAGGCTAAGTGCTAAAAGCTAAATGCTGTTTTTGGTGCGGATAAGAGGACTCGAACCTCCACGACCTTGCGATCACTAGGACCTGAACCTAGCGCGTCTGCCAGTTCCGCCATATCCGCATACCACGAAGAAAAAATCGGCAGGCCCTTTTTTAGGGGGACTACACTAATATCTACTGGCTGGCGCCTGGCTGTCAACGAGCGCAACGGCACAAACTGCGGTGCGTTTCGTCATGGGAAGTGCTCCTGAGTCTGTGTCATAGCTCGATGGTCATCCGAAAAGTGTATCGGCGATAGTGTATCGGCGATACTGAATAAAGCCGCGAAGCGGCGCAAGAAATCCAGCCCACGGCGCAAGCCGTGGGTGGAAAGTGGATCCAGAGCAAGCCCCAACGGGGCGAAAGAGAAGCTACGACCGAGACTCTGCAGGACGCGCCATGATTATGCGAAATACCTCCGATAAAATCCCGGCGGAACTGGCCAAGGAACTCCGGATGTTGGCGCACGATCTCAGCAATGCGCTCGAAACTGTTGTGCAAGCCACCTACCTGATTTCGCAGGCAGGCCCGCCTGAGAATTTGGGGCGCTGGGTCGAAATGATCGATCAGGCCTCGCGGGAAGCGGTCAAGAACAATCAAAAGCTGCGCGAGATTCTCCGCTCCCACAGCGAGTAACGGCAGCCCTAGGGGAGCGAAAGCGGCAAACAAATGAGCTAAAGTATTTATTCTTCAATACTTTATCTCAAACCATCATCTTCCAAAACCTCTCGCCCTTCCCGTCTAATATATAGAAAACATTAGACTTATACCATTCTAAGGCTGCGGTTGAAAGTGCCACTCAATTTTAAAAGTCCAAAGAAAACCACCAATGTTTCCCATAACTTATTGTTTTATAAAGACTTTACTGATAAATCCTTATTTATCAAAGACCTGCAAGAAAGAAACCGCTAAGTCTTTGATTTCAAAAGACCGCATCTAGGGGGAGTGAGGCCGGACAGCCTCCACCTTCCAGCCACAACCCGATAAAAAAGGCGGACGAAAACGTCCGCCCTTTCCGCAATCTTGAACCACTTCTATCCCAGCTTCGCGTCCATCGTGATCTTCGCGTTGAGCACCTTCGAGACAGGGCATCCCGCCTTCGCATTCTGTGCCGCCGTGTTAAACGCGTCTGCGCTCGCGCCCGGAATTTTCGCAACCACATCCAGATGCACCGCCGTGATCGCCCATCCCGCTTCGAGCTTTTCCATGGTCAACGTCGCCGAGGTGTTAATGCTCTCCGGCGTCAGGTTCGCGGCTCCCAGTTGCGCCGACAGTGCCATCGAAAAGCACGCCGCATGCGCCGCCGCAATCAGTTCTTCCGGATTCGTCCCCGGAGTGTTTTCAAACCGCGTGGTAAACGAATAGGGCGTATTCGAAAGAACGCCACTGGTGGACGAAACTGTCCCTTTCCCGTCTTTAAGACCGCCCTTCCACACCGCACTCGCTTTGCGTTGCATTCCAATCTCCTATGGCCAGGATTCAAACGAAGTCGCACTCCATTGTAGAAGAAGTCCCGCAGCCGCGTGATGAGTCCTACGATGGAACGACATCAGCAACCATCGCGCGGTCGCCGTAGTGTGGACTAGTGTCATGACTCTGCGGGACATTACACTAATACCTCAACTTTCCCCAAAAGGACTGAAAGTGCCAACCAATCCTGTTCTGGTCGTACACGGCGGCGCCTGGGCCATTCCCGACGACATGGTCGAGGCGCACCTCATCGGCGTGCGCAACGCTTCCGACGCTGGATGGCGCGTGCTCGAACGCGGCGGCTCAGCTCTCGACGCGGTCGAAGAAGCCGTGGTCGTGCTCGAAGATGACGAAACCTTTGACGCCGGCCGCGGCAGCTTCCTGAACCGCGACGGCAAGGTGCAGCTCGACGCCTTCATCATGGACGGCTCGACCCTCCGCGGCGGCGGAGTGGGTTGCGTCGAACGTCTGCGCAACCCGGTCCGCGCCGCCCGGAAAATTCTTAGCGACAGCCCGCACGTCTATTTTGTCGCCGAAGGCGCCGAACGCTTTGCGGCCGAGCAAGGCATCGCTCTTTGCCGCAACGAAGATCTCGTTATTCCTCGGGAAGTCGAACGCCTGCGGGAATACCAGGCGCAGGACTCCACCCACGGCAACGACCTGTTCGCGCCCGAAATTTCGCACGACACAGTCGGAGCCGTCGCCCTGGACCGCAACGGCAACATCGCCGCATCGACTTCGACGGGAGGCACGCTCAACAAGGCTCCCGGCCGCCTCGGCGACTCTTCGCTGATCGGTTGCGGCTGCTATGCCGATAACCTCAGCGCGGCCGCGTCCACCACAGGATGGGGAGAACCGATCATGAAGCTGGTGCTGGCGAAGTGGGCGGCGGATCGCGTCGAATCCGGCAGTTTGCCCGAGTGGGTCGCCAAGGAAGCCATGAACTATCTGAAGCAGCGCCTCAACGGCCACGGCGGAATCATTTTGCTGGACGCTCAGGGCCGCTTCGGAATCGCCCACAACACCCCGCGCATGGCCTGGGCGATCCGTACCGTACAAGAACAAGAAGCCGGAATTCAGCGAAACGGCTGAGCCGGGACTGAGACCTGCGCGTTCTAGAATTCCACGTGAAGCCGCAGAGTCGGCACCACGACCGGCCCGCGGTCGCGGTTGTAGCCAGGATTGTTGATGTGCTGCACTCCGGGGGCAATGTAGATTCCGCGCCAAACGTGGGCCGTGTAATACGACTCGACGATGTTCTCCCGTCCGTAGCTCAGCCCCACATGGTTCGGTCCTCCATCGCCGAGGAGGAAACCGAGTCCGCCGTCGGCCAGGTAGATCTGGTGATCTTTCTTGATCCCGTTCGACACGAAGGCACAGCCGGCGCGGTCTTGCTTGCGATGCCATAGCGCGCCGTTCACCCCTACGCCCTCGGCGAAAGTCGAATCGATTTCGGTGTAGGCAAAGGACTCGGTTCTTCCGTCGTCCCATCCCCAGCGGGCAAACGCGGTGAAGTTTCTCGTGAGATTCTGTTCCACGTTAACGCCGAACCCATACTTGCGCGTGATGTGCCAGGGGTGGTGAGTGATATCCGGGGCTGGGACAAGGCCTTCTTTAAACTGCGCAACTGCATCGCGGTAGATGCCCATATTGGCGTAGTTCGTGTACGCGAGCAGCCGGACGACACCGGCTTTTTTCGGCAGGATGCCATGGCGCAGCTCATATTCCCAATTCTCCGCATGAACCTGCCACGGGCGCCACACAAGATCGATTCCGTTCGCGACCTTCGGCATGAGCCCTTCGCCGAAGCGGAAGCCCCAGTTGCGGTCTTCGTAATCGGCCGTGAAACCGACGGTATAGCCTCGCGTATCTGCGGCGTAGTCCCAGGCGCCGTTGTTGTCCACCGACCAGTTCATGAATTGAAAATGCGTATCAGTGCCCACCGAATTTGTATCAAAGAAATCCGGCATGCTGAACTTGCCGAAGCGAATTTCCAGGCGGCGCCGGGGCAGTTCATCGAACAACGACAGATAGCTACGCTGGTTCTCAACCTTGTTCTTGCTCAACGCAAACACTTTGTGGATCATGCCGCGCCCCAGGTACGGTGCTTTGCTCAACGACGGATTGCGCACGATATCCAGATCCGTATTCCCGGCCAGTCCCAGGCCGGTGCTGAGCGCCGCGCCGCCCGCTTCTTCGATATCCACCAGAAGCTCGGTGGAATGGTTGAGGCGAACGCCGGTGTAGAGCGTCATGACACGCGAAGTGGCTTTCTCGTAATGAGGACTGAGACTGTTCGGCCCGCTGTAATCGGCGTGAAAGTCGGGATGGGTCTGGAAGATGAAGTTCATCTGCCCGGAGAGCCAGAAACGCGTGTCTCTGAAATGGGGGAGCATCGCTTCGGGATCGGCAACGGCATCGCTGGGCGAGCTGGCTGGAGCGTCTGCACTTGCCGCTGGAGTGTTGCTCTTGGGCAGAGGTGCGTCAGGCGCCTGCGCGTACGCCGGGATTATCCATGTCGCGGCAACCACAAGCCACAACATGGGCAGCAGCGTCCTTGCCGTCCAGCGTCTCGTTTTGCGATTCCGTTTCCCCATTTCTCCCCAAAGTTCAATCTATCAGTCTGCATTTCGTCAGCTAAGAGAACGTTACAGTTGCGGGCGTCAGATCGCCACGGCCAGAGCATATTCGCGGCCCGTCCTTCGTGCTTCTTACGCGCGCAATTCTCGCCTCCCGCCAAGGATTAACGTAAGCATATCATAAATAGTTAACTATAGTTAAGATAAGGCAGACGCGCACACTCGCAAGCGACCCCATACTAAAGTATGGCCGCGAATCGACCGCAGCGGCAGGATCCGATTGGCCGGGACGAATTTCCAGAAAACTAAAAAAGGACAGCCCGGAGCCCCCCAAGGCCGTCCTAATAAACCCTCCCGGTTAGAAGGGCAACTGACATCACGATAGCCGTGCGAGATTGCGGGAGTATTGCAATTTCGTGAAAGTCCAGTGAATTCGATTTCGCCTCGCAAGATGCCCTTGGCAACCGTTTTCGACGAGCCACTGTTATATTGATCGGAGTCATCGGCGGCTCCGGCCTCGGCCAACCGCTGCTGGAGGAGTCATGGCCCGCAAGACCGAGCAATCCCGCGCGCTGCAGAAACGCGCGGAACAGTTGATTCCCGGAGGCGTGAATTCCCCGGTGCGCGCCTTCCGCAGCGTGGGATGCGATCCACTGTACATCGTGCGCGGCCAGGGCTCGCACATTTGGGACGCCGACGGCAACGAGTATGTGGACTACATCGGCTCCTGGGGTCCGCTGATCCTCGGGCACGCAGCGCCTTCGGTTATCGAGGCCGTGATTGCGGCGGCGCGCAAGGGCACCAGCTTCGGGGCGTCCACTCCCGCCGAAGCCGATCTCGCAGAGTTGGTCATTTCCGCGTTTCCGCACATGCAAAAAGTTCGCTTCGTCAGTTCCGGCACCGAAGCGACCATGTCGGCCATCCGCCTGGCGCGCGGGTACACGAAGCGGAAATACATTGTGAAGTTTGAAGGCTGCTATCACGGGCATTCCGATGCGCTCTTGGTGAAAGCTGGATCGGGCGTGGCCACGCTGGGCATACCGGGCTCGGCGGGCGTTCCGGAAGAATTCACGCAGTTTACCTTAGCGCTTCCGTTCAACGATATCGGCGTACTTGAGCAAGCTTTCGAGAAATTCAAGCATCAGATTGCGTGCGTCATCGTGGAGCCGGTCGTAGGCAACATGGGATGCGTGCCTCCGGCCCGGGGATACCTCGAAGCACTGCGCGCCATTACTCAGCGCGACAAGGCGCTGCTGATTCTCGACGAGGTCATGACTGGATTCCGCTTGGCCTACGGCGGAGCCCAGGAACTTTATGCGATCCGGCCCGATCTCACCACCATGGGCAAAATTATCGGCGGAGGCTTGCCGGTCGGCGCCTATGGCGGCGCAAGCGAAATCATGGATATGGTTGCCCCGCTCGGTCCGGTGTACCAAGCCGGGACGCTCTCGGGGAATCCTCTGGCGATGGCCGCCGGTTACGCCACGTTAAGCTACCTGCGCGAGCACAAGGACGTTTACTCGAAGCTCGACAAGCTCGCCGCCGAAGTGGTCGCTGGAGTAGCGGCCGCAGCCAAAGATGCCGGAGTAACTATGTGTCACAACCGCGTCGGCTCGATGTTCACGTGGTTTTTCGCCGAGGGCCCAGTTACTGACTGGACTTCCGCCGCCAAGTCCGACACCGAAGCCTTCGGGCGCTTCTTCCGAGCCATGCTCGAGAACGGAATCTACCTGCCGCCATCGCAGTTCGAAGCGGCATTCATGGGCGCGGCCCACACGGAGCGCGATGTGCAGCAAACCGTCGCCGCAGCCAAGCAGGCATTCGCGGCGGTGCACGCGTAGAAAAAGCTGTCAGCTCTCGTTGGCTATGCCCACATAGGGGCGGACGCCCTCATCTGCCCAGCGGAACGAAGCTCCGCAGATTTTCTCCGCAAACTTATGATCGTTTGGTGAAAACCTCAGTGAGTTTCGCAAGAATCACCGTGGTAGTGAACGCCGAGTTGAATACCAAAGCGACGGGAATCACGAACATCGTCCAGCCCACGCGATGGGCAAAACTCACGACGGCAGGCCCGTACGGCGAGCGCGTTACCGAAACCCACCATCCGACGGACTGGATCGCGATTAATGCGAAGAACAGCGCCCAATGTCGATTTTTCAGTTCGACTGTCATGGGAGAAATTATAGGCTGACGGCTAGTCGCGGCTCACCATAGGGGAGCCACAGGTTCTTCCTTGAATACTGGCGGCGGCCCTCCCTTATTCGAGAGTCGGATCGTACCCAAGTAGGGGTTGGCTTGCGGATCGTAGGTCACGGTGATGCTTCCGCCCCTCCCCGGCGACCCGTCAAAGCCGTTCCGTCCGTCGGAGCCGTTGCTGCCGCTCGATCCGCTGGGAGTTCCCATACCGCCGGAGCCTCCTTGGCCTCCGCGGCCGCCTCTTCCTCCTGACCCTCCGGGGCCTCCATCAGCCCTCACCGTCAGCGAACCTCCCCGGGGATCTACTAAGTAGAGCTTCTGCTTGCCTGCAGCAAAGACGCTCACTTGAAGGAGGGGATGACTCCCTGATCTGAGTGCGACTCGAATCTGCACTGGCGGAGCGTCTCCTCCGTTCCCTCCATCTTCGCCGTTCGAGCCATCGGTGCCGTTTCCGCCGTTCCCGCCCGGCGAGGGACTATTCGGATCGGTAGATCCCATGCTGCCGCTCGATCCGGCCATTCCATCGCTGCCGTTCATGCCGCTGGAACCGCTGCTGCCGGAGAAATTCGAGGTGAAGGCGTAGTTGTAGCGCACGGGAATGTCGAGCTCGGCGCGGAGGTCTGGATGGCTGGGTACCGTGATGGTGACATGTCCCACCTTCCCTTCGCTTTTCCTCGGATCATGGGGAAGCGAAACAACGCCTTTCTGGTTGGCGGTTACGACAGTTGCGGCGACATGGAGGTCCTTCCACAGAACCTTGCCGTGGCCTGCGCCTTCCGTCTGTAATACTCTGCCGTCCGGTTCGGTTACGACGAGCACCAGCGGAGACTTCTCTCCCGGAGCAATTCCCGAGCCTTTCGGCAGGCTGGCCGCGATGGACGTGATGGGCGTCTTGTCGAGATAAACCTTCATCCCCAGCCGCACTTTTATAGGCGTGCAAGCACTCAGCCCAAGCATGGAGACGATTCCTACAATAGGCAAGAAAGCTTGTAACGTGAACCTGCTCATCATTGGGCTCCGTTAAGCTCTTTGCAGTCTCGAGATCAAAATCTCTTCTCGCGAGATGCTTTGATGAGTTAAACACGTTCGCAGGTAAAGTTTTGTGGAGATTGCGAAGTTATTTGTCACGGACAAGTCAACGGCACCGGAAGTTACTTACTTTGATAGTGGGCCGACTCCGACTGCCTAAGGCTGATGGCTGACAGCCCTCATCTCTTCCACGGTTACAAACTCGTATCCCTGATCGCGATACCGCCGGATCAGATTGTCGGTCGCAACCACCGTCTGCGCGCGGTCCGCACCCATGGCGCGATGTCCGCCATCGTGAAGCAGGATCACGTCGCCGCCGCGCATCTGGCGCACGACCTTCTTTTCGATCACCGCGGCGGGAGGAGCATTCCAGTCATAGCCGGTCACATTCCACATCACCGTCCGTAGCCCGAGCGCACGCGCAGTCCGCAGCGTCGCCGGGCGTCTCCCTCCAAACGGTGGGCGAAACAACTTCGACTGCTCGCCGATTGCGTCCTGTAGCGCCGATTGGCAATGCAGAAGCTGCGTGCGCGTCTGCGCTGCCGATTCGAAGATGAGCAACGGGTGCGTGAACGTGTGATTGCCGATGACGTGTCCCGCCTGCGCCACCGCGCGCGCAATATCGGGGCGCTGCCGCACGTAACGGCCGATCATGAAGAACGTCGCTCGCACATTGTGCTTCGCCAGCACATCGAGCAGCTTCAACGTGTGCGGATCGTTCGGCCCGTCGTCGTAGGTCAGGGCGATTTGCTTGCTGCCACGGAATCCTCCGGCAAACGTGCGCCCGAACCACTGCGCCGTCGGCGCCATGGACTGATATCCCGCCACCGAAGCGGCAGCGGCGGCCGTCAGTCCAATCAGAGCGGGGAACATGAGGAGATTGTATGTGATTGCAGAGGTCAGAGGTCAGATTGCAGAAGTAAAACCGCAGAGATTCAGCATTGCCGCTTGTCCCGAAAGATTTTCACCTCTGCAATCTGACCTCTAACCTCTGACCTCTCCGCAATCCACAATTGCATCGCGGCCCGAAGCAATATATTCTGCTCACGACGATCCATGGCCAAGCTTTTCGAGCTTCCCCGTTACATCGCGGTTGAAGGTCCCATACGAGTTGGGAAAAGCACGCTGGCGCGGGTTCTGGGAGAGCGCCTGGCGGCCCAGCGCGTCATCGAGCCGGAAGACAATCCATTTCTCAAGGCCTTCTACGAAGGAGAGCGGGGCGCTGCATTCCAGGCACAGCTGGCATTCCTCATCCGCCGCTTCGAGCAGCTGCGCGCGCTCGATCTGGGGCCGCGGTCAAATAAGACAGTGGTTTCCGATTACATTTTTGAAAAAGACAAGCTCTTCGCCTGCCTCAATCTCAACGATCAGGAGCTCGATACCTACAATCGCTACTTCAATTATTTTCGCGAACAGCTCCCTACGCCCGACCTGGTCATCTATCTGCAAGCCACGCCGGAAGTGCTGAAGAAGCGGCTGAAGAAGAAAAACGTGGCCGGCGAGAAGGCCATCAGCGAGGATTACCTGATGGAAGTGGTGAAGGCCTACGAACACTTCTTCTTTCACTACACGCAGTCTGACCTGCTGATCGTGAACACGTCCGAGATCGACTTCGTCGACCGCAACGAAGACCTGCAGGAGCTGCTGAAAAAAGTCTCAGCTCCGATCAAGGGCACGCAGTACTTTCTGCCGCTGGGCAGCACGGAAGCGGCTAGCGCATAGGGCGGTCGTTCGTCGTGGGTCGATCGTCGTTGGTCGATCGTCATTGGTCGATCGCGCCCTAACTTTTGCCCGATCCGTCGTCCTTTCTGGAGTCTCTAGGTATATTCACTGATAAGGTATTAACCTTATGGTATAGGTATCCCCCCTTGCAACCCGGTCTTTTGGAATCAAAGACTTAGGAGGTGGCTCCCGCCAGGTCTTTGGGTTTAAAGGACTTGCGGGTAAAGTCTTTAAGAACCAATGACTTAACTTATCATAGAGCGCTGAAAATGGGTTTGGGGCAGTTTCGAGGGCCGTCTTGGTTGACGGGCACACCTCGAAACTGCCCCAATCAGATCTCTATCGTGGCGCACGACGGGGCTTAAGTCATGGGACTTTACGGATGACGAAGTGATTTCGATCACAGATGGTTTGGGATAAAAGAGTCTGGCGTGCGATTGCAGAAGTTCAGCGGAAGTCGCTTCCACGATCTTGCGCGGATTGCGGAATGTTATTACAATTGTAATAACATCGAAGGAGCGCCATGGTTGAACTCAAGATCCGCAAGTTCGGCAACTCGCTGGGCGTCGTTCTGCCGAAAGAAGTGATTGATCGCTTGCAGACCAGCGACGGGGAACGGCTTTTCCTTGTCGAGTCAGGCGATGGCGATTACCGGCTCACGCCCTACGATCCCGCATTCGAGAAGAAAATGACGAAGGCGGAAGAAATCATGTCCCGTTATCGCAACACGCTGCACGCTCTGGCGAAATGAAAGAGAAGGAACCACTCTGGATCGAAGAGCGCGATGTGCTTGCGATTCACGACAGGCTGCTGGCGCTCCACGGCGGCGCCACTGGGTTGCGTGACCGGGGCCTTCTGCAGTCAGCTCTCGCGCGGCCGCGCCAGCACCATGCCTACGCCGGCAAGTCCGACATCATCGAAATGGCCGCTCTGTACACAGCCGGTATCGTCCGCAATCATCCTTTTGTCGATGGCAACAAGCGGACGGGGTTTGTGATTGGCGTTCTCTTTCTTGAACTCCACGGCTTCGACTTCAAGGCGAGCGAGGCGGACGCTACTCAAGCGGTGATGGCCTTGGCAGCGGGCACGCTCGATGAAGGTGGTTACACTACGTGGTTGCGGGAGAATGCTAGCCGTAGTAGAAAGCGCTAGGATTTCTTTCGAAGGCGCGGGATCGGAGTCAGTACAAGGCGGCTCCCATCCCTTTTCCAATCAATGCGAGTGCCCTTCTTGGAGTTTAGGGTGAAACGGGAGAGCCAGAGCCGCTGGCCCAAAAAGGCGTGAGGTTGCCCAAAAGTCACGGAGGACTCGCTGGGCAAAGCCAGCCTCGATACGGCCCTCGACCAACGCCTCTTTTGCAGCTATAATCTCCCCAGCGTCATCCAACTACTAGACGACGCGTACAGGCTCTATCCGCCCGTTTGCGGAGGGGCACTGGAGGACATCGTGAGTCTCACCCCTATTGGCGAACCTCGCCACAAGATCACTACCGCTACCATCCGCGAAAAGAAATTTCAACGCGAACCCATCACCTGCTTAACCGCTTACGATTACGCCATCGCGCGCCTGGTCGACGAGGCGGGCATCGACATTGTCCTGGTCGGCGACTCGCTGGCTATGACCATGCTTGGATACGAGAACACGCTTTCGGTTACGGTGGACGAGATGCTGCACCACGTCAAGGCTGTGCATCGGGGCGTGAAAGATGCGCTGCTGATCGCCGACATGCCCTACGGGTCATATCAGGTTGACTCCCGCGACGCCGTTCGGAACGCTGCCCGCTTCGTGAAAGAAGGCGGCGCCGAGGCGGTCAAGATGGAAGGCGGGGAGAAGCGCGTCGAGGCGATCCGGCGCGTGATCGACGCCGAGATTCCCGTCGCTGGGCATATCGGGCTCACGCCGCAATCGATCAACGTGATGGGCGGCTACAAAGTTCAGGGCAAGACTCTGAACGCGATCGAGCAACTGATGCGCGATGCGGTCGCGCTTGATCGCGCGGGGGTGGCTTGCATTTACCTGGAAGGCATTCCGCGCGAAGTCGCGGCCATGATCACCGCCGAGGTCGAGGCTCCCACTATTGGGATTGGCGCTGGACCTGATTGCGATGGCCAGGTGCTTGTCTTCCACGACCTGGTCAACCTGACGTTCGGACATCCCGCAAAATTCGTTCGACGCTATGGAGACGCCGCTGCACTGATCACGGAAGCTGTGCTGGCGTACAAGGCTGACATTGTTTCACACCAGTTCCCAAACGACGCTGAGTCTTACCACTTGCCGAAAGAAACGCAGGCGGCGCTGGAAACGGTACTCCACCGCAAGCAGGCCATGCTGCGATAATGGCGGGCGGAGAAAACGTGGTGCGGATTGGTGTGCGAACCTTAGTGCGAACTGGCGTGCGGGCTTCAGTGCGAACTAGCGTGCGCGACGTTGTACAAGCGCTTGTCACTTTCATTCTGCTGGGGGCTCTGGTGGCCTGCTCCGGGCCTGCACCGTCAGAACCCGGGCGGACGTCGCAACCGATCAGCCTCGAGTTCATTCCCGCGCCGGATCCCTCCAAGTACCCCGTCGTCCGCGATATGGTTCATTGGCAGAATCCGTATTTGGTGGTTCGCGAGGATGGGATCGGCCTGGTCGATCTCGCCAATTCCGAGATCCACATGCTGAAGCCGGAAGAAGTCCCGGGCAGGTTGGTCTCGCTTCCGTCGAGCGCATGGCCTTACGGCCGGGTGGTGCTGGTCGTCGAAAGCGTTCCCAAAGATCCAACCGAGCAGACGAAAGCAGACGTGCGGAAGAACCGCGCCCTGCTCCTGGGAACTCTTAAGGAATTGGACGTGCGGTACCGTGAGACGCCGTGAGAATGGGTCATTGGGTGATCTGACGTGCAGATCGCTCTCTCCATGAAGATATGCTCGACCATTCCGGAAGGTCGCGCTGCCTGTCGCGCTGCGCGCACCAGCGGCAAGCGCCTGGGTCTGGTGCCGACCATGGGTGCTTTGCATGAAGGCCATCTGTCGCTGGTTCGCGCGGCCAGGGCACAGTGCGACGCGGTTGCGGTTTCCATTTTCGTGAACCCGACGCAATTCGGCCCGAAAGAAGATTTGGCAAAATATCCGCGCCCTTTCGACCGCGACTGCCGGTTGCTCGAAAAAGAAGGCGTCGAGATTCTCTTCGCGCCGGCGGTCGAAGAGATCTATCCCAAATCCAATTCCAATGCCGAAGGCACCTGGGTCGTGGTCGAAGGCCTGAGCGAAAAGCTCGATGGGCGATCTCGGCCTGGCCATTTCCGCGGCGTGACGACCATCGTCTCGAAGCTGTTTCACATCCTTGAGCCCGCGGCTGCGTTCTTCGGACAGAAGGACGCCGCGCAACTGGCGGTGATCCGCCGCATGGTGCGCGATCTGAATTTCGCGGTGGAAATTGTCGCCTGTCCCATCGTGCGCGAACCCGATGGCCTGGCGATGAGCTCTCGCAACGCGTACCTGGATGGAGAAGAGCGCAGGCATGCACTCGTGCTGCAACGGTCGTTACAGGAGACTCGGCAGCGATTTCAAGCTGGGGAAAGAACTGCGGCCAGACTGATCGCCGCCGCAATGGAAGTCCTCGCCCGCGTCCCGCAAGTCGCGCTCGACTATTTTGAGATCGTCGATCCGGAAACGCTCGATCCCGTTGAACGAATCTCGAAAAAGACATTGGTTGCCGTCGCAGCTTACGTCGGAACCACGCGCCTGATCGACAATGTTGTGTTGAATCCGTAAACCAGAGCGAGTGGACGCCCGGACCGGTTGTACCCTGCGTTACAACCTCCGCCCGGAGACGAACGGATTTCCCGCGACCAGGTAACGCAACGGCTGCGCGGCGGACTTTACGATCCCGATGCGCGGTGTGACGGTAGCGCGCCGCACGCGATAGCCGTCGTCGACAATACGGAGGTCGGAGCGCGGGCTTGCCAGGGTTTTCCCGTTGTCCCGCGCGCGTGTGATTTTCAGAGCTTCGGACATGCGTCCCGGACCGGAAGAAATTTTTTTGAGAAAAGAAATCTTCCTGCGATCGGTCTTTTTCGCCAGCTTGATCCCTCGCGCCTTGGCCATCTGCTCGATTCCGGCCACCGGTTCCAGCGCACGAAACAACACGCAGCCAGGAACTCCATCGGGCAGGCAGGAAACATTCAGGCAGTAGTGATTGCCATAGATGAAATACACATAGGCATGGCCGGGAGGGCCGAACACAACGGCATTCCGCGCTGTTTTGCCGGCGGCTGCGTGCGCGGCCGCGTCGCCCTGGCCGAGATAGGCTTCGGTTTCTACGATTCGCCCAGCAACCACACCGCGCGGCGTCTTTCGCACTAGCAACTTCCCCAGCAGCGCCCGCGCCACCTGCCGCGGATCGCGATTGAAGAAGTCGGCTTTAAGTAAAGTCCGGCGACCGAACGGCCTCATGTGTGTCAGGTTATAGCGAATTCAGAGTTGCTGCGGCCGCAGGCAGCTGCCGAGCTTCGCTCGGCTTGGACGGGCGAGGGCGCCCGTCCCCACACGAGCAACTTTCCTCAGGCCGCGCCTTTCAGATACGCCAGCACTTCTTCCGCGTGCCCTTCCGCTTTCACGTTATTGAAGATGTGCTTGATCTTGCCGTCGGGGCCAATCACGAAGGTCGTCCGCGCAATGCCTTTTACTTTCCTGCCGTACATGTTCTTCTCTTTGATTACGCCGAAGGCCTCACAGACCTTCCGGCTGTCGTCCGCCAGCAGCGTGTAGGGGAGGTCGTATTTGTCTTGAAACTTCTTCTGCTTGTCGGGAGAGTCGCCGGAGATGCCGAGCACTACCGCCCCCGTTTTCTGAATCGATTTGTATGCGTCGCGGAACCCGCACGCTTCTTTCGTTCAACCGGGGGTGTCGGCTTTCGGGTAGAAAAACAGCACCACGGTCTTGCCGCGAAAATCTTTCAGGGCAACCTCTTTGCCATTCTCGTCCGTCGTACTGAAGTCTGGGGATTTATCATTGACTTGCATGAAGTTCTCTCCTCGCCGAACATGGTTATATCGCAGCCAGGTATCCGCCGTCACCTTGATCTCGTCGATGATCGCGTCGATCTTGCTGGCCGGCTCGCTTGTGGCCCAAGGCCCAATCACTCAGTACGGGCGCAAGCCGAAGCCCGACGCGGGACCGCGTGCCTTGGGACTGGTCCAGCTGTCACCCAAGGGCAACAAAGGCCGCCTCATTCCCATTGCCATCATGATGGACGGAAAATTTTACGACGCGGGTTCGTATAAAGCTACGCCCGTTCCGATGGCTCTCGACTTCGACATCGTTTACGAGGGTTTGCGCACTGGTGTGTCGCAGGGCATTTTCACGATTACGCAGCCGGGACAACTGAATCACGTCTGGATCGCCGAAGGCACATGGCTTCCTGCGGGAGCGAAGGCTCCGGAGAAGAGCAAGAAGTATTCGGAGCCTGTGATCGAAGACAAGGACGCGCCTCCGGTGCTTCACCGCCGCAGCGAAAAGGCGGCGGAAGGCGGCACTGACAGCAAGGACAAGGATAAGGACCAGCAAAAGCCCTCGACGCCGCCCGCCAAGCCGCCTGCGCCGGAAACTGCCAAGGCGCCCTCGCCACCGGAGACTGCGAAAACATCTGCGTCAGACGAGCCGATCGAGGATCCGAATCGGCCCCGGCTGCGGCGCGGAAAGCCGAACTCAAACGCGCGCCGTGAACCGTTTGCAACGTTCGATGCTTTGACGGATGCAGCGCCCGGCACATCTTCGACAAGTCCAGGGAAGCCCGATGCGAAGGGGGCCAAAAATCCCGGCGCGTTGCCGCAGATCGTCAGCATCCCAGCGATTTCCGACGCCGGAGGGCCCGATCCGCGCCCTTACACCTATGATGTGAAGCCGGCGGAAGAAGCGGTTTACCGCAACAAGATGTTTGCCCTGGCAGGGGCGCAGCTTCGAGGCCAGGTAGGCGCGGGGGCAAAAGAGGCTGTGCCCACGCGCAAGAAATCATCTTCTGGCAAATCCGCCGGCAAGTTGCCTGCGCCCGTCTTCTCCGCGCCTGTCTTGGACGATGTGAGCTTGCGCATCTTTGATCTCTCGAATTCGAACGAGCCGGTGCTGGTGCTCTCCGCGAAAACTCGGCCGCCTGCCGCGGGTGCAACCGGAAGCATCGACGAACCGAAAGAGATCACGCTGATCGCCCGCACCAACTTGGAAGGCGAAGTGCAAAAACTGTTCTTCTCGCAGACGGATTCGCGGCATCTCGACATGACTCCGCGCATGGAGTTGATCGACGCGGTCGATGCCGACGGCGATGGCCGCGGCGAATTGCTGTTCCGGCGCACCTTTGACGGTGGCAGTGCCTATGCGATTTATCGCGTCACCGCCGACGGGCTCTGGACGCTGTTTGAGGGAACTCCGTAGTTCAATCGGGTCATCGGGCAATCGGGTCATCGGGTCATCGAAATTCGGAGACGGAACCTTTAGATCACCCGATGATCCGATGACCCGATTAACTCGTTCCATTTACAATGTCTCTCTCTCAGAGGTGAGACCCATGCGCACTACGTTTCGAATCTCTGTACTCGTTGCCGTGCTCGCTAGTCTGTTGACGGGGGTGTGCTTGGCTCAGGATCAAGACTTCAGCAAAGTGCAAATTAAGGTTTCGAAGGTCGCCGGCAATGTTTACATGCTCACGGGGGCCGGGGGCAACATTGGCGCTTCGGTTGGCGATGACGGCATCGTGATTGTTGACGACCAGTACGCTCCGCTCGCGGAAAGAATTCAGCAGGCACTCAAAGGCATCACCGACAAGCCGGTGCGCTTCATCATCAACACGCATTACCACGGAGACCATACGGGTGGGAACGAATTCTTCCAGAAGCAGGCGCCCATCATTGCGCACGATAACGTTCGTAAGCGTCTGGAAGAAGGCGGGCAGGCGGGCAACGGCGGTTCGTTGCACATGGAGCAGAAGGCGCAGCCGAAGGCCGCGCTGCCGATTATCACGTTCGATCACGACGTCACCGTGCACTTGAACGGGGAAGACATCCGCGCGCTGCACGTTCCCGCCGGACACACCGATGGTGACTCGGTCATCTATTTTCCGAAATCCAATGTGGTGCACATGGGCGACGATTTCGTGACCTACGGATTTCCCTTCATCGACGTGGACAGCGGCGGCAGCATCGACGGCATGATCAGCGGCGTCGAGGGAGCTATCGCTCAGCTTCCGCCCGACGTGAAGATTATTCCAGGGCACGGCGTGGTTTCAAACCTCGAGGACGTGCGCGCCTACGTCGAGATGCTGAAAGAAACGCGGGCGGTGGTGCAGGGTGCGCTCGACAAGAAAATGACGCTGGAGCAGATGAAGGAGAAGAAGATTCTCGATCCCTGGAAGAAGTACGCCGGAGATTTCATCAGCGAAGATGCGTTTTTGGAAACGCTGTACAACTCGCTGACGGGCCAGAAGAACGGCAAGTTCATCCGGCATAATTAGTTTTCGGAAGTTGGGCGGCTGTCCTTGTGCCAGAACATGAAGAACCAAGCAAAGCTGGGAGTGGTCCCATGAAAAGGCTTTTCTTATCGCTGATTTTGTCTGTCTCGTTATCCCTTTCAGCCCTCGCTGTTGATGGCAAGTCTGTTTCCTACAAGTCGGGCGACGACACCGTCAATGGGGTTCTCTACACTCCCGCGGGCCACGGGCCGTTTCCCGGGCTCATCGTGATTCACGAGTGGTGGGGACTGAACGACTGGGTGAAGCAGCAGGCCGGGAAACTCGCGGACCAGGGTTATGTCGCGTTGGCGGTCGATCTGTATCGCGGCAAGGTTGCCGACAATCCCGACCTGGCCCACGAACTGATGCGCGGCTTGCCCGAAGATCGGGCTATCCGTGATTTGCGCGCGGCCTTCGACTTCTTGGCGTCGCAAGCGAATGTGAAAAGAGATCGGATCGGATCGATTGGCTGGTGCATGGGCGGGGGCTACTCGCTTGATACGGCGCTCGCCGAGCCACAATTGGCGGCCACGGTCATCCACTATGGGCATCTCGCAACCGAGCCGTCGGAACTGAAGAAGATCAACGCTCCGATTCTGGGGCTTTTTGGCGGTCAGGATCGCGGCATCACCCCGGACGATGTAAAGAAGTTTCAACAATCCATGGAACGGCTGGGCAAGAAGATTGAGGTGAAGATCTATCCGGACGCGGGTCATGTGTTTGAAAATCCCAACAATAAGCAAGGATACCGGCCAGAGGACGCTGCCGACGCATGGCAGCGCACGGTCGACTTTCTTGCCGCGACGCTGAAAAAGTGATGGGGCAGGTCGGATTTTGGTGAGTGAGAAGGTCGTTCAGACAAATGGTTGTGGAATTATGCGGGGCCATCCCCAGGGGCTACAGCCCGCATTTTAACGCTCTCTCTGGAGCACGACTGAAGTCCTCCACCCCAGCGGGCAAAACCCGCGCCTGCTGGGGACCCCGGTCGTGCCCTTCCCAAGAACGTTCAGGAAGACACTTTCGGTTGGAACGCAAGGAATTTCCACTTGCCAGAAGGTACTACTCTGGTTACTATGCACGCATCTTCAAATTGCCACTGTCTTGGCATTGAGTTAGTTGCGCGTCTATGAATATCGGCGAGACCATCCGCAATTTCCGGCTCCAGAGAAGCATGTCACAGGGCGACATCGAAAAGCGCACGGGCCTGTTGCGCTGCTACCTGTCGCGGGTTGAAAATGGCCACACCATTCCATCGCTGGATACGCTGGCCAAGATCGCCGGGGCAATGGATTTGGCGTTGTCGCAATTCTTTGCTGATGGCCACAGCAACGGCCATAAGGGATTGCCGCAACTCTCCGACGATGAAGTCCGCTTCCTGAGCCAGATGCGGCGCTATTCCGCCAATCTGAACGACAGCGACCGGAAGCTGGTGCTGGCGATGGTAAAGAAGATGGCGTCGAACGCGAAGTAGCTATCAGCCGTCAGCTCTCAGCCTTCAGTTGGCCCGGTTTTCCCATACTCCAAGGTGGACAATTCGGCGTACGGGTTGATTTGTCAAGAACTGACAACTGATGGCGGATAGCTGACAGCTGGTCTTTAGGTACTTTCGTACCATCCCTTGCGTGTCCGGCGGGAACCTCGCCAACCCTATGCTTGGAACGCTAAGGTAGGGGGTGGGGAATCCTTGTGACCACTGATGAAGAACTGAGTCTGCTCGATCAGCAGTTGCGCCGGCTGAAGATCGAGTACGAGATTTTCTTCAACAATCCGAGCAAACGGCCTCCCACCGACGTGGAATGGAAGGTGCTCTCGTTAATTCGCAAATTCAGCGACAGCTCGCGGCTGAGTTTTTCGCAGCGCTTTAAGTACAACGAGATGGCGCAGCGGTACGCGATTCAAGCCGATCTGTGGCGCAAGAAGATGCGGATTCGCGAAGAGGGCTGCCGCCGGCCGCAGGATGCGCTCCTCTCGGTGCAGGGCGTGCGCACCAACCAGGAGCACGAAGCGAAGCATCGTCCGGTGTATGGCCTCAAGCGCAAAGGACACGCCGAGGGCGAACAGACTCCGGCTGCCGATCCAGGAGGCGATCAGTGTTTCTCGGTACAGTGCTCGGGCGCGGCGGCCGAACGTGCGCAAGTTGAATCTCTTTACAAGGCGCTGACCGAAGCCAAGCACAAGTCGGGAGAAAAAGTCTCTGGCAACCTCGATTCGTTCGCCGCATTCGTCAAGAAAAAGACCAGCGAAATTCGCAAGCAGCACGGCTGCAATGCGGTGGTGTACTCAGTCGAGATGCAGGGTGGACAGGTTAAACTTAAGGCGAAAGCGAAAACCTAGCACCCAGTACTCAGTTGCCAGTACCCGGGAGTGTCAGTGTGTGGTTGCTGCAGCGAATTGCACAAAAGTGACCGCCAGGGCCGCCAACACCCGTTACCGGTCGAATTCCAAAATCAGGGCCTGAAGGCGCATTCATTCTAGATCGCTTTCGGCACGCCTGAAGGCGTGCCCTGATACGAATCTCACTTGCGCCACGGGCCGCTAGGGCTGAGAACTGAGTACCGGCGGTGAGTACTACCCGCAACTGCTAGAATCTCTCTTCTCTAATTTCTTATCCGCTCCCGAGGTCTTATGTCTCAAATCCAGCGTGCCATCCTCAGCGTTACCGATAAATCCGGACTAGCAGATTTCGCTCGCAAACTCGCCGCGTTGGGCGTGGAACTCGTTTCGACCGGAGGCACGGCCAAGCTGCTGCGCGACTCCGGCATTGCTGTAAAAGATATTTCCGAGCTGACCGGGTTTCCGGAAATGCTCGACGGGCGCGTCAAGACGCTGCATCCGAAGGTGCATGGGGGCATCCTGTATCGCCGCGCAGACAGCGGACATCTTGCGGCGGTTGCCGAGCAGGGCATCGCGGCTATCGACATGGTGGTGGTCAACCTCTATGCCTTCGAGAAGACCGCAGCCAAGCCCGGCGTGCGCTTCGAGGAGTTGATTGAAAATATCGATATTGGCGGGCCTTCGATGATCCGTTCGGCGGCGAAGAATTTTCAAGACGTCGCGGTGGTGACCTCGCCCTCCGATTACGGCCCGATCGCCGAGGAGATGGCGCGCTCGGGTGGCTCGTTGTCCCGCGAAACGAAATGGCGGCTGGCGCAGAAAGCGTTTGCGACGACCGCCGCCTATGATTCCGCCATCGCCTCGACCCTCGAGCGGGTGGGCGGCGACCTCGAGTTGCGGCCATTCGAGTCAAAATCAGTCGAGTCAAAACCAACGCTGGGTTTCCCCCAAACTCTGAGGCTGTCTTTTCAAAAAGTGGCAGACCTGCGCTATGGAGAGAATCCGCACCAGAAGGCTGCGATGTACGCGGACGGTTCGGGCACAGGCGTGGCGAACGCGCATCAGGTGCAAGGCAAAGAGCTTTCCTTCAACAACATGGTCGACCTGCAAGCCGCGTGGGATCTGGCGCAGGAGTTCGAGGAGCCGTTCTGCGCCATCACCAAACACACGAATCCCTGCGGCGCGGCGACCGGCAAGACGCTGGCGGAGGCTTACGTGCGGGCGCTCGAATGCGATCCCGTCTCGGCGTTTGGCGGCGTGATTGGAGTGAACCGCACGGTGGATACGGCGGCCGCTAACGCAATGGCGAAGCTCTTCCTTGAAGTCATTGCCGCTCCCGCATTCGAGGAAGGGGCGAAAGCGGCGTTCGCCTCGAAGAAGAATCTGCGGCTGGTGGAAGTTCCCGCGGGACAGCAAAACTGGGTCCTGAAAAATATTTCTGGAGGCCTGCTGGTTCAGGATTCCGACCTTCACCGGCTGGTGGAAGCCGATCTGAAAGTCGTTAGCAAGCGCCCGCCGACTCCGGAAGAAAAACGGGCGCTGCTGTTCGCGTGGAAGGTTTGCAAACACGTCAAGTCGAACGCCATTCTCTACGCCCGCGATGGGCAAACGGTGGGCGTCGGCGCTGGACAAATGAGCAGGGTCGATTCCTGCAAGCTCGGCGCCATGAAGGCCCAGTTGCCCCTGAAGGGCACAGTGGCCGCTTCCGATGCCTTCTTCCCCTTCCCGGACGGAGTCGAAGAAATCGCCAAAGCGGGGGCGACCGCGATCATCCAGCCCGGGGGCTCGGTGCGCGACCAGGAGGCCATCGAAGCCGCCGACCGCCTCGGGTTGGCCATGATCTTCACTGGGGTGCGGCATTTCCGGCATTAACGATCTTAAGATGCCCAGCCCCTGAAGGGGCCTCTCATCTCGACGAATTGCGGCATCGCTGAAGCGATGCCCTGATACGAACCCCAGGCTTTCGGCATGCCAGCTTCCACCGAAAGCTCCCAAAGCCCCTGTACCTCCGGCTTTCACCCCACATTGCGCTTTCTCGCGGCTTCAAGGCTGGCGGAGGGTAGAATAGAAAAATACGGATGACTGCGGATCAGCATCCAATCGTTAGCATCCAAATAGGGTGTGGGCTGCAATTTTGCGGGTGGCAGGATCTTTCATGAAGAAACGGTTGTGGGTTGTCAGTGTCGTTTTTGGGGGGTCGTTTTTACTGGCCCAGGGCTTACTAACCCAGGGTTTACTGGCTCAAGCTCGGGCCGCGGATTCCCCGGCTGCCGTTGGCTCCCAGTCCGCCGCCAAGGGCAAGACGCCCGACCGCGCCGCCGCCTACTACCACTTCGCCCTCGCGCACATGTACGAGGAACAGGTAGCCAACGGCCGCAGCGAGTTGGCCAACAAAGCGATTGAGGAATACCGCGCCGCTATTGATGCGGATCCAAACTCGGCGTACCTGACTTCCGGCCTGGCCGAACTCTATAACAAAATCGGCCGCATCCGCGACGCCGTGGTCGAGGCGCAGGACCTCATCAAACGCAATCCCAACAATCTCGAAGCCCGGCGTCTGCTGGGAAGGATCTATCTGCGCTCGCTCGGCGACATGCAAGCTGGCGGCGGTTCGGATAGCGTGCTGAAACTGGCGATCGAGCAGTATGAGCAGATCATCCGCCTGCAACCTGACAGCATGGATGACCACCTGCTTCTGGGGCGGCTGTATCGCTTGAACAACGATCTGCAGAAAGCGGAGAGCGAATTCAAGACGGCGGTGAAGTTGCAGCCGGACTCCGAAGAAGCGGTTACTACCCTGGCGTATCTCTACAACGAACTGGGCGACACGGCTCGCGCCGCGCAAGTGCTCAGTTCGGTGCCGAACGCCGCGCGCTCGGCGAAGCTCTATTCGGCGCTCGGGTACACCTACGAGCAGCAAAAGCAATACAAGAACGCCATCGATGCGTATCGGCACGCGATTGAACTGGACCGGGACAATCTGGACGCCATTCGCGGCCTGGCGCAGAACCTGCTGAACGATGGGCAGGCCGATGCCGCTCTGGAACAATACAAAGTGATCGCGGATGCGAATCCGGAAGATGCGCAAACCTACGTTCGCATCGCGGAAATCTACCGCAAGCAGGGCAAGTTCGACCTGGCGCTCGAGCATCTGAAAAAGGCCGAGTCCATGGTGCAGGACTCGGTTGAAGTTCCCTACAACATCGCCGCCATCTACCAGGCGCAGGGGCGTTTCGACGAAGCCATTCCGATCATGCGCGACCTGCTGAAGAAATCGGAGAAGGCGGACGGCAAGTACTCGAACGGGGAGAAGAGCAATCGGGCGGTGTTTCTGGAGAGGCTGGGGACGATTTGCCGCGACCAGGGGAACAATTCAGCCGCCAACGAGACTTTCCGCGAGATCGTTGCGCTGGGTGGCGATGACAACATCGAGCGCGGTTATCAGCAGATCATCGATACCTGGCGCGAAGCCAAAGAATGGCAGAAAGCTCTCGATACCGCAAAAGAAGCAGTGCAGAAGCTGCCCAGCCCCCAACTGAAGATGGTGCTGGCCTTGCAGCAGGTTGATATGGGCGATGCCAACAAGGCGCTCGCCGACGTTCGCGCGATGTTGAAGGGCGGTGCCGACTCCAGTTCCAATTCAAATTCAAATTCCGACGACCGCGAGGTCTACATCACCCTGGCACAGATGAACGCGCGTCTGCGCCGGTTCGGCGATGCCGCACAGGCGCTCGACAAGGCCGAAGCGCTATCGAGCAAGACTGATGACAAGGAATACGTCTGGTTTCTCCGCGGCTCCAATTTCGAGCGCGAGAAGCGCTACGCTGAAGCGGAAGAACAATTCAAGAAAGTGCTGGCCAGCGATCCGGAACATGCGTCGGCGCTGAATTATCTGGGCTACATGCTGGCCGACCAGAACATGAAGCTCGAAGAGGCGCTCGGATACATCAAACGCGCGGTGGATCTGGATCCCGCCAACGGCGCCTATCTCGATTCTCTCGGTTGGGCCTACTTCCGCCTGGGAAAGTATGAGTTGGCCGAAGACAACCTGATGAAGGCTTCGCAGAAAATCAATACCGACCCCACCGTCCACGACCACCTCGGCGACCTGTACCAGAAAACCGGACGCCTGAAACTCGCCGCGACCAACTGGGAGCGCGCGCTCAGCGAGTGGAATCGCACCATTGCCGCTGAGGTCGATCCGGCAGACGTATCGCGGGTGCAGAAGAAACTCGACTCTGCGAGGATGAAGCTGGCCAAGGAAGAAGGCGCGAAGTAGAAGTCGGGATCTTTCACCGCCGAGACGCAGAGATCGCAGAGAAGTCTTTTCTTGATTCCATCCGAGGGAGATCGGTAAGACCATAAAAGGGTTTCTCCGCGATTTCGGCGTCTCGGCGGTGACCATGCTGCTAAACTCTTTCCATGCTCGCCGACTACGCGGTGCGCGTTGAAGAGTCGCGTGGACGCCGCCATCCCGAGCCGGCGCATCCCTACCGCAACGATTTTCAGCGCGACCGCGATCGTGTCGTCCACGCTCGCGCCTTTCGCCGGCTGGAAGCGAAGACACAGGTTTTCACTCGCCGTTACTCCGACCACTTCCGCAACCGCCTGACGCACACCATCGAGGTGGCGCAGATCTCGCGCACCATCGCCGCGCAACTTGGGCTGAACACCGATCTGGTGGAAGCGCTCGCCCTGGTGCACGACCTCGGCCACCCTCCTTTCGGCCACTCCGGAGAAAAGGCGCTCGACACCGTCATGCGGCAGCACGGGCTATCGTTCGATCACAACCTGCACGCACTCCGCATTGTGGAAGACTTCGAACTCCGTTACGCCTCGTTCCGTGGGTTGAATCTTACCTTCGAAGTGCGCGAGGGCATCATCAAGCACTCACACGATTACAACGCTAAAGACCATCCCGAACTCGCCGAGTATCTGCTCGATCAGCGCCCACCGCTCGAAGCGCAGCTCATCGACCTGACCGACGAGATTGCATACAACACCGCTGACCTCGACGACGGCTACGAAGCCCGCCTGCTCACGGTCGAGCAGGTCGCGGACAGCGTGGACCTTTTCGCACGCCACCACCACGACGCAAGAAGTCTCTACCCAAATGCCGCTGAAAAAATGGTTTTTAACGAGGCGCTGAAAAGTATTTTCGACGGGCTGGTCGGAGACCTAATCAAGAACACGGCGCAACGAGTGCAAGCGGCCGGCGTGCATTCTCTGGAAGATGTCCGCCGCCACACCGAGCGGCTTGCCGCGTTCAGTCCGCCCGTCGAAGAGCAGCGACGCCAATTGAAAGACTTTCTCTACGAAAATCTTTACTACAGCCCGGCGCTGGCGGCGGAGAAAGAAGATGCCGAGCGCATCACCCGAGAGCTCTTCGCCCACTGGATGGAAGAGCCCGACGACCTGCCGCGCACCTACCGCGAAAAAGCCGCCCAGGAGCCGCTACCGCGCGTCATCTGCGACTACATCGCCGGCATGACCGACCCGTTTATTTATCAGCAGTACGAGAAGTATTGCGGGGAATAGCAGCCCGTGGCGAAATGTCTCGGCGCTCATCACCTCCTGATTTAGTTTTGTCATCCTGAGCGAAGCGAAGTACCTGCTTTTCTTATCAGCGCAAAGACAGCAGGTCCTTCGCTTCGCTCAGGATGACAATTCTTTCAGGTCGTAAATCACTTTGCGTACGTCACCCGATAGATCACACCCGCAGCGTCGTCGCTTACGTACATCGCCCCGTCCCCGCCAAACACAATCCCCACGGGACGACCCATCCACCGGCCTCTCTTCGTTTCGCCCGGAGCGAGCCATCCGGTAATGAAGTCTTCCGCGCCGCCCACGGGTTGCCCTTTATCGTCGAGTTTCACACGCACAACTTTGTATCCCGTCGGAGCGCTGCGATTCCACGATCCATGAAATGTAACGAAGAGGTTATTCCGGTACTCGGCGGGGAACTCCGAACCTTCGTAGGACGCGAGTCCCAGCGGAGCCGAGTGCGCTTGCATCTGGACCTTCGGACGGGTCACATTCTTGCAGCGATCGTCCCCCGGCTTGGTGAAATTTGGATCGGGCACGCGGTCGCCATAGCAATAGGGCCAGCCAAAATCGCCGCCGTCTTTACCGAGATCGACGATCACTTCCGGCGGCAGATCGTCGCCCAGCCAGTCGCGTCCGTTGACGGTGGCCCACACCGTATCCGTCTTCGGATTCACCGCCAGCCCCACGGCATTGCGCAGGCCTTTCGCGAAAATTTTCTGACCGCTGCCATCAGGATTGAATTCCATCACGGCCGCTCGCCGCGAATCTTTTTCGAGGCAGACGTTGCAACTCGATCCGGCCGAGATGTACATCTTGCCGCCATGAAACAGCAGAGTGCGCGTGGAGTGCCCGCCGCCAGCCGGCAGATCGGCCAGCGGTTTCGGATTGGATGCCCGCAGGTTCGCTTCGTCCCAGTCATAGCGGCGAACTTTGTCGTTTTCGGCGACGTACAGTTTGCCTTCGTAAAAGGCGAGCCCGTGCGGCTCATTCAGCCCGCTGAGAACGGTCACGATCCGCTCGGCCTTGACCCTGTGTTTCGAGTCGGGAAGTGCAACCACCTTGTTCTCACCCGATTCGCTGACCAGCAGGACGCCGCCGGGACTGAAGACCATCATGCGCGCGCCGTCCACGTCTTCGGCAAAAACTGAGATATGGAATCCCGGCGGTACTTTCAGTCGCGCAAGATCAAAGCGAGTTTTCTCCGCTTGCGCAGAACCGGTGTGAGCTATAAAAACCAGCAGATAGGGAAGCAGCACAAACCAAATTCGGCGCATGTGTAGGCGACGCATAACTTATCAATGGATGACTCCACGGTGGGGCGCGTTCATCTTTTTTCTTCAATGATCCGATTTCTTCGTCCTTCGACAATCCTCCGAAAGAAGGGCCTCTGCACGCAGTTTTTATATCAGTTCCCGCCAAAATTACCGCTAGGCACGGTGCGGGGTCGAGGAACGGTGATGTACAATATCCTTGAAAATAAAGCACTTGCATTCCACGCCCGGTCCCCGGGCATTTGGCACGCAAACTGTTTATAGAAATGCGCACCCGTGGTATGGGCAGCTTTTTAAGGCAAGCATTTTGAGGAACTAAGCGTCGGCGCTTGCCTTGCGAAAGTTTACGGAGTCAGTTAGTGAAACGACGCAATTAAAAATCGCGCCGCAAGGCGCCCGGAGTGGCTCTCCACTCTCCCTTGGAGGAACAGTAAAATGAAAAACCGCACTATCTTCGCTCTGCTGCTGGCTGTAATCCTGGCAGTGCCAGTATTCGCGCAGGACAATTCCGCCACCCAAACTCAGCCCGCAACGGCTCAGACCGCAGCCCAGCCGGCTACGAAAGCCGATACGGCCACCGGGAAAGATCCCTTGCAACCCGAGACTCGCCAAGGCCTCTGGGGCAAGATGAACCCGTTTGCGCGCAAGAAATATGTTGCGCGACAGACCCAGCCGATCCGCGACCGCGTGAACGAACTCGATGAGCTGACCGCCTCCAACACCCGGGCGATCAAGGATACCGATGCGCGCGCGCAACAGGGAATCCAACTCGCTTCGGCCAAGGCCAGCGAAGCCGATCAGCATGCGATCGACGCCGGCAACCGGGCGCAAGCGGCGCAGCAGACCGCGGAACAGGCTCACACCCGTCTGAACACGGTCGAGAAGGTGGTCACGAATATCGATCAGTACCAGCCTTCCGCCCAAACCGAAATCCGCTTCAAACCAGGGCAGACAGTGCTGAGCCAGGCCGCCAAGAGCGCTCTCGATGATATGGCCACCCCGCTGAAGAACCAGCGTGGCTACGTCGTCGAAGTACAAGGCTTTGCGTCCGGTCATGGACAGGTCGCGATTGCCAACTCGCAGAAGATGGCGGAGTCGGTTGTCCGCTATCTGGCGCTGAACCACGATATTCCGATCTACCGGATTTACCTGGTCGGCATGGGCAATGCACCGGTGCCGGCGACGTCCACCGAGGGCGAAGCGAAACCAAAGCGCATCACAGGCGGCCGCGTTGAAGTCAGCCTCCTGAAGAACGACCTGGAGCAGCTTGCTTCCACCAGCATGACTCCGGAACAACCGCAGCAGAAATAGCAGTACACTCCCCTTGGAAGCCTCCCATGAAAGTGGGAGGCTTCTTTATTGGTGTGGAGGCGGCGCTGCTGAACACAGCTACTCTAGGTTGTGAGCGCTATGGCCTGTTCTCAACAGTGTCGTGCGTTTCTGGACTCGCTTTCAACTGAACGCTAGACTGTCACCCATGAGACTTAGCGCAATAATCGTTTTCTTCTTTTCACTTTCAATTTCTGAATTGGCCTTCGGTCAGCAACAAAAGCCGCCCTGGAAGGAATACGCATATCCTGCTGATGGTTTTGCACTCACCGCTCCGAGCAGCCCGAAATCCCTTGATTCGGTCTCGGTTCCTCACGCAACAGCTTATATCGTGCAACTAGAAGCAGACACTCGCATGGTCCTGCGCACTCAAACAACGAATGGTTGTAGTGCCGCCATCCCTCTATTGAAAGAGAGCGCTTTGAAGGACACCGCCATCGAGCAATCATCTTTGAAAGACCGTTCAATTGACGGCCACCCGGGGATGGAATTCAAGCGGAAGCCCGATCGCCAAGGGTCATTCGAACGCTGGTACTGTGTTGACAAGCATCTATTCATATTCTCGGTTACTTGGCCTGGTTCTCAAGCGTTCCCGGTAGCGGCAACACGTATTCTCGACTCCTTCCGACTGCTCGCTCCGAACACCCAACCTTAGGAGTGTGGCGCAGACCCCGGATGGTCGGCCATTCGGAAAGCTACCATCAGTTGGCGTTAAATCGCCATAGCACTCACAATGCCGGAATCGGCTCGTCACTGGCTGTTGGTCGGCCATCCGGAACGAGTCGCAGACTAAGTAAGCGTTAAGGAGCAGAGCCCCACACTTGCCTCCGGCATCGTGGTATCCTGCAACGCGTCATGGAAACTCTGTTCTACTTCCGTGCAACTTCGCCGGTCGGCCCTCTCTTCCTTGCCGCGTCTACGAAGGGATTGGTGAGACTGGAATTCGAAAGTCACGCGCTGAAGATAGATCCCAGTCGGACTCAGCTGCAGCAGTCCAAGTCAGCCCTCGCACCGTATCTGCGCGAGCTCGATGAATACTTTGCGGGCGAACGCCGCGAGTTCTCGTTCCCGCTCGATCTTCGCGGAACCGAGTTCCAACTCGCGTGCTGGCGCGCACTGCTCGAAATCCCTTACGGCGAGACTCGCAGTTACCGTGACATTGCGAAAACCATTGGCCACGCGCGGGCCTACCGTGCCGTAGGCATGTCGAACAACCGGAATCCAGTCGCTATCGTCGTTCCCTGCCACCGGGTGATCGCATCGAGCGGCTCACTGTGCGGTTATGGCGGCGGGCTCGACATCAAGCGCAAGTTGCTCGACCTTGAGCAGGAGCATGTTCGTCCTTGTCTTCCCCTGGGAATCGGGGCATAAGCTGGCGGTTGGCACAATTCCTGTACACTAGCCGGCATCTTCAATTGTGAACGCTCCGAACTCATCCACGACATCGACCGTCCGCAAGGCCAGCCTCTTCTATTTTGTCTTCGTGATGTTTTCCTACACCACCGGCGGCCCCTTCGGACTCGAAGGCATGGTGAGCACCAGCGGCCCCGGCATGGGCCTGATCTTCTTGCTGGTTATCCCGTTTTTGTTGAGCATTCCGGTGTCGCTCGTCGCCGCCGAACTCACCACGGCCATGCCCGTCGAAGGGGGATTCTATCGCTGGACCCGCGCCGCCTTTGGAGATTTCTGGGGATTTCTCGCCGGTTGGTGGAACTGGTCCGCCTCATTCATCCTCGGCAGCTCCTATGCCGTGATGTTCACCGACTATCTGACTTTCTATTTTCCCGGGATCAGCGGGTGGAAGCATTGGCTCGTTTCTTTCGCGCTGATCGTCGTCATCACCTGGCTCAATGTCCGTGGCATCCAGATGGTGGGCAAAGCGGCTACTGTTCTCGAATTGTTTATGTTCATTCCGGTGATCGCCATGGTGGTCATTGGTTTCGCCAAGTGGCATCACAACCCGTTTGTGCCGTTGGTCCCGCCGCATCAGCCTTTTTTCAAAGCATTCGGAGTTGGCCTGGCCCTGGCCATTTGGGGTTACGCCGGATACGAGCAAGTCTCGAGCGTGGCCGGGGATGTTGAGAACCCACAGCGCACTTATCCGAGAGCGCTTGCCGTGGTCATTCCGCTTTCCATCGCGACGTATTTTCTGCCCGTGCTGGCCGGGACGGCCGCGCTCGGAAACTGGCAAGAATGGAACGACGGATACTTTTCCACCGCGGCGTTGCTGATCGGGGGCCCCTGGCTCGGCCATCTGATGGCGGTCGCCGCCATGGCCGGCGCGGTCGCGCTGCTCAACGCCACCATGCTCACCGCCACGCCCATGCCTTTCGCGCTCGCCGAAGACGGATACCTGCCGCCATTCCTCACGCGCCGGCATCCGCGCTACGGCACGCCCTGGATCGCGATCCTGATCTCGGCCGCCATCTACGCATCCCTGGCGCTGCACTCGCTCGGCGACTTGATTAGCATCTATGGCTGGCTGCGCGGCGCCACCACGGCGCTGACCGTGCTCTCCGCCTGGGGACTGCGCCGCAAACAGCCCGATTTGCCACGAGCTTTCCGCATTCCCGGCGGCAACCTCGGACTGTTCTATGTGATCGCTCTGCCGATGGCGATGACCTGCGTCGCCTTGGGGAATAGCCCTAAGATCGCGAAGCTCTGGGGCCCGTGCGCCCTGGCCGCCGGCCCGTTTGTTTATTTTGTGGTGAAATGGTTTGCCAGGCGCGCCGCGCAGAAGGCCAGGTAGGTCTGTATCCGGGTGTCGCTTTGGCGACAGCGCAGGCGATCGGTGAGGAATTGCGGCTCAGGCGCTCGGCCTGCGTGATTCATTTCGACGTGCGAGGGTCATGTGCTCTTTACGATCTGCGAACTAAGCCGAAAACTTCGCGACCGCGATATCTCTCCCGTCGAACTCACCCAGCACTGCCTCGTACTGATCGAAAAGCTCAACCCGGCGCTCAACGCTTTCATCACGGTTACCGCCGACTCGCGCTCTGGAACGAGCCCGGGTCGCAGAGCGCGAAATCTTCCGTGGAGACTATCGCGGCCCGCTGCACGGCATCCCCATCGGACTCAAAGATATTGTCGATACCGCCGGAGTCCGCACTACCGCGGCCAGCGCGCTGTTCAAAGATCGCATTCCCACCGAAGACGCCGAGGTTGTGCGCCGCCTGCGTTGCGGTGGCGCGATCATTCTCGGCAAGCAAAACCTGCACGAATTCGCCTATGGCGGCAGTTCGCTGATCAGCTTCTTCGGCGAGGTACACAATCCGTGGGACGCGGCGCGCATTACCGGAGGCTCTTCTGGAGGCTCCGCCGCCAGCGTTGCCGCCGCTCTCGGATTCGCCGCTGTCGGCACCGACACCGCCGGTTCCATCCGCCTGCCTGCCGCCTACTGCGGAGTCGTCGGGCTTAAGCCCACGTATGGCCGAGTGAGCGCCTGCGGAGTCATTCCGTTGGCGCCGTCCTACGATCACGTCGGCCCCATTTCGAATTCGGTCTATGACGCGGCTCTGATGCTGCAAGTGCTGTCCGACTTCAAGGCAGGGGACCCCTGCGCTCAGCCTAGTCTCGTTGCCCGGTTCGATGAGCTGCCGGCAAATCTGCGTATCGGAATTCCCCGTCCATTTTTCTTCGACGATCTCCATCCCGAAGTCGCCGCCGCCATCGAAAAAGCCATCGAGTGTTTCCGCGAACTCCATGCTGAAATTCGCGAGGTCAGGCTCGATGTCTCCACCGACCGCACGCTGGCGAGCGCCGAGGCCTATGCCTATCACGAGCCGTTCGTGGCTCAATCACCAGAGCTTTATCAGCCAGCGACGCTTGCCCGCATCCAATCGGGAGCTAATATCTCCGCGGACGATGCCCTGCGGGCCAGCCAAGAACTCGAAGCGAGCCGTAGCGCTATCGGAAAGATATTCGATGAAGTGGACGTGCTGCTGACGCCCACAGTTCCCGTCCCGCCGCCCGTAATCGCCGACTTACGAGAGCATCCCGACGACCTCCGGCCGCAAGAGTTGGTCATGCTGCGCAACACGCGGCCGTTCAATGTCTGGGGGATTCCCACGATTTCGGTTCCATGCGGATTCACAAACGATGGCCTGCCGATCGGCCTGCAACTCGCCGCCGCTCCCTGGCGGGAGGACGTGGTGCTGCAGGCGGCGCATGCCTACGAGCAGGCGACGGAGTGGCACAAGAGGATGCCATCGCTGATCAACGCTTGATTGGGAATAGTGAGTTGACCTCACGCACCGACAAGCACGACTTTCTTGATTTTTCGGCCCAACCGCACCGTCAGCGTTGCACCCACCTGAGTCTTGACCATCGGCGAAGTCGTCTTCACACCGTCCACGCTGACCGCGCCTTCCTTGATCTTCCGATCCGCTTCGCTCGTCGAAGGTGCGAAGCCGATCTTGACGAGAGCTTTCGCCAGCCGCACGGCATCGCCTTCGCGATTCGCGACGTCAGCGAAAGGAACGTGTGCCATCTCGATTTCTTCCGGCACCTGATCTTTCTGGAACTGTTTCGCCCAATCCTCCGCCGCTTTCGCCGCCGCCTCCGCCGAGTGGAAATCCGCCACGATCGACTCGCGCCAACTCTTTCTTCAGCGCCATCGGATGCGCCTTCCCGTTAACTGCATCCGCCTTCATCGACGCGATCTGCTCGGACCTCACATCCGTCAGCAGCTCGTAATAACGCCACATCATGTCGTCGGAAATCGACATCACTTTGCCGTACATCTCCAGCGGCGGCTCGTGAATTCCAATCGCGTTCCCCAGCGACTTCGACATCTTGTTCACGCCGTCGAGCCCTTCGAGAATCGGCGTGGTCAGCACCACCTGCGACTCCTGGCCGTAAGCCCGCTGCAACTCGCGCCCCACCAGCAGATTGAACTTCTGATCGGTGCCGCCCAGTTCCACGTCGGCTTCGAGCGCGACCGAGTCGTATCCCTGCGCCAGCGGATACAGCAGTTCATGCATGGCAATCGGCTTCTCGTCGTGGAAACGCTTGTGGAAGTCCTCGCGCTCGAGCATCTGCGAGACCGTGTACTTCGCGGTCAGACGGATGAAGTCTTCGGCCGAGAACTTCGAGAACCAGCGGCTGTTGAAGTCCACCACGGTTTTTTCCGGGCTGAGAATCCTGAAAACCTGCGCCTTGTAGGTTTCGGCGTTCTCCGCAATCTGCTCCCGCGTCAGCGGAGGCCGCGTCGCCGAGCGTCCCGTCGGATCGCCGATCATTCCGGTGAAATCGCCGATCAGAAAGATGACGGTGTGCCCGAGGTCCTGAAAATGTTTCAGCTTGCGCAGCAGGACCGTGTGCCCCAGGTGCAGATCGGGCGCGGTCGGATCGAAGCCCGCCTTCACGCGCAGCGGCTTGCCGGAAGCGCGCGAGCGTTCGAGCTTCGAGCGCAGTTCGGATTCCTTGACGATCTCCGCCGCGCCCTTCTTGATGTATGCCAGTTGTTCGTCAACCGGTGGAAAGTTAGGCATGTCGTAGTGATTATAGCGAGGTAGCCGCGAGCTGCGAGCCACGAGCTAAGAACCACCGTGGGAATGTTTAATGATGGTCTGCTCGAGTCTCGAAGCCCGTAGCTCGCGGCTCGCAGCTCACGGCCGCCGATAGAAGCTCAGCGCCGCATCTCCCTGCACCAGCTTCCGGTATCGCCGCAATCCCCAAACGCCTCTCCCGGATCGAATCTCTTCTCATGCTCGGCGATCACCAGGCTCCGCCCGACCAACAATTTCGATTCCGCCAGGGCCGCCAGTGTCTTCGCGTACTCATCCCGCATCGAGTAGGGCGGATCGAGAAACACGAAATCGGCGACGTACCCCGCCGCTTCCAATTGCCGCAGGGCCTTCCCGGCCTCGACCTTCACGATCTGGAATCCGCGTGCAATCCCCAACGACTTCAAGTTCCCGGCAATCAACTCCGCCGCTGCTTTGGACGACTCGACGAAGTACACCATCCGCGCGCCGCGGCTCAGCGCCTCAATGCCCACCGCGCCCGTCCCCGCGTACAAATCGAGCCACGTCGATGCCGCCAGCGCATCCGGATCGCCCGCGCACAGCACGTTGAACAGCGTCTCGCGCAACCGGTCCGCGGTCGGACGGATTTCGCGCCCAGGCAACGAGCGCAACGGACGGCTCCGGTACTGTCCAGCAATCACTCTCATAAATCTTCTGTAGAGACGGGGCTTGCCCCGTCTCCTCTGCCGCCGGAGACGCGGCTAGCCGCGGCTCTACGGGAAATCAAATTGCCCTTCCGGACGAGCCCTTTCGACTCGCCTTTTCGCATCTGCGCGGGGTCCACCGGTGTCTAAATAGATAGAATACTGGTAGGCATGTCGATGCGCAGTTGGTCCATCCCGGTCGGACGTCTTTTCGGAATCGAAATTCGCATTCATCTGACGTTTCTGTTCCTGCTGGTCTTCTTGTGTAGCACCGAAGCAGTTGCGCAGGATGCGACGGCCGCTCTGCGGGGGCTGGGGCTTGTTCGGCATCGTTTTCGGCAGCGTGGTGCTGCACGAATTAGGTCACGCTCTGGTGGCCCGCGGCTCGGGCATTCCAGCGAAGGGCATCATCCTGCTGCCGATCGGCGGCGTCACCATCCTTGACGAAGCGCACGCCATCCCCGACCCGATCAACGCCTGGAAGCGCGACATCCGCATTGCGGTTGCCGGACCGCTGGTGAATCTCTGCATTGCCGGGTTATCCGCACTCATACTGCTCGCGGCCATACCTGGCTTTTCGCTTACCGCACGGCCGCTTCTCCATTCGAGCGCTTTGTTGCGGAGCATCGTCTGGTCGAACCTCTATCTCGGCCTGTTTAACCTGTTACCGGCGTATCCCATGGATGGCGGGCGGGTTCTACGCGCCGTGTTTGCGCGCCGCACCGACATGGTGCAAGCCACCCAGCGCGCGGTCCGCATCGGCCACGTCTTTTCCATTCTGTTCATGATGGTCGGAATGCTCATGAGCAATTGGTGGCTGGTGATGATCGGCTTCTTCCTATTCGTGGGCGCGCAACTCGAAGAGCGCTCGGCGGTATTTCAGTCGGTGCTGCAAAGCGTGCGCCTGGAGGAAGTCATGCTCACCGACTTCGCCACGCTCTCGCCCGCCGACACGCTGGAAGACGCGCTCGAAAAAGCCGTGCACACGCTGCAGGATGATTTTCCGGTGGTACGCGGCAGCGACATGGTGGGCGTCGTGTCCCGGCAAAAAATTCTTGAGGCCCTGCGCGCCGAAGGCAACGGCTACGTGCAGGCGGTGATGAACCGCATTTTCGAAGTTGCCGCCAAGCAGGAGTCGCTGGCCTCCGCTTTCCGCAAGCTCTCCGCGCGCAATCTCAGCATCATTCCGGTGGTCGATGATCAGCATCTGGTCGGAATCGTCACCCTGCAGAACCTGATGCACTCCATGTCGCTGCTGGCCGAAAGCCGCAAACTGCGCCGGGAAGCTCTGGACGCCTAGGAAGGTCAGAGGTAAGAGGTCAGATTGCAGAGGTCGGAACCTATTGCAGAAGTCAGAAGTCAAATTGAAGAAGTTAAGATCAAGGGCTTACTGCGTTTAACAGCGAAGCCGCTTGATAGGGGTCACTTCTGCAATTTGACTTCTGACTTCTGCAATCGCATTCCACCTCTTACCTGACCTTCGCATAGACTTGCTGCGCGGCGCGCACCGCGCATCCAAACTCGACCGCCTTCCCCGTCACTTCCGCGATCACATGTTCGAGTGCGGCCAACACTCCTACCGTGTCCAGATAATCGTAGTAACCAATGTGAGCGATGCGGAAAAGCTGTCCTTTCATTTCCGCCTGTCCATTGGCCACGACCGCGCCAAACTGGTCGCGGAAGCGTTTGCAGATGGTCGTGGAATCGACGCCGGCCGGGGCAGCGACGGCAGTCAGCGCGGCCGCAGGCGAAGTCGGCGCGAATAACTTCAGTCCCAGCGCTTCGACGCCGGCGCGCGTCATGGCCGCACACAACTCGGCGTTCGCGATTAGTGCATCGCGCCCCGCCGCGAGGTTGCCGTCTCCCATTTGACGCACGTAATCGAGCGCCGCGGCTAGTCCGGCGAACAGAGAAGTCGCGGGCGTATAGGCCGTTTCCGCCTTGGCGGCCGATTCGCGTTCCTTTCGCAGATCGAAGTAATAGCGCGGAGATTTTGCCGTCTCCATGCGCTGCCATGCCCGCTCGCTGATCGCGCCGTAGGCTAATCCGGGTGGAATCATCAGCGCCTTTTGCGAGCCGCCGATGATGACGTCGATTCCCCAACCGTCGACGTCGAGACGCGTTGTGCCCAGGCCGGTGATGGCGTCAACGACAAACAAAGTATCTGGCCGAGTATCGGATGAAGCTCGCACCAGCTTCACAATCGCTTCGACATCGTGGCGCACGCCCGTGGAACTCTCGGTCGCTTGCATATAAACGCAGCGGATGTCGGGCGACAGCTTGCGGCGTACTTCGTCGAGTGAAAACGTTTCGCCATAGGGAGCGGTCACCGTCTCCACCGCGCAGCCAAATGCCTTGGCCAACGAGGCCCAGCGCTCGCCAAACTTGCCGGCGGTGAGTACCAGCACACGGTCGCCGGGAGAAGTCAGGTTCGAGACCGAGGCTTCCATAAAACCCGTGCCCGAAGAAGTCAGCACGAGCACGTCATTCTTCGTGCCGATGAACTCCTTCAGGTCGGCGAGCACGCGCGTGAACAGAGCGCGGAAATCGGCCGTGCGATGGTGCGCGCCGTAGGAGGCCATCGCCGTCTGAGCGGCCGGAAGAAGGGGAGTAGGACCGGGAGTGAAGAGCCTGTTTTTCTTGAGCATGGGAACCAGAATATTCGAAAGCCTGTGGTTCGGGGGAGAAAAGGTCAGAAGGCAGGAAAGGTTAGAGGTGAGAGGTCAGATTGCAGAGGTGAACCCTGCCAAACGCTTTTGATTTTACTTCTGCAATTTGACTTCTGACTTCTGCAATCGCCACCCCACCTCTGCAATCCAACCTCTGACCTCTATAATTCTCCCATGCCCCTCATCGACCAGATCCAGAAAGACATCGTTGCGGCCATGAAGGCGCGCGAAGAGCAGCGCCTCTCCACCCTGCGCATGGTCAAAACCGCGCTCAAGAACAAAGAAGTCGACAAGATGGCGCCGCTCGACGACAAGGAATCGCAGCAGGTGCTTTCCACGCTGATCAAGCAGCGCAAGGATTCCGTCGAGCAGTTCACCAAGGGTGGACGCCAGGAAATGGCCGACAAAGAAGCCGCCGAGATCAAGCTGATCGAGACCTATCTGCCCAAAGCCGCCGGCGAAGAAGAAATCGCGGCCGGAGTCCGCGCGGCAATTGCGGAGATGACGCCCGCTCCCGCCATGAAAGACATGGGGTCGGTGATGAAGGTCGCCATGGCTCGCTTTGCCGCCGCCGGGATGCGGGTGGATGGGAAGGTGGTCAGCGAGGCGGTGAAGAAGGAGTTGGCTGGGAAGCAATCGGGCTAGACGGGCCGAGGGCGGCCGTCTCTAGTGGTTTGTTGGCGAGGTTCGTGCTCCTACTTGGTTTGTTGCCACTCCCGGTACGCTTCGCTCTTGCCGATCCCGCGTTCTTTGGCAACTTTCTTCAGTGCAGCTTTTTCATCGGCCTTCTCCGCCGCCATGATTTCGCGCATGCGCTGGGCAACGCTTACAGTGGAGGTCTCAGGTCTCAGGTCTTGGGTCTCAGGCTTTGCGATCAGCAGCGTGATTTCGCCTTTGACGTCCCCGCGGGCTTTGAGTTGTTGGAGAATTGCTGCCGCCCGCCCGCGGAGGAATTCTTCATGCAGCTTGGTTACCTCGCGGGCGACAACGACGTGGCGGTCATTCCCCAGAACCTCGACCACGTCGGCCAGCGTTTCCAGCAGCCGGTGCGGGGCTTCGTAGAACACCTGCGTCCGCGGAGAGTCTTTCACGCTCTCCAGCAGCTTGCGGCGCTGTCCTGACTTGGCCGGGAGGAAGCCGCTGAAGCGGAAAGAATCGGTGGGCAGGCCGCTGGCGACCAGTGCCGCCAGGAATGCCGACGCGCCGGGAATTGGGACGACCGCTACGTGATGCCGGATGGCCAGCGCGATCAGGCGGAATCCGGGGTCGGAGATGCCGGGCATGCCCGCGTCGGTGACGAGCGCGATCTTGGCTCCGCCTTCGAGGTCGACGACCAGTTCGGCGGCTTTGGTCATCTCGTTGTGCTCGTGATAGCTGACGGTGCGCGTCTGGATGCCGTAATGGCTGAGCAGCTTCAGAGTCTGGCGCGTATCCTCGCAGGCGATCAGATCGACTTCTTTGAGCACGCGCAGGGCGCGCAGTGTGATGTCTTCGAGGTTGCCGATCGGCGTGGCAACGAGATAGAGCGACGGGCCTCCTATTGCTGTGCCTCGTTCGGAGCTGTCGCCATTCTGCTTCTCTTCGCGCATGAAGCGAGTCTAGCAAGAAAACCTTCACCACGGAGACACGGAGGCACGGAGGAACCCACAGAATGAATTCTTGGGTTCTCCCCGTGCCTCCGTGTCTCCGTGGTGGATTTTCGCCGCACAAGAGGTGCCGCATTCATCAACTCTCGCGCTTCGCCTTTTATTCGCTTCGTGCTAAACTGACCAAAACTGATGTGACAGCCAACACTTCACGCCCCAGCCCGCGGGTGTAGGCTACGGGGGATTCACACCCGGGATTCCAGATTCATAAACAGGAGCAGCCATTATGGCCGAAGAACGCAGCCGAGCAGACGAGCGCAGCAGAACCGAAGATCGTTACAACGAGCGCAACAAGGCAATTGAACTCGCATTCGCACAGATTGAAAAGCAGTTTGGCAAAGGTTCCATTATGCGGCTGGGGTCGAAGGAAGCCATCGTCCCCATCGCGGTGATTTCCACGGGCGCGATTTCGTTCGATGCCGCGCTGGGCGTGGGTGGATTTCCGCGCGGCCGCGTGGTTGAGATTTTCGGCCCGGAATCTTCCGGCAAGACCACCATTGCCTTGCAGGTGATTGCCGAGGCGCAAAAGACGGGCGGCATGGCCGCGTTCGTCGATGCCGAACACGCGCTCGATCCGGGCTACGCCAAGAAGTTGGGTGTGGACGTCGACAACCTGCTGGTCTCGCAACCCGACTACGGCGAGCAGGCGCTCGAAATCACAGAGGCGCTGGTGCGTTCGAACTCCATTGATGTGCTGGTGGTGGACTCGGTGGCGGCGCTTGTCCCGAAGGCCGAACTCGACGGCGAGATGGGCGACAGCCACATGGGCCTGCAAGCGCGCCTGATGTCGCAGGCGCTGCGCAAGCTGACGGGGACGGTCGCCAAGTCGCGCACCTGCCTGATCTTCATCAACCAGATTCGCGAAAAAATTGGCGTGATGTTCGGCAATCCGGAAACCACGACGGGCGGGCGGGCGCTGAAGTTCTATTCGTCGGTGCGCATCGACATCCGCCGCATTGCGGCCATTAAAGAAGGAGACGTGGTCACCGGCTCGCGCACCCGGGTCAAGATTGTGAAGAACAAAGTGGCGGCGCCCTTCCGTGAATCTGAGTTCGACATTCTTTATGGCGAAGGCATCTCGCGCGAAGGCGACCTGATCGATCAGGCGGTGGCCCAGAATATTCTGGAGAAGTCGGGCTCGTGGTTCAGCTACAAAGGCGAGCGCATCGGGCAGGGACGCGAAAACGCCCGCACGTTTCTGAAAGAGAATAAGGACACCATGGCGAAACTCGATGCCGAGGTGCGCAAGGCTCTGGGACTGGCGCCGTCGGTGGTGACGCCGGCAGCGGTCCCGGCGCAGGCCACCGGCACACAGGGACGTGTCACGACCATGCCGAGCGCGGTCCCGGAAGCTACAAAAGTGCCGGCGGCTAGACGGTAACTGCCGCAAATGCAGTTTGTTTAGTTGATGGAGAGACGGGCGTCTCGCCCGTCTCCCGGGCGGGGACGCCCGGCTCTCCATCCCCACCTAAATCCCCTCCGATTGCTATCCCCCTTGCCCCCGCTTACAATCCTTGTTTCTTCGACCTTTCTTAGAACGAGGGCCCTGTGAAACGTATCAAAGCCATTTATCCCGGATCGTTCGATCCTCCTACCAACGGACATCTTGATCTGATCGAACGCGGCAGCAAGATTTTTGACGAACTGGTCGTCGCCATTCTTCGCAATCCCGAGAAAGACCCGCTGTTCAGCGTGGCCGACCGCCGCAAGATGTTGGAGGCGATGACTGCGGACATTGAGAACGTCTCGGTGGACACGTTTGAGGGCCTCACTGTGGACTACGCGTTGCGGGTTGAGGCCAGGGCCATCCTGCGCGGCATTCGCGCGATCAGCGACTACGAGTACGAACTGCAGATGGCCCTGATGAATCGCAAACTTCAGCCCGGCTTGGAAACGGTGTTCATGCTGCCTGCGGAAAAGTATTCGTACGTGAGTTCGCGCCTGGTGCGCGAAGTCGCACAACTCGGCGGTTCGATCGCTTGCCTGGTGCCTGATCTCGTCGAGCGAAAGCTTCGTGAGAAAATAGACGTGGCGAAGAAGTTCGAAAAAGACGAACCGGCTGAGGGCAAGAGCAAGTCCAGGAAAAGGAAGGCTTGAGCATGGTAAACATGAGCGCAGTAATGACTCCCGGCACTCATCCCGTCCGCTTAACGGGACGCATCAACCGCATCGAACCCTCCGCCACCATGGCGGTGGTGGCTGAGGCGGACAAGCTGCGCCAGCAGGGTATTGATGTCGTGGATTTCGGCGCCGGCGAGCCCCACTTCTCCACGCCGGAGCACATCAAGAACGCCGCCATTGCTGCGATCCAGGCAAATTTTTCGAAGTACACGGCCGTCGGCGGCACCACCGAGCTGAAGGATGCCATCGTGCACCGCCATGCCGTGGACTTCGACTCCGACTACCGCCGCGAAGAAACCGCGGCCTCGGTCGGCGGCAAGCACGCGCTGTTCAACGTGATTTCCGTGCTCGTGGACCATGGCGACGAGGTCATTCTTCCCGTTCCCTACTGGGTCTCGTTCAAAGACATGGTTCGTTACGCCGGCGGCACCTGCGTGCTCCTCCAGAGTGACGAGTCCCAGGGCTTTCGCGTCACCGCCGACATGGTCGCGAAACTGGTGACGCCGAAGACCAAGCTCATCATCCTGAATTCACCTTCCAATCCTTCCGGAGCCGTGATGAGCCCGGAAGACATGACCGAAGTCGTCCGACTGGCTCACCAGCGCGGCATCTGGGTGATTTCCGACGAGTGCTACGTCTATCTGAATTACAGCGGCAAGCGCTTCTCGGTAGGGTCGCTGCGCGAGTTCCGCGAGCGCTTTCTGGTCGTCGGTTCGCTCTCGAAGACCTACGCGATGACCGGCTGGCGTCTGGGTTTCACGCTTGGCCCAGCGTCCATCATCAGCGCCGTTCAGAAGTTGCAGAGCCAGTCCACATCGAATCCGACCTCGATTGTGCAGAAGGCGGCCGTCGCGGCGCTCAGAGGTCCACAGCAATGCGTGGAAGACATGCGCGCGGAGTACATCAAGCTGCGCGATCACGTGGTGAAGGGACTGCGCTCCATACCCGGTGTGAAATGCACGCTGCCGGAAGGCGCATTCTACGCTTACCCCAATGTTTCGGCATATTTCGGGCGTGGCGGGATAAACTCGGCCTCCGATATTGCCGGCAAACTTCTGCGCGAGGTACACGTCGCTACGGTTCCCGGAGAAGGCTTCGGCACCAAGGAGCACATCCGCGTTTCCTACGCCACCTCGATAGCCGAACTCGACCGTGGCTTGGAGCGCATGCACAGGTTCTTCGGCGGGCTGTAGGTTAATTACGCACTTTTTGGGCTAAAATGCTTAACCTAGACCCAAAGCGACCATTGAACGGCGTCATTTTCATCGCCCTTGGGGTTACCGCGATCGGGCTCGGTCTCGCTCCGCTCCGACACGGTTATCTCTTCTATCAGAACGTATGGGGCGAATGGTATTCGGACCATTGGCGATCCTATTTGGGGTCTTGTTCATAGTGTGCGCGATATTCAAACCCGACATTTTCAAAGCTTGAAATGAGGCAGGTCCGAAACCCGCGCAATTCCAAGCCCCCCTGCCTTTGATTTAAGCTTCTAACTGCGCTGCTCGATTCCATGACTCACCTCTACCCACTCCTGATGTCGCCCGCCTTCGACCCGCGTCCCTGGGGAACGCTCGATCTTTCCGCGATCTACCCCAACCACAAATTCAACGAACGCATCGGAGAAGCTTGGCTCACCGGCGACAACTGCGTGGTCGCGAACGGCCCGCTCGCGAAACGTTCGCTCGCGGACCTGAGCAAAGAATTCGGCCCCGAATTAGTAGGCACGGCCGCGCGCGACCCGCAGCGCTTTCCGCTGTTGCTGAAATTTCTCTTTCCCGAGGAAAAGCTCTCCGTCCAGGTGCATCCCGATGACGCCACCGCGCAGCGCTTCGGCGAACCCTGGGGCAAAACCGAATGCTGGTACGTGGCCCACGCCAGGGCCGGCGCGCAGATCGCGCTGGGCCTGAAGACTGGCGTTACCGCGAAGCAATTCGAGGAAGCCATCCATGAAAGACGTGCGGAAGAGCTGCTCAACTGGATCAACGTCTATCCGGGCGAAATGATTTATGTGGCTGGCGGCACGGTGCATACGCTCGGACCCGGGGCCGTCATCGTGGAAACGCAGCAGCAATCCGACACCACATACCGTCTCTACGACTACGGACGCCCGCGCCCGCTGCATCTCGATCGCGGCCTGGCCTCGGTCAAGGAGCGTGTTGCCTCCGGCAAAGTGATTCGCCCCGCGCCTGTGGCCATCGACGGCGGCAAGAACCGACGCTCCTCGATGATCTCGGCCCCGTATTTTACGGTGGACTTGTTCGAGTTGAAAAGCGCGCACGAGTTTTCAACCATCGAGTCCGAAAGAGACGCGTCCGGGAAAACATCCGTGCAGATACTGGTCGCGGTGGAAGGCTGCGGAGTTGTAGAGGTACATGGCCGCGACCCGGTGACGCTGGCCAAAGGCGATGCCGTTGTGATTCCGGCCAACCTGGACACGTTTCAGGTTCGTCCGCAGTGGGCGGTCGAGTTCCTGAAAGCCGGTGTGCCGAGTGTCTCAGTGCCCGAGCCCGCGACACGGCTCTAACAGCGTGCGCAAGCCTTTCACCCCGGAGCGCGTCAATGGTAGGCTTTCTATTCCGGTGAAGACGAACCCACACTTCTATCCCGTAATCCTCGCCGGCGGCCGAGGCACGCGCTTCTGGCCGCTGAGCCGCAAGCGCCGTGCCAAGCAACTGCTTGCGCTCGACGGCAAGCAAACCATGATCCAGCAGACGGTGGCGCGCCTGTTGCCATTGGCTGGGCCGAGCCGTTTCTGGGTCATCACCAATGGCGACCTGCGCCCCGCCATCTTGCGCCAACTTCCGAAACTTTCTCCGAAGCAGATCGTCGCCGAGCCCGCCGGACGCAACACGGCTCCCGCAATTGGGCTGGCGGCGTTCCTTTTGCTTCGTCATGACCCCGACGCGGTGCTAGGCCTGTTTCCCTCCGACCACGTAATCGCCGACTCCGCCCACTTCCGCGCAACTCTGAGCCGGGGAATCGAAATTGCTGCCGCCGGAGAAAACATCGTTGTGCTCGGCATCCGCCCAACTCGCCCCGAAACTGGCTACGGCTATATTGAGGCTGGCGCGTCGGAAGCTGGGACTTCCCTGCGCGTGCGCCGCTTTACCGAAAAGCCGGATCTCGCCACGGCCAAGCAGTTTCTCGACGCAGGCAACTACTTCTGGAACAGCGGCATGTTTCTCTGGCGCGCCGACACGCTGGCGAACGCGCTGCGCGAGCATCTTCCGAAGACGGCCCCGCTCCTCGAAAAGATTGCCGAGGCCTATGGCACGCGCAAGTTCGCCGACACTTTTCGCAAGGTTTACCCGAAGTGCGAAAACATCAGCGTCGACTATGCGGTGCTGGAGCCGCGTTCCGCCAAAGGAGAAGGCCCGTCGCGCATCTTCTGTCTGCCTTCCGACTTCGGATGGAACGACCTCGGCTCCTGGACCGCGCTGCATGAGCACCACGTGGCAAAGGCGAAACCTGGCGATGGAAGCCCGATCTTTGTCTCTGCGTCCGGGAGTTTTGTTTTGAATGCGAAGAACAATTACGTTCACGTTCCGGGCAAGTTTGTTGCCCTGGTTGGAGTGAGCAACCTGGTGATTGTCGAAACCGATGACGCGCTGCTCGTCACCACGCTCGACCAGTCCCAGGATGTCGGCAAAGTGGTGAAGCATCTGGATGAGAAGAAGCTGAAGAAACTGGTGTAAAGGTCGATGGTCGATGGTCGATGGTCGCTCGTCGTTAGCAAGCCCTTGCGCACGACGAACCGCGAACGACCAACGACTAACGACCAACGACGGACCATGACCCAAATCAAATTCGGTACCGACGGCTGGCGCGGCCTGATTGCCCACGATTTCACTTTCGAGAACGTGCGCCGCGTCGCGGGAGCGATTGCCAGCTACGTGCTCAAGCACGAAGAAGCACAACGCGGCGTCGTTATCGGCTATGACACGCGCTTCTTGTCCGATCATGCCGCTCGTGCCGTGGCTCAAGTGATCGCTGACGCTGGGATTCCGGTGCTGCTGGCTAACGACTACGTGCCCACGCCCGTGGTTTCCTACAACGTCAAGAAACTGGGCGCAGCGGGCGGCGTCATGGTCACCTCCAGCCATAATCCGTGGAACTGGAATGGGGTGAAGTTCAAAGCCAAGTTTGGAGGCTCGGCCACGCCCGCGATCATGAAGTTGATCGAAGACGAACTCGCTGCCGGCGCCGCACCAAACGACCGAACGCCCGCGAAAATCGAAGAGGTCGATCTGAAACCCGCCTATGTCGAGGCGATCTGCCAGTTTGCAGATCTCGACCTGATCCGCAAAGCGAACTTCAAGTTTGCCATCGACTCGATGTACGGCTCGGGGCGCGGAGTTTTACCGGGAATCTTTGACAAGAATGGAATTCAGTACGTCGCGATCCGCCAGGAGGTAAATCCACTATTCCCGGGCATTAATCCCGAGCCGATCCTGCCGCACGTCGCGCTCCTGCAGGAAACTGTGGTGAAAGAAAAATGCCACGCCGGCCTGGTCACCGACGGCGATGCCGACCGCATCGGCGCCGTGGCCGAAGACGGGGGCTTCGTCGATTCGCACAAATGCATGTCGGTGCTGCTGCATTGGCTGTTGGTGCGCAAGAAGTGGCCGGGCGATGTGGTGCGCGCCTTCAACACCACCGGCATGATGGACCGCATTGCCGCGAAGTACGGGCGCAAGCTGCACGAATGCAACATCGGCTTCAAATACATTGCCGACCTGATGATGGACCACGAAATCCTGATTGGCGGGGAAGAGTCCGGCGGCATCGGATACAGCCGCTTTCTTCCCGAACGCGATGGCATTCTGAACGCGCTGCTGCTGGCGAATGTAATGGCGGAAGAGGGGAAGCCGCTCGGCCAGTTGGTCGCCGATTTGCAGCGTGAATTCGGCGCGCATTATTTTGGCCGGCGCGATCTGCACATTTCCGATGACATGAAGAACGGAGCCATCCGCCGCGCCGCCGACTCGCAGACTACGAAGCTCGGCGCGTATCCGAATCCTGCGCAAGGAAAATCGCGACGGCGTGAAGTTCTACCTCGATGCTCCCAAGTATGGCAATGGCGCCGACGCTTGGGTATTGTTCCGAGCCTCCGGTACCGAACGCATGCTGCGTTGCTATGTGGAAGCCGCCACACCCGAACTGGTTGAAGAAATTCTGGAGAGCGGCGAAAGATTCGTCAGGCTTGCGTAGGGACAGCCGCCCTCGCCGGGGCCCCCAGACCGCGCGCTTTTCGCGGGCTGGGGTGGTTCGACTGTCCAACCGAGCGAACCGGGGTCCCCGTCAAGCCTGGTTTTGGCTTGACGGGGTGGAGAAGTTCGGCAGTCTCAAGGTTAGACACGAGTCGTTTTCAATGAAAGGTATAATCTGGCTTGCTTCCAGCAAGAAGCAGCGGAGGAAACCACCATGGATCAACTGTACTGGGTTCCGTTGGCGATCGCAGCTCTCATTGTTCTTTACCTGGTTCTGGGAAGCTTCTTCACCGTGCGCACGGCCGAAGTCGCCGTCATCACGCGATTCGGCAAGTTCCTTCGGGTCGCCGAGCCCGGATTGAACTGGAAGCGGCCGTTCTTCGATTCCGTGACCGGCACAGTAAGTCTGCGTGTGAATCAGATCACTCTGACCATGGAGACGAAGACCAAAGACAACGTGTTCGTCACCATTCCTATTTCGGTGCAGAACCGCGTTCGCCCGGAAAAAGTCTACGACGCCTACTACAAGTTGTCCGATCCGGTGGCGCAAATCAAATCCTATGTTGAGCAGGTGATCCTGGGGCATGTGCCCGGGATGACGCTGGACGAAGTGTTTGCCTCGCAATCCAGCATCGCCGCGGCGGTCAAGCAGGAACTGGATGCGGACATGGCGTTGTTCGGATACGAAATTGTGAATGTGCTGGTGACCGATATTGTTCCGGACGCAAAAGTGAAGTCGGCCATGAACGACATCAATGCGGCCCAGCGCGAACAGGTGGCCGCGAACGCCAGGGGCGAGGCAGAGAAGATTCTGGTGGTCAAGAAGGCCGAGGCCGAAGCGGAGAGCAAGGCTCTCCAGGGACAGGGGATCGCAAATGAAAGGAAGGCCATCATCGAAGGGCTGCAGATCTCGATCGAACAGTTCCAGAAGGTGGTGGAAGGGGCGTCCGCGAAAGAAGTCATGCAACTGGTGATGGTCACACAGTATTTCGATACGCTGAAGTCCATTGGCGAGAACGACAAAACCAACACGTTGTTTCTGGCTCACTCGCCCGGGGCTGTCAAGGATGTCTCGGACCAGATTCTGGAGTCCATGCTGGTGGCGGGAAAAGCGAACGGCTGAAACTGAAGAGTTGCCATCCACGGCTCAGGATCTCGACGGACTTAGCACATCCAACCTTCCTTTCGCGGCGAGCACCTCGGAACGCGATAGGATAATAACAACACCGTCAGGATGATGGCCACCAAAGAAACCACGCCGATTCTCGCCGATTCTCCGGAATCGCGGCGCTACAACCGCGTCAAGCGGTGGCTGGGCATCGCCGATTTCGCGATCGGTTTCGGCCTGCTCGTCGTGCTGTTGGCCACGGGTTGGAGCGGGACGCTCCGCGATCTGGCGGAGCGAGGCGCGTCGCAGAATTACTCCTACGCTGTTTTCCTCTACGTCCTGATGCTGACGCTGATCGGCAAAGTGCTGGGAACTCCACTCGACTACTACGGTTTCCGGCTCGAGCACCGCTATAACCTTTCTAACCAGAGATTCCGCTCCTGGTTGTGGGACGAATTCAAGAGCCTCCTGATTGGCCTGGTCATGGCCACCATCGTGGTCGAATTGCTCTACATGCTCATACGCCAGACCCCGCAGCACTGGTGGGTGATCGCGTGGGCTGTGTTCCTCGGACTCTTCGTGTTGCTCGCCCAACTCGCGCCGGTTGTGCTGTTTCCGATCTTTTACAAATTCGAGCCGCTTGAAAACGATGAACTCAAGCGCCGCTTGATCGTTTTGGGCGAGCGCGCCGGCACGCGCGTGCGCGGCGTTTATAAGTGGCATCTTTCCGAGAAAAGCAAGAAAGCCAACGCCGCGCTGACCGGACTCGGCGCGACCCGGCGCATCATTCTCGCCGACACCTTACTGGATAACTATTCCGACGACGAGATCGAAGCCGTGCTCGCGCATGAACTCGGGCATCACGTGCACCGGCACATTCTAAAGAGCATTTTTGTGCAGGCGGGAATCACCCTATTCGGCTTCTGGCTGGCCAACGATGTTCTCACCTATGCCGTAGAGCGTCGCCATATGTTCGAGACCATGCATGATTTTGCAAATCTGCCGCTGCTGATTCTGGTCTCGACCGTACTCTCGTTTTTTCTGATGCCCGCGCTCAACGCCTACTCCCGCTTCAACGAGCGGCAGGCCGACCGCTACTGCTTCCATTCGGTGGCCAGCGTCGAACCCTTTATTTCGTCGATGAATAAATTAGCCGAGCAGAATCTCGCTGAAAAAACGCCTTCCCGCTGGGTTGAGTGGTTGCTCCACTCGCACCCTGCGATCGGAAAGCGAATCGCCGCCGCCGAAGCCTGGGCGAAATCGCACTGACACGCGGCCAAGAGCAACACTCACCACGGAGACACGGAGTCACGGAGAAGAACTGAAAAAGGATTCTCCGTACCTCTGTGTCTCCGTGGTGGATTTTCCTTTTCTGCGTCCAAATCACTTCTGCCGCAGAATCTCTTCCACACGCCGCACATCCTCTTCTGTATCCACGCCTACCGTGTCGAACGGCGTTTCCGCTACATAAATCGGGACTCCGTTTTCCAGGAAGCGCAACTGCTCCAGCCGTTCGCAGCGTTCGAGCGACGACTCCGGCCAGCCGACAAACTTGTCCAGCGCGTCTTTGCGATGTCCGTAGATTCCGAGGTGCTTGTAGTATCGGGGATGCGTGCCGTCGCGATCGAAGGGAATGGTGGCGCGAGAAAAGTAAAGGGCGCGGCCAGCAGCATCCGTCACCACTTTCACGGCGCCGGGATTGATGATGTCGATGTCAGCCGCCGGCGTTTTCAGTGTGCCCACCTCGACCTCCGGTGGCCGCATGACCTCGATCAGTTTGGCGATGTGTTCGGGGCGAGTCAGCGGTTCATCGCCTTGGACATCGATATAGATATCGGCAGGAATGACGGTAGAGATTTCGTGGGTGCGCTCCGTGCCTGAGCGATGAGCAGGTGAAGTCATCCTCACGCCAAATCCGCTTCGCTGGCAGAACTGGAAAATTTCGTCGGAGTCGGTAGCCACCACGACTTCGTCGAGTTGGGGGCAGCGGCGCACGGCCCGGTAGGTTAGCCCCAGCAGGGGCTCGCCGGCGATCTCGCGCAGCATCTTGCGGGGCAGGCGCGTCGAAGCCAGCCGCGCTGGAATTACAGCGATAACTTTCATGCGCCTAGTTTCGCATGGAGTCGTGCGGTTGACACGCCATTCCATTGATTCTCGTTGCATTGATCCTCGTTCCATTGACAGTCGTTCCATTGACACTCATTCGATGCACTTTTAGAATGAGTCGGGGACGCGTCCACCCGCGTCTGCGGGATTCTGTGCCCATTTCCGGGCTGTCCCTGGTTTCTTCCGCGTATTTCCGGATTGGCGGTGTAGCTCAGGTGGTTAGAGCGACGGTCTCATAATCCGTAGGTCGTAGGTTCGAGTCCTACCGCCGCCACCAGATTCAAACAACAGTAAACAGGGCGTTTACTGGCTTGTGGCAGGTTTTGCGTCTGCCGTGTTTATTGTCAGTTCGTTGTCACTTCGGAAGCTTCGGTTTCTTCTGCGGCTTCTCTAGCGAGTTCATTGCCAATCACGAGACTTTCGAGTTTCGCCATCGCCGCCCTCGTATCATCTGCTGCACTCTTGATGTAGAAGGTGTTAGTTGTGGACACGTTCGCATGCCGGAGAATTGCCTGAATCGTTTTCTCGTGTACTCCGAGACGATACAGGTTCGTTCCCAGCCCACGCCGTGCAGCGTGCCAGGCGTGCCACTCAGGGCGGCACTTGTCCCGCTCAAACTTATGAGCAGGCGTGAAGTCTTTGTCCGAGGCGCTAGGCTTCGACGCAGTCCTGGTTTGGAAGATCGACCGCTTTGGGAGGTCGCTGAAACATTTGGTCAACGCGCTGGCCGAACTGGCAGCACTAGGGGTCGCTTTCGTCAGTCTGCGCGACAACCTGGACCTCAGCACGCCGTCCGGTCGGCTCATGTTTCAGATCATCAGTGCCATGGCTGAATTCGAGCGGGCATTGATCCAGGAGCGGGTCCGTGCGGGGCTACGGAATGCACGTGCCAAAGGAAGACGATTGGGGAGACCGCGCGTGATTGTGGACGCTTCGCGGATTGCCTCTCTTCGCGCGCAGGGACGTTCCTGGGCGCAGATCAGGGACGAGGTAGGGGTTAGCAAGGGGACTGCGCAGAGGGCGGTTGTCGGCTTGCCCAAAATCTCATAGGAAGGATTTGGGCTCTCTTCCGCCGCGCTCGCTTTAAGAGTGCGCCCCGGCATTGCATCGGTCCCTGTACGATGGCTGGTAGCCTTTGATTCTACGGAGCGTGTCATGATACCTGCACTCGCGAACCTGCAACCTGAAGCATTATGGAAGCACTTTGACAGATTGGCGGCGATTCCTCGCGCCTCCACAAAGGAGGCTGCAGCGAGGGGGTACGTCCGGGCGCTGGCCGCAAAGCTGGGCCTCGAATCCGTGCAGGACGATGTCGGCAATCTCGTAGTTCGGAAACCTGCGCGGCCGGGACGCGAGGGAGCACCGATGGCCCTTTTACAGGGCCACCTCGACATGGTTTGTGAGAAGAACGAGGGAACGGTTCATGACTTCGATGTCGACCCTATCAAGGTGGTAAGAGATGACGACTGGCTGAAGGCAGATGGTACGACCCTGGGTTCCGATAACGGAGTCGGCGTGGCCGCCGCATTGGCCGTGATGGAAAGTAATGACATCGCCCACGGTCCGTTGGAGTTCGTTTTCACCATCGACGAGGAGACCGGACTCACGGGCGCTTCGGCATTCCCGGGTGGCTTGCTGAAGTCCAATTATTTTCTCAACCTTGACAACGAAGAGAAAGGCACCATCTGTATCGGTTGTTCCGGTGGCGTCAAGACGACTGCTCGACGCAAAGTCGGGCTTCGTCCCGCAGGCGCAGGATCAGCCTGGCGCATCAAGGTGTCTGGCCTGAAAGGGGGCCACTCCGGTGTCGATATCCATCAAGGCCGCGGCAATGCCCTGCGAATCATGGGTGGGGTCCTTCAGGTTTTGCTTGATCGCCTTCCGATCGAAACCGCCGAGGTCAATGGTGGAAGCGCGCAGAACGCGATTCCGCGCGAAGCTGCGGCTTTGGTGCTAGCGGACCCCTCTCGCGAGAGTGACCTGAAATCGCTGGTAGCCACAGCCGAAGCTGGATACAAGGCAGACTTGGGGGGATTCGACTCCGGACTGCAGATCACGGTCGAGAAAGCCGAACGGCCGGGAAAAGTGCTGGATGTGAATGACGCGAAACAAACGGTGGCGCTGCTCGCGAGCTTGCATCATGGCGTTCTGGCTATGAGCCCCGACGTGGCCGGCTTGGTCCAGACGTCCACGAATCTGGCGACTGTCAATACCAAGGGGGATGTGGTGGAGATTGTTACCAGTCAGCGGAGTGCGATCGAGAGCAGCATGCTGGCTGCCGCCCGCATGGTGGCGACGGTATGCGGGCTGGCGGGGTTCGAAGTGGAGCACGGGGGCAAATACCCTGGCTGGAAACCGGAGCCCAACAGCGACATCGTGCGCAAGCTCCAGCAGGTGCACAAAAAACTCTTCGGCGAGCCGGCAAAGCTGATCGCCATGCACGCTGGCCTGGAGTGTGGCGTCATAGGCGAGAAATATCCGGGCATGCAGATGGTATCTTTCGGTCCGACGATCGTAGATCCGCACAGCCCGAACGAGCGAGTGCAGATATCGTCGGTGGAGAGTTTCTGGAACTACCTTAAGTTGGTGCTCGAGAACTTGTGAGTGGGAGCTGGGGTCCACTAGCTGGGCTTAGTTGTCGTTGGACAGGAGCAGGACACGGGACGGCGTCCTTCCTGGGCGCAGATCACGGCTGAGGTCGGGGTGAGCAAGGGTACGGCGCAGCGTGCCTTTGCAGACTTGCCCAAAATTGTCTAGCCGGGTTTTGGGCTCGGCTTTCACTCGGGGAGTCTCAGATCCGCGGGCAAATGCTAATGAGGGTGAAGGAGGCGCGGTTGTGCCAGCACGAAGTTTCGGTTATTCACAAACGGGCGAAAAGCTGCGAAAGTGAGATCTCAAAACCTGCTGCCAAGATCTCCAGCGAACGGAAGAAGCTCCTGCACGCAATTGACGCGAATCGAGAGGTACGAATCTCTGCACTCCTGCCCGGTATTGCCAAGAATCCCCCTGCCCGATGGAAGCCGTATCTTGGTGGGCGACCGCGCGAACAAGACGTTGAGCGCATGCTCCGAAGCGAACTGACCGACGCATTTGGCTATTCGGACGATGTGTTTCAGGATATGAGCGTCAAAGCAGTATTCAAAGGCGTAACCTACGAATCCCTGAGCGACCCCGAGTTCATGCGCATCGCTAGGGATGCAATTCCATTACTGGACACCCTCCACGAGGAGTTTGATGTCGCCAAAGCTGAAGAACGGAGAGATGGAAGTACGACTCCCTCCTAGGATGCGGAGAAGATTAGTCCGGTCTCAGTTGGAAACGGAAAGGTGTCTGGCTTGAAGTGGCTGGCCAGCTTCCTCGAAGCCCGTTTCTGCGGAATTTGGCGCGCCACATGTCCAAGACACGACATTGGGGTCGATGTGCTTTGACGAGAGCGACGATGTTTATTGGGAGTGAAACAGCGATCTTTCAAAAATCGCCGCCGGCCCCTCCGCCTCCCGATTGTCCCCCACCGAAGCGGAAGTCCGGGCTGCTTGTTTGCGGGCCTGGCGTCATTGAGTGGGGCGATAGCGGGCCGAGTACGGTCGCCCCGACGTTCATCCAGTGTTTGTCCTTTCCCGATAGCCGCGCAGCGGTAAAGCCGTGGCGAATTCCGCCCGGGCCACACCCAAGCCAGCGTCGGATGAATAGTGCGACAGCGGTTAACAATATGCCCAGAAGCATCGGGTCCCAGGTATGCCGCGGCCAGCCGAGATAAGGCTTATTGGTGACGAGAGTCAGGACGGCGACGATCGCACCCACCGCGATGACGAAGCGGTCCTTCTGGCGAATGCCGCGCGCGAGTACGATGGGCGGCAGACACCAGATCAGCACCCATGTTCCCCAGTAGAACGGCCTTGGGAATAATTCAGAGGTGTCCGGAATGCCTCTCCACCAGTGCGCGGGCAGGCCCAACGACAAAAGCTTGAGATTAAGGGTCAGGTAGATGCCGAGCCAGAGGAGCGCTTCGACAAGCGAATAACCCTCCTCTAGGTAGTCGAAGCGGTGGCGGGAGCGTACCGCGGCTACAGCCACTAGCCCGGTTGCATAGAACCCGGCCACGATCAGATGCTGCGCCGAGTGGGATGAGGTCCAGTAGCCCGGCAGAAAGAGGACGAATATCAACGCGGCGAGAAATGCATAAGAGAACCCGAAGCGGCGCCATATCCAGAGCGAAAAGACGACGCCGGCGGCGGGAACCATGAACTCCTTCGACGAATAAAGGCTGCCGCTGAAAAAAGCGACCTCCATTCCTGCGCAGAGAAAACCAACCGAGCAAACGGCGAGCGCTTCCTCGATACCGTAGCGATAGAGCCTGGCGTGCGAAACGGCGGCTTCGGCAGCCGCGTAGCAGACGGCAGCGAAGATCAGGAAGAAAACACCGGCAGTTTGGTCCGACGGCCGCGAAACCACGTAGAACAGGCCGACGGCGGCACCCACGCTGATCAGTGTGAAGAGGAACAACACCAGCCGCAGGAAAATGTTGGTGGTGCGAAGTTCAGAAACGGTTTGCTTTTTTAGAAGCTCGTACTGCGTCATGGTGAGCAAGCCCTCGCCGACCCAGTCCGTTAGGAGTTTGCGGGCGCGCAGAGTCTCTTCGCTGGATGCACTGTAGAGTCTCATGCCGGCCTCCCGAAGCGGCGCCCGATCTGGATCAGCACCACGAGCATCGCCACTCCGCTAATGACGAAATAGCTCAGCACAGCGGATTCATCGTGGATGCCACGGAGGATCAGTGAGCTGACGCCCACGTAGCCGCAGGCCATCCCAATCGAGATCTACCAGGTCGCAATATAGTTTGCGATCGTAAGCTGTGGGATAGAGCTTGTAGCGCTCGATCCGCTCGTGGAGTTGAGGGCCTTCGGGGTTGAGCATGAAAATCCTTCGCGAGTATCGTGAAGGGGAACGCGCAAGGTTCAGCCAGAAGTACGTTGAGAAATGGCAGCAGGTTTTTATGAACATCCCCCAGTTGAAGATCGACGAGCGAGATCTGGGCGGTTGATGGGCAAGCCGGAAATAACTGTCGAAATCAAGGCTTTCACTCATGGAGGGGGGCAATGAGTGCTATTGGGGGTGGGTGTTGAAAAAGTCACTGTGATTAGCAAGCTGAATGACGGCAAAAACGTGGTAGAAGAAGGAGAACTTTCTTCGCCATGCTTTGCTGGATCACCATTCTCGGAGGCGTGCTGATCATGATGGGGCAACACTCCCGTTCCGAAGCGTTGTTCTACTACTTCCGCCTGGAAGATCAGGTTCCTGAGACTCATCTTCTGCGGCTCATCGATAAGCACATCAGCTTTGCCTTTGTGCGGGAAAAGCTGAAAGAAAGCTATAGCGATACGGGCCGTCCGTCGATTGACCCCGAGCTTCTGCTGCGCATCCTGTTGATCGGCTATTTGTACGGCATCACTAGTGAGCGCAAGTTGGTCGAGGAGTTGCGCATGCATCTGGCGTGGCGCTGGTTTACGGGGCTGGGTTTCGATCAGAAGATTCCGCACCACTCCACGTTTTCCAAGAATCGGCACGGGCGTTTTCAGGAGTCGAAGCTGTTCGAGCAACTGTTTGAAGAGATCGTAGCCCGTTGTCTGGAAGCCGGCCTAGTCCGAGGGGACAACCTGTCGGTGGATGGCAGCTTCGTGGAGGCCAATGCCAGCAAGGAGAGCCGCATCCCACGCGAGCAGTTAGCGGAAGCGGCGCAGGTCAACCAAACCGTGCGCCAGTACCTGGTGGAACTGGAGCAGCAGAATCCAACCGAAGAGCCCGTGCATGAGCAGAAGCTGGTGTCGACCACCGATCCGGATGCAACCTACGCGACTAAGGGTGGAACTCCGGCCCGGCTGGGGTATTACGACAACTATCTGGTGGACAATCACAGTTGCGTGATCGTGGGAGTGCAAGCAACCGCAGCCCGGATGAGTCAGGAGACGGTGGCCGCACAAGACATGCTGGCTCGCTTCGCCCGATGGCAAGGACGCGATCCCGAGTCGGTGGTTGCCGATGCCACGTACGGCAACGGCGAGTTCCTGCAGTGGCTAATGGAGCGGGGGATCACACCGTATATGCGCACTCGGGACAGCGCTCTCCGTAAGAACAACCCACTCTACGGTCCGGAGCGTTTCACGTATCTTCCCGAAAGCAACAGCTATCGCTGTCCCGCAGGTCAGCAGCTCAACTACGTCGGTCTGAATGTTCGGAATCGTGCCCATGCTTACATCGGAAGCCGCAAACGTTGCGGTGCGTGTTCGCAAAAGGCGCAATGCACCACCGGCCAGTACAAATATCTCGCCATCCACATCCACGAACCTTCCCGGCAACGTGCTCGCGACTTGGCCAACACGCCAGGCTTCGCGAGCGCACAACGGGAAAGGAAGAAGGTGGAAGCGCTGTTCGCGGAACTTAAGAATCAGATCGGACTTCGTCGCCTACGCCTGCGGAGATTAAAGTTTGTTCGCGAGCAGTTCTTCATGGCGGCGGCTGCGCAAAACATCAAGCGATTGGTTCGCTTCCTCAGCCAAGGGCCGCAGCCACCGCTCCCTGCAACGACTTAGTTCCCAGAACAGCAAGAAACTCGTCCTCGCCGCGGTGCTCACACCCACTAACTTCCGATTTCACTCAGCCCTTTTTCAACACCCACGGGGGTTTTCACCAGTCGATGAGCGGCCTTGCGCTCTTGGGCCTATGGCTTGGGAGCAGCGCTCTTCTCTGACAACTCCTCGACAATATTTTCGGGGACTACGCTGCGTTCGCCTTCATCGTAACGAATGAAAATGAGTCTGATCCTTCCGTTACGGCTGAGGTAATTGTGGAATCGATGGCCGCACAGGCGGAGGATGTCCTCAGTTGCGCTGGCCAACCCAAGTTCACGTGACATTCTGCCGATACGGTGGGACCGTCCCACACATAGAAGGTTACTACGGCATTCCCAGGGACGCGGCAATCGTCTTCTTGTACTCACGCGCCTTGGCCATCGCTTCCTGCTCGTTGACGGTGAGTAGTTTTCGATCGCGCATCACGACGCGCCCGCCGATCATAACCGTCTCCACATCGCTGGCTTTTAATGAATATGCAATCTGTGCGTAAACGTCATACATCGGCACGGCGTTCGGTTCGTCCAGGCCGACTAGAATCAGGTCAGCCTTTTTGCCCTTTTCCAGCGACCCAATTTCTTTCTCCATGTGTAACGCGCGGGCTCCGTCGATAGTGGCCATTTCCACGACCGCCTGAGCATTAAGGGCCAGCGGGCTCATCTTTGTAATCTTCGCCAGTTTCGCGGCGAGGTCGATTTCTTCCATCAGGTCAAGATCGTTGTTGCTGCCCGCGGGTCCGTCGGTTCCAAGGCCGACGGCGATTCCGGCTGCGCGCATCTCTGGCACTGGAGACACACCGCTCGCGATCATCATGTTGCTGGACGGGTTGTGGACGCATCCTACGTTATATTTTGCGAGAATCTTGCGGTCCGCCTCATCGACAAAAATGCAATGCGCGGCAACGACATCGGGGCCGAGTACTCCGATTTTGTCCAGATATTGCACCGGGGACATCCCATTCTGCTTCTCGCTGTCGTCCCACTCCTTCTTCATCTCAGCCACATGAATAAGGATCGGCGCGTGATACCTGCGTGCCAGCGTTGCCGCATCCTGGAGTGTTTTCCTGGAGCAGGTGTAAATCGAATGAGGAGCGGGCGCGGCATGGATCAGCGGATCGCCCTGCCACTTCTGCAGGAACTTCTCGGTGTAGGCGAGCATGGCGGCGTTGGTCTTGTTGTCAGGCGCGGGGAAATCGATGAATGTTTCGCCCAGTATGCCGCGCATGCCTGCGGTTTTGGTCTCCTCGGCAACGGCGTCTTCGAAGTAATACATATCGGCGAAGGTGGTCACGCCGGAGCGGATCTGCTCGGCGGCCGCTAGGCGCGTTCCCCACCGGACGAACGATTCGGTAACATTCTTGGCCTCGGCAGGGAAGATGTACTTATAGAGCCAATCGTTGAGCGTGACATCGTCGTGTAACCCCCGGAACAGGGTCATCGGAACATGCGTATGTCCGTTTATGAATCCGGGGAGTATCAACTTGTTCGTCGCGTCGATCTTCTGCCGGGCGTCGTACTTTGTCTCGAGTTCAGTGCGAGGGCCGACGGCGACAATCGTATCGCCAGCCACGACGACCGCACCGTCCTCGTAGATGTGGCGCTGGCCGTCCATGGAGACGACCATGCCATTGATAATCGTGTCGGCGTGCTCCTTAGCGTCCTGGCCGTGACCAAATACCGGACAAAGGAGGTGGAATGTGCAGAACAGCCAAAACACAGGGCGGAATTGCCTGTCCAGCCACGATCGAGTGGACCGTCTCTTGTTGCCCGATCCTTTCCTTTTCTTCACCAGTGCAATATACGCCGCGTTCCCACGCGTTCCAACAATGGAGTTCTGAGTGTAATCGCTGATTACGTCAACTATCGATTGTGGCGTCGACAGTGCCCCGCATAGAATCAGCGAATTGAGACCGATGAGGAAAATAAATGCTAAGAATTGGCGAATCATGGTTTCAATTGATAGGACTTTCCGAGTGGTCCGGCACCGTTTAGATATTTCCTGGCTCGCACCAACTCCGCGACCTGGCGGATGTGTCCGATGTCGTGTAGCGCCCATTCGTGGAGCATCTGGGCAAGCGTGATCTCCCCGACTTCCGCGTGATTCGCCTTACGGTCTCCCGAGCCGGGCGGCAGATTCTCCAGGAATTCGATATTGTTCTCGCGCTGTTCTTCGAAATGATCGAAGGAGTCTTCGGGGTCGGCATCTCGATAGAGATCGAGATACATTTGCGCGTCGTCAGCTTCGAAAAATGGGTTCTCTTCTTCCAGGAAGCGATCCACCCGCATGCGGTAGCAGTGGCCCTCCGAGTGGGAGAGGTGTGCAAGCACCTCAGCGATAGAAAAGCGGTCGGGAGCGGGCTTCCAGCGAGCATCGTCGTCCGAGATCTCCCGCATCAGGCCGCGCAAAATCTCAGGCGTCGCTTCCAAAAGGTCAAGGCACGGCAGATCGCTTTCGAGCATGAGAATATCGTACGACGATCGCTAGCGCTCCGTACGTTGGAATGAAGCCGCCCAGAATTGGGAATCCGGCACGTTGTGAGTTTCTTGGTGCTTCAGGTGGAAACCGCGAGCTTCGACCTCCCGGCGAAGCCATTCCGTATCGATCAGCGTGAAATCGATTTGCTGGCTGCCAACCCGCGCCGCCGCGGCGCGACCGTGCGCGCTGGTGTGTGACAGCTGCGTAACGACTGACAGGTGCCCGCCAGGCGACACCAACGAAATCGCATTCTCCAGGCAGCGACCCGTCCCGGCGTGTTCGAAGATCAGCGCGGCATGAACCAGTTCGACGCCTGGCTCGGGAGACCGTAAGGCGTCTCACGCGGAGGATGGTTCTCCTGCGCCGGAATCACCGGCGGCCCGAGAACGTAGCGCCCATCGCCTGATTACAGGAACGGAGGCCTTGGCTATTCTTGCGCGTGGCCTGATTCCGCTGTAGTGGCGTAACATCTCACTCACAACCCCGGTCGCGAGTGCAAACGAGGCGAAGCTGATTCCCTGATTCTTTGCTTTTGAGAAACTTTTGCACGGTTCCTGCACGCATGCAGGACTCGTGTAGTTTTTGCGCTACGGGCGCCTCCCGCCCTGGGTGCTTCAGGTGTTGTCATTCTTCAGCTAGGGCACTTGTATGCTCTTTGGCTGGATTTCGAGTTGGAGTTGCTGGAACTGGCATTCAAGGTTTGCCAACTCCCGCCGAAGGTGACGCCTCCTCAGTTCCAGAACTGCGAGCTGCACCAGTTCCATAGGCGCACGATTTGGGAGGGCGGCCTTCGCGCTTTTGTGGATGTACGATCTGATGTACTAGCTTTTTGAGACTATGTACTTCCGAACATAGCGCGTTGTGGCCATCGAAAAAAGTTAACCGCAAACTAACCGTGAACCAAATGCATCACCGGCAACCCAGCGTGCATAAATCGAGTGCAAATCGACTCTTGCTCACGCGCCGTAGTAGCCATCGGTCCTTATTGGCTGGCGTTTCATATAAGCGCGCTGGCGACAGCGAGGACTGCACTGTTTCTGCCAGGACCGTTTCGGAGGAAATTCGCGTCCACAGGCGCTACAGGCACGCAGACCGTTTTGGCAGTCTCTAGGCTGCCCCATGCGTCACCCCACGCCCTAAGGGGAGAAATGACGCATTTGCTGTCACGCTATGTGCTGTCATGACCCTCCTCGTCAGTTAAATTTACAGTTGACCGGGCATTATGTTGGGTCTGCGGGCTCTTCACGCTCAACTCCTTCAACAGGGGAAATCCCCAAATTTGGAGTGCTTGGCCGCTGATATGCGGTGCCGTCGATTGGGTTAGTAGCTCTTACGGTTGATTTCTGGTTGCGCTGTGGTTGCGGATCCTGCACAGTTTTGCCGGGTACTGCAGAGTCATCTTGTTGAATCTCTTTGAAATCAGTACCCGGTGGGCAACTCATAATCCGTAGGTCGTAGGTTCGAGTCCTACCGCCGCCACCACAACCGTTTGCTCCCCACCCCCGTCCGGCGATATAGTTACGGGTGCTGCCTTTTTGAGTCCCCGATGTTCACTAACTTCACCGCCACCGACCGCTGGACCAAGAAACAAGCAAACTGCATCTACCAAGCCTTGCTGGTGGCCATCGCCACCCGCCACGCCGATGCGGTAGACATCAAGTTCCTAGTCGACGGGCGCCCGGTCTGGGTGGCGCTGCCGCACCCGGCGTGGGTCGAGTACAAGAAGCGCACCGGGAGACTGATCACCGACTCTCTGGCGAAAGAAATCGCAGGCCATTTTCTGAAAACGGCGCTGGAATCGGGCGAAGGCTTAGGCCGTGAAATGTATTCGCTTACCGTCGATGAGACGCTCAAGCATCTGGACGCGGTGGTGGCCCCGGCCGACTCTCCGGTGCCTGCTGCGAGCTAGCCGATCCAGTTGTTTTTCAAAGCCTTGCACCCGACGTCGGGTCTATGTCACAAGTGGTTGTGATCCCGAACACTTCTTTCCCCCTCGCACGCTCGGATAATCGACTGGGCCGCCGCGGGGACACTTGAAATCTCGTGGCGGTTCGATCTGGGACTCGGTACTCGGAAGGACCCCTCGAAATCACGGGAGAATTTGGCTCTTGAACACAAGAGGAGGAGGCACTATGGCGGTTACGAAACAGCAGGTGCTTGATTATCACTTCGGCGTGCGCCCGGGAAAAATCGAAGTCTCTCCTACGAAACCGTGTGAGACGCAGCGCGACCTGAGTCTGGCCTACACCCCGGGCGTGGCCCAACCCTGCCTGGAGATCCGAAGGAACCCCGAGGATGCCTTCAAGTACACGGCACGCGGAAACCTGGTCGCGGTGGTGACCAATGGTACGGCGGTGCTGGGGTTGGGCGATATCGGCCCGCTGGCCGGCAAGCCGGTGATGGAAGGCAAGGCGGTCCTGTTCAAGCGCTTTGCCGACGTTGACGTTTTCGATATTGAGATTGACAGCCACAATCCGGACGACGTCATCAAAGCCTGCCAACTGATGGAACCGACGTTCGGCGGAATCAATCTGGAAGACATCAAAGCGCCGGAGTGTTTTTACATCGAAGAGACACTCAAGAAGACGATGAAGATTCCCGTCTTTCACGACGATCAACACGGGACCGCGATCATCTCGGGAGCGGCACTGCTGAACGCGCTCGAAGTGGTGGGCAAGAAGATCGAGGAAGTTCGCGTGGTGTTCAACGGCGCCGGAGCCTCGGGCATTGCGTGCGCGGAACACTACGTCCGGCTGGGCGTGAAGCGGGAGAACCTCACACTCTGCGATACCAAAGGCGTGATCTACAAGGGACGCACGGAAGGCATGAATCAATACAAGGAGCGGTTTGCCCGCGACACCACGCTCCGCAAGCTGGCCGAAGCCGTGAAGGATGCCGATGTCTTGGTGGGCTGCTCGGTCAAGGGCGCGATTAAGCAGGACATGGTGCGGTCCATGGCCGAGCGGCCGATTGTGTTTGCCATGGCGAATCCCGACCCCGAGATCAGCTACGAAGATGCGAAAGCCTGCCGCAGTGACGTGATCATTGCCACGGGGCGTTCGGATTACCCCAACCAGGTGAATAACGTTTTAGGTTTTCCGTCCATTTTCCGTGGGGCGCTTGATGTTCATGCCACGGCGATCAACGAGGAAATGAAACTGGCGGCGACGCGGGCGCTTGCCGACTTGGCGAAGGAGGATGTGCCGGACTCGGTGTGCCGGGCATACGGCGTCGATCGGCTCCGGTTTGGCCCCGACTACCTGATCCCGAAGCCCTTTGATCCACGCGTGCTGCTGTGGGAGGCCACAGCGGTCGCGGAAGCGGCCATGGCAACGGGCGTGGCTCGCAAGCCCATCGCGTTGGACCAATATCGCGACCAGTTGGAGCGCCGCTTGGGCAAGGCGCACGAGATCACGTATCTGATGATCCAGAAGGCCAAGGCGCGGCCGAAAACGGTCGTATTTCCCGAGGGTGAACATGAAAAGATTCTTCGCGCCGCGCACAACCTGCTGGAGGAGAAGATTGCATTCCCCATCCTGCTGGGCGCTCCTCAAGTAATTGCAGCGAAGGCGAAGGAGTTGGGCGTCAGATTGGAAGGCGCGCAGATTGTCGATCCCTATGCCTCACCGATGCGTGAAGCGTTCATCCAAGAGCTCTTCCGTCTGCGCCAGCGCCGCGGTGTGACCATGACCGAAGCGCACACCCTGATGAAGGATCCAAACGTGTTCGGATCGATGATGGTCCACATGGGCGACGCCGACGCCTTGGTTTCCGGAGTTAGCCAACATTATCCCGATACCGTTCGTCCCGCGCTGCAGATCATCGGCACGCGGGAAGGATTGCGGAGAGTCGCCGGCTGTTACGTGATGATTACGCGCTCGCACCAGGTGTACGTCCTGGCCGACGCCACCGTAAACATCGAACCCAGTACGGAAGATCTGGCCGAGATCGCGCTGTGCGCGGCGCATTTGGCACGGCGGTTCGACCTGGAGCCTCGGGTCGCGATGCTGTCGTTTTCCACCTTTGGGAGCACCAAGCATCCCCAGTGCGAGAAGGTGCGAAAAGCCGTGGAGCTCATTCGCAAGATGGATCCTTCGCTCATCGTGGACGGCGAAGTTATGGCCGATGTCGCCCTTTCTCCTGAACTGATCGAGAAGGTCTATTCTTTCAGTTCGCTGACCGGCGGCGCCAACGTGTTGATCTTTCCTGAGCTCAGCTCGGCCAACATCGGTTACAAGCTCCTGGGGAAGCTGGGTGGGTGCCGGGAACTGGGGCCCATCCTGATGGGCATGAGGAAACCGGTGCACGTGCTCTCGCGTGATGCCGAGGTGGAAGAAATTGTGAATATCGCCGCCATTGCCGTCGTCGATGCTCAGGAAGATGATTCGTCTTCCTTCCCGACTGTTCGCAAACACACGGAACTGGTCGGAGATTAGGGAACAGGCGACCACTAATGGGCAGAGGGGCACGGTTTGGCCGTGCCCCTTCTTTTATTTCTTCATGATCCCTTCGCTCCGCAATGATCCATTCCTTCTCTAGCAGGGCCGCTTAAAAAGCTGTGTTTTGTATCAGGGCACCGCTCTGGGAAATGCCGCTTTCCTCTAGCTGGGGGGTGTTTCTGTTCGCAAAAAGTGTTTCGCAGTGATAGCCTCTTCGGATCTGTGGGGAAATCAGGGCCTTTTGGCTAGAGCTGGTTTCATAAATAGGTTTTGGGTATGGCACGGCTTCAGCCGTGCCGTTCAGGCCCTAGGAAAATGCGGGCTTTAGCCCCTGAGGGCCTCGCCGCTTGCTCTGAAAGCCATTTATGAGACCAGTTGTAGTTATATCTTGGGTACCGAAACCATGACCAACGAAGACACGGGAACGAAACATAAACGTCTGGCGGCTTGGGTCGAAGAGGTCGCCCAGCTCTGCAAGCCGGATCGAGTGCAGTGGTGCGACGGCTCGGACGAGGAATATCAAGCCATGCTGCGATTGATGGTACTGACGGGCACGGCCATCTGGCTTGACGATAATAAGCGCCCGAACAGCATCCTTGTCCGCTCGAGTCCGGCTGACGTGGCTCGGGTCGAAGACCGGACGTTTATTTGTTCAGCGACGCGTGAGCAAGCTGGTCCCACCAACAATTGGGAAGATCCGGCGAAGATGAAGCAGAAGTTGCAGGCGCTGTTTGCGGGCGCCATGACCGGGCGGACCATGTACGTGATTCCGTACAGCATGGGCCCCATCGGCTCGCCGATTGCCAATATCGGCGTCGAGATCACGGACTCGCCCTACGTTCTGGCCAGCATGCACATCATGGCCCGGGTCGGCAATCGCGTGCTCGATGTTCTCGGAAGCGACGGTGATTTCGTGCGCGGCCTGCACTCGGTGGGCGCTCCGCTGGCCGCGAACCAGGCAGATTCGATGTGGCCGAACAACGCACAGGAAAAATACATTTGCCACTTTCCGGAGACGCGTGAGGTTTGGTCGTACGGGTCGGGATACGGCGGCAACGCACTGCTGGGCAAGAAGTGTCACGCGCTGCGTATTGCTTCGGTACAAGCCCGCGACGAAGGCTGGATGGCAGAGCACATGCTCATCATGAAGATGACCGACCCCTCGGGGCGGGTCAAGTACTTCACGGGCGCGTTCCCCTCGGCCTGCGGTAAGACAAACCTTTCGATGATGGTCCCAACCGTACCGGGGTGGAAAGTCGAAGCCATCGGCGACGACATCGCCTGGATGAAGTTCGGCGCGGATGGCCGCCTTTACGCCATTAACCCGGAATGCGGGTTCTTCGGCGTAGCACCGGGAACGAACATGAAGTCGAACCCGAATGCCATGCTCACCGCCACGAAAAATTCGATCTTCACCAATTGCGCAATGACTCCCGACGGCGACATATGGTGGGAGCAGATGACGCCGGAAAAGCCGCCCGAATTGATCGACTGGTTGCGTCGTTCGTGGACTCCGGCTTCTTCTCGCAAAGCAGCGCACCCCAACGCGCGCTTTACCGTTCCGGCAAGCCAGTGCCCGGTGATTGCGCCGGAGTGGGAGGATCCCAACGGAGTGCCCATCGACGCCATTCTCTTCGGTGGCCGCCGCGGCGGCGTGGTGCCACTCGTGACGGAGTCGTTCAGTTGGCAGCACGGAACGTTTCTGGGGGCGACCGCCAGCAGCGAAACCACCGCAGCGGCGGCAGGCCAAGTCGGCCAACTTCGCCGTGACCCCATGGCCATGCTCCCCTTTCTCGGCTACAACATGGGCGATTACTTCGCCCACTATCTGAAGATCGGCGCCAGGCCCGGCGCCAAGCTGCCCAAGATCTTTTGCGTGAACTGGTTCCGCACCGACGACCAGGGTAAATTCCTCTGGCCTGGGTACGGCGAGAACAGCCGCGTGCTGAAATGGGTCTTCGAACGCTGTGAAGGCACTGCTCATGCCGTAGACACGCCGATTGGACGCCTTCCGCGGCCTGCCGATCTTGATACCAGTGGCTTGGACATTCCGGAGGCCAGCCTGCGCCACCTGCTCGACGTGGATGTGGAGGGGTGGCTGGCCGAGATCCCGCTCATCCGCGAACACTTCGACAAATTCGGCACGCACTTGCCTGAAGCCCTGAATCGCGAGCTCGAGGACTTGGACAAGCGGCTTCGGGTAAGCATCAGCAGAGTCGGAAAGGTCAGCAGGTCTGGCAAAGTGAGCCCCCTCGGTAAGAGGTCGGAGACTTCGGCCCCCGATATGTAAGGGGATGGGTAATGCGTTTGGGGGCTCCGTCTGTGCTTAAATCGGAGTATGTTCGCCCGCAAACTCCGCGTGGAATACGAGCTCGACGGGCAACTCCAGCCCTGTCCGTTGAAATGGCTCGACAACTTCAGCATGCGCAACTTCACCAACGCGTCGGTTTTTGACGACACGCTGCCGGTGGCCGACGGGCGTCTGGAAATTGGAACGCATGTCCCGCTGGATCAGCTCAAGGATGCGATGGAAGACTGGTTTCGGCGGAAGAGCTACCTACCGAAAGATACCAGACTGGTCCTGACCGTGACGTAGCAACCTCAACCCTGTTTTCACCGCCGAGAAGCCGAGAAAACTTGGGGGGGAATTCAAGAAAGACAAGAAATTTCTCGGCGTCCTCGGCGTCTCGGCGGTGAACAGCTCTAAGTTTGGCCGCCCAGACTGGGGCTTCTCTCCATCTTGAGCAGGCGGCTGAATAAGCGGACGATCATGCCATCGAATCGAGTGCCGCTCAGCTTTCCCAGTTCCGCCATAGCCTGCTCCTCGGTTTTCGGAGGAGCTAAAGAGCGATCGCTGGTCATGTTGTCGTAGGCGTCCACCACGGCGACGATGCGGCCATACAGCGGTATATTCTCGCCCTTCAGTTCGAGAGGATAGCCGCTACCGTCGAAGGCTTCGTGATGAGACTCGATAGCCTGGGCCACGCGCTCAAGTTCAGGAATCGCGCGTAGCACTTCCGCACCTATTTGCGCGTGGATCCTGATCGCCGCGAAGTCCTCTTCCGTAATTGTCCCTGTCTTGTTCAGGATTCGATGATCGATAAATAGCTTGCCCAAATCATGCACCCGCCCCGCGAAGGTGACTTCTTCCACTTCCTCGGCAGAGAGGTTGAGACCGCGCGCGATCATCCCGGAATAATGAGCGCAATGCTCGCCGTGTCCCGCCGCATATTGTTCCCTCAGTTCGGCCGCGCGGGCCAAGGCTTCGACGGCCTGCTTGATCGCCTTCTGGTCTGCATCCCCTTCGCGTCCGCATAGCTTACGCAGCGTGTTGACCAGTTCTTCCAGGTGCTCGGGGCCGTTGTGTTCGCGCTGCAGGAATCCTTCGACATAGCGGAAGACAAGCTGTCGCTGGACAGCGGAATCTTCACCGAACGCATCCGAGGTGGAAACCTGGTTTCCGCCCTCGTGCTTGGCCACGTACATGCCCGCATCTGCGATGCGAATCAGGTCCTCCATCGAAAATCCATGGACGGGGAAACTGGCAACGCCAAAACTGCCGGTGATATGGTGCTCTTCCAGCATGGGATCGGTGGCCAGCCACAACCGTAATCTCTCGGCCAGCACCTGCGCTTGCTCGATGCCCGTCTCCGGCATGAGGATGACGAATTCGTCTCCGCCGTAGCGGGCCACCACGTTCGATTGGCGGCACTTCTGTTCGAGCAGCCGGCCAACGCGCGCCAGCACCAGATCCCCTTCCAGGTGGCCGAGCGAATCGTTGACCTCTTTGAATTTGTCCAGATCGATTAGGACCACCGAAAACGGCCGGCCTGAACGGGACGCACGCTTCCATTCCGAACTCAGCGCCTCCCAGAAAAAGCGTCTCGTCTTGATGCCGGTCAACCCATCGGTAATCGACTGCTGCTGCAGTTTCTGGAAGACGAAGGAGTTGTGCAAGGCCGTCGCCAGAAGATCGGCGAGCGTGTTCAGGATCAGAACGTCCTGGGGCGCGAACGCATTTTCATCCCGGCTCTCCACGTTGAGCACACCGAGCAGCGTCTCGCCGTAGCTGATCGGCAGGCAGAGCACCGCCCGCGATTCCGGCAGCACCCCAGCGAGTTGTCCCGGGCCGGCGTTTTGCACCAGCGCGCTCACTCCGGTGCGGGCGACCTTCCCCAGAACTCCGCTGCCCACCGCGATCCGGCGGCCCAGGGTTTGCGATGTCGTTCCCGCCTCGGCTTTGATCGCGATTTCCTTGGTGGCGTAGTCCATGATGCCGATGCCGATGTGATCGTAGCGGAAGTTCTTCTGGATCTCGCGCACGATGTCGGCCATCATCTGCTCGGCGTCTTCGCTCGAGATCGCCATTTTCGAAATATTGTTCAGAAACGCGAGATGCCGGGCACGGCGCTGCTCCTCCGTAAACAGCCGCGCATTCTCGACCGCCACCCCGAGCTGACCGGCTACGGTTTGCATGACCTCGAGATCCCGGGCCAGGAACTGCGATTCTCGCTCCGTACTCCGCGCCGCCATGACTCCCACCGCTTTACCGCCCAGAAAAATAGGCACGGCGCAGAACGACCGGGCCGGCCGCTCCGGCACAAAATCGACTCCCAGTTTTGACCGCATCTGTTCCAGATCGGACTCGATCAGCAGCGGCTCACCCGTCCGGATGACGTACTCGGTCAATCCATTGCTGGCCTTGCGCGTGCGTTTGGGACGACTAACGTTGCTTTCAATCTCAAGCTCGAAGTGGATCTCGTCTTCTTCCTGAAACGCGATGTAGAAATCGCTGGTGTCGAAAATCTGCCCCAGTTCCGCCTGCACCGTGCGCAGCACCTCGTCCTGGTTGAGATGAGAACTGATGGCTTGCCCGATCTCGGTGAGGAGTTCGTATTCCTTGGTTCGCCGCTGCGCCTCATGCATGACGACATAGTTTTCTAATGTCAACGCAATCTGCAGTGCCAGCCCGATGAGCAACTGCAAATTCGACGAGCCAAACGTGTGCCGTTCCGCATGTGGAAACAAAATGACCCCGAAGTTATGCTCCCGCGTCTGCAGGCTCACAGCCATCAGGTCAGTGATTCCCTCCGCCAGCAGCAGCTGCTTGCAGACCGCGAACTTTCCTCCCGAAAGCGCCGGCAGAGGCTCTTCCAGTTCGGCGAGGTTGCGAAACGTGACCACTCCACCACGGCGATAGGCAAGCTCGGAGATGTAATCCCCGGACTGCGTCTTTTGCAGCTTTTCCAGAAACTCCGCGGAAAAGCCTTTTTGGACCGAAGGCACGGTGCCGCGCCACTGCTGAGAAACAAAAAAGACGGCGCGACGCGAAGGCAAGGGCGCCACTAACCTCTCCACAAAAGTCTGCAACCTTGGGACCAGGTCGGATGCCGAGAGCAATCGGCGCGGGTCCCCGCCCAGGGTCGAGAACTCCAACGCGTTTTCCTGCACCGCATTGCGCTCGTTTTCAAATAGCACCATCACCATGGCGATGGCCAGCAGCATTTGCGGAATCGGCCCGAGGAAACCTCCCAGCTGCCCAACGATATCGAGGAAAGGCTGACGAAGTTGCCCCGCGCTCATCAGCGCCGCCCACAGCGCCAGCGAAAACGCGAGGGTCCTGAAGGCCACGGAATTCCTGCGAAAAGCGTATCGGTAAAAATGGAATGAGCAATAGAACAGCGTCGCGGCGAGTCCCAATTCCAGACGCAGATATTTCGGCACCAGGTCCGCTCTCTCCACGAATACTCCGGTCGCCATTTGCGCCCGCAAGCCGATATAAGCCAGCAGAATCCCGGTGACCACCAGCGCCACGTCGTACCATTTCAGCTGGAAGGGTTCTTTCATCAGCCGGGTCGAGACGAAGATACAAGTCGCCATTGCTACCAGCAGCAGGGAACTGAGCAGATACAGAATCGCGGAAACGCCATAAAAATGTTCCACCGCCTTCACGGCATAATGCAGCGTATATGCCGCCCACGCCAGTTGCCACGCGCGAAAATAGTTGTGACGGTTCTGTTCGTACAGGTAGGTGAAGACCAGTAGCACCAACAGGGCCACAGCGCCAGGGACCACCACCAGACCTGTGGCTACGCTATGCATAGACTAACGTTTCCTCATCAGTCGTAATCGGGGCCCGGATGGAACTCTGGATGCCTTAATCCTGTCATACCCGACAGATCGAGACAATAGGTGTCTTCCGGCGGGTTCCATCCTTGGGCATGGCGATTCTAGAACTATCTTCCTTATGAGATGCGATCCGCTATGGCTATCTTCCCTCGAAGAGTTACCTTGGTAACCGGCAGTAACCGGATTGATTCTCCCTAGAGACGCGGCTGCCTCGTTTCCGGCAGCGAGACGGGGCCAGCCCCAGGGCAAGCCCTGTCTCTACAGCCGCAAGAATCTTGGCACCGCAGTCCGCAGCTAGAGCCATAGCCCCACTCCCGCTATACTCAAAAGTTATGCTTCGTGTTCGATTTGCCCCGTCCCCCACCGGTTTTCTGCACGTCGGCAGTGCCCGCACCTTCATCTTCAACTGGCTCTACGCCCGTCGCAACGGAGGAACCATGGTCCTCCGCCTGGATGACACGGATGTCGAGCGCAACACCGAAGCATCCGTCAATTCCATTTTCGAAGGTCTGCGCTGGCTCGACCTCAGTTGGGACGAGGAATACAGGCAATCCGAGCGCATGGCCCTGCATCGCCAGATCGCCGACGCGATCTTTCAGAAGGGACTGGCGTATCGCGATTTCACCCCCGCCCACACTGGCGATAGCGAAAAATCGGGTGCCAATCAAACCTGGCTCTTTAACCCCGGCATGCGAGATCTCTCCCGCGCCGAGAGCGACCGCCGCGCTGCTGCCGGAGAGCCCTTCGCCCTTCGTTTCCGCGTCCCCCGCGGCCTGGGAGAAGAGGTGCGTTTCACCGACGCCGTCTACGGCGAGCAAATCAAATCCGCCGATGACATCGAAGACTTCGCGCTCCTCCGCTCCGACGGCATGCCCACCTACCACCTCGCCTCCTGTGCCGACGACGTGGACCTGCGTATCAGTCATATCATTCGCGGTCAGGACCATCTTTCTAACACCTACAAACATATCCTGATTTTCGAGGCACCCGGAGGTAAGTCGCCGCAGTTCGCGCACCTTCCGCTGCTGGTCGCGCCCGACGGATCGAAGCTCTCGAAACGCCGCCACGGGCCGGTAGTCAGCGTCACCACCTACCGCGATGCCGGATTTCTGCCGGAAGCGTTCATCAATTTTCTATGCCTGCTCGGCTGGTCGCCAAAAGACGATCGCGACAAGATGACGCTTAAGGAACTCACCGATGCCTTCTCGCTCGAAGGCATCAATCGCGCCAACGCCGTGGTGAATTTCCAGGAGCCCGCGAAGACGCCGGAGGAAACCTTCGACCCGAAAGCCCTCTGGCTCAACGCCGAGCACATCCGGGGGCTCTCGATTGACGACCTCAGCGCTCGTCTACTCCCCATTGTCCACGCCGCCGGGTTCCCAATTGCGCCGGAAAGAATGCACGCCATCACCCCGCTCATCCGCGAGCGCATCAAGCTCCTGCGCGACGTTCTCACCGCCGCCGACTTCTTCTTCGTAGACCAGCTCCCGCCCTACGACCCAGCCGAACTCATCCCGCAAAAGGGCGACGCCGCCATGGCGCTCAAAGTGTTGATCCGCGCGCAAGAAGTCCTGGCGCAAACCGAATTCAAACACGACCCCCTCGACCAAACGCTCCGCGTCGCGGTAAAGGAGATGGGGTTAAAGGCGGGACAAATGTTTCAACCGATTCGCGTAGCCGTTTGCGGGCGGAAGAACGCCCCGCCGCTGTTTGAGACGCTGGAAGTGCTGGGCCGGGAAACAACCCTGAAGCGGATCGGGCAGGCAATCGAGAAGATCGCATAGAATTCCGCAGAAAGAGTGTAGAGACGGGCGTCCTCGCCCGTCACGTGGAGCGAAGCCCCGCAGCGACGTAAGGACGCGCGGGAGTCGGGCGGCGGTGTTAAGATGGCGCGAAAAAGAGTGCGGATCCGATCCCATGAAACGAAAATACCTTGCATTTGACATCGAAACGGCAAAGGTTCTTCCCCGCGATGTACCCGGCGAAATTTTGGCATACCGGCCATTGGGGATTTGCTGCGGGGCGGCACTGGCGACCGACAAGAAGGAGCCGCGATTGTTCTATTCGAGGGAGGCCAGTGGCAGCCCTTCTGCCCAAATGCGCAAGGACGATGTATCTGGTCTTGTTGATTTTCTTGCAGATCAAATTAAGAACGGTTACACGATAGTGACGCACAATGGCCTGGGGTTCGACTTCGATGTCCTGGCTGAAGAGTCCGGCCGCCTAAACGACTGCAAGAAACTTGCCGTTGATCACGTCGACATTATGTTTCATGTTTTTTGCTGTAAAGGATTCACCGTCGGGCTTGAGGCGGCTGGGGAAGCAATCGGGCTCAGGAAGCTAGAAGGTATAGAGGGCTGGGAAGCACCGCAGCTGTGGAAAGATGGCAAGTACGAGACTGTCCTGAGATACGTGGGGCGGGATTGCAGAATTGCTCTGGAAGTCGCGAACAAAAGCGAGCGCCGACGCAGTTTCTCCTGGATTACACAGCATGGAACAGTAGGCGACGTTGATCTTCCGAACGGCTGGCTGACGGTCCGAGACGCAAAGAGAATGCCGCTGCCAGATACATCATGGATGTCTAATCCACCTTGGCCGCGGTCAAAATTCGCGAAATGGCTTGGATGAGTATCCTTAGTGATCCTGAAACTGTGCGGCCTTCCGTCTTGCGCCCTCGGCCTCACTCTTCATTCCCTTGGCTTCGTAGACATCGACCAGCAGGTTTTCAGTTTCGGCATCATCCGCAGTTTGCCGCTGCTTTAACAGCGATGCGATGGCATCGTCGTAAAGCTTGAGCCGTACCTCGGTTACGCCTAGGTCGTAGTAAATGCTTTGATAGCCGGAATCGAGTGCCGCCGCTCGTTTGTATTCTTCGAGCGCTTCGGGATCGCGATGCTGATCCAACAAAGCGGCTGCCAGCCCGGCATGTCCATCGGCGCTGCTGGGGTCGATTCGGAGCAGTTGGGCAAAAGTGTCTTGCGCCTTGGATGGAAGTTTCTGCTCGAGATAGATCATCCCGAGGCCGTAATACGCGGCCACGTTCCGCGGATTCAACACAATCACGCGCTTCATTTCCGCCGCCGCATTTTCGAAGTCGCGCTTCGTGCTGTAAGCACGCGCCAGAGCCCCATGAGCAGCGGCGAAGTCAGGCCTCAGGCTTACAGATTTCCGCAACTCCGCAATCCCTTCGTCCGTCTTCCCTTGGTCGAGAAGTGCGACGCCGTTTTGTGCATGAACCATATAGCCGTGGGAACGTTGCAGCCCCATCACACCACCCATCACGAGCAAAGCCCCAACGAACAGCACTGCGATGCGGCGTAAAAAGTCGTCATGTCCCGGCGCGACCTTGGCGATGAGCGCGCCCAGAAGCAGCCCCATAAGCAGGCCGCCGATGTGCGCGGCGGAAAGTCAGCAGCCGCCACCACTGGCCACTGACGGTCATTGCTCCCCAGCGCACAAGATCCGGACCCGAAGGATTGTCGAGCATCGAAACGCCAGCCAACGCCATAGCTACAAACACCGCTACGTTGATGCCGAAAATGGCTTGAGTGACCGCCATCGAACTGGACTGCGGGTGCAGCCAGGGCGCAGGCTCGACTCGCTGGATGGGAGAATCCTCGCCGCGCTGCGCCGCCTCATGCTGCACGCACCACTGGCAAAGTTTCCTGCCGAAGGTAAGGGCTGGAAGCTGACGACCGCATTGAACGCATCTTGCCATCTCAACGCAGATTATCACGTAGGTTATTTGGCCGGGGTGGGGCAGCACGACAGCCGATAAACCTGCCAGCACCCGCGAATCCGCCCTTCCCATATAAAATACAAAGGGTATGAGCGTAAACGAAGGCGGCGCTAACTCGCCGTCCGAGCCCCGCCCCTCGAACTTTATCCGCGACCAGGTCATCAAGGACCTGGAGACAAGAAAATACAACGGTCAGGTGCAGACGCGCTTTCCTCCCGAACCGAACGGCTATCTGCACATCGGCCATGCCAAATCCATCTGCCTCAACTTTGGGTTAGCCGACGAATTCGGCGGCAAGACCAACCTGCGCTTCGACGACACCAACCCGGAAAAGGAGGAGCAGGAGTATGTGGACTCCATCACGAAGGACGTCCGCTGGCTGGGCTTCGAGTGGGACGGTCTCTACTATGCTTCCGACTACTTTGACCAACTCTACGAGTGGGCGATCAAGCTCATCAACGATGGCAAAGCCTACGTTGACGATCTAAGCGCGGAAGAAATTCGCCAGCATCGCGGCACGCTCACCGAGCCCGGCAAAGACAGTCCGCATCGCAATCGCGAAGCCAAAGAGAACCTTGACCTGTTTGAGCGCATGCGCAAAGGCGAGTTTCCCGACGGATCGCGCGTGCTCCGCGCCAAGATCGACATGGCCTCGCCCAACCTGAACCTCCGCGATCCGGTCATGTACCGCATCCTGCACGCCGAGCATAACCGCACTGGCGGCAAGTGGTGTATCTATCCGATGTATGACTACGCGCACGGACAGTCCGACTCCATCGAACATGTGACCCACTCCGTATGCACGCTCGAATTTGAAGATCATCGCCCACTCTACAACTGGTTCATCCAGCAACTCGGCATTTTTCCTTCGCAGCAGATGGAGTTCGATCGCCTCAGCCTGACCTACACGCTGCTCAGCAAGCGCAAGCTGCTCACCCTGGTGCAGGAAAAACACGTCACGGGTTGGGACGATCCGCGCATGCCCACGCTCTCGGGCATACGGCGGCGCGGCTACACCCCGGAAGCGATCCGCAATTTCTGCGCGGCCATCGGGGTTTCGAAGACCAATGGCACGCTGGAACTTGCGATGCTCGAACACTTCGTCCGCGAAGACCTGAACAAAAGCGCGCCGCGCGTGATGGCCGTCCTGCGGCCATTGAAGGTTGTGATCGATAACTACCCGGAAGGTCAGGTGGAGGAAGTAGAGGCGGTCAATAATCCCGAGGACGAAAGCGCCGGGAAGCGCAAAGTGCCATTTTCGAAAGTGCTCTACATCGAGCAGGACGATTTTCGTGAAGATCCGCCCAAGCAGTATTACCGCCTGTCGCCCGGGCGCGAGGTGCGACTGCGCTACGGTTATTTCATAACCGCGAAGTCGGTGGTTAAGAATGACCGGCGAGAAGTGGTTGAGGTGCACTGCACGTACGACCCGGCCACACGCGGCGGCAATGCTCCCGATGGGCGCAAGGTGAAGTCAACTATCCACTGGGTATCAGCGGCCTATGCCCTCGACTCCGAAGTGCGTATCTACGACAAGCTCTTCACCAAAGAAGACCCGAATCAGGTTGAAGAAGGGCAGGAGTTCACTGCGAACCTGAATCCGGGCTCGCTGGAAGTGATCGCGCAGGCCAAGTTGGAGCCATCGCTCGGGAACGCGCCGATTGGCGGCCGTTATCAGTTCGAGCGCCTCGGCTATTTTTGCGTCGACTCGGACTCCAGGCCGGGGAGTCTCGTGTTCAACCGCACCGTGGCGCTGAAAGATACCTGGGCCAAAGTCGAGAAAAAGATCGGAAAGAAGGTCGAGAAGAAATCGGGAGCATAAATGCCCAGTAGAGACGCGGCTTGCCGCGTCGCCCCCGCGGATGACGCGCCGTCACAGTATCCGGCACGCCTCGTCAAATTCAAGACGCGGGTTGCGGGGAAAGAGCTTGCTGTTATCGCCGTAGCCGAGATTGCACAGGAAGTTGGCCTTCCATTTGCCATCGGGAAAAAACTCAGCGTTCACTTTTGCCGCGTCAAAGCCGGACATCGGGCCGCAATCAAGTCCCAGAGCTCGCGCGGCGAGTATGAAGTAGCCCCCCTGCAGCGAGCCATTGCGCAAGGCCGTTTCATCGATCAACGGCTGTTTCCCCACGAAATAAGAACGCATGTCCGCCTGGGGAAATAGCTGGGGCAACTTTTCGTAGAACTCCGTGTCCCAGGCGACAATGACGGTGACCGGCGCGGCTTTTGTTTTTTCGACATTGCCCGGAGCGAGAGCGGGCAGCAGGCGCGCCTTTGCGGCTGCGCTTTCGAGAAATACAAAACGCGCGGGAGTGGAATTCGCGCTGGTCGGCCCCCAGCGCGCAAGTTCATACACTTCGCGTAGCACTTCGACCGGCACGCGCTTGGGAAGCCATGCCGAATGCGTACGAGCCTGGCGGAATAGCTGGTTGAGGGTATCGTTAGCAATTTTGGCCGGCTGCGCGGCATTGCCCGTTTCTGTCATTGTTCTTGCCTCATCGGTCCTTGTTTGCTGTTAGATGAAATCCCAACAAGAAACGGCGCAAGAAAGCAAGAAATGGCCGCGCAGCCGATCGCTCCATCACTTCCACGGTCCGCCCGTGTGCACCATCCACAGATCGGTGTCGGGCGCGCTGATCACTTCCAGCGGCATCCGGAAGTACCCCCGCTGTCCCCAACCATCGCCCCAACTGTTCTGCATAAGCGCCAGCTGTTTCGCCAAGTCGTAGCCCAGGCAGAGTACTTCGTGGCCGCCCTGTTGCTGTTCGCCCGGTTGCGGGACCGGCATGACACCGGTATCCGCCACCTGCTGCGACATGAACGACTCGTAAACCGCGAACCCGACTGTAACCGGCCACGGCGTTGGGTCTGCCAGGCACCGCAGAAAGTCTGACAAAGTTCCGATGCGGTGATAGGCGCCCGTCTTGTACTTCAACGCGTTCAGCGCCTGCTCCGCCGTCGGGGCAGTTAGCTTGCCCGCGACGTAGGGATACAGCAACGCTTCGCAGCAGCCTTTCGCGGTGAGCGCCTGGCAAGCAGTGCGCGGCATCGCGCCTTCGTCTTTCGGGAAGGACCCATCGGCAATCAGTTCCTCGACGTACAGGCACTGCGGGCTCAGGATCGGCGAAGTCTTCTCGTACCTCCGTGCAATCCACTCGCGCGCGGACGAGAAAGCATGTCCGGTGCAACTGCCTTCCTCGCCCTGATCCTTAATCGGCCCGCCCCACTCTCGCAGGTCCACATGCTGCGCGACCGGTTCGGCTCGCGGCGAAGCCCGGTACATCCGATCCCGCACATCATGAACGTCGCGAAGCGCGCCAAACTTGCGCCGGGTTGACTGCTTGATTGCCAGGAAATCGATCACTGGAGTCGGCCGAAAGTCAGCGCCCGCACGAGTTTCGAGTGCCGATGAATCTTCAGCGCCGGGGTCGCCGCATCCACCGCCGCGTTACCGGTCGGCGCAACTAGGATGCTGTTGTAATGATCCGCAAAGGCGGAGACGCTGTAAGGCGGCAGAGCCTTGAACGATGCCTGCGCATTGGCTTGGCACGATGGAATCACCGCCGCAATCGCCTGAACCGTGCCGGCAACCAGGTCCGCGAGCAGTGCGATCTTCGTCTGTGTCTTTGAATCGCTAACCTGCGCGACCTGAAGCACAAGTGCCTGATCGGCCTGGTATGCGCTGACGGCCGCTTGCAACTGCTCGCAAACGCCGGGCGCTGATCCCGACGAAGTCTTGGCGAAGTCGCCGGCCAGCGTCTTGATCACCGTGGCGTCGGCATTGATCTTAGCGGCTAGATTGCTGTTCATCGGTTTACCGTTGGCCACGGCGACAATCTGCAGAATATTGATCAGCGCTGGTGCAGCCGCCGCCAGAATGGAATCGAGGGTCGAAACCCAGGCGGTCGAGCACGCGGTGGAGAACATGGCAAGAGACACAACAACAACCAGAACTTTCTTCATAACAGTTTCTCCCTGGAACGTGTTTCATAAATCGGTTTTGGGTAGGGCACGGCTCCCCAGCTTGCGGAAAGAGTCGGCGTTGTACCTGATTTTGGGTGGAGCAGCGGTTCACCGCTGCAGTAAGTGCATTGTTCTGAATCCGTCTTTAGCCGCTGAGGGAACGGCTCTCGCTCACGGACGACTTTTTCCGCAGAGCGGTTCAGCTGTGCCGTTTGGGCTTGGAAATATGCGGGCTTTAGCCCCTAAGGAACGTGCCCTCCGAGCGGAAAGATACTTGTTGGACCCACTCTAATATTGTGGAACGTTGATCTACTTCGAGTTAGCAGCGGCATTCGGCGAAGGCAGCCAATGCGCCACAATGACAGCCAACGGCGCGAAGGTCGCCGCCGCCGTGGCGTGCTTCATCCAGAAAGCGGCAATCGCCGGCGTGGCGGCATTCGCGAGAGCGGTAAGCAGAAGCATAACGGTAGGCAGATAAGCAGCGTACTTCTTCAAGACAGTGTCTCCTTGTGACAGCAGTACAGTTTGTGTGATTGAGAATGATGTGGAACCGGTCAAGCCTTGATACCGGACTCGTATTCCGCCCCTTGTGAACGCTTCGTCAGGGCCTCCCTGCGGGATAAGAATCCCTTTTGCGCCAGGCCAACGTGAACCCATCCATACTCGAGGATAAGTTGGTCGTAGTCGATGTCGGACTTTAGGATGACTAGTGCGGCTTCCGCAGGCGACCCAAACGCCGGACAGACAAAGTCGCACGCTAAGCCGTGGCAGTGGGCGCTCGTCTCCACTCCGCCCACCGCCCGGTTCACCTCTGCCGAGCGGTAGCCGCTGTGTACGACGATGGGCCTGTTCCCAAGCAGCGTTCTGATTCGCTCCATTACCGCCGCTACCAGGCTCAGGTTTACAATGACGACCGTGGGCGGAGTGTTGTCGATTCCGCGCCGAAGCGCTACTTCCGAGAAGGAAAGTTCCTCCAACTTGAAATGTTCTGAGATTTGCATGGTGTCCCCAAAATTACTGCCTCGCGTGCGCCGACAGATGTCATCCCGAGCAGGTGTAGCATTTCTCTTCACTCAGTCTGGATAGGGCCCGTGCGTTCCACAGTTTGCGCCGGACGGGACACATATTGGTGCTGCGTCAAAGCGTTCGTTAACTGATTGACGTTCACGCCCTGCCCGGAGTAAGAACTGGACCCTACATAGTTCAGATTCGACAGGCTGAAGTTATTCGCCCACGGCAGAGCCATCAGTGGGCAGTTGAATGGAGCGTTCGCGTTCGAGCAGGCTCCCGACGGGTACGTAATCGTGGGGCTACTGCCCATGAAACCGGAATAACCAAGACAGGTCGCGTCGGCGGTCGAACTGGAGCAGTTGACTGTCGCTGGGAATGCGTTGGTGCAGGTTCCACCAGGGCAGTTCACTACACTCCAGTTGGCGGAGTTTCGGCCCTGCATGACGTTGTGATAATACTGGAGGCTCGCTGGATCGAATGTGTTGAACGCCGTGGTTCCTTCGCCAGCGTCTCCGTACATATCCGAGTTCAATCCCGCGTCATTGTCCGCGAAAACGTTGTCATGGAAATAGTTGGAGATTGGCTGCCGCCAAACGGTGAACAGGTCAATGCGAAACACGTTGGGTGAAAGAAACGTGTTGTTCTGGACGGTCACGAACCGCGGCAGGCCAGCCCCATTGTTGATGAGACAGTTCGCGAAAGGCGATGTGGGCTGCACTGCCAATTGGTACACAACCGTCAACCCAGTCGGCACGGTTCCAGCAATCGCGTAGTTCGCTGCCGTCGCCCCTGTTGCGTAGCCGTTCGTGGTGCAGGTGGTGTCAGAAGAACCTGGGAGCATACCTGACAGGTTGATCGCGTACACGCCGTCGCCCACGGAGATGTCGAGCATCTTGCCGGCAAGCGAGGCGAAGGTCATCACGTTTGAACCGATGGCCGTGCCGCAGGTGCCGCTGCTGTTGCAAACGGTACCTGCTGCCGTGGTTCCGTCGTTATAGGTGACTGTGTTTCCCCCGGTGCCATCGGACGCCCAATTGTTTGTGGTCCCTGTCATGGCATAGGAACCCGCTGTGAGACAGAGGGTAGCGCCGACGTTACAGATGCCGCTGCCGATCACGATGGTTTGGCCCGCCGTGATGCAGGCCGCGCTGGTCGATTGGCAGAGGGTCGGGTCCATCCGAATGCCGCCGTGCGCGATGGTGACGTTGTGGCTCGAATCGACGGTGATCGAAGTGATGTGGTTCGGGGCTGTTAAATCCTGCTGCATGGGCAAGCAGGCGCCCGTGACAGTGTAAGGCCCGCTCCCGGTATAAGACATCGCGCAGGTCGCGTAATCTTCCCAGTTGCCATTGCCGACAGTCCACTCCCAGATGTGCCCTGGGTCCCCAAACTGATTGGTGTCCGCGATGTTTGAGAACAGATTGCCGATGAAGTCGAGCTTGTTGACGGGAAGCGTGATGCCGCCGCCATTCCCCGTGTTCATCTCGCCGCGACCGATCATCTGGATCGCCTGAGCAGAGTTGCGAACCCAGTTGTTACTGAACCGATAGTTGTCCAAATAAGTCGCCGGCAGGCCGGTGACGGGATCGAAGACGCCTACCGCCTCGCCTCCCGATCCGGCGTCGACGTTCAGCAGCACGCAGAACCCGTTTTGGCCGTCATCCCATGAGTTCTCGCAGATATTTCCGTCGACTAGATTGCGGTGTCCGACCTTCGACTCAAGCCGATTCTTGATCTGCCACATGAACGGACACGTCTGGTGAGTCGGTGTGCCGTCAATTGAGCCGCATCCCCACGGCGGTTTAGGACTGACTGCCGCCGTCGCGCTGAGAAATCTGTAATTCAGATCGAGCCCAAGATAATTGCCGCGAATCTCGTTGTCCGAGCCAGGCCCACCTGCTGAGTCGGAGGGAGCGCCGCCGCTGAAAAGAGCGTTCGATGCTGCCTCTATCCAATTGTGGGCGATCTTTGTCGGCCCGTTGTCGAAGCCGTAGGTTGCTCCCTCGCTTTCAGAGTCGTACCAATGGATTTTTTCGATGTAGCTGTACTCCAGCCAGCTATTGTCAGCGTTGAGCGAAATGCCTCGTTCTGCGTCATCACCGCAGCCAGGAGTGTACTGCGAGGGCGGGTTGACTTGCAGATATTGGACGCCAGTCTGCGTTCCCGGTTGCCCGTTGATCGTAAGGACGGTATTCGAAGCTGACGGATCAAAGGCCGAAATTGTATAGTTCGTTCCTCCAGTTATTGAGCCCCCTGCGCCCGACATCGTGCCGCCGATGTTGATCGTTGAACCGACCGTGAAGGTTGGGCCAAAAGCCGAACGCCCGAACGATAAAGTTTTGCTAACAGTGGGGAGTGTGACGGTCCCGTGCGTGCCGTCTGTGTTCGCGGTGTTGACTGTCCCGGAGTTGTACCACTGGAGACAGTTCCCGCTGGCGTCCACGCTCGCGCCGGTCGTCGGCTGTCCAGCATCGCCGGGGTCGTTGCCATGCACATACATCTTGACAAACCCAATATGATCGACGGATTTGAGCGGAGTAGGAGGCCGAGTGCCGAGGGGGTTCTGGGGGACATGAATCAAAGAATTCGTTACGCTGCCACCCTGAGCCGAAGGACTACTGGGCGATGTCCCGCCCAACATCGTAACCTCTCCATCCTCGACGAGGATGTGGTTGACGAGATTCGTCGGTGTGGCGAGGTCGGCCCCAGCGTATAGAGCTTCCTTGACGAACGTCGTTCCCTCCATCTGCAACTTCCACATGCTCGCCTTATCATTGGGCGAAGAACAGCCGGGGTTGCGTGTGCCTCCGAATCCAGGCAAGCCATGACTGCAAGCGATTTGCCCATCAGGAAGCGGAGTCGTGGAGTCAACCACGAGGCATTTCGTCGGCTCCGCCGCACCGTTCATCTTCCCTGGAAGGCTGATACAAGCGTTGTTGGCGTCATAGCTTGTGCAATGCAATACGGTCCCTGCGGGAATCTTGATCCGCCACCACTTGTCGGCAAAGTGCGGAGTCTGGCTGGCATTGTCCGCATTGTCGCGCCAGTTGTTCATCGCATCGAGCAACCCGGCGGGCGTCAGCGCGTAAGGTGCGCCAATGGCTTCGCCTGCGGTGTTGGGGCCAATGTTGTTGGTCGTCCCAAGCACCACTTCGGTGTCGTAAGTCCCGCCCGGTGGGTTGCAGGCGGTGTTGTCGACCCAGTTCACGGGGAGATCGGCAAAACCAAGCGGGCCGGGGCCTCCGCCTGGAATCGCGGCAACCTGCACGGTGCCGGAGTCCACCCCGAGGCCCGAGGTGGCCATTTGCCCGAAGGCTGGAAGGCAAAACACTACGACCGCCAAGAAGTTCTTCATCGCTCTTTGCTCCACAAGAAATCGCATCTCTCGTTAAACGAGGGCGAGGCCCTTGCGCAACGCAAGACCCCGCGCAGACCTGCACGCTCTGCGCCCGGAAGTCGCTCCCGGCTTCGCTATAATGTGTTTGCCCTTCCCCCTCCATTTGCGAAGGGCTTCATGGAAAGGGAACTATGCCGACTGACGTAGTCATGCCTCAGATGGGCGAATCGATTTTCGAAGGGACCATCACCAAATGGCTGAAAAAGCCCGGTGACAAGGTCCAGCGCGACGAACCCCTATTCGAAATTTCTACCGATAAGGTCGACGCCGAAATCCCCGCGCCCGCGAGCGGGACTCTTCAGGAGATCAAGGTTTCCGAAGGCAATACCGTTCAGGTCAACACAGTCGTCGGCGTGATTGGCGACGGCAGTGGCGCCCCCCCTTCTGCCCCCGCCAAGGCCGCTGCGCCTGCTCCCACCGCTCCGGTATCGGCAAAGAAGGAAGCTCTGGCCCCGCTACCGGTGCCCACTAGCGCTCGCGAAGACGAAGAAGATTCCGACGTTCGCTCTTCCCCGCTCGTCCGCAAACTCGCCCGCGAGCACAATGTGGATCTGGCAAGAGTGAGCGGCACCGGCACCGGCGGCCGCGTTACCAAGCAGGACGTCCTCGATTTCGTCGAGCACCGCGCGGCCGCCCCGGTTGCGGCCCCAGCATCCCCTCAAGCCTCAGCCCCTGCCCCGGCTGTCATTCCGGGCGATCTTGTACCGATGTCCAAAATGCGCAAGATCATCGCGCAGCGCATGATCGAATCGCGCCGCACCAGCGCTCACGTCCACTGCATGTTCGAGGTGGACATGACTCGCATCGTCAATCTGCGAAACCAGCTCAAGAACGGTTTCGAGCAGCGCTACGGCGCGCGGCTTACCTTCATGCCGTTCTTTGTGCGCGCGGCCATCATCGCCCTGCAGCAATATCCGATCGTCAACAGCTCGCTCGAAGGCGACAGCCTCCGCTACCACAAACACGTCAACGCGGGCATCGCCGTCGCGCTCGATTGGGGACTCATTGTCCCCGTTCTCAAGAACGCCGACGAACTCAACTTCCTCGGACTGCAGCGCGGCATCAGCGACCTCGGCGAGCGCGCTCGCTCGAAGAAACTCGTGCCGGCCGACGTCGAAGGCGCGACCTTCACCATCACCAACCCCGGCCAGTTTGGCGCCGTCTTCGGCTTACCCATCATCAACCAGCCGAACGCGGCGATTATGGGTGTCGGCGGTATCATCAAGCAGCCCATGGTGATCACCGGCAACGACGGCACAGATTCCATCGCCATCCGTTCCGTCGTTCACCTCACGCTGGGCTACGACCATCGCATTATCGACGGCGCTATTGCCGACCAGTTCATGGCTGTCGTAAAGAAGACGCTTGAAAACTGGAGTGAAGAAGTCGGCTAGGTCGTGTGGGGACGGGGCTTCGCCCCGCTTCCACACATGGTCTAGGCTTCATTGCAACGCTTCGATCGTTCTTGTTGGAGCAGCGTCAAACTAATGGCGTTTCCCCAAGCAGCATCGGCCCGTCTTCCGACCGTTCGATGAAATATCGAGCCACGTCATCACGCAGCCCAGGCTTGTTTCCTGTCCAGCGCCACAATCCCTGGTAATCTCGCGCGATGTCAGTTGCGGGATTGAACGCCCATTTTTGCAGAAGCGCCCACCGCTCTCCATAAGCGCGCAGTGCCTTGCTGCCGTGAAAAGCATGCGTTGCGAAGTTGTCAATGCACCCCATTGGAGAACGGCCCTCGACACGATTCAGTTTCGCGGCACGCGCTTGCCAATTGAGCACAGCTTCCACATAAGGCCCAGTGCACCGCTTCATCTCGGCGGCCACGTTCGTCGCTTGCACCAGCCCAAAAGCTTGATGCCAGTCCGCGCTCCCCAGAACGCACGTGTCCAGCATCCCGCCCACCATTTCAAAAGCATCCCGGCGCCAAGACCACGCACCTCCGGTCGCTCCCGGAGCATGACCAAAGGGGAAGGTTTGTGAAGGCTCGGGTTTGGCGGACGATTCGAGTCTGGCGTAGCTGTCCGTACCTCCGCGCCGCGCTCGCCGGGAACTCAGGAATTCAGTTGGGTGCATATAATTCCAGGCAAAACTCGTGCTCATTCGGTAAGGACGATGACCGAGGTGGCTGGTTGCCGTTTCGCCCGTCAGGTCGGCATATGTGCTGAACAGCTGGACAAAGCTATGGTGCTGGAGCATGTGGATAGCCTCCAGCGCCCAGTCATGTCGGGTGAAGTGGAAGTCGCCGTCCACGTAGCCGCCGTATTGCCAGTCGGGTGGGAACCGGCGCACGCCTTCATTGATCGCACATTCCTTGATCCACAGGCTCGAGTCCGTCCGCAGTTGCAAATCGAGCGGATTGTCGGGACTGGTGACTTCGTGCGGCCGGTCTCCAAAGGCGACCTCGACAACATGCAGCGCGACGTTCGGACTCGCCTCGATATGAAACCGGAAATCATGGAAAGTTTCTCGCCTCCGCTGCCAGCGGTACGGGTTTGAATAAACCGAAACAACGTGCAACGTCTGAGTCCCGGAGTACTCCGCGAACTCGCGATGCACGTTTGGATGCTTGAAAGTCACAGCGTTTCCTCTCTTGGTTTTCGCTGACCCGCTGGCCCGATCGCCAGATCATCCGATCGCCTTATTTCCAGAAGTGCAACACCACCTGCACCACTATTATCGCCAGTGCAACCATCGAAGCGTAGGCGGCGCTCCTCCCCGATTGTTCCCCCCGCACAATTTCCAAGGCTTTCACCCGCTCCGCCAAGGCAGAGTGCTCGCGGTCATACATTTCACGTCGAAGATATTCCGCGCGCTCCTGGTTAAGTTGCGCGCGAAAATTGTTCATCTCTTCCAGGCGGTAATCGAGGACCTCATTCGCCTTTTGGATCTTGGCATCCCCGGCCTGATGCCGCAGGTCCTCCACTCGGGCCTGCGCTTCTAGCGCGGCAGCAAGACGTCGGAACTCAGCCTCTGTCACCCTCCGCTCGGCTTCGACGGTTCGATCAACGAACTGAACCAACAGCAACGGGACAAGCGGCGTTCGGCGCGAATCGTTCTCGCTCATTTACTGCACCTTTTCTTCGATTTCATCGTTTGCGTTTTTCATGTCAGTGGATAATCAACATGCAGCGCCGTCGAGTTCCGTGAATACTTCGGCGGCGCGCTGCCGTCATAACTCCTCAAAAAGTAATCTTGTGCCCGCGCGTACCGCGTGAGCGTAAAGCTGCTGCTCGTGAAACGGCCCACCAGATTGCGGCTGTTGTCGACTCCCCACCCCGCGTCGGAGTACCGCACTTCGATACCACCCCCCGCCGGGGGAGTAAGTCCCGCGTCCACCGTCACCGTCGTCGAGGTCACATTCGTAGCTTCGGCATCGGTAAGATCGGCAAGATAAATATTCCCCACCTCGCTCACATCGATCGGCGTCAGCATCTCTGTCTGCTTCACCAGGGCCGTCACAAAAGCAAAATCCAGAGACGGATCCCCCGCATCCACAAACCGCAGCGTGTAGCGGCTGTTTTCGCCGGCAATGTCCACGATCTCCACATCCACCTCGCGCACGATCGCTGCGAACGACGCCATTCGCGATGGAACATTCACCGCCAAGCCGTCTCCCGGAAAGACATCGGCCGCGCCACCCGGCAGGAATTGGCTCCACGCCCGGTACTCCCCAATCCATCCTTGTCCGGCGTCGTCCAGTAAAGCCAACGCCGCCGTTTCGCAATCCACCGAAGTGCGCACAGCAGGTATCCCAATCTCGCGTACACTCCCACGCACTCCGTCGTCGCCGCCACGCAGATGAGCCGAAATACTCGCCGAATTGATCACTCGCGCCATCGCATGGCCTTGGCCGCGATAACTCACCTCGATCAGTTCGTTCGCCGCCGGTATGTACTCCGGATAGAATTGCAACGCGGGCTCGGTCGAAACATGGCACTCGGCGCCCTCCAGCAACGATCCCGTCCGCCGCGTCCGCGCATCCTGCAGTGGCAATGTGCTGCGCACCAGAGCGTCGACTGCCAGCCATATGTACGTAAACGCGACCGAACTCTGCATACTGCCGGCATTGATGAGCGCATACGTGCAAAACCCGGGCGCGTTCGCAATGAGGCCGTCGTACAGAACGGTGGCTGGTGCAATCTGCGTTGCCGGATTCGCCGGATCGATATCGTGCACTTCCAGCACGACTCGTACACTGCAGGCGATCGCGCCTCCGCCTCGCGCGGTTCCGCTCGAATGCACCGAAGAATGAAACACCTGCTGCCTTCGGTACACCTCTGTCGGATACAACTGCGTAGTGAACGCGTAATGATGCCCGGCCTGTGTGGCAAGCGCTGTGCCCGTGACCGATCCTCCCACCAGAGCCTGTATGTTGCAGTTGCTGCCAACCGGCGTGATGCGAAAGCCTGCCAGGCACCCTGCGATCGAAACCGCATCGGCATACAGTCCTCCGATCACCCCGTCCGACGCCGCGTTGAACGCGAAATCTCCGTGTTCCATCACCGTAGCGCCACCCAGTTCGATCTTTTCGATGAAGCTCAGCAGCGTTTGCCCATCGGTCCCCGTTCCTCCCGCAACCTGTAACTGGCCGTTGCTGACCGTGATTACATGCTGCGGATCGGTTATGATCCAATGGGTCGGGTCCAACTCCGCATATATCTCATCGAGAATCGTGCGGTTATACAGAGGTATCTGATCGCTGCGCGTGAATGGCTTCTGCGACAGATAGAACTTGGTCGTCAACCCGTCGCCGACGAAATAGTCCTTCACATGCGCGCTCGGCTCCAGTTTCCCCAGTATCGTCAAGTCATTGACGAGTCGGTTCACGCTCTGCAATTGGAGATCCCCCGGAGAAAACGTAACTGCATTCTCCGCGAGCGCGTATGTGTTTACCCCCAGCGGCGCAAAGGACAACCGGCTGTTGTCATCCCGGTAAGAACAACGCGCCGCAAGCGCAATCTCCGCTGCCGATGCGTTCCACTTTTTCGCGGGATCGACGCTGTAATACGGAATCGCGTCCCCCGGCTCGACGCCGCTCACGTCAAACCATCCCGGCAGCGCCTCCGCCGTCAACTGCCGGAACGCATCGCCAGCGTTCCGGTTCACAAATGGGGAATGTGGGGGAGGCGCCTTCTGATCCGTCAGCATCACGTCGCTCAGTGCGACGATCTCGTACCGGTAAACCAACCCGCGATCTGCCCACCCCAGATACTGATATGTCGGCGTCTGGGCGATGTAGCCAGTGAACAGGTCGTTGCCGTTGCTCAAAGTCAGCGTAACGCGGCCACCGATCGCCGGCGCCGCCAGACTCTCCCCTCCGCCTACCAGATCGAATTTCAATTCCGTCGGGCTGTTCAGCTTGCGCACCACACTTGGACTCTTGCCCGAATCCACGAATCCCGTATAGTCCTGCGGCCCCAGGCCGTCGAGGTTGTCAATCAGTAATTTCATGGCTATCGAAAAACTCCGCGCTGTTGAGAGGGAAGGGCACGAGTTTACTCGTGCCGCTAAGTCACTCAAGTCTGTTCGTGCTTTAGCGCCTGCGGTTCGCTTCTTGCGCCCAAACCTTGCCTTTCGGCGGCCTGCTAGTAGACCGCTGCTCCACTCGCCGGGAAATAGCTCCGGTAACACAGCACCGCCGCTCCGTCATTGCCGTCCAACGTCGGCAGCGCAGTAAACGACGCGCGCAACGCCAACCCTCCGATCGGCTTCTGAATCGTGGTGAGGCTCTCTCGTTCCCATTCCGGCTTCACCGTGCACGGACTCAAAATTGGATAGAAGAAACACACGCGTCCACCCGATTCCTCTTCCGCCACGAATAACCCCGACCACTGTTGCAGAAACGCACCGCCTTCGCGGTCCACAAAGGCCATCACTTTTTGCACCGCCGCCCCAGTCGCCGGCACTCCGCCCGGCAAAGCCTGCGTCAGCAGCAACGATGTCGACGTCACCTGCGCGACTCGGCCAACGTTGAACGTAACCCGCCGCACATAGTTGGCATCGTTCCGCACGTCTCCTGGACTCTTCACATAACCGGCCGCGATGCCGGTGCCCACATATCCAACTTGCTGCGTGTAATCCACATCGCACGCCACCAGGTCCCCTGCTTGGAACCCGCTGATGGCGCCCGCTCCCAACACCAACTCCCCAGCGGTCGAGCCGGCCAGCAGCGGCACAGCCGCCAGCGGAACCCCACCTGACCCCGCTCGCGACGCGCTCGGGTCGGTTGCCAGCACATTCATGTGCTCTGCGCCTCCCGCCAGCGCCATCTGCAACTTTCCCCAATCGCGAAATTCAAAATCAATTCGTGCTCCCAGCCCGTGCCGAGCTTGTGCCGACACCGCACCCGCCGTCCCGCCGATCAAGGCTTCGATCTGCGATGTGCTCGTGCGCTGAAAGTTTTCAATCCATCCCAAGTCGATCCACGGAGCCGGTGGGGCATCCAACTGGAAACCGCTGTCTTTCGACGGATCGAAAATCGCCGTGGGCCCATTCACTCTGTCCACCGGCGCAAAATAGGCGCGCGTTTGCCGCGCGATTGGCCGTAACCCCGCCCGTGTCATGCTTGCACCTCGGGCAGAAAGAAATAGAGTCTCAACTGCGCATACCGTTCCACCCGCGCGGGGCTGGCGCTCCACTGCTGTTTCTGGATCGAGACGTCTCCCGGCGCGTTCCCCATCTCCGGCACTGTCCAGAAAATTCCGGATCCCAAATCAACGCTCGGATTCTGGCTGTAGTCGCGCATTCCGGTGTGTGGCGGATCGCAGATTCTGAGTAACTCGCTATCCATCTCCGCCAGCACGCGCCCACGATCCACTCCCGTCCCGCCGCTGCCTTCGCTCGCATACCAGATGTGGCAATCCACTCCCAGCATCGGACGCGTGCTCTCCGCGATCAAAATATCGCCAAAGTCCATGTAAAACGCTCCCGCCTGCGCTTCCCCAAACCGCGGTTCCATGTTTTCGCGGACCACGATCGCCGGCAGCGTCACTCCATCGATCACCATGGTTCGTGCCGGATTCAACGCTGCCAGCCGCTCCCGCAGCGCCATATAGAAACTGTCTTTCGCTGCCTGCATATTTCTCCTAGAGCATGTTCCATAAATCGGTTTTGGGTAAGGCACGGCTTCAGCCGTGCCGTTCAGGGCCTGACAGAATGCGGGCTTTAGCCCCTGAGGGACGTGCCTTCCGAACGGAAAAGCATTTATGAAACAGTCTTTAGTAGTCCCTGGTACCTAAGCACTAAAACTGATGGCTGAAGGCTGATAGCGGACAGCTCCTAAGCTATCGCCGCCACACGGTACAGATACGCCACACCCGCGAGCCGTTCGACGACGAACCCTTGTATGTGGAACACTTCCCCGTCGTACACCAGCCCCAGCGCCGTTTCGAACAGCACGTCCGCGGACGCCACGTTCCGCTGACTGACCTGCTCCGCCATCGCCGACAGGCCCGCCAGTAACTCGATTTGCCGCCGCGGGCCGTCGCTTATCCGCGGCCGCAATCCGCCGCTCTCCATGGTGAACTCCCGGACAATTACCGGGCTAATCGCCGCCTGCACAACTCCCGGATCCACCAGCCCGAGCCCCGCCACCGCATCCGCAGGCATCCCCGCTGCCGGAAACAGCAGGATCACTTCCGTGCCGCCCATCGTTCGTATCAACGCATCCGCTGCCCGAGCTGCCGCTACTCCAGAAATTCCAGTCATGGCTCATCCCACTTTCTGCGCCACATAGGGCGCCAGCAGCGCTTGCACCGTTTCATCCAGCAGCGAATCGGAGAAGTACATCAGTTGCATTCTGTCGGGAAACACATTTCTCTTCACGTTCAGCGCCGGGGTAGCCTGCGCATTCTTTACCAATTGCGCGCACGCCACCTTAACCGCGTCAGGAAACGGATCAAGCCCAGCCGTATACACGATCTCCAGTTCGGTGAACGCCCACCCCAGCACATTGATCGGAAGGGTTACTTCGCCCGTCTCCGGAAACACGTCCAGGTCGGGTACGTTCAAGTCCACCCACGTTCCCGGAATTCCGAATGCCAGCGCCGCATCCCATACCATCTCCTCGTGCGCCAACTCACCCCGTCGCGGCGTCGCATACCGGGCTCGCGCCGACACAATCGGCGATGTCGCCGGCGCCACCGCGGACAGCGGCAGATACGTCAGCCGCACCGGCCTTTGTCCGTTTTCCGTTCGCAACCGCTCTGTGTACTGAGCGACCGCCAGCGTTACCCTGCGGCAATGCGCATCCACAATCGCCGATGCCGCCGTCACCCAGGCCAAATCAGTAGTCGTTTCCAGCCCATAAGCTGCGTATTCCGATGGTTGCAAATAGTTCATGATCGCTTCCCAGTCTCGCCGGGTGCCCCACTCATCGCGCCCTTTGCGATGAGTGGGAATCTCCCGAGCGTTCGACTACCGGTTCACTTTCACTTCGTAGTGAGCGTAGGACGCGCCCTTCACCACCACGCCGCCGAACTTCACCACGACACTTTCTGTCGTCAATGAGTTCGGCAGTCCCAGCTTGAAGACCCGCGGATTCGGGTCCGTCAGCCAGTGGTACTCGATCATGTCCTCGGTCACGATGTACGCGGGAAGCACCGCAGTGCCGCTTCCCGGTGTGCCCGTATAAGGAAGCGCCCACTCCGGAATCAGCGGCAAATCGCCGGCTTGCGTGCTCAGGGTCTTCACGGTCAGCCCGCCCGTGATCTGCGCCGTCGAGAGCACAACGTTGAACTCCGCCTTCATCTCGCGGTCGATCAGGTCGAGCAGCACCGGATTGGCATAGATCGCCGTCGGCCGCACCTCGTACGACGAACTCGACACCATCTGCGCGATGGTGCTCTTCAGCCCGTCCACGATGCTCGCCGTGGTAGCGATGGTGGTGCGTGTTGCCTCCGGCCTCGATCTGCCCGATCGCGCCGAAATACTGCGCCGTCGTTGGAGTGCTCAGCGAGGTGTCGTTGCCGTTCCACAGCGCCACGTCGTGCGTGCGCAAAACCCCGTCCACCGCATCCGCCAGGTCCTTCGCCTGCAGATACGCGAACTGGCTCTGCTGCGTCCCCACTTCCATGTCGAACAGGTTGTAGTTGATCTGCGAGACCAGCGCCTTCAGCGGAACGCTGCGCTCCACCCGTGTCGGCGCTTGCAGCGTCGGCTGAATGTTGCGCGGATCGACAAACGCCTGGGCCGCCGTCGGCGAAGCAATCGCCGTCTCCTCGAAGAACCGCGACGGATGTCCCGTTGCCGGCACCTGCTTCATCCGCTGGCCGAACACGCCGCGCCGCCGCACGATGTCTGTGATCTCGGTCTGATACCGCTCGATCTCGATCGCGCCCGGCCCCAGAAAGTCCGCCGCCGCATGCAAATCCAGAAAATTCGCTTTCATGTCTTCTCCTCATTTGAGTTGTTACTGCCCGTTCTCTTCCGGTTCCGGGTGCCCCACTCATCGCGCACTTTGCGATGAGTGGGTTATCCGCCCCAATAGAAAAGGGCGCGATCTAACTCGCGCCCCAAGAACCAACGCCCCAACGACAAGCGACCAACGACGCCTTACTCGATCATCCCCGCCCGCGCCAGCTCCGCCTTCACCGCGATCCGCTGCTCCACGCTCAGCGCCGCAAGCGTCTTGTTCAGCACTGCCGGGTCCAGCCGTTCGCCTTCGATCTCGTTCTTTCCGATCAGCGCCGACACCACCGGAGACAGCGTCTTCCGCGCCATCCGTGACGCCTGCGCTTTCAGATCTGCATTCGACTTTTCCAGTTGCACAACGCGCTGCTGCAAGTCGGCTCCAGTTTCTTCGGCCTGGCTCCGCTCGGTGGTTTGCGTAATGCTCTCCTCGACCGCCGCCACGATCCGGTCCACTTTCGCATTCAGCATCTCCTGCTGTGCGTCCAGCTTCCCCAGTACGCGATCCAGCGTCTCTGTGGCCGCCGCCAGTCGTTCCGCCGCCGCCATCATCTGCTGCACCATCTCTTCGTTCATTCCTGTTACCTCCTTGGTTGGTTTCGTAAATTTGTTCGTTTGGAGATCGGCGTCCTCGCCGTCCATAGCCGAGCGCAGCTCGGCAGCTGCCCACATTCCTCGAGGGCTGCTCTGTTTATCCCAACTCGATCCACGTCGAGTTATACGCCGCTTTATCCCGCCGCAGCACCGCCGCCCCCGTAAACGTCACCCGGTTCAACACCCACACGCTCGCCTTGATGTCTTCCACCAACGCATCCGCGATCTCGTACGACATTCCCAGCCCTGCGCGGGAAGCGCGCACATTCCTGTCCGCGCTTCCTAGTCCGCACGGATCCCGGCTTGCCGATCTCCGCCACGATCTCCGGAAAATCCTTCGCATACAAAAATCCGCCGACTTCAATCTCGCGTCCCACGATTTCCGCTCGCGTGATCACTCCAATCTTCCGCCGCGCGTCGTGCCGATCCAGCGCCGGCGAGTAATCCAGCCCCATCCCCATCAGCGACGGAATCGCCGCCTCCGCTGCCCGCCGAGTCAGCAGCACTCGATGCCCCCGCGCGCCCGACGGCGACTTGTCCGACGCAACATCGACGATCGTCAATACTCCCCGGAACCCTGCCCGGTTCGGATGCCCATGTACCGCCGGCATCTCAATCGCCATCGACTCCAGTGACAATCCCATCTTTGATCTCCTCACGACTAAGGTCTCAGGTGTCAGGTCGCCAGGTCTCAGGAAAACCAACGGCGGTCAGGATTTGCCCCTAAGACCTGACACCTGCGAACCTGACGACCTGTTTCAAATAATCTCGGCCAACCCTCGCGCCCGCCGCACTTCATTCACCGTCACCACCCCATTGCGCAGCAGAATCTCGTCAATCTGCGCCTGCTGCATCTCGTCCTGGCGCATCCACGTCGGTGAACACAAACTCCAGATCCGTCCACCCCAGCTTCTTCGCAATCGCATCCCGCGTCAGATACTCGGCCACCAGCCGCGCCGTCGGAACAATCGCCGACCGAAACGCCAACTCACTCATCTCCGCCGCCGTCGACCGGTTCACATCCCGTTCCACCCCCAGAAACTGCGCCGGCAGATCGAACGCATCCGCAATAATCCGCAGCAGAAATTCCTGCCACGCCAGCCGGAGGTCCGCGTCCGTTCCCGCCCCGAACCGCAGCACCTCCGGCTTCGACTCCGCCGAAATAATCGGCACCCGCCCCGTGCCCTCAATCTCATCCTGCCACCACCGGATCAGCCGCTCATGATGTGCCGGAGTCAGACCCTGCAGCCACAGCGCGTACTGCACCACCGAATTCGAAGCCAGCCGCCCCGCATACCGGTACGCGCTCAAGAATGCATTGATCGTTTCGAACGCCACCTCCACCCGCCCCAGCCCAAACGGTGTGTGCGTCCGCGGATTCAGCCGGATGTAACTCAGTTCGTCATCGTTCAACACGATCTGTCCCTCCGCCCCATACAGCCCCGTCACCTGCGCATATCGCGGAGAGTCGGGACGCCCATCCCAATCCGTCATGATCCGGATCGTCGCCCCGTCCACCGGCCACATCAGCAGAGGCCCGTGTAGGGCGGACGCTCCTGTCCGCCCACTGTCAGCAGCTTCCAACGACCATCCGTCCACCCGATCCAACTCGATCGCCCCAAATCCCCCGACAATCACATCCTCCAGCACCTGCTCCAGCAGCGACCGAAACGAATCGTCCGGATTCGGCGCCTCGAAATTTTCCGTCAGCACCTGCACCCGCCGCGCCCCATCCGGAATCTGCTCCAGCGCCCGCCCCCGCCGCGGCTGAATGCGCCATCGCATCCCCACAATCCGATCCTTGATAACGTTGATCGCCCGCCGCGCCACCGGCGTCTCCGCGAACCGCCGCAGATTCGCCGGCGTCGGCTTCGGCACCAGATTGTGGGTTGCGGGCATGCCCGACCGCGAAAAGCTCGGCGAAGAGAAGCGGAGCCAGGTTCGACCCCGCTCCCGCCGTCCGCCGTCCATCGCGCCCGGCAAACAAACTCGTGGAAAACCAATCCCGCAAAGACACGTCTCCCACCCGGCGCATCGCGCCGCGCACCCTCTCTCGAATGTTCATGATCTCCCCTACGTTGCTGTATCCTGTCGCGGAATCCCGTAGGGACAGCCGCCCTCGGCTGCCCAGGCGAGCGCAGCTCGGCAGCTTTCCCCCGTGTGCCCCGTGCACTTTGTGGTAAACCTTTCTTGCCCAAACAAAACGGCACAGCTTTGTCGCCGTGCCGTCTACTCACTTCTCAGCGAATTTCGCTTCTACAATCTGAAACTCACGCCCGCAGTTCCCGCCGCACCTCGCCCGCGATCTCCGCCATCTCCCCCACCGCCCGCACCCGCACCGAGTTCTGCTCCAGCATCCCAATCGCGAACCGCGTCTTCTCTTCGTGCAACGCCATCCCCTGATCCACTACCGCCGTCAGCGAAGCCTGCAGTTGCTCCTGCCGCATTCCCGCATCAACCCGCGAGTAACGATAAGCCAGCGCCAGCGCCTGGTCCACATTCGCCGCCACTGAAACGGCATGGAACATCTTCACCGCGCTCCCCACCCGATACCCAAAATCGATCCGGAACGGATCTCCCGGCCCCGTGTATTTCACCACATCCAAATCTCTCTGCATCAGCTCCAACACCCCTGCCTCGGCGAACGCCTCTTTCATAGTGCTCACAATCGCGACCCGCCCCGTTCGCTGCTGCGCGCGCTCGCCTCGCCCCATCGGAACCAGGTACATCCCGGTCAACACGTCCATCTCCTTAGCGGGATCCTCCGTCAGCACCGCCTTCGTCGGAGCCACCTCGATCATCGTCCCGAACCGCTCGCTCATCAGCTGCATCAGATCTTCGCGCCGCAGCAGGCTCCCCAGCTTTCCGCGGATCTCGCGCTCCACCATCTCGAACCACTCCAACTCCACATCCGGAGCCACGCACTGCAGCATCCTCCAGTCGCGCGTAAACCGCACCTCGGCAAACCCGCCATCGCTCTCCAGCAGCAACAGTCCGACCGTAACGAAATCGTCCCGCAAAGCATGCGGCAAGAATCGCAGCAAATAAAGCTCGAGTTGTCGCTTATTAGCCACCAGCCCTCAGCCTTCAGCCCTCAGCCCAATCGTCCCCCGTGTACCCCTGTGTCCCCTGTGGTTCAAGATCTTCTCTGCGACCTCACCGTACTCTGCGGTTAAGGTCAGCTAAGCCTCGCTCCCCCACTCCGGAAACGGCCTCCGCGGTGACCCTCGGAACGCCAGAATCAACTCCCGCACCATCGTCTTCCTTTCGATCAGCCGTTGCACCAACGCCTCCAACTCATCCCAGGACCCGCCGTACCAAGCCGGAGGAATCTCTCCCGCCACTCGCCAAATCGAATCTTCATCCAGTTTTTCGATTCGCGACAGCCACGGCTCGAACGATCCCCACCCATTCACTCGCGCGTACACTTCATTCCGCGGATACACTCCGCGCAGCGGAAAATCCGGAAACGTCCACTCTCCCGCATTAAAGCAATACCCCTGATCGATGAACGATGCCGAGTATTTCTTCTCCCGCATCTTCCGCCAGAATGCCGCCTGCCGGCCATCCGCATTGCACGTCCATTTATCCAGCGCCAGGATTCCCGTAAAAGTTTCCAGGTTCCTCACCCGTTCTAGCATCTCGGGAGGCAAGTAGTCGAACACCTGCCCTTCCACCGGACTCACGATATATCGCGACCCGAACTGCAGTCCCGCTTCTACCTGAATGGTGTGGCTCCCCAGCACAATCGTTAGTTCCGCCGTGTGCTCTACCAGCCACGGCGGAACTTCCACAACCTCCGTTGCCGGTACCGGCAGCCCCACTCGCTCGGCAAGCCGCGTTGCCAGAAACTCATTCGCCAGCACCCGCTCATGCTGCGGATTATTTCGGAACTTCACCACGTAGTAGTGCCCATCGTCGCAGCGCATTAAGTGGCTCTGCGCTCCGCCCCGCATCCTCTTCACGTGTTGGACTGCCGTGGTAGGCATAAGTCCCGAAAGGAGTCCCCCGTGCTCCTCTGTGTCCCCCGTGGTTCAAGCCTTTGACTTTTGTAGCTACCCGACTGAGGCCTTCCAAAGGACACTTTCCGTGAGAACCGCCATAAGCACCATACCCTCGCGCCCACCCGATGCCTGTGACCGCCACCACACTGCAAATGTTCATTTTTCCAGGCTGCCGAATTCCATCTGGCCCTTCGCTCCCCGCCCCGTTTCCGCCATGCGCGCCGCCCACGCAATCGCCATCGCCATCACGCAATCATCGTGAGTTCCTGGCGTCGCTCCCGTATTCCCGTCCGCGTACCGCACAAACGTCCGGCACTCGTTCAGCAGCCGCGGACTTCTGAAGCACCCCGGCTCTGCCGCGAGCGCCGACGCCAGATTTTCAATCATGGCCGGACGGCTCACCGCCGATGTCAGCCACCCATCCTGCCCTTTTTGCATGAACACCTGCGGATAATCCAGGTTCCGAAGACACGCCAGCACACCGTGCCCGTGATTGTTCCTCTCCACTGCCAGCAGTGCCGTGTGGTATTCCTTCCCCAGCGCCACTAGTTTCTGTGCCAGTTCCCGCGGAGGGCAATGTCCGTGCAACTCCGCACACTGCGTTCCCAACTGACGATCGATCACTTCCGCACACGAGTAATCGCCCTCGACCCCGCCTCCCGCCGGATCGACTCCGATCACATACTCCCGCCCCGGCTGTGCCGGCAGCCAGATCGTCAGCCGCTGGTTGTCGCGCACCTCCAACGGTGCGACCGATCCGTGTAGCGCCTTGTCCACCGCGTCCAGGTCGAATACGCATTCTCCCGACGCCCGGAAACACGCCACTGGGTCTTCGGCATATTCCTGCCCCGCAAGTCCCCGCAGTGATGCCCATTGTTTCCGCCGCCATGCGATCTGTCCAGTCGTCAGCCCGTGCGCCGCCGCCAGTTCCCTCTCTTCTTGCGTGAGCGGCCCGAAATTCGCGCCCGGTTCAATAACATAGGCTGCGTCAAACCACCAAGGAAAAAAGTGACGGGTATATCCGGTATCCTCCGCCCGCTGCCACTCCTCGTAGAAAAGTCCACCCGCCCCGTTCGGCGTGGACTCCAGCACAATGTCCCCTCCCGGCACTACCGCCGCCCGTAACGACGCCAGCGCCTCGTCGCCCTTCCGGCCCCAGCGCGAAACCTCAGAGCAATGCAGATTCTGGATCGTCCGGCCTCGTCCGGCATTCTCTTCCGCCGAAGCCAGACAGTACTCGCTGTCCAAATTCGGAAACACCAACTGCCGCGCGTTACAGTGCGAAGTTCGCAGAAGCCCGCTCCGCCAGTCATCGGGCAGCTTCTCCCAGAAACGCCGGACGATCCGGAAGATGTCCTCCGCCGATTCTCGATCCTGCGTTACCTGCATGCTCAGCGTGCCCCGCCGCGTGATGGTCTGTACAAAGAATCGCGCGGCGACGTAGGTCGTGATGCCCACCTGACGCGCCTTCAGGACCACGTTCTGCTCCGTGCACTGCCGCGAATATTCCCGCTGCGCGCGGTTCAATTGGAAGTCGGTCCGATTGGTTATCTTCGTCCGGATCCTCAGCCACTGTTCGATGAAAAGATCTCGTCTGGTCGGCTTCCACAACTCTCCAACTTCCAATCCTTCCCCCGCCCGGTATTGCCTCTCTGGGCGTTCATCAAGGTTTCGTCCTAACCACTCCCAGTTCTCGGGCCCACAATCCGTCAAAACAGCCGTCCCGTGAAAAGGCTGATTTCAATGCGTGGCGCTGAAATTCTCCGGCACATACGCGTACGCCCCGATCTCCCAACCCGCCCCATACAAGTTCTGATTGATTCCCAGTAGGTCGTATTGATACTCCGCGCCCAAATTCAGCCCCTTATCCTTTACCGGCGAATTCACCGTCGGCCGAAAATCGGCCTCCACCCCGCTCCCCGCGCAAACGTAATAGCTTCCCGCCACATAGCCTGCCGGCACTACATCGTTCGGCTGGCACGACAACAGAACATTCACCATCTGCGTGTTCGATTCCAGCGTCGCGCCTCCCTGAACCAGCGCATCCATGAAGTTTGCGACTTCATCCGGCCGCAACTCGTTCACATGCCAGAAGTATCCGATCGGCCTTCCCCACAGCGCATTCTTGAACAGATCCTGACTAACCCGATTCCGCATTGCTTGATAACTAAGTCCCTGGTAGTTAGGCACCGCACCCTGACTTAGGATGTTCAACACGTCATAGCCCGTGGCCAACGTGGTATTCGCCCCGCAGCAAGGTTTCAGGCTGCCCGTCCCCCGTACCCCCGCATACCCCAGACTGGCCGCAATATTCTCCGTCACCGGATCTTCATAACTCCCCGGCATCACGTACACGCGTTTTGCGGGCAGCCCGGTAAAGTTCAAATTCATCCACCCCAGCGCCCAACTCATCTCTTCCGTTTCCATTTGCGTTTCGTCAAGATCCAGAGTCTGCGCCGTATTCTTGATGTCCATGTTGGTCACATCCGCCAGCGAAATGCTGCGCGCCGCGCTCTTGGCGTTCGCATCCAGTACCACTGAAAACACCCCGCGCTGCTCCAGCGTGTCCAGAATCCCGCCCAGTGTGACGAGTCCGTTACTGGTCTGTCCCGGCGCAGCCGGCGTCAAATCCCAGTTAATGTCGGCCGCCGGATCGTCTGGACTCGTCGTCACCGTCAGCGTCGCATGCCCCGGTGTTGGGTGCGATATGTTCAAGGTAACGCTCGATGCGATCGTCCCCGTGTACTGTAAGTATTCAAATGCGTGGCAAGGAACCGGAAGAATCCCATTCGGCCCGCAACTGGCCGCGGGAGGATCCCAATACTCATGCGATATCGAGTGCGTATTAACGTCCCATCCCGCGTTAATCCACCCTTGCACTTCACTGATAATCGACTGCGAATAATCTCCCGCCTGTAACCACCGCGATCGAGAGCGGTATTCCCTTAGCAGTCATAATCGGCAGCAATGAGCTGATATACGCATCGCTGTATTGCACCAATCCGGGATCGTCATAACTCACGGTCGTATATGCCGGCCACCGTCGCCACTCCCGGATCCAGGGCGGCGTTTCCGCCGGTATGTTGTGCACAACGCCGTTCGTCCCCGCCGTCGGTCCCGGGGTCCCCGACGTATCCACCGTCAGCGCCGTCGCCAGATTGTTCCCGTAAAGGTGGCAGTAGTCGTAGCTCACCGCCCCCTGCACGTTATCCACGATCCCGTAGGCGCGATTCGCGTAGGCCCGGCAGTTCTTAATCTCAAACGCGCACCCGCCGCCGCTGCATCCATCGAAGCGGTAGCCCGCATAATTCATGTTCGCGTCGGTGTTGTAGAGATGAATGTCCACCGGCGTGCCGCTCGGATGCACATAGAACCCCAGCGGCACCGCGCCGTTCTCCACTTCGCTGTTCGCGGCAATGTTCGCCAGCCAAAGATGATCGCTCGCCCCCTGCACCTGCACTCCGTAGCCGTCGAACCAGTCAATTTGCAGATGTTGGATTTCCAGCCACGAGACGCCGTTCACATTCAGCAGGCTCTCCCCGCTGAGCACGATCGGAGCAACTGCGGAGTAATGTGTCGCCGGATTGCCGCTTGCGCTGTACACATACAAAATGAAATTTGCCGAGTCGTACCAGAAATCCCGATCCTGGCTAAGCGCCGCCTGGCTCGCCAGCGCCGTCCCCCACACCGTCCCAAACCGCACATACTGCAACTGCGATGGTGGCTGTGTAAGGCAATAGAAGCCCCGGATCCCGCACTGCACCACATTCGCAAGTCCGCTCGTGGCCGAATACAGTGTCGCCGACCAGACGTTCGTGCTTCCCACCTGGGTCCACCACCGCGCCGCGATCGGCAAATACCCCGTCAAATGCGGTGGCTGCCCATTGCCATAACTGTCGATCTTGATGAGCGAACTAGACTGCTCCCGCTCGATGGCGGAGTCAGCGTCTCGTTCCACGTGCAATCCCGCAGCAAGTTGATCGTGTCTCCCGGTTGAAACGCCGAGATCCCAACCTTCAGCAGCGTCCGCCACGCCTGCTGCGGACTCGTCCCCGGATTTCCATTCGACCCATAATTGCAGTCCACGAAATAGTCGGAGGCACACGCCAGCGGCGCTCCCAGTAATAGAAGCAACAACACTTGTCTGATCATGGTTTTCTGAATATGGTTTTCTGAATATGGTTTTCTGAATTCGATGGCTCTGCTAGAACTCATCTCACAAATGATTTTGGGAAGGGCACGGCTTCAGCCGTGCCGCTACCGGCCAATAACAGCGAGGGCTTTAGCCCCTGAGGGCCTCGCCGCATGCTCTGACCGTTCATCCGACAAGCTCTAGTTCTGCATCTGATAAGTAACCGTGCCGACGACTCCGGCGGCATTGGTGGAGCATCCCGCCCCCGCGGTCGTTATCTTCAGCCGCAGAAGATGGCCGGACGCCACGTTCGTACTCCCAGTAACCTGCGTAAAGAAGTTGGTGCCCGAAGTAAAAGCGATGGAATAACTCCCCACTTCCGCATTCGCCGTTCCATCCCAGATCTGCAGGGTCGGATATGTCGTGCATCCGGCCGCCGCTGTGCTGGCCGCGAGATCGAATCCGGTAATCGTGATCGCCACAGGAAGCGTCCAGTTGCAATACTGCACGGTGGACGTCGTCCCAGCAACGGGGCATGACCACGCCATCTGCATCTCGCTGCGCACGTAAGCCGTGGTTGCCAGCTTGGTGGAGTTATCGCCCGCGCCCGGGGTCGGCGCCGTCGGCGAGCCGGTAAAAGCTGGCGACGCCAGCGCCGCGGCTCCCGTAATCTGCGCAACCGAGTAATCGCCGCTGCCAGCAACGACCGCGCCCGTTCGCCCGAATACGCTCGTGACTGCATTCGCAGGCATACACGACGCTCCGCTCGTCAACTGGCACTTGAACGCGTTGTCCGACCCAATCCCCAGCGAAAAATCCATCCCGCTCGGCACTGTGACGGTGGTTCCCGTCCATTTCTTCCCTGACCACTGCGTTGGCCCAGTGCCCGTCTGGTTGATATTCCCCGCCACGTTCAGATTCCCGTTGAAAGTCGCGTCGCTCGAGAATGTCTTACTCCCACTAACTGTCTCAGCGCCCGCCAGGTGAACCACGCCAGAGTCTGCCGCCGCCCCTGAAACCTGCGACACCGTATAGTCGCCATTCCCTGCGGTAACTGCGCCGGTGCGGCCAAATACCGAGCTGACCGGTCCGCCGCCGCTCCCGCTCGGAGGCGCGGGACTTACTCGCACGCCGCCGTTCTCAACCCATCCGATCGTTTGCACCCCAGTCGGACGAGTCGTAGATCCCGCGTCGTGGCACTTCCCAGCTTGCGTGGTGCTGGCAACTACATAATCTCCCGCGATCGGATTAGCAGCGTCGAAGTTACATCCCGCCAACCCGGCCCACGTGATCACCGCCTTGTTCGACGTGCCGGCGCCGCCGCTGACGATGCCCAACACGCCATCCGTGCTCGAAGTCGCCGCGGTTTGAACCCCCGTGCCGCCGCTGTTGTAGATCGCCAGCTGGTTGAGCGTCGTACCGTTTGTGGCGTCGTTGAGAAACTCAAAATCCTGGCGGCCCAGGCTGTACATGTTGAATGAGGTCTTCGCGAACACGCTCTTGGGGGCGTTCCCCGTGTCGCTGCCCAGGTTGTAAGCGTTGTCCACCCAGGGCTTGAAATTGTATGTCCCATCGACAACCCACCGTTTCGCGCTTCCCACCCACAACCCCAATCCCGCCGCGGACCCAGAATTCGCATTCTCGCTGCGCACCACCGACCATCCGCCATCCGCCGCGTCATAGCCCAAAGAGGCCCGCTGCCAGGTCGTATTGTCAGTGTAGTTGGAATACACCCGCAGGTTCTGCGCCGTGCTTCCATTGCGCTCCTCAAGATTGTCCGCAGGATCGCCGCCCGGATCCGAATTAAACAGGTTGGTCAGCCCCAATTGGGTAACTTGTCCATTGTTCTCAATAACTCGTGGAGTATGAGTGGCCGAATCAAACCAGAAAACTCCCCAGTTAGGAATCCCCGCAGGCTGCGTAGTTTCAGACAACTGGATCACATTCGGCGTTGTGCAGTTCGCATTCCCATTCGCGCCAATGCCCGTCGCAAACGATCCGCTGCACTGCGTCGGAACGGCCGCCAGGGCGAGCGCCGTCCCCGCCTGCCCGCTGATATTCGAACTCGTAAAAGCAACCTGGTGCGTCGCGCCGCCAATGTTCACCACCGGCAACCCGGCAGATGTATCCAGCCCAATACCGCCACTGGCGGGGACATAGGCATTCCCCTGAGGCAATACTAAGTTCCCGCCCATCGTGACGTCGTTCGTGAAAGTCTTCGCCCCTGCAATCGTCTCGGCGCCCGTGTTATGCACCACCGAAGCATCCGCCGCCGCCCCTGTTACTTGAGATACCGTGTAGTCGCCGCTGGCCGCTACCACCGTTCCCGAGCGCCCAAACACCGAGTTAACCGCTCCCGTGCCGCCCGATCCGCAAGCACTTCCGGTGGATGCAATCACCCCGGACGCAACATTCAGGCATCCATTCGACAGTCCCGCAAGCGTAACGCTCTGGTCGAACTTCACGTTGACGTTGAATTCCTTCAAGGAAGATGTCAACCGCTCCAGCCAACTCGTACCGTCCCCGGTATTGTTGATGTAGCTGCTGATGGCTACGGGCGCGCCGAAGCTGAGCTGTCCCAAAGTGATAGCCTTGTTTGCCCCAATGTCTGTCCCAATCCAAGTATCGCTTGCGCTGGCAAGTGGGCGATATCCTATCGTCGATTGCGTCAAGCTGGGTTGTGAATCAAGCAATGTGATGAAATGGTGGGAATTAACCAAGTAACCTTGCGGCGTAAAGAGGTTCAATCGGCCCTTGGACAATGTCTGCTGGGCGCCGTCGTACAACACCGTTGCGGTTCCACTGGCAGCGCCTCCAAAAGCTGGATTAGATAGGCAAGCGGTGTAGCCGCCAGACGATGCCACTCCACCTCGGTTACAGGCTTTCCCGACGAGTGCGGGTGTACCCGTAGGGATTCCGACGACGACTAAGTTAGTCGGTTCTTTGTCTACATCGATCGTGTTTCCCGCGGTCACAATCGCACCAGGCCAAAAATTGAGCTGTATAGAGCCACCGGTTTTGACCGTGTAAGCCGAAGTCGTCGACGATCCTGTGTCCGTATAAGTGCAAACTAGTCCACCAGAGCAGGCCGTTGCTTGACTGAGAGCAGTCGCCACCGAACCGCACGTTCCACCCGAGCCTCCGGGACATCCGCCGATATAGGGAAAAGCATCGCCCGCGACACTCGGGGTCGTCATGCGGATCACGTCATACGTGATGGTATCGGTTCCGTGTGCTACCCTCGGCCAACTGACCGGAATGGAATCGCTTCCCGTCGAAGACCAATTCAGCACCTGCATGGGAGAGGTGTGACCGCCGCTAGTCACATCGTTGACCACAACGAAATAGGAGTAATGCGCTGATCCCGAGCCACCCGTCGCAAAGCCTCCTGTCAAGCCGGTGGAACCGCCGCTATCGACTTTGAAACTTGCCGCTGAAGTCGATGGTCCAGCGATGAGGCCAGCGATGCCGAGACCGGGAAATGGAGTTCTCGCCCCAGATGCCGGATTCATCCCCAGGGTGCCCTCCGTGTAGATGTCTTTGAGATATGCGCCCTGGTAGTTCCCCACACTGTTGGAAGCGTAAACTTGCCATAATCCCGCTGACTGACAGACGCTATTCTCGAAGTAGAGCCCATTCGAGTTGTAGTCGGTCACGCAACTGGAAGCGTTCGCCGTGAAATTGGAATCGCGGATCGTAATCACCGGTGCCATCGTGATTCCGATGTTGTTACCGCCGCCCGAGAACACGAACGATCCGTTCCAGTTCGCATTGCCATTCAGTGAGATCGCGTTGTTATTGAAGTGGTCGATGACCGCGTTCTCATCGTCCCACAGGTCGAAGAAGTTGTTGAAGCGCCGCGACTCGCCATAGTACGCATCCTCGGATACGTCAATGAAATGGCTGCTATTGGCGTTGTCGAGCACCGCTTCATAGGCGAGGGCTGTCACCCCGGGGGTAGTCTGAGATGCGATGGTCCCATTGCTGGCGTGCGTGTAGGTATAAGTTGTGGCACTCGGAACCGTCGTTACGACCGCATCGCCCCAGTACGAAGCGTCGTCGGTGAAAAGCTGTACAACCATGTCGCCGGGACGAAATCCGTGCGCGGAAGAAGTGGTAATCGTGGCCACCGAACTAGCGACCGCTGTGCTGATAATTGCCGAGCCCGCATAAGCTGGGTCCCCAGTCGACACCACCGGCGTGCGGAAATGAATGCCCTCCACGGTCATGTCGGCGTAGTGGTTCGCATTCAGCAAGTCGCCGAGCTGAAGGCATGGCCCTCGCCCCAAACAGTTCAGCGATACACCGTAGCCATTCAGGATTGATTGTCCAGCATGAAAGTAAATCGTTCCGTACACAAGGTAATTGTTCAGCGGATGATCGGACGTCGGCCCGGACAAATTGTTAGGACCGCCGTTCGCCGGAATGGTTACGTTGCACTGGCCATTCGGGTGAGTCGTTGTCACCGCCCCACAGGCCGCATTGATCGTCTCCTGAATGCCAGAAGAGGCCGAACCGATTGTGTATCCAGCCCCATAGGAATGAAAGGGAGTAAATGTAATCGTCCCCGACGCCGCTCCCGAGGTGCATCCACCGGCTGCAGTAACTACGCTGACAGCCTCGCTATTTCCTCCACCAGATATGAATACCTGGTACCCGGCTCCGCTCGTCGTGTCAACGCCAACCGGGCAGGGAGTAAGCGTAACCGTTGCCTGAGATCCGCCTGTTAACGGGTTGGAAATGGTCTGTGTCCAATTTAGCGCCGTAGTGGCATAAGTAATCCCTGCCGGTGCGCCGCCACCACAAGATCCCCACGTGGAGTTACCGTTTAAACAAGTAGTTGCAGTGGCGATGCCCGCTCCTAACTCGCCGGTTGGAATAGTCGCATTTACCAGGTCCGCTTTCACGGAGAGCCCACTGTCCACATAGTGCCGGTCTGCAGCCTGGTTGGGTGCTGCGGGGTCCGCGGGTAGGGTCAATGGACCCGTCATGGTGTCGCCGGCCTTGGAGACGTACGCTCCCGACCCTACGTTCGCCACCGCCGCATCCACATAACCCTTGTTCGCAGCGTCATTGGTGCCAGCCGGTGCCGGAAGCGCCGGAGGCACCGCAAACTGCTTCGTGCCGGTGATCGTCTCCGTCCCCGCCAGGTGCACCACCGTCACTGTCGATCGCCCGGTTTGCCACCGCCCCGTTCACGTACTCCTGCGTCACGGCAAGGTTTCCGAGCCCTGTGCCCGGTGTCGTCAGCACCGCGGCAATCGTCGTCGGCGATGTCGCCGGAACCGCCCAATATTCCGTGCGAACCGTTCCGTCATCCAACTGCAAGACCACGACGTAGTAAGTTCCCGCCGGAGACGCGCCCACGTTCGGGACCAGTTGCGCGCTAAACGCTCCTCCTGGTCCGATCGTCACAGCCAGATTGCCTGCCGCTACCGCGTCTCCCTCCGCCGTCTGGAACGATGGCCAGGAAATCAGCACTGTACCCGATGCGGCGGTTCCGTCTGCTCGATACACTGTGTCGCTGATTGTCGTAAGCGCTGGCCCCTGTGCCTGCAAGGCGGTCGACAACGTCAACGCGATCAGCAACGCCGGCAGCATCGAAATCATCGCCTTCGCCGCCATTCGGAAAAGCTGGTGGTTCACCGTCTGTGGTTCACCGCGAACGATCTGGGCATCTCTTGTTCTCTCCTCTTGAGCGCATACGGCCTCAATTCAGGCCAATAAGAAAGCCGCTCTGCCGAGCGGCGCCCCTTTCGCATATTACCTCCCAACTCAATTCCGATCGTTACTCTGAATTCCGCGGCTCGCTGTCAACCCGCGACTCCAGAAATCGCCGCACGCTCTCGACGTACACGTCCGCGAAGTCGGCCGCCGGTCTTCGCGTTTCGATCAGCGCCATGGCCGCTTCCATTTTCCACTCCATCGCACACAACACCGCCAGCGTCATCATCGGAGCCCGGTGCACCCCGGCGGCGCAATGAACGTACAGCCGCGCCTCCGGATCGTCCAGCGCTTCCAGCGCGAAATCAACGCCGCGTTTCAGCAGTTCCGGAGACTTCGGCAAGAAAATCGTCGTCGGTCGGATTCCACAGCACGCGGATCCCGTGCGGCTCCGCCAGCGGCCGGTCATCGAACTCGATCTGCATGTTGAGCACGTGGGTCACACCGCCTTGCGCCAGTTCTTCCATGTTCCGCGCGTTCCAGATCCCACCGCCCAGCGCAACTCGTTCCGTGACCCAGGTTATGTCCATGCTGCGTTCCGTCCGCCTTCCCGGCGCAATCCTCAATCTGCGTCTTACAATAATTCTGATTCTAAGCTACCTCCGGCTTCTTAGCCTTCGCCATCTGCCCATCGTAAATAGAAAAAGGGCGCGATTTGCGTCGCGCCCTTCAGAGTTCTTACAATTCTTCACTCTTAAGTTTAGGATATCAAATCAGAGGGGGTAAACGGACAAGTTTTCGGAATTTATTTTCGCCTTCCTTTGAGTCACTTGCGTCGAAATTGTGTTCTTACCCCCTTGACAAGTTTTCCGCGCTGCTCCCAACCGAAGCCATTTCCTCCATCAAACCACCCGCGAGCAGGATCCGCGAGAGCTGGTCGAGCGCATCCTGCAAGAGCCGCCGTACGCTTCTAGGGGTACAACCGAGCAAGCGCGCTACCTCGTCCGTGCTGTATTCCTCCAGGATATTCATCGCCAATATCTTCTTTTCGATTGCGGTCAACTTCTCGATCGCCTGCTCCATGTCGGTCACAAAGATCACGACGTCCTCAAAGTTCCTCATCGTGTACGACGTGACCCGCGTCCGGAAGAACTCCCGCCCCAGCAGCGACGGCAGCCTCCCCACCTCGACCGAGGCCCGCGCATACCGCCGCAGCAGCGCCACCGTACGTCTGCGGTAGGGCCACAGGTCCATCTCCGTTTCGCCAAACACCACCGATGGCGGCAAATCCGCCTGCCCCATCAGACTCCAGGCTTGTTTGATCGTCGTTTGTGCGCTGGTCATGCCCACGCCTCCATCGCTGCCACACCCTCCAGATACTCGATCCGCCCTCGGTTCTGAACCACTTCCGTTGGAACGCCCGTTCCCTGCACGCGCGCCTTACCGCGCCGGCGCGCCTCGCGGGGCGGTGCTTCCTCAGGGTTGGGCATTGCCGCCAAACGCACCCGGCAACTGGCGCAATACACTCCGTCTGCTCCCCGCGGACGCAGCCACAATCCGCCGCACCGCTCGCAATACTTCAGTTCGACTTGGATTTCCTGGCCTTCCATTCTGCCCATGAAGTTCATGATTGCCTCTCTGTATGAAATGAAAAACGTTCCAACCAAGAAAAAAGCCCCGGCGCCGATTTCCCGGCCCAGGGCTCGTTTCTCTTACGATGACCTGCGTTGCTATTTAATTAACAATGAAGCAGTTATTGCAGCCTGACAGCTGCCCCCGGCTCCTGTTGCCGGAAGTAACCCTCTTCGTAGCCAGACTTGAGCACCTGCCCGTTCTGCACAATGACGCTCAAACGCCCGCTGAAGTGAATGGCCTGCAACAACCGCTGCATGGCTGCCGAGAGTAGTTCCGCCGAGCGCACCTTCCGGCGAAACTCCCCGAAGACTCTTTCTTCGTTTTCGGGTGCGTGTACTTCTATCATGGCCAACAACCTTTCTTCTCAAAATAAGCGCAGCATGAGACATATTATCAGGCCATATTATGGCTGAAAACCTGCTAAGTCAAGAACTTTATTGCCTTATAGATGTTGTACTTCTAATAATAATAGCTATTAGCTATTGTCAAGACTTATACTCCAGCCATGAAATTTCGCATGCTTCAAGAAAATCTCCGCAATATCCTTTGGGAGCGCATTGACGGAGGAGAACTTACCGGCCTTCGTCTAGCGGGGCAAACCGGCTTCAAGCAAGCCCACATCTCCAACTTCCTTAACCGCAAGCGTGGCCTCAGCCTCGAAGGCATGGACAAGGTTCTCAACGTGCAGCATCTCTCAGTGCTCGATCTCATCGATCCCACCGAAGTCAGCAAGCGCGCCTGGATCCTCCCGCCGAGCGAGGATGAGTTCGACAACGTCGTGGTCACCGACTCGCACATCGCAGCCTTCGAACCGCTGATTATGAGCATGCACGTCAAGGAGATCCTGAAGTTCAAGAAGACATTCCTGAAGCGCTTGAAAGAAGAAGTGGACGGCGACCGCCGCGCCTGGGAACGCTTTGTCATCATCAAGGCGGACGCACAGGAAGGAATGAGTATGTACCCGCGCACCATGCCCGGCGCCACTCTCCTGCTCGACCGCCACTATAATTCGTTGACTCCCTACCGCAAGGGCGAAAGTAATATGTACGCCGTCCGCAGAGATGGGATTTGCACCATCAAGTACGTTGAAGCGGCGGACCACCACTTGATCCTGCGCCCCCACAACCCCGCCTACCCGGTTGAAGTGATAGCCCTGGAAGACGGCCAGAAGCCCAGCGACTGTATCGTGGGCCGCGTATGTTACGTGGGGATTGAGACCTAGGGTGTACTTAGGGTGCAATGGATAGGGCGAAATAACTCGATGGGGATGGTAACGCAGGCGTACTAACGGAGAATACGCGTTGACCGACGTTATTTTCCCAGAAGATCGCCCAGCGCACGCAGATCTTCGGGAGCCGCGTCACTAATCGCAAAATATTGCAGGCCGTCGCGCTGCCAGCGTTCCAAATGGAAAGATCTCGCACCCATCTCCCCGGCACTCGCGAAACCAAGGGGCAGGGCCTTCGCCTGAAAAATGAACACTGAGATCTGGTGCTTGCGAACTCGAAAGAGCAGCTGCGCGCCGGGCGATTGCTCCAGATAACTGACTCGTCCTCCAACCAGCTCAAACTGCGACCCTTGTAACTCCGGCAAATTGAAGCTGAAGGGAATCTTCCCTGCAAACCAGGGTTTGACGCTGTGGCGGTCGGAGGACACGACATCGACTGGATTCGCACTCGCCAGCGTGGCAACGTGCAAATCGGCCAATTCACCCGCCATCCAGCTTTCCTGCGCCAGGTGCCTTTTCGGCTGGACAGTCTCCAGTTGAATGATCCTCGCTCCAGCAAGCACCAGCAAGAGCGCCGCCGTAACCGCAAACGCTGGCCGCCACTGCCACCACGCTGGCTTGGTGTGCGAAATGCTTCTGCGTATTCGCTCTCGCACCGCCGGATCGGGCACATAACACTGGCCCGCCGAACGAATCGCGCGCTTCCATTGCAGCCTGCGTAGAGCTTCCGCCGTGCATCCCGAACACTCGTGGAGGTGCCGGTCCAGTTCCTGCATCTGGCTGGAATCGAGTTCACCGTCGATGTAGGCGTCCAGCTTTCCGGCCCACCGTTCGTGGGTCGTTTTTTCGGTCCTGTCTTCGGTCATGGTGAACTCCCGCGCACCTTCTGCTGCACCGCCTCGCGCAGCGCCCGACGCGCGCGCGACAACCGCGACATCACCGTTCCCACCGGAATGGCCAGCGCCGTCGCCATTTCCTGGTACGACATTTCTTCCACCTCGCAGAGCAGCAAAACTTCCCGATAAGCGACAGAAGTTCGGCGATTGCTCCCTGCACAATCTGCTGGCTGGCGCGGTCGATCAGGATGGTTTCCGGAGTCTGGCGCTCGGCGGGGAGAGCCGGGTCATCGTCGGCCAAGTCGAGCGGCACGGTGGCCGCTTTAAGCCCGGTGCGCGAATTCAAAAACGTGTTGCGCAGGATGCGAAACATCCAGGCTTTAAAGTTCGTGCCGGGCGCGAATGAGGAGAATCCTTTGAGTGCTTTGGCGTACGTTTCCTGCACCAGATCCTCGGCCTCTTCGCGGTTTTGCGTGAGCCAGTGCGCGAAGTTGTACAACCGTCCGAACAGCGGCAGGGCCAACTGCTCAAACGACGACGCCGACGAGCGCTCCTCCAACACGCACACAAGAGTAAACCAACGAGGAGGGTTTTTATTCCCGCCAGCAAAAGGTTTCTTCAAGGGGGAATAAACGGCAAGCGCGGCGGTTAGTGATGGTGTGGAAAGCGGTGGGTGTTGGGCACTACGGCGATTTGGATAGCGGCCGAGGTCGCAAATCGCCGCCGCACACGAAATGAACCTCCCGGAGGATGCCATGGCTTCAACGCAAGACGAGATTCTTTATGACCACAACCACGACGGAATCGACCGCCGCGGCTTTCTGCGCTGCATGGCCTGGGCGGGCACGGGTGCGCTTTGCGTCCTCAATGGCGGAGTGCTAACCAGCTACGCGCTGGGCCGCGGGGGTGATAAAGACGTCAAGATCCCCAAGGGTGAACTGGCGTTTGTGCAGATCAGCGACAGTCACATGGGGTTCAATAAGCCCGCCAATCCCGACGTCGTCGCCACCTTCCAAGCGGCGATCGACAAGATCAACGCCCTGCCCATCGCTCCAGAATTCATCTTGCATACCGGCGACGTCAGCCACCTGGCCAAGCCGGCGGAATTCGACAATGTGGAGCAGATTCTGAAAGCGGCGCGCACTTCAGAGGTTTTCTACGTTCCTGGAGAACACGACTTCGTGGGCGACGAAGGCGAGCAGTTTCGCGAGCGTTTTGGCAAGGGCTCGCAGGGTGCCGGATGGTACAGCTTTGACAAGAAAGGCGTCCATTTTGTCGGATTGGTCAACGTGGCAAATCTGAAGGCAGGTGGACTCGGCTCGCTGGGCTCCGAGCAACTGGAATGGCTGGAGAAAGACGTGAAGCACCTGAAGAGCAGCACGCCCCTGGTGGTTTTTGCCCACATTCCGCTCTGGACGGTCTATCCGGAGTGGGGCTGGGGCACCGACGACAGCGCGCAGGCCCTCGCGTATCTGAAGCGCTTTGGCAGCGTGACCGTGCTGAACGGGCATATTCACCAAACCATGCAGAAAGTGGAGGGCAACGTGACATTTCACACGGCGTGTTCGACCGCGTTCCCGCAACCGAAGCCAGGTGCAGCACCATCGCCAGGCCCGATGAAGGTACCCGCCGAACAGTTGCGTACTCTGCTGGGCGTGACCGACGTGCATTACAAGCAGGGAGAACACGCGCTCGCGATCACAGACTCGTCGCTTGCCCGAGCGGCGATTTCCTGAGGAACATCGAACAAATATCCAACAGGGAGACGAAAGTGATGCAACGAAACACTTGTGTCTTACGAACGTCCGCGCTGGCAGTCCTCGGTCTAGCCTTGGCCAGTTTCGCCGGAAGAGCTTCCGCAGGGGAGACTCCAACTGGCCAGCAGATCACCATCGACAACTTCAGCTTTGCGCCACAAACTTTGACGGTCCCAGCGGGAACTGAGGTGACCTGGGTGAATCATGACGATATCCCGCACACGGTGGTGAGCGAGGACAAGACGACCTTCAAATCCCGCGCGCTCGACACCGACGAGAAGTTCAGTTTCACTTTTTCCAAGCCGGGCACCTATACCTATTTTTGTTCGATCCATCCAAAGATGACGGCGAAGGTCATAGTGCAGTAAGTACAGTGGAGAGACGGGCGTCTCGCCCGGCTCTCCACCAGCAGACTTGTGAACAGGAGTAACGATGAGTCCATGGGATCCGCGCACCGCCATCTTCGCCAAGCACGCACAGCACGTGGTGATCGTTCACTTTCCGATCGCGCTTTTCATTGCCGGCGTGGCGCTTGATTTCATCGCGACCTGGACTCACCGAAAAGATCTCGCCTTGGTTGCGTACTGCAATTTCTACGGCGCGCTGCTGACGGCAATTCCGACCGTGCTGACCGGCTTGCTGGCCTGGCAGTGGGAACTCGAGGGGCGAAGGTTGAAAGGAATCCTCCTCATGCACCTGCTCTCCGGGTTCGTGTCTCTAATGCTGATCGCGGCGGTCTGGTGGGTTCACCGGAGCTGCAAACAGCCGGGCGACAAACTTCCCGCGTCACGATGGGGGCTGGAGATCCTGGCCGTGGCGCTGGTGGCCATGACTGGTCATCTGGGAGGATTCCTCAGCGGCGTAAATCACCCCTAGCACTTCCAGCGATTCTTCCCGGAACGTCCCTAACCAAATCCCCGTACTTACGTCTAACCATCTGGCCCGATGTTCGCCCACCAGCGGCCCGGTGACACTGGATAAGTTTTGAACGACGCGATAGTCTCAGAGTGCAAATTCGCGCCTTAAAACCTATGAACTGGAAAATCTGCCTTCTCATCCTGGCGGTGCTTTCGTCCGCCGTGCCCGCCTTTGCCCAGCACTCTTCCTCCGAACCGGTGCTGGATGTTTCCGCCATGGATAGGACTGTCGACCCGTGCGTGGACTTCTACGCCTACTCCTGTGGCGGTTGGGTGAAAAAGAATCCGATTCCACCCGATCAGGCAAGCTGGAGCACGTACGGCAAGCTTGAAGACGAGAACCGCGCGCAGTTGCGAACGATCCTGGAAGAGGCCGCGAACGCGACCGGCGTGCGCGATGCCGTCGACCCAGAAAATCGGCGATTACTACGCCTCGTGCATGGACGAACCAGCCATCGAGAAGCTCGGAGCCAAGCCTCTGCTGCCGGAACTGGATCGCATCGCCGCCCTGAAGTCGAAGCAGGATTTGGCGGAATACGCCGCTACCACACAGTTCCCGCCTTCGCTCTACGGCGGAGGAACGCTCTTCACTTTCCGCTCGAATCAGGACTTCAAGGACTCGACCCAGGTGATCGCCGAAGCCGATCAGGGCGGACTCGGCCTCCCGGATCGTGATTACTATTTGAAGGACGACGCCAAATCCGAAGAACTGCGCAAGGCTTACCTGGCGCATGTCGCCAAGATGTTCGAGTTGCTCGGAGACAAGCCGGCCGACGCGGCCACGGAAGCGGCAACGGTGATGCGCATCGAGACCGCGCTCGCCAAGGGCCAGATGACCCGCGTCGAACGCCGCGACCCGCCCAAGCTCTATCACAAGATGAGCGTGGAGGAACTGCAAAAGCTGGCGCCCTCTTTCGCTTGGAACACCTATTTCACAAAGACCGGCGTGGGATCGCTTGGGTCTCCTCTCGGAACTCTAAATGTGGTGACGCCCGATTATTTTCACGTTATGAGTGATGAAATCGAAAAGGAAAGCCTGGCCGACTGGAAGACGTATCTGCGCTGGCACGCCGCGCACGACGCCGCCACCAGCCTATCCGCCGCGTTTGTGAAAGAGAATTTCAATTTCTACGGCAAGACTCTGCGCGGACGGGAGGAACTTCCGCCGCGCTGGAAGCGCTGCACCAATGACGTCGATAACGACTTGGGAGAAGCGCTAGGGCAGGCGTATGTGGCGAAGTACTTCAGTCCGGAGGCCAAGCAGGCAGCGCTGAAAATCGTGAAAGAGGTCGAAGCGGCCATGCAAAGCGAAATCCAGGCGCTGCCATGGATGGGAGCGGCGACCAAGGAGCAGGCGCTCACCAAGCTGCACACCATCGCGAACAAGATCGGCTATCCCGACACCTGGCGCGACTACAGCGCGCTCGAGATCGTGCGCGGAGACGAAATCGGAAACTCGGAGCGGGCGTCCTGGTTCGAGTTTCATCGCTGGCTCGCCAAAATCGGCAAGCCCGTTGACCGCAAGGAGTGGGGCATGACGCCGCCCACCGTCAATGCCTATTACGATCCGCAGAAAAACGACATCAACTTTCCCGCGGGAATCCTGCAGCCGCCACTGTTCAGCGCGCTCGTCCGACGCGGCGCCCAACTACGGCGACACCGGCGCCACCATGGGCCACGAACTCACCCATGCCTTTGACGACGAGGGCAGCCAGTTCGACGCGCAGGGAAATTTGCGCAATTGGTGGACCGACGGCGACCGCAAGGAATTTGAGCAGCGCGCCCAGTGCGTGGTTGACCAATATTCCGGATACACGATCATCGACGACATCAAAATCAACGGCAAACTGACAAACGGCGAAGATCTAGCCGATCTCGGCGGGACGCTACTGGCCTATCTCGCGTGGAAGGAAGATACAAAGGATCAAAAGCTGGACCCGCTCGATGGCCTGACGCCCGAGCAGCGCTTCTTCGTCGCCTACGGCCAGAGTTGGTGCACGAACGAGCGCGACGAGAATAAGCGGCTGCGGGCAACGGTCGATCCGCACTCTCCGGAGAAGTATCGAGCCAATGGCGTGGTCGCAAACATGCCGGAGTTTCGCGCCGCTTTCCACTGCAAGCCCGGCCAGCCGATGGTCCGAGAGAACGCCTGCCGCGTGTGGTAAGTGTGGAGCGGACAATCTTGTCCGCTGCTTTTGACGTTGATTCTAAAAAGTAGGCAGTCGAAACCAAAACGGTATTTGGGATAGAACGCAAAATCAAGACCAACCCCAGAATCAAAGGCGGCGGACAAGAGTGTCCGCCCCACAAGAACCTCTAGCCGCGCTCGAAGGCGTGCTTTTCTTCCAGTTGCTGACGCGCCGCCGCCATCTCCGATTCGAAGCGATCTTCTTGCTCCATCAGGGCGGGAAGCGCGGTCGCGTAGCGCCGTGCCATCGTGAACAGCCCCCGCTGCGCGAGTCCGGCGGCGATTTCGGCGATGTGATCGGTGGTGGTATCCAGGTAGAGGGCTTCGGTCTGGTCGCCCAGCCACACATCTCCGCCAACCAGACGCGTCTGCCAATACACCTTGCGCTCGATCATGCGGGCGATTTCTTCGTCGCTGGCCTTGCCGAAAACCCACTGCTTGAGTTTGAAGCTGTAGTGGCGGCTGGATAAGGGCAGCGGCACCAGCTTGCCCGATTTCACAAACTCCAATCTGCTTCTGGTCGACCTCCTTCCGCAGAGCGTTGATGACGGGACCTTCCGTGTCTTTCGGCTCAAGCGAAGGCAGCACTTCCCGCAGCGTGGCGGAAAGATTCACGGCCACCAGCGCGCGCAGGCCTTCCGAATTTTCCAGCGTGATCGCCGTGTGCAGAACGTCAAAGTCCGCGCCCGACGTGGCATGGCGAAAAGGCCATTCGAGCTTGAAACTGAAGCGGCAGGCCGGTGCGAGTTACGTAGATGGTCTTCGATGTCGGTGTCTCGGTCAGAGCGCTCATGCCAACTTGATCCTTGCCATTATCGTAAGCAGTCATTCTAACCTGTAGAGACGGGGCTTGCCCCGTCTCCCGGGCCACCGGAGACGCAGCCAGCCGCCTCTCTACATGAAATTAAGTGCGCCACAACTGCCAAAGGTTCCAGATGGCCGATGCACTCAACCATCCGCCGATGCCAGCCACCACCAGCAGCCTGTGCCGAGTCTCCAGCAGATCGGCGAACACTCCGCTGACGAAGACGAAGAGAAACACGAGCATGGTCAGATGGAATCCCTGCCCCGGAAAATCGGGAGCGCCCAGAGCCAAAATGAGCACCAGTCCGACGATCAGGAGCGGCGCCGTGTTGCCGAAATAGCGCGCGCGCTTCCATCCGAAGTACGCAATCAGCGCCATCGGCAAGGCGAGCATCAGCGGCGGACTGCCCGTGAAGATCGTTTTCAAAGCGCGGCGGTAGGAAACGGACATCCGAAACGCGGCTGGGTCGAAGTTCGATCCAGCGAGCGTGTATCATCCCTTGCCAGAACAACGCAGGCTCAAAGAAGTAGGCGGCAAACAGCAGCACCAGTGCGACTGCGATTGCCGTGGCCCAGATCGCGAGCACGGCACGCGGCCGGACTGGCGCCACCCAGAACATGAGCGGCAAAATCACCAGTGCCAGCAGCGCCAGCGAAAACTGGTTGCCCGCTGCCAGTGCCAGAGACAATCCCAGCAGCAGAATGCGTCGCCAGTTCCAGAGCACAACTTCGCGGGGAGCGTAGAGCGTATGCGCCACGGCGATAGCGGTAAACACGGTCCCGAACGCTCCCCACACGGCGCCCATCTCTCCCAGACTCTGCGTGCTGGCCGCGTTCACGATCATGGCCGGCGAAAAGCAGTAGAGTGCGAGCGCGATGTATCCGCCGGCGTTGCCGTAGAGACGGCGCGCGACGTACCAGAGCGAGGCTCCGAGCATGACGCCGAAGAACAGGTACGGGGTCGCGGCCAGTAAAGGCTGGATTGATTCCGGCAACCACGAACCGGGACGCACCAGAAGCGGCGACGCGGCGACGAGGTAGTAGAGAGGCGAGCGGTCCTGATCGTAACCGTCGCGCACGCGGAGATGGCCAGCCGCGCCCTGCGGAAGGCATGCCCGTCGCGGCTTCCGAGCGCAACGATTCCGGAGTTCCCGCGATTGCCCTGCCCTTCCATTGTTCAAGGCCCTGGTAGATGCGCAGAGCCTGGTCGGAGTCCGGGATCGAGGCGTGCATGGTTTGCACGCGGACCAGCCAGACGCACTGCAAAAGATAGATCGAGCAGCAGCGCGGCCGCGGCAAATTGCGGGGCGCGGAAGGCGTCGGAATGAAGAAATCGTCGCAACATTGGCGCAACAAAGCGGGACCGAGTGTTTTACCATGTCCGGGACGATGATGGATAACAAACCTTCTTCCGCGGATCAGGATTCGCCAGTGTCGACAGACACATGGGAAGCCGACTGCGTCTTCACATCCACCGGCATCGCTGCCTTCCGTCTGCCAGCGACGAGCGGCCGCCGCAAGTCCGTGCTGCGCGAGTTTTTATCGGCCCGGACGGATTTTACGCCGTCCCAAGATGGCTGATTTACCTGGCGCATGGCTTGGCTCGTTTTCCAGGTCGAAGGCTGGCTGCTAGCTGTCGTTCCAGTCCCATCTGAGCACGTCTCTGGTGGGGCAGTGGTGATCGAAGCCAGCCTGATGTTGGCCGCGATCATTCCGGGCTTCGTGATGGCTCGCATCGAAGGCCGTCCATTCGGCGACTTCGGCCTGCCCGCGCGCGGAGCCTTTGGCCGACAATTTCTGGGTGGGAGCGCTTTGGGGAATCGCGTCGCTGACCGTGCTGATGCTGGTGTTGCGCGCGACCGGGAGCCTTCACCTTCGGTTCGCTCGATCTGCACGGCGGACGCATCGTCAAGTTCGCTCTGTATTACGCCGTGTTCTTTCCTGATCACCGGATTCTTCGAAGATTTCTGCTGCGCGGCTACTCGCAGTGGGTGCTGGCTCGAGGAATGAATTTCTGGCCGGCAGCGGCGTTGCTTGTCGATTTCGTTCGGCTACATCCACGGCGCCAATCCGGGAGAAGCCAGGATCGGACTGGTGGCCGTCGTCGCCATCGGCTTCTTCTTCTGCCTGACGCTGCGGCGCACGGGCAATTTGTGGTGGGCCGTCGGCTTTCACATGGCGTGGGATTGGGGCGAGAGCTATCTCTACTCCGTTCCCGACAGCGGGACGCTTCTGCCCAGGCACCTGCTCAACTCCAGTTTCCACGGTCCCGATTGGCTGACGGGCGGCTCGGTTGGGCCGGAAGGAAGCTACCTCGTATTCGTCGTCATCGGAGCGCTTTGGGTCTTGTTTGACCGCGCTTATCCGGAGGTGAAGTACGGCGCGAGCCGTGCGACGCTTTCATCTTCATGATGGGGGCCGCAGGTGGAGGCCTTGTTCCCGTTTTGGACCTTGTTTACTGGTTGGTACCGGGTACCCCCCTCCCCCCCTGCCTCCTAGAATCAGCAGGTTAGGGCGAAAATTCCGCTCCGGTCTTTGATTTTAAAGGAATTAAATCAAAGTATTCCGAAATAAGGACTTAGGTGGATTCGCTCCGCTTTTCTCCGGAATCTGGTAGGAATCGGGCCTGCGCATCGCCTCAAGCTTACGATTGTCAAAGAGCGTCTACGAGACGGGCACACCTCGGGACTGGCCGATCAGGAACGATTCTCGCATTGGGCGAGTTGGGAGTCTGTGATGGCGGACACCGGCTGATTGTGATGAAAAATGGCGAAGCTTCTGCTCTCGCGGACGGGTCGTTGCCCCGAGGTGTCGTGCGGCGCTCCCACCCACTCGTTCGCAAAATGCGTGAATGAGTGCGGCACCTCGCTGTGTGATTATTCCCGAACCGGGAGGGTAATCAGCTTTGGCAACACGCGCAATTGGACGGCCATCAAAATCTGCCACTAGGGGTTGTATTCCACAATCTAATAGTCGTATACAAAGTATGTACACACACACACAAAGGAACTATTAAGATATATGGAACCAAGACAGAGTTCAGGCACACGCTACCTCGGCTGCTCAGGAAACGTACCGGTATTTTCCGATGATTTTTCCGCCGGGGGCAAGCCCAAGGCTGACGATCAGGAACAGCCGACGGGAAGCAACGATGGAAAGGAAGAAGAATCCGCCCCAGCTATTGCGGCCTAGTAACGGCAAATATTCTCTCGAAGCTGCTTGATCGGACCCCATCAAACTGTCTCACACTCACCTTGGCAAGATCTAATCGAATGCGGCTGAGCGGGTCCGGGTAGGCCTCCGTGTACCAGACGGTCGCGATTCCATTGTGCTTAATTTTTTCGGCGCATTGAAAGCAAGGGAAGGTTGTCGTGTACAGCTCCCCGCCTCTGGCTCTCTCGCCTGCCGCGAAGAGCGCCCAAGCTTCTGCGTGGACAGCGGTGCACCAATTGAGCGCCCGATCGGGAAAGAAGAGGTCGTCCAAGGAAGTTTTCTTACCGATAGCAGCACAATTCAGGCACGTCCACGGAGGCCCATCGACATGCTGTAGGGGTTTGCCACATGTTGGGCAAAGAACTCCACGACTACTGTAGTTGTTGAGAAAATCCGTCCGAACAATGTCTCGGTAGCACATAAACTTGTACGAGGGTTCTTCCATGCAGGGCTTGGTTCCCAAGGGATTCTCGTTATAACCAACCCCCACTACGCGCCCGCCTGTATCCACTACCACCGCCCCGACGTGTCGTTTGAGACACTTCGAGCTGTGTGATGAAGAGTAAGCCATGTTCATTAGAATTTCGTGGGGGTAAGCCTGCCGGGATTTTTTCCCTGTTGCCAGATCGACGTAGTCCAGGACCCGTTGCTTGAACTCTGGAATATTTATTGCGGAGTTGTCGATCAAAATGTCGGCATGATCGATGCAGAGGGCGACTTGCTGCCCGTATGGCACATCCTCTTTCGAGTCCCGACGATCATCCTCTGCGAAGTCCTTCGCGGTAAGGCCGCGGTCGTTGTAAACCGTTCCCAGTCGATCCCAGCGGACATCGGGCGGCGTCAAGACTGCCACCAGAGTGAAGCGATAACCAAATTCTGACCGCAGCCATTCTACCTCGCCCACGTTCCTGATACCGTCGACGACGATGCCCTCGCTCGCCGGCTTGAGTTTTTGAAAGGCGAACTCGACCAAGTATTGCTTGCCTTTATCCTTCCGAAGCTCGTCTCCCAGAGACTGAAGGTCTGACCTGGGAGCTTTGTCCTTGCCAGGGTTGCGCTCTTTCCATATTTCGTCCAATGCCGCTGACAGTTTTACGAGAGTGAACTTACGTTCATGCTCAAGATACTTGGCAGCGAGGCTGCACCCGCTTCCAAAGGGGCCCGTGAAGCCGACCACATAAGGCTTGGCTGCCATTCAAGCACCTTTCACCACACCTAGATATCCAAATTCTTCACATCCAGCGCGTTGTCTTCGATGAATTTTCTGCGGGCTTCCACGTCTTCGCCCATTAGCGTGGTGAAGATGGTTTCGCACTCGGCTATGTCTTCGAGCCGGACTTGCAGGAGGGTGCGCCGCTCAGGATCCATGGTGGTTTCCCAAAGCTGCTCGGCGGTCATTTCTCCCAGGCCCTTGTAGCGCTGGACGGTGTACTCTTTGCGGCCTTCGTTCAGGACGTAATCGAAAAGGTCGCGGGCCGTGTTCTTCTCTACGATCTCGGGCTCTTTTGCGCGGCGCGCCGGTGGCTTGCCGGATTTCTTCTCAGCCTTCTCGGTATCTTCACTCTCGGCGGCGCTTAGATTTTCCTCTTCGCCTTCTTCACTGTCTTGTTCTTCACTCTTGTCTTCCGCTCTGGCCGCCGGTTTTGCGGGCTTCACTACGCTCTCGACCACAAACGGCGGATCAAGATATTGCTCGATCTGCTTGAACTTGGCGATGAGCTGCCGGCATTCCGGAGTCGAAGCCAGTTCCCAGTTGATGATGTGCTCGGCGCCCTGCGCGTTGACGAAGATCAGCGCCCAGAGATTATGTTCTTCGTCGAAGCGCGTTTCGACGCTTTTCAGCTTCAAATCTTTTTGCAGGCGCTTGAGTTCTTTTTCTAGTTTCTCGATCTTCTTCGGAGGAGTGCTCTTGTCGCCTTCGAAGTCGGCGCGCTTGGCAAGGTCGAGTTTCGGCAGTAGTGCGGTGATCTGTTCTGCGCGAATGCGCTTGTTTAACTTATCTAAGAATCCGAGATACTCGTTCAGTACGGTGATGAACTTAGTCAACGCCGAGCCTTCCAGCTTGGCTGCGCCTTCGCCATAGCGAATGATCAGGCCCTCGGAGGCGCGCTTCACCATGACCTTGACGAATTCGTGTTCGTTCTTTATGTACTGGTGCGACTTGCCCTTCTTAATGCCGAATAGCGGAGGCTGCGCGATGTAAACGTTGCTGCGCTTGATCAGCTCCTGCATGTGGCGGAAGAAGAAGGTCAGCAGCAGGGTGCGGATGTGCGATCCGTCTACATCGGCGTCGGTCATCAGAATGATTTTGCCGTAGCGTACTTTGGTTGGATCGAAGTCCTCTTTCGAGATGCCCGTGCCTAGCGCGGTAATCATGGCGCGAATTTCTTCGTGTGCCAGCATCTTGTCGTAGCGCGCTTTTTCCACGTTCAGAATTTTTCCTTTTAGCGGGAGGATGGCCTGGAAGCGGCGGTCGCGGCCTTGTTTGGCGGTGCCGCCTGCGGATTCTCCTTCCACGAGAAAAAGTTCGCAGCGGTTAGGATCGCGCTCGGAGCAGTCGGCGAGTTTGCCGGGGAGTCCTCCGCCATCGAGCGCGCCTTTGCGGCGGGTCAGGTCGCGGGCTTTGCGGGCGGCTTCTCTTGCGCGGGCGGCGTCAATGGCCTTGTTGATGATCTTGCGGGCTACGGCGGTGTTCTGCTCGAAGAATGCTCCCAGCTTTTCGTTGACTACGGCCTGCACGATGCCCGCTATGTCGGAATTCAGCTTGCCCTTGGTCTGGCCTTCGAACTGCGGCTGGGGCAGCTTGACGCTGATCACGGCAACCAGTCCTTCGCGGACGTCGTCTCCGGTTAGATTTTCTTTTACGTCTTTGAACAGGCCCATCTGCTGTCCGGCGTAGTTGATGGTGCGGGTCAGCGAGGTGCGGAAGCCGGAGAGGTGCGTGCCTCCGTCGACGGTGTTGATGTTGTTGGCGAAACTGAAAACCGATTCCGAGTAGGCGTCGTTGTACTGGAGGCCGATCTCGATGTGCACGTCGTCCTTGTCGGCTTCCATGTAGATGGGCTTGTCGTGGAGCGTCTGCTTGCCGCGGTTGAGGTGCTTGATGAATTCCGCGATGCCGCCGTTGTACTTGAACTCGGCTCGCTTGGCTTCGCTGGTCTTGGAGTCGGTCTGGCGCTCGTCGGTGAGCGTGATAATCAGGCCCTTGTTTAGAAACGCCAGTTCGCGGAGGCGCTGCGAGAGCGTGTCGAAATTGTATTCAAGGGTGGTGGTGAAAATAGATTTGTCGGGGACGAAGTGAACCTTGGTGCCTGTCTTTATTTTAGCGGCGCCGGTTTTCCTCAGTTTGCTGGTGGGTTCGCCTTTCGAGTACGTCTGCTCCCAAGTGAAACCGTCGCGCCAGATCTCCAACTCCAGTTCTTCGCTGAGCGCGTTTACGCAACTTACTCCTACGCCGTGCAGTCCTCCGGAAACTTTGTAGGAGTTACTGTCGAACTTGCCGCCCGCGTGCAGTGTGGTCATCACGACTTGGGCTGCAGGGACCTTTTCGCCGTCGATGTCCATGTTATCGACGGGAATGCCGCGTCCGTTATCGACTACGGTGATGGAGTTATCGAGGTGAATGGTGACATCGATCCTGTCGGCGTGGCCGGCTAGCGCTTCGTCGACTGAGTTATCGACTACTTCGTAGACCAGGTGATGCAGACCGAGTTCGCCGGTCGATCCGATATACATGGCGGGACGTTTGCGCACCGCTTCCATGCCGCCGAGGACTTTGATCGAATCGGCGTTGTAGTCTCCGTTGGTGGTTTGGCCGGTCTTGTTCTTCGCGTCGTTATTCTTCGCGTCGGTATTTTTCGCGTCGACGAGTTCGGTCTGCAATTCTTTCGTGGCCATTCTGCTCCGTACAAAAGGCCGGATCGGGCACCTGGCTGAAGGGACGATTCCGGGAGTGCTTGGGTGACCTCAACTTATTGAATTTTCTGCTATTTAGCTGTCACCAGAGCTGTATGTATTTTAACATAAATGGGGCTCATTCTGGGGCTGGAATCGAGACCGTAAACCGCGTCCTTTGTTGCGGTTAGGAACGTGGTTTGGAGAGTGCCGCGGGTCACGAATGAGGGCGAATTTCTTGAGGACTTTCACTCGGCTGGGCGTGTCCCTCGCGGGGACGTGCGCTACAGTATAATCTTCGGCTTGAACGAAATCGCATGACTGATACAAACCAGACCACAGAGGCGGCGGCAACCGAAGCACCGGCAGCGGCGAACACCGGCATGGAGATTGGCGAAATTTTCAAGATCCTGCCTCATCGCTACCCATTTCTCTTGATCGACCGGGTGATCGAACTGGTGCGGATGAAGAGCATTGTTGCGTTGAAAAACGTGACCATCACCGAACCTTTTTTCCAGGGACACTTTCCGGATAAGCCGATCATGCCGGGCGTCCTGATTGTGGAAGCCATCGCGCAGGCGGGTGGGTTGCTGCTGCTGACCGAGGTTCCGAACCGCGACGAAATGCTGATGGTGTTCACCGGGATCGAGAAGGCGCGCTTCCGGCGTCCGGTGGTGCCGGGAGATCAGCTACGGATTGAAGTGGCGGTGAAGGCCTGGCGGATCACGGCGGCGCGCCTGGAAGGCAAGGCGTACGTGGACGGCAAAGTGGCTTGCGAGGCGACGGTGACTTGCCGGCTGGTGCCGCGGAACGTCAGCGCGGGAGCGGCAGAGGAAGAGAATTTGTAATTTCCGATTTGTAATTTGCGATTGAAAGCTACGGTCGCCGCCGCTCAAATTACAAGTTTCCCATTACCAATCACAAATTTCACGATGTCTATTCATCCTACGGCGATCGTCGATTCGAAAGGCAAGATCCATCCGTCGTGCAAGATTGGGCCCTATTGCGTGATTGGGCCCGACGTGGAGCTTGGCGAGGGCTGCCGTCTGGTTTCGCATGTCGCGATCGAAGGGCCCACGAAAATCGGCGTAGACAACCGCTTCTTCCCTTTCACTTCGATTGGCATGGCGCCGCAGGACATTACTTATGCGGGCGAGCCGACGCGGCTGGAGATCGGCGACCACAACGTGATTCGCGAGTTTGTCACCATCAACCGTGGCACGGTAAAGGGCGGAGGATGCACCCGAGTCGGCGACCATAACCTGATCATGGCCTATACCCACATTGCGCACGATTGCCAGGTTGGGAGTCACATCATCATGGCGAACGCGGCTACGCTGGGCGGGCACGTCACCGTGGAAGACTGGGCGACGGTGGGGGCACTGTGCCCGGTGCATCACTTCGTGCGCATTGGAACGCATGCCTTTATCGGCGGCGGCACCACCATTACACGGGATGTGCTGCCATTTTCGAAGACGTCCGCCGAGCGCGGAACGCACGCCTATGGACTGAATGCCGTGGGGTTGGAGCGGCGCGGATTCACGAAAGAAAGAATCCGGAAAATTCATCATGCGTACCGGGTGCTGCTGGCTTCGAAGCTGAATACGTCGCAGGCGCTGGAGAAGCTGAAAGCGGAAGCGAATTGCGGGGAAGATGTCGAGATGCTGATTCGGTTTATTGAAGTTTCGGAACGGGGAGTGATTAAGTAGTGAGCATGGTCAATGTTCACGTAGGGACAGCCGCCCTCGGCTGTCCAGCCGCGCGAAGCGCGGCAGCGGCAGTGCGCCGCGATCGACAGACGCTGCGGAGCTTCGCTCCGCCGGACAGCCGAGGGCGGCTGTCCCTACGTGGGTCTTGCCCATGACACGTCTTGGTCTGATCGCCGGCAACGGCAAGTTTCCTTTCCTTGTGCTCGACGCGGCGCGGGCGCAGGGATTTGAGGTAGTGGTGGCGGCCATCCGCGAAGAGGCCTTCCCCGAGATCGAGTCGAAAGGCGCGGCTTCTGTTCACTGGCTTTCGCTGGGCGATCTGTCAAAGCTCATCGACACTTTTAAGGCTGAGGGCGTGACCCGCGCGGTGATGGCGGGGCAGGTCAAGCACAAGCAGATTTTTTCCGCCATCAAGCCCGACTGGCGGCTGGCCAAGCTGCTGCTCTCGCTCGGCACGCGCAATACGGACTCGCTGCTGGGCGCGGTGGCGAAGGTGCTGGCGGATGAGGGCATCATGCTGGAGAATTCGACTGCGCTGCTGGAGCCGCTGCTGGCGAAAACGGGCGTGCTCACGAAGCGGGCTCCGAGCGAGCAGGAACGCAAGAACATCGAATACGGACGCGCGGTGGCGCGGCAGCTGGCGGAGTACGACATTGGACAGACGGTGGTGATCGCGGAAGCGGCGTGCGTGGCGGTCGAGGCGATGGAAGGCACGGACGCGACGATCGAGCGCGCCGGGCGAACTGATGCGGTCGTTGGATTGGCATCGGAGCGGAGGGCGAGGCTTCGACGCTGAGCCGCGCGCTGACGGTGGTGAAGGTCGCGAAGCCGGAGCAGGACATGCGCTTTGACGTGCCGGTGATTGGGGTGAAGACGATCGAGACGATGGTGCGCGCGGGCGCAAGTTGTCTGGCGGTGGACGCGGGGCGATGTCTGCTGCTGGATGGCGAGGCGATGACGCGGGCGGCGGATGAGGCGGGGATCTGCGGTGTGGTGACGAGAATACGGTCAGTTCGCTCAGAATGACATTCTGAGAAGGCATTCCATGTCTGAAACGGTCCCGTATTGCCGATCAACTTCGCCGCGCTTTCGGCGGTGACGCCTGGCATGGCGATTCCGTGTTTGAAATTCTTGGAGGGCGTCACCGCCGCGCAAGCCGCCGCGCATCCGATCAAGAACGCGCACAGCATCTGGGAACTGGTGCTGCACATTGCGGCCTGGGACGGCGCGGTGCTGCGGCGGATGGGCGGGGCGGCGGTGGAACTCTCCGATGCAGAGAACTTTCCGCCGGTCACGGACACGAGCGAGGCCGCATGGCGCAAGACGCTGGCCGAGGTGCGACGGTCCACGACGAAACTGATCGCGGCCGTTGCAGCTCTTCCGGACTCGCGGCTTGACCAGATCGGTTCCGGGGAAAGAAGGCGCGCACTACACCTTCTACTACATGCTTCATGGCGTGGTGCAGCATGAGCTGTATCATGCGGGGCAGATTGCGCTGCTGAAGAAGATGTGAAGACCAGATACGGGGCGGCTGTCCTGCGGGTTCCTGCGTTTCGCACTTTCCTCTCTGGGGCTGAAACTGCGACAATAGCGCGTTGTTTCTTCGCTGCGGAGCTTTCGCCTGAGCCAGGAATTCCCGATCAATGTTGCGGTCATTGGCGTGGGCGCCTTCGGGCGCAATCACGCGCGCGTCTATCAGCAGCTGCAGCAGGCGGGCAGCGTGCGGCTGGTGGGGGTGGTCGATCCGGATACGGCGCGGGCCGACGCGGTGGCGCGCGAGTTCGGCTGCAAAGTCGTTCGGCTCGGTCGAGCAGATGCTGACGACGCACAGCGAAGTGCAGGCGGCCTCGGTCGCGGTGCCGACCGTTCTGCATCTGGCAGGTGGCGCGCAATCTGATGGAAGCCGGGCGTTGATGTGCTGATCGAAAAGCCGGTGGCCGCGACGCTGGCCGAGGCCGACGAACTGCTGCGCGTGGCCGGCGCAGCACAAGCGGGTGGCGCAGGTGGGGCATCTGGAGCGCTTCAATCCGGCGGTGCGGGCTACGCTGCCGCTGATCAACCAGCCCATGTTTTTTGAAGTGCACCGGCTGAGCGTGTTTTCTCCGCGGGCGCTCGATGTGGACGTGGTGCTCGACCTGATGATCCACGATCTCGACATGGTGCTGACCTTCGTGAAGTCGGCGGTGAAGGAAATCCGGGCGGTGGGGCTGCCGATTCTTTCGGGCAAAGTGGATATTGCGAATGTGCGCGTCGAGTTTGAATCGGGCTGCGTGGCCAACTTCACCGCCAGCCGGGTTTCGACCGAGCGCGTGCGCAAGCTGCGTTTCTTCCAGCCGGGGCAATATATTTCGATCGATTATGGGCGGCAGGATGTGCTGGTGTTCTCGGTCGGAAGTACGCAGCCGAAGGACAGCCCAGCCGAGCGTGAATCCGCAGATCCAGATGGCGAAGCCGCCGATCACGGCGGAGGAGCCGCTGCTGGCGGAGATCAAGGCGTTCCTGCAGTCGGTGCGGGACCGGTCGCGTCCGGTGGTTTCGCTGGAGGACGGGCGGAGAGCGCTGGAACTCGGGCTGGCGATTCTGGCGAGATTGGGCGGCACGCGGGACGGATTGGGGTGGGGAGAGGTTAGAGGTCTGAGGTCAGATTGAAGAGGTTCGGGTTCACTTCTGCAGATCTGAGCCTTTGACCTCTGCAATCGACCTCTGACCGAATCGCCGTTACTCAGGTACTCACTCGTCTGGCACGAAAAATGCGACAATAGATATCAACGGTCGCAACTCCGTAGTTTACGTAACTTTACGTGGAACTTTACGCGTAACTTACGCAACCCTGGAGCCTGCCCGTGTCTCTAAGTTGATAGTCGCTGCCTGATGCCAGTCACCCAAATTCCGTCTCGCGATCCCTCGTCGACTCGCATCGGCCGACCAGCCGGAGCAGCGCGATCTGTTTGAAGGGCAGCACTGGGAGACGGCTTACCGCGGCTTCAATCCTGACGATGTTCCGCATCTTCTGATCCAGTTGCAGGACGATCTCTCGCGGGCGCGCAAGCGGGAAGCGCTGTGGCTGTCGGTCATCCTGCACTTGTTCGTGATCATTCTGTTGTGGAACAGCGAGAAGTTGATGGGGCTGTTGCCGCATCGGACGGTGACTCTGGCGATTTCGGCGAACGACCGGCGAAAGACGCGACGTTTCTGGAATTGCCGCCCGACGAGCAGAAGCTGACGCGGCGTCCCGATGCGAAAGTGATTTCGGACAAAGACCGGATCGCGACCAGCAAAGCGCCGCAGATCAATCGCGAAGATCTGAAGAAGATCCTGGAGAGCTCGCGTCCGGGGCGGCCGGGCGCGAACGTGCAGCAGCCACCGGCCGAGGGCCAGGCCGCGCAGAACCAGCAGCAGCCCGCGCCGCAGCAGAATTCGCAGGGATTCGAACAACCGCGCGAGCGACCAGACGGCGCAGCTGCGGTCGCCTCCGCAGCCCAGGCCGAAGCCGAATTTCAATACTCCCATGACGGCGGGCTCGGCGATCGAACAAGCAGCCCGCGCCGCAGCCGAAAACCGCGGGCGCTACGGTGCTGGACAAGCGGGCGATTACGGGTTGAGCCAGGGCCGCGGCGGGGCGAAGGCGCTGGATCAGGCGGAAATCCTGACCGACACGATGGGCGTGGATTTTGGACCGTATCTGACGCGGATCGTGCAAATCGTGCGCCAGAACTGGTACAGCCTGATGCCGCCGTCGGTGTATCCGCCGATCCTGAAGCAGGGCAAGCTTGCGATTGAATTCGTCATCCTGAAAGATGGCAAATCGACGCAGATGGCGGTTCGCACCTCTTCGGGCGACGTGGCGCTCGACCGCGCCGCCTGGGCGAGCATCACCGCGTCCAACCCGTTTCCGCCGCTGCCGAAAGAATTTCCCGGCCAAATTCTCGGCCTGCGTTTCTATTATTTTTACAATCTCGAACCCGGGCGACTTGAAGTAGGCGGGAATGTGTGAGCGACGTCCAGGACAACGTCCCGCGCCGGGTGCGATGGAGACTTCGTTACGGTCGCGGTCGCAGGTGCGCGAATGGGCTGAATTCGCTACCATAGAAGGACATTCGTGGTTCGATGTGCATCCAAATAAAACTATGAAGATTCAACCACTGTTGCCGCTCTCGCTGTCTGTTGATCGCGTCTGATTCTTGTCTGCCTGCCGGTTTTCGCGCAGGATGTGCCGGAGGCTCTGCGTCCGCCGAAGGGGGCGCAAGTTGCGACTTGTCGTTTTTGAAGACCTGCAATGTCCGCAATGCGGCCGGGTCGCGCCGCTGCTGGCGCAGGCCGGACGGACCTACAAGATTCCCGTTGTCCGCCACGATTTCCCGTTGCCGATGCACAACTGGTCGTTCGAGGCGGCCGTGCTGGCGCGCTACTTCGACACGCATTCGAAGGAAATGGGGAACGAGTTCCGCGACACGGTGTTCGAGCACCAGTTGGAGATCAATCCGCAGAACCTGCGGGGATTTGCCGAGAAGTTTGCCGCCGAACATAAGATTGGTTTGCCGTTCGTGGTGGATCCTGAGGGCAAGCTGGCGGGGCTGGTGAGGGCGGACAAGGATCTGGGCATGAGTCTGCACATCGACCACACTCCGACCATCTGGGTGGTCAGCAACAAGCGCAGCGGCAAGCCCTACGTCGAGGTGAAGGACACTTCACAGCTCTATGTGATGATCGACGCGATGAAGAAAGATTGAAGAAAGGCAAAAGTCAGAAGGCTAGAACCGCGTCGTCAGAAAGCCTTTCGAGCAACGGCCGACTGGGCTTAGCTTCTTCAATTTGACTTCTGACTTCTGCAATTCTATTCGGTCCACCTGCGAAACAGCAGCGCGCCGTTGGTCCCGCCGAAGCCGAACGAATTCGACATGGCGTATTCGAATTCCGTTTTGCGGGCGTGGTTGGGAACGAAATCCATGTTATCGGTTTCGGGGTCCTGATTCTCCAGGTTGATGGTCGGCGGCAGAATCTGGTCGCGCAGCGCCAGCACCGTTACTCCCGCCTCCAATCCGCCCGCTCCGCCCAGCAGATGGCCGGTCATGGACTTGGTGGAACTGACCGGAACTTTCTTGCCAAACAAATTTCGGATGGCGTGCGCTTCGAGCGTGTCGCCGAGTGGGCGTCGAGGTGCCGTGGGCGTTGACGTAGCCGACGACGCTGGCATCGAGTTTCGCGTCGCGCAGCGCGTTGCGCATGACGCGGAATCCGCCTTCGTGCTCGGGGGCGGGTTGGGTCATGTGATAGGCGTCCGAACTCATGCCGTAGCCGACGATTTCCGCCAGGATGGGAGCGCCGCGGCGGCGGGCGTGTTCGAGTTCTTCCAGAATCAGAATGCCGGCGCCTTCGCCCATGACGAAGCCGTCGCGATCCTTGTCCCAGGGACGGCTGGCGTGTGCCGGGTCGTCGTTGCGCGTGGAAAGCGCGCGCATGGCGGCGAATCCGCCGACGCCCATGGGAGTGATGGCAGCTTCGGCGCCTCCGGCAATCATGACGTCGGCATCGCAGTGCTGAATGATGCGGAAGGAATCGCCGATGGAGTGGGCGCTGGTGGTGCAGGCCGTGGCCGTCGCTTCATTCGGACCCTTGGCGCCGTACCTCATGGAAACGTGTCCGGCGGCGAGGTTGACGATGGAGGCGGGAATGAAGAAAGGCGAGATCTTGCGCGGTCCGCCTTCGAGCAGCGCCGTGTGTTCGCGCTCGATGACGTCGAATCCGCCGATGCCCGAGCCGATGTGGACGCCGACGCTTTCGGCGTTTTCGGGCGTGACCTGAAGCTCCGACATCTTCATCGCTTCATCGGCGGCCGCGATCGCGAAGTGGATGAAGCGGCCCATCTTCTTCACTTCTTTTTTCTCGATGAAATTGAGGGGATCGAAGTTGCGGACCTCGGCGGCAATCTGGCAGGCAAATGCGGAAGCGTCGAACCCGGTGATGCGGCCGACGCCGCTCTTGCCCGCGAGCAGCGCCTGCCACACCGCGGCGGTGGTATTGCCCAGCGAGCAGATCAGGCCGATGCCGGTAATGACGACCCGTCTTGCCGAAGTACTGCCAAATTACTTGCCTGCCTTTGCGTGCTTGCCGATGTAGTCGACGGCATCGTTGACGGTGCGGATCTTCTCGGCGTCCTCGTCGGGGATTTCGATGTCGAAGGCTTCTTCGAAGGCCATCACCAGTTCGACGGTGTCGAGCGAATCGGCGCCCAGGTCGTCCACGAACGAAGCGCTGGGCGTGACTTCGCCCTCGTCCACACCCAACTGCTCCACAATAATCTGTTTCACTTTTTCATCAACGGCTGCCATGTTCTCCTCGTTTCTAAATCTGGGAATCGCGGGTCCGGGTTCCGGGCCGGCGTTTACTGATTTATGACTGCATACCGCTCAATCGGTCGAATGAAGTCGAATCCAGTAGTCTAAAAGGGATCGGAAAAGTATGCAAAGGAACTAAATGAAAAAAAACGGCGCGGGTGAAACCGATCGGCGTGGAGATCACTACGGAATCCTAACTGGCGGCAGGGAGAGCGGTCAAACTCCGCAGGCATAGTCTCTAGTGTGGGGACGATTGTGCGGCGCCGAAATGGAGGCCTTCCATCAGATCGTCGAGTTCATCTTCGCTGCCGGCAATGAAAGTAAACGAGACGATTTGGCCCTTGGCAACGAGGACGAGCGTGCACTGGCGCATGGTGAGTTTGTTGTTGGTTGCCTTAACTTCGCGTGGCTTGCTGAAATCGGCGCGCAGCAGGTGCCGCGACTCGACTTCGAGCGCATAGGGTTCGCCTTCGGCCTTAAAGCCTTTAGCGGTCGCGAGATCGGTGAGCGGCCCGAGGTAGTCTTCGGCGCGCTTGAGGCCGGGATAGGACGCGGCGCTCTCCGAGGCAATCACGACGGCGGAGTTGATGGAGTCTCCGGTGGCCTCGGGAGGCCGCTCGAAAACCGCCAGCAAAACTTCGCCTTTACCGGAGTCGTCTCCCGGTTGCATCTCTTTGGTGCGATCCACCCAGCCGTAGGGAATTTGATAGCGGAATGCGAAAGTGGGGTTGCGGTAAAGCTGGGCGTCTTGGTCGCCGGCGGAGACCTTGGCGACCGGCTTGGCAACGGGCGCGGGCTTGCTTTGCGCCTGGGCTGCGATGCCCAGACAGAGGCAGAGTGCCATGGCAGCCAGGTGGCAATCGCGAAAGTGAGAGCCCGACGTTCGACGCTCAGGCAGCCAGGTTCTTCCGCCGCAAAAAACAGGGCCTTCTCTTCGCTCCCGATGACAATTCATGAAAGGACGACACTCCACGATAGGTGTCGTAAAACAAGTTTACATTCGTTTCAGATTGGGCGGCAGGCTTCGACCGAACTGTCACTCGACGAACATGCAATCTCCATACGAGTAGAACCTGTACCCCGCTTCGACGGCGTGCCGGTATGCGCCCATCACGAGATCCCTCCCGCCGAGCGCGCAGACCAGCATCAGCAGGGTCGATTGCGGGAGATGAAAGTTCGTCAGCAGCGCATTGACGATGCGAAAGCGATAGCCGGGATAGATGAACACGTCGGCCTCGCCTCGACCGGCTTCGACTTGATCTCGGCCGGTTCGTTCGGCGGCGGGCTTCGCGGCGCATTCTGCCGCGTACTCGAGCGCGCGGACCGTGGTGGTGCCCACGGCCACCACGCGCCGCCCCTCGGCTTTCGCCCGGTTGATCGCTTGCGCCGCCGGCGCTGGAATCTCGTACCACTCCCGATGCAGTTTGTGGTCTTCCACTTTTTCTACTCGTACTGGCTGAAAAGTGCCCAGTCCGACGTGCAGGGTGATCTCGGCGATTTCAATTCCGCGTCCACGAATCTCGTCCAGGATTTCGGGCGTGAAGTGCAAGCCTGCGGTAGGCGCGGCCACCGACCTTGCCATGGACCCCGGCGCCTGGGCGTAGACGGTCTGGTAGCGATCGCGGTCGGCCACCCGGTCGTCGCGGTCGATGTAAGGGGGAAGGGGCACGTGGCCGATACGCTCGACGCGGGCAAAGAAATCAGGGACGGGAGCGAATCGGATGCGGCGTTCCCCAAAACTGCCGCGTTGGGTGACCTCGGCCTCCAATTCAGGTGCGTCGTCTCCTGCGGCATCGCCAAAGTAAAGCTTCTCCCCGATCCCGATCTTCCGCCCGGGCCGTACCAGGCACTCCCACTCATCCGGATCATCCGGCATCTGGCAGGTCAGCAGAACTTCGACGCGTCCGCGGAGAAAATCCCGCGCCGCGGGGTTGTGCGGGCTCACGGGTTGGGCACGCTGTCCGCTGCGGTGGCCGTAGAGCCGTGCCGGGAACACCCGTGTATTGTTCAGCACCAGCAGGTCGGTCGGCCGCAGCAAGCCGGGGAAATCGCGAAAGCTCCGGTCTTGCCAGTTTTGACCCTGCCAACTCTGACCCTGCCAGCTCCCAGGCGTTCGATTGAGGTGCAGCAGGCGCGAAGCCGAGCGCCGAGGCAACGGCTCCTGGGCAATGCGTTCGGGCGGCAGATCGTACTGGAAGTCCGAGACGAGCATCGAGGAGATTATAGAGTTTCGAGGGCAGGTTCCCAGCGGCCGCTACGCCCGCCGGGGCCGGTGGCCTTCTATTTACACATTTTGACCAGCTAATGGTTGTAAGGATTCCGAGACGTGCGGTACCATGACGCGCAGGGCTTTAGTTGTCTTCCATGTCCATGTCCAAAGACCGCCAGCATCGACTCGAGATTGTGCAGTACGGTCGCATGCTGCACGAAAGCGGATTTGTTGCGGCCACCGACGGGAACCTCTCCGTCCGTCTGGACGAAAAGCGCTTGTTGGTAACTCCCACCTGTATCAGCAAGGGCAGGATGCGCTCCTCCGACCTCGTCATTGTGGACATGGAAGGAAAACGGCTCGCCGGCAAGCGCAGAGTGTCGAGCGAGATCGGCATGCACCTGCTGATTTACCGCCTGCGCCCCGACGTGCAGGGCATCGTCCACGCGCACCCCCCGACCGCTACCGGATTTGCCGCCTCCGGTTACGGCCTGAACCGGCCGTTGGTGTGCGAAGTTGTAGTTGGCCTGGGCTCGATTCCGCTTGCCCGCTATGGCACCCCGGGCACGCCCGAACTGACCGACGCCCTCGAGCCGCTGATTCCGCACCACGACGCGATTCTGATGGCGAATCACGGGGTGGTGACGTTTGGCGCTTCGCTCGAAAATGCTTACATGAAGATGGAAACGGTGGAGCACTTCGCCAAGATCGCGCTGGTGACTCACCTGCTGGGTCACGAGCAACCGCTCGACGAAAAAGAAGTGGAAAAGCTGGCTGCGGTGCGCGACCGCTACAACGGAGGAACCAAGCCGGCGCAGGCGAAAATGTCGGTTGAGGGCGACGACCTCCGCTCGGAAACCGAACCCCGAGAAACGGCCGGCAGCCGGCGCTAGCCGCCAGGGCGCACGGGGTGCAGGGCAAGATTCGCGGCAGCGCAAACCTGTTCCTGTTCCACCGGTTTGTGCAGAAAGCTCACCGCTCCGAGACTCCGCGCCATCGATTCGGTTGCGGGATCCTCTTCGCTGCTGACCACGATCACGGGAATGTGCTGCGTTTTGGTGGACATCCTCAGCCGCTTCAGCACCTCGATCCCGGTGCCTCCAGGCATGTTGATATCGAGCAGAATCAACTGCGGAGCGGAACGCAGGGCAGCCATCCACGCCTGCAGCGCGTCGCCGGCAAAGACGGGCTCAAATTCGCTCGGACTGAAGAACGAGGCCAGCAACTGTCTTTGGAAGCGAGAGTCGTCGGCGATCAGAATCTTAAGCATGAGGAACGGGGCCGGACGAAGCCCAGCCCTCTGGGGTATCTATCGACACAGACGTGGATCAACGTTAGTGCACCCGTAGCGAAGGTTCGAGTCGTGTCAGGGCAGGCCTTCACTGGCTGCGGAAAGAGCCGGCGTTGTACTTGATTTTGGGTGGCGCAGCGGTTCACCGCTGCGGTAAGTGCATTGTTTTGAATCCGGCTTTAGCCGATCTCGTCATGAAATCACTGAGGGCACGGCTCCCGCTTATGGACCACTTTTTCCGCACGCTGTTCAGGCGTGCCGTAAGTGCTGTGCTATGAAAGCGCCTTCAGGCGCTGCGGGCCAGCGATTGGACTTTCACCACGGCTGCTAAACCAAGATTTGATTCTTTCCGCAGCCTGCTTACTCTCCGCCGATACGAAACCTAACGCCCGCGCGGAAGTTGGCCGTCAGCGCCGGATATCCCACCACTTCGTTGTAGTGATCGTTGAGAGCGTTGCCGACATTGGCGTAGGCCGTCATGCGCGAATTGATGGCATACCATCCGCCAACGTCGACACGCGCGTAACCGGCGGCGTGGGTGATGTTGAGGCCGTCAAAGTCGTCGTCTGGGCGACGCCCCACGAAGCTCCCTCCCAGATTCGCGCCCCAGCGCGTTCCCAGATAGCTGAGGAGCGTTGTTGCCGAATGCTTGGGACGGCGGAGCAAGGGATTTCCCGGAGCATACGGAAAATAACAAGGAGTTGCCAGCGTGCACAGCGGGCTTTCGAGTATCTCAGTCGAGGTATAGGTGTAGGCCGTGGTCAGCGACAATCTCGAACGGATTCTTCCTTGCAGCTCAACTTCGGCGCCGTGCGCGAGAGATTGCTCCAGATTGAAATACTGGTACTCGCCCGACGGCAAGGGTTTGGCCTCAACCTGATCGTGAAAGAGATTGTTGAAGTAGGTTGCGTTCAGGGCCCAGCGGCCGGCAAACAGTTTCTGCTCGAAGCCAGCTTCAAAGGCTCGCGTGCGCACCGGCAGCAGGCCATGATTTGGCACGCCGCCATATGCAGTCTGGCCAAAAATCTGGTAGAGAGCGGGTTCCATAAATCCGGTGGCATAGGAAAAACGCAAGCGCGTTCCAGAAAAAATATCTCCGCCGCGTAACGCCAGCAGGGTCAGAGCAATCCGCGGCACGCCCGTATTGCCGTAGGTGCTGCTGTGAACGAAACGCGCACCCGCGATTGCAGACAGCCTGCCCAGCGTGAACTGCTGCTGCAAGTATGCATCCTGATCCGAGCGCTGCCCGGAAGCGCGAGGAGGGGAATTCTGGTCGTTCACAAAACCATTTTCACTGTCGATGCGATATCCAAAAGTGCGTATGCGCCCAGGTCCGTTCCGAGTAATCGCCCTGATATTCGAATCCCACGCGGTTGATGTGGTGTGTCGTAGCGATCTGCATAATTGTCGTAGGTATAAGGGTTGCTGTTTGGATTGTTGTCGGTATATCGGGAGAGGTAGTCGAAAGCAGTCAAGCGATGCTGCCACCCCGAAGGCGTTGCCACAGTAAGTTCCGCGCTTCCCAGAATATTGTTTTGGTGCGACCATTCGCTGGGATCGGGCTGTAGAGGTTGCGTCACACCCCCACGTCACCGGCGGGTCGTAGCCATTGAAGTTCCACTCCCCCGGTAAACCGGTATAGCTGTTGGAGTGGCGGAAACGGACTCGCAATCCAACCTGATCGGTAATTGCCACGCCGACATTCGCGCCCTGCAGCGAATCCGAGTAAGCCGTCGTTTACGCCCAGCCCGTTGGTGTTGAACTGGTCGCCAAAGAAGTTGTAGTCGAAGCGCCCGCGGGCGCCCGCCAAAGACGCGTAACCGTTGGCGGTTCCGAAATTTCCTCCATCGGCGCCGAAGCGGAGTTCGGGAATCCGGAGTGCTACCGGTGCGTGTCCACACCTGGACCACGCTGGTCATGGCATCGGAGCCGTACAAAGTGCTCTGCGCTCCCCGCACGAATTCCAGTCGGTCCGCTTGCGCCAGGGGAAGCGTGCCAAAGTCAAAGGTTTCGCCCGGGTTATCGACGGCAACCCCATCGACAATCACTTTGTTGTAAGTGGACTCGCCGCCGCGAACAAAGAGCGAGGAAATTCCGCCGCGTTGTCCGGCAGTATTCACGACGGCGCCTGGCAGGAAGCGCATGGTGTCGTTAGCGGCAACCGGCTGCATCCCTTCCAACTGCCCGCCGCTGAGACTGTCGACATCGGCGCCCGCAGCCTGGCTGGGAACTGGTGTGCGCGTTGCCGTCACCACCACGGTTTCCGCCGCAGTCGCCACGCGGAGTTTGATGGTGACAACCTCGGCAGCAGCAGTTGGGGAAACGTCGACCGTCAACGTTTCCGCCGCAAATCCCGGAGCCAACACGTTCACACGATAAGCGCCCGACGCCGCCTCGCGAAAAACCACCAGCCCTTCGGCGGATGTGTTTTGAACGGCTACGGGCTTCCCCAGCTTTAGCAATTGCACTTCGGCGCCGGCGACGGCGGCGTCTTGCGGGTCGACCACTCTGAGTTTGATTTCGGCGGAGGCGCCGGTTGGCAGCAAGACGACTGAAGAAAAGGCGGCGAGCAGAAAAACGATACTGGCGAAAACCCGAGAACAGCGCATGGCACGTCTCCTTTATCACGCGAAAGGGTGGGTGGGGATGGTTCACGCCGGTCTCCTGGCTTGCGAGTCAGGATGTGAGCCTTTCGCTCGAATGAGCTTTAGCCCAACATCCGCCTGCTACAACGGGCCTTCCCAGGTTGTCCGTTTAAGGTTGTACCCAGTGGCCAGTCGCGATTTCCTCGCTTACAGTTGCGCGGCAGCGCGGGATTTGCACCCGCTTCCCATAGTCCAGCGTGGGGCTGGCCTACGATCATGCGCGAACCTAATTTTGAGAAAGAACAAAAACCGCAGCCCAGCCAATCTACCGGGCCTGCCGATACAAAGTCAAACGCGCGTGCGGGTCCGCGCGCACTCCCCGCAAGGACAAACATCCCGCAGATAGAACCACGAATAGATTCCCAGATCGTGTTTATCGTTCCACGAAAACTTCAGCGCGTACTTGCCCACCGCCTCCGCCGACAACGCTTTCATCGCCGGCTTGAACATCGGCAAAGCTCCCGGCGCGAGTTTCGCCGCCTCGCCCGCCTTGCGTCCCGACTTCGTCCGCTCCTCCTCGCATAACGCGCAAGGACAAGCATCCCGCAAAAACGCAAACGTATAGACGGAGCGGTGCCCATCCTTCCACTCAATCTCCATCCCCGTCCCCGTCGTCAAATGAATCACCACCGACTTGGGATCGTTCCCTACCCGAGGCGTAGAATCTGCAGCGTCATATATTTCAGTATCGCACGCCTCCCAAGCTGGACTTCGACTCTGTTTTGAAGGGGCGCGGCTTCGCAGGCTGGCGTCTCAGCGTCTCGGCGGCCGCTGGAGGTTTCTTGGGGAAGCGTAGAAGAATCCAGCCCAGAAGCTTTCCCTGCAGCAATCCCGCCCGCGTCACTTGCCGCAATGCCCAGCCGAACAAAGCTCTAGTTTCCTCGGGGTCCTAGCGGAAGTAGCCCACCGCCTGGCTTCAGGCGGCGTGAGCAGCGGCAAAGAGACCAATAAGTTTCGATTTCCTTGCTTTCACAATAAACGTTTCACCGACCGGCCCAGTCGCGCGGCTAAAAGAAAGATTGACGAATCCAGCACGATTCAGTGCGACCCTCATTCCTCGCTCCGTCTGAAACGACTCCGTTCTCCCGTTTGGGAACCCAACAGTCCTGCTGATGCAGTGAAACAATAACCCGTCTGCCAGGACGTATAGCCGAAAGAGCGTGGGAACTGGTTTCGGGATGGCATTGTGGAGAAGTTCAGCTATCGTAAAACCTGGGAGATGCAGGCTTAGCGACAAACCGCCGCCACGAACGAGGATGCGGTGAATTTCAGCGAGCGTTTTCTGAATGTTCATGTAGGGGAGAGCAACGGCGGAAATTACGAGATCGAAACTCTCATCCTCGAACGGCAAACACTCACCGGCGCCTTGCAAATAAGTTCGGTTTGAAAATCGCACCTTGGCAATCGCCAGACGGCTGCCGTCGATGTCAAGTCCCGTAACCTCATCCGAAGCGGTGACGCCCCATGAAGCCAGGTCCCGGCCCGATCCGCAACCTAAGTCGAGCACTCGCATAAACCGCTCCCGCAAACTCAGCCAGGTTTTCCGTTTGGGACACCGGGCCGCCGACATTGCATACCGGGTTTCCCTTGCTTCGGGCTCACCATGTAAGTCGTGCCCGACGGTCTTCGCAAGAGCCTGTATTGCTCTCCGGAGGAAAAGCGATTCTAGACACGGGCTGCTGGGGAATGAGTCTTTCCGCAGCCTCTTAAGGGGTAGCTGATGTTGAATCACGCACACGAAAACCTGGGTTCTTCGGCACAGAACTTGACCGCTGCCTGTGTTGTAAGACCGTGTGGCGAGGGTGGGGGATTACCTCGCCACAACGGAAATCGGGACCAGTTCCCCAGGGAGGAAACCAAGCTTACCCGGCGAGCGTCGAGTTACACACTAAACATCTTCCGGCGCAAGGTTCCGGCGATGCCGATCAAGCCCGTGCCTAACAATCCCAAGGTGCTGGGTTCAGGAACGAGCAGGGTTGTCTTGCTGCCGAGCTTGATGCCCCCCGTATGATCGATCTGCCATTGATTGAGGGCCAGAGTGATGAACTGGTGCGTTGTTCCGTTCACCGTTCGGCCATCCCAGAACTGTCCCCGGATTGTCCCCGTGAGCTCAAAGTTATAGCCCAAACCATGCGGGCCGACGCTGAGCAACTGCCAAATTACCGGACCTACGAAGCTGCCGGAGAAGAGGGTTACGTGGGTATTGCTTGTTCCCGTTAATGCTTTTAGCCATGGGCCGGCGCCAGTCACGATAAACGATGAGGCCGCGCCGCCGGCAAAAGTTCCGCCGCCTTGGATGCTACCGCTCGTTAGAGCTCCGGTCGAAAAGGTGACCGAGCCCAGGCGTTGTCCCGTGTTGACCGTGCCGTAGCTTCGAAGCTGCGACCCGACGGATACGATTCCCGCGTTGGTGATAGAAACCGAACCAAATTTGTTAGTTAGAGTAATATCATCTGCCCAAGCTGCCGCTGATAACAGCAGCGTGCAAAGACCCACAAGTACTGCGACTCGCTTCATTGTTATTTCCTCCACAGAGTTCAAGTGACCCTCGCGGACAACCCTTTGGGGGCAGGGTCGCCCACATCGCGAAGGTTAGATTGTTAACGTCATGCACTTCTATACAAAAGAGTACCAAGACTCTCGTAAACAAGCAGCCGGGGAAGGTCGGGGGAGGATCAACTCCCGGTAATGTAGCCTCCGGCTCGAAAAAAAGATGTGACTTTCGTCACCATGCGTGGTGACTAAGTTATAGGTCGCCACTCGCTTTAGTGCACTTGTCGTTCCAAGACTACCTGGATTGATTGTTATTATTTATCAACAACTTACAAGCCCATACTGCGGGTGCTTTAGCATCTCGGGATGCAACCCGCTGCATATTATGAGAGTCTCTTCTGGTAATGTGAAGTCAATCGAGCAATTCTCGCGGCACCCGTATCTTATAAGAAACGCCACGCCATGGACACCGCCCAAATCGCCGCCCTCCTCGAACCTTTCCTCGAGCGGCCGCTGCTCTCCATCCCAGCTCGATCAAATATCGATATACATCGATCTATTGAATACGCTGGAACGCCCGCATCAACCTGACCGCCATCCGCCAGGAAGAAGAAATCGTAACCCGCCACTTCGGCGAGTCTTTGTTTATGGCCCGCCACCTCTTCCCCATCCACGGGGCGACGGCGCCCTCGCCCACGAAGGCCGACAGCGCCAAACGACTCCAGTCCATCCGCCCCGCGTCCTCGACATCGGCTCCGGCGCCGGGTTCCCCGCTGTTCCCCTGAAGATCTGGGCTCCTGATATCCACCTGACGCTGATCGAATCGAATCACAAGAAGGCCGCCTTCCTCCGCGAAGTGGCCCGCGCACTTACATTGACCAACATCGATGTAATCGCCGATCGAGCCGAAACCCTGGCTGCCCGCCCCGGCTTCCCTCGAGCCCAAGTTGTTACCTTCCGAGCCGTAGAACGGTTCGACGCCATCCTCCGCCAAGCAGTAACCTTTCTAGCGCCCAACGCCAACCTGGCCCTACTCATAGGAGTCCGCTCAGATCCCCCACCTCACCGCCTGACCACCCTGAAATGGCATCCACCAATACCAGTCCCGCAGTCACGTACAAGAGTCTTGTCAATTGGTGTACTACAGTGAAGTGGTTAATACTACCAAGCATCATATAGAGTAAGTGGTAATTTTAGGCACGATATAACCTTAATGGCGACATAAGTGGGAATATTTACATGATCTCATTGTGATACAAAATGTGACGAGAGTGTTTCACGTGAAACACTTCCCCGCCTTGCGAGTATGGAGCCGTCCATCCGCTACCCCCTAAGCCGTGATGGGTTTCACGTGAAACACATCGCACGGACGACGACGAACCCGCTCGCCGAATGTTTCACGTGAAACACTCGATCGGTTTTGCACAATATTCTGGCATTGATTTCGACCCATGGTTCGCATATTCTGACGCGCTACATCAAGAAACAAAATCATGGGACGTGTCATCGCAGTTGCCAACCAGAAGGGTGGCGTCGGCAAGACTACGACCGCCATCAACCTTGCCGCCTCACTTGCCGCTGCCGAGGTCAATACGCTGCTGGTGGACTGCGATCCGCAGTCGAACTCGACCAGCGGCTTGGGCCTGGTGAAGGACCCGGAGCGCATCAGCATCTACGATGTGATGATGGGCGCGGCCTCGGCCGAGGAGGCGCTGCAGCTCACCGAGCTCGAACAGCTGTGGCTGATTCCATCGCACAAGAATCTGATCGGCGCGAACCTTGAACTGGTCGCGGCGGAGCGGCGCGAGTATCGGCTGCGCGATGCCCTCGCGACTTTGCGAGAGCGCTTTCAGTTTATCGTGCTGGACTGCCCGCCGGCGCTGGATCTGCTGACGCTGAACGCGCTGGTCGCGGCGGATGGAGTGCTGATTCCGATGCAGGCGGAGTATTTTGCGCTCGAGGGTGTGTCGGAGCTGCTGGACACCATCGAGCGGATACGGGTGGAGCTGAATCCGGCGCTGACGGTTGATGGCGTGGTGATCACGATGTTCGATGAGCGGACGAACCTGGCGCAGCAGGTGGCGGAAGAGCTGAAGAAATATTTTGGGGAGAAGCTGTGCACGACGACGATCCCGCGAAACATACGGCTGGCGGAGGCTCCGAGCCATGGGCTGCCGGCGCTGGTGTATGACGTGCGGTCGCGGGGAGCGGAGAGCTACATCCGGCTGGCGAAGGAGATTCTGGACCGGCAGGCGCGTGCGGCCAAGGGGCCGGGGGAAGCGGCTTAGATTGATAGATATAAATATTTATGTATGTCGATATATCGACGGCAGCGAAGGTCCAGAGGCTCGAGAGCTTGCAGAGGATAAGAGTCCGTCGACTCGCAAACGCCATCCGCATCGCGGATGATCTTCAGCTCTGCATCAGGACCTGACAACCTCTTGAGATGAGGAGAGACTGGATGACTACATCGAATGCGGCGGCTGATACGGCGGCTAAGACTGGGACGGAGAAGGCTCACGAGAAGCTGGCGGAGAAGCGGCGGGCTTTGGGGCGGGGGCTGGAGTCTCTGTTGCCGGGGCCACGGGTGGTTCCGGCGTCGCCCGCACGCCCTTCCGCCGCTCCCACCCTTCCGCAAAGTACGCGGAAGGATGGGACACCCGATTCATCTTCCGATGTCGCGGTTGGACGGGCGGGGACGCCGTCGCTCCACCTGAAGTTGTTGACGATTTGCAGGCAGCGGTTGCGGGGCAAACGCCGGACGGCGAGCAGGCATTTGAGCTCGCGCTTGACCAGATCGAGCAGAATCCGTACCAGACGCGGACGGAGTTCGAGCCGAAGGCTCTGGCGGAGTTGGCGGCCTCGATCCAGGCGCAGGGAGTATTGCAGCCGATCGTTGTTCGGCCAGTGCGGCAGCCAGACGCGGCTCGGCCCGGAGTGGTGCGTCCGGGAAGCAAGGAGCGGTTCATCCTGATCCTGGGCGAGCGGCGTTTTCGCGCGTCGAAGATGGCGGGGAAGACGACGATCCCGGCGATCGTGAAGCGGGTCTCGGAGCAGCAGGCGGCGGAGATGACCCTGGTCGAGAACCTGCAGCGGCAGGATCTCCACTGCCTGGAGCAGGCGGCGGCTTTCGCCAAGCTGAGCACGGACTTCCACCTGACGCAGGAAGAGATTGGGAAACGAGTGGGCGTGTCGCGCGAGCAGGTATCGAATTATCTGCGCTTGCTGAGACTGCCGCTCGAAGTGCTCAACGCGCTGCGGAACGGAGACCTGACATACAGTCATGCGCGTTTGTTGCTTTCCCTGGGCGACGAGAGCCAGATCGTCGAAAGTGGCGCGGGTGGTGATCGCCAAGAAGATGTCGGTGGCGCTGCTGGAAGAGAAGGTGATGGACAGCCACATTCCGAAGGGAGACCCCGAAGAGCGGAAAGCAGAGCGGGGCGCGGTGGGTGGATCCGAATGTGCGGGCGGCGCAGCGGTCGCTGGAAGCGGTGCTGGGGATGAGGGTGCGGATACGGGATCGGAAGGGAAAGGGAAAGATCGTGATCGAGTATGGGACGCTGGAGGATTTTGACCGGGTGGTAAGGATGCTGAAGGGGAAGTGATTTAGTGGGCAGTGGTCGGCAGTCAGTGGATCGTTTGGGCGGCTTCGGCCGCCTTTTTGTTTTGGGGAATCTGGAGAGTAACAGTGGGATGGGCCGCCGTCTGAGTGGGTGGATCGCTGGGTGCGGTCTTGGTTCAGGCTGAAAACGCCTTCAGCTTGCGGATTCCGCGATTCGGTTGGGGATTGTTTACCACAGCAGACACAGGGGTGCAGAGGAATCCAGGGAGTAACAAGTGGGAATGGGTTGGCGGTTGGACGGGGGCGGATGGCTACCTCAGGCAGGGACACTTGCCTACTTAGCGGCACGAGTAAACTCGTCCTCCGTCTGTTTCTTCTTACTGCAATTTTCGTACTCGGCTTTGGCCTGTTTCAGGACGGGCAGGTCGGGATCGGCGTCTTTCCAGGCGGCGAAGAAGTCCTGGTAGGCGGACTTGGCGGCGGCGGTGTTGCCCTGCAGGGCTTGGGCGCGCCCAGTCCCAGATGGGACAGTGTATAGCTGACATCGAGAGGGTCGATGCCGCGGTGGTCGAGAATCTTCTGGTATTCGGCCGCCGCTTTCGCACCCTGTTTCGAGCGCAGGAAGGCTTCGCCGCGAAGGTAGTTGACCCCGTAACCCGCGGAGCCAGCACCGCTGCCGAGTTCGTAGGGCGTGGCCGCTTCCAGCCGCGCCACGGCCTGTGCCGGCTGGTTGCGCTGCAGGTCGCTGGTGGCCTGGGCGACGGGAACGAAGACCTTGTTGAGCAGGGTGTCGGTGGGATCCTGGCGGACCCGCTCTTCCGCGATTTTCTGGGCACGCGTTGAGTCTCCGGTCAGGGCCAGCAACTGCATGGCAATTGTCTGCGTGTCGCGGTCCTGCGAGACTGCGAGAGCATCGGAAATTTTCTGGCGAGCTTCCGTGACGTTGCCCAGTTCCGCCTCGCACCAAGCCTGGTCCGCCAAAATGATGCCGCTGAATTCCTTGTATCCGAGGCGCTGGGAGGCAGTCTCACTTTGCGCGTAAGCGGCGCGGGCTGACTGCAACCTGCCCAGCGAGCACTCGCCCCGAGCGTGGAACCAGTTCAGGATGGGTTCGTCCGGTTTTCCGGCAGCCAATTCCAGTTCGTGGCGCTCGGCGGCTTCATCGCCGCGAATGAAAGCGAGTTCGAAGAGGGTGAAATGAACCGACCGGCCCATGTTCTGCGCGACCGCCTTCTCGGCCACGGCCCGGGCCTCGTCGAAGCGATTGAGGCGTTCATAGGTCTCGGCTACGTTCTGGTAGGCGTAACTATCTTTCGGATCGATCCTCATGGCCTCGCTGGAACTGGCCAGAGCCTTTTCCTGCTGCCCGATGGCGTTGTAGCGCAAGGCGAGGTTGTCGCGAGGCGCAGTGTCGCGCGGATAGGTTTGCACCCACTGTTCGTAGAGTCTCGATGGCTTTGTCCAGTTCCCCGGTGACAATGTCATAGTAGTGCGACGAGATATAGAGCCTTTCGCGTTCGCTGGCTCTCTCCTTCAAGTCAAAGGCCTTGGTGATATAACTGTCGGCCAGTCCTTGCTGCGTCATGTTGCTGTATGCGACGCCCAGGGTGGCCTGCGCCATGGCGAAGTTGGGATCGAGCTCAACGGCGCGCTTGAGATAGGGAATGGCCGCAGCATCGTCAAGTCTCTGGTGCTTGGCTTGGCCGAGGCTGAAGGCCTGCAAGGCTTCGAGCGAGGAGGTGGTGGCCTGTTCGAGCGGGGTGGCGAACTTCTGCACCGAGCCGATGGATTCTCCGAGCTTGCCGCGCAAGCTGGAGGCAGCCCGGTCGAGCGACTTGAGGACCTGCTCCTTGCTCTCGGCTTCGATCTCTTCGCGGGCCAGCACGTCGCCGTTTTGGGCGTTCAGCGCGGAAACGGTGATTACGTAGTGCGTGCCGAGGCTGGCGATGGAGCCGGTCAGCATGGCTTTGGCGCCTTCGCGCAGGCAGATCTCGCGGGCCACGTCGTTGCTGATCCGTTCGTCGGGTTGGCGGCCCATGAAGCGCAGCGCTTCGCGGACGCGGGATTCCGGCAACAGGTTGAGGTAGGGCGACTGCTCCAGTTGCACGGCCAGCGCCTGCTTTAGAGTTCCGTCGAAGACGGCATCGCCCGTCGTATTCACGAAGTCGGCGAGCACCACGGTGTCTTTCTCGGTGAGCGCGCTGGCGCTGCGGGAGTGGAAGAACAGGCCCCCTCCGATCAGCACCGCGATGAGCAGAGCGGCAGCGACGACGGCAGGAATCTTCCACGATTTCTTGTCAGCCGCAGGTGCGACGCCGCTGGCGGGCGTCACCGCGCCCGACGAAACGGCTGCCGCCGCTGCACCCGAACCCGGCGAGACGGCCTGTGACACCGGCCGCGATCCGGAGTCGTGCGCGGCCGCCACCGAGCCTGAACTTGCGGCCACAGCTCTTCCCGTCTCTGTGTCCCGCTTCAGCCGTTGCAGGTCGGCGCGGATATCGGCGGCGTGCTGGTAGCGGAGATTGCGATCTTTTTCGAGCGCCTTGTTGATGATGTCTTCGAGCTTCGGGGGCAAGTCGGGATTCAACCGGATCGGCGAAACCGGGGCGCGATCGAGGATGGCCTGAAAAATCAGGGCCGAGGTGTCTCCGCGAAACGGGACCATGCCGGTCGACATTTCATAGAGCACGGCACCGAAGGAAAACAGGTCGGTGCGGGAATCGAGTTCCTTTCCCTTGGCCTGCTCCGGAGACATGTAGGCCACCGTGCCAACCGCGGAACCGGGGCTGGTCAGGTGCTCCTCGGCCACCGAGGTCTCGATCGTCACTCCCGAGGGCTCCGACGGGCGGGTGGCGGGCTGTGAGACCTTGGCCAGGCCGAAATCCAGGATCTTCGCGTGCCCGCGCTTGGTCACAAAAATATTCGCCGGCTTAATGTCACGATGGACGATTCCCTGGGCGTGGGCGGCGTCAAGCGCGTCGGCAATCTCGATGCCCAGCGAAAGGAGTGTGTCGAGCTCCATGGGACGGTTGCCGATGATGTGTTTCAGCGTCGAGCCGTCGAGGTACTCCATGACGATGAAGGCCTTGCCGTTATGCTCGCCAATGTCGTGGATGGTGCAGATATTCGGATGGTTGAGCGCCGATGCGGCCCTGGCCTCGCGGCGGAAGCGCTCTAACGACTGGCGGTCCTGGGCGACATTCTCGGGAAGAAATTTCAGGGCGACGAAGCGGTCGAGGCGGGTGTCTTCGGCCTTGTAGACGACGCCCATGCCACCGCCGCCTAGTTTCTCGACGATGCGGTAATGCGAGACAACTTCGCCCACCATTGCTTCACTCCACGCTGGGGTGAAATCTTACGGTTGGCTGTCGGGCAAGTCAACCGATGGGGAGGGAGAAACGCGGAGGCCGCTTCTCCGCTTGGACGGCCGAGGGCGGCCGTCCCTACGTGAGCTCATGCGCTTTAGTTCAAACTCTCCAGTAGTCGGGGCGCCAGTGCTGGATTGATTTCTTGATTTCGGAGTTGGAGAGCTTCTCGTTCAGGGCTCGGGCGGCGAGGGCGGGGAGTTCGCCATCGGAGGCAAAGCGCAGTGCGACTAATTGCGATTCGGTAAATTCCGCGATGCGGGGACGGAGGGCGGCGTCGAGTAAGGTTGCGAGGCGCAATCTTTCTTCGAGGCGGATTACGCGGTCCTGCACTCTGAGGGCGTAGAGGCGGATTTTGAAGATGGCAGCGATGGCTGCGATCATGAAGACGACCAGCCAGGCGGAATGCACGCTTGGCCTGCGGACCAGGTGGACGATCGTCACGATCAGCGAGATGGCAAATACGGGCAGGATGAAAAAATGGAAGGGCGGATCAAGGCGCGTGTGATTGGAAAAATTCTGGGGGGATTGGTCGGCCATGGGGAAAGACTCCTTTGAAAGTTGAAAACATCATCGCATGTTTCTGTGGGGAGGACATGTGGGGAATGGCGACTCCTCCGATTAGCGACGCGACTGACCTCGGCGGCTGAAGCCGGATCGAAAACCGGCAGTTACTGCAGCGCTGAAGCGCTGCTCCACCCAAAATCAAGGGCAACGCCGAGTATTTCCGCAGGCTGTGAAGCCGCGCATCTTCAAAGCAAAATCGAAACCTGTTACGCACCGAATTGAATGGCCTTATGCTCGCGGCCTAGAGCGACCACCACGGCCGCGAGTGTAAACACGGTAAACGCGGTCAGAGCCATGGCGTTCGCGTAGCGGGTATGCTGGGCGAGAATCGCTTCCAGGTAGGCGACCGAGCCGGCTAGAAGAATGCCGCACTGGTAGGCGAATCCGGGAAGGAATCCGCGCACCGAGTCGGGCGACAATTCGGAGAGATGTGCGGGAACGATGCCCCAGGCTGCTTGCACCATGAACTGGAGCAGAAAAGCGCCGACGACCAGCAACGTCAGCGATGGAGCGTAGGCCCACAGAGGGACCAGCGCGGCCGCACTGACGAGGGCGGCGACCATGGCGCGGCGGCGTCCGATGCGGTCGGACAACAGTCCCCCGAGCAGGCCTCCGAGGATGGCTCCCACCATGGAGATGGCGGTGATGACGGCCCGCTTGGTCGCACCCATGCCCCACTGACGCTGGAGGAAGGTCGGGTACATATCCTGCGTGCCGTGGGAGGTGAAGCTCATCATCGTCATCAAGAGGGCCAGGTAGAGAAACAGTTTCCAGTGGGAACAGATCTCGCGGGCCAGATTGCTCCAGTTCGTGTGACGAGTTTTCTGCCACACTTCGGACTCTTTCACTTTGAAGCGGACGAAGAGGCCGAGCAGGGCGGGGAGTCCTCCGATGAAAAACATGGGCCGCCAGCCCCAGCGCGGAAAGACGAAGTAGAAACAGACCGCGGCCAGGAGGTAGCCGAAAGCGTATCCCTCCTGAAGCAAGCCGGAAAGAAAGCCGCGCAGGCGGGGTGGAACCTTTTCCATGGCGAGAGAGGCGCCCACGCCCCACTCTCCGCCCATGCCGATGCCGAACAGCGCGCGCAGCACGAGGAAGGTGGTGAAACTATGCGCGAATCCGGTGGCTACCTCGACTGCGGAATAGAAGACGAGGTCGATCATCAAGGGGAGGCGGCGGCCGTAGCGATCGGCCATCAGCCCAAAGATGAAGGCGCCCAAGGGACGGAACATGAGGGTCAGAGTGAGGGAGAGAGCGATCTGGGCGTCAGAGCGGTGAAACTCCTTGGCGATGGCGGTCAGCGAGAAGACGACGAGGAAGAAATCGAAGGCGTCGAGGGTCCAGCCGAGAAAGCCGGCGAATACGGCGGGACCGTGGCCTTGTTTTGGCAGGGGGGCGGCCGGTGGAGTTGGCTGCGGCGGGACCAAGGTTTCTCCTTAAAAGTATGGCAATCGCGTGATGCTAACAATCCCGAGATTGGAAGTGTAAGGGAAAAACGCCGGTCGACGGGGGCGAAATCCTACTTTCCGATGCAGAAGGTGCTGAAGATCAGGTTGAGAATGTCGTCGGTGGTGGTGGCGCCGGTGATTTCGTCGAGGGGGCGGAGGGCTCGGTAGAGGTCGAGGAGAAGCATCTCGTGAGGGACGCGGGCGGCGACGGCTTTGGTCGCGTCGTCGAGCGCGTCGAGCGCGTCGTTGACTAGTTTTTGATGGCGAACGTTGGTTAGAAAGCCGGATTCCTGCTGCGTGGTTCGGTCTCCGGCTACGTGGCGGAGGATGGCCTCGCGCAGGGCGGGGATGCCTTCGCCAGTCAGGGCTGAGGTTTGAATTGTGGGCGGCGCTGCCGAGCTTCGCTCGGCTGGACGGGCGAGGCGCCCGTCCCCACACGAACCCGGAAGGTCGGATTTATTTTCTACTACTATCGCGGGACGGGCTTCTATCTGGCTTAGTAATTCGTCGTCTTCTTGGTTTCGGGGCTGGCTTATGTCGATTACTACCAGGACTAAGTCGGCGTCGGCGAGGGCCTCGATGGATTTCTTGATGCCGAGGGATTCGGCTTCGGCATCGTCTGGGGCTTGGCGGATGCCGGCGGTGTCGACCAGTTCCACAGGAATTCCACCGATGGCGACGGTTTCGCTGACCAGGTCGCGGGTGGTGCCGGGCTGGGCGGTGACGATGGCGCGTTCGCGTTCGACCAGGCGATTGAACAGGCTCGATTTGCCTACGTTCGGACGACCGACGATGGCCAGGGTTAATCCCTCGTGAACAATCTTTCCGTAGGCAAAAGTGGCGGCCAGTTGCTGGAGGGGGCTTTGGACTTCGGCGATGCGATCGCGGATGGTGGCGTCGGAGGCGATGGAGACGTCGTCTTCGGCGAAGTCGATGCCCGCTTCCAGCAGGGCAATCAGGTCGACTAATTTCTGCTTGATGGGCTTCAGGCGATTGGAGAGCGCGCCTTCGAGTTGCTGGGCGGCTACCTTGGCCTGAAAAAGAGTTTGCGCGTCGATCAGATCGCGGACAGCTTCGGCCTGGGTTAGATCGAGGCGTCCGTTGAGGAAGGCGCGCATGGTAAATTCTCCGGGCTCGGCTAGGCGGGCGCCTTGGGCCAGGGAGAGTTCGACTATGTGGCGCAAGACTACGGGGGAGCCGTGGGCGGAGATTTCTATGATGTCGTCGGTGGTGTAGGAGTGGGGCTTGGCGAAGTAGGTGACTACGACTTCGTCGATGCGGGTGGGAGTTTTGGTGGTGTCGGCAGGGGCGGAGCTTCGCTCCGCTGGACAGCCGGGGGCGGCTGTCCCTACGTAAGTTCGGGCGGGGTCGGGAGTCTCGCGGACAGGAGTGTCCGCGCCGCTCGGATCGATTAGATCGCAGCGCTGGGCGCGGCCCGGTTCCAGTTCACGACTCAGGCGGAGTATGGGCTGGGCTATGGCTCGCGCTTCGGGACCGGCTAGGCGAACTACACCTATGCCGCCGCGACCAGGCGGGGTGGCGATGGCGACGATCGTGTCATCGAGATTCATGACTCAAACTAATGTCTTGTCTCCAGGCGAAAAAGGCGCTAAAGTTAGGTTAATCCGGTTATCCGGAGGTGGATGGCGAATGCCATCGGGCCCGAAAGGGCCTTTGTTATTTAGAGAAATTTCTTCCCAAAAATTCTCCCTCCTTGTTGATCGTACTTGCTTTGAAGGATCTCAATCACGCGTGTCGCGAAAGGCGCTATCTCCCGAGCCAGGAGACCGTGATCCCTGAGGATCTCGTTGCGACTCGGATGGGCCAACAAATCAGCAATCTGCAGTCCCGAAATGTTGTTGGCCTTGGGTTTGACCTTTAGCTGACAGCTGGTCAAGGCTTTTCGGAACTGATCCGCCTCCACGAACTGCGTACCGCTTTCATAAAGCCTGGCAAAAGATTTCTTCAGTCGAAGGTCTTCCTTTCCGCCACGAGACTCTGCCATATCACGTCACCTGCGAAATGGTTTCGATTGAGGAAAAACACAAATCTTTCGAGAAGAACAGCCAGGCAGTAGTGATAGGGATCGTAGCGCCAGGCGGAGTAGGTCTCTTTGTGAGCCTTCTTGTCCAGACAGACGGTAATCACCGTGTAGTTCCAATCGGAGAGCAGCTTGAGCAATTCCGCGTCAAACTGCTGCTTGACTCTCGCATCCGCCAGGAACGAGAAAGGACCGGTGGCGTTAACCATTTCCTTCCTATGTAAAATCACGGGCTCATCTGGGTGTGCTCCGATAAACCTTTTCTTGAGACCCTCGATTTGTTTGTGCAGCACGTCTGCCACGTATGATAGCTCTAACACCACGCCGGTGAGACTGAGGAAACGATGGTTGGGATCGGTCGAGCTCTCAAGGTCGGAATTTCCCACCTCGTCCACATACAGGCGGTATGCAGGCTTCGTATTCATGGTGAAGAGCCTTCCGTTTCACTTTACAGGTTGCTTCTGAATCCCGCACCGTCGAACCACTGTCTTCCAAACCCAACACGATGGAGGCGTTTGCCGGGGCGCTCAGCGTCATTTATACTTACGGTTTGCCTTACGCCATCTGATTCAATCAGGAGCAGGGATTCTCGAATGCCGAAACGTACATTTCAACCCAACAAGCGCAAGCGCTCGAAGAAGCACGGGTTCCGGACTCGCATGAAGACCAAGAGCGGAGCCGCAGTGCTGTCGCGCCGCCGGGCTAAGGGGCGCAAGCGTGTTTCCGTGGCGCCGGGTTTCCGCGATTAGTCTTCCCCGAGGAACAGCAAAGGCCGTCGTTATTATTATCACTAACTATTGTGCGGGATCGTGAGCTGGTGAACGCCGACGCTCCGAACGGGAGTGTAGAGCAGCCCGCGGCCAAGGCGGGCGGAAGCGTTCCGCGTGGCTTTCCGCGTTCGGGGCGGCTGCTGAAGCACTCCGATTTCGAGCGCGTGTACAAGCGGGGACGGCGGCACTTCTCTCCGCACATGACCGTGTTCTTTTTGCGGCGGACGGCGGGCGCTTTACCGGAGAAGGGTTCGCGCGTTGGGTTTACGGTAGGCCGTGTGTTGGGCGGCGCGGTAGAGCGGAACCGGATCAAGCGGCGGCTGCGCGAAGCGGTGCGGCTGCGGCGTTCGGCGCTTGAGGGCGCGGGCGCAGTGGATGTAGTAATCAATCCGAAGAAGTCGGTGCTGAAGCTGGAGTTTGCCGTGGTGCTCGAAGAAGTGGGACGGGCGCTGGACGCGATCGCGAAGAAACTGGTGGAGAAATGAAGTCTGCCCTGTTGGGGCTGTTGCGGCTTTACAAACGGTGGATATCGCCAGCGTTTCCGCCGTCGTGCCGCTACGCGCCCACTTGTTCAGAATACGCGATGGAAGCGGTCGAGCGGCATGGCGTGGTGCGCGGCGGACTGATGGCGGGTTGGCGGCTGTTGCGGTGTCATCCGTTGGCCAAGGGCGGGTACGACCCGGTCGAGAAACCGCCTGCTGGTCGCAAAGTGCGCGAGGAGTGGGGGCATCCACCTAACCGACAACTGCCGAGCTTCGCTCGGCTGGACGGGCGAGGGCGCCCGTCCCCACATGACCCAGTAGCGAGCGACTGATTTGGCTGAATTTAATAATCCGCAACAAGAACCCGGGATGGAGCGCAGGCTGCTGCTGGTGTTTGCGCTGACCTTCCTGATCATCATGCTGTTCCAGCCGCTGTTGAAGAAGTATGGGCCGCAGCCTCCGGCGAAACCGGCGAGTCCGCCAGCGGCGGCGCAGAATCAGGCGCAACTTCCTTCGCAAAGTCCCACACCACCTCCCGCACAAACTTCTACCGAACATGGCGCCGCAGGTACGAAGGTGGCGCCGGTCGAGGCCACTAGCGAGTCGGAGACCGTGGTTGAAAATGACGTCTACCGGATCGTGTTCACCAATCGCGGCGGGCGGGTGAAGTCGTGGGTGCTGAAGAAATATACCGACGACAAGGGCGGGCAATTGGAGTTGGTGAATCGCGCGGCTTCGGAGAAGCATGGGTATCCGCTGACGTTGTGGACTTATGACGCGGGGTTGCGGGACCAGGTGAACTCGGCGCTGTATGTGATGACGAGTCTCAGTTCTCAGCAATCCGGTTCGTCATCTGCCACCACTACTACTTCTTCTTCTGGCGCTGAGAATGGACGGGCGGGGGCGCCCGTCGCTCCACAGGATATTAAGTTTGCTTATTCCGACGGCGACGTTTCGGTCGAGAAGACCTTCACGTTCGATCGCGAGAGTTATGTGGTTGGGGTGAAGACGGCGGTTTATGTGAAGGGGACGCAGGTCACGGCGTTTCCGATGTGGCCGGCGGGGTTCGGCGACCAGACGAACGGCGCGCAGTATGCGACCAGCCAGATGGCTTATCAATACGGCCATACCGTCGAACGGTTGTCGACTAGCAGCTGGACGATCTTACCTTCGATCAAGGTGATTGGCGGCGCGACCATTCCGGGACCGTTCCACTGGGCGGGAGTTTCGGACCAATATTTCGCGGCGGTATTTTTGCCGCGCGATCCCGAGAACGCGGCGATGGTGATGCTGCGCAGCGCGATTGAGATTCCGCACGGCGGCGACAGCAAGCAGATGGATAAGGTCGAGGTGCTGGGCGCGGCGGTCGGCAGCACGAAGGGCGCAACCGAAGCCAGAATCTATGTGGGCCCGAAGGCGCTGGCGGATCTGCAATCGGTCGCGGTGCCGGGGATCACAGGCGCGGAACCGGATTTGCGCGCGATCATCGACTTCGGCTGGCTGGGGATCATCGCGCGACCGCTGTTTTTGTGGTTGAAGTGGATGCACGGGCACATTGTCGCGAACTGGGGCTGGGCGATCCTGCTGCAGACGCTGGTCATCAACGTAGCGCTGCTGCCGCTGCGGCTGTCGCAGATGAAGTCGATGCTGAAGATGCAGCGCGTGGCGCCGCAGATTAAGTCGATTCAGGAGAAGTACAAGAAATATAGTTTGCGCGATCCGAAGAAAGCCGAAATGAACGTGGAGATTTCGGAACTGTACAAAAGAGAAGGCGTGAATCCGGCGGGCGGATGTTTGCCGCTCGTGATCCAGATGCCGTTCTTCTTCGCGTATTACCGTATGCTCAACGTGGCGATGGATCTGCGCCATGCGCCCTGGCTGTGGGTGCACGATCTGTCGGCGCCCGATCCGATGCATATTCTGCCGATTGCGATCATCATCACCATGCTGGTGATGCAGCGAATGACACCGCAGGCGGGCATGGATCCGGCGCAGCAGAAGATGATGAACATCATGATGCCGGGCATGTTCGGGCTCATGAGTTGGAACCTGGCGGCTGGCTTGGGCTTGTACTGGTGCGCGGGCCAGTTGATCGGCATCTTGCAGCAGGCGGCGCTCAACCGCTCGTCGTTGGGCCGCGAGATGCGAGAGATGATGGCGAAGCGGGCGCGGAAGAAAGAGAAGTAGCTGTCAGCTATCAGCCGTCAGCCATCAGTTAAATCTGCCTGGTGCGACGGTGGGTTAACGGGGCAAAGCCCGTCTCTACAAGCGAAGCGTTGCTGGAAGACTGATAGCTGAGAGCTGACAGACTGAGAACTTAAATTATGCCGATTACTGACAAGGTTGCTGCCGCGAAACAGATTGGGGAATTTTTGCAGGCCGTTATTTCTCATGGCGGCTTCAAGCTGAAGTACCGGATCACGGTGGATCCTCCGATGGCGCAGCAGCGCGAGTGGGAACATCCGGAAATTCTGGTGGAGTTTGCGGGGCCGGATTCGGGTCTGTTGCTGGAGCGTGGCGGAGAGTTGCTGCGAGCGTTTGAGCTGCTGGCGTCCGAAGTGCTGCACTTGCAGGGGAACGAGCACGAGAAGATCTGGTTCGACTGCAAGAATTTCCGGGCGCTGCGAATCGACGAGTTGCAGATGGCGGCGCGGGTGGCGGCGGAACACGTGCGGCGAACGGGCGAGCCGTACCGGTTTGGGCCGATGTCGTCGCGGGAGCGGCGGATTGTGCATCTGGCGCTGCGCGAGGAAAAAGATTTGCGCACGGAGAGTGACGGCGAGGGCGGACGACGCTCGGTGGTGGTGTATCCGGGGAATTACAAGACGGCGGCGCCGGCGAAGAGGGAGCGGCGGACGATGTCGTAGTTGCTTAATAGCTGCCGAGCTGCGCTCGGCTGGACAGCCGGGGGCGGCTGTCGCTACGTGAGCTTTTCTGGGTTGCACAGTTTGCGCGGCAGTTAGTTTCTCGACACTTGACAGCGCCCGGAAATCGGCGTTCAGTGAAGCGTTCCGCAGAAGATTTTTGTTGCAAAGACACGGACGCGGCGAATTTTTTTGTGCTAGTATGCCGTTCGTCTCGTAATAAATTTCTCCGACAACCCGTACTGCAAAACAGCAAGGTGCTCTGCAGGAATCGAAGAACTCATAATTTTAAGGCTATTTTTTCCCGGACGTTCGTACGCCGGCGCTTTCGATATTCCGATAAAAAATGTCGCTTACTAGTTCTGCCATCATCCCGAACCCCTGGGTGCGCATCCTGGACGCCCTGGAAAAGAAAGTCAACCGGCACTCCTACGACACCTGGTTGAAGCCGACGCGGTACAGCCACGCCAGTAATAAAGTGTTGTTCGTACGGATCCCGACGGCCGAATTCCGTCACGTCAGCGACAAATACGCGGATCTGATTCAGGAAGCGGTCGACAACCTCGGACTGGGGTACGAGGAAGTGAAATTCGTAACCGCCGAGGACGATCCTTCGAACACGCCGATCCGGCACAACGGGGGGCTTTCGGCTCCCAGCCCGAATATTGGCGCGGGTCCACAAGCGGCATCGGGATTGCATCCGGCGCAGGGGCGGTTCGACTGGGACAGCGCGGCGCAACTGAATCCGCGGTATACGTTTGACGCGTTCGTGATCGGCAGCGGGAACCAGTTCGCGCACGCGGCGTGCCAGGCGGTGGCGGAGCGGCCTTCGAAAGCCTACAACCCGCTGTTTCTGTACGGGGGCGTCGGCATGGGCAAGACGCACCTGATGCAGGCGATTGGGCATGAGATCAAGCGACGGACGCCGCAAGCGGCGATCTGTTACGTATCGAGCGAGAAGTTCACCAATGAGATGATTAACTCGCTGCGCTACGACAAGATGATCAGCTTCCGGGATAAATTCCGGACGATGGACGTACTGCTGATTGACGACATCCAGTTCCTGGCGCAGAAAGAGCGTACCCAGGAAGAGTTCTTTCACACGTTCAATGCACTGCACGAGTCGATGAAGCAGATCGTGATCGCCAGCGACCGTCCGCCGAAAGAGTTGGCGGAATTTGAGGACCGCTTGCGGAGCCGGTTCGAGTGGGGGCTGATTGCCGACATTCAGCCGCCAGACCTGGAGACGAAAGTCGCCATTCTGCAAAAGAAGGCGGAGCAGGAACGGGTCACGCTGCCGACGGATGTGGCGCTGTTTATTGCGTCGAACATCCGGTCGAACGTGCGGGAGTTGGAAGGCGCGCTGATCCGATTGGTGGCGCATTCTTCGCTGATCGGGGCGGAGATTACGCTTCCCTACACGCAGCAGGTCTTGAAGAATTTCATCGATTCGCAGGCGCGCAAGGTGACGATTGAATCCATTCAGAAGGCGGTAGCCGAGCAATTCGGCCTGCGCCTGGTGGAAATCAAGGCGAAGAACAATTCGCGCTCCATCGTCTATCCCCGGCAGATTGCGATGTACTTGGCCAAACATCTCACGGAAGCTTCCCTGCCCGAAATTGGACGCCAGTTCGGTGGCAAGCATCACACAACCGTGTTGCATTCGGTGGACAAGATTGAAGAGGTTCGCAAGAACGACAAGGATTTGAACAGGCTGCTCAATAAATTGACCGAGCAATTGGGCGCGTAAGGGGCGGTTTCGACCACATTTTCCACTCTTCAGGCCGTTCTTCCTGCCTTCCGACTGTGAAGTGGTTGTGAAAACTGTGCGAGACGGGACAGAAACCGGAGAAGAGTCCGCGGGTTGCGATGGACTCCACTGATGCGGGGAGCGATTCTCCACATGAACGGTTTATGTGGAAGCAATTGAAGCGGAGGGATCTGGGCCAGTTTTCCACTTCTCCGAAGCGCCTACGGTTACTACTGGTTTTATTGCTTTTGCATTTGATATAAGAAGAGAACAGAAGTAGAGCTGGTTTGACAGCTTTTGAAAGTTTAGGACCTCGGGGGCCAGAGCCCGCTTTCGGGCGGGACTTAGCGGTACGGCTGAAGCCGTGCCTACCCAAGGCCATATGGTTCAAACCAGTTCTAGAGTTGGGAGACCCAATATGCCGGTGGAAGCCGCCCCTGCCGCAGCCACAACGACCATGGAAATTACGGTCAGCAAATTTGAACTACTTCGCGAACTGACAGCGACTCAGGGTGTCGTGGAGCGCAAGACCACGATTCCCATCCTCTCCAATTATCTTTTTGAGGCCGCGGGGGATCGATTGTCGCTGACCGCGACCGACCTTGACCTGAGCTTGCGGACGTCCTGCAACGCCAAAGTGAAAAAAGAAGGCGCCTGCACAATTCCCGCGCGCAAACTGCACGACTACGTGAAGTTGCTGCCCGACGCCGATATCACCATCAAACTGCTTGAAAACCACTGGGTCAGTATTCGCTGCGGCCGGTCGAACACGAAGATGGTGGGGATGGCAAAGTCGAATTTCCCAGGCCTGCCGGTGTTTCCGGCGGCGGGAGCGATCAAGATTCCGGCGGCGGTGCTGCGGTCGATGATTGGGAAGACGGGATTCGCGATTGCCAGCGAGGAGTCACGCTACACGCTGAATGGGGCGTTAATGGTGCTGAAGCCGGAGTCGATCACCATGGTTGCGACCGATGGCCACCGCTTGGCGCATGTGGAGCGCGGGGCAGAGAAGTTCGAAGGCGTCTCGGGCGAGATGAAGACGCTGATTCCGAAGAAGGCGATGGATGAGTTGAAATCGCTGCTGGATTCCGATGTCGAGACTATTGACTTCGCCAAGGACGAGTCGACGCTGTTCTTCCGCGTGGGGCCGCGTTTGCTGACATCGCGGCAGCTGACGGGGCAGTTTCCCAACTATGAAGCGGTGCTGCCGAAGGACATCTCGAAGTCGATTGCATTGCAGGGCGAAGAGCTGGGAGCGGCGATCGCGCGCGTGGCGCAGTTTGCCGATGAGCGGTCGCGCGCCGTCCGGCTGCGGCTGGAGAAAGGCGAGTTGAAGATTTCCGCATCGTCAACCGAGACGGGCGAGTCCGAGGATTCGATTGAAGTTGCCTATGACGGCGAGCCAATGGCGATCGGATTCAACGCGCAATATTTGATGGACTTCATCAAAGCGACCGGGTCTTGCGAAGTGAAGCTGGAACTGAAGGACGCGCAGTCGGCGGGGCAACTGCGTCCCGCGGAAGGCGAGGAATACAAGTACCGGTATATTGTGATGCCGATGCGGATCTGAGAAGGGCCTGACTGCCACCCTGCTAAACAGCCGACGAGGTGATGACTCGCGCGCCTGACGAGCATGCCGAATGGCGCCAATCGAGACCAAGCCGAGGAGTTTCACCGCGACAATCCTGGCGCTTGTTCTGGCAGTCTTATTGCCCAGCATCAGTATTCTGTCCGCGAGGCCAGCGCTTGCCTTGCAGGAGAATATTCCTCTGCCCCTTCCGTGGGGTGCGGGTCTCCCCGTGTACGACCACATTGTGATCATTGTGGAGGAAAATAAAGATTACGAGCAGATTATAGGCAATAGAAACGCCTCGTATATCAACGACGTTCTGAGGAAAGAGGGAGCGAGCCTCACCAAGTTTTATGCCGAGGAGCACCACAGCGAGGGGAACTATTTCTGGCTCTTTTCGGGCAGCAATCAGCACGTCGGATTTATAGACAGCGTCCCGGACCACGATTTTGCAACCAGCAATTTGGGAGAGGAGTTGATCCGCGCCGGCCGTTCTTTCAAGGGATATTGCGAAGGTTTGCCGGAGATCGGCTCGCTGGTCACAGAGCAGGGTCTTTATGCCCGCAAACACGCTCCCTGGGTCAGCTTCTCCAATGTACCGCGTGGCAAAACGGTGGCAGATTCGTCAAACCTGCGATTCCCGCAAGACTTTCCACCCGATTACAATTTGCTGCCTACTGTTTCCTTTGTAATCCCGAATCTTGTCCATGACATGCACAACGGTTCGACTCCGTCCGGCATCCTGGCTGGCGACAAGTGGCTGCGGGAGCACATCGACGGCTACTACAACTGGGCGAAGCAGCACAACAGTTTGCTGGTCCTTACTTTCGACGAGAACATTCAATCTCCGCTGATGGGGGGGGTGACCGATCCGGCGGATAAGGATCCAAAGAAAAGCAATCGCATCGTCACGATTCTTGCTGGGGCTCACATCAAACATGGTGAATACAGCGAAGGGAAGGGCGTTACGCACGTGAATGTCCTGCGTACTTTGGAAGCGATGTATAAGCTGAATAGATCGGGAAGTCAACAATGGAACGCCCTAAAAGCTGGCATAGCCGATGATTTCGTGATCAACGATGTCTTCGAATGATAGATCCTCGCTAGCGACCTGATGTGCAAGTCGCTGCACTTTTTTCAAAACCGACCCTGGCATGTGCACCTTGACCAATAACCACTGAGCATTTACATTGTCGGCCATTCTGTAAGCGGAGGGAAACTTTATGCTATCCGGGTTTAAGCAGTTCATTTTGCGCGGCAATGTGGTGGATCTGGCGGTGGGCGTGGTGATTGGCGCGGCGTTTGGGTCGGTGGTCACGGCTCTGACTAAGGATCTTCTTACGCCTCTGATTGCTGCCCTGGTCAAAGCACCGGACTTCTCCGCGCTCACGTGGACCGTCAGGGGCAGCACCTTTCACTATGGTGACTTCGTAAACACCGTGATTTCGTTTCTGCTGGTGGCGGGTGCGGTGTATTTTTTTGTTGTGACTCCGATCAATGCGCTGATTGCGCGGACCCGCAAGGCTGCAGTGCCGGCGGATCCGACCACTAAGAAGTGTCCGGAATGCCTGAGTGAGATTCCAATTGATGCCCGGCGGTGCAGCCATTGCTCGGAGCCGGTGATGGGGAAGGCAGCGTAGCGGCCGCCCGCCTCTCAAGAGGTGTTTCTATCGTGGGGAAGGTGCGGCATCGCTGAAGCGGTGCCCCGGTGCCAATCCTTCCCGGTCGCCGCCCCGATTGTATTTCTTGCAGTCCCCTCCAGTTGACGCCCGATCTCTGCCGCGCTTAGGATATTCGTTTGACTTCATGCGGGGAGTTGGTTCCCGTGTGGGACGGGAATTCGGCTTCATCGCAGGCGCAATTCATGGATAAGAAGAAATTAGAGACGTTCAGAAAGAGACTGGAAACGCGGCAGCAGGAGCTGCGGCACATGGTTGTCCGCAATCAGCAGGACGGCCGCACCGCCGACGATGAGGCCACGCAGGACGTCGCCGATCGCGCTGCCAGTTCTTACAACAAGGAATTCCTGTTCAGCCAGAGCAACAACGACCGCCAGTTGCTCAACATGGTCGATAGCGCACTCGCCCGCATCCGCGAGGGCAGCTTCGGAGAATGCGTTTCCTGCGGCAAAGAGATCAACGCCAAGCGTCTCGAAGCTGTGCCCTGGACGCGCCATTGCATCGAGTGCCAGGAAAAGGCGGAGAAGGGCCTGCTCGAAGCCGCTCAATAATTGGCGCCGACGTTCGCTGTGGCGCAAACTCCGGTTCTCTAACGGGCGTTTTTTTGACCTTCTGGAAATCGGCCTGCTAGACTGAATCATTGCCATCCTACCTTTAAGTGAAGAAGGAAGCCCGTGCGCGCAGAAACCCGGCATCAACTGAAACAGGACCGCTTCAGCAAGGTTACGATCGAAGCAGCAGAGAACGCCGCTCACTGGACGGTGGAACACCAGGCGAAACTTATTGCTGCCGCGGTTGCGGTGGTCGTCATTGCAACGGTCGCGTTTGGCGGTTGGTACTACGTCAACACACAGGACGAAAAGGCAAGCGCCGAGCTTTCGACGGCGGTTCGTACTTTTGAAACGCCGGTACGTCCGGCAGGCGTGCCCGCGCAACCGGGGTACGACACCTTCGCGTCGCCGCAGGAACGTGCCACCGCAGCGCGCAAGCAGTTCCAGGGGATCGTCGATAAGTATCCGCACACGCACACGGCCGATATGGCGCGCTATTTTGTGGGACTGGCGTCGTCGCAGCTTAACGACAACGCGGCAGCGGAGCGCAGTTTGCAGGAGGCGGCCGGATCTTCGAACGCCGACCTGGCGGCACTCGGCAAGTTCGCGCTGGCTTCGGTTTATCGCGCGGAGAATAAGGACGCGCAGGCGGTCGATCTTTATAAGCAGCTGATCGACAAGCCCACGATCGTCGTCAGCAAGGCGACGGCGCAGCTCGAACTCGCCGCGTTCTACGAGGCGCAGAAGAAGCCGGACGAAGCGAAGAAGATTTACGACCAGGTGGAGAAAGAAAATCCCGCCACTGATGCGGCATCGCTGGCGCAGCGGCGCGCTACTGCCCTTAAGCAGTAATTTCTGGAGTCGTTTCCTAACAGCCTGTGGTGGAACTTCGGCGTCCAAAACCAGCGCCTAAAGGCGCAGTTACCCTGATACAAATTGCACTTGCACCTCAAGCTCCTAAGTGCGGGCGATGCGGCGCAGGCAGGCGATGAGCCGCTCGCAATCCTCGAGCGTGTTGTAAACGTGCGGCGTCACCCGAATCGAACTTCCGCGGACGCTGACGAATACTTTTTCTCTCGCGAGCATTTCGGGGAGTTCCTTCGGAATCGCGGCATTTCTCCGCAGACAGAGGTAGTGAGGCGCGCGCCACGGTTCGGCGGGCGCGGAAAAACCCAGGTCAGCCGCGGCGCTCGCCAGTTGGCGATTGAGCGCTCCGGCCGTGTTGGAGATCCGCGGGACGCCCCACTCCTGCAACTGGTTCATGGCGCGCACGGCAGCCGGCAGCAGCGCGAAGTTCGAGCGCTCGCCCATATCGAAACGCCGCGCGCCGGCGTCGTAGTCTTCCGAATAGAGGATGAGGCTCGAGAAATCGCGGGCGTTCGAGCGCTGAATCCAATTCTCTTCCAGGGGCATCCCCTGCTGCCGTTTCGGGGCGACATAGAGAAGGCCGATGGAATAGGGTCCGAGCAGCCATTTGTAGCTGGCGGCGACGGCGAAATCCGGCTGCACGCCATTCTGCAAACCGCCGACGCTGAAAGGCAGCGCGCCGAGCGACTGGGTGAGATCGAGAGCGAGCGCGGTGCCGAGCTTGCGGCACGCCTCACCGATGCGGACGAGGTCGAGCCTTCCCCCGCTCGTCCAGTGCACGTGGGGCAGGGCGGCGATGGCCACGTCGGCGGTCAGGGAATCGAGAACGGCGGCGGTCCAATCGCTATTTTCAGGCCAAGGGACGATTTTCAGCGCAGCGCCGGTTTCTTCCGCGCGCCGCTGCCACGGGTAGTAGTTGGAGGGGAACTGTTCGGCGAGTACGAGAATGCTCTGGCCTTTCTTGACGGGCAGATTTCGCGCGGCGGTGGCGACGCCGTAACTGGCCGAAGGCACGATAGCGATGTCGTCGGCTGAGCAGTCGACGAACTGCGCGGCAGTGGCGCGGAACTCGTCTGCGCCGGTAAAGAATTTGTCGGGAGCGATGTCCCACGGGTGCGCTTTGCGAGCAAGCCCCGCGGTTCCCGCCTCCAGCGCCGGCTTCATCAGCGGCGACATGTAGGCGCAGTTCAGGTAGGCGACGTCGTCGGGGATATCGAAGAGATGGCGCTGGCACGGAAGCATGGGCTACTCAGTGGTCTGGCCATCAGTGTATCAAGCGGCGGAATGGGCCCGGCACACCGGCGGCGATCGAACTCACGAATGCTCCAGATGAGAAACTTCGGCCCCGCTTAGGCGAGCGAGTTCAGCCTCAGTGCCCGCCAATTTTTTCAACGACGATTCAACCGACGGGGCACCCGCTGCGTGGGCGGTGCGTGCCCGAGCCAGCGCCCGCTCCGCGACGGCGCTCAGCTCACGCAGCACGCTGCGTATCTCCGCTTCGAGATGGCGGCGGCTCTCGGTTACGCGCTTCTCAAGGTCGTTGCGCACGCGCTCGCTGTTGGTCTCCAAAAGGAGGTCGAGAAAATCGTGGGCGGCGGCATCAATCACCGAGTGCGCCCGGATAGCACCAAGCACAAGGTCAGCGACGTAACGTACTGGGGATGCGGGAATGGCCAAGACGATGTACTCGTAGAACTGAAACTCAGAGCGAGTTCGGAAATCCTGTTCGGCACGCAACTCTTTTGGCAGATACTCGAGCTCGGAGCTTCGGATACCACGCGTCTTCGACAGGAAATCAGTTGTCAAGTCGGTGAATCTCTTCGCTATCTTGCGGTACGCCTCCTCTCCTTTTGTCTTCTCGGTTTCCAACCATGGCAGGGTGTGATTTCGAGCCACATCTTGAGAGGCCCGCATGGCAGATCGCCGATACTGGGGCCCGTTATTTCGCGGCAGCGATTTGAGGGCCGAGCTCAGTTCGCGGTGCGCCCCATCTCGGACAGACTTGAGGAAGGCATCTCGACGATCACTAACGGTCTTTGACAAACGCTGCTGTTCGCCTGAGAACAGGTATCCGAGATCGTTTAGTGACTGCTCGGCTTGCGACACGATCTCGCGCAGTTGGCCGATTCTCCTCTCAGACTCATCAAAGGGCCGAGTCAGCGCGTCTCGCTCTTCCCTTACCACAACGAGGAGTTGGCTAGACAAGCGTCGCACCGAACGATCCTCAGCATTGCGGATAAGTTGCCGGCTTGATTGCTGCACCAACTGCTCCAGTGCATCTACGAGCTGAGCCCAGTCTCTTTGAGAACCACCTTGGTCGAGTTGTTCGAGGGCGCTGATTTCAAAAATCGACCGGACAGGATGCTGGAGCCGTTTTGCAAGCACCTGTCGGGTGAAGGAAACGGCCGCATCCCGCTCGGACTCGCTGACGCGATCTGCCTTGTTCAAGACGAACAGGATGTCGGGAATCTCTTTGGCAACGCTTTCGACCAGCGCCAATTCCTCTCCAGCGATTGGAGGATCGGCGCCGATGACGACGATGGCGGCGTCGATGTGAGGGAGTAATGCGTGTGTGGCAGCAGTATTCCCAGCGAACACGGACCCTAGCCCGGGGGTGTCGACGAAGCACATGCCCTCGGCCAGTAGCGGGCTCGGCACAAACACTTCCAACCCGGCAACTCCCTTGCTGTTCTCCGGGTTCCGTACTTCAGACACGTACTGTTCAATCTCGGCGACGGCAATCTCCGTCCATTCGCCGCTTCTTAGGCGAACCCGTGCCCCGAGGGTCTCTCCGAACCTCAAGATGGTGGGGACCGCCGTGACTGGAACCACTCCACTGGGCAGGATGGGCTCACCGATCAAGGCATTCAACAATGTAGACTTGCCGCGTTTGAACTGGCCGACGCAGGCCACGTAAAAGCGTCCCTCCGCAATGCGCTCGGCGGCGGAACGGGCATCCTCCGCGATTTGGATGTCATTGAACTGCTCGGCCAGGCTGGCAATGCGAAGCAGTTTGTCCGCTTCTACGCCCACCACGCCGCATGAACCCGAATCGGGCCGAGAACCAGAGACTCGCGGCTCGTCAGATACGGCGAGGGGCATCGCATCTTTTGTCCGGCGATCTGAACTCATTGCCTTGACTGATACAACTCCCTCTTGATTCCGGGGGCCGCATTGCATGGAGCACCAGTACAGCTCCCGCTTTACTTCGTCCGTGTCGTCCCTAGTTTCCTTCAGTCCAAACTGCCCTGCTCGAGGACGACGTTCTCGCGCACGATGAGCCGGTGGGCGGCCATCTCGCGGAGCTTGGGCAGAACGCGGCTCACATGTTCGTCGGTATCTACGAAGGAAATCACGACGGGCAACTGGCCTCCGGCTTCGACCAGGTGGGCAGTGTGGACTTTGCCTCTTCCGAGGAAGCCGGCTACGGCGTGGTAGGCCACGGCGCCGAAGGAATTTTCTTCGCGCAGGTATTTCAGGATTTCGAGATGCAGCGGACGATGGTGCCAGGAATCGCCTTCGGTGAGATAGATGGTGACTTGAACGGCCATAACGGCTGCCATTCTACAACCCCCTCGCCAAGGCTGCGCCGGCGAGGACGGCGGCGAGGCAGAGCGCGTTGCTGGCCACAATGTTGATACCAGTCAGGAGCCACTGTCCCTGCTCCATCAGCGCGAAGCTTTCGAAGGCGTAGCTGGAGAACGTGGTGTACGAACCGCAGAAGCCGATGGCAACCAGCAGACGCCAGCGCGGGTCGAGCAGCACGCGTTCGGTGGAGAAGACGAGAAAAAATCCGAGAATGAGGCTGCCGGTGATATTGATCAGCAGCGTGCCGTAAGGGAAGGCGGATACGAAATCGCGGGCGATGAGCGTGCTAAGGAAGTAGCGGGCGCTGGCTCCAGCGACGGCGCCGAGCGCGATCCAGAGATAGGTCAAGCGAGGGAGTCCTCCTGCAAAATTCTGTAGGAGTCATTAGCCCGGGAGGCGGTTAACGGCGAACTCCATCGCCAAGACATCAGTATAATGCAGAGGGTCTTTTTTCCATAAGGCACCTTTCCTTGACACCCCGTTTTAAGCCCTTTATTCTTAGATATTGCTCCCTGAGAGACTTTCGTCTCTGTGCGCACTCCGCGGGCCTTTGCGGTAATTTGAGTGGGGGCGGCGGAGGTTCCAATGCTCATCGAAATTGAGGATCTGGAGATTCACCCGGTTGATTTCCGGGAGGAGTTCAGCCCGGGTGCGATCGATCTGGGTGACGAGGTGCGGCAGCGGTCGCCGCTACGCAGCGAGGGCCGGGCGGACCTGGTCGAAGAGCATCACGGCAAGCACAAGGTGGTGCAGGACATCCGGGTGAAAGGCAAGCTGGAGACGAGCCTGGAAGTGGCGTGCGCGCGCTGTCTGGATCCGGTCGTGCACCAAGTGGAGCGCAGTTTCGATCTTCTGTACCGGCCGCTCGGAACCGACGCTGGGCACGAAGAGCTTTCGGTCACCGATGCCGAGGCTGAGATCGGGTACTACCAGGGTGAGGGGCTATTGCTGGAAGACACTCTGCGCGAGCAGGTGCTTCTGGCGCTACCGCTGAAGACGGTTTGCCGCGAAGATTGCAAAGGTTTATGTCCTCACTGCGGCAAGAACTTGAACGAAATTCAGTGCTCGTGCGTGGACGAGGTCGAGGATCCGCGGTGGTCGGCACTGAAAGAAATACGAGACAAGTTGAATCAGTAGAAAGTTGTCAGTTCTCAGTCGTCAGTTCTCAGTAGAAGCGGGTTGACTGAGAACTGAAAACTGAGAACTGAGAGCAGAAAAAGGAATATCATGCCGAATCCGAAACGCAGACATTCACAACAGCGCACCGCCACTCGGCGGGCGCATGACTCGCTTTCCAAGCACTCGCTTTCGGAGTGTCCGAACTGCCACGAGCAAAAAATGCCGCACCGCGCTTGCCCGAAGTGCGGAACGTACAAGGGCCGCGAAGTGGTAGAGGTCGCAGAGAAGTCCTAGTTCCCTTCTTCTTTCCATGCCTAGCGTAATCGCACTCGATGCGATGGGGTCCGACAAGGCGCCGAAGCCTGAGATTGAAGGCGCATTGCAGGCGGCGCGCCATAACGGCATCCGCGTGCTTCTGGTGGGCCCGGAACCGCGGCTGCGAGCCGAGTTGGCGCGCTATCCCGGGGCCCGGCGGTTGCCGGTGGACGTGGTGCACGCCAGCGAAGTCATCACCATGGACGACAAAGTGGAGGCGATTCGCGCCAAGCGCGATTCGTCGATCCGCGTTGGATTGCGGCTGGTGCGCGAGGGGCGCGCCGCGGGCTTTGTGACGGCGGGCAACACGGGCGCCGCCATGGCCACGGCCAAAGTGGTACTTGGCGCGCTGCCGGGTGTAGATCGTCCGGCGCTGGCGGCGGCATTTCCCACGGTGCTGAACGCGGCGGCCGTTCTGCTCGACGTGGGCGCGAACGTGGATTGCACGGCCAACAATCTCGAACAGTTCGCGGTGATGGGCGATATTTACTGCCGTTCGATTTTCGGCATGGAGCATCCGCGGGTCGGGCTGCTTTCGATCGGAGAAGAAGAAGGCAAAGGCAACGACCTGACGCGCGCGGCGTTTCCACTGCTCAAGCGGTTGCCGATCAACTTTATTGGCAATGTGGAGGGCCGCGATTTGTATAACGGCCATGTGGATGTAATCGTGGCCGACGGATTTGTCGGCAATGTTGCGTTGAAGATTTCTGAAGGCTTGGCGCGGATGGTGCGAACTGTGCTGAAAGAAACCTTGAAGGCGACGATCACGCGGCAGGTGGGCGCGCTGCTTTCGCGCAACGCGTTTTCCGACTTCAAGAAGCGGCTGGATCACACCGAATATGGCGGCGCGCCGCTGCTGGGTGTCAAAGGCGTGTGCATCATCACGCACGGATCGTCGAATGCGAATGCCATCAAGAACGCGGTGCGAGTAGCGGCGGAATTCGCCGAGGGAAAAGTCAACGAAGCGATCGAGCGCGAGCTGGCGGAACTGAGCGCTGCCGTGCCGACTTAGGAAGGTCAGAGGGAAGAGGTCAGATTGCAGAGGTTAAAACCTATCGTGCAAATAGCGTTTTCGATCCGCGACTTTACCTCTGCAATCTGACCTCTTACCTCTGACCTCATACTCAATGTGACTAACAGTTCTTCTCAAATCGCATTTCTCTTTCCCGGCCAGGGTTCACAAGCGGTTGGCATGGGCAAAGAGCTGGCTGCTAATTACCCGGTGGCGCGTCGAACCTTTGAGGAAGCGGATGAGGCGCTGGGCTACAAACTGTCCGCTCTTTGCTTTGAAGGTCCGGAAGAAAAATTGAAGCTGACCGAGATTACGCAGCCGGCAATTCTGACGGCGTCAGTCGCGGCGTGGCGCGTGCTGCAAGAAAAAGGCTTGAGGCCGGATTTTGTTGCCGGACACAGCCTGGGCGAATACTCGGCGCACGTGGCAGCGGGCACGCTGACGTTTGCCGATGCGGTGCGGACGGTTCGCAATCGCGGCCGGTATATGCAGGAAGCGGTGCCGGTGGGCGTGGGTGCGATGGCGGCCATTCTTGGGATGACGCTCGACCAAGTCGGCGAAGCTGCGAACGACGCCGCCCAGGGAGAAGTTTGCCAGGCGGCCAATATCAACTCGCCCGAGCAAATCGTGATTTCGGGACACGCCGGCGCGGTCGACCGCGCCATCAAGCTAGCTACTGAACGCGGAGCGAAGAAGGCGGTGAGCCTGCCGGTAAGCGCGCCTTTCCATTGTGCGCTGATGCAGCCGGCGCAGGATCGTCTGGCGCGAGATCTGGGCGCGCTGAGTTTTCAGAATCCGTTATGTCCAGTGGTCTGCAACGTCGACGCCGCGGTCATCACTTCGGCGGAGGCTGCGCGCGAAGCTCTGATTCGCCAGGTGACGGGCGCGGTGAGATGGGAGCCGTCGGTGCGGCTGCTGATCGAGAAGGGGGTTGGTCTGTTCATTGAAGTCGGCCCGGGAAAAGTTCTCTGGGGACTGATGCGGCAGATCGACCGCTCGAAGACCTGCGCGACGGTGGGAGATGAGGCGTCGCTGCAGAAGACACTGGCGCAGATTGCGGGTTAGTTCGTGTGGGCACGGGCGCCTCGCCCGTCCAAGCCGAGCGCAGCTCGGCAGCTAAACACGAGCTAGAGCAGCTAAACACGAGCTAGAACGGATACACGGTCAGTGTCTTATCCGACTTCTGCACGAACATGCGGGCGTGCTCGGAACGCTCGTTGACGACGACCTCGACCACGACGCCTCCGCCGCCCAAACCTTTTGTGTTGGCCGATCCATAAATCCTGTAGGACTTGATTAAGCCCCACTCCCCGCCCGGTCCCCAATCGCGATAGAAGTCCGCGTAGGTGTATTGGGAATATTTCTGCCGGTGCTGAAGCCAGCCGGGATCGTTGAAATAAATGCCGTAAGCGTCTTCGTAGTGCTGATGTTCGAGCGCGGCAAAGAACTTGTCCACGCAGCGCTCTTCGGGCCAGTTGCGGTACATCCAGGCGAGCGCGGCCATGACGATTACGACCGCGACGGTGGCCGCGATCTTGATCTTGCGCCGCCGCGCTTTCGCGGGGTCGTAGGGCTGGGCGTCGAGCAGGGTCATAGGCCTGCATTAAGCATAACGGATTCCCGGATGGTAAAGGTAGCTGAAGGAACCGGGGCCGGCAACGTCCTGCCAAAGGTCCCATCTCCACTTGGCACGCTCGCCAGGTTACGGAAGTCTGGGTTCTGCAAAGCTCTACCCGAGAGCGAGGTTGGCTGAGCTCTGGAACTGGCAATTGAGAACTGAAGCAGTTGCCAGCTTGTCACACGTTCCCTAAAGCGCCGGGTCGAACTGCCGATGTACAGCAAGTCAGCCGGAAGATTGTGGTGCGCGGTTTCTTGGCCCGCCGGTGAAAACCGCAGAGTGGTGGGAACTATGGATAAAGTCCGAGCGCTCATTATCGATGACTCCTCGGTGATGCGCAAAATTGTTGAGCGTTCGCTGCGCCAGGCGGGCATCGAACTGGAAAAGGTGGTGGAAGCCTCGAACGGGGCCGAAGCGCTGATCGCGTTGCGGGACAACGCGGTCGACCTCATCCTGTGCGATATCAACATGCCCGTGATGGACGGACTGGAGTTCGTCCGCCAAGTGGCCGTGGTGGAAAACGCCAAAGGGGTTCCGATTGTGATGATCACCACCGAAGGCAGCGAATCGCACGTGGTGGCGGCCCTTTCGGCCGGCGCTCGCGGCTACATTCGCAAGCCCTTCACTCCCGATCAAGTGAAAGAGCATGTGGTGCCCTTGCTGGGGAGAAGACCGTGAGTACGGACATCTCATCTTCCGCGCGGGCTCACAAAGAGAGCTGGCTGCCGATTCTCGATCTTGCGGTCGAGGAGGTCTTCGAAATCATGCTGGGTTGCCGGTTGAAGCCGGTAACGCCATCCGAGCATCCGGTGCACGGGGAATTCACCGCCATGGTCGGTTTGGCCGGGTCACTGTGCGGAGTTCTGACGGTCCGCTGCGACGCCGAGACCGCCCGCCAGGTTGCCAAGTCCATGCTGGGGGACGCGGCCGAGGCCGAACAACAAGTAGCGGACGCGCTCGGAGAGATCTGCAACATGATCGCGGGAAACTTCAAGAACAAGCTTGCGGGCACGGATGAACGCTGCCTGTTGAGCGTGCCGACCGTCATCAGCGGCGGAGAATACAGATTCCGTTCGATGGCCGACGGGGATGTGGTAGACACGGTTCTGCTGTTCGAGGGCGCGCCGGTTGCCGTTTGCCTTCAACTGCAGCGCTGAAGGCAAGGTGTCAGGTCCCAGGTCTTAGGTCTCAGGTCTTAGGAGAAGCTTGGGCGCGATTTTCCTAAGACCTAAGACCTAAGACCTGCATCTTCACCTTCCCCAAGAAAATCTTGCCGGGTTCACGGTGCTGCCCGGCAGAGTTTTCCCGTCCGCGAACTGCCCACGAATTTCTAAGACGCCTGCAATGTTCCTTCCTCCGGCGGCTACTCCTAAGCGGTTCAGAACAATGTTTTCTGTGAAAGCCTTAACCTCCGTGTCATGGCGATTGGCTTGCTTCCTGTCTAACCACTAGGAGCCGATGTGGACAGCGGATTTTATGCAGCGTGTGCGGGGTTACGGGCCGAGAGCCAGGCGCTCGAAGTTTCGGCCCACAATCTTGCCAACCTGAACACAGCCGGGTTTCGAGGTCAGCAGACGACCTTTCAGTCGCTGCTGGCGGTGTCGCGTCCCACCGTGCCGAATGTGCTCAATTTGGCCACCAACAACTTCGGAGTGCTCGAAGGGACACGTCTGGATATGACAGCGGGCAATCTGGTCGAGACCGGAAACCCGCTGGATGTGGGGATTGAAGGCAGCGGTTTTTTTGCGATTCAGACCGCGCGCGGCCTCCGCTACACGCGCAGCGGAAGTTTCCAGGTGTCCAGCGGCGGGCAGTTGGTGACAGCGGCGGGCGATCTTGTGCTCGGCGACCTTAAGCTCAAAGACAAAGGCGGGATCAACGTTCCGCCCGGAGCCGTCTCGATCGCTTCGGATGGGACGCTCTCGGTGAACGGCGCGGTCGCGGGCCGCATTCAGCTGGTGGAATTCGCTCCCGGGACCCAACTCACCTCTGAAGGAGGAACCTTGCTCGATGCCCCCGCGGGCAGTGCAAAACCGGCCGGGCAGCCGGCGCTCAAACAGGGCGCGCTGGAATCTTCGAACGTGAATTCCATCGCTTCGGTGGTGACGCTGATCGGAGTCGAGCGGCAGGCGGAAATGCTGCAGCGCGCCATGACGTTGTTTGACACTGAATTTAACCGCATCGCCAGCAGCGATCTGGCAAAGGTTTAGGAGAAAATCATGTTCCGAGCACTCTACACCGCCGCCACCGGAATGCAGGCGCAGCAAACCAATCTGGATACCATTGCCAATAATCTGTCGAACTCCAGTACCGCCGGTTTCCAGAGCCGGCGCATGCAGTTTCAGGATCTGATCTATCAAAGCACGGTGATGCCGGGCGCGGCCGCCTCGCAGCAGACCACGGTGGCGACGGGCCTGCAGATCGGACTGGGTACGCGCTCGGCGGCGTCGGAGATCATCCAGTTGCAAGGCGACCTGAGTCAGACGGGGAATCCGCTCGATCTGGCGGTCGAAGGCCAGGGACTCTTTCAAGTACTGTTGCCGACCGGAGAAATCGCCTACACGCGCAGCGGCGCCTTCCACCAGGATGCGCAAGGCAATATGGTGACCTCCGACGGGAATCCGCTGCAGCCCTCCATCACCATACCGCCGGGCGCCACCTCGGTCACCATCGCGCCGGATGGCACCGTGTCAGTCACGCTGGCCGGGCAAATTGCGGCGCAGCAGGTGGGCAGCCTGCAACTCGCGCTCTTTCCGAATCCCGGCGGATTAAACAGCATGGGCAAGAACCTGTATCTTGCCACCACCGCTTCGGGAGATCCCGCGATTGGCACGCCGGGTGGCGCCGACGGTTTAGGACAGATCGAGCAAGGCTATTTGGAACAGTCGAACGTCAGCGTGGTCGATGAGTTCATCAACATGATCGTGGCCCAGCGTTCCTATGAAGCCAGTTCGCGCGTGGTCGACGCTGCCGATCAAATGCTTCAGCTGGTCAACCAACTGGGAAAGTAGGAGCGCCGGAGTGACGACCCGATCGATTCTCGCCCGTTTCCTGTTCGCCTGGGGAATCCTATTGGGCTCGTGGTTCCCGGCCACGCTCTTGATCGAAAAGTCCTGGGCCGAAGAGTCACCGGTTCCGCCGGACACGGCAACACCGGTAACACGGCAGGAAGTATGGCAGGCGGTCGAGGCGGAATTCCGCATACGCGGGCTTTCCGGCCGGCAGTTGCCGCGGGTCGAGGATCTGGATCTGTCGGCGGCTCTGCCGGCGCTGGCCGGACGAAGTCTGCGGGTGACGTCCGCCTGCTGGGACGAGGGTCCGCGACGCACTCAATTCCGTCTGGAATGCGGCGAGCCCGGCGAGTGCCTGCCGTTCCTGGTCTATGTCCATGACCGCGTCCATGACCATGGAGACGACGGCGGCAACGCGGACTCGGGCACGCGAGCCGCGCCGTGCCGGATGGCTTCGGGGCGGCATGCGGCGCAGGGGGTTCCGCCGAAACCTCTGCGGAAGCCAATCGTGCGCGCCGGAGACCGGGCGACAGCCGTGTTTGTTTCCGACCGTTTGCGAATGAGCGCGAGTGTGACTTGCCTGGAGCGCGGCCGCGAAGGGGAAATCATTCGCGTGCGCGGCGAGGAGGGGAACATTTTCCGGGCGCGGATTTCCGGTCCCGCACGACTGGAAGTTATCCCGCAGTATTAGTCCGTAAGTGAAAACGGTCCGATCGGAAAGTGCGGTTAGGGAGTAAGGAGAGCAAAAAGTGAAAACGGTCGTGTGTTGCGTGCTTTTGCTCCTGCCGATGACGGGCTGGCTGCATGCCTCAAAGCGGGACGCGCGGAAGGACAGTCTGGCAAAGTATCTGGCTCGAGTTCAGATGGCGCAGCCGGCGGCACCCGTGCTCTCCCTGGGAAGCATCTGGGTGGATGCGGGACGGATGGCTTCGCTCAGCGCCGATTACAAGGCCATGGCCGTCGGCGACACGATTGAGATCGTCGTGGTGCAGGGGGTGACCTCGTCGAACGCCGCCTCCGTGAGCACGGGACGCACGCTCACGACCAGTGGGGGCGTGGATTCGGTGCCCGTCCTCGGGACGGGAGGAGCCCAGAGCCTGCTCGGTTTGCACTCGTCCGAGGCTTTGTCCGGCAAGGGCCAGGCTTCGTCGGCCACGAGCGTGATCACCAACCTGTCGGGACGAGTGGTCGCGGTTCTCCCGAACGGCAACCTGGTCATCGAGGCCGAGCGCGTGGTTAACATGAACCACGAGAAGCAGAGCATCGTGTTGCGCGGGGTCGTGCGCCGGGGCGATATCGGACCGAAGAACACGGTCGTTTCGGACGCCGTCGGCAATCTGGAACTGGAGATCAAGGGCAAGGGTGTGATTTCGGACGGGGTGCGGCCGCAGCATCCGGTATTGCGCGCCATCCTGCGCATTTTGGATTTTTAGGAGCCTTATTCCAATGAATGTGAAAGCCGCTCGGTCGACTGGGTTTCTGCTGCTAGCGCTTTCCGTGGGGGTCGTTCTCTTTGCCACCGAAGTCTTTGCCAGCGAACCGGTCGTGATCAAGATCCGCGACCTGACCAGCGTCGAAGGGGTGCGGGAAAATCCCCTGATCGGCTATGGCATGGTGGTGGGGCTTACCCAGACCGGGGATAGCCAGCAGACCGTATTCACGACCCAGACCTTGGCCAACATCATGCAGCGCATGGGCGCGCAGATTCCGCCAGCGACAGCGGTGGTCAAGAATGTGGCGGCGGTGTTTGTGACCGCCAGCCTGCCGGCATTCGCGCGGCCGGGCATGTCGCTGGACGTAACCGTCTCCTCAGTCGGCGATGCCAAGAGCCTGGAAGGTGGCCAACTCCTGCTCACCCCGCTTTATGGCGCGGACGGACAGGTCTACGCCGCCGCCCAGGGTCCGATCACCGTGGGAGGGTTTGCCGTTGGACGTCAGGGTGCAAGCAAACAGATGAATCATCCCACCACGGGAAGAGTTCCCGCGGGAGGGCGGGTGGAACGCAGTCTGGCCTTCGATTTCAACCGCCTGAGTCCGGTTTCGCTGCTGTTAAGGGAGCCGGATTTTTCGACGGCGGGGGAAATCTCCGGCGCTATCAATCAGGAATTCGGGCACGTGGTGGCGAGCGCCCGCGACGGCGGACGAGTGGAAGTCGATCCGGCGGCAACCGGCGTCGAGAACCTGACAGCGATCCTAGCCAGGATTGAGAATCTCGCCGTTGCCGTGCACCGGCGCGCCCGGGTCGTGGTCAACGAACGCACCGGGACGATCGTGATGGGGAAAGACGTGCGTCTCGGAGCGGTATCCATTCTGCACGGCGGCTTCTCTGTCCAGATTTCAACCGAGTATTCCGTTTCCCAGCCTGCGCCGCTCTCGAACGGGAAAACCGAGGTTGTCCCGCAGACCGACGTGCAAGTCAAGGATAGTCCCGCGAAGCGTCTCGAAATCGGCGAAGGCGCCAGCATTGACGAGTTGGTTTCGGGATTGCAAAGCATGGGCGCAACCGCGCGCGACGTGATCTCGATACTACAGGCCATTAAGGCGGCGGGAGCGCTCGATGCCGACCTGGAGGTTATCTAAACGACTAACGACCATCGACGAACGACCATTGGAGCCCAGCCTTATGAACATTACACTTGCTTCCACTCCGATCCCACCGCTGGCAGCGAATCCTCCGGCTGCGAAACCGGTCCTGACCAGGGATGCCGCAAAGAATGAAAAGGCGGCGCGGGACTTTGAAGCCATGCTGCTGACCCCGCTGCTCGACGCTTTGCAGAAGACCTTTGCCGGTGACTCCGGGGACGCGAAGACGCCGGGGGCGAGCGATTATCGCCAGATGGGGAGCACGGCGCTGGCGCAGGCAATTGCGGCTCGTGGCGGCATTGGCATCGCCCGGCTCGTCCTCGACCATTTGCAGCCACCAAAGGTACCGGGTGGGGGTAGTACGGGGGTGTGATATTGGGAGCTAAAGTTTTTCCGGACTTTGCCGATCTTGGAATTGAGCCTTGATGGGTCCGCGACTGGGCCGCCACCACCGGGCCGCCGTCCGAACATTAAGGTTGGTTAAGAATTTGCCGATAGAAAATGCAGGGGACAGGAGGAATTTATGAGAGTCGATCTGACAACGTTTGGAGTGGAGCCGCCCGACAGCGGCAAGCCGAGCCGAGCCGGACAGACTGGGGCGTCGGGTTCGACGAACGCGGCGGCTAGCACCTCCGCGAGCACTTCGGGACACGATCAAACCCGGTTCTCGTTCGATCAAGCGCGGGTCGAAGCGTTGAAAGCCCAGGTGCTGGCGCAGCCTGAGATTCGCACGGCCAAGGTTGGGGCGCTCGAGCAGGCGATCCGCACGGGTCAATATTCGCTTCCTGCCGGCCAGATTGCCGATGCGCTGATTCGAGAAGCGACTGGAAGCCGTGGTTAGGGCAGTGAGCCCAAAAGGGAGCGGTAACAAGACCTATGGATCCGCTGATTACGAACGGGATCGATCCGGCGCTGTTGCGTGTGCTCGAGAAGCGGGGCGATACGCGCGAAGCCGCGCCCCGTCGCAGGCGTCCGCCTGGGCCCGGAAAAACGGTTGAAGAACCGGAGGAAGGCAGTCAACCAGACCCGGATCCCGACACTCCGAAACACACACTGGACGATCTGGCATGACGACGAACGGTCCGGCTATGAATGATCTTGATGCTTCGCTTCCGCGACTGAGCCAACTGATCGAGCAGCGGCTGGTGCTGTTGCGCAGCCTGGCGGAGAGTCTGGAGTCGAGCACTTTGGCACTGGCGCACAACGACGCGGAAGCGATTGCGCGCGGCGCCGCGCACCAGGCCGAACTTTGCCGGCAATGGAGCGGTCTCGAAGACGAGCTTCGTCGAGAGTCAGACCGGCGTTTACCGTCGTCATCGGCGGGCGCGTGCGGCCATACGCCGGAAACCGAGCGCTCGGCGCAACTCGAAGCCGAGTGGGAGACGCTCGGGTCTCGCATCCGTTATCTGACGCGAGTGCACTGGTCGCTGCTGCGGCACCTGGAACGCAGCCTGGCCGTGCTGAATCGCATGGTCGGCAGTTGCGCGTCCACCTACACGCCCGATCCCGGCTGGCTCAGGCGAGAAGTCCGGCTTCGGGCTGGAGAATAGCTATGTCAGGTTTGAACGGGTCTCTTTCGATTGCCCTAAGCGCGCTCTCGGTTAGCCAGGAGGCGATGGCCACCACGTCCAACAACGTGGCCAACGCGAATACTCCCGGATACGCGCGCGAGCGTGCCGATCTGGCAGCGGGCGATCCGGTGGTTTATGGATCGTTCACTTACGGCACCGGCGTGGTCATGCAAAAAATCGAGAGCCTGCGCGACCCCATCCTCGAAATCCAGTTGAATCAGGAAACGCAACAGCAGAGCGAACTCAACGCCTCGCTGACCGAACTGCAACAGATTCAAACTCAGTTCGGGAGCGCCAGTACCGGGATCGGGGCGGACATCAGCAATTTCTTCAACAGCTTGCAGCAGCTCTCGCCCGACCCTTCAAATCTGGCATTGCGGCAGAGCGTGCTGACCGCGGCCGGCAACATGGCGACCGATTTCAACACCGTTGCGAACAATCTCCACGTCCAGCGCGGCAATCTGGACTTGGAAGTCGAGCAATCGGTCGGCGGGGTGAATACCTTGACCAAGCAGATTGCCAGTGTCGACCAGCAAATCAGCGCTCTCGAGAACGCGGGCCAGAGCGCTGGCACGCTGGTGGACCAGCAGACGAGCCTCATCCGGCAGCTTTCCGGACTGATCGATGTGCAGGTGATTCCGACCGATCAGGGGATCACGCTGGCGACATCGAATGGAACGACGCTGGTCTCGGGATCGCAGAGTTTCGCACTCTCCACCCAACTGGGCGGCGACGGCGTCAAGCACATCATGGCCGGATCCGAGGACATCACCGGTTCGCTGAAGGGTGGGAGTCTGGCCGGCATGATTCAGATTCGCGACCAGGAAATTCCCAGCATCGGAAGCAGTCTCGATCAACTGGCGGCGGGTCTGGCCACAAACCTCAACGCCGCCAATGCACAAGGCACCGATCTGTATGGCGACCGTGGCGGAAATCTTTTCGTGGCTCCGCCGGCGGGCGGGGTGGGCGCAGCGGCCGCGTTGAAGGTCAACATCACCGATCCGTCGCTGATTGCCGCTAGTTCCGACGGCACCACCGGCAGCAACGGAAATCTCGCCAATCTCTCTGCCGTGGCCAATCACGCCGTGGCCAATGGGCAGACACCGATCGATTTCTACTCCAACATCGTATTTCAAGTCGGAAGCACCACGTCGAATACGTCGGCCGACGCGGACGCGTCCAACCTGATTCTGCAACAACTGCAGGACCAGCGCGGGAGCATCTCCGGCGTTTCGCTCGACGAAGAGGCGTCCAACCTGATCCAGTATCAGACCGCGTATCAGGCTGCGGCCCGCGTCGTTTCCACCGTCAACTCCCTGCTCTCCGATGCCGTCAACCTGGGTATCGACACGGCGGTGCAATAAGCGTGGCGCAGTAAACACGGTTCGGGAATCCCGTGAGGTGGAACATTTATGCGCGTCAATCCGAATACCATGCCCGATCTGCTGGCGGCGCTCAACCAGTCGGAACTGGAAACACAACAGGCTGAGCTTGAGATCTCGTCTGGGCGAAGCGTGAACGTGCCCTCCGACAATCCGACCGCCGCCGCCCTGCTGGTCGAGAACAACGATCAGGCAACTTTTAATGCCGGTTATCTGCAGAGTCTCACCGCGGTTCAGGGCCAACTCTCGACCGCCGATTCGACGCTGAGTTCGGTGGTAACCGCGCTGCAGCGAGCCACCAGCCTCGGCATCGAGGGCGCCAACGGCACGCTCTCCGACGGCGACCGGGCCGCCATCGCCGAGGAACTGCAAGGCATTCAGAGCCAACTGGTGTCTCTGGCCAACACTTCGTATGAGGGTCGTTACATGTTCGCCGGCACCAATACGAATACGGCACCCTACGTGGTGGACGGCAACTCAGCTTCCGGCGTCGACTATGTGGGCAACACTGGCGTCAATGAGGTATCGATTGGCAGTGGATACAAGGTCGCCGTCAATCAGCCCGGATCGCAATTATTTTCTGCGGCCGGCAACGACGCCTTTCTCGCCGTCAACAACCTGATCAAGTCCTTGCAAACCAATACCGGCATTGGTGACGCGGTCACCGCAATAGGCGCCGCTTCGAGCTACATTTCAGCGCAGCGCGTGTTCTATGGCAACGCCATGAACCAGGCGCAAGTCGCAGACCACCTATCTCAATACCGCGAAGCAACAAATCGCCCAGCAGCAGAACACGCTTGGGGCCGCCGACCTTGCTACCGCCGCCAGCAATCTCACCCAGACCCAAATCGACACCCAGGCCACGCTGGCCGCCATCAGCAAACTCTCGCAGAATAATCTCTTCGATTACTTGAAGTAGAGGAGAGAATATTGAGCCATTGAATCCGTGAGAGATTGAGTCATTGAATCCAATACCTAAATGACTCAATACATCCATGTCAATCTTCACAGCGTCTTCTTGCTGGCTTGTGCCCATGCGGTTGCGGCCGCCACGTGGGCACGTGCGGTTTCCAGCCGCGACTTCTCGGCCAGCAGGCGGCCTTGGAGGTCGGGCAAAAATTGCTTCAGTTCTTCCAGATTGCCGCGATATTCGAGCGACTCTGTTTCGAGCGCGGCGTGGGCTTCGGACGAGGCCAGCCGGACGCGCAGACATTCTGCCGCCCGCAGAAGCTGGGTCAGTATGTCGGAAAATTCCTGCGGCCGGATGGCCGAGCAATGCTTTTGGTCTGGATGGAGACGAAGCAGCGCGGAACGCAGATATTCATTCACCTGGCGCAAGGTTTCGAGCGCGTCCGGCGGCATTATCCCTTCCAATCCATGCGCGCCGGTGCGTCCTCGGGGCCGGCGGCAGCGTAAGGAACCGTTGGAGCCACGGTCGCGGCCGAGGGCTTCTCGGCACGCTCCACCTCGAGCCATGCTTCCCGCACCGCGAGCAAGTCGGTGATGAGCTGGGAGAGTCCGGCTTTCGAAGGGAAGAACTGCACCTGCACTAGGTTTTGGCGCAGCGCGTTGTAGAAATGTATCGAGGTCCTTTACGACCTTGCCGCCGTTGTCGAAGTCCAATGGCGACTGGAGATGCCCGATGACGAGAATAGCGTGGTTGATGCGGTTGGTGCGCAGGCGGATGTCGCCCTGCTCGAAGGCCTGCGCGGCCTGAGTCAGATCCTGAATCATCTGGTCGTAGAGCAGGACCACAAGGCGAACAGGGGAGGAGCCGCGTACGTCGTTTTCGCGATAAACGGAGCGAGCATTGGTCATGGCTAGGATCCCGTGGACGAACTGGTGGACGTGCCAGTCGCGGGTGTGGTGTTGGTGGATGTGGAGGACGTGGTGGAGTAGTTGCCGTTGAGGGCGCCAATCTCGGCGGTCACTTCGTACAAAAGCGACGGGTAGGCTTCGAGCGTTGCATTGACCTGGGCGTAGAGCAGGGTCAACGACTGTTGTTCCGTGCTCAGGCGGTCCTGCAAATCGGCGATCTGGGTGGTCAGAGCCTTCTGCTGGGTCTTGTTTCCAGCAATATCGACGTTCAATATGCCGTCGGTGGCATCGGTAAGGTTGGCGAGGTCGTTGTTGAAATTGTTGGCAAAACCAGTGGACGAAGAATTCTGAAAGAAGCTCTGGACCGCGCCCGGGTTTGCAGGCCAGCACGCCGGCGAGCGAGGGGTGGGTATCGGTGGCGACAGTGGTTTACGGTGAGGGTTCCGTCGTTGTTCATGTCGATGCCCAACGAGGCCAGGTTGACCAGGCCGCTATTGCCGGTAATCGAGTAGGTGACATCGTTGAGTAAACTGGACTGCAATGTGCGCAGGGCGGCGTCGCCAGCCAGCGGCCCTTCGGTGTTGGTGGTCGGGATCGACCGTGAATTGGGTGTTGAGATCGCCGACCACGCGCGTTGTAGGCGGTAACGAAATTGTTGATGGCATTCGTGGCCGCGGTGGTGTCGGGACCCACCGTGATCTGCACGGTAGTTGACGGCGAGGCGCTGGCCAGATTAGCGTAACCCCGGCGATGGCGCCGGTAATGGTGTTGGTGGCGCTGCTGTAAGGCACACCATCGATGGTGAGCGATGCATTGGTTCCGCCGACCGGCGTGTTGAAGCTCAGGCCGGTGTCGTTGTTGGTAATGGCCAAGGCTCCCGGGGTGCCGCTGGCCTGGCTATAAAGCGCCAGGCGCGCCCCATTGGCATCGGTTACGACATTGGCGGTGACTCCCCAATTCTGGTTGTTGATGTAGGCCGCCAGGGTGTTGAGCGTGTCGTTGCTGCCCTGGGTGATCGACGATGTCGTGAGTCGTGCCGCTCGCCCTCCCACCTGCAGCTTGATGTCGCCGCTGGTGGCGCGGCTGGTCAAGAACGATGTTGTGCCGTTTGTCAGCGGGTCGGTATAGATCGTGCCTGTGGTGGCTAGATTGCTCACTACGATCTGATGCGTGCCTGCCGTGGCCGTGGTGTGGGCACTGGCAGTCAGGATGCCAGAGTTCGAGGAGGTCGCCGACTGCGCAGCCAGGGGTCCAGTGGGATTCGCCAGGGCGAGCACCGCCGCCTGCAAATTGGTGAGGTTGTTGTTATAACCCGTCAGCAACCCGGCCTGAGTCGATAAATCGGTCTGCTGGTTCTGCCAGGCAGTCAACGGGCCGTTTTGCTCGCTGAGAATCGCGTTCACGACCGAAGTGACGTCAATGCCATTCCCGTTCAGCAGAGATGCAGCATTAAAGCTGATTCCCATGGTTGTTTTCCTCTCTCTTTACTGTCAGTTCTCAGTTAGGCCCAGTTCGCATTATCGAAGACTTACTGGGAACTGAGAACCGGGAACTGAGAACTGTCTGTCCAAGACTTGGTAACCCATAATGTCGTCTACTGACGTATCCAACTGCACTTTGACTTCATGTTCCGGGATTAAGGGTAAAGCGGAATCATTTTCTGCGTCGGCAACTTCCGCCTTTGGGACATTTCCCGAAGCAGACCTTTGCTGGGCAGGCTCGGCATACACCATTTTCTCGGGAGTCTGACGCTCAATCCCAGCCGACGTGGCTTGCACCGGGTCAAAGTTCATAACTCACATGCTTCTTCTGAAAAAACCGAAAGGAGGCGGGATCGAGCCGCCTCCTTTCGAGTGAATACTTATTGCAGCAGCTTCAGCACAAGTTGCTGCTGCTGGTTGGCCTGAGCCAGAGCGGAAATGCCGGTCTGTTCCAGGATCGAGTACTTGGCCAGCGTCGCGACCGTCGATGGAATATCGGCGGCGCGGACGCCGTCTTCGGCACCCGTCAGGTTCTGTACTTGGTTGTTGATGACGTCGGCGGCACTCTGTAAGCGGTTGACAGTTGCGCCAATCGTGCCGCGAAGTCCGGCAACCGTTTGCACGGCGGTGTTGATGGTCGCCAGGGCAGCGGTAGCGTCGGCCTGGGTTAACAGATCGTTGATCGATCCGGCTGCGCCGCCAGTCAAGTCCGCGGCGCCGAAGGTGTTAGCCGTGCCCGTAGCCGCCGTGGCGATACTGCTGCCGACCAGGCCCTTATTGATTGCGGTGAGTGTGAGTTGCTGCAGCCCGGCCGCGGTTGACCCAACCGCTGCCGTGGCAGAAACGTTGGCAACGGTGGGACTACCGTAGGTAATGCCCGAGCCGCTTCCACCGTTGATGGCATTTGCAAGGTTGGACATGCTGGCGGCGTCGGTGACGCCCAACAGGACCTCATTGGCGGTGGGGGTGGTGCTGAGGTTGGTCACGAAGGTGTAGGTTTGCGTGCCCACCGTCACCGTATTGCCGGCAACCGCGGAGGGAGCAGCTCCGGCATCGGCGCCACCAGCGAAATTCGTGGTGCCCCAAGTGCCGAACGCGCCGGCGGCGGTAGTGAGGAAGTTGCCGGCTGCGCCAGGGTTAATGGCAGAGAAGGCGAGGGTGGTTGTGGGTGCGGCTGTCGTCGCCGTGACGTTGGCATTTTGCGTGGTAAGGGCGCTATAGCCAGCTCCGCCCGTACCGTTGACCGCAGCCTTTAGATTCACCAGGCCAGTTTGTATGCTGGTGGCGACCACCTCATTCGCCGTTGCCGTGGTGCTGAGGGCGGCTACGAATTGGTAGATTTTGCCGCCAACCGTAACGGTGGTGCCAGCGGTGCCGTTGGCTAAGGTTCCAGCAGTGATGGCAATCGTTCCTGTCGACGAATAAGCGAGTGCGTTTCCGGCGGTGCCGTTCAGGAGCGCCTGAATGCTGACCGTGGTTGCGTTGGAAGCGGTGGAGTGGACCGAAGCGTTGGCGACGGTTCCGGTTCCATAGGCAGTTCCCGCGCCACCAGCGGTGGCGTTGACCGCAGCCGCCAGGTTCGCCAGAGCCGCGGTTTCATTGGCGCCTAGCCAAACGTTGCCATTGCCCGCGGTGAGGGTGGTCTGGAAGGTGTAGACCTGGCCGGCGACCGTCACCGTATCGCCGTTCGCCGGACCTACGCCGGCGGTCAGAGTAGCGGTGGCAGCGACGGAAGCGTCGGTGCCCGCCCAGACGCCCCCGGTCAGGATGTCGGTGGAAGCCACGGCCGCCGAACCCGCCGTCTGTGTCAAGCTGCCCGTAGCGGCGGTTGCTCCGCCTAAGCTCAGGCCATTGGAGGACAACACGCCAGTGGTCACACCGATATTACTGTTGCTGCTGGCGCCGCCGTCACTCAAGAACACATTGAGCGTATTCGCTGTGAATACCTGTCCGGCGTTGTAATTGGTCTTGGAACCGACGCGGTCGATTTCAGCCTTGATCGCGGTATATTCGGCGTCCAGCGCGATACGTTGCGAATCGGACACCGTGCCGGTGGCGGATTCAGTAGCCAGCGTAACGGCGCGGTTGAGGAGGGTGGTTACCTGGGCCAGCGAGCCATCGGCCACCTGCAATTCGCCAACGCCGTCATTCGCGTTTCGGGCGGACTGGGTGAGGGCGGTGATGTTGGCGTGCAAGCCGTCGGCGATAGCCAGGCCAGCGGCGTCATCCGCGCCAGTGTTGATGCGCGAGCCGGATGACAGCTGGAAGAGGGCTTTCTGCAGATTGCCGTTCGTGATCGTCAATTGGTTCTGCGCGGCCAACGACGCGATATTGTTTAGAACGCTAAGTGCCATTGTATTGCTCCTTATTGGTTCCGATTTTGGGATCCGTCCCCGAAACCTTCCCGGAGCTCGTTCCGTTTGTCCTGCGGAACCCAATTGCGTTCCAATCACCATCATCGGCGTGGCGGAGCCGGGCTTTATTTCCACAGGTACCGTCCGGCATAGCTCTTAGGTAACCCGCCTCGTTTTCGGCCCTCTCTCCCCCCACTCACCCTTTCTGCCGATCCTTATGGATGGAGCCTTACAAGCGGCGGGCCTTCGACCGTCCAGGAGCCATACATGATCCAACTCACCCGCCTCAACAATCACCCGCTGGCCGTCAATTCCGACCTGATCAAGTTCGTGGAGCAGGCCCCCGATACCGTCATCACGCTGGTGAATGGCGAAAAAATTGTGGTTCGCGAAAGCGCGCAGGATGTTCTCGAACGGGTGGTGCAGTTCCGCCGCTCAGTGTTGCAAGGAATCATGCTGTGGTGGGACAACCGCTCCGCGCTTCCGCCCCTCGTTAACGGCAATGCCGATGGCAAGGCCGAGGGCAACAGCCAAGCGGCCGGCGGGAAATAGGAACCCTCGTGGATAAGGCAACCCTTGGCGGCCTGGTGCTGGCGATCGGCGGCATTCTGCTCGGCTTGATGTTGGAGGGCGGAAATATCGGCCAGGTGCTCCAGCCGACCGCCGCCTTGATCGTGATTGGTGGCACTTTGGGCGCGATCCTCATTCAGTATCCCTTGCCCGTGGCGTCGAGTGCATTCCGGCGGTTGGCGCAGGTGTTCGTCGAGCCCGCACAGGATGCGCAATCGACGATCGAACTCCTGGTCAAGTACGCCAATCAGGCGCGGCGGGACGGCATCATCTCGCTCGACAAGGAACTCGCCAACATTCGCGAGCCCTTTCTGCGACGCGCCCTGATGTTGGCGGTGGATGGTACCGATTCGCAGGAACTCCGCCAAATCATGGAGCTCGAATTGGACAACAAAGAGGAACAGGAAGAGAAAATTCCCCAGCTCTTCGAATCGGCTGGCGGTTTTTCTCCCACCATCGGCATCATCGGGGCAGTGCTTGGTTTGATCCAGGTCATGCAGCATCTGGACAAAATCGACGAAGTTGGAAAAGGGATCGCGGTAGCCTTTGTGGCCACCATATATGGAGTGGGCGCCGCCAACCTCTTATTGCTGCCTGCGGCTGGAAAACTGAAGATTCGCATCCGCGATGAGCAGATCATCCGCGAAATGACGCTGGAGGGGGTCGTTTCCATCCTCGAAGGCATGAACCCTCACATGCTGGAAGAGAAACTGCTGGGCTTCCTCACCGCGGCTCACGAAACCGCCGAGGCTGCTGAGGGGTCCAGCCTATGAGCCGGCGCAAGCGCACCAAGAGCCGCGCCAATCGCGATCGCTGGATGGTTTCCTATGCCGACTTCATCACCCTGTTGTTTGCCTTCTTCGTCGTGCTCTACGCCTCGTCGCAGGTGGACAAGAGAAAAGTCGGAAAGCTGGCGTTAGCCATCCAGGTCGCCTTCCAGGAGATGGGCGTCTTTCAGGCTTCCACCAGAGAAGTGCCGGTCGATGTGGCCGAGCCGATGCCCTTCAGCACCGTGCAAGCCATCGAAAACACGGAGCGCACCGCGAGCCTGGGCCGAATCGTGTCTCACCCCGAGGGCGCGCTCGGCGCCGGTGTCGGCATCGAGAACGGCGATCTGGCGGAGTTGCAGACGGAACTGGAAACGGCGCTCGCTTCCGAAATCAAGCGCAAGGAAATCGCCATGCGCCGCGAGCCCGACGGACTGGTGATCAGTTTGCGCGAGGTGGGGTTTTTCGAGAGCGGCTCAGCCCAGATGAAGTCCAGTTCCCAAGCCGCCTTCGACCGCATTGCCGGCATGCTGCGCCAGCACGACTATCGCTTGCGTATCGAGGGCCACACCGATAATGCCCCCATACACAACGCCCAGTTTGCCTCAAACTGGGAGCTTTCTGCGGCGCGGGCGACCGAAATCGTGCGGCTGCTCATCGTCCGCGACGGTTTCAGTCCTGATCGTCTGAGCGCTGCCGGATTCGCCGAGTATCACCCGGTTGCATCCAATTTCACCAAGGAAGGCCGCGGCGTGAACCGCCGCGTGGATATCGTCGTTCTCGGCCATTCCCTGACACCGGGTCCCCTGACCGAAGCCGGAACCCAAGCGCAGCCTCCCGCCGCGACAGCCACGCCCGCGATTAAGACCGCGCCAGCGTCGTTCGCTGCGGCACCCAAGCCCGCGGTGGTGAGAGCCGTGGACCGTCGCCTACAACAGTAATTCCATCCAGAGGGCGCTTTCGATGGGAATGTTAGAGTACGGCGCGATTTCCTGGAATCCCATCCTGCGATAGAGCGCGATCGCATCCTTCATTGCCGATGCGATCGTATCCAGACGCATGCGCTCATAGCCAATGGCCCGCGCTTCGGCGATCAGGCGTTCCACCAGCATCCGGCCCAGACCCAAGCCGCGATAGTCAGGCCGTACATAAAGCCTCTTCATCTCGCAGATCCCGGTATCAAGTTTGCGCAACGCAATGCATCCAGCGGCGTGGTCCGCGGATCGGGCAAGCAGCAATCGGCCGCTGGGCGGGGCGTACACGCCCGGAAGGTTCTTTAACTCCTCATCGAAACTCTGGAAACACAAGCTGAAGCCGAGAGACTCTCCATACTCGAGAAAGAGAGCGCGAACTTGTTCCATGTGTTCGGGCAGTGTGGCCGGAATCAAATCGATCCGGCTCCGATCGGCTCGCCTGTGATCGTCCTGGTTCAAGTGGTCGTGTGCCGCATCAAGTTCCGGAGGCTTCTGGCTCAAAGGTTCTTGAGTTGAGGTGAAGGTTCTTACTTCTGTTTTGCGATGATCTTGTCTTTGATCTTCGCGTAGGTGGCTGCGGGAATAATCTTCTTTCTGGTCAGGTCGGTCTTCCTCGCATAGGGGCGCCCGTCGATGATCTTTTGGGAGTAAGCCGCTCCAATACCCGGCAGAGCATCCAGCTGCTCTTTGGTCGCCGAGTTAATGTCGAGCAGATCAGCATTGGCGGCGGTAGCCGTAGCAGCTTTGGCCGGTGTCTTGGCGGCCTGGGCCACAGCCATTCCGCTGATCAGGCTAAGCGCGAAAAGTGCGACGAGAATTCTGGTCATGAACTTCCTGGTCATAGTCGTTTTCTCCTTATTCCTTCTGAGCTTCTTTGTAGCCGGCAGCCTTGGCTTCGGCTTCGGTCATAAACTTTCCAGCTTTGGTCTTGCCATACCAGCGGCCACCCTTGTGGTAGACGCCACTGTCGGTGTTGACCCAGACCTTGCCGCTGGCTTGAGCGGCGGCGATCTCCGGACTGGAAGCTGCGGCGGCTGCCTTAGTTGTGGTCTTCTTGGGCGCCGCCATGTTGCCGGTCGAAGCCGGGGCAGCGGGAGCAGCCGGAGCGGCAGCGGTACTTGCCGGAGCCGCGGGAGCTTTGGCGGCAGGCACAGTACTGGCAGGCGCGGCACCGGTATCAGCAGCTTTCGATTTCTTGCGGCTTGTCTTGGCGGTCGTGTCGGCTGGCGCAGTCGTGCCGGCAGCGGCCGTCTTCGGGGCGGTTTCGTCCCCTGCCGCTGCCTTCTTGCTCTTGCGCGACTTCTTCGTAGTCGCGGCCGTGGTATCACTGGCCGCGGTCTTGTCCGTCGCAGTGGTCTTATCTTCGGCAGTCGCCTTTTCCTTCTTGGCTTTCTTCTTGGGTTTCTTGGTGGTGGTATCGGAACTGGTGTCAGTCGAGCTGGCTTGCGCCTTCGCCAATGCAGGCGAAATGGCGATCGTGAGCATCAGACAGAAAGCGAGCATCCACAGGGTAAGTTTGCTTGGGGAGTGATTCATTTTTCCTCGCAAGATGAGAGGCGTGAAGCCCCGTTTCTTACGTATCAATATGGTTTTGGTATACGTGCAAAAAGACAGTGCTGCTGAGATCCCAGCATGATTACACCGGGAGGGACCGGGGGTCAACCAAAACGTCAATCCGAAATATGAAGGGCCTCTCTGCTGGAGGCCCCGAGAATATGGCTAGCTAGGCATAGATGCCGCGCTGGCGGATGGTGTAAGCCACCCGGTCGATCGCCAGCATGTAGGCAGCGATCCGATTGTTCACGCCATGAGTTTCAGAGTAGCGGACAACATCGTCGAACGCCTCATCCATGATCTCTTCCAGATGTTCGTTAACCACCGATTCCTTCCAGAAGTAGCCCTGGCGATCCTGCACCCACTCGAAGTAAGAAGTGGTGACGCCACCGGCGTTGGCCAGGATGTCGGGAATCACGAAGACTTTCTTCTCGGAGAGAATATCGTCAGCAGCGGCCGTCGTCGGACCATTCGCGCCCTCGGCCAGGATCTTGCACTTCACGCGGTCCGCATTCTGGCTGGTGATCTGGTTCTCGGTCGCCGCCGGAATCAGAATGTCGCAATCGACCAGCAAAAGCTCCGCCGGATCGTACTTCTCAGCGCCCGGGAACCCGTGAACGGTGCCATTGCGCTGGCGGAATTCCCAGAGCGCTTCCATGTCGATGCCGTCCTTTTTGTAGAGGCCTCCGCCCACTTCGATGATGCCGATGATCTTGTATCCGGCCTCCGCCATGAGGCGAGCCGCGTTCGAGCCGACGTTGCCAAAGCCCTGCACGATGACGCGGGTGGTGTCGCGATTCAGGCGCAGTTTCTTGATCGCCTGGTCGCAGACCATCAACACGCCGCGTCCGGTAGCCTCGCGGCGCCCGCGCGATCCGCCGATGTTGACGGGCTTGCCGGTCACGACCGCGGTGCAGGTCTGGCGCGCATGCATGGAATAGGTGTCCATGATCCAGGCCATGGTCTGTTCGTTGGTATTCACGTCGGGGGCGGGGACGTCTTTTTCCGGGCCGATGAAATCGAAGAGCTCGGCGGTATAGCGGCGGGTCATGCGCTCCAGCTCGCCCTGCGACATCTTGTGCGGATCGCAGATGATGCCGCCCTTGGCGCCACCGAACGGAATGTTCACGACTGCGCATTTCCACGTCATCCAGCTCGCCAGGGCGCGGACTTCGTCGAGGTTCACGTCGGGCCCATAGCGCAATCCACCCTTGGCCGGGCCGCGCGCAATGGAGTGCTGCACGCGGTATCCGGTAAAGACCTCCAGGTGCCCGTCGTCCATCTGGACGGGAATATGAACGATAATTTCGCGGCTCGGGCTGCGCAGGACCTTCCACAGTCCTTCATCAAGATTCAGCTTATGGGCGGCGAGGTCAAAGCGGGCGGCTTGGGCCTGCCAGGGATTCGTTTCCTGTTCGAGGTCGATGGTTTTCATGAAAGTCTCCGTATGAGTGCGGTTGGGATTGCTTCGCTAAGTTGTCAGGGAAGCCTCGAAAAGTATACCGCAGGCCGGGCAAGCGAGGGCACAACGGACGGCAACCATGGGTACAGAGATTCGCTTCCTTATAATGACATCGTGGGGAGAAGCATGATCCGTCCCGACTACAAAGAGTTCGCCCGCTTATCGCGCGGCGCCACATTGGTTCCGGTGGTGAAGTCGATCTCCGCCGACCTGCTGACGCCGGTTTCCGCCTTTCTTGCTGTCTCTGACGGAGAGCCCGATGCCTTCCTGCTGGAGTCGGTCGAAGGAGGCGAAAAAATTGGGCGGTATACGTTTCTTGGCGTGCGTCCGTTTCTGCGGTTGGAGTCGCGCGGCCCCGAGATCAAGATCGAACGCGGCCATAAAGTCGACTGCCGCACGGGAAATGTTTTCGACGTCATCAAGGAACTGCTGCAGCAGCACCGTCCGGCAGCGATGGAAGGTTTGCCGCCCTTCACCGCCGGCGCGGTCGGGTATTGCGCCTATGACATTGTGCGGCGGCTGGAGAACATCGGAGTACATGCTTCGGACGATCTCGATGTTCCCGATTGCGTGCTGATGTTTTTCGACCGCGTGCTCGCCTTCGATCACCTGCGGCACCAGATCCACATAGTGGCGTCGGCCGACGTGACGCGGGAAACGCCCAAAGCGGCCTACGAGCGCGCCGTGAAGGACATCGCGCGCATCGAGAAGAAGCTCGCCGCAGGATGGAAGCCGGCCTACTGGCGCAACGCCGCCGCGAAGTCAAAGCTGGCCAAATCAAAGCTGAAGATGCGGGCGCGCACTCCGAAACTGAAGTTTCTGGAAAGCGTTCGCCGAGCCAAGGAGTACATCGCCGCCGGGGACATTTTCCAGGTCGTGCTTTCGCAGCGCTGGGATTTTGAACCGGGAGTCGCTCCGCTCGATCTCTACCGCGCGCTGCGGACGGTGAACCCGTCACCGTATATGTATTTCCTGCGATTCGGGGCTGGCGAGAATGGAGGCGAGACAAAATCCGAAGGGTTGCACGTGGTGGGTTCGTCTCCCGAAATGCTGGTGCGTGCCGTCGGCAGAAAGCTCGAATACCGTCCCATTGCGGGGACGCATCCGCGCGGCCGTGACGAAGCCGAAGACGCGGCGCTGGAAAAGCAGATGCTCGCCGACGAAAAAGAACGCGCCGAACACGTGATGCTCGTGGACCTTGGCCGCAATGACCTGGGCCGCGTCTGCGACTATGGATCGGTAAAAGTTCGCGGTCTGATGTACGTGGAGCGTTACTCGCACGTGATGCACCTGGTTTCGGCGCTGGAGGGGCGGTTGCGTCCGGAACTGAATGCCATGGACGCCTTTGCCGCGTGCTTTCCCGCGGGAACGCTAAGCGGCGCCCCCAAAGTTCGCGCCATGCAGATCATCGAAGAACTGGAGCCCACGCGGCGCGGAGTGTATGGCGGGGCGGTCCTCTACGCCGATTTCGCGGGAAATCTCGATTCCTGCATCGCGATCCGGACTCTGCTCATGAAAGGTAAGAAGGCCTACCTGCAAGCGGGCGCGGGAATCGTGGCCGATTCCGATCCACAGCGTGAGTTCGAGGAGACGGAAAACAAAGCAAGAGCCGTTCTAAGAGCCGTAGAGATGGCAAGAGCCACGTAGGGACGGACGCATTCGTCCGTCCCAGTCGAGCGGAGCTCGGCCCTCTCCGCGAACTGAAGCACCGGCACGAAAGGGAGTGCCCTATCTGGTGTGGGGACGGGCGCCCTCGCCCGTCCAAGCCGAGCGAAGCTCGGCAGCGGCCCGTGGCCAGAGCAACTCCGGACTCGTTTCAGCAACCGCCGCTGCCCGGTACCCCAGAGCCTGCCCTGAGCATGTCGAAGGGTCTCGCGCTTTTCGAGACCTGGGATTCCACAGCCGCCTCCCGCTTGGGATTATGCCAGTCCGTCACCGGTTCCCCCCCCGCCACTCTGAACCCCACCGCGTCGATGCTAAACTTTCTCGTTCCTTCCCCAACAAGTAGAAGTAATGTCCCAACTGAACCTCAAGCCGACCCACGCGGCGGTCAAGAACTACTACGCCGCTCTATACCAGTTCGGTCAGTTATATATCGACCACGAAATGGCCGTTCGCAGCGCCTTCCAGGACTTACTCTCTTCCAGCGGACGCAAACTCAAGCTCACCCTTGTCCCAGAATTCCGCATTGAGAGAACCCGACCTCGCACCTCCGTAATCGTAGACGGCGCCTTGCTCGATACCTTCCACCTTGCCCACGGCTACTGGGAAGCAAAAGACGAACATGACGACCTCGACCGCGAAATCAAAGCCAAGTTAGAAAAAGGCTATCCCCGAGACAACATCATCTTCCAGGCCCCCGAGCGCGCCATCCTCTACCAAGGAGGAATTCGCCAGGGACTGGACGAAGACATCTCCAAACCCGAGAACCTGACCCAGATCGTCAACCAGTTTTTTGACTACAAGGCTCCCCACATTGAGGAGTGGGAACAAGCGGTAAGCGAGTTTTCCGAGCGCATCCCCGAACTAGCCGCCGCCGTTAAGAAGATCATTGACGAAGAGCGCCGCCACAGTCCCTCTTTCGTGCGCAGCTTCGAAGACTTCTACGCCCTTTGCCGTCAGGCCATCAATCCCAATCTCTCCGAAGACGCCGTCGAGCGGATGTTAATCCAGCACCTGCTCACCGAACGCATCTTCGAGAGGATCTTCGATAACCCCGACTTCACCCGGCGCAACGTGGTAGCCGCCGAAATCGAAAAAGTCATAGTCGAACTAACAAAGAGAGCCTTTAACCGAAACGAATTCCTGCGCCCGCTAGACCGTTTCTACAAAGCCATCGAAGTCAGCGCCGAAAACACCACCGGCTTTTCCGAAAAGCAGGCCTTCTTAAATAAAGTCTACGAGCGCTTCTTCCAGGGTTACTCGCCGAAAGAAGCCGACACCCACGGCATCGTCTACACTCCGCAGCCCATCGTCAACTTCATGGTGCGCAGCGTAGAAGAAATTCTGCAAAAAGAATTCGGACGCTCCCTCGGCGACAAAGGCGTCCACATCCTCGACCCCTTCGTCGGCACCGGCAACTTCATCGTCAACATCATGGACAAGATCAAAGCCACCGACTTGCCCTACAAATACGAAAACGAACTGCACTGCAACGAAGTCATGCTGCTCCCGTATTACATCGCCAGCATGAACATCGAGCACGCCTACTTCGAACGAACTGGCGAGTACAGCGCGTTCCCGGGAATTTGCCTCGTAGATACTTTCGAGTTGGCCGAAGCGGAGCAAGCGTCACTTGGTTTCATGAATGAAGAGAACGCCCAACGAGTGAGGCGGCAGAAGGAATCGCGCATTTTTGTCATCATTGGCAATCCACCGTACAACGCGGGCCAGGTAGACGAGAACGACAACAATAAGAACCGGAAGTATCCCGTCATTGACAAGCTCGTTTCAGACGCATTCGGTCGAAGCTCACAGGCTACCTTACTGAGAAAGCTCCAAGATCCGTACATCAAAGCGATTCGATGGGCCATCGAGCGAATAGGAATTGAGGGGATCGTATGTTTCGTCACGAACAACAGCTTTGTCGATGACCGGTCGCTGGATGGGGTCCGGGATGCCTTGGGATGGTACTTCGACCAAATCTACGTGCTTGACCTCGGCGGCAACGTTCGGAAGAATCCCAAACTGTCCGGAACGACGCACAACGTGTTTGGAATCCAAGTTGGGGTCAGCATAAATATCTTTGTCCGAAAGACCGGTGGAGTGAAGGACGTCTGCTGTCCGATTCGGTATGCATCCGTCGATCAGTTTTGGCGCAAAGAGCAGAAGTACGAATTCCTGAACGACGCAGGAGACATAAAAAAAATCGAATGGCGAGAACTTAAGCCAGACAAGAACCACACGTGGCTCACGGAAGACCTCCAGTCGGGATTTGCTGACTTCGTCCCAGTAACTGAAGTGTTCAAAGAACATTCGCTCGGCGTTTCAACCAATCGCGACTCCATTGTTTATGGTTTCCAAAACGCCGAAGTAGCCACAAATGTCAAGAAGCTGATAACTCAATATGGCTCCCAACTAGACCTGTACCAACGCGAGGAGAAGCCTAAGAACCTTGATTCATTTGTCGACCACGGAGCGCTGAAATGGAGCCGAAATCTTAAGCGCCACTTCGCTTCGGGCGACATGCCCAAGTTTTCGGCGTCGAATCTCAGACCGGTTCTCTATCGCCCCTATACGGCAAGTGTGCTCTATCACTCCGACATCCTCGTTGACGAGCCCGCGCATACGGCCCAGTACACTCCGGCGAAAACAGACGGGAACTCTCTCCTTTGTTTCACCGGTCCGGGCTCCGATAAACCGTTCTGCGCGCTCACTTCCAACTTACCTGTCGACCTTCACCTTGTAAGCCCTGGCTGCACGACCCAGTGCTTCCCCTTCTACACCTACGCCGAAGACGGCACCCACCGCCGCGAGAACATCACCGACTGGGCGCTCGAACAATTCCGTTCCCACTACCACGACTCCTCCATCACCAAGTGGGACATCTTCCACTACATCTACGCCGTCCTGCACCACCCCGAGTACCGCGAGCGCTACGCCGCCAACCTCCGCCGCGAACTCCCCCGCATCCCGTTCGCCCCCGTGTCCCCTGCGCCACCCTGTGGTAAAGATTTTGAAGTTTTCCGCGCGCTGGCAAAAGCCGGGGAGCGCCTAACAGAAATCCACGTCCACTACGAACAGCAGCCCGAATACAAACTCAGGAAAAAGGAGAAAGCGGGCGAAAAGCTAAACTGGCGAGTAACTAGAATGCGCCTGAGCAAGGACAAAACCACCCTGATCTACAACGATTTCCTAACGCTCTCCGAAATCCCGAAAGAAACCTACGACTACCGCCTCGGCAACCGCTCCGCCCTCGAATGGGTCATCGATCAATATCAGATCTCAACCGACAAACGTAGCGGCATCATGAATGATCCGAATCGCTTCGATGATCCGCAGTACATCCTGCGGCTCATTGGACAGGTCATCAGTATCAGCCTCGAAACGGTCAGGATCGTCACTAATCTTCCGCCTCTCGGCCTACCGGAATAGGATCATTGGTACTTCTTGGGTCTTTTCATCACACCCAACCAGTGCGCGCATCACAGACATCCCAGCCCCCAAGCGCGAAAATCGGAATCGACCTGTGCCAGGTCCGACGTGTGCCCGTCTCAAAGACGGCCCTCGAAGCTGCCCCAGCCCCATTGGTCAGCGCTGTTTAACCGCCAAGTCGTGAGTCGATACGCTGGTTTGATTTGGTCCTTACTGAGAACTGGGCACCGAGAACTCCCCTAAGTCTTTGGTTTATAAAGACTTTACAGCTAAGTCCTTATTCCTCAAAGACCTGGCGTCTGGCACCCTCTAAGTCTTTGATTCCAAAAGACCGGAGAAAGGGGGGCAGAGAACCAGCCCCGAAAGCGCAGAAGGGTCTTGCTGACAGCTGAGAGCTAACAGCCCAGCGCTAGAAAATTCGCAATCATCTTCTTCCCTTCGTCCGTCAACACACTCTCGGGATGAAATTGCACGCCCTCGACGGGGAGCTTCCTGTGTCGTAGGCCCATGATGATCCGCGCTCCGTCTTTGTCCGAAGTCCAGGCGCTGACTTCAAGGTCGTTGGGCAGACCGTTCTCGGCGACGATCAGCGAGTGGTAACGGGTTGCGGTCATCGGCGAAGGCAATCCGCGGAAGATGGTCTTCCCGTCGTGCTCAACCTGACTGGTTTTGCCGTGCATCAGGTTCTTCGCGCGAACCACCTGGCCGCCGAAAGCAGCGCCGATCGCCTGGTGTCCGAGGCAGACGCCGAGTATGGGCACCTTGCCCGCGAAATGGCGGATCAGTTCGATGCTGATGCCGGCTTCCCGCGGCGTGCAGGGTCCTGGAGAAACGACAATACGTTCGGGATGCATCGCCTCGACCTCTTCGACGGTCACTTCGTCGTTGCGGCGAACCTCAACCTTGGCGCCCAGTTCGCCCAGGTACTGGACGAGGTTGTAAGTAAACGAATCGTAGTTATCGAGGACGAAGACCACGGATTCATTGTAGCCGTTGAGCGGCGGAAGGGATTGCAGAGGTCAGAGGTCAGATTGCGGAGGGGAAATCCCACAGCCCGGATCATCCGGGTTCAGGAATGCAGCTGCGCTCGAATGGTGTTACTTCTGCAATCTGACCTCTGACCTCGGCAATCAGCTTTGCGCTTCTCCTTGACAGGCTGGCCGCTAATTGCCATGCTTACAGGCGATTTCGATAGCTCTTGGAACTTTGAAACCTGAAGACTTTGAACCCTTGCTTTGAGGAGGTCCGATGGCCGAGACCCAGCAGGACCAGGACACTAATAATGACAAGCGGGCTACGCGCCGCTTCGCGCTTCGCCTGCCGGTAACCGTCCGTTACGGAGAGAATGAGCCGGAGCATGTGGCGCAGACCCGCGACGTCAGCGCACGCGGAATCTGCTTCTATGTCGATTCCGCCATCCAGGCCGGCTCCGCGATCGATTTCACCTTGACCCTGCCTCCCGAAATCACGCTGACGGAAAGTATCCGGGTGCGTTGCAAGGGCCGCGTGGTGCGGGTCGAGGGTGGCAATCCCGCCAGCAAGTTGGCGGTGGCAGCCGTCATCGACGAGTACGAATTCCTGGCCGACTCGTAATCCCTCTCGCTCTTTGATAGGCCCTTTTTTACATGCCTTTTTCCGCGCATCTTTCTCCGTGAACCCCCGAGTGGTATGGTTTCTCTAACACTCGAGCGCTTCCGTGAAAGACTTCCCGCCGCATCCTCGGTTCCGGCCGCCGTTGTCTCGCGAGCCCACCCTGGCGTCGAAAAGCCCGACGTTAGGATGGGGCACGCGCACCCGCGTTCTTGCGATGGGAATGCTTCGTACTCGGATCGCCTTGGCTTCGACCCCAGACCACCAAACCAGACTCCAAGCCTGCCGGTTCTTCTCTGGTTGCGAGTAAGGTTGCCGCGATTAAGAGCTTCCGGATCGTGCAGGAGAAGGATGGCCCGGCCGTTGAAATTCTTTCGACGAGGCCGCTGGTGCCTTCGATCCAGGCGATCAGCGACCCCGATCGGCTGGTGATCGACCTGCCGAACGCGCGGCTCGAAACGCCGGAGAAGCGGATCAACGTACAAGCCGATCAGATCCGCGCGATCCGCGCCGACCAATTTCAGCAGAGTCCTCCGGTAGCGCGCGTGGTTGTGGATCTGTTCGCGCCGCGCGCTTACACCTGGGATGCTGCCGGAAACCGCCTGGTCGTGCATCTCGGGAAAGACCCCGGTCAGGCGAACAGTTCGCCATTTCAGGCACCGACGGTTCCCAGCCTTACGCCGGGGCCGCAGCCGGTGGTGGCGGCGGTGCGCGCGGCTGGCCCGCTGGCGCTGAGTGGAAATGATGGAAGCGCGGGTTCTGCGATCACGGCCGGTCCCGAGACCGCCGTTGTCCGCCTGTCGAGTGGCGGCGAGGTGCATGTTTGTCCGGGAACGACCGTGTCGCTTACGCCATCGCAGAACCGGCACAACCTGATGCTCAGCATGAACACAGGCGCGCTGGAAGCGCACCTCGCTCTCGACGCTTCTTCGGATTCCGTGATGACGCCGGACTTCCGCATCCTTCTGGTGGGGCCGGGAGAATTTCACTATGCCATCAGTGCGGACAGTCAGGGCAACACCTGCGTGCGCGCGCTGCCCGGCAACACGGCCTCGGCGATTGTGACGGAGCTGCTCGGCGATCGCACTTATCAGGTCAAGGCAACCGACCAGCTTATGTTTCATTCCGGGCAACTCGACCGTGTGGATATGGCGGTGCCGCTCGAGTGCGGATGTCCGCCAGCGCGGGATCCTCCGCTGCGCGCAGCCAACGATCTGCCGGCCAATGATCAGCCCATGCAGAGCCGAGCGCCCGGAGAAGGTCAGAGCGGAGCACTTCCGCCCGCAGCGCCGGTTGCCGGGAAGGATGCTGCGGAACGCACGCCTGCGAACGGTTTACAGGCAGTGATACCCGCACCTGCCGTTCCACTTGACGCCTCGGTTGCGCCCAACGAGCTGCATGTGCAGGTAGAGGCGCCGTTTGTGTTCCACGCCACCGTACCTCCGCCGGCGCCGGTTGAGGAGGTGCGTGCGCTGCCACTGGATTCGCGTGTGTCGGCAGCACCGGCTTTGGCAGCTCCGCTTCCTCCGCCTGCGAAGGAAGCGGCGAAACCGGGTGGATCGGAAACTACATCGGCGAAGCACGCACCGGCACGCGGGTTCTTCAGAAAACTCGGTGGATTTTTTGCCGCGCTGTTCCGCTGACCTGCTCCACGCCGGGGGAGACGCGGCTAGCCGCGTCTCTACAGAAGAGTGCCCTAGTGTGCGGGGCGGACAGGCAAATTTTGCTGCCTCGATTGCATCTATATTCTGCTTTGGGTGCATATCAAACGCGTGCTGCATAGCACACGCGAGGAGGAAAACTATGCGAAGGCTGTGGACTCTTGTCTCCATATCGACTCTGCTGGCCAGCGCCGCGTGGGCGCAGATTCCGACGAAGGGAAACGTGTTCTTCGGTTATTCCTATGACCGCACTTCGATCGTCTCCAACGACACGGCGAATCTGAATGGGTGGGATTTCACTCTGGAAGGGAAATTCCTGCCGTGGATTGGACTGGTGGCCGATGTCGACGGACATTATGGCAACCACAATTTCGGCGGGACCAGCGCCGACATCACCGCGCACAACGTTCTGTTCGGCCCGAGAGTGTCGGTGCAGGTCGAGCGCTTCCGCCCGTTCGCGGAGTTCCTGGTCGGCGCCGGACATATCAGCCTGAGCAACGGAATCTCCAGTTCGGATACTTCGTTTGTCAACGGAGTTGGCGGAGGCTTGGATTACCGGATTGCGGGGCCGGTAACGTTCCGCGGGCAGCTCGATTGGATCAACACTCGTTTTTATGGCCACGGGCAGAATGGCGCGCGGTTCTCAACCGGCATCGCGGTGCATTTCTAGCGCTCCGCGCATTGTTCCAGGATTATCGGCACTTCAAACAGCGCGCGATTGGAATATTCGTTGGCCTTCCGACAAAATTCATCGTAAGTCGCGCTCTGTAACAGGCGCTGAACGGCGGGGACAATCTGTTTGAACGTCTGCACGACGATTCCGTAACCGTTCTCCGTCACCCATTCCGCGTTGTAGCGCTCTTGCGGCAGAGTTTTGGAATTACATTCCACAATCACGGGCAAGTGGAACTGCAGGGCCTCGCTGATCGAGCCAGGGCCTGGCTTCCCGATAAAGAAGTCGGCCAAAGCCATGTAGTATTCAACGTTCTGGGCAAATCCGACTACGGCGACGGGCTTTCTGGTGGGCAGCTTCTTGAGTTCGGCGGCGAGCTTTTGGTTGTGTCCACAGACCAGAATTAACTGAACGCCACTGCCGCCATCGTTGAGTTTCCTGGTGATGTCGACCATCACCTGGGAGCCGTGGCCTCCGAACAGGACAATGCCAGTTGGACAACCGGGTTCCAGTCCGAGCCGTATCCTTTCCGCGACGCGATCGACGGTGGTCTTCTCGTAGAACCTGGGCTTAAGAATCATCCCCGAGGTCAGGAAGACATGGTCGGCGGTGTGGCCGATGGCTACGGCTTGCTGCCGGGCGCGTTCGGTGCCGGCGATGATGTATTCCGACTCGCGTTCAATCCAGAAGTGTGGCGGGTAATCGGCTAAATCCGTGATTAGAGTCACAAAGGGCGTCTTCGTATCGTCGGTGCGAAGGCTGTCGGCGATCTCGCGATTGAAGTGAGGGATTACGGAGAGCACCAAGTCCGCCGGATGCTGTGCCCAATAAGCCTGGAGCGCTTTCACGATCGGGGAATGGTAGGCACGGATGGTTCCTTGCAGAACGACTAGCAGTTGCGGAGTGAAGCGAGTCCAGCCTTTGCGGAGGATCAGGTTGTAAGTGTCCTGAATGCGCAGGCCCGTGGCGCGGCGAATCAGGTCGAGAGGGTCGAGTAACTCCTGAATGTCGAGAAGAGTAACTTCCCAAGGACGTTCTTGCTGGGTAAGAGTGTCTCTGAGGGCTTCAGCGGCGCTTAGGTGTCCTCCGCCGGCGTGATGGAAAACGATGGTCAGTTTGCGCAAGAGTCACCTATCGTCATCTTCGAGGCATGAGTTGGCGTCAGAGGCCAACTGGCTCGTACTCGCCATCTTCGCGTAGCCCTGCGTCGCCGGTGAATTCGGCAAATTCGGAATCATCCCAACTCCGCTCTTCGGCGGGATGATGTTGGTCGGGCCCATCGACATATTCGTGGATTTGGACCCCCTCTTCACCAACGGTGATATAGGTAGGATGCTCGTCGATCCAGGCTCCACAATTGAAATAGTCGATTCCGTGTTCCTGCTTGTGCAGGGCGGCGTGGGTGTGGCCGCAGAAAATACGCGCCGCCTGGTGGTGACGGGCATGGATCAGTGCGCCGTGGGCAACCTTCTCCGACAAGCGCTGCCAGCGTGTGCCCAGCCGGTCGAGGAAACGCGTCACGGTTTTGTTTTTCGAATCCCACTTCTGCATTTGCAGATAGAGCAGCGTCCCGATCAGATAGCTGACGTGGACATTGCGCACCACGAAACCGTCGAACTGGTGACCGTGGACAGCGATGTGGCGCAGACCCTGATACTCCCATTGATATTCCTGGTACACGCGGACGCCGACCAAGTGGGACATGATTGGGGCCAGGCCGTGGTCGTGATTGCCTTCGACCCAGACCACTTCGACGTGGCGCTTGGGATTGGAGAGCTTGCGAATGTAGCCGAGGAATTTCCAGTGCTCCTTTTTCAGGCGTCCGAAATTGAGGTCGGCGAAGATATCGCCCAGCAGGATGAGGCGGCGATATTGATTTTCCTGGAGAACGCGCAACGCCTCACGGGCGCGGCTCATGTCCGCGCCCAGGTGCAGATCCGAAAGGATCAGCGTGTCGTATGAGACCCGCGGCGCCACAGTTAGATTGTGGCTGACGAGTGTTACGAGGTGATGAATTGGGGACGCGGTGACGGCTAGAGGTAATCAGTCAGTAAACTAACGTCAGCACCGGCCCGACGGCCGCGGATGGCTTGCCCTGCGCTGCTTCTCGTCGGATGTGGACTCCGGACGTGGACTGCGCTCAGTGCGTCGGGGGAACGTATTCGGCTGGACGCGCCGCTCCCTCACCGAAGAAAAACTGCTCCATCTGCTTCACGATAACTTCCTGGTCCTGCTTGCGCGCCGGGTTCAGGCGATATTCGTTAAGCAGCATTTTGCAGTGTTCCATCCACTGGCCCCACGCCTGTTGCGAGATCTGCTCGTAGATCTTTTTTCCCAAGTCGCCGTCGAACGGAGGCTCGGAGAGCCCAGGCAATTGCTGTTTCAATTTTGCGCAGAAGACTTTGTGATCGGACATAGATTTCTTCTGAAATTATCGCACAGGCATTACGCATTCGTAGGCTGTGGACGGGAAGGTTTTGCGGTCATGGCGAAGTTCCGCATGAGGCCGCCCGAACAAGGTAAGCACGCGCCTCACCAAAATCGCTCGGTGCCGTGAGATTTCTATTGACAATTCACATACGAATGGCAATATCTTGTGGTAGGACAGCTGCTCATACTACAAGTTGAGTAGCCCGGGCATCAAGGTGCCCTGTCGAGAACCTTGGGAGAACAAATCGTTCAAACGGAGGAAACACTTCATGGCAACCAAGAAGAAAGCCGCCAAGAAAAAGAAACACTAAGCGGACGGATGCTCGTTCAGAATTCCCCCAAAGCCTCTCCGGAGAAGCACCTCCTGAGAGGCTTTTCCTTGTGGGTCGTTGGTCGATCGTCGTTGGTCGTTGGCAAACCGAGGATGACCCGCGAAGGAACTAACGACCACCGACTAACGACCATCGACTGATTTCGGCGTGTCGGTCGTACCTCTGGGCACAATAGGGGGTTGTCCCGCGGCGCGGCTCGTGCTAGAAACGCGTATACAGGAGCACGGAAGCGGCCTCCATGACCGTCCGAAAGAAAACTTCGAAAAAAGCGGCACGCAACGCGGAAATCATCATTCCAGACAAGCTTTATTTCCGCATCGGTGAAGTCGCCGGGTTGTGCCGCCTGCCGGCTTACGTGCTTCGGTTCTGGGAAACCGAATTTCCGCAGTTGAAGCCCGTCAAGAGCAGCACCGGGCAGCGCATGTATCGGAAACGCGATGTGGAGTCGGTAGTCCGGATCAAGAAACTGCTTTATGAAGACGGGTTCACGATCGCGGGCGCCCGGGTGCAACTGCGCGAGGAAATCAAGTCCGATCGGAACCAGAGCGCGCTTCCGTTTCCCGGGAGACCTGCTGCGAGTGTGGCGCACTTGCGGAATGAACTGCAGCAGATCCTGCACATTCTTTCCGCGCGCCACTAGCCCGAGATAACCGGTAAAGAAAAACGCGGGCCGTGAAGCCCGCGTGAAGTCGCAATTCAATTCTGTCTTACGCTGATTCCCGCAGCGGCTCGGCTTCGACCAGGGGCGCATCGACCAGGTGTTCGCTGAGGAACCAGACCTGCAGTTCGTTCGGGCGAAGCACATCACTCACTACCAGATCATTCGTGCCCGGGTCGCCGACCTTGTTGGCAAGTTCCGCGAGTTCGCGGCATTGGGTGATGATGACCTCGTGCGCATCCAGCAAGCGAGAGAGTTGGACGGGAACCTCTTCCCGGCCTTTGGGCGGTCGCGGGATACGAGTCAACTCGGCTACGTCGGCCGCCATGGCGATACTGACTCCGCCTAGAAGCTGAATTCGTTCCGCGATCGCGTCGACGATCTCGCTTTGTTCTCCAAAGTGCTTATCGAACAGAAGATGCAGTTGATAGAACGTGGCTCCAGACACCTGCCAGTGAGACTTCTTGTAGAGATCCCGAAGCGTCATGGTGTCGGCTAACAGGTGATTGAGTTGCTCGGTCATTTCCAGGCGGACTGGTTCTTCCAGTTGCAACGGCATGACACTGGTGACCGTGCCAAAGGCCTGGAGTTCGCGAGCGGTCTGGTGGTAGCGGGGTTGGGCTGAAGTTTTGTGCGAATTGGTGGAGACTGGTTTCTTGGCCATGGAGTTCTCCTGACGCCACAAATTTGGGGCAAGGCAGAAAAGGAGGGAATGGCCGGAAAGGGGCATCCGCCTCCGGTCTTCTTTGCCGGTTCATCCCCTTGGATGCAAACCGGAGGAAACGGATTCCCAGCTTTCCTGAATGGCTAGTCAGTCGGCGGCGCTGCGGTGGACGCTGTGCACCTCAGTGAGGAAATCAACATGAGGCGCGCCTTTAACCCCGGCGCTCGCCATTTTGGCTTTGAGTTCCTCGGAAGCTACGAACGCGCGCGCCTTTTCCAGATTCTCCCATTCGAAGAACAGGGTGACGTTGTTGACGCTTCCGGCGCTGCGGAAAATGTGGCAACTGCACTCGCCGTTCTTGCGCCGCCAGTCGAAGGCGGAATCGAACGCCGCTTTCCAGGCCGTATAGTCGGAGACTTCGTGGTGGATGAGAACGTTGATCATGATGGCGGAAGGCCCTCCTTAGTTACCCTAAAAACGTTGCTCCAAACGCGGGAAAAATGCAAGGGCAGGGATCACAGAAGAACGGACGCGCACGTAAGGAAATGGTCGGGACGGCGAGATTTGAACTCGCGACCCCTTGCACCCCAAGCAAGTGCGCTACCAGGCTGCGCTACGTCCCGATGGAATCCGCTGTCGAGGATGACGATGACAGCGTGGGGTCGACTTTCCGATTCTACACCCGTCGGCAGCCACGGTGAAATCCCACTCATCGCAAAGTGCGCGATGAGTAGGGCACCCGAAACTCCTCTGTCACAAACGGAGGGTGATGAGTATCACCTCAAGGCGACTGCTTCTCGCGGCAATATGATGGCGTGGCGATCTTAGTGGTGGGCGGAGCGGGCTACATCGGCAGTCATGCGGCGCGGGCGCTGCGGGGGGCGGGGTATGAAGTCGTGATTTATGACAATCTCTCGACCGGGTTTCGCCGCCTGGCGGAGGGGTTCGAGTTTGTGGAGGGTGACATCGCCGACGAAGCCCGGCTGCGGCCGGTGCTCGCGGACGTGGACGCGGTGATGCACTTTGCCGCTCACGCTTATGTGGGAGAGTCGGTGGAGAACCCGCAAAAGTATTTCCGCAACAACGTGGCGGGGGGGCTGAGCCTGCTGAACTGCGTGCGGGAGGCAGGCATCCGCCGCTTCGTATTTTCCTCGAGCTGCGCCGTGTACGGCCGATCGCGGCGGCAACCGATTCCGGAGGCGACGGCGCGCGAGCCGTTGAATCCCTATGGCGCGTCGAAGCTTTTTTTCGAAAACGCGCTGGAGGCTTACGGCCGGGCTTACGGATTGCGCTCGGTGAGCCTGCGCTATTTCAACGCGGCGGGAGCCGATGAAAGCGGCGAGATTGGCGAGATGCACCACCCAGAAACTCACCTGATTCCGCTGACGCTGGCCGCCACAACCGCGAACGGACCGGAGTTGCAAATCCACGGGGGCAACTATCTGACTGGGAGTGGGACCTGCGTTAGGGATTACATCCACGTCAACGATCTGGCGGATGCGCATGTGAAAGCGCTGCAGTACCTGGAGGGAGGCGGCGGGGGAATAGGGGACAGCTGGCTGGCGCTCAATCTGGGGACAGGGTGGGGACAGTCCGTTCTGGAAATAATCGAAGCCACGGAAATCGTCACAGGGCGGCGGGTTCGGCGGAAGATAGGACCGCGGCGGCCGGGCGACGCTCCAGTGCTGATGGCCGATTCGGACAAAGCTCAAAGAATGCTGGGATGGAAGGCCAAACGCAAGCTCCCCGAGATGATATCGAGCGCTTGGAGGTGGATGGAGAAATCTGCAATTGGCAATCTGTAACTTGGAAAGCGCCCAATTACAAATTACAAACTTTTTTCCATTGCCCGCCGCACCCGCTCCCAAGTTCCGTCCAGCGACTCGGGCATCACCCTGGTTTCGCCGATGACGCTTACGAAATTAGCGTCCGCGACCCAGCGCGGCAGAATGTGCATGTGGATGTGTCCGGCCACGCCGGCGCCCGCGGCTTTTCCTATGTTCATGCCGAGATTGAGGCCGTCGGGCCGATAGAGAGAGCGCAGAACCGTCTCCATCCGCTGCGTCAGAGCCATCATCTCCTGAGCGGCATCGGTGGGAAGCTTCTGCAACTCGTCCAGGTGCGCGTAGGGCACGACCATGACATGCCCATTGGTGTACGGATAGGTATTGAGAATGACGTAGCAATGCGCCGCGCGATGAACGATGCGGGCCGTCTGGTCGCTTTCTTTGGGAGCCTGGCAGAAGATGCAATCCGGCTGCTGGTCGACGCCAGTGACATAGGCGTAACGCCACGGAGTCCAGAGATAGTCCATGGGGGCAGGGTAGCAGAAGAAGTAAGGGCTTGGCAGTGATGCAACTTGAGAATCTCGATCGTCTTTTGCTTGAGGCAGAAAAATCTTCAACGCAAAGTGCGCCGAGGACTCGCTAAGGGCGCAAAGAAAACCACCGGATGGATTTGAACTGTACCACCACCCTCGGGCTCTTCTGATTAGGGCCTTTTCCGGCTTGGCGAAGTCGGCTGGATTCCTGTAGAATCAAAGTTTCGGCAACAAGCCTGGAAGGATTTCAGAGTTATGGCTCGAGTTTGTGATATCTGCGGCAAGGGGCCGCAGTTCGGAAATACGATCAGTCACGCCCACAATGTCAGCAAACGGCGCTGGAATGTCAATCTGCGCCCGGTTCACGCCAAGGTGGGAGCCGCTACCAAACACATGCGCGTTTGCACTTCTTGCCTGCGCAGCGGCAAAGTGGTTAAGGCGTAAGAAACCAGAGCCCGCAGAGATGTGGAAATCCTGCGGGCCTTTGTCTGCCAGGACGGCGCCGCAGCTGCCGAGCTTTGCTCGGCTGGACAGCCGAGGGCGGCTGTCCCCACGCGAGTCTTTCCCACACGAGCTACTTCACGTCCACTAATTGCACGTCGAAGATCAAGGTAGAGTTGGCTGGAATGACCCCGGGATAACCCTTTTCTCCGTAGGCCAAGCCGGGCGGGATGCGCAATTGGCGCTTGCCCCCGACCTTCATGCCGGCTACACCTTCGTCCCACCCCTTGATGACTTGGCCGGCGCCGAGCTTGAACTCAAACGGTTTGCCGGTGCCGACCGAGCTGTCAAACTTCTTGCCGTTGGTGAGCCAGCCGGTGTAATCGACTTTGACGTGCTGTCCGGTCTGCGCGACGGCGCCGGCTCCGACTTTGATGTCCCAGTATTCAAGACCGCTGGCGGTCTTGATGGGAGCTCCGGTGACCTTGGTGGGAGTGCTGGTGGCTGGCTTGGGTGTCGGCTTCTTCGCCGGAGCAGTCTGGGCGACGGCCATGGCTGCTAGGGCGAGCAGGGTTATAGCAAGGATCACAATGACAGTTTTCATAATTCCCCCTTTTCTTAATTCCACGTTAGTTTCTACTGCAAATTCCAGATGCTTTGGCGCCGGCGGTTGCTGCCGAGCTTCGCTCGGCTGGACAGCCGAGGGCGGCTGTCCCTACGTGAGCATTACGCTAGCGCGATCACATCAATTTCTACCAGGACGTCTTTTGGGAGGCGGGCTACCTCTACCGTAGAGCGGGCGGGCGGGGCCTGCTTGAAGTAGCGGCCGTAGACTTCGTTCATGGCGGCGAAGTCTCCCATGTTCTTAAGGAAGACAGTGCAGCGGAGAACCTTCTGCATACTACTGCCCGAAGCCTGCAAAATGGCGGCGAGGTTCTTGAGCACGCGGTCGGTCTGCGCGCTTATGTCTCCGGCGGCGACCTGCTGTGTGGCGGGATCGATGGCCACTTGTCCGGATGTGAAAATCAGGCCCTGGGCCCGAATGGCCTGCGAGTAGGGTCCGATGGCTTGCGGGGCTTGGTCGGTCGAGATCACTTCGCGCATGATTCCTCCTGCGTTTCTTGGGGACGAAGACGAAGAGCGATTAACGCAGATTGCGGCGGTGGAAGTCAAACGGAGGGGCTTGCCGCTGCCGAGCTTCGCTCGGCTAGACGGCCGGGGGCGGCCGTCCCTACGTGAGCGATTGGACGGGGCGAGCCCCGTCCCCACACGATCTAGAACAACGAGCTTTGGCGGCGGTTGGGAGTTATGCCGAAATGTTCGTAGGCTAGTTGGGTGGCTACCCGGCCTCTTGGAGTGCGGTTCAGGAAGCCTATTTGGATCAGGAAGGGTTCGTAGATTTCTTCTATGGCGTCGGGTTCCTCGGCTAGGGCGGCGCCTAGAGTGTTCAGGCCTACGGGGCCGCCTTGGTATTTCTCGATGATCGTCAGCAAGAGTTTGCGGTCGACTTCGTCGAAGCCGTGACGGTCAACTTCCAACATGCTGAGCGCGGACTGGGCGGTGGGCAGATCGATCAAGCCGGCGGCTCGCACTTGGGCGTAGTCGCGCACTCGGCGCAGCAGGCGGTTGGCGATGCGCGGCGTTCCTCGCGAGCGGCTGGCGATTTCGGTGGCTCCGGGACGATCGATCGAAACGCCTAGAATCTCGGCGGAACGTTCGACGATGACTCGGAGGTCGTCGTGAGTGTAGAACTCGAGGCGCAGCAGCAGGCCGAAACGGGAGCGCAGAGGGGAGGAGAGCAGTCCGGCTCGGGTGGTGGCTCCGATGAAGGTGAAGGGCTTCACGTCCATCGTATGGGTGCGCGCGGAGGGGCCCTGGCCGATCATGATGTCGAGCTTGTAGTCTTCGAGCGCGGAGTAGAGGATCTCTTCGAGCGCGGGCTGCAGGCGGTGGACTTCGTCGATGAAGAGCACCTGGCGGTCGCGGAGATTGGTGAGGATCGCGGTCAGGTCGCCCTTGATCTGGAGCGTTGGGCCGGAAGTCTGCTGGAAGGCGGCTCCGAGTTCGTTGGCGATGATGTTGGCCAGCGTCGTCTTGCCGAGACCGGGCGGTCCGTAGAGCAGGACATGGTCTAAGGCTTCGCCTCGCGATTTGGCGGCTTGGATGGCTACGTCTAGATTCTCTTTGACTTTGGGCTGGCCGATGAATTCTTGCAAGCGCTGCGGGCGGAGCTTGAGTTCGAAAGAGGAATCGTCCTCGACCGGGGCGGCGGAGACTAGGCGGTCTTTTATCTGCGAGGCGCGGAGGGCGGGGTTGTCTTTGGCGGCGGACACTGAAGGGGATGGTAGCAGTTCTGCGGGCTGGGTTCTAGGTATGGTCAGGTTACAATGTGCCTCTGATGCGCTATGTTCGCGGCTGAAACCCTGCGGAGCTTCGCTCCGCTTGGACGGCCGAGGGCGGCCGTTCCCCCATGGTTCTTTCTACTGACCGATAACTCCTAGGCGGACGCCCTTCAACTTGCCCACGTCGAACCAGGCGACCTTCTGGCCGAACCAGGTTTTGCCGCCGGAGAGTTTGTACTTCTTGGTGGCGGCTGGGAAGTCACGCGTGGCTAGCAGATAGGCGACCGGAGTTTCGCCGTACTTGGCGAGGTGCTCGGAGAGCCAGCCTCCGCCCGACGGAGCGGCCAGAATCACGGGCTCGCCGGGGAAGTATGCGAGCTTGCCAATGTCTTTTTGGGTTTCGGTGAGCGGGTCGGACCAGCCATACGCCTTACGGAACAAGGCAATCGCCGCGTCCAGATTGTTGACGCCCAGTACGACATTCTCAATGCCGTTGACGGGCGCTCCTTGTACGCTGGCTGAAGTCTGGACGCGCCAGGCGCGCGGCGTCTGGTCTTCGATGATAAACGGCAGCGTGGAGCCCGGGGTTCCGGAGCCAACGTCGGAGGTGGTCCACTCGACCGACATGCCGTCGGGGCGCTTGCGGCTGCCGCGCTCGGGAGCGGTGACGGGGATTCCGGCCTTCTTCAGCCGGTCCACTTCTTGCAGTAAAACGTTCGTCCCCACCGCCCAGGCGCAGGTGACGGCATCCTCGGACATAAACTTCGCCCAATCGGAGCCCGCAGTCGCGCCCGGCTTTACCGGCGCGATCAGTTCAATGTATGACGCGTCATCGAAGCCCAGGAGGGCCATCTGGGTAACGCCGTTGCTGTGGGCACCGCCCACGTCTGGAGTCAGGCCGACATCGGTAAAGGCTTGGCGAAGCGTGTCGAGATTCGACCCACAGACGGACACATGGTCGAGCTCCAGGACCACGGTCTTGCTTTCCTGGGTGGTTGCAGTTTGGGGCATGGCAGGGCGGGCGATGAGTGCGAGAACGAGCGTTGCAAAGGACATGCAGGAGCAGATCAGGGAACTCCGCTTGGACATGCGCGCCTCCTTAAGAAAGAAGAAAGAGGAATGGTACGCCAGAATGCGCGATCTGGGAACGATTTCCTGCGGGCGCCAGCGTCATCCCATTCAAAGCCCACTTCAGCCATTAGCCTGAGGTCAAATAATATCCGCCGGATCGCTAACATTTCTTCATCAAGTCGTTGTGAACAAGGCGGTCGACAATCGGAAGCAACTCCCACATGGGCTGGCCAACTTGTTCCGCGATCTGCAGCAAGCTCGAGGAACCGTCAGAATAGGCGATCAGGTTCATCATCGTACGAACCTCGGCTGCGGAATTCTTTGTCGACAGGGTCGGATACAGACCCCTCTTTCCCAGCTGGGGCTCGCACAACACTGTAACTTTCGGATAGCAGTCCGATTCAAGGCATTCGAGGATTCGCCGGTACACGAGGAAGCCTCCGGCGAGGCCCGACGGAGTGACGAAGTTCAGGTCGTCGAGAGAGGTGTGGTACTCCGGAAATTCCCCATACTTCGTGCGCATGACCGAAACGACCGGCAAATCAACTCCCGGACTGCAATACTGGCGCTCATCGCTGCCGCGATCCAGGAAAGAATATTTCCGGTAGCCGGGCGCAAGGTGGTGCAACACATGCATGGCAGCCACGTCCGCAAGCGAATCGCCTCCACGCGAAGGCAGAAACGAATAGGATCGGTCGTCGCCAATACAGGTGAGGACATATCCAGCGACGATTTTCGATTTTATCTTCTGCAGGTTCAGACTCAGGTAGGCAATCGACCCAATCGTTTCCGGAATAAAAAGGATTCGATACGTGTACTTCCGCCGTCTCAGACTGGTCAGCCATGTTGCGAGCGCTGCGCTGACGACGGGCCCGGACAATTCGTTGTTCGCCATCGATGGGTGACAGACATACGTGGACAAAAGAATCTCTCGATCACTTTCCCCTGGAAGAAGCATTTCACCATAGTTCAAAACACCGGGCTTGAGTTCGCTGCGAATCACCGCCCGATAGCGACCCGGCTGCAGCGTTTGCCGCTGGGCTTGAGTCATGCAAAATCCCCAACGACGCGAGTAATAAGAGGTAACGTACGGGATCGCATTTGGCTGATCGGGAAGAGAGTGCAAGTGCTGCTGGAGCTGCTCCAGTTCGAGCCACTGATCCACCGGCACCGAGTATCCGACCACGTGCAGATTGTTGTCCTGAAAATCCACAATACGAAGTCCGGATTCATCCTCGATGAAGGCATCGGTAATCGACCATTCTTCTGGGACTGTCCAGTCAAAACACTTAGTTCCGGTTGGAATGGACTGGATGGTGAGCCCAGGAATTTCCCGCTTGAGAATTTCGAGCGTTTTTCTCACACCAGGCCCCGTGATGCTACGAGGGATGGGCCAAAGTTCCGCCGCGAGTTCGTGCATCAGCACACCCACTTCGGACGAATCGAAAGCGGAGGGGTTATCCAGTAGTCGGCTGAATTTCATAAAGCGTTCCTCTCGCCTTTTCTTGCGCGATCACACTCGCGACTTCATCGTAGAGGGCTTGAGCGTCGATGACACGGAGACCGGAACCTGTGCCGGGACGGTCGCCGGAATACAAGCCTTTGTCCCAAAGGATTTCCCCCATGGGATCGACGTGGGTCACCACGCCTTCATCCACCTTTCGCACAAAGAGCCCGTAAGTGCGATCGCTTAGCTTGCAATCCGAATCCCTATACGGGGCTGAGAATCGCTTGTGGAAGCGGTAGTCCACGGACATCGATTCTTCTACATAGTGGTAGAAGGTCATGCTCTGCTGATCGGGGAGGTCAAGGACTGCAACCTTGCCACCGGCCCTGTGCAGCATGCCAAACGGGGAATCTGCTCCATATCCGCTGAAGTTGTCGACTCCGCGGAAGAGATCACACCGCTTTCCCAAGACTGCGAAGGAGTATATGGGGTTTCCGGTGCGCACCGCGCCGGGACGGAGACGCCCCGCTTCCGTCAGAGCACCCATGTGGCTGGGAGTCGTTCGAATGTCAAAAGGCACCCCGTCACAGAAGTCAAAGTTGAACAGAGGAAGCAAAAGGGTTCCGCTCTCGCCTAACGCATGAAGAAAACTGTCGAGAATCGTCTCTACGTCCATTGCGAAGCCTAGTTTCTTGAGTCTTCGCAGGGTTCCGCGCGTGCTGCTATGGAGCAGCAGCATGTCCCCGTTTCGCACGCCGCACCTAAGCCACTGCTGACTTAGAAAAGCGACAGCGGTTTCATTCGTCACCAAACTATCCTCAAGGAACCAGACCAGGATTTCCCTTTTTCGTGTCAGAGCTTCTGTCTAGGGGCCAAATCCCGGCCGCATCTCCCATCCACACCTTTGGCCCAGTTCCGCACAGGGTCCCGAACCAGTGCGTGTGCCCGATGGCTGAGATGTCCACTCGGGCCCAGCCTTCCGTTTCCGTCTTCTCTTACGTGGCACCCCACGTTAATTGCGCCAGCGAGATCAAAAGCCTCGGCCGCCTGGCCGGACGAACGAATGCGTCCGGTCCACCGTAAGTTATTCTTCCTCTTCTTTCACCTCGCCGCGCTCCGCTTTGGCCTTCTCGATGATCTTGTCCTGCAGTTGCTGGGGGACGGTGTCGTAGTGGTGCATTTCCATCGAGAAGCTGCCGCGGCCCTGGGTCATGGAAGTGAGATCGGCGCCGTAGGTGAGCATTTCGGCCATGGGCACCTCGGCTTTCACGATGGTGTTACCCGCTTTGTTGTCCATGCCCTGGATGCGTCCGCGGCGGCTGTTGAGGTCGCCCATGATGGTGCCGGCGAATTCGTCGGGAATGGTGATCTCGACGGTCATGATCGGTTCGAGCAGCGTGGGTTTGGCCTGTTCCATGGCTTTGCGGAAGGCGATACGGCCGGCCATCTGGAAGGAAAGATCGTTCGAATCCACGTCGTGGTAGGAGCCGTCGTAGAGGCTCACCCGGAAGTTCACTACGGGATATCCGGCGAGGTAGCCGCGAGCGGCGGCGTCTTTGATTCCCTTTTCTACGGCGGGAATGAAGTTGCGGGGAATGGCTCCGCCGAAGATATCGTTGACGAATTCGAATTCAACTTCGGAGTTGCGCGGCAGCGGCTCCATCTTGATTTTGCAATCGCCGTACTGGCCGTGGCCGCCGGTCTGCTTCTTGTGGCGTCCCTGGACGTCGGCCTTGCCGCGAATGGTCTCGCGATAGGGCACTTTGGGCGCCTTGAGCACGACTTCGGCGTGGTAACGCTTCTTCATCTTTGAGACCACGACTTCGATGTGCTGCTGTCCTGTGCCTGCGATCAGGAATTCCTTGGTCTGCGGATCGCGGAAGAAACGCAGCATGGCGTCTTCTTCCATCAGCTTGTGCAGGCCGACGCCCAGTTTGTCTTCGTCGGCTCGGCTTTTTGGCTCGATGGCGAAGGTGATGGCGGGCTCGGGGAGCTGAACGGCGGGATAGCGGATGGGCGATGACTTATCGCCTAGCGTGTCTCCGGTGAGAGTTTCTCTCAGCTTCGCGACCGCGCCAATATCGCCGGCGTGAAGTTCCGAGATGGGAACCGCCTGCTTGCCCTGGACCAGGGAGATGTGAGCGAATTTCTCCAGCGTATTGCGATTGTAGTTTTGCAGCGACGCGTCGTTCTTGAGCACGCCGGAAAAAACCTTGAAGTAGGAAATGCGTCCGGCGAACGCGTCGGACAGGGTCTTGAAGACGAAAACGGAAGCGGGCTCGTTGTCGGTGCCTTTGCGCACGGCCGGGTCACTGCCATCGGCGGGCTGGCCGGTGATGGCGTGATGCTCGCTGGCGGCGGGCGTGTAATCGACGATGAAATCCATGAGTTCGTCGACGCCGATGTTGCCGAGGCCGGAGGTGAAGAGGACGGGGAAAAGCTTGTCTTCGCGGATGGCTTCGTGCAGCGCGGGAACGAGGTGCTCCTCGGGGATGGTGCCGGTTTCGAAGAACTCTTCCATCAACTCGTCTTTGCCCTCGGCGACTAGCTCGACCAATTTCTCGTGAGCTTCCTTGGCGGCATCGGCCATGTCGGCGGGGATGGGGCCTTCCTTGCCTTTGCCGTTTCCTCCCATGTCGTAGGTGTAGGCCTTCATGCGGACCAGATCGACAATGCCGCTGAGACTTTTTTCGCTGCCGATGGGGAGCTGCAGCGGGGTGACGGCGCGACCGAACGCGTTGGTGAGCGATTCGAGGACGCGGTTGGCGTCGGCGCGGTCGCGGTCCATGCGATTGACGACGATCATGCGCGGCAGATCGATTTCGTTACAGTAATTCCAGACGCGCTGGGTGACGACCTCGACTCCGGCTACACCGTCTACTACAACGAGCGCGGCGTCGACCACGGGCAGGACCATCTTGGCCTCGTGGACGAACATGTTGAAGCCGGGAGTGTCGAGCAGATTGATCTTGATCTTCGAGTCGGTCTTGCCCCACTCGACGAAAGCCAGGCCCGTGGAGATTGACATCTGGCGGGCGATTTCTTCGTCGTCGTAGTCGGTCGGGGCGGAGCCGTCGTCGACGCGGCCGAGGCGGGGCGCGGCTCCGGCGGTGTAGAGCATGGCGGACACGAGCGTCGTCTTGCCAGCATGGCCGTGTCCGATAAGGGCAAGGTTGCGGAGATTGGCTCCTGCGTACACTTTCACGGGTTGTCTCCTTCGGCAGGCTTGCGGGAAGAGTGCGACGGCCCGAAAGAGTATCAGGACAGGGTACAGGCCAGCCCAACATCACCTGCGAAACTTCTGATGCTAACACAGGGGTTGGGGATGGTTCCACGTAGGGACGGCCGCCCTCGGCCGTCCTCGCGGAGCGAAGCTCCGCTAGGCTCAGGATGCGCGTTGAATGCGCGGATGAACTTGAGGGAACTCTGCGAGCTGCGCTCGCTTGGACGGCCGAGCGCGGCCGTCCCTACGCGAGCATTTCAGGGCGATACGGATTCTCCGGCGGCCGATACCAAAGCCAGTGATACGGCGAAGAATTCGCGACCAACCCGCGGCGAAGTGGGTTGTCTAGTACATATTGGATCTTTGCGTCCAAGCTTTCCGACGATCGGAGCACATGATCGAAAGATTCCTGCTGCCAGACTGGGCCGGTGCGGTTCAGATGCTTGTTGATCAAGTGCGCCGAAGCGCCCTTAACAGCATCCAGGATCTCGGGCATGGCCCAGGTTCTCTGTTTCTCTTCATCGACCAACGGGATCAGGATCATGTGGACGTGATCGGGCATCACCACGGCTACTCGCAAGTCGTATCGAGTGCCATTGTCGTGAAGGCAGGAGTTCATGACGATTTGGCGAGCCTTGTCCGGAAGTTGCCAGCGGTGGAATGTGCAGAAGGTTACGAAATGCGGCTTGTTGTCGCGTTGCAGGTGAGGGAGGCGTCTTCGATAGAACGTCAACCGTGCCTCCAATCGACGAAAACCTGCGGAGCTGCGCTCCGCTTGGACGGCCGGGGGCGGCCGTCCCTACGTGGGCATCGCTGATTACAACGTGGCGCTCTTCTCCGCGATCAGCGTCTTGATCTTCTCCACGAACTCTGCCGCGGCCATGTCTTCGGTCTTCTCTTTGCCGCGGGTGCGGACGTTTACTTTGTTGGCTTCGGATTCTTTGTCGCCGACTACCAGCAGGAAGGGGACCTTCTGCATGGCGTGCTCGCGGATTTTCGCGTTCATCTTCTCGTTACGAGAATCCACCTCCACGCGCACGCCTGCGGCCCGCAGTTGCTGGGCTACTTTCTCTGCGTACTCGGTGTGGCGCTCGGCGATCGGGATCATTGCTACTTGCACCGGCGAGAGCCAGACGGGGAACGCTCCGGCGTAGTGTTCGATCAGGACGCCGAAAAAGCGCTCTACCGATCCGTAGAGGGCGCGGTGGACCATGACGGGCTGCTTGCGGGTGCCGTCTTCGGCTACATATTCGAGTTGGAAGCGCTGCGGCAGGTTGAAATCGAACTGCACGGTCGAGAGCTGCCAGAGGCGTCCTATGGCGTCTACCAGTTTCACGTCGATCTTTGGGCCGTAGAACGCGGCTTCGCCGGGGATGGTCTTGTATTCGATATTTAGTTTTTTCAGCGCGCTTTCCAGCGAGTGGTTGGCCAGGTTCCACTGGTCTTCCGTGCCTAGGAAACTCTTTTTGTCCTTCGGATCCCAGGTGGAAAGTTCGGTCTGGAATTTGTCGAAGCCGAAATCTTTCAGTACCTCGAGCGCGAATTCGAGGCAGCCTACGATTTCCGCTTCGATCTGCTCGGGAGTACAGAAAATGTGAGCGTCATCCTGGGTGAAACCTCTTACTCTCAACAGACCGTGCATTACGCCGGAGCGCTCGTAGCGATAGACCGTGCCTAGTTCTCCCAAGCGCACGGGAAGGTCGCGATAGGACTTCAGCGAATCCTTGTAGATCAGGATGTGGCCGGGGCAATTCATGGGCTTCAGGCGATATTCGGCGTCGTCTAGTTCCATGGCGTCGAACATGTTCTGCGAGTAGTAGCCCTCGTGGCCGGAGGTGTGGAAGAGTTGGCGGCGTGATACGTGCGGCGTGCAGACGAGAGAGTAGCCGCGGCGCAGGTACTCTTCGCGCATCCAGTCTTCCATCTCTTTGCGGATAATACCGCCTTTCGGATGCCAGAAAATCAGACCGGGGCCGGCTAGCTCCTGGATCGAAAACAGGTCCAGCTGTTTGCCCAGGACGCGATGGTCGCGCTTCTTGGCTTCTTCTATGCCATTCAGGTAGGCGTCCAGATCTTTTTTCGAGAAGAACGACGTGCCGTAGATGCGCTGCAGTTGCTCATTCTTTTCGTCTCCCAGCCAGTAGGCGCCGGCTATGTTGAGCAGTTTGAAGGCCTTGATTTTTCCGGTCGACGGCAGGTGCGGGCCGCGGCAGAAATCCTGGAACTTGCCGGTTTTGTACACCGAGATTTTCTCATCGGGCTTGGTGAATTGCTCGATGAAATGGCACTTCATGAAGTCGCCTTCGTCCTTGAACTTTTCCAGTCCTTCTTTGCGGGGCAGAAATTCGCGGGCGTAGGGCAGGTTCTGCTGGACTAGCTCCTGCATTTTCTTTGCGATCTTTTCCAGATCTTCGGGGGTGAACGCGGTGGGGCGATAGAAGTCGTAGAAGAATCCGTTTTCGGTGGCGGGGCCGTGGCCGAGCTTGGTCTCGGGAAAGAGTTCGAGCACAGCGGCGGCGAGCAGGTGGGCGGAGGAATGACGGTAGACTTCGAGCGCCTCAGGGTCGCGGTCGGTGAGGATGCGGAGGTCGGTGTCCTGTTCGAGCGGGCGGGTGAGGTCGATGAGATCGCCATTCGCTTTGGCGGCGAGAGCGGCGTCGGCTAGACGCGGGCTGATGGACTTGGCAACGTCTAGCGCCGTGGTCCCTTTCGGAACTTCCTTGGTGCTGCCATCGGGGAGCTTGAGATGAATGCTGTCAGACATGGATTCGCCTTGTATTCTGCTGAATCTTTTGAGTTTAAAGGAGCCATTTGGGAGGGGTCAAACGCCGGCGGACAGCACCTCTGACAAACTGCGGCCAAAATCCGGCGGACTCTGCCCAAACTTTGGTTTTATTCGTATGTAACTTCGGGTCGTATTTGTGTTTGGTTGGTGTTCTAGTGTTGGACTAATGGCTTGTCGCAGCCGGGATTTTGAGTGGGCGAGTTCCGGTTGTCAACGCAGGAGATTTTGAAATGTTTATGTTTTGCTTCATACGGGAAATCCGGAAATGGGCATGGATTTGTTCGCTACTGATGGTTTGCAGTTTGGCCGGGCTTGCCGCGGGGCAGGCGCCGGGAGTCAGTGCCAGTCAGATCAAGATTGGCTCCTGCACCGTGCTTGACGGGCCGAACCGCCAGTACGGCATCCAGATCGTGCTCGGAGCCACCGCCTACTTCGACTACATCAACGAGCAGGGAGGCGTAAACGGCCGGAAGCTGATCCTGTCTTCGTTCGACGATGGCTATGATCCTGAAAAGGCCAGCGCCTGCTTCGCATCGCTGAAGCGGGAGAAGGTGTTTTCCGCCGGCTTTTTTTTCGGCTCGGCGACCACCGCCAAGTATCTGCCGCTGCTGGAAGCGGAGCACATGCCGCTGGTGGGAACATACTCGGGAGCGCCGTTCATCTATGAGCCGGTGAAGCACGGGATCTTCAATCTGCGGGCTTCGTATAACGACGAGACGCGGGAACTCGTGGACAGTTTGTGGAAATCGGGCGCGCACAGGATCGCCGTGATCTATCAGGACGATGCCTTCGGCAAGGCGGTCCTTGACAGCGCCAAGCGGGCGCTGGCGAAACACAATGCCGCGCCGGTGGCCACCGGCTCTCACACCCGCAACGCGCTCGATGTGGGGCCGGCAATCGAATCGGTGCATGCCGCGAAGCCAGGAGTGGTGATCCTCGCCAGTACCTATGCGTCAGCCGCCGAAATCGTGAAACGGGCGCATGGTCAGGGCTGGCGGCCGCTGTTTGTCTCCGGCTCGTACATCGGCACAGACGCTTTTATTACGGCGGCTGGACAAGAGGCGGAAGGGGTCATCAGCATGCAGATCGTGCCCTCCTATGACTCCACCGATCTCCCCACCGTCAAGCTTTACCGCGAGTGCCTCCAAAAATACATGTCGTCCAGCCAGCCCAGCCCAACCAGCCTGGAAGCGTTTGTGAATGCCATGGTCATGGTGGAGGGACTAAAACGGGCCGGGAAGGATCCCACGCGGGAAAAATTCATCGAGGCGATCGAGTCGATGAACGGCTTCGATATTGGCCTTGGCGCGGCGGCGCGTCTGGAGTTCAGCCCGCACAGTCATAAGGGCCTCAGCCGCGTGTACCCGACGGTGGTGCGTGACGGGAAGCCGGAAGCATTCGGCGACTGGTCCATCATGGTGGCGCGAAAGTGAAAACTGCGGGCGCTAGCTACTCCAAAACAGCCGAGGGCGGCTGTCCCTACGTGGTTCTTGGTGCGGCGTGCAGGGCCTCAATCGCCGCCTTCACTTTGGCCGACACTTCTTCCGTATCGCGCACGGTCAAACCTGCGGTGGAGACAGGCGCACCAACCCGCATCTCCAGCGGCTGGCACTTGATGTGGTAGGTGTTCATGGGCAGCAGGTCGAAAGTGCCGACGAGCGCGATGGGCACGATCTCGGCTTGGGCTTTGATGGCCAGAAAAAATGCGCCCGGGAGAAAGGGTTGAACCTCGCCATCCCGGGTGCGACCGCCCTCGGGAAAAATGACGAGCGGCGTGCCTTTGCGCAGGCTCCGCAGGGCCGACTTGACGGCGCCGATCGAAGCGGCCGGATTCTGCTGGTTGATGCAGACTTGTCCAGAGCGTTTCAGATGCCAGCCGATGAATGGGTACGACAGCAACTCACTTTTGAAGATGATGCGGAATTGAAACGGCAAATAAACGTAGAGGATCGGGATGTCGAGCGCCGATGCATGGGTGACGGCATAGACGCGGGGCTTGGGCGGGGCGCTCTTGTTCTTGTCGATGTCGATGTCGATATTCATGCCCGTGACTTTCACCGGCGACAGGATCGTCTTCATGATGAGCCAGGACCAGAGGCGGGCAAAATTGTGCTGGACGCGCCCGTTGCGGTCGAAGAACGAGCTGGCTAGAGACAGCGTGCCCAGAGTCAGCGTGTAAGCCCAGATCAGCGGGTTCAAAATGAAATAAGAGCGCAGACGGCTCGGCCAGCCATGCGGGTTCTTGAGGCCAGCAGCGGGGCGATTTTCGGACCAAGCGGGGACGGCCTCTGCCGACGGTGCATTGGAGCGCGGTGCTTCGCGCTCTTTTTCGGGCTCTGCGGTTGTGGCAATTTTGTTCAAGATCCCTTTGTTTATGCTTTCGAGACAATAACGAATTCAGAGTTGCTGACCACGGGCAGCTGCCGAGCTGCGCTCCGTTTGGACGGCCGGGGGCGGCTGTCCCTACGCGAGCGCGTGCAAGCCCCGTCGCTACTTGGATGCACTTAGCGTTCGCATCGCTTCTCCTACAACGTAAATCGAGCCGGTAACGACGACCAGGCCGCCGGGTCCGGCAACGTTCCGCGCCCGGTTCAGGGCCGACGCTACGTTCTCGGCCTCTTCAATATCAGTGCCTGCGGCGACACGCGCGGCGGCCTGCCGAATCTCATCCGGGCTTGCCGAACGCGGGTTGCCGGCGTGGGTCACGATCACGTGCCGGGCAATCGGGAACAGAATCTCACTAATCTCCCGGATCGCCTTGTCGCGCATCACGCCAAACACCATGGTGATGTCGTGGCCGTTTTCCAAGTCCCGATAGGCCGCCGAAAGCGTCGACCGCAACGCCCAAGCCCCGGCCGGATTGTGCGCCACGTCGAGCACATACTCGGGATTGTCTCCCGTGGGCGGCACCACCTGAAAGCGCCCTGGCCAATGGGTCTGGCGGATTCCTTGTGCGATGGTCTCAGGCGTGATCTGGGCCATTCCCTGGTTGTGCAGTTCTTCCGCCGCCGCGATCGCCAGCGCCACGTTGCGCAACTGATGGCGTCCCACCAGCGGCGACTCGACCTGGATCGTCTCGCCGCAGACGTCCAGTGCATACCGATGCCGCTGACCACCGGGCACTGGCCACGGATCACTAAAGGCCGTATCGTTTCCCGGCGACACTGGTGGCACATACGGCACGGCATTCACTGCCCGCGCGCCCGCATTCAAAATCGCGTTTCCGATCACGTCGTTGGCCTCGGGTAACTGCGGCAGCGTCACCACGACCCCGCCGCGGCGGATGATGCCAGCTTTTTCGCGCGCGATCTCGGCGACGCTGCTGCCCAGATACTTCTGATGATCGAGCGCGATGTCGGTGATGATGCTGAGGCGCGGCTCCACTACGTTGGTAGCATCCAAACGCCCGCCCATGCCGACCTCAAGCACAGCTATGTCGGGCCGGTTACGCGCGAAAAATTCAAAGGCCATCGCGGTCAGCGTCTCAAAGAAGCTGGGATGCCAGGGCAGATCGCCTTCCCCAACCAGCCGCTCGGCGGTGCGGTCGACCACATCGTGGAGCAGCGCGAAATCGTCGTCGGCAATGGGCTCGCCATTGAGGCAGATCCGCTCATTGATGCGAATCAGATGCGGCGAAGTATACAGTCCCGTCTTCAGCCCGGAAGCTTGCAGGATGGATGCCAGAGTTGCAGCGGTGGAACCCTTGCCGTTGGTGCCGGCGACCAACACAGTTGGAAAGCGATTTTCCGGATGTCCCAGTGCCGCCAACAGCACGCGCATGTGTGCCAGATCGAACTTGTGCGGCGGCGTCTGCGCCAGCTCGTGGCCTAACGCGTACATCTGCGCGACTGCGGTTTCGTAGGACATCGGTCGTTAGTCGCTGGTCGTTAGTCGTTCGCCAACTCGGGAAGCGCTCATCTTCCGGTGTTCGCCCGGCGGAGTCCATTTAGAGTAGCAAGCCCGGCCGCCGGTTTCGACTCTCTCTCATTAGAAGGAGGCTGCCGGAGGTCAAAGTGTGCTCCAAGAACCCTGAGCAGAAATCTCACCGCTGGTCATTAGGGGAGGGGGCTTTGCCAACGACCAACGACCAGCGACTGTCTTTACGCGGCCTGCACCATAAAATCCAGCGCCCGGGCAATGTAGGCTTTCAGGTCCTTGCGCACCACCACGGCATCGAGCATTCCGTGTTCGAGGAGAAATTCGGAGCGCTGGAAACCTGGGGGGAGCTTTTGCCGGATGGTCTGCTCAATCACGCGCGGTCCGGCGAAGCCAATCAGGGCGCCGGGCTCGGCGATGTTGAGATCGCCCAGCATGGCAAACGACGCGGTCACGCCGCCGGTGGTGGGATCGGTCAAAACCGAAATGTAGGGGACCCGCGCGGTGTCGAGGCGCGCCAGCGCGGCGGAAATCTTGGCGAGCTGCATCAGGCTGATCGCGCCTTCCATCATGCGCGCGCCGCCCGAGGCCGAGATGATGATCATGGGCTTCCGCGTCTCCATGGCCTTCTCAATCGCGCGGGTAATCGCTTCGCCCACCACCGCTCCCATGCTGCCGCCGATGAACGAGTATTCCATCGAACTTACGATCACCGGGCGACCGTTCAACTTGCCCATGGCATTGATGATGGCGTCTTTGAGACCCGTGCCGGCCTTGGCCTGCTTCAGGCGCGAGGAGTAGGGTTTCAGGTCCACAAATTTCAACGGGTCGTTGGAGGCGAGATCGCAATCGAAGATCTCGTATTGATTGTCGTCGAGAAGTTGCGCCAGGCGGGCGCGGGCGTCAATGCGGAAGTGCTTGCCACACTTCGGGCAGACGTTCAGATTTTCTTCGAGATCCTTCTTCCAGATAATCTGGCGGCAGCCGTCACACTTCACCCACAAGCCCTCGGTGCGTACCGTCCGCTCGCCCGAAGTGTCCAACTCGCCGGATTGTCGCTTGAACCAAGCCATAAAGAAGCTATCAGCTCTCAGCCGTCAGCTCTCAGTAAACCTGCTCGGCTACGCTCTTACTGAAAGCTGATAGCTGAGAGCTGAAAGCTAGTATTCGATTCCTTTCTGCGCCATCACGCCTTTCTCGTAGGCATGCTTGACCTGGCGCATTTCGGTCACGGTGTCGGCTAGCTCGACAATTGTCGGATGCGCGCTCCTTCCGGTCAAGATGACATGCACCGCCTCCGGCTTCTGTTTCAGTGACTCCGCCACTTTCGCCGGGTCCAACATGCCGTAGCTGATGGCGTAATTGATTTCATCGAGCACCACCAGGTCCCATTCACCGGATTGGATCGCTTTTTCGGCCTCGGCCCAGGCCTCCTCCACCATGCGCACATCTTCCGGGTCGGGCTTCTCGGCGCCGACTTTCACGAAGCCGCGTCCCATCTGCTTGAGGATGAACTTGTCGCCGAACGCCTTGACCGCATCGAGTTCGCCGTAATGCCACGAGCCCTTCAGAAATTGCAACATGAGGACGCGCATCCCCTGCCCGACGGCTCGCAGCGCCGTCCCCATGGCCGCGGTGGTCTTGCCCTTGCCGGGACCGGTATTCACGATGATTAGACCACGGCGGAGATCCGACATAACAGCCGAATCCCTTATTCTACGCGGACGGAGAGGAATTTGTAATTTGGTAATTTGTAATTGAACACCGTGCGATTCTCTTGAAAACAAGATTACAAATCACAAACTCTCAGACTTTGAGGAAGATCTTCTTGCGCCAGAGAAGCCATAGCAAAACCCAGCAAAATAAAATTGCGGCCACGGAATATAACAGGGATGCGTTGGCGGGGTTCGCAACCAGCTGCAGCAATCTGGCCTGGGCAGCGTCGTGCCAGAGAATGGCGGCTCCATTTGCTCCTTTTGCTGTGAAGGTGTAGCCGGGCCCGTACACGAACGAGTCGGCGACGAATCCCGTGATTGCATTCATTCCGAAAACCAGAATCGGCATCGTCCACGCGCCGCGCCACTGTTTGATTTCAAGGATCCAATACAGCATCGAGAGAAACACCAGAGCGAAGCCAGCGCTGAATAGCGTGAACGAACTGGTCCAAAGATTTTTGTTGATGGGGAACCACACGTTCCAGACCTCGCCGGCAACCAAGCCGAGAATTCCGAAGAGCAACATGCGGATTGCGATGGTGCCGCGGCTTCGTCCGGAGCGCAGCCACCAGCCAGTCAGCACTCCGATCAGGGTGGTTGCAATGGCGGGGATGGTGCTGAGGATTCCTTCCGGATCTCGATTTCCGTTGTAGAGATGTCCCATGAACAGCTTGCGATCGAGCCACGCTACGATGTTTCCATTCTGATCCATGAACGGGATATCGCGTCCCGGCAGGCCGAAACCAGGTACCGGCAGAAACCGCAGCATCGCCCAGTATCCCAACAGACAAGCGGCGATGGCGATGAGTTGTCCACGACGGTTAGACCACAATACAAGGATGGCTGCGGCAAAGTAGCAAAGCGCAATCCGCTGCGTCACTCCCTCAAAACGAAAGCTGTGCCAATCGATGCCAATAAACGGGAAGCCATTCACGAACAGCCCAACCGCGATCAGAATCAGGCTTCTTTTGAAAGCGTGGAACAAGATCTGTCCCCGGGATTCGCCTCGGCGCAATCTCGCCGAAAATGAGAACACCATCGACACGCCGACCAGGAACAAGAAAGACGGAAAGATAAAGTCAGCCGGCGACCACCCATTCCATTCCGCGTGTTTGATCGCCCAGTACGCCTTGTCATCGCTGCCTGGGTTGTCGACGAGAATCATGCCGGCAACTGCGAGCCCACGAAAAACATCGAGGCATACCAGCCTTCCGTCATGCGGTTTTGCGTTATCTCCTGCTGCCGCAGGTGCGGTCAGCGTTTGCGTGGTTGACATGACAGAACAATATAGTCCCGTCTGCAGAAATAGTTGTTATTAAATCGATTTTTTCCACACAAACGAAAAGGCGGACGGTTTTGCCTTCCGTCCGCCTAAAAGAGTCATAGTGATTCAAACTGACCACCACCCGCCGGTAAGTTGGTAACTTTGCGGCCCGTTTGATATGTTGGCGCAGAAAGGCACAGGTGCCTCTAGGGAAGGGACTCAATGGAAAGAGTGACCGTCGAGATCGATTCAACTTGGGCGAAGATCGCTCGTTCGCCGCTCTACTTCGTATTTGCAGCTCTGCAGGGTGTCTCGGTCAGCTTCGCGCCGCTCTTCCTGTATTGGAGCGACAAGGGAAAATTCTATCAGGGCTATGAGTGGATTGTCGTGCCATCGTGTTTCGCGGTTATTTGGCTTATCCCTGTGTTCTATTTCCGGCTCGCCGGGCCGGTGATCAAGGAACTGCGACAGAAGTGAAACCAGTCTTGGCAGAAATACTTACGGAGTCCGCCGTTCTCACAGCCCGGAAGGCGGACGGTTTTGGCTTCCGTCCGCCACGGGTTTAACGGGGGAGTAGATCCTTTAGGAGCACGTGGTGAAAGTAAGATTCGTATCAGGGTATGCCTTTAGGCATACCGCAAATGCTGTGTTATGACTGCGCCTTTAGGCGCTGGCTTTGGGCGCGTGAGTTTCGCCACGGGCTGCTAGGGCATTTCGACGACTCGTGACAGCTGAGGCTGACCTTCGCTTTTGGCTGCGGCCGGATCCTCGGCGCCCAGCAAGCGCGCGGCGATCCGCAGAGCTTCGATCTCTTTGCGGACTCGCAACAGTTCCTGTTCTTTCATTCGTAATACGTCGTACGGATTTTTCATTGGGGGGAGGGCCTCGTCAACAGATTCAGACTTGTGTCGCCTGTTCACAAATACAGTAAGGCAGGTTTGCGACGCTGGGAAGCTGCCAGAGGTACATCGGGGCTCGAAATCGAGGTGGGCGGCCAAGGGGCTGACTGGACGCTGCCCCGTTACCATAAAGTTAATGCCCTAAATGGTAGGGATGATGCTTAAGAATGGTGAAAGCTCGGTAGAGCTGCTCGACCAGAACCACGCGGGCGAGTTCGTGGGGCAGTGTCATCTTTCCGAGGGACAGAGTAAAACCGGCGCGGCGCCGCGCTTCTTCGCTGAAGCCGTCGCTGCCGCCAATGGCGAACACGAGCGGTATCGCGTTCAATTGCTCGCGTTCCAGAAACTCGGCCAGCTCTTCGGATGAGAGCTGTTTTCCGCGCGAATCGAGGAGAACCAGCTTGTGGCGTTCTTTTCCTCCGGCCAGGGATAAAATTGCGGATTCGTCTTTTAGGGCGAGGCCGGCAATGTCGGCGTAGCGCGAAATGCGTTTCAGATACTCGTTGGTGAGAGCATCGATCGCTGGCTCTTTCGTCTTCCCGATCCATGCGACTTTGATCTTCATGGGAATATCAGGGTGCGGACCAGAACTCAGTCGTCCCTCCGGGACTCGCTCGGTCTTCCAACTTCTCCCCGGCACTGAAGCGCCGGGCTATTGGCAGGCGCCCCTCCCGGGCTGAATTCTCGCAGCCGTTACGCTACTCAAGCTTTTCCCGACGCCAGCACCACGTCAGCGCCGAAGCGGATCTCGCCCCCTACGCGATATTGCTCGATCGCCGCCTTCGCTTGAGCGCGGATCACCGGCCACTGGTCCGCCGGAACCCGCTCCAGCATCGGCCGGAACGGAGCCGACACAGCGCAAGAATATTCGAAAACTTCTTCCGCTTCTCCCGGCCACGTCCAGGGCAGATTCTGAGTCGACTCTTCTGCGTCGTGAAACCCCGCCGTGGCCAGCACTTTCGAGAGAGAGCCTGCGGCCGAGAATCGAAAAGGACCAGAGCTTCCCGGCGGAAGCATGGCCCCGCTGGCGTGCTGGTGCACAATCTTCATCGTGGTTTGCCAGTAAGGCTGTTCCATCGAGCCCCAGGCGGCGAAGCAGGCGCGACCTCCGGGCTTCAAGACGCGGCGGAGTTCCGCCAACGCTCGTTCGACATCGCTGAAGAACATCACGCCAAAGCGGCAGGTCGCGAGATCGAAAGTCCGGTCGGCAAGCGGCAACTGGTGCGCGTCCGCCTGCTGAGTCGTGAAGTTGGAAAGTTTCTTGTTGCGGGCGCGCTCGGCGGCGATGGCTAGCAGGTCCGAACTCTGATCGACAGCAGTGACCGAACCTTGCGGACCAACCCGCGCCGCCAGACTGATGCCAGGTTCGCCGGTGCCGCTGGCCAGATCGATGACGCGCATGCCTGGCAACGGACGCGAGTATGCAACCAGAGCGTCAGTGACCGCACGGCCCATCGCGGCCGACTTTGCCTTCCACTTTTCCGCCGCCACCAGGCGGAACGAAGAACTCCACGGGGCTGGATTCGAAGCCGACATTTCAGATTTTCTTTTTACGTACTTTCTTAGGCGGCGGGGAAAGGGGTGTAGATCGGATCGCCGTTGTCCGGCGGGCCTTCGGTTTCGCCATCAATTCTGCCGGCTCCAGGCGTTTGGCCGACTTCCACAGGCGTTCCAGATCGTAGAACTGGCGGGCTTTTTCGGAGAAAATATGGACGACGAAGTCGACGTAGTCGAGCAGCACCCACTCCGCCTGTTTGTAGCCCTCGGAGTGAGTTACGCGGAGACCCAGCGTTTCCAGGCGCTCGTCCACCGCGTCGGCAATAGCCTGGATTTGCCGGGGATTCGCGCCGCTGCACATCACGAAATAGTCGGTGAACGCTCCCGAGTCTTTTTCCAGTTGAAGAATCGCAACATCTTGCGCTTGTTTGTCCTGGCAGGCCAGAAGGGCTTCAGCCACCTGGTGTTGGAGGTCGTCCTTTTTTCTCATACGGGCTCATTGATTGTAACCCGCGCAGGGTGTGGACGTGGGGGAGCGAAGAGCCGCCGCTCTCTTTGGACGCACCGAAGATGCATGGATGGAATATGCGAAACCCTGGCGAGCTGCGCTCGCCTTGGACAGCCGGGGCGGCTGTCCCTACGCGTGCTTTGCGCGATAGAGTCCGTGCTTCCGGATGTAATCCGCTACGCGCGGGTCCAGCCATCGCGTCAGCGGCTTGCCCGCTGCCGCGGCCGCCCGAATCGCGGTTGCGGAGACGCTTTGGTTGACGCCTTCAAGCAGGTGCAGGGTGACGCCGGGAAGAACGAGATCACCTTTTGCCGGCTGCTTATGAAACGGACGAGTCACCGCGGCCGGGGGCCGCAAACCTTCCGGCAACGACTCGGCCACGTCGCGCAAGGAATATCCGGGGCGGCTGGCCACGATGAAATCGCATTCTCCGAGAAGCGCGCGCGCCTCGCGCCATTTTGCGACGTCGCGGAAGGCGTCCATTCCGATCAGGAAAAAAAGGCGATCCGATTTCTTGAGGGTCCTTTTCAGGCGCCGTACTGTGTCGATGGAATAGTTCACGGCCGGTGAGCTGCGCTCTCCTGGACAGCCGAGGGCGGCTGTCCCTACGTTCTTTGTTGCGAATCCTGGCGCTTCCAGCAGCGAAGGCACCCACCGCTTCTCCTGGGTCGCAAGCGCCACCATGGCATAACGATGGATGAACGCGGTAAGCGGCTGTTTCTGTTTATGGGGAGGGACATTGGCCGGCACAAACAACACCTGCCGCAGAGAGTAGCGGCTGGCGGCCGCCTGGGCCAGGGTCAGGTGTCCGCGATGGATGGGGTCGAAGCTGCCGCCGAAAATACCGATATTCATTTGGGTATTGCCTGGAGTGTTGCCGGTTATGCCTCGTTAGTTTCGTCGTTGCCGGCCACGGTTGCAAGTCCTTGTTGCCCGCCGATGTTCGCCGAACGCCAATTTGCACGAAAGAGTTTTGCGGGAACGAGGTTTGAGATTAGGCTGTTGGCAAGACGTTTTCCTTCTGGCCTAGCTTTGCCCCAGGTTGAGCGATTATGGAGGGACGGGTATCTCGCGCGTCCAGCCGGGCGAGGACTCCCGGCGCTCCATTGGTCTTCTGTCCTTTGTGGTGGTGTACCTCTGGCCACTGTGCCGCCAGGAAACTGCGGTGGACTGTCGTAACTCGCTCGGCGCGCGGTAGGCGCTTAGCATGAATCTATGCGAATGAAACTCCCCCTCATCCGCAGCTTGGCAGTACCTCCTTCGCGCGATCCCCTCCTGCGCTATGGAGTCGCTCTCCTTAGCGCGGTTCTGGCGCTCATCCCAACCTTGTTCTTCTCCGATATCGCGGAGAGCCGGCTGGTGGTGTTCGCGGTCGCGGTGATGGTGAGTGCCTGGTACGGAGGATGGAAGCCCGGACTCGCCGCCACCTCGTTTGCGCTCACCGTCAGCGCCTACTATTCGCTCGCCGGAGAACTGACTCCCAGAGAGTATCGCAAGGCGATCGCGCACCTCGCCTTGTTCTTCGCCGTGGCCCTGCTGATCTGCTGGTTCAACGCCGCCCTTCGCGCCGCTCAGGAAAGCCTGCGCCGGTCGGAGACGAATTTTCGCTCGCTGGTGATGAACGCGCCGTACGGTATCTGCCGTTGCGATGCCTTCGGTACGCTGCAGGACGCAAACCCCGCGCTGGTGGCGATGTTGGGTTATGACAGCGCCGCCGAGCTCACGGGCCGGCACCTGGGAAGCCTGTACGCCGATGCCCAGCAATGGTTTCAAACTGCCGACTATTTTCACGCGGGCAAAGAATTCAACAACCTGACCACGGAGTGCGTCCGGAAGGATGGCGCGCCGATCGTGGCGCGCATTTCCGGCCGCTCGATTGCGAACGGCAAAACCGGAGGCACCTTCGAGATTTTTATGGAAGACGTTACTGAAACCCGCACTCTGGAACTGCAATTTCGGCAGGCGCAAAAGATGGAAGCGATCGGCCGCCTGGCCGGCGGCATCGCGCACGACTTCAACAATCTGCTGATGGTGATCTCCGGCTACTCCGAGTTTCTGCTGGAGCGTCTCGGGCCCGATCCCCGGCTGCGCGGGCCGGCGCAGGAAATCTCCAATGCCACGCAGCGCGCCACCTCGCTGACGCGGCAATTGCTGGCCTTCAGCCGCAAACAGATGCTTGCGCCCAAGGTGCTCGACCTGAATGAGGTGGTGGCCGAGAATCTGAAAATGCTCACCCGCATGATCGGCGAGGATATCGATCTGGTGATGGTTCCCGGCCCCGGACTGGGCGCGGTCCGCGCCGATCCCGGCCAGATCGACCAGGTCATCATGAACCTTGCCGTGAACGCTCGCGACGCCATGCCGCAAGGCGGCAAGCTGACGATTGAGACCGCCAACGTCACGCTCGACGAAAACTTCGCGCGGACTCATACCCCGCTTACCCCGGGCGACTACGTCATGCTCGCCATCAGCGACACCGGCATCGGCATGGACGGCGAAACCCAGTCCCGCATCTTCGAGCCTTTCTTTACCACCAAGGGCGCCAAAGGCACCGGCCTCGGCCTCTCCACCGTGTACGGCATCGTGAAACAGAGCGGCGGCTTTATCTTCGTCGACAGCCAGCCGCAGCGCGGCACGGCTTTCCGCACCTATTTCCCGCGAGTCGATGGCCGCGAAGAGGCCGCTGCGGCGCAGGATTCTCTCGGCCTTCCCCGCCCCGATCATGGGCAGGAGACCATTCTTCTCGTCGAAGACGAAACCCATCTCCGGCGTCTTGCCCGCCAGTATCTGGAAACGCAGGGTTACAAAATCCTCGAAGCCGAAGACGGCGCCGCCGCCCTGCAAATCGTGGACGGCTACCAGGGCACCATCGACCTGCTGCTCACCGATGTCATTATGCCCGGGATGAATGGCCGCGAACTGGCCACCAATATTGCCAAGCTGGTCCCCGACATCCGGGTGCTCTACATGTCGGGTTACACCGAAAATGCCATTGGTCATGACGGCACGCTCGACGCCGGCGTTAACTTGCTGCAAAAACCGTTCAGCCTTCCGGCGCTGAAAGACCGCGTCCGCGAAGTGCTGGATTCCGAGCCCATCCCCCTGGAGGCCGCAATGCCATCCCGCACTGGTGCAAGCGTGGTTGCGGAAAGAAAAGTTCCACCGTTCCGAGCTCGCCGTTTCAATCTCCATCTTCCCCTGCGCTATCGTCCGCTCGGAGAAGAGAACTGGCGCCCGGGCACCACCGAGAACATCAGCCGCTCCGGATTGCTGTTCCAGGCGCAGGAATTGCTGAGTCCGAATGCGCTCCTGGAGATCAGCCTGGTGCTGCCGGCGGAAATTGCCGGACTGGCGGCCACTGAAGTGATCTGCCGCGGAGAAGTGGTGCGCTCGGTCAAAGCGCAAGGAGAGAGTGTGAGCCCCGCGTTGGCCGCGAAGATTCTGCAATACCACTTCCAGCACGGCACGCGCGTTGGGGAAGCGTAAGAGCGCCGAGTTCCCGATTGCGACCCCGGCGAGGGCGGCCATCCCTACGTAGGCTATTCCCTTGGACAACTTCCCCTGGGGCTGGTACATTGCGGCGAGTAGTTTTGCCTCGGTGAAGATAACAATGTCCCTGGTCGTAAAGCTGGAAGACGATCTTGGCGAACGCAGCGAGTGGGTTATGCTGCACGGCGTGGTTCCTGCCAACAGCCATGAAGATTTCGTGCTGCTCAGCGGCATTGATCCGTTCGGCAAAACCGTGTTCAACCACCTGCAGATGAAAGCCTTCCTCCAGGAATGGGATCGTGCGAAAGAGCGCGTCCGCGACGAGTCGCAATTAGAGGCCTGGGAGAAAGTGAAGCAGATGGCGGAAACCTGCCGCCACGACCGCGATTTGTATCTGCGCTTCGTCGGCAACTAAAGCCACGAATCAAGAACTACCACGGAGACACGGAGTCACGGAGAAAAGCAAATGTTGATTTCTCCGTGCCTCCGTGGTGGATCATTCCTCGATTGACGCAATTATTTCTCGGGCAAATTCTCCTTCAAGAACTTCATCACGTTTTCTCCCATGATCGCGCGGATTTCCTGCTCGGAATAACCCGCTTCAAGCATCGCATCGGTGATCTCGACCAATCCAGTCGCGTCAAAGGGAACGGTGGTAGCGCCATCAAAATCCGAACCTAAGGCCACGTGTTCCACGCCCACCCGGTCGGAAACATAGCGCATCGCTTTTACTATTCCCCGGGCATCGGTTCCGCAGGTTGCCGTGTCCCAATACCCAATGCCGATCAAGCCACCCTTGGCCGCCACCGCGCGAATCTGATCGTCGCTCAAGTTCCGGTTGTTGTTGCATGTGCCCTTTACTCCGGTATGGGAAACGACCAGCGGACGATTGGCGATGGCCAGCACGTCGTCAATCGTCCTGGCCGACGCATGGGCCAAGTCCACGATCATGTGCCGGGCTTCCATTTGCCGCACCCACTCGCGGCCCTTGTCGGTGAGACCGGTTTTATGGATTCCGGCCGAGGAGCCTCCGATGTCGTTATCGAAGAAATGGCTGGGCGACATCATGCGGTAGCCGGCGCGGTAGAGAACGTCGAGATTCTCCAGCTTGCCGTCGAGCGCGTGCGCGCCTTCAATCGAAAGCAGTCCGGCCGTGAGCTTGCCATTGAGCCGCCGGCGTTGCAGGTAGCTGGAGAGATCGGCCGCGCTCTCAATCACCACGAAACCGCCGTGCGAACCGCGAGCGAACCGATGCAGGCGGCGCGCCTGATACAGAGCCCGCTCGGTGAGGCTGTTCCAGGTTGCAGGAGGCCAGCGATCGACAATTGCCAGCCAGAAAATCTCATCGTTCTTGTCTCTGTTGCTCTCAATGTTCAAGCCCGCCGGACTCTTGGTGGGAAGCGAGAACACTTGCAAGGCAACGTTGCCGTCCGCCAGGCGCGGAATGTCCACGTGACCGTAAGTGCTACGCTCCAGCAGATCGCGGCCCCACAAAAGCGAATCGGCGTGAAGATCGGCGATGGTGAGCTGTTTGTGCAGATGCAGCGCTCGCTCGGATGCCGCGTAGGGCGGCTTCTTCACAACTTTATTCTGGTTCTCGTCCACCAGCCGCGGAATCGTCAAGAAGAACACGACCACGATGCCCAGGACGAACAGAGTGATTTGAACCGACCGTCGGCGCACAACACCTCCCCGGGTTCGAATGACGCTAAAAAGATCTAGTGCAGAGACAGGGCTTGCCCCGTTTTCCGCTCGCGTGCTCGAACCACGCGCGCATCTTCCCCAAGAGTGCCGAGGGAGACGCGGCAAGCCGCGTCTCTACAGGGCCGTATCGCTCGGCGTGGGATCATTTCGACAGCGATCCCAGCGCCTCGCGAAACAGCGTGTCAAAACTCTGGGGACTTTGGCCGCTCCGCGCCGCCAGCAGCGCCCTTTCCGCCGCCGCCCGCGGATAGCCGAGATTGACCAGGGCGGAAATAACATCTTCCTCGACCGGGCTGGCTTGCGGCGCGCTCATTGAAGTGTCGGACGCTCCGGCAGCTGGCAGCTTGTCGCGCAGCTCCAGCACCATGCGCTCGGCCGTCTTCTTGCCGATGCCTGGAATGCGCGTGAGCCGCGCCAGGTCGCCGCCGCGAATCGCGCCCACCATCTCGTCGGCGGGCATGCCGCTCAGGATCGTGATCGCGAGCTTCGGACCGATCCCGCTCACGGTCAGCAGCTTCTCGAAGAGGTGTTTCTCGGCCAGACGCAAGAATCCGTACAGGCTCAGCGCATCCTCGCGAACATGGGTGTGGATGTGGAGCGCGACGTCGGCGCCCGCCGCCGGCATTTCCGTGAACGTCGGCACGCTGATCGAAACGTCATAGCCGACTCCGTGCGTTTCCACGATCGCCTGGTTCGGATGCTTCGCCAGCAGCGTTCCTCGAAGATGCGCAATCATCGGGGGTATTGTACGGCAGACGGGGCAGGGGGCAGATTGTGAAAGTAGACCCTTATTGCGGATTGCAGAGGTCAGAGGTCAGATTGCAGAAGTGAAACCTTGGGGCAGCAGACTGCCAGGAACGGTGCGCGAATCGCGGCTTCGAGTCCGGATGGCAACTTCTTCCGCGCGGCGGTGCGGATAAGGCCGCACTTTTCCTTCCCGTTCCACAGGAAGTTCCAGTGCTTCACAGTATTTACACAGTGCAGCCGCAGTTTCCCGTTGCGCAAATCTTTCCGCTGCCGCAAAGTGCTTGCAGTCAAAAGCGTGAGATGTTCTGAAATCTGCTGCGAGAAAGGTTCAGCGTTGCCGGTGATTTCTCGAGAGTGAATCACCGGGGGAAATTCGGCACATGTCCAGTGTGCCGGTGCCCGGGCTTTGCGGCCTCCCCTGACGTCCTTCTTTCGAGAAGGATGGAAGCGCTGAGCTCTGACCCTAAAGCGCGAGCCTTGGGGAGCATCGATGCTGGCACTTTTGCGAGTGCGGTGGCGCGATGTGCTTTTGCCCGGCGATCTCGCTCGGCGAAAGACGGCAGATCAGAACGTCCGCGATAACAATGCGGCTTGGGTGGCTGGCCCGAGCCGCATTTGTTTTTAGCTGTCAGCTCTCACCTGTCAGCCGTCAGTTAGAACCTCTGAGAGCGACTGGGTTGGTTCCTCTGCCAGCGGCCTGTGAGGCCGAACCATCTATCTAGCTTCCGGCGGCTGCACCAGCTCCGGGACCCCTGCGATCACTGCGGGATCGGGGGACTTTAGATCGAGTTCCTTGACCAGGAATGCGATCCGGTCGCGGCGGGCTTCCGCGTTCAGGGCGTGCGGAGCCTCATAAAACTTCAGGGACTTTGGTTCGCTCACGATCGCGAAATACTCACGCGCCCGCTCCGGCGTTAGGAAATCTTCTTTCGTTGCGTATTGCAGAAAGACCGACGCCGGGGCTGCGTGGGCCACGTACTTGCCTTGGTCGAGCCATGAGTACTTGGCTCGGTAGGTATCCATTTTGTCCGGCCCGATTTGTTTTCGGAATTCCTGAAATTCTTTGGACTTCATGTCGACCTCGTCCGAGAGGTTGCCGGCCATCAGCACAAACGCCTTAAAGCGCTTGTCGATCCCGGCCAGAAACGCGCCCGTTGCCGCGTTGTAACTGTGGCCGACGTAAGCGAGCCGTTTCGGATCCACGTCGCTGCGTGCCACGAGGAGGTCGGCGCCTCGCCGCATGTCTAGAATCTGCTGCACGCGATCGTTGATGTAGGATTCGCCGAGCGGATCGGGATCGCGCACAAATCCCGGCCGCGCGATTGGGCCATCGGTGAGCAGAGAGACTACACCTGAGGGCGCCATCGCTACTGCTTCGTCGAGAAACTCCTTGCGGTTTAGAAAGGGCGAGCCGTCTTGATACCAGTGTCCCCAGATCACGGCGGCGAAAGGCCCTTTGCCCTTCGGGACGACCAGATAAGCTGGCACGCGTCCGCCCTTGGGGCTGGCGTAGGAAATGTTGTGGATGGCGACGTCGCCGCGTTGCTCGACGCCAACTTCTTGAATATCAAGTGGAGCTTTCTGGTTGTAGTCGAAGTGGCGGAGGAGGTCAGCGTCGATATTTTGGGCAAAGAGAGTCGAGGCGAAAAAGAAAATGGCGACCACAACGCGGGTCAAGGGACCTCCGGTGGAGCGCTGATATCTTACCCTCCTACTCATCAAATGACGTATTTGCTTTTTGTTCGCCTTATGACATACTGCGGTGCAGAGGGCTGCCGAGTTTCGCTCGGCTGGACAGCCGGGGCGGCTGTCCCTACGTGGTTTGCGGGAATGCGCGGGAGTTCATCGGCCAAGAATATTCATTTTCGGACCGGTTTTCCTGCTGGTGCTCCTCATACGTCCACAGGCGGAAAAAGATTACGATGCATCGCACTCACTTAAACATCGTGGCTACTGTGGAAACCAGCATCGGGCGGTTGCCGGCAAACATTGAAGCCGAGCGCTCCATCCTGGGCGCGGTGCTGCTCGACAATCACGCCTTCAACGATGCAGCCGAGCATCTTAAGCCGGAAGATTTTTCCATTGACTCGCACCGGCGTATTTATTCGCGGATGATGGATTTGGCCGAATCTTCTCGGCCTATTGACATCATCACGCTGGTCGAAGAACTGGAGCAGAAGAAGGACCTGCAGGCAGTCGGCGATGTGGGCTACATCTCCAGTCTGCTGGACGGTGTGCCGGACCGGCCTTCGATCGAGCACTACGTTCGAATCGTTCGCGACAAGGCTATTCTGCGCGGGCTGATCAACGTGTCGAATACGGCCATCGCCAAAGCCAGCGAGCAGGCCGAGCCTGCCGACGAAATTCTTAACGACGCCGAAGCCGCCGTTTTCCAGCTCTCGGAGAAGCGGATTGGCAAGGGTTTTCAGAGTTTCAAGGAGATCTCGCGCAACTCCGGCGGGATCGACGCGCTGCTGCAACGCGGCGCAGCGCATCACCGGACTCGCCACCCACTACACCGATCTCGACGAGATGACCAGCGGTTTCCAGAAATCCGACCTGGTGATTCTGGCGGCCCGGCCTTCCATGGGCAAGACGTCGCTCGCCATGAACATTGCCGAGAACGCCGCCATCGACGATGGCAAAGTGGTGGGCATCTTCTCGCTTGAAATGTCGTAGCGAGGCTTTGCTGCAACGACTGCTTTGTTCGCGCGCCATTGTCGATGCGCACAAGTTGCGGACCGGATCGCTCTGGGGCGACGACACCAAGAAAATCGTGCGCGCGTCGGAGGAACTGCGGCAACTCGCTCCTGTTCATCGACGACGCGCCCGGCGTTACCCTGAGCGAAATGCGCGCCAAGGCGCGCCGGCTGAAACAGTCGCAAGGGCGGCTGGACTTGCTGGTGGTTGACTACCTGCAGCTTATGTCCGGGGGCAGCAAGCGGTTCGAGAACCGGACGCAGGAAGTTTCCTCCATCTCGCGCGGACTGAAAGCCATTGCCAAAGAACTCGGCGTTCCAGTGCTGGCTTTGTCGCAGCTTAGCCGCGCTCCCGAAAGCCGCGGCGGCGACCACCGGCCGCAGCTCTCCGATTTGCGGGAATCGGGGTCGATTGAGCAGGACGCCGACGTGGTTATGTTTATCTTCCGCGAGGAGATCTATAAACAGGACGACCCCGAGCTTAAGGGCCGGGCCGAGATCATCGTTGCCAAGCAGCGCAATGGCCCCATTGGCAAGTTCAATCTGGCGTTTTTGCACAATTCCACCCGCTTTGCGAACATGCTCGAGGGCAATAACGAACCCGGCGAGTAGGCTGGGATTGGCGTCCCGATTCGACCCGATGAAAGACCGGCAAAATTCGACCCTGGGATACTTCTATCCTGTGGAAAATGTTGTGGATGAGAAGGCCGGGGCGCGGAATTGGGCAGAACCGACCGGCTGGTCGGGGTATTTAAGAGCCATCCAGTTCTTCCTAAAGCTATGTTTCTAAGTTGGTTAACTCTCTCTTGGAGGGGGATCGGCAGAACCGCTTGCGAATCAATACTTTCGTCACCAAATCTGAGATTTGCACATAAACCAAAAGCCTCGGACCCGCATCGCCAGCGGTTCCGGCTCGCGTGACCTTCCCCCACGCCACTCCCGATCCGGGAAAAGCAACTGTTTCCAGGCGATTAGAGCGGTTTCGGAGTTGCTGTGGCCGCAGGCAACTGCCGAGCTGCGCTCGGCTTGGACGGCCGAGGGCGGCCGTCCCTACGCGAGCAGATACAGCACGGTGAATCCGCTCTAGTACTTGGGGGGTAACCGTTTGCGTCACCACTAGCTGTGACGAGCCTCACGGCGGGGACCCTCGCCAAGACCATACGCTCGTTCAGAAAGGAGGATCTCGCGGTCCTCATAGTCCAAGTCAGCGTGCCGCAGGAGAGCGCTGGCGTTTCCTTCTGTTCCAGCTCGGCAGCACGTCCAAACCCCTCTTTTATGCTCGTGGTCGGCAAGGAATGCGGCACGGTGACGGTTATCCGCACGCTATCGACGTATGACGTTGGGGAGGGTTGTGATTGGGGGACTTCGACGGCGGATCCTCATAGCTTCTAACTTTGTTGTTCGGAGAAATTCCTATGCTGCATCTCGATACTGGGAATACAGGGTTCATGATTTTATGCACCAGCCTGGTCATGCTGATGACACCCGGCCTCGCGTTTTTCTACGGCGGCCTGGTCGGGCGGAAGAACGTGCTCGCCATCATGATTCAGAGTTTTGTCTCGATGGGCTGGACGACGGTGATCTGGTACCTATACGGCTATTCGCTGTGTTTCAGCGGCGACTGGCACGGGGTCATCGGCAACTTCCACCTTGCATTTCTGCGCGGGGTCAATCTCACTACCCCGTCTTTGCCGAGCGACACCATACCGGCATTTGTGTTCATTGCGTATCAGATGATGTTCGCCATCATCACTCCCGCGCTGATCTCGGGGGCGTTCACCAACCGGGTCACGTTCAAGGCGTACATGCTTTTCCTGACGGGTTGGCTGACTTTTGTTTATTTTCCGTTCGTGCACATGGTTTGGGGTGGAGGTTTCCTGCAGCAATGGGGCGTGAAAGATTTCGCGGGCGGCATTGTGGTGCACAACATCGCGGGCATCGCCGCTTTGGCGTCGGTGCTGTACGTGGGGAAGCGGCACACGGCGGATCGCGGACCGCACAGCATCCCGCTGGTTGCACTGGGAACCGGCTTGCTGTGGTTCGGATGGTACGGGTTTAACGCGGGCAGCGAAATGCGAGTCGATTCAGTGACCGCCACCGCATTTCTCAATACCGATCTGGCTGCCTCGTTCGCGGCGGTTGCCTGGTTGCTGGTGGCATGGTTCAACGAAAAGAAACCTAAGCTCCTCGGCTTGCTGACTGGAGCCGTTGCCGGACTGGCCACCGTCACTCCCGCGGCGGGATATGTCTCTCCGACCACGGCGGTCATCATTGGCGTGGTTGCTGGAGTGGTTTGCTACTACGCGGTGGAGATGAAGAACAAACTGCAGTGGGATGACGCGCTGGATGTTTGGGGAGTCCACGGAGTCGGCGGCTTCCTCGGCATCGTCATGCTGGGAATTTTCGCCAACAAGCAATTCAATCCCGAGGGAGCGAACGGACTGCTCTACGGCGATCCGACGTTCCTGCTGAAGCAGGTGGTGGCGGTGACGTTCTCGTCGGTATGGGCGTTCGTGTTTACCTACGCGATGTTGCGCATCATCGATATGTTCACGACGGTGAAGGTCAGCGAGATGAGCGAGGAAATCGGCCTCGATGAATCCATCCACGGCGAACATGCCTACGAGGAGACTCCCGAGCGCGACGATCTCGTTCGTGCAGGTACACGCTAGGCAAGTCTGACTGAGCAGCCTGTGCAAAGGGCATGGCTTCATCGGAAGCCATGCCCTAGGTTTTCGGAAAGCCCCTAGCCGTTGTCCTCGCCCACCTTCAGCAAGGCCAGGAAGGCTTCCTGCGGAATATCGACGCGGCCAATGCGCTTCATGCGCTTTTTGCCTTCTTTTTGTTTTTCCAGGAGCTTGCGTTTGCGGCTGATGTCGCCGCCGTAACACTTGGCGATCACGTTCTTGCGCATCGCGGGCACGGTTTCGCGGGCAATGATCTTGGCTCCAATCGCCGCCTGAATCGCCACCTCAAACATCTGGCGCGGGATCAGTTGCTTCATTTTTGCTGCCAGCGCCCGGCCGCGCTCGTAGGCGAAGTTGCGATGGATGATGGTCGACAACGCATCTACCGGCTCGCCGGCCACCATGATGTCGAGCTTCGCCATCGGCGACACCCAGTTGCCCGACAGATGATAGTCGAGCGAAGCGTAACCTCGCGAAACCGATTTCAGGCGGTCGTAAAAATCGAGCACGATTTCATTCAGCGGCAGCTCGTACTGCAGCATCACGCGCGAGGAGCTGACGTATTCAAAACTCTTCTGCTTGCCGCGTTTTTCCTCGACCAGCTTCAGAATGCCGCCTACATATTCCTCGTTGGTCAAAATCACGGCGAGAATCACCGGCTCTTCCACTTTCGCGATTTCGCTAACATCGGGCCAGCGCGAAGGATTATCCACCTCGATCACTTGGCCATCCGTCTTGGTAATCTGGTAGCGCACACCCGGGGCCGTCGTGATCAGGTCGAGATTGTATTCGCGCTCCAGGCGTTCCTGGATGATCTCCATATGCAACAGGCCCAGAAAACCGCAGCGGAAACCGAATCCGAGGGCTACCGAACTTTCCGGCTCGAAGAAGAACGACGAATCGTTCAGCTTCAATTTTTCGAGGGCCTCGCGCAGTGCCGTGTGCTCGTGCGCGTCCACCGTGTAGAGGCCGGCGAAAACCATCGGCTTGATTTCTTCAAAGCCCGGCAAGGCCTGCAGCGAAGGCCGGTCATCGTCGGTGATGGTGTCGCCGATTTTCGTATCGGCGACATTCTTGATATTCGCGATGATGAATCCGACTTCGCCTGCCACCAGTTCGTCGACTTCCACCGGTTTCGGCGTGAGCACGCCCAGAGTTTCCACCTGAAAAACGTGGCCATTCGACCACAGCCGGACCTTCTGCCCTTTGCGCAACCTGCCTTCGAAAACCCGCGCCAGCACCACCACTCCGCGATAGGGATCGAACCAGGAATCAAACAGCAGGGCCTGAAGATGGCGCTCCGGCGCGCCTTTTGGCGGGGGAACGCGCTTCACAATGGCCTCGAGAACGTCGGGCACACCCTGGCCGGTCTTGGCGCTGATCAGCAATGCATCGGAGGCATCGAGGCCGACCGCGCTCTCGATCATCTCCTTGGTGCGTGGGATGTCGGCGCTCTGCAGGTCGATCTTGTTGATCACGGGGATAATTTCCAGGCCGTGATTGATCGCCAGGTAAGAGTTCGCGAGCGTCTGCGCTTCCACGCCCTGCGACGCGTCCACCACCAGCAGGGCGCCTTCGCATGCGGCCAGCGAACGCGAGACTTCGTAGGAAAAATCCACGTGGCCTGGCGTATCGATCAGGTTGAGCTGATAAATTTGTCCGTCCTGCGCGGGGTACAACATGCGGACGGCATGAGCCTTGATGGTGATGCCACGCTCGCGCTCCAGGTCCATCGAGTCCAGGACCTGCTCCTGCATTTCGCGCATGGCTAGCGACCCGGTGAGCTCCAGCAGGCGGTCGGCGAGCGTGGATTTTCCGTGATCGATATGCGCAATGATCGCAAAATTGCGGATGCGAGCGGCTTCCATGAATAGGTCGATTCTAGCAGGGGTGCGGTGGAGGCAAGAAAAAGCGCAAGGACCGACTCGAGGTTCAGTCGGGCCCTGCGCTAAGGTTCCAGGAAACCAATATCGGTCGCTAAGGCGCGAGCGCGTTCACAAAGTTCCAACCGTCGGGCGTGCCGACACCGGTCACGTTGTCCCAGCCGGGGCCCGTGGTTAGTGAACTATCGGTGCCGAAGGTGATTACGAACCAGCGCGTCGAATACGGACTGTTGTAGAACGCGCTGTAGTAACTGGTGGTGCCATCGAGAGGAGCGGCGAGATCGTCTGCCGTCTCAATGGTGGTGCCGTTGATAACCCCGGACACATTGTTCGGCGAGCTGACCGCCAGAACGTCCGTTACTGCGCCAGCGGGCAGGTTGTACACCAATTGGGCCGCTTGTCCCAGCCCGTGCCCGGCTTTTTGGGAAGCGATTCCCATGATCGCCGAGAACATCGGACAGGCGAGACTGGTTCCACCGATCACGCCAACGCTAAGTTGTCCGTTAAAGGTTTCGATAGTCTCCACGCCGGTATATGGGTCCGCCAGCATCGAGATGTCGGGCACCATTCGCATGGATCCAGGAAGGCCGCTCTGGAACGACGGTTTGGCAAAGGTCAGGCTCGTCCCGCCGCCCGCACCGAACTGGAATCCCAGATTTGCAGGTGGAACCAGCGGCGGGCTGCCCAACGCGATGGTATCCGCAAGTTCCGTCAGGTTGGTTCCCCAGCCGGTTTGGAAGTTCATAGTGTTATCCGGATTCAGCGCCAGGCTGGTGCCGCCGACGGATGTGGCGAATGGCGAACTGCCGGGGAAGCCTACCGTCTTGAATCCCACAGCCGCAGCAAAGTCTCCAGAGTCACCGGAGGAGAAATTCACGTCGATACCCTGAGCTGCTGCCGACTCGAGGATGCGGTTGTCGCGGATCAATTGAGCGGGATTTCCGAAGCCTTCGACGCTCGACCAGCTGTTGGAAATGGTGTTGCCCAAATGATGGACGACAGCATAGTTGATGGCCTCGTCAAGGTCAGAGCCGTTGTTCGGCCCGATGACCAGCGCGATATTGGCTCCAGGAGCCATGGCGTGAACCCATTCCACGTCCAGTGTGATTTCGTCTCTCCAGCCAGCGCTGCCGCCGAAATGACCCTTGCCGGGGTTGTGGACGGCGCCCGGTGCGCGCAGGACCTGGAAGTTCGACGGGGTTAGATCGGGCAGGCCGTAGATTTGCGAGAACGCTTCCGCATCGCCAGCGATGGTGTCGTCACCGAAGGCATCGGTGATTACGACTGTCTGTCCGGTTCCATCCCAGCCAGCGCTGTAGAGGGAAGTCATGTCATAGGCCGTCTGCATCTCGGTGGGCTGGTAGCCGCAGGGGGGGCAGATGTCCAAGCGAATTGTTGGTGATGTCAGCGCCGTAGCGATTGCCGGTGTAGGTCGCAGTGTTGCCTCCGCCGGTGAAGGTCTGGGTTTCGGGGGCTCGGAAACACTGACTTTCAAAGAAGAGTCCGTTCGAGGTTATGCTCAACGGAACCGGCTTGAAGGGAGTTCCGTCTGGCCCCGATGCACGCGCTATCATCGGCTGGAAGCCATAATCGTCGAGTCCCGTGACGGCGGCGATCAGCCCGCCGGCCGTGTTCTTGACCGATGGGTCGGCTTTGTTGGAGCGGTAGGTCTCGCCATTCAGCTTGTAGCTGTCAATCTGTACGTTGAAGGCCTTTTCGATCGCGCCTGCCGTGCCTTGCACTTTCACGTAGAAGTTGTTTTCAGCTACGGCCAGTACGGTGAGCCCGTGCGCCGACAGGAAATTCTGTACTGCTTTCACTTCCTGAGAGGTTGGGCTAAAGCTGGAATTGAACTGGTCTTGCGTGATCCACTTCTGGTAATTGGCAGAGCCCTTCTGTCTCTGGCTTTCGACCAGCTTGTCCAACTTAGCTTCATTATGGAGCTTCAGCTAGGCGGTGACTGAGATCACGCTGGAGGGATCGACCGCTCCGAGATCCGTGGCTTTCTGGACGAATCCCGGTGTGTTGCCGTGGATTGTGTAAGTTTGCGCGCTCGCTAAGGGCAAGAACGCTGAAAGGGCGGAGAGAAGAACCAGGGCGGCCACGTACCGAGAAGGCAGCCCGGCAAAGGACCTAGTTGCCGGTGTTACGGTCATACACTAATCTCCTTTTTCTTGTGTGCGGACATCGTGCGGACATGAATACGCAAACGGTTAGACCGTGCATGCCGAGGGCCAGTTCGGTGTTTGGGCCGCGTCGCACGGGATTATGTGGAAATCGAGCCTCTTCATCCGGCTAGAGGGAAAATCGCGGTCAGCAATCTAGAAGACCGCTCCCTTAGTCGGAGCTGTGGGCATTGCGGCTGCGATTATAGTGCAAAATTGTGCGTCCCGGCGGCTCGACTCGGCGGCTTTTGGGTGCAAGCCACGAGCCTCCGCAAGTCGGGAGGATGCTACAACGTTCCTGAGGTGGACTTTGTCAAACTATTGTCAATTCGCGGCGTCCGGAGATCCCCCGGGCAAGCCGGTTCTGCACATAACCAGAATCCGGTATCATAGACAGATATCCTTTCCGGAGGGGTGATGGCAGTTCCTGTATCCCAGATGTGGACAGTGGCCTCGTACGTTCTGCGCCAGAAGCTGGCCGGACGCACGGGCTATCCGCTCGTGCTCATGCTCGAGCCGCTGTTCCGTTGCAACTTGGCTTGCGCCGGATGCGGCAAGATCCAGTACCCGGCCCACATTCTGAAGAAAGATCTCTCCCCGGAAGACTGCTTTAAGGCGGTGGATGAGTGCGGAGCGCCGATGGTTTCGATACCGGGCGGCGAGCCGCTGATGCATCCGCAGATCGCCGAAATTGTCGAAGGCCTGGTGGCGCGCAAGAAATATATTTATCTCTGCACCAACGCGCTGTTGCTGAAGGAAAAGTTGCATCTGTTCAAGCCCAGCAAGTATTTGAGTTTCTCGGTTCATGTGGACGGACAGAAAGAGCACCACGATTTTTCCGTGTGCCGCGAAGGTGGATACGAGCTTGCACTCGACGGGATCCGCGCGGCCGTTGACGCCGGTTTCCGCGTAACCACCAACACGACTCTGTTCGATGGCGCCGATCCCAACAGCGCGCGCAAATTCTTTGACGAGATGATGGACGTCGGGGTCGAGAGCATGATGGTCTCGCCCGGATATTCCTACGACAAGGCGCCCGACCAGAAACACTTCATGGGACGCGCCCGCATCCGCCGCATGTTCCGCGCCATGCTTTCGAATCGCAAGAAGACGTGGCGGTTCAACCAGTCACCGCTTTTCCTTGAATACCTGATGGGCAAGCGCCACTACAAGTGCACGCCCTGGGGCATGCCGACGTACAACATCTTCGGATGGCAGAAGCCCTGCTACCTGCTGCAGGATGGGTACGCGGAGTCTTACAAAGAGTTGATGGAAACGACGGAGTGGGCGAGCTACGGGACCGAGTCGGGCAATCCGCAGTGCGCCAACTGCATGGTGCATTGCGGCTACGAACCTTCGTCGGTGGACGATACGTTTGGATCGCTGCGCGGATTCGTGGATACGGTGAGGGCGACCTTCTCGCTCTATCCCGACAAAGAGGCCCTCGCCGATCTGGATCGGGAGGTGCGGCCGGTGCACTCTTACAATCCGCTGGTGCAGATTGACGCTACTGCTGCCGCTCCGCAAGCGGAAGAAAGCCACGCATGAGCGGTCGCGAACATGGGCACGATCCTGTGATGCACCACAGCGCGTTGGCCGTCGGCGCACCGCCGCGCCCGACCGACGAACTTGAAGTTGTCCCCGGTTTCGAACGCGAGAACCTTCAGGGATGGATTCCGGAGCTTGCGACCGAGGCCGATGTGCGGGCGGTCATCGAAAAGGCATTTGATTATCGTGGGGATGTAACCATTTCTCGTAAAGATGGATCGCAGCTCACCGGATATCTTTTTGACCGCCGCATTGGTGCGACTCTGGCGGGTTCCGTCGTGCGTTTGATGCTTGCGGGCAGCAATGAGCGGCCGGCCATCGCCTACTCCGAAATCGCCGCCATCGCCTTCACCGGACGCGATACCGCTGCCGGCAAGAGCTACGAAGCCTGGGTGAAAAAATACTGGGAAAAGCGCGCCCAGGGCGAGAAGAACATTTCGATCGAGCCCGAGGCGCTGGAGTAGGCGGAAGCAGAGGCGACTGCCGAGCTTCGCTCGGCTTGGACGGCCGAGGGCGGCCGTCCCTACGTGAGCGTTCTAGATACCTGAGCGTTCTAGAATAGTTCCCATGCTCGTGCTTGCCTCCGCGTCGCCGCGCCGCCAGGAATTGTTGCGCAACGCCGGCATTCCATTCGAAGTGCAGCCTGCGCATATTGCGGAAGACCCGCTGCCTGGAGAAGGCGCGAAAGAATGCGCCGAACGCCTAGCGCGGGAGAAGGCGCTTGCGGTTGCAGGTCAACGTCCGCAGGATTGCGTGCTCGGGGCCGACACCGTGGTTGTCGTCGACGGCCAGATTCTGGGCAAGCCGTCCGATGCCGCTGACGCCGCGCGCATGTTGCGCTTGCTTTCAGGACGCGAGCATCAGGTGATTACGGGAGTCTGTTTAGTGGTCAGTGGCCGGTGGTCGGTGGCGAGTGAAACCACTTCGGTGACGATGTCCGAAATCTCTGAGAAGGAGATCATCGGCTATGTTGCCAGCGGCGAGCCTATGGACAAGGCGGGAGGCTACGCGATTCAGGGCATCGCTTCGCGGTGGATTCCTCGCATTGAAGGGGATTACAGCAACGTGGTGGGACTGCCGGTGGCGTTGGTGTGGGGGATGCTGCGGCAGGCTGCGGTCGCGTAACGCAGATTTCCGATTGTGCCCGCAGTTCGCGGACAGGAGTGTCCGCGCCACACAAGCGACTACGGTTTCTTCTGTTCGCCTTCTTCGCCTTCTTTTATGGCCGACTTGAAATTCTTGATGCCTTCGCCCAATCCCTTGCCCAGAGCGCCGAGTTTGCTCGGTCCGAACAGGAGCAGCGCAACGGCAAGAATCAACAGAATCTCAGGCAATCCCAGTTTTCCCGGCATAAGAACCTCCAGCGGGGTCGCCCGGCGCAGGCGCAACATCAGTCCAAGGTCCCCAAACTCAATTCTAGGTTAGTGCAGACCCACAGGTCAAAGCGTGATGGCCGTCACCGGACTGTGTGACTCATTCATACGGCTTCGATCAGCCCGGCCAGGAGCGCGGCTCGACGGGGCAACTCCGAGATCAGGATGTGCTCGTGCGGGGCGTGCGGTCCGTCGCCTACGGCGCCGAGACCGTCGAGGGTTGGGATGCCCAAACCGGCGGTGAAATTGCCATCGGAGCCGCCGCCCACCGCGGCTTCGCCAAGCTTCCACCCTAGGTCGCGTGCGATAGCGGCGGCCTGCGCGTACAACGCCGCGACCCCAGCGGTGCGTTCCATGGGCGGACGATTGATGCCTCCGGTGACCTCGATTTTGCACTTGCGGTTGAAGGGGCGCAGGCTGCGCATCTTCTTATCGATTCCGGCGGCGTCTTTCATGCGCGCGATGCGGACATCCACCTGTGCCGCCGCTTCGGCCGGAACCACGTTGGTGCGCGATCCGCCGCTTACGATTCCGACGTTTACGGTCAAGCCTTTCTTTAGTTCAGTGAAGCTGGAGATTTTTTCGATTTGACGCGCCAGCTCCAGAATCGCGTTCACGCCCTTCTGGAAATCGAGGCCGGCATGAGACGCCTTGCCGGCAACTTTGACCAAGTACTCGCCAACTCCTTTGCGTGCAGTTTTGACGGCGCCCTGGAATCCATAGGCAGGCTCGAGGACGAGCACCGCCGCCGCTCTTTTCGCCAGCGACTCGGTGATGGCTCGCGACGAATCGCTGCCGACTTCCTCGTCGGATACCAGAAGAACGGTCACGGGGCGCGGCAATCCGCCCTGCCAATGTTGCAGAGCGGCGAGCGCGTGGAGCATCAATGCGATGCCCGATTTCATATCGAGGACGCCGGGGCCGGTCAGCTTGTTGTGCTCGGCGCGGCACGGCATAGCGGCGAGCGTGCCCAGCGGATAGACGGTGTCGTAGTGACCGAGCAGCAGGACCGGTCTGGCCGACTTGCCTCCGAAGTCGAAGTCGATTTGCAGGTGATTGCCGAAGTTTTTCGCCTGGTGAATCCGAACTTCGCCGCCGAGCCGGGAAAATTTCTCGGCGACCACCTCGGCGATCCGGTCCACAGCGGCCTTGTTGTCGCTGGGAGATTCGATTTCGACCAACTCGCGGATGGTCGAGACGATTTCGTCGCGGCGCTGGTTGAAATAGGCAAGACGGCGCTGCACTTCAGAGCGCGTCTCAGAACTAGGTCGACCCACCGGGACTGCAATCATTTTGCGCCTTTCCTAAACTAGAAGGTATCAAGCTATCGCATCCATGGCCATTCGGGATAGTTGGGTGCGACTGACCAAGGTGGATGAAAGGCTTAGGTTCGTTCGGGAGGGCTCGTTACTTTAGTACGCAAAGGGTTTTCGCATGGTCACCTTATAATTTTCTCATGCAGCGCGGCACAAGATTTGGAACCTTCCTTCTCGTGATCGGCCTTGCGGTCCATTGCAGCGCCAAACAACTCGCGGTCGTCGTGGCAAAAGAGAATCCGACGTCGGGTCTTACTTCTATAAATCTCGTCAAGATTCTCAAAGGTCAAACCCGGACCTGGCCGGACGGCTCGGCCGTCACGGTAGTGATCCGGGAGCCAGGGTCTCCAGAAATGCAGATCGCGCAGGACCGGCTGTACAAGGCTTCGTTGGACGAGATGAAGGCGCTTATAGCTGCCCACAAAGGCTCCATCGTGGTCGCCACTTCGGATGAGGACTTGCTACGTTTCGTTGGATCCACGCGCGGCGCCATCGGCCTGGTCGACGTGTATTCCATCACCCATGACGTCAAGGTGGTGAAGATCGACGACCTGCTTCCGCTGGAAGCGGGATATTTGTTGCGAGGGAAATAGAGGCCTTCATGCTCAGCAAGCGTGCAGCAATTTATACATTCGTGTTACTGACAGCTGGTCTGTCGTTGTCGTTGTCCTGCGCGGCGGAGCCAGCGCCGAGGGAAGAGACACTTCCCGTAACCACTCGCTCGGCCAAGGCGCGGCATGTGTTCGAGCAGGGCCTGGCTCGCTTTCAGAGTGACCTGAGGGTTGAAACCGCGGTGAATACGTGGGAACAAGCAGTCAGGAAAGATCACAATTTCGCTCTGGCACACGGGTTTATCGCTTTCGTTTCCAGGGACCCTGTCGAACAGGCGAGCCATCGCCAGGCGGCGCTGGCGTTGTCGAAGAAGGTTACGAAGGGCGAGCAGTTGTTCATTGCCCTGGATGGCGGACGCCAGCGACGGCCATTTTCTTGAGGCCATTGCCGACATGAACCAGGTATTGGATCTTTATCCGCATGACCGGAACCTGACGTGGTTTGCGGGTTGGTGGCTGATCCACCAGAACGAGGACGAAAGGGCCATCCCTTACTTTGAGCGCACGACCGAGTTTCCGGGCTCCTGGAATGAACTCGCCTATTGCTATGCCGCTCGTCGCGATTGGCCAAAAATGCAGGCCGCGGCTCAGAAATACATGGAATTGCTTCCGAAAGAACCCAACCCGCATGACAGCCTCGCCGAGCTCTCGCGGGTGATGGGACGATTCGACGATGCGTTCTCGGAGTATCGTGCGGCATTGCAGCTTGATCCAACTTTCTCGTCGGCTCAGCTCGGGATTGCGGACACCTACGCGTTAGCGGGAGATCAGGTTCGGGCACGGATGGAATACGATAAGGCGATCAAAATGGCTCCCTCGGAGGCGCAGGCGGCCGAGTGGGCGCTGCAATCGGCGGCTACCTACGTGCGCGAGAAAGATTTCGCAGCCGCGGATAAGGCCTTTCACGCCGTGGCCCGCCAGACGCAGGCCAAGGGACTGGGAGAGATGGAAGCCGAAGCGTATCGGCAGATGGCTCTCTATCAGAAGGGTCCGAAGGCGGCCCTGAAACTGCTGAGCAAGGCGAGCGATGTGTTGAAAGAAGACAAGGGGATGAGCCAAGCCGCACGGGACGAGGAAATGGCGGTTGTGCTCTATGCCCTGGTTCTTCGCGACCTCGATGCGGGCGATCGAGTAAAGGCGGAGGCGTCGGTCGCGGACCTTAAGCAGCTGGCGACCTCGAGCCGACGCTCGACGATCCTGCATGCCTACTACAGCGCGCACGGCGCCGTGCTGGCCTCCGAAGGCAAATGGGACAATGCGGTGCAGGATCTGGAAGAGGACGACCGCGATCCGTTCGCCCTGCGCACGCTGGTGGTGGCGTACCAAAAGCTCGGCAAACACGCGGAGTCGAACCAAGCGGCAGAAACTCTGTTGAATCTAAATCGTCCCACGCTGGAACAGGCTTTGATTGTTCCGGCCTTCCGGTTGCAGCGGCAGGGAGAGCGCCGCGGGCAGTTTGGCGGCGCGAAGCCAAGAACCTCCGATACGCCGGCCAGCCGATGACTTAGCAGCGTAGGTGCGTGCTGGGTTCTGCGTTGGAGGACTCCCGGCCCTCCCCCTTGCAAGGCAGTCAACATGCCAGAGCATTCAACCGGTCTATGGTTCGTGCTGCGATTTCCTCGGGAGATCCCTTGGCTAGAATCGGCAGCAGCAGGCCGAGATCTTTGTAGAACTGAATGAGGGGCGCGGTGCTCCGGTCGTAGGCTTCCAAACGGACGGCGATGGCCTCGGGGCGGTCGTCTTCGCGCTGCAGCAGGCGTCCGCCGCAGCGATCGCAGATGCCCTCGAACTTCGGCGGCCGTTCTTTCACGTTGAACACAGCCTTGCATTTTTCGCAGGTGCGGCGGCCGCTCAGGCGCCCGACGATCTCGTCCACGGGCAGTTCGTAGTTCACCACCGCGCTGAGAGACAAGGTCTCCTGCTCCATCAACTCTTTGAGTGACTGGGCCTGGCCCAGGGTGCGGGGGAACCCGTCGAGGATGAAACCGCCGCAGTGGAGGATGCACTTGCTGCGCTCACGCACCATCTCCCAAACGGTGGAGTCGGGGACCAGTTCGCCGCGACGCATGTACTCGGTGGCCGCCTTCATGGCGGGGGATTGATCGCAGTCGGGCCGCTTGCTGGCCGCTCGGAAGACATCTCCGGTCGAAAGATGGCAAGCTCCGAGACGCGCCGTCAGGATTTCGGCTTGTGTGCCTTTGCCCACTCCCGGGGCGCCCAAAAGGATCAGCCGACAAGGGTTCTTGCGCTCGGCTGGAAGAACGGAGCAATCGGCCGAAGGCCCTTGCAACCACGCTGCGCGATCATTCTTGATAAGGGGGCTCATCCTCATAAGCTGGCACAGGGGCGAGCGGCTTGCAGTGATGGTGGTCACGGGGTGAGGTGCTGCGCTACGATGCCGATAAAGTCGCTGGATGTGATTACCTTAGTCTGCTTCCAGAATTTTGGAAAATGGCGCTGGTTGCCGGTTACCAGGTAATCGGCGCGGGCGGCATCGCCACAAGATGGGCAAGGAATTGAGGCTAACTTCAAGAGCACCAGCTTCGTCTAACAGCATGGGCGATCGAACCGGGAGGTTTCCCGCGGTCAAGGCACCTGCGCGCGGGCTGCTAAACTCTCTTAATCCAAGCTCGGTTCTTCCAGCGGTCAATTTGAACGGCAGTGCGTCTAAACTGAATGCCCAAAACGAGGGACTACTAACTTGCACAAATTCTGGTCGTGTTTGCGCCGTCGTATCCTGATTGGTTCTTTTCTGCTGTTTGCCGTTGCGGCCCTTGCCCAGACGGTTCCTCCCGAACTGGTGAATGGGCTCAAATGGCGACTCATCGGCCCTTTTCGCGGTGGGCGCGTGGTGGCCGTGGCTGGCGTACCGGGCGACTCGACGACCTTCTATTTCGGCTCGGTCGATGGCGGCATCTGGAAAACAACCGACGCCGGAGTAGTCTGGATGCCGATTTTTGACGGCCAACCCGTGGCCTCGATCGGCGCATTGGCGGTCGCTCCCTCCGATCCTAAGACCATTTATGCCGGAACCGGCGAGACCGACATTCGTTCCGACCTCTCCACGGGCAACGGGGTCTACAAATCGATTGATGGAGGAGTAACTTGGAATCACTTTGGCTTGGACGGCACGCGCCAGATCAGCCGCATTGTGATTGACCCGAGGAATCCGAGCATTGTTTATGTCGGCGCTCTGGGACACGCTTATGGCCGCAACGAAGAGCGCGGCGTCTACAAATCCGTCGATGGGGGAGCGCATTGGACGCGGGTTCTGGATCTGGGGCCTGAAATCGGCATATCCGATTTGGCGATGTGTTCTTCCGCGCCGCAGCTCTTGTTTGCCGGCGCGTGGCATACACATCGTCCGCCGTGGAGCACGTACGCTCCGATCGATGGACCCGGTGGCGGCCTTTACCGTTCTCAAGATGCGGGCAAGACCTGGTCGCGGCTCGAGGGAAACGGGCTGCCCGCGGGCGATTGGGGGCGGGTCGGCGTCGATGTTGCGCCCGACGGCAAGCGCGTGTACGCACTTATCGAGGCTAAAGAACCTGAGGCGAAAAAGTCCGGCCTCTATCGCTCCGACGATGGAGGCAACACATGGGTGCTGGCCAACGGCGATCCTCGGCTGACCAGCCGGGCGTGGTATTTCGCTCGCATCTCGATTGACCCGCAGAATCCCGATGTGATCTATGTCCCGAATATTGCTCTCTATCGATCGGAGGATGGCGGGAAGACGATTTCGGTTTTGCGAGGCGCGCCCGGTGGAGACGACTATCACCAGCTCTGGATCGATCCCAGAAATTCCGCCCGCATGGTCCTCGGAACGGACCAGGGAACCACGATCAGCCTGAATCGCGGCCAGACCTGGAGCAGTTGGTACAACCAGCCCACGGCGCAGCTCTATCATGTGACGACCGACAACCAGTTTCCTTACGTTGTGTATGGCGCGCAGCAGGATACCGGCGCTGCCGCAGTGGTAAGCCGCACCGACCACGGCCAGATCACGCCGCGGGATTGGTTTCCCGCCGGCCCCAGCGAGAGCGGATACCTGGCGCTCGATCCGAAGGACCCCGACATCATTTATCTGAGTGGGATTTTCGGTACGGTTGCCCGATTCAACAAACGGACTGGCCTCAGCCAGGACGTCACTCCATGGCCCGCAATTCGGTGGGACTCGGAGGTCCATGAGCGCAAGTATCGCGCCCCCTGGACCCCGCCACTGGTTCTTTCCCCGGCTGACCTTACAACGCTTTATCTGGGGACGCAGTACGTGATGAGGACGGTCGATGGCGGTCTGCACTGGGAGACCATCAGCCCCGATCTCACCGGGGCGGCCGGTGATGCGGATGATTCAAAAGCTACAAAACCGCCGAGTCCGCCGACGCAGGGTTCGCCAACGATCGAGGAAGCCAAACGCGCCGGCTATGGCGTGGTGTTCACGATCGCGCCCTCGCCGCTCAACCGCGATTTGATTTGGGTGGGAAGTGACACGGGATTGATTCACCTCACCCGCGATGGAGGAAGAAACTGGAAAGATGTCACCCCACCAGGGCTGAGCGATTGGAGCAAGATCTCGCTGATTGAAGCTTCGCATTTCGATCCCGCCGTGGCCTATGCCGCCGTCGATCGCGGCCGCCTCAACGATCAGACGCCTTACCTCTATCGCACGCGGGACTACGGCGCCACCTGGCAACTGGTCACGAACGGCATTGCGGCTCCGGCATTTTTGCGCGCCGTTCGCGAAGACCCGCAGAGCCGAGGGCTCCTGTTCGCGGGAACCGAATTTGGAGTTTACGTATCGTGGGACGACGGCGACCACTGGCAGTCCTTGCAACTGAACCTGCCCGTCAGCTCGGTTCGCGATCTCACCATTCACGGCGACGACTTGGTGATTGCCACGCACGGGCGTTCCTTTTGGATTCTCGATAACATCGCGCCGCTGCGCCAGGCACTTGAGGCGGGAAAAGCCGGCGGCCCGTGGCTTTACCGGCCGGCCACCGCCGTTCGTGTGGACAACGACTTTTTTACCGGCACGCCGCTTCCGCCCGAAGAGCCAACGGCAGAGAATCCTCCGAGTGGCGCGATGATTGACTATTTCTTGCCGTCCGGGGCGAGCGCTGTTCGGCTGGAAGTCTTCGATTCGCAGCAGAATCTCATCCGAAAGTTTTCTTCGGAGGATCATTCTTCAGAAAATCAGCGCGCGGCGAAACACGCGACCCTGCCTGTTGCCGAGCGCTGGTTTCCCAAGCCTGAAGTTCTTGAGAAAACAGCCGGAATGCACCGCTTCGTCTGGAACCTGATCTGGGGCAGTTCCGGCGGTCCAGCCGCGGACGAAGACTCTGAGTACCGCAATCCGAGCGGGCCGAAGGCGGTGCCGGGAATCTACCAGGTCCGCCTGACGGTTGATGGAAGAACGCAAAACCAATCGCTAAGAGTCATCATGGACCCGCGCTCGCCCGCGACTCCCGAGGAACTGACGCAGCAGTTGCAGTTGGGTCGGCAGATCTTTGGCGAAACCATCGAAGCGAGGCGCGCACTGGCCGAGATTGGCTCGGTTCAGAAACAGCTGGCTGACATTCAACAGAAGCTGGGGCAACGGAACTTGGGGGCACAAAGCGCACAGCTCAAGTCAGCGCTGGAGGAAGCGCGATCCGGAATCGGCAAGATTCTTGTGAACAAGACTCTCTTGAACCAGGAACACGCGGCCGAGGAGGGCCCCGGGTTGGAAGAGGCCTACGCGGGTCTGGCATCGGCTCTGCGGGTGGTCGAAAGCGGAGATCGCGCCGTGCCCTCGCAGGCCATCGCGGTTTACACGGAGTCAAGCCAACAGGTAAAAGCGCGCATCGCGGAGTGGGCCCGATTCAAGCAAACGAAGTTGGCGCAACTCAACCAGCAATTGCGTGAGGCTAAGCTTGCTCCCATCGCGATCTCTGAAATTGAGCGGGAAGTCGAGTTTCTGATGTCGCGCTAGAATTCCTCACTGCAACGCTGGGCTAAGGTCGGGCGCCCGTCCGGGGCGGCATTCTCGCACAACCGCAGACGAAAAAAACAAAACAATAACTTGACAAGTTCATGACAAGCGCACGCGGAGGATTCTCTACTCTGTCTTCAGTCCCCTCCTGCGGACGTTCTAGTTATGAAGATACTGGCGGCGATCTGCGCGTTGCTGTTCTCGGCGGGATCGATGTTTGGTCAAGGCGCCGTCCGCCAAGATACTGCGATCACAGCTGTAACCGGCGAAAGCTGGCTCCATCACCTTCACCGGTCGTTTGACGAAACCAGCATGGGCAAGACATTCCGCCTGGGGCCGCCCGATGCGGCGATGGACTTGGCCGCGCCCCAGCTGCGAAGTTCAAGCGTGGGGGCGCGGACTCTGCACGGCTCTGATTTGTACCGCCTGAATTGCCAGGGATGTCATGGCGAATCGGGTCTCGGGGCTCCGCCTGAAATTGGGTCGGTGATCAATCCAGTCCGCGCAACTTCCAAGGTGCTGGTTAGTGAGCGCATGAAGAAAGCTGGCATGGAAATAAGTCGCCGACAGACAGCTGAGTTAGTAAGTCAGTCCAGAGACTTATTGCTAAAACGGCTTCACGAGGGCGGACAGGACATGCCTTCATTCCATTACTTGAGGGAAGCGGAAATTCGTTCGCTGGTCGCTTACCTCAATCAGCTTGCCGGCGTGCCGGGCGCTGAACACGAACAAGTTGCCATTCAAGAATCGCACGATCGCATTGGCGAGCTGATTGTGAAATCCACCTGCCACACGTGCCATGGCGCAACGGGGCCGAATCCCACGTCCGCGGACCTTTTCGAAGGCGCAATCCCTCCTTTAAGTGTGCTCCCCGTGCGTGTGAACCGGGCACAGTTGGTGCGGAAAGTCACCAGTGGCGCGCCCGTGGTTATGGGCACCCCCTCCTCGGTCTATCGCGGACGGATGCCGGTTTTCAGCTATTTAAGCGAGGACGAAGCTGCGGATATTTATAAATACCTCACAAGATATCCGCCCGTCGAACTGGCCAGCGTTAACCAGGGTGCGGAGACGTCTCGACCCGATGCAAACGATTGGCCGGCCGATCCCAGCGGAGCGCGCGCCACGGCGCCACATCCTGCGCTTCAAACCGCGCCGCAAACCGCGCCGCCTCAAGATCGAGTTCCGCGCGAACCGGCCGAATCTTTCGCTTTGTGGGTCGGCGTGGGATTGTACGCGGCTGTCCTCCTGGGACTAATGTGTTGGATCACGTGGCGTGAACTCCGGAGGCTTACGGTCGAGAGTCAGATCCACAGAGAGTGCCGTCGGGCAATGGGCCCAGCGCCGTGGGTAACACTTCGCCCTACCGTCGAAATGATCGTGGAATCTTCAGAGTTGTGCGCTGAGTCCGCGGAACGCAGCCCATCGGATTGGGTCCTGGGAAGAAGAATTTCCTAGCAGCGTTGAAGGCGTTGAGTGCGTAGGTGGTAGAAGGCAAAGGGCCCGAACCGGCGCTGCACCTGATGAAGCGAAGTGCTTCTCCATATGAAGCCGCAAAAGTCTGCACTACACACAACGAGTTAGCTCACACAAATTTTTACAATTACTTCATCTACGCCGCTTGACCAGCACGCTCACACTCTGATACAAGTTCTCACACTGTTGTTGGGGCTGATTTTTCCAATCGCACCTCCCAGGTGGGGAAATAGTGTTCGTCGTCAGCGTTTCTGCTGTTTCGTGCGACAGTCTTTATTCATTCCGGGAGGTACCTGCCTGTTTCGCGTCTAGAACCAAATTCAGAATTTCATTCGTCGACGAAGAAGGGGTCGCCTAGGGCGTCTCTATGTTTCCGACCCTAATGCACATGGGCCAGTTGCCGGTGTTCAGCTATGGCGTGATGACGGCCCTCGGCTTTCTTCTCGCTATTGTCTGGATGGTGCACCTGGCGAAGAAAGAGGGATTGTCTGCCGCCAAGGTGGAGGGCTTGGGGCTGGTGATTGTCCTGAGCGCCGGAGTTGGATCCAAGCTGCTCACCGCGCTGGATTATCCCGGATTCTATTCCGGAGGCTGGGAGCACTTCGTCTTTGACCAGATGTTGGGCAAGGGGGGTGTGTTTTACGGCGGCTTCCTGATGGCGGTTGCGTGCTCGTTTGTGTATTTCCGACTGGTCAAACTTCCCGCCTGGCAAGTCTACGATTGCGCTGTTCCGGGATTGGCTCTGGCACAGGGATTGGGGCGGATCGGCTGTTTCCTGGCGGGCTGCTGCTGGGGCACGCCAACTAGTTCCGGGTTGGGAGTGGTCTTCACCTCCGAAGTGGCTCACGATTTAACCGGTGTGCCGCTGGGCGTGAAACTCCATCCCACGCAGCTGTACGAATCTGTGGCGGTTCTGCTGGCGATTCCATTTTTGCTGTGGCTGAGAAAAACCAAGACGTTCCAAGGTGAAGTTTTTCTGGCGTACGTGCTTTACTACGCAGTCGCGCGATTTTTCCTGGAATTCGTGCGCGACGACCCTCGCGGACAGTATATCTACGGGCTTCTTTCTACCTCGCAAGTCATCAGTCTTCTCATACTTCCTTTCGGGCTTTATCTGCTGTTTCGGTTACGAACGCGGCCACGGCTCAGGCGAGCGTCGGTTCGCGCGATTCGGGGTATCGAACCGAGAGCCGCCGGACAACAAAAGACGGCTTAGCTTTTTAGGGCAGGGCTGCAATCAGGAGCGAAACGGACAACACTCGAAGCGTACTGACGTCTTTTCCCAGGAAATACAACGCGAAATCACTCGTTAAGAGTAGAAGGATAAAACGGAGACTATGATGAAAAAACCTGTTTTTCCAGCCGTTGTTTGTGTGGTGCTTGCACTCGCGCTCTGCGCACTTCCGGCCGTAGCGCAGAAGAATGTGCAATCGATTAGCAACGCGATCGTGAACTACCCCGTTCACTCGGATGTTTCGGCACCGCTGAGCTCCTATCCAGCGGAAGCGATCGTTGGCTCGTCCCGGGTCCACGCCCCTCTGAAACCGAAGGAGCAGCAGTTGCGGGCCGCCGGCGAGGTAGCGGGTCATGGGCTAGGGTTAGTGGGAAACGCGGGACCCAGCCTCGGCCTGAGCGTTGAAGGTATTTCCATTGATCCAGGCTCCCCATCGACCATCAACTGCGCCGCTGTGATTGGTGGACAGCTCGCGCCACCTGATACGAACGCAGCCGTGGGTGACACTCAAGTCGTGCAGTGGGTGAACATCTGCTACTCCGTTTATGACAAAGCAACCGGAGCGCTCATTGCCGGGCCTTATGCTGGAACCCACTTCTGGGCAGGCTTTGGCGGCGACTGCTTTGTCAATAATGACGGCGACATCATTATCCAGTGGGACAAAACAAACCACGTGTGGTTGGCAAGCCAAAACGTGTTCGCAGCACCCTACAGGACGTGCCTCGCCGTCTCCACAACTGCGGATGCCACTGGTACCTACAACCGTTACGAATTCTTCCAGCCCGGTTTCCCCGACTACCCCAAGTGGGGGCTGCAACCTCATGCGTATTTCCAGAACCAGAACAACTTCGGCACCGGGGCCAGCTTTGTCGGCGTGACGGTCTGCGCCTATGAAGCGGATGCGATCCGCGCAGGCAGCAAGAAAGCGAAGCAGATCTGCACGGTGGACACCTCAGGTGGCACGCTGTTCGACGACAGCTTCCTGCCAGCCGACTCCGACGCCGGTGCGGTTCCGAAGGGCCCGGTTCCAGAAGTGTTCCTGGGAAGCATTGACAACGCAAATCCCGGCAGCAACGTTTACGAGTACGTGGCTAACGTCATCTCGACAAGCCGCTCAGCCGCTGGCGAATCATTCGCGCCGGCCTGATCTGTCCGTGGGTGCTTTACGGCTTCACTCTTAGTTGGCTGGCGGGCATGGTCAAATTCTCGTGGCTCTCGGTGCCGGGCTACATCTGCATTGTCTGGCTTTATGTATTCAGTTTCTTCGTGTTTATCCTTCCGGTCGTGATGTTAAAGAAATGTCTCTCGCTGCCGTTCTGGGCCACGGCTCCCTTTGCCTGGGTGGCCTGCGAAGGCTTGCGTGGCTATGGCGACATGGGTTTTCCTTGGAGCAATCTCGGCTGCTCGCTGACCGGATTTCCGTTTCTGATTCAATTCGCCGACATCGCCGGTGTTTTTGGCGTGTCGTTCTGGCTGGTCCTGCTGAATGCGCTGCTGTTCGAGGCCATCTCTGCCCGTCGCGATTCAGTCCGGTTGCGACGGTACGCTATCGCCTGGGTTGCGATCTTTGCCTTCGTCAATCTCTATAACGCCGTACGGTGGTTTCGTGGGATCGCGCCCGCGGGGGACCAGGAAGTCGCCGTAATCCAGCCGAATGTTCCGCAGAAAATCAAGTGGGACGATCGCTATGCGCACCAGATTTTGGATTACATGTTTGCCATGAACGCGGTCGCGACCACGAATTCCACGAATCTGGTTGTCTGGCCCGAGACTGCGATTCCTTACTACATTGATGAAAGTAAGGGATTCCAACTCACGCAAATGGGGACTCTGCCCCAGGGCAACACTTACGTTCTTACCGGGCTCCTCACCTCTTTGCGGGACCGTCAAGGGCAAGTTCACTATTTCAACGCCGCGGCGCTGTTCAATTCACAGGGCGAGAGCCTGGGCGTGTACAAGAAGATGGATCTCGTGCCCGTCGCCGAAAAATATCCTTTCCGCAGCATCTTTGGATTTACCCGCGCCTTTTTTCCCATCCATGACATCAGCTACGGAGCCATGGATGCCGGCACGGAATTGACCGTCTTCCACCTGCCGGGAGCCAATTTCTCGGCGATGATCTGCTACGAATCGGTTTATCCGCAAGTTTCCCGGAAGCTGCGATTGGCGGGCAGCAACTTTCTGGTGAACATCACCAACGACGCCTGGTTCGGGCATTCGTTCGCGCCCTCTCAGCACGCGTCTTTTCTGGTGTTGCGCGCCATCGAAAACCGCGAAGCCATCGTGCGCTGCGGAAATACCGGAATCTCGGGCTTCGTCGATCCGCTGGGCCGCTGGCAGCAGAAGACCAAGATTTTCACCGAAGCCATCATTTCCCAGAAAATACCGATCACGGACAAACTGACCTTCTATAGCCGTTTCGGCGATCTGATTGTTTATGTATCCTATACAGCGCTGGGAGGATTTTTCCTTCTGGCGCTCAGAAAGAAAACGCGGACAAGGGGGACCAGGTGAGCCGTTACTTGATGTTGCTGGGAATTGTAATTGTCGTTTTCTGTGTGGTCGTGGGATCCATCGAGTTGTCGTCCAGTTACAGGGAATATCAAACCCACCTACAGGCCGGGGGTGGCCAAGGCAGCCCCATGACGGTAATGGACGTGGTGAAGTGGCAAGTAGCGCGCCTGGTGGGCGCGGCGGTGATTGGCGGGGGTTTGATCTCCGGGTCTATGCTGATGGGATTGGGCTGGATCGGCAAAACCCTGGAGGAGGTTCGCGACGCTCTCGAAGTTGAGCTTGCATCGACGTCGGCGGGACATTCCGAGGCACCGGCAAGAGCAGGCAATTAGGCACCCGCGCCCGGGTTGGTGTAGACACGCAGCCGACTACGTCTCTACACCAGTGCCACTGCAAGCCGCGGTGCAGGCGGGACAAGCCCAGCTGCGTTTCCTGCTGGAGAGCATCCGCAGTCCGATGAACATGAGCACGATTCCCACCAGGAAGAATGCCAGCGTCGCGCCCACAAATATCAGCACCACGACCCAGAAAGGGTCATATTTTTGTTGCAACGCAGGTTGCAGGGCAGTCCCGCACAGTTGGCAGGTACTGCCACGGGTCAGGCGTCGCAAACGTGTATTCACTACTTCCTTCCTGATTCTGGTCTCAGCGTAGGGTCACCGGCTCGCACATGCTCGATAGCAAAAGTGCTGGCGGAGAGGGAGGGATTCGAACCCCCGATACCCTTTCAGGTATGCCGGTTTTCAAGACCGGAGCCATCAACCACTCGGCCACCTCTCCGTGGCTCTTATTGTTTTACTACAGACAGCATTTTACGGCAGAGGCGATGCCAGCGAAGCGGAGGATCGCGAACAGAACACTGAGGGCTGGCCTGGATTGCGCGGTTATGAGGCCTCGCCACTCACTTCTCACTTCTGTGCAAATAATCACAGAACCGTGCTGCGTCATCGATCGCAGTGACTCATGCACTTCACTGCAATGGCGGGTTGGTGTTACAACGATACAGGAAACCGCCCACCGCGTCCGGTTCAGATAAAGGCTAACCCGTGCGCGGAGAAGCTCGGTAATCGCACGAAAGGACAGAATTCCCCATGAAGGCTTTAGCGAAGAGCCGCTCTGAGCGCGGTCTATGGCTCCAAGATGTGCCCGAGCCGGAAATCGGCATTAACGATGTCAAGATTCGCGTGCTGCTCACCGGGATCTGCGGCACCGATCTCCATATCTACCAATGGGACGATTGGGCGAAGAAAACCATTCCCGTGCCGCTGGTCATCGGGCACGAATTTGTGGGTGAGATCGCCGCGGTCGGTTCGAACGTTGCCGATTTCCGGGTTGGAGAACTGGTCAGCGGAGAAGGGCACGTAATCTGCGGGCGCTGCCGGAATTGCCTGGCCGGCCGCCGGCATTTGTGCGCACACACAAAAGGAGTCGGGGTCAATCGGCCGGGATGCTTCGCGGAATTTATTGTTCTCCCGATGAGCAATATCTGGAAACATAATCCCAAGATCAATCCTGAGATTGCCGCGATCTTTGATCCGTTTGGCAACGCGGTACACACGGCATTGTCGTTTCCGGTTCTGGGCGAGGATGTCCTGATCACCGGAGCGGGCCCGATTGGCCTGATGGCGGCGCCGGTTGTGCGCCACGCCGGAGCGCGCCATGTGGTCATCAGCGATCTGAATCCTTATCGCCTGGCGCTCGCGGAAAAGATGGGAGTCACGATGGCGGTGGACCCACGAAAGACGCCTCTCAAAGAGGTGCAGAAGCAGCTTGGCATGCAAGAGGGATTCGACGTGGGTCTCGAAATGTCGGGTTCCCCGGCAGCCTTCCGCGAAATGCTCGCCAACATGAGCCACGGCGCGAAGATTGCCATGCTGGGGATTCCAGCCTCCGAGATGGCGATCGACTGGCATAGCGTGATCTTCAACATGCTAACGATCAAAGGCATCTATGGACGAGAGATGTACGAAACCTGGTACAAGATGACGGTGATGCTGGAGTCCGGCCTCGACATTTCGCCTGTCATCACTCATCGGCTCTCATGGCGAGAATATGAGCAAGGATTTGCGGCGATGGAAACCGGCAACGCGGCAAAAGTCATACTCGACTGGCGCGGCGCAGCTTGAAGGCGAGCGTTTTTAGAATGAGTGGCATGTCACCGTAGAGTGCCCGAGGCCGAGCCGCGCTCCTTTTCCTGGCGGCGATTCCCCTTTGCGCCGGGATGCTGGCTCAGACATCGCCGGATGCGAGTTCGCACGCGCTGTTTCTGCAACGGTTGGTCAACGCGGCAATTGAGCGCACGCATCATTCCGTTCGCTATGATCCGGCCTATGTGCGTATTCCTTACCCCGGCGGAGACGTTCCCTCGAACACGGGCGTTTGCACCGACGAAGTAATCCGTTCGTATCGGGCGCTGGGCATCGATCTGCAAAAAGAAGTGCACGAAGATATGGTGCGGAATTTCTCGGCTTATCCCCGAAACTGGAAATGGATTTCCGGGAAACCTGACAGCAATATCGATCACCGCCGCGTTCCGAATCTGATGGTCTTCTTCCACAGGAAAGGGGAGACGCTGCCTATCTCCGCCAACCCGGGAGACTACAGCCCCGGCGACCTTGTCACTTACGATCTCGGCGGCAACGTGCCGCACATTGGAATTGTCGTGGACCGCAGAGGTGCAGGCGGGCGTTACATGATCGAACACAACATCGGACAGGGGCCGCGGATCGAGGACGTGTTGTTCAACTGGAAAATCACCGGGCACTATCGCTATTACGGTCCGTCAAAATGATTCAGGCGAAACTTCCCCAAAGAACCACTTGCCGATCGGCGTCTCCTGTCCGGCGACCAGGCACCATTGACCGTCGCGCCTCATGAAGACGTCGGTCAGGCGCGTACGGCGGCTCTTGACCTGTCCGGAGTCCCGAACCGTGACCGTGAACTCCGCGTTTGCCACAGCCGTGTCGCCGTAGACGCGGATGGCAAGATCCGCCGGCTCCATTTCCATCACGATGATCTTGCGCTTAACGTCGCGCAGACTTGCCAGCGCCTCTTCTTTGCTTTCGACTTGCCCGTTATAGCGCGTGTGCAGGTAGTCGGGTGCAAGATACTTCGCGTATTCGTCCCAGTCGCCCCGAATAATCAGTCCCGCCAGCTTCAATTCCAGAGCCCTCTAACCTCTGACCTGCAATTGTACGTCGCAGGCGACTCTGAATCCGTAATCTGCGTACTTGAACTCTGGCGGGATGCTGGAGCGGGCGGCGCAGCGGGAGATCTTTACGTGGTGACGCCAGGAACCTCCGCGGGAAGCGCGACGGTCGCCGGTTTCGGGGCCGCGCGGATTGCGCTCGGGCGACACCGCGTAATAGTCGGGGGCGTACCAGTCGCTGCACCACTCGTGCGCGTTATCGCACATGTTGTAGAGGCCGTGGGCGTTCGGTTCGGCGCAGCCAACGGGCTCCGGGCCGGTCTTCCAATGACCGGCGCAACGATCGGCATAGCCGGGCAATGACTGCGGGGGCGCGTCTCCCCATGGAAAGAGGGCACCGGCGTCTGCGTCATTGTTGCCTCCGCGTGCGGCGCGTTCCCACTCGGCCTCGGTGGGCAAGCGGAACCTTCTTTCGGTACATGTGCTGAGCCACTCGCAGTAGCGGACGGCTTCGTTCCACGACACTCCAACCACAGGCTGTTTGGGATGGCTGAACGCGGGGTCGCTCCAGAACGGCGGTGGCGGACAAGCGGCGTCGCGCAGGAAGCGCTCGTATTCGGTATTGGTGACTTGGTGGGCCGCGAGCAGGAATTCGTCGACCCAAACGCGATGCACGGGCTTTTCGTTATCCTGTCCGGTGTCGCAGCCCATGAGGAACCATCTGGCGGGGATGCGGACGAGCGCGGGAAGGTATTCTTCGTCTTTGGCTCGGGATCGGGAGAGCAGTTCCGCATCCATCGGGTCAGAGCGTCCGCAGCGCGCGGACGACATCCTCGATTCTATTCTCCTGGAACAAGCGGATACCGGCGACGCCGGCCGCTCCAGCGCTGAGGCAGGATGCGGCGTTCTCCAGGTTGACGCCGCCCAGAGCAAGCACCGGGATCTTTGCCCGGCAGGCTTCGCGCAAGGCGGCGAGGCCGGCGGGTTGGGTTCCAGGCGCTAGTCTCTTGCCGAATACCGGAGCGAAAACGGCGAAGTCGACAGCCTCAGATTCGGCGCGGAAGACCTCGGCGGCAGTGTGGCATGAGGCGGCGAGGAGAGGTTTGCGAGCGACGGGCTGGGAGCTGCGAGCGAGCGCTTGCGTCCAGAGGCTTCGCGCTTCGCAGGCGGCAATGTCATCGGAGCGCAGGTGGATGCCATCGGCGCCGACGGCAATCGCAATGTCGGAGCGGGAATTGATTAAGAGACGAGTTCTCAGATTCCGGTTCTCGGTTCTCAGTCCCTGAATGACATGGGCGGCTTGGCTGGCGAGTTGTTCGAGTTCGCGCGTGCTCAGATCTTTTTCGCGGAGCTGGATATAGTCGATGCCGGCACGCCCGGCCTCGGCGACTTTGGCGAGCAGGGCGCGGCGGCGGGCGCTTTCGTCGCCGCGAAACTGGCACCGGTCGGTGATGTAGTAGAGCAGACAGCGGTCAGCCATCAGCTCTCAGCGTACTACGGGAGGTGATTGTGTGGCGCGGACACTCTTGTCCGCGAAACGTTTGCGCCAGAAAAATGCAAAGGCATCGGACAGGAGTGTCCGCTCCACACCTTAATGTCCCGTGAATAACTTCAAATTCTCGGCTTTCCAGCGCATCGCAGCATAAATGCGATTGCGGCCGCTGGGGTGATCGAAAAAGATAAACTCCTCGACGGGGCCGGGATTCATCTTGCGGTATTCGCCGAGATGGATATCCGCCTGCGCCTCGCCGTCGGGCTGCCGGCTCGTGTTCAGGCCGTACATGTCGGCTTCGATTTCCTGCGTGCGGGTGAAGGTGTTATCGATGGGAGTGAAGACAAAACCAAAGATGGAAACCAGCAGTACCGCGAGCGGAAGGACAGCCGTGTCGCCCACGCCGCGAATCTGCCACTTCTCGCCCCACCGTTTGAGCGCCCAGCCTAATCCATAGTACAAATAGGCGAATAACAGGACCGCCATTATCAGGTCAAACATGATGCCAATGTAGATGTGGTGCATGACGTAGTGCCCCATCTCGTGTCCCATGACCGCCTGAATTTCTTCCGGCGAGCCGCGGCGCAAGAGATTGTCGTTAAGCGTGATGCGCATAGTATTCGCAAAGCCGCTTACGTTGGCGCTTATTGCCGTAGTCTGCCGCGAGGCATCGATTTCGTACACATCTTTTGCGGGGATTCCGTTGGCTCGCGCCATGCTCAAAATAGGCTCGACAATCTTCGGATCGTCAAGGCGCGTGACCTTGTTGAAGATGGGCCATATGTAGACAGGCGCAATCAACACGATGAAGATCCAGAACAGCGTGGTCACGACGGCGCCCCAGATCCACCACGTTCGCGGCAGGCGGCGAACCACGCCGAACAGCAGCATCACCAGCACGCCGCCCAGCACCAGACCCACTCCCAGACCCTTCATCTGATCTCCCATCCAGGGGCCAAAGGTTTGCGTGGCGAGGCCGTACTTGTGTTCGCGGAAATAACCTTCGTAAACCGTGAGCGGAAAAATGAGGATGCTGGTGAGAACGAGATATTGCAGCCAGTACACGCAAGTGTGCACCGGTTTGAAACGAGTGACCCGCTCCGCCAAGTCCCGCATGCGGACCGACCACCGCAGATTCAGCACCAGCAGCGCGATCGCGGCACCATAGAGGAAATCCCAAAGCATCAGCCAGTAGCCGCCCTCGAAATAGGCGTCGGAGCGGGCTGTCTTGTCGGCGGGAATCTGCGCCAGATACGCGTTGGTGGCCGCAGTGGCATCGAAGTGCGGCGAGGCTTGTGCCGCAGCCGGAACCTGGATCACGGATGGCATCTGGTTCGCGGCGGGTGATTGGGCGAGCGCGGACGGTGCGCAGAAACTTGCGCAGAAGAAAATCAGGCAACCAAGCGCTGTTGCCAGGAAATTTCGTGAAAGCATTCTTGTTCGTCTCCGTAAACTACAACGCGAGATTGTATACGGAGATCTAGGCGGCCGAGGTTCCGCCTGAGCGCGCAGGTGCTCGCTGCTCCCACGAATTCTTTAGTACCGTGACATGATGATTACGGCGCGGAAGACGAGTAGCGCCGGCATCTTGCCGGCTGTCCCGAGGGCGTCTCGCCCTCGGCGCGGCGGGCGAAGACGCCCGCCGGACAGCCGCCGGGACGGCGGCGCTACTCTCTGGCGAAAACGTACAAATCACGTGGTCACGGTAACAGAGCACGCGGACAAGAGTGTCCGCGCCACATGGCCTACGGCCTTGTCTTGGCGATTTCCGGGACGGCCGCCTCTCCTTTGCGCTTGGGTTGTTGCGGGCCGAGGTGGTACCGGGTCAGTCCTTCTTTCAGGAACTCAAAACTTTCTTCCGGCGAATCGGACATCTTGAACAGATTGAGGTCCGGCGCGGAGATCGTGCCGGCATCGACCAGGGCTTCGAAATTGATAACCTTCTTCCAGTATGCGCTGCCGTAAATGACGACGATAATTTTCTTGGCCAGTTTTTCCGTTTGGGCGAGGGTGAGGATTTCAAAAAGTTCGTCGAGCGTGCCAAAGCCTCCGGGAAAGATCACCAGCCCCTTGGCGAGATACGCGAACCAGAACTTGCGCATGAAGAAGTAATGGAACTCGAAGTTGAGTGAAGGCGTGATGTAAGGGTTCGGATTCTGCTCAAAGGGCAGGTTGATGTTGAGGCCGATGGTTTTTCCTCCCGCCTCGTGGGCGCCAAGATTGGCCGCTTCCATGATGCCCGGCCCGCCGCCGGTGGTGACGACAAAGCGGTGGCGCTTGGCGGGGATCTGGGCGGACCATTCGGTCAGCAGGCGGGCTAGCCGGCGCGCGTCTTCGTAGTAGCGAGCCATGTCCACGGCGGCCTCGGCGCGCTTCATAGCCGTGGCCTGCTGTGCGGCGGAGACCGGAGCGCCATTGCTGCGGACTTCAGTCAGGCTGTTGCTCGCTTTTTCGCGGCTATGGACGCGGGCGGAGCCGAAGAAGACGACCGTATCCTGAATCTGCTCGCGGCGGAAGCGCGACAGCGGCTCGCTGTACTCCGACAGTATGCGCAAGATTCTGCCGTCAGGACTGTTGAGAAACGGCTCATTCTGATAGGCGAGCGGGGCGGCTTTGAGTTTTTGATCGGTCATAAGTAAGGCAGTCGTTGGTCGCTAGTCGTTGGTCGTTCGTCGTTCGCTAACGACTAACGACCAACGACCAACGACCGTTTTCATTCTTCCCGGTATTGAATCGCCTCCCAAAATCCGATCCACACATTGAGCACGCCCAGGCCGGTCGCAACGCCGCGGGCGAAGCCGCTGGCTACGATGGCGCGAAGCGTGGGGTAGGGGAGGAGCAGAGGGTTGTCAGACCACTCGGGGCGCCAGGGCAGAATCATGAGCATCACCCCAAGCGTCGCGCACAAGAACACGAACAGAAGCACTCCGACGCGGCGGAGCCACAGACGCGCGGTCGAAGGCGTCGCCCGGGAAACGGGAACGGTCGGGACCGATGCTTCCGCTGGGGATTGCAGTTCCCCGACACCGGTGGCGTTGCTGGCAAAAGGCAGCTTGGGATCGGAGATCTTGGGATCGGAAATCATGCACGCGTCGTTATCAGTAAGGCCGTGATTAACGGCCGTGGGGCGGGCGCGGGATCCGGCTGCATCCCCGGCGCAATTTTCGAACCCACTTCGTGCATTCTACGACTTCAGAGCCTGAATGCGCTCGGCCACGTCGCGATAATCGATATTCGCGCCGTACACGTCGGTGAAATGACGCAGCGCCGCGGGCTTGTCCCGCGCCGTTTCGCAGGCCGACCCTAGTTCGTAGTTGATGGCCAGGCGCGCTTCATGATCGAGTCCGGGGATGCCCAGCGCCTTTTCATACCAGCGGATGGCGGCGTCGGGAACTCCTTTATCGAGAAAGCACTGGGCCAGCCAGGTGTAGGTCTGGACGGGCTGCGAAAATGGCTTGCCGCGATCGATCGCGTTGCAGACTTTCTGCAATTCAGCGATGGCTTCGTCGAGCAGGCCCATCTCGCGGAAGGCGACGCCCAGGTTGTAATGGGTTTCCGGATCGTCATCGCCAGCGATAACTTCTTCCTCCAGTTCCTGTTTCAGCTCCCCAAACATCTCCGAAAGATCGACGCTATCGGAGGCATGCATGGCCTGGGCTCCGGCTCCCAAGGGGCGTACCGGGGCGGGGCTGTAGCTCATGGTCGGAGCAGCGGCGACTCCCGCCGATGCGGCAGTGGCGCGCGTGGCCACGGGGGTAGGGATTTCGCTTTCGATACTGGCTACGGGCTCGGGTTGCGGCGTTCGAGCCACTGCTGGCGCTGGCGCCACTGGCCAGCCCGGCAATGGCTGGGTGTCGGGAAGCTGGGTTGCCGGCGCATGGGCCGTGGGCGGCTGCGCGTGCGGGAAAGAATCGCCGAGAGAGGCTTCCAGATCCGCGACCAATGCGGTCAGGTCGCTGGCTTCAGCGTGCGCGGCTTCGGCGTGGGCCGGTTCTGGCGCTGGTTCGGCCGGAGCCTCGGCGTGGATCTCGGGGCGAGACTCTTCGTGATCGCCAGCCAGCAGATCGGGCGAGGCGGCGGCCTCGGACCCCTGCCCAGTCTCCATGGCAACTTCGAAATCCGCGGGCTCGTCGGCAGCCTCGTCAGCATTGATCTCGGTGATTTCCGGTTCGGGCTCGGCCAGCGACTGGCCGCTGGATTCGACGGCGGCGCGCAACGGATCGAGAATACGGGCATCGCGGGTCAGGGATTCGAGCTTCTCGATTCCGGCGCGGGCCTGGTCCGTCATGTAGTGCTCGAGATAGAAGCGGACTTCCTCGACCGTCTCGGCGATCTCGGGATTGCTGGAAGCATCGGCCTCCGCTGCAAAAGCGGCCGGCGCTTCCGCAGCGGCTGGCAGTTCCGGCGCCGCAGCGGTTTCGTCGACGGAAAGAGAGTCTTCCCATTCAGAGGAAAGGTCGGAGGAGATTTCGGAGGACGGCTCGGAGGAAAGTTCGTGTGCGTCCGCCGGCGCATGCAGGGTCGATTCCCGGACGGCGAATTCCGGATGCGCGTCAGCGGCACTGTTGTCGCCGGAAATTGCCGGGGCGGCCACCGGCCAGGGCGCGGACGAAGCCGCGGCGGCGGCGCGGACCGTGGGCGGAACGGCATCGGATGAAGCGAGGGCGGGCGAAGGTATCGCCGGCGGGGCGGCAAGCGATGCAGCAGCCGTCGATGCAGCGGAGGTCGCCGGAGCGGCTTCCGCGCTCTGCTCGTAGCGTGCGGCCAAGTCTCCATAGCGCACGGCTTCATCCGGGTAGCCCGCATCGTGGTACACGCTTTCCAGCGTGCGGCAGCAGACGGCGGCTTCGGTAAAACGCTGAAAGCGGGTGTGGAGCGCGGCCAGGCGCTGATTCAGGCGCGCGTCGCGCGGGGCCTGCGGCAGAGCGCCCAACAGGGGCACGACCGCCTTGTCCGGCAGGTTGTAAGAAAGGAACAAATCCGCATCGGTGACCGCCGAACGCACGGCGATCGCGACGGCGTCGGGATAAAACTGATCGATGACCGGCGCCGTTGCTTCCAACTCCTCCACGATCACCGCTCCCTCTTCGGCGGTGATCCCGTTGGCGGGCGACGGTCCGTCCATGCGCTCCACCACCTGCTCATAGTTCTGCTGGTGCATTTGGTTCTGGGGTTCGGAGGTGGCCAGCGCCTGGAACAGATCGCGGGCCCGGGCCAGGTCTCCGTTCTTGACTGAGGCGTGGGCCAAGAGTTCTGTGACTTCGTTGACGTGGGTGCTCTCGCCGGCTTTGTTCAGCAGATGCAACAACGCTTCCAGTGCGCCCGAATCGTCGCGCACCCGAGAGATCATGGCATGCAGGCTGGCCAACAGTTTGTTCGAGTCCGTCGCCAGCAGGCGATCGGCATGCCCGGTATAAACCTCAAGCGCCTGGGAATACTGGCCGAGGCGGGCCGAACCTTCCGCCAACAGAAACATCCCTTCGGAATCGTTGTGCACCGAGAGCAGCTTCTCGGCGATCGGAGCAGCCTTGGTCAAGTCTCCGATTTGCAGGTACGCTTTCAGCAGATCGCGCAATCCTTCGGGATGAGAATCCAGGTCGGCCGTCTTTTCCAGGTATTCGATGGCTTTCTTGGGATCGTCGCTTTCGAGGGCCGCCTTCCCACGCAGCAGCAGAACGTGGCTGTTGCTAGGATCGAGTACCAGCATGCGCTTCAGAATGTTTTCGGCTTCGGCGAGCGCTCCCCGCGCGCGGAGCGCTTCCGCAGCCGCGCTGAAAATTTCCCACGCTTCTTTCTTTTTTCCCAGGCGGACATAAACCTCGGCGAGCTTGACCCGCATGGGTACATTTTCCGGGTCCATTTCGAGGACCTTCTGGAAAAGCCGCACTGCTTGGTCGAGGTCGCCACGCTTCAGGAAGTCTTCGGCGACATGCAAGTACTGGGCGCGGGCGTCGTTAAACAGCCCCTGCTGGGTGTAGAGTTCCGCCAGTTTCAGAGATCCATCCGCGCTCGGCTGGAGCTTGGTGATCTTCTTGTACATGGCGATGCCCTTAACCGTGAAGCCCTGCGCGGCGTAGGCATCGCCCACCGTCTTGAAGCACTCGATGGCTTTGGTGCTGTCGCCGAGACGGGAGTAGAGATCGCCGATGGTGTTGTTGACGGTAAGGTCCTTGGGATCGTTCTTGAGGACCTTTTCGTACTCAGCGATGGCGTTCTGCAGCTTGCCCTGCTGGACAAACTTTTCCGCGGCGCTGAGAGCCTTCTGCTTGTTGAAACCGAAACCAAACGCCATAAAATGTGCGGACTCCAGCCTTTTCCCCGTCGAACGCCGGCGTTTTGCTCGAGCCATGCCGAACGGGTTCGAACCTCGCCGGGAGATTTCCCGGCGAACCCCCGCCAAACGCGCAACTGGGATCGCGGAGTAGCTTTATTGTAAAGCTGGGGGGTTCCCGTTCGATGGTTACCGACGATTACCGGGGTTACCGAAAGGGCGTGTACGTCCGGTTTCCGGAAGAGCCCCCGTCCTTAGTTTCCACAATGAAAGTAAACAGTACGCTGCAACTTGACTTCTTCTATTTGCCTTGTGCCGCAGCCTTCGCCGCCGGCGCCGAAATCGTGACCGAGTCAGGTTCCGTCCAGAGGGCGGTGCCACTCGTCAGGTCCAGCCGATGCATGGTGACCTTGACCTTGCCGCCATCGACTTCTACCTGCAGGTAGTGGTAGTTCACATCTTTACTCTGGAAGGGATCTCCGGGCGCGCGTTCAATCGGATACGCGTGCGCTCCTGCACCGCCCGACACAAAGTAAGTGATGCCTCCATGCTCGTGACGTTCGTAGTTATGCACGTGTCCGGAGAAGACAACAATCCGGGCGCGGAGATTCTGCTGCCTCGCTTCCAGAAGTCTCGCCAGTTCTTGCTCCTTGAAGCGGGCCGAATGTCCTCCACCAAACCTCTTGGCGTCGGACGAACTGGTGTAGGGAGGATGGTGCAGAACGATGAACACGAAGTCCACATCGCCCGGAAGCTGGTCCAACTTCCGAGTGAGCCATTGCCATTGCGGGCCGGATGTCTCTTCGAGTGAGCTATCCAGCACCAGCATCAGCGTGTTGGCGGCGCGCACGGAATAGTAAAGGCTCTTCTTTATATCCGGGAAACGCTGGAAGTAGTTGTCCAGGGCAACGTTTTCATTGCCGTGAAGATCGTGGTTGCCCAACACGGGGTAAACCGGGATCTTCTTCTCGCGCCACACCGCGGTTTCGGTATCCCACACCTTCCAGTCGTCCTGGTCGTAGCCGTTATAGACGATGTCGCCGCCGAAGGAAATAAACGCCGGATTGGACTGGGCAATCGCCTGCACCAGCGTCTGCCGCACATCGGGATTCGCTGCTTCCCTGTCCTTGGGATCGTGGAAGCGCGAATCTCCGTAGGCGACGAAGCGGAAAGGCGTGCTCACTTGCAGTTGGAGCTCTACTGGCTCGGTCTGCGGCGCCGCCTGCGTATGCGAGCGTGAACAGGCAGCGCAGCCGAGAAAGAGAATAGCAATCGTCAATTTCTGGAAATGTTTCATCTAGTGACTCACCACCAACACTTCAAACTGTCCTGCTTCCGCGGTGGATAGGAAAAGCCGGTGCGTTTTAGGGTCGAGCGCCATGGTCTTCGCCTTGGGCAATGTCTTCACATTTTCGACTACGGAGTATTCGTCCGGACCGTCCTGATGAATCACTGTAATCGTGCCTTCTCCATTGGAATTGAAAATAAGCCGCGAGTCGGCGTCGAAGGCAGTCGCATCCACGTGGTCGCCGATTGGAAGCGTGGTGATTACTTTTCCCGTGTCCGCGTTCATCACCGCCATCACTTTGCTGCGGCAGCCGACGAACAACCGGCGATTCGGCCGGTCCATGGCAATGCTGGAAGGCGAAGCGCAAGGAGCCGTCGGCCAGCGCTGCTCAACTTTCAGCGAGCGCGTGTTGATCTTCAAGACTAGGCTCTCGTCCTCAAGGTTATCGTAGACATAGCCCGAGCCGTCGGCCACGGCAAACTCGGGACCGCCGCCCAGATCGACAGTTCCGGCCACTTTTCCATCCGCCGCTTGGATGGCGGTGGCGCTATTGCTGCCACCATTGAACGCGAAGACTCGAGACGTGGCCGGATCGTAAATGATGGCGTCGGGCTTCTTGCCGACTGGGACCTCCGCGATCGCTTTGAGGGTCTTCAAATCAAAGATGGTGACGGTTGCGGACTGGCCGTTGCTCACGAATCCCCGGCCCAACTCCGGAGCGATCGCGATTCCGTGCACGCCAGGAGTATTCTCGATCTTGCCGGCGATTGCGCCCGAATCGACGTCGAGCACCTCGACTTCGGTTCCGTGAGAAACGTAGAGCCGGCGCGCGGATTCATCGACGGTGAGGTAGTCCCAGCCGCCTTGACCAGCGACCGGAATTTTCTTAGTGATGTGATAGCCGCTGGTTGTCTGGGCTGAGGCGGCGAAAAGGCTCAAGGACAGGGCAACGACAACTAGAATTTTCAACGGGCTCCTCCGGAGAGTGGTGCCGTTACAAATTGTACCGGTTTCTGCTGATGACTTTCTGTTGATGACCAAGGCAGCGAACCAGGCGGGCCGTTGCCGCCCCGCCCAGCCGCAAACTAGAACTTGATGCGAAGCATGAATTGCAATTGCCGCGGCAACCCGGTGCCCGTGTTCGGGGAGGCCTTGTTGTCATTGTTGTTGTTGAGGTTCACCGTCGAGGTAATGACCCCGAAATTGCCGGGGACCATCAAATTGTTTGGTTGACTAGTGTCATAGTTGAGCGACAGAGTACCCGGGTCCCCCAACTGAACATGGTTGAAGATGTTGAACGCCTGCACTGCTAACTCCGTGGAAAAGCGCTCCGTGAGCTTTGTTTCTTTCATGAGCGCGAAATCCATTTGCCAGCTGTCGAGGGCGCGGACCACTCCGTTTGGGGCATTGCCAAAACGGGTAAAATTCCCGCTGCTGTCGACAGGCGGGGCCTGGAACGCGGCGGCGTTAATCAGGGGCACGTTGTTATGTCCACCACCGGGCAATGTCAAGGGCACTCCGGGTACGAGGTCTGGTCGCTGGCTGGTCTGATCGTTGCCATCGGGGAGAAGGTAGGTCTGAGACCCACTGAGGTTCATCCCCACGGTTAAGGGGTGGCCGGTATGCCAGGTGCCGATGCTACTCAAGCTCCAGCCTCCCACGATCTTGCCCAGGGCCCCAGAATCGTTCAGGTAATCCTTGCCCGGGCCGAAGGGAAGTTCATACACCGCGTTCGCGGTGAAATTGTGGCGAATGTCGAAGACGCTCGGCCCCTTGTCGCAGGGCAGGCAGTTAACGTTTTCCGGCCCGTTGGACTCACCGCCGCCGACCGACCCATCGTTGATGGAATGAGACCATGTGTATCGCGATTGGAACGATAGCCCCTTATCAAACCTCCGCTCCAGCAATAGTCCCAAGGCGTGGTATGTGCTGGATCCGATATCTCTCTTGATATCGACCGACCCGAAAGGATTTCCAGCGGGATAATACTGGTCCAATGGTCGGTTGCAGTCACCCGTGGAATTGAAAGTGACCGGTTCCGTGCACAGGTTGACGCCGCCGCGGGAAAAAAGCCGCACACCGCGGGTACCAATATATTGGGCTGACGCAGAGAACTTGGCGGGCAACTCGTGCTCGATGGTCAATCCCCACTCTTCGGCATACAAGTCGCGGCGCCCTTGCCGTTGCAACGCCCGAGGATGCTCTGCTGCCTTCTGGATTCCACTCAGACCAGAGAGGTCCGGATCCGTCTGCATGTAGGCAGTTTCGAGGGGGAAACTGTTCAAGCCGGTTGGGGGATTAACGGTCACTCGATAGGTATCGCTTTCAAGTCCCGCGTTTAAATCGTCGTTCTGGGCGGCACCGTGGTAGATCCCAAATCCCGCACGCAAAACAGTTTTTCCATGAAGTGCCGTCGGAGCCCATGCTAAGGCGATTCGAGGATCAATATTCTTGTAATCGGGGTTGTACAGCGTCGGATTCTTGGGGCAAGGCGCTGTATTGATAGGGCCAGGACTCGGAGCAACATTGAAGGAACCTGACCCCAGGCAGACACCGTGAAATTGATTCAGGTCGAACACAGTTGTCCGATTGGTTGCTTCGTTGGCAACCCCGTAGTATTCCCAACGCACTCCCGCTGTCAAGGTGAGAGTTGGTGTTGCTTTCCACTCATCCTGGAAGTAGGGCATGTAAAACGTCCGGCGCAGCCGGTGGCAGCACCATGGCGCTACATAGGCAATTTGGGAAAGCGACGCGCTCACAAAAGTATCGTAAGTGTCAAAATTGAGGACGTTATCCGATGTTTGCCCCTGATTGAGCCGGACGCGTCGAATCTCCATGCCGGTCTTGAAGGCGTGCCGCCCGTGTGTCCAAGTCAGGTTGTCAACCACCCCATAGGTCGTACCCACCTCGATGTCAGCCGTATTGTCGTTGAGTCCGACGAAATTCGCATTTGAGCCCACCGCAAACGTGAGCGCGCTGGCCTGAGGATTGTGAAACGGCGAGCGGTTGATATAGACCTTCGCCTCATTGAGAAGGTTCGGCCTGATAGTCTGCTGCAAAGCCAGCAGGTAATTCGCGGGGTGGTTGATAGTTTGGAGCTTGTCCCCCGGAAGGCTCGCGCCATTCGGTGCGTTCACCAGGCTGATGTCGCGTTGGGCGCGTCCGTAAAGCAGAGTCTTTTCGTTGATCTTGTGGTCGATTCGCACCAGCCATGTGTCTTCATGCACGGTCGTCGGAGTCGCCGCGGTAACCTGATCCACGTTGTTGTTATCTGGGTGCGCGGGATCGTTCCCCAGCCACTGGAAGGCCGCGTCCGGGTAAGTGAAGTGGGGTGCGCACCCGTTAATGGTTCCCACAGACGCCCGCCATGGATATGCCTGCATGATAGTGCACATGATCGGAGAAGTGCTCAACACAGCTTGCTGGAATGGAACAGTGAGAGCGCCTGACGAGAGGAGGCCGCAACAAACCCCGGCGGGCACCGTAAACACCTGCGTCGTCGACTGCAACTGGCGTAGGCCCTCATAGCTGAGAAAGAAAAAGGTTTTGTTCTTTATGATCGGCCCCCCGAAAGTCATTCCATACTGCCCCATTCGGAATGGGGGAACAGCCGGGTTCCCGTTCAGGTCGTAGTCATTGAAGTTGCGGGCGTCGAAAGCGGAATTCCTTAGATAGCCAAAAGCCGTGCCGTGCCAATTATTCGTGCCCGACTTGGTTTCTATGTCGACTTGACCGCCAGCCTGCGTGCCGTATTCCGCATCATACAAAGCGCTGTTGACGCGATACTCCTCGACCGCGTCCTGGGAAATTTGCAGACGTGTCTGCGATTTCTGCGCCTGCTCCTGAATGCCCCCGGCATCGACGCCATCAATCTGGAAGTTGTTGTCGTCGCGCGCGCGGCCGGCGAAGCGAATGGTGCGCTGATCGCCACCACCGTCATCCTGCGCGAAGGGGGCAAGCAGCGTGAAGCTGGCCCAGTCCCGCCCGTTGTTCGGAAGATTTTCAATCTGATCCGCGGCAATCACGGTGGAAGCCTCGGCGGAACTGCGCTCCGCCGGGGCCATGGATGCGCTAACGTCCATCCGTTCCGCAATCGTTCCAACTGGGAGCTTAACGTCGAGCGTGCGCGTCTGTCCGACCTGCAGCACGACATTCTCGACGACCGTGGTCCGGAAACCCGTACTGGAGGTTGCCACCGAGTAGCGGCCAACGGCCAGTCCGGAGAAGCGGTAGTAGCCGTGCGAATTAGTCCGTTGCTCCTGCGCGAGATCCGTATCCACGGCCAGGAGTTTCACTTCGGCCCCGACCACGGCGGCTCCGGTCGGATCCGTCGCCGTGCCTTCGAGCACCGCGCGGTCGATTTGCGCGGATGCTCCCACGCAGGCGATGGTTAAGAAGAAGAGAGCTAGAAGAGCCGGTTGCGTCAGAGCAAAAAGTGACCATGAGCGGGATGAAGAGATTGACCGCATAAAGAGTCTCCTGTTCGGGAAGGGCAGTTGTTTCGTCCTATCTTTCAGTTGTTGTTTTGGGGTGACCGGTAATTCTAGGAAGGTGTCGTGAACGCGATGTTAAGGAATTGTGAACGCGAGGTTAAGAAAGGCTGATGTTTCCTTGGCCTTAGCTGCATGGCCGGACGGCAGAAATCCCGCGCCCCGGCCTGCTCGGAAGAAGCTCGTCCATTTTCTGCGCTTGGTCTTCTTACTTCCGCAATCCGGCTTCCGGCTTCACCGCTTCTCCATCGGCACGAATTCCCGCGTCTCGTGCCCAATCCAGACCTGGCGCGGACGCGCGATCTTCTGTTCGGGGTCGGTCAACATTTCCTGCCATTGCGAGAGCCAGCCGATGGTGCGCGGAATCGCGAACAGCACCGTGAACATCTCCGGTTTGAAGCCCATCGCCTGGTAGATGATGCCGGAGTAGAAGTCCACGTTGGGATAGAGTTTGCGCTTCACGAAATAATCGTCTTCGAGCGCGATGCGCTCCAGTTCCAGGGCAATCTCAAGTTTGGCATTCCGTCCGGTCACCGCGAACACCTGGTCGGCGGCCCGCTTGATGATACTGGCGCGGGGATCGTAGTTCTTGTAGACCCGGTGCCCGAAGCCCATCAGCCGTCCTTTGCCGTCCTTGATCTTCTTGACGTAGGCGGGGATGTTTTCCTTGGAACCGATCTCGTCCAGCATGTGCAGCACTTCTTCGTTCGCCCCACCGTGCAAGGGACCGGAAAGAGCGGCGGCGGCGGCGGCCGTGGCCAGGTACGGGTCGCTTTGGGAACTGCCCACGGCGCGCATGGCGTTGGTGCTGCAGTTTTGCTCGTGGTCGGCGTGCAGAATAAACAGGATGTCGAGCGCCCGCGCAATCACCGGATTGGCCAGATACTTCGGCTCGACCATCTTCCACAGCATGTTCATGAAGTTCGCAGGATAGCTGAGGTCGTTGTCAGGATAGATGTAGGGAAACCCGACCATGTGGCGATACGACATCGCCACGATCGAGGGCATCTTGCCGATCAGGCGCTTGATCTGCAGCAGGCGGTTCTCGGGGTCGTGAATGTTCTTCGCATCCGGATACACCGTGGACAGCGCCGCCACCGTGCTCACCAGCATCGCCATGGGGTGGGCGTTTGAGCCGAAGCCTTCCATGAACTTCTTGGTGGTTTCATGGAGCATGGTGTGATGTGTGATGTCATCCACCCAGCTTTTCAATTGACTGGCGTTGGGCAGTTCGCCGAATAGGAGCAGGTAGGCAACTTCGAGATAGGTACAGTGTTCGGCGAGAACCTCGATGGGATAGCCGCGGTAGCGCAGGATTCCCCGGTCGCCGTCAATGTAGGTGATCGCGCTCCGGCAGGACGCCGTATTCATGAAGGCGGGATCGTAGGTCATCAAGCCGAAATCATCGGGTCCGGCCTTGATCTTGCGCAAATCCATGGCGCGGATCGTCCCGTTTTCGACGGGAAGGGTGTAGTTCTGTCCGGTGCGGTTGTCGGTGATGGTCAAGGTGTCCTGCGGCATCCAAGTCCTCCTGAGAACAATAGCCAGCGAAACGAACAATCATACCTTGGGAGGGCTGCCGGAGGCAGTCGAAGCAGATGACTGGCAGGCCTCGGTGTTACTTCGCGCGCGCCAACACCAGCGTCACATCGTCGGGCTGTTCGTTGTCGCCGATCCAGTCCTCGACCGCGGTGGTGACAATTTCGGTGATGCGCTCGAGCGGCAAATGGCGATTCGAGCGCACCAGTTGGATCAGTCGCTCCTCGCCAAACTCGCCATAATCGTTTTCCGGTTCGGTCACGCCGTCCGTGTAGGCCACCAGCACATCGCCGGGGCGGAGTTCGACCGTCTCCTCTGGAAAACTCAAGTTGTCGAACAAGCCAACCACGGTTCCGCCGCAGTCCAGCAGCCGAGACGATCCATCTTCGGAAATAAGGATCGGCGGCAGGTGACCGCCGTTGGCGTAGGTGAGCCGGCGCGTCGCTCCGTCATAGATTCCCAAAAACAAAGTCGCGTACTTTGCCGCCGGAGTGCTTTCGTAGAGTTGATGATTGAGCAGCGTCAGCAGCGCCGCTGCAGACACTTCCCGTTCCCTCGCCTCGGCAGCCAGCATCAGCCCCGTTCCTCCGGCCACCGCGATCTCCACCGTTTCTCGCAGCACAGCTATGTCTTCGATGCTGTACGCGCGCACGGCCGAGTGGATCGTCGCCATCATCAACGCCGCCGAAATTCCCTTGCCGCTGATGTCGCCAACGGCCAGCATCAGCTTGTCGGAATTCAAGCCCAGAAAATCGTAGTAGTCTCCGCTCACCGTCCGCGCCGGACGGCAGAACCCATGTACTTCCAGGCTTTTCAGTTGCGTAATCGACTTGGGATAGAGCTGTGCCTGCACTTCCTGCGCAATCGCCAATTCGCCTTCCAGACGCTGCTTTTCCTTCTGCTCCTGAACCAGCTTCTCGATCGACGCGGTCATGGAGTTGAACGAGTTGGCCAGGGTTGCCAGTTGATCGGTCGACTGCACCTTGATGCGGTGGCTGAAGTCGCCGCGGTTGACATGCTGGGTGCCTTCGTAGAGTTGGGCCACAGCCGATGTGATGCTGCGTATCAATTTCCATCCAACGATCAGCGCCAGCAGGACGACGATCGCGAACAGAATCGCAATGAACAGCAGCATGTACCCCACGCCCTCCGCTAAATCACCCAGTGCCGCAAACAGCCTCTGGTAAAGAACCGAGGGCCGTGTCTGTACGCGCACCAGCGCTCCAGCACGTTGCCGTTCACCGGTCGCCGAAGCCCAATCCACAACCGAGAGCGGTGTCCCGAAAGTGATTTCGTAATCCACTGCACGGCTAGGCGCTGGAATGGCCCCCGCAGTGAATGCCGGTTCGAACTGCCGGCCGTCGGCGGAAACCGTTCCACCCGATCTTATGTCGAACCCCAGCTGGTTCTTGTCCTTCCCGTTCTGGTTGGTAGCGGAGGGTTTCGGCTGCAAGAGCGTGACTTCGCCGAGGTCGGCCGCCATCTCTTCCATAAGCAGCTTGTTGAGTGGTTCGCTTGCGATTACGCGCAAAGACTCGGGCTCCACCCCGATCACAGTCGCTGTGCGCAGGTAGAGTGCGCCGCGATCCCAGACGATCTCGCGGAAATTGTCATGCACGAATGCCGGAGCATTGAACGCCGCCGCTCCATTCGGCCCCGTACAGCGGGGCTCCGCTTTGTTCCCGTACCACACGCACACCTGCCGCCGTGCCCATTCGCGATGCTGCGGCCGCATTCCGCCAATGGTTTCTCCGCTCAGGGTTTCGCCCCGGCTGTACCGGTTTGCGATTTGTTTCGCAATCGCGCGGTTCGAGGCCTCCATACTTCGCAAACGGCTCGCGATCTCCGAGGTTACGACGAAGCTGGCGAACTGCCCGGCAAGAAGATAGAGCGTGATCAGCGAAATCATCGCCAGCAGAAAAATGGGAATCACGCCAATAAAAACATACGTAACGATCAACCGATTCCGCAGCCGCCACAGGAGTTTCGCACGCAGCCAGCGGTACCCGGCGATCGCCAGCAACACAATCGCCAGCCCGCTGAGAAATGTTACCCAGCCTCCGAGGCTCGCCGCGGTCGCTGGACTTATCCCGCGCGTCAATCCCTGCACCGCGACGAGAAGCAGGTCGAGCGCCAGCGCGTAGAGCGCCGCCCATGCGACCCAGCTCTGCGGCCAGAGCCCTTTTTCGCGCAGTTTGCTTTCGAATTCCAGAGAGATCAGTCTCATCCCGTGGCCTGATTTGCCGCCTGCCGTTTGGACACCGCGCCTGCCGTTATCGCTCCGGCGTCATATCTCAGGATAGATGTCGAAAAAAGCCGCGAGACTCGTCTTGAGCTGCTTCTCAATCTCGTCTTTGCCACCCTCGAGAATGTGCATGGCGACGCGAGCCTCCTTCCCATTTTTCAGCTTGATCGTGGCCGCGCCCACCTCCGCCACCTCGTCGGAGGGCAGCAGACGCAGACCGTACACCAATGTCAGGTTTGCCATCCCACGATTGTAAGCCAGAGAATGAGGGGAAGACTTCGGAGCGGGGAAGGTGTCAGTTCTCAGGTCTCAGGTGTCAGGAAACCCCCAAAGACGAGCACCTCAAGGGATCTTCCTGAGACCTGACACCTGCGACCTGACGCTATCCCGGCGGCCATTGCAGCGAGCGCCCGCCGATCAGGTGCACATGCAGATGAAAAACCGATTGCCCCGCGCGCGGACCCACGTTAAGCACCGTGCGGTAACCATCTTCAATCGACCGCTCGCGAGCGATGCGCGCGGCCGTCAGGTGGCAGCGGCCCACCAGTTCCGCGTCTTCCGCGACTGCTTCCTTCAAGCCCGCAATATGTTTCTTGGGGACGACCAGGACGTGGGTTGGGCCTTGTGGGTTCAGATCTTCAAAGGCATACGTGTGCTGGTCTTCAAAAACTTTCTTGGATGGCACTTCGCCGCGAATAATCCGGCAGAATAGACAATCCGCCATAAGTAGCTCTCCCCTCGCCTGGGATTACGATCATCCGGCAAGTAATCTCGGAGATAGGTGCTCTATATCTCTGGCAGAAACAATAACACTAACTTAACAACCTGTTGCAACAAATGTTTTCAGGCCGCGCTTCTTCAGTCGAGCCGCACCAGAAACACCGCGCCCTCCGCCGTCTCGGTCTCGTGGGCCAGAGCGGATGCGCGCTGGCGGTCGTCGTCGAGCACTCGCACACGTACCCACCAGACTCCCACCGGACTCTTAAACTTCAGCACTTGGGCCGTCTGGTACCGCTTCTGCAAGTGTTCCGCCATTTCAGCCGCCGCTTTCTCCCCGGTGAAGGAGCCGATCTGAACCGCCCAGCGTCCACCCGTATCGAGAGACGCAGGCGCCTGCATCACCTCCAACCGAACTTTCGCGGTGCCCGGCAGGTACACATCCAGTGCCTTGGCAGCGGCCAGTGAAAGATCGACGATGCGGCCTTCGACGAATGGGCCGCGATCGGTGATCCGCACCAACGCCGAATTTCCGGTCTTCAAATTCGTGATGCGCACAGTCGAGCCCAGCGGCAAAGTAAGATGCGCCGCCGTCATCGCGTTCATGTCGTAAACCTCGCCGTTTGACCCGCGCCGGTTGTGATAGGGAGCGCCGTACCAACTCGCCATTCCGGTTTCTTCGAAGATCGGTTTCGCGCCGGGGGGAATTTCGATCTTTTCGTTCCGGCCCGTAGTTTCACCGGGTGGCGGAGTCACGACTGGTTTCTCTTTTTCCTGCGGGATGGGCGGCGGCGGCGGAACCTGCGCCTGCGGGGGCTTATGCCGACCGCAGCCGCCGAGCAGAGCGCTGCCCAGCAACAGAAGGAGTAGAAGACACGGCAGATTGCATGACGGATTGGATAACGTGGGATTGGACAACAATGACCATGCCGCCGGCCGCCGAAACCGCCGCGGGTTCTGAGGCGAGTACCTGGAAGGAAGGCAGTTCAAGATTTCTTGCGCTCGGTTTCCAGAAAGTCCGCGAACTCGGAGAGCTTTCCCGCCGCCGTTCGCAGCGCCTTCGAGGAATGGGTCCGCACCGCTGGCACCACCTCGTCGTTCAGATACGTCACCAGTTCCGCCGTCTCTTTTTCCAGAGTCTCGGCAATGTTCGCTACCGAGCGATTGAAGCGCGCGGAAGCTTCTTCCGCCTTGCGGTTGAATTCCGTCATACCCATCCTGCCGGTGCGGTTAACAAGCACGCATGTGTCGCGGTCACCAAGCCTTCTTATTATCGTGGGCACTCTTCCAGCGGTCAATCGGTGTTGTGTGGAAGCGCGGCTCAGCCCTGCTGGGACGGGGTCCTTCGGCTTCGCTCAGGACAGGCGCCGCCCCGTCACCATACAGTCCGGGTCACGGTACAATCGCGCCATGCGTCCGAGGATAGCCGTGGAACCGCCCGCATTTTATCGGAGCGAGGTCACCTCCGCTGTTTCCGGCAAGGACCTCGGTCGTTTCCGGCGCGCGCTGCTGCGCTGGTACGACCGGCATCGACGCGAACTTCCCTGGCGCAAGACTCGCGATCCCTATCGCATCTGGCTCAGCGAAATCATGCTGCAGCAGACACGCGTAGCGGCCGTCGTTGACCACTACAGAATTTTCCTTAAGCGTTTCCCGAATGTTCAGGCGCTCGCCGCGGCTACGGAAGACGCTGTGCTCGCCGCCTGGAGCGGTCTCGGCTATTACCGCCGAGCCCGGATGTTGTATCAGTGCGCAAAAGAACTCGTGCGGAAGCACGGCGGCCGCTTCCCGCAAACTGCTGAAGACCTCCAAACCCTCCCCGGCATCGGACGCTACACCGCCGCTGCCATCGCCAGCATCGTCTTTGCCGAGTCCGTGGCCGTTGTCGATGGCAATGTCGAGCGTGTGTTACAAAGATTGACCGGCATCGATCTCGCTACCCCGCAAACCTGGCAACACGCCCAAGCCCTCCTCGCGACCTCCCGGCCCGGGGATTTCAATCAGGCCATGATGGAACTCGGCGCAACCGTGTGCGTGCCCCACCAGCCCCGCTGCCCAACCTGTCCGGTCCGGAAATGGTGTGTAACCCAACCCTCCAACTTCAACCAAGGCGCGAACGGAACCATAACAACGGAGCGTCGAGCGCCCCGGCCCGGCGGAACTCTAACCCTAAACTCGAGCCGTCGGATCAAGCAAGAAATCTGGTGCGTGCTGTATCGGCGCAACGGCCGCATCCGCCTGGTACAGCGCCCGAGAAAATCGCCGCTCATGCCCGGCATGTGGGAACTGCCGCAACTGTCGCAAAAGCGGCGGCCGACGCCCGTTCCCGTCGCCTGGCGCACTTTCCGCCATTCCATCACCGTTACCGACTACGCCGTCCATGTTCACAGGGCGCGGACCGCCAAAGGCAAATGGATCCCAGTCACAAACATTTCCCAGTTCCCGATCACCGGGCTCACGCGGAAAATCCTCAAAGCTGCCGGCATCATCTAAAATCGAAAGGCACGTATGCCGTGGCTCGATCGCCTGTTCGGAGGTTCGAAACGTATGCCTGTATTGCAGGAGGGAACCAAAGCTCCTGACTTTTCTCTACCCGCCCTCGATGGCGGCAAATTCTCATTGCAAGAGGCGCTCCAACGCGGACCCGTGTTGGGCGTCTTTTTCAAAGTTTCCTGCCCCGTCTGCCAATATGCGTTTCCGTTTTTCGAACGCCTGCACAAAGCCTACGGTAGCCGGAAAGTCGCCATCGTTGGAGTCTCACAGGACGATAAGACGAACACCGCCGCCTTCTTGAAAGAGTACGGCGTAACCTTCCCCGCGCTCCTCGACGATCCCGGTGGTTACGTGGTTTCCAACGCCTACGGCCTCACCAACGTGCCCTCATGGTTCCTCATCGGCCAGGATGCCGAGATCAAGATCTCCAGCGTGGGCTGGGTAAGAGCGGACGTGGAAGCTCTGAACCGCCAACTATCCGATGCCAACCATACCTCGCGGCGGCGCTTGTTTCGCCCCGCCGACGACGTGCGCGACTTCTGGCCTGGTTGAGGATCCAAGAATTAATCCCGCGGTCGCGGGGAAAAACTATTAGGGTTTGTAAAGTAGGCGAGGCAACAGCTTGAATATCCAGATTAGCGCTAAGGCGCTGCCCGCTGCTACAACCCACACCCTCAAAACCTGCTCCCAATCGAGAGGAAGCTTTTCCAAGAAGGTAATTGGGTTCGAAAAGAATCCGCGCTTCCTCTCGGCGAGATAAGTGCCCGTTGGTATGAACGGGAAATAGAGCAATACGACAAAGACTGTTGTCGTAAACCGTTCCATCCCCGTTTCCGAATTGTAGACGTACCCGGCCTTGCCAAACCGACGACGCCCAATGCTGTAGATGGAAAACAGTCTTCCCGGATCCGCCGCCTGCTCAGTCTTGCGCTGCGACTCCTGCTCACGAAACGCGCTCAGACGGTCAGTCCCGTTGATTAGCCGCCTTGATAGCTCGCCTTTGAGAGCGTCATTTGCCTCGGGGGTCAGTTGTTCGGAAACAAGCTCCAATCGCAGGAGCTCGTCGTCCGTTTTGGACTGATATTCTTTGGTGAAGTCCCGGATTTCCATGTCGCGGAATATTAGTCCACTTCCAATAATTGAAACAAGCATAGGGATGAATTCGAAAGAGCGCGGTGCGCATGCAACAGCAAACCCGGCGCTGCTTCTGCGCCTACACTTGGGTAACTTTGGACCGTCCCAGCCGACGTGCTAGCCTGCTGCTTAGTACCGCAGTTTCAGCAATTTGCAATCAGTGCTAGGACGATGCCTAAGGTCCCGATTTTTCGGTTGCGTACTTCCGAACCACCCAGCCGGCCCGACCTGCAATACTACGGGCCCACGCTCGCGTTCGCCGATTTGCGGCTGGGTGTCGACAACCTCCGCTACGACGTTTTTCTCAGTCCCCGCATCACCGCCGACTTAAGTTTCTATCTCGCCCGTTACATTGCCCGTATCGGCGAGGTGGAATCGCTCTTCGCTCTGGATGCACCCTCCGCTACCCCAGCCAAATTCTTACGCGCCGCCGAGGCCGCCAAATTCGCCAAGCCCGGCCCCGCCGACCTGAAAACGCTGTTGGTCTCCATTCATCTCGCCATTCTGAATCGCGCCAAGGCGGAAGCCAATCCATCCATCGATCTGCTCGGCCGCCTCGCCGTCCTCAAGTTCATCCGCACCGAACTGCAGGTCCAGTTCTCTAGAATCCTCGAACAATGCCGCTTGAAGACCAAGTCCCTGGAGGGTGTTCCGCAAGGGAGAATGATGCAGTCCCAGGAACTCGTCTCCTCTTTCCGGGTGCGCAAGAAGATCATCCTCCGCCGCGCCGGACAGGAAATGTTTCGCCTGCTTCGCGAAATTGAAAAAGAAACCCTGGCCCGTACTCGCCGCTCCCTGCTCGGCGAATTACCCGCCGACTGCTATCGCCTGTTCCTCAATCCGCTCATTCTTACCGAGGACGGACGCGACGACTATCTCTGCGCCGAGCACTATTACATGTTCGGCAACTTCGAAAGAGATCCCGACCGTTTCCCCAGCCTCCGCCAATTCGCGCTGAACTTTCTACGCGAACTCGGATACGGCGAAAACGTGGACGATGAGCATCTGGCTCAGGCACTCAACGTTGCCGAGAACGCCGCCGCGCTTGTGGGCACGGGCAACGGCGAAGATCTAACCCAAGAAGATCGAAATCGAAAAGACCGCCTCGACATCTGGACCCGTATGTTGCAACGCGAAGACGCTCTTGCCCACGTCATCGCTTCCTATGAAGCCGTGCCTCTGCTCGCCGAATATGCCCCACGCGTAAATCCGCAGCAGATCAAGAACGCCCTGATTTTCCGCGAAGAAGCCGAGCGCGTCGAAAGAATGATTGCCGAAGGCCGTCTCCATTCCGACCGCCTTTTTGCCGCCATCGGACGCGTCGCCTCCTGCCGCAGCTCCGAGCGCAGCCGTTTCGCGGCCCGCCTTCTCCACGACCTTATTTGCTATCACCGCGACCTGCGCGGCCTGGAAACCCTCAGCTCCGGCTTTGACAGCGTCAACCTGGTCAGCGACGAGAAAGTCCGCCAACTCTCCTCTTTGAACGGCATGCTCTACGAGTTTCTGCCCCCCGAGGACCAGAAGCCCGCCGAGGATCGTGTCCTCCACCACGTCATCCTGAAGGCCGACGTGCGCGACTCTTCCCGCCTCACGCGCTCGCTGATGGAACAAGGCATGAACGCCGCCTCATACTTCAGTCTTAATTTTTATGAACCGGTCAATAAGTTGCTCGCGAAATACGGCGCCACCAAAGTCTTTCTCGAAGGCGACGCCATTATCGTGGCGCTGCTCGAGCGCGAAGGCGAAGCCATGGTCAGCGTTGGCCGCACCTGCGTTCTGGCCTGGGAGATTTTGAGCCTGCTCGGCGATTACAACCAACTTTTGCAACGCTCCGGTCTGCCCCAGATGGAACTTGGCTTGGGCATCGCCTACCAGGACTCGCCTCCGCTCTACCTGATGGATGGCGACCACCGCATCATGATTTCCGACGCCATCAATGAGAGCGACCGTCTCTCCTCCTGCAGCAAGCGCGTCCGCAAGAAACTCGCGCCCGATGCCGGGGTTTTCCAGGTGTACTCGGTTCTGATCGGAGGCGGAGGCAATAACAAGAAAAATGACAGTGCCAGCGCCGACGCAGGCGTGGAAGAAATGCGCCTCAACTACAACGTCGGTGGGATTTGTCTAAGTGAAGCGGCCTTCCGCAAATTGCGCCAGGAAATCTCGCTCTCTCCCTGGGCGGTAAGTCCGCGGGAGCCAGGTTTTACGGGACCTGGTTTTGCGGGACCCTGGGTCCACCCGCAGTGCGAGTTTTTTGTCGGCACCGTTCCCATCGCCAATGGAGCATTTCGCAAGATTGTCATCCGCAAAAACCGCATCGCCCAGGTCGATGTCCGCGATCTATCCATCTTGCAGTGGACCGACCGCTACTACTACGAAGTCTGCGCGAACCCCGCCGTGTACGCCGCCTTGCCCGGGGAAAAATCGGCTGCGGCTCCACGGTAGAACTCCTGCCTTTTTTCTGGAACGTGTTTCAGAAATTCCGCCGCACCCGAAACGGAATCTTGACCACGGCTTCGAGCGTCACGGGTTTCCCCGCTCTTTCCGCGGGCAGGAACTTCCAGCGCGCCAGAGCTTTCACAGCATAGGGGTCCAAACGCTCGTCCGGGCTGCTGAGGACGCGTATGTCGCTCACCTTGCCATCGGCGTGTATGACCGCATAGAGCATTACCATGCCGTGCACGTTCGCCCGCATTAATTCCAGTGGATAGCCAGGGTCAGATTGTTCGGTGGCGAGCGGCGCCACCAGATATCCTTTTTTCGGTCCCGCCTCCAGTTCCGCAAAATGTATCTCCCAGCTGCCGCTCGAGGAGTTCAGATTCGGCATGTTCAGCGTCGTCCCATACAAGCGCTTGCCGCCAAAAACCTGCCGGTCCACGTCGGTGACCTTATCGTCAGAAACCGGAGCCGCAACCCGCGTCCCCGGCCTCGCTCCCACCGACGAGGCGCTAGCCATCTCGCGCGTGTCATTCCCGCCAGACGCGGGCCCGCCTGACGCCGGCGCGCCCACATGCAGTCCTGCCGGTAGAGAACCGTGGTTGCGCGCGCCGCCGCTGCCGTCTCCGCCCGAGCCCTTCGCTTCCGACTTCGATCCCGCCAAATCTGGGGTTCCCGAAGCGCCTGGTCTTCCCTGCGGACCCGCGCCGAACTTTCCCCGCCGATTGCCCCCGGGAACCGTCACTGGTCCGGTGGCAGCCACGGGATGGATCCCCAAGGCAATCAGCCGTCCGCCCGCGCTGCCGCCACTCGCCGCCAGGCTCGGCGGAGGGCCGACTGGTTGTATCGCACCACCAGGCACATGCCCTTTGCCGCGCGAGCCGAGCGCATGTTGCTCGGTCAGCGTGAGCTGCGGAGCCGGCGCCACGACCTCACTCGGGCCCATGTTCACGAGTCCTATCTGTCCCTTGGTCGATGCCGTCAATTCTGGAGGCGGCGCAATCACGTCCGACTTCATCGCCGCTTGCACTACGCGGTCCGGCGCGAACTGGACGTCGGGCGCGGGCGCTACGACCTGCATCTCGGGCGCGACCAGGCGCGCTGACTGGGCTCGCGTCGCATCCAGCGGAACCGCCGGAACGATGGCTCCAGTGGCGATGATGTTGGGCATGGCCACGTCGCGGTTGAGCTTGAGATCGGGAGGCACCACGATGGTTTGAGACCGGTTGTCGGCTTCTGGCGGAACCGAGAGGATGGGCTGCTTGGCATAGATGGGATCTCCCGTTTCCACCTGTGCAGGGTCGGGTGTGCCCGTGTCGAGCGGCGGCAGATATTCGTCCGGCGTATAAGTGATCAGCGACGAGCGGTCAAACGCGGCGCGATCCAGAATCTGTCGCTGCCGAATCCACGCGAGCGAAATCGTATACAAGAGGCCAATTGCGGTCGCGTGCAGCAACACCGATTGCAGGAAGCGTCCCCAGGGCAGCTCTTGCTGGACGAAGACATCGCGCCACAGGTCGAATTCCCCGTTGGTGGGCAATTCCGCCGCTGCTTCCTGCAAACCCAGTACCGTCGGCACTCCGCTGCGGGATTCCGGGCTTGCGGGATCTGATTCCCCTAAGAGTTTCAACAGGCTTTTCCCCGTGGCTTCCATCTTGCTCCAAATTGCTCTCGAGGCGGCGGCTGAAAAATTCAGGTTCTGTGTCGGGGTATCGCTTGCGCGATACCGAAGGTTTTCGAAACCGAATACCCCTTTAGATAGAGTGTGCTGGAAAATTCGTTTTCCGGCAACTCTGTGAGGGGCACTTCTTCTCCTTCGGTTCGGGATCTTACGGAGTCAGATGCTAGGGGATGACGATCCGGCTGCCTGCCTCTTCCGGCCCGGCTAGGGCCGATTGCTTCTCTGGGAACTGGGCAAAAAGAAAATCGATGAACCCCCGCGATTTCGGCCGGCCCGAGGTGCGCGCGAAGGCCATGCGCAGAAGGAATACCAGCGCCTTCAGCACGTCGGAATCCCGCAGCCGCGTGTGGCCCGGTATTTCGGCGAGGTGTTGCTGCTCGGCCTCGCGAAATTCCCTGACCATGGTCTCGACTTCGCGTGCGATGCTCTGGTGCGCCACGTTCGCGGTGGGCGGCTCGTAGATCAGGCTGGAGTTCACCAGCGTCCGATAGCTCTTGGCGAGCGAACTGAGAGCCGTGATCAGGTCGCGGTCGAGGAGCGAGCGGTCGGCGCGAGCGCTTTTGCCCAGGGCGAAGCTGAGTCCCAGGATCAGGTGCTCGCGGTCGATGAGAAACTGCTCGGTGATCTCAACCTCGGGAAACAGGCCTCGCGATCCATTTCGCTACCTTGCGGCTGGTGGTGCGCGTTTGCGTGCTCCCGCGCCTGCTGCAGATAAGGACAGTCGCTGGGGCAGTCGAGCGTCACCTCGCGCTGCTCGCCACAGCACTGCGGACAGATCTTCCCGTGCACCGCCGGGCAAAACCGCTTTTCTCTTTCGTTCGTTACAGATCGCGCAAGTCAAAGACAATTCCTCAGGATTCGATTATTTCATGGAAAGAGCGAAGTTCTACCGCCGAGACGCCGAGGTCGCAGAGAAGCACTTTTGTCGGTGCAGGGACGGAGGCGCATCGAGGGGATCGCGGCGGGCTTCAAGCAACGTGCGGAGCGCTCGCCGGAAGCCGGGGCCAATAGCCAGCAGCCAGTTTTTGCACCGTTCTTGATGCAAATCGGAAAAGCTAATCGTTGCCATAAACGATTTCTATTTGTGTGCTTGCGTCCAACGCGTTAGCCTATCCTGTCGTCACCGGTCACCCAAACAGAATCCTGGGCAACGCATCAATAAGTTTTGAAGGAGACACATGTCAACTGAACTGCGGAATTTTCTTGCGATCCCCTACGACGAACTTGAAGTCATGAATCTGAAGGCGAAGAAGCAGCGCCTGGACCGCGTGGATCCTCACAAGATTCAGGAAGAGCGGCTGAAGTATCTGGCCGAGGAATCGCGCATCAAGGCCGTGACCGTCATGTTCAGCGACCTGGAAGGCCGCCTGCACATGCTCGACTACGACAAGAAATTCCTGCTGAAGAGTTACGACAACCTGACCTTTGACGGTTCGTCGATTCGCGGATTCACGGCGCAGCGGGAAAGCGATCTGCGGTTAGGCCTTGACTGGGCTGCCTTCTACTGGGGACCGGCGGACGTGTTCGGACCGGGCAAGGTGCTGGTGTTTGGCGAGGTCATCGATAAGAACGGCGAACCCTACACCGCGGATATCCGCAGCATGCTCAAGCTGTTTACCAACGGATTGCACAAGAAGCACGGCTACACCTGTAATGCCGCGAATGAGATCGAGGGCTTCCTGTTCGCGGGGCCGGATGCCGAGCGCCATTACCATGAGACGGGCAAGTTTGAGTACGTCAATACGGGCGGCTATTACCACTCTTTGCCGGGCGATCCGCTGCGTACGTTTATCGATACCGTCGCCGAAGTACAGCGCTCCATGGGCTTCCAGAACGAGAAGGACCACCCCGAGGTCGCGCCTTCGCAGTTCGAGATCAACTACGGGTACGCGGAAGCGGTGGCCGCCGCCGATCATATCCAACTCTATAAATTGGTCTGCCGCCAGGTTGCGCAGAACATGGGATTGACCGCCTGCTTCCTGCCCAAGCCGGTGGTGGGCGTCAACGGCAGCGGCATGCACACCAATGTCTCCGTCAGCCAGAACGGCAAGAACCTGTTCTGGGATCCGAAGGGCGAGGAGAAGCTCAGCAAGTTCGGCTACGAATTCCTCGACCGCATTCTTACGCATGGAAACGATCTTTGCCTGATCTTCAATTCCAGCGTCAACGCGTACCGCCGCCTCGATCCGCACTTCGAGGCGCCGAACCAGCTGAAGGCGTCGGCGGTGGACCGAGGCGCCATGATCCGCATTCCGATCGGCAACGAGCGCAGCATGCGCACCGAGGTGCGCGCCGTGGCTCCCGATGCCAATCCCTACCTGGTGATGTACTCCATTTTCAAGACGGGATTGGAAGGCGAGACCTCCAAGATCAAAAACCTGCGCTCGGCCGAACGCTACCTGCCCGACAACATCTACACGGCGATCGACGACTTCCGCAAAGCCCCATGGACAAGCAAACTCCTCGGGGAAGACGTGAAAGGCCGCTACGCCGACCTGAAGCAGGCATCGGCCGACCGCTGCCCGCGCTTGCTGGGCACGATTGTGAAGCCGGCCGAAGTGCAGTTTCACCACGCGGTCTATAACCAGTACCTGTGGAATATGTTCTAGAAAGCGAGGAAGTTCTTAACCGGGGTCGTGTAGAGCGGACACTCCTGTCCGCTGCTCTTGACCTTGGTCTTGACTTTGGGATCGGCTAGAATCCCGCTTCCAGTTTGAGTTTCAAGAAGCAAGACTCAGCGCAAAAAGCAGCGGACAGGAGTGTCCGCTCTACACGACCTCTGTGAACCCTGCGGTAAAGCCTTAGGTTGCGGGCTTGCGACACTCGACCCTAGTGCATCGCCGCCGCATTCGTGAAGTCGGCATTCAGGTATCGGCTCATCGCCAAGTCGAGAATGGTGCCGATCATCTCGGGATAGGAGAGTCCCGAGGCCTTCGCGGCCATGGCAAATTCCTGGCGGCTCGCCAGCCACGGATTCGGATTGGCTTCGATGACGTAGACATTGCCGTTCGGAGCCAGTCGCATGTCGATGCGTCCATAGTCACGCAGCTTCAGCGCGCGATAGGCGGCCAGCGCCGTATCGGACAGACGCTTCATCGTCTCTTCGTCCAGATTTTCCGCGATCTCCGACTTGGTCAGCTTGTAGGCTTCGGTATTCTTTTCGAATTTCACATCGTAGCTGGCGATTTTTGGTGTGCCTTCGGGTAAGCGTGACAGGTCAAGCTCGACCATCGGCAAAACCCGCGCCCGTTCGTAGTTGCCCAGAATTCCAGCGTAGATTTCGCGCCCCTCGATGTATTCCTCAATCAGGGCCGGCGAGTCGAATTCATCCTGGATGTACTCGACGCGCTCCATCATCTCCTTGACGTTCTTTACGACCGAGCCGGCGTCGATGCCAATCGATCCATCCTCCCACGCCGGTTTCACGATGAGCGGAAAAGAAATGTCGTGGGCATGTTCAATGCGTCCGCGATAGGAAGTCGCGAAGAAGGGAGTCTTGATATTGTGAAACGCGAAGATCTTCTTGGCGACTGCTTTGTCCTGCGACATGAAAATGGAATGCGGGCCGGCGCCGGTGTAGCGCAATCCGAGCAGGTCGACATAGGCGACCACGTTCATTTCCTTGGTGTCATCGCCGTCGAAAGATTCGGTCAGGTTGAAAAGGAGGTCGGCATCGCACCGCGAGAGCGAGTGCAAGGACTGCGGACGCCCGTCGAGCTCAAAATAGGAGGGTTCGTGTCCCAGCTTCTGGATCGCTTCGAAGATTTCCTCGCGATCGGTTTTCTCTTTCTTAACCTTCTTCACTTTCTTGCGCGGCTTGCGCGCGGGAGCCGCCTCTTCTTTCTCCGCCGCCTTCTCTGCCGCCGCGACCGGATCTTCGTTCCAGACGTCATACAGCAGCGCGATTTTCAGTTTTGCTCCGATCATTGTGTCTCCTCGGAAACCAAGCTTGCCGATGGAGCGCCGGGCGTCCCGCCCGGCCACGTTGCTGCCGGACGGGCGAGGACGCCCGTCGCTCCATTTCTATCTCTACGGCTGAATGAATTTTCCTTTCGTCACATAGGTCATCACCAGCGCGGTGGCATAGGCCGTGACTTCGGCCAGATGTTCCGCGCTGCGCGTTTTGTCGGCGCGCAAGTCGAGTTCGCCGGCGCGCTTTTCGATCGTGTCCATCAACGTTTTGACCAGCGGACGCTGCGCCCCCGTCCACTGCGCCACCTTGTCAATCACCGCTTTGCGATGCTGATGCAGAAATTCGTGCGCCGGCAGCGCCGTCTTCCTCCGCTTGGATACGGGAAAGATGTCGCGCAAATCCGTATCCGGCGTGAGCTCGGTGACCGCAACTTCTTCCCGCCCACTCTGCCCATCCCGGTGATAGAACTCCGCCACCGTCGTGTCCATATCATCGACCGTGATGTCGGCCTGGCCGCGCCGCCGCGGAGGGTCGCTCTTCCCCAACTTTCGCGCCAGCCGGTTCAGGTACCGCAACTTCTCCATCGCGCCCCAGCCGCGATAGCGCTTGCGCCAGTTCGAGCGCGGCGTCAGCCACACCGCGAACGTCTCGGCAAAATCTTCATCGGGATGCTTCTGCGCATACCATCCCGGCAAATGCCGCACATAATCGCGCGAAAACGGCGCGGGGCGGTAAATGTCGTGATAGGGACGGCGGAACGGCCCGAAAGTCTTTTTCCATTCGGCCGAATTGTGCAGCTTGTACGCATAGGTGAAGGCGTGTCCGGCCTCATGCCGCAGGTACATCATGATTTCTCTCGCGTCTTCGAGGTCATGCGTTTCTTCTTCCAGCTGCGCCAGCGCCGCATTCGCCAGGTAAAACGGAATTCCGATAATCGGCTCGCCCGACGGGCATCCCCACTCGTCAGTCAAGTAACAGGCGGGGCGAAATTTTGTCAGCCCCTTCGCCTCCAGTTCGCGATAGAGCTGTTCGACAAAGCGCTCCACCGGCGATCCCGCGAGCGTAAGCCCCAACTCGCGAATCGGCCGGCTCAGAAGTTCCTGGTACACGGGTTCAGGTTTTGCAATATCGTGCACAAACGCTCGCTTACAAACAGTCTGCAACCGCGCGGGCACACACGGGGAGGGACAGTGTCTCTAAGGTTAACAGTAATGGAAAGCTGGGCTATTTAGAAGTGACTGCGGTAATGCGGCCCGGCGAGGGATGAAGGATCGGTCTGCCTTTCAAAAAAATGGAACTACTCGCCAAACGGTTTTTCCGACAGACTGACGCCCAGTAAAGTTCAAGCAGCCGATTCTTTTCTTACTAATGACTCTACGAAAGCCATGATAGGCTTCGACAATTCGTCCGGATACGTATGACCGAGCGCCCGAAACCCAACCAAGAGAATCCTGTGGATGTAGAGAATTGTATTGAAGAGGGCCATATCACCCAGATTAGTCTTCCTGATGGGTGGTCTACCGCCTTGCGTATAGACGCTGAAGGGCTTGCCCGGTAATGCGGTGTGATTGTCGAGACTGTCAATCGTGACATGCACGTATTGCGAAGTCCAATAGTAGACAACTCTATAATCGTGCTCCCAGTTCAAGGGTTTGAATCTCGGCTTGCCGCGTTTGCTGAGCACGGCCTGGCGGGACTTCGTAAGCATTGGCATCTTCTCGAACCTGTCCGGTTCCATTGCCATGGTCCATATTCCCTTTGAATGCTTCTTGCTCGCTTGCACCCAACTCTGTTTTGGGAATTTGCGCTCCATACTCTGAAAATCCTTGTAGCTAGGCATCCCTTTGCTGACATCCCTTGCTGGAAATGCGAAGTACTCTACGGCCTTCCTCCCCCACTCCATTTTGATCTTGGCCACAAAATGTACGTATCTTTTTGCCCTGAGCTCAGGGTTACGCCCGTTCGTGATGTATCGCAGGTTCAGTGCGAGTTCGAGCAGCGTGCGTGATGACGCAAAGGCTTCTTCATTGAAACCGTTTCGAACTAGGCAAGCGGTGCTTCTTGCCAATGCAAGGCTCTTCGACAGCAACATTAATACGGTCGCATCGAGATAGGTTCCTTGGCGCGGATGAAATCGCTGAGCATCCAGGTACGTGTGGACCCTCTTGAGAAGCCAGTTGAGCCTGCGCAGCGGCTTCTGCAGCTCTTTAGTCGGCTTTGGCATGCGACAATTTTAGTCGCTTCGTAGCCATTGGACGCGGGCAAGAATGCCCGCGCCACACTGACAAGGTCGAGCGGCACTAGACATGGGCGGACGAAGTCATCCGCCCCAACGCGAGCTTACTGCAGCAGCGTCCCATTCCCATTCGGCTCTTCCGGAGGAATCACTACCGCCGCGGCGACCCGGTCTCCGGGCTCGACGTTCAGCAATCGCACGCCTTGCGCCGACCGCCCCGATTCGCGGATGAACTTCGATTCGATGCGGATGATCTTGCCGTACTGGCTGATCAGCATCACTTCGGATTTCTCACTCACCTGCGAAATGCCGACGACTTTGCCGTTGCGCGCCGTGGTCTTGACGTTGATCACGCCCTTGCCGCCGCGATTGGTGAGGCGATACTCGTCGGCGGGAGTGCGCTTGCCGTATCCGTTCTCGGTGACGGAAAGAATGAGCGAGCCTTTTTCCGGAACCAAATCGGCGATTTCGGGAGCAACGTCTCGCCTTCTTTCACTACCGCCTTCGCTTCCGGCTTGATCGTCGTGGCCATGCCGACGATGTAATCCTTTTCGGCCAGGTTCATGCCGCGCACGCCGGTGGCGTTGCGTCCCATGGAGCGTACGTCGTTTTCGTCGAAGCGAATCGCTTGTCCGTCATGCGAGGCGAGGAAGACGATCTGGTTGCCGTCGGTCAGCGAGGCCGCGACCAGTTCGTCGCCCGCTTCGATATTGATGGCGATGATGCCGCGCTGCATCACGTGCGAGAAGTCTTTCACCTCGGTCTTCTTCACCGTGCCGTTGTGCGTGACAAAGAAAACGTACCGGCCTTCTTCTTCCAGATCGCGCACGGCGAGCATGGTGCGTACGGTTTCGCCGGGCTGCAGGCCGACCAGGTTGCCGACGTGCTTCCCTTTGCCGGCAGCGGCGATGTCGGGAATCTCGTACACCTTGAGCCAGTACACGCGTCCGGTGTTGGTGAAGATCAGGATGTAAGCGTGGGTCGAGGCGATGAACAGATGCTCGACGAAATCCTCGTCGCGCGTCTTCATGCCGGTGCGTCCGGTGCCGCCGCGCCGCTGCATGCGGTAGGTCGAGATCGGAGTGCGCTTCATGTAGCCGGAGTGGCTCACCGTGACCGCAACCTGCTCGTCGGCGATCAGGTCTTCCAGCATGATTTCCGCGGCTTCGTCTTCGATGACCGTGCGGCGCGCGTCGCCGTAGAGCTTCTTGACCTCTTCCAGTTCCTTGATGATGACTTTGCGCAGCTTCGCCTCGGAAGCAAGAATCGATTCGTACTCGGCGATGGCTTCGCGCACCTGCTTCAATTCGTTCGCAATTTCGTCGATCGAGAGCTTGGTCAGCCGGTGCAGTTGCAGTTCGAGGATGGCGTCGGCCTGCTTCGCGGTGAACGGCTTGTCGGCGGCGAGCTTAGGAGCGCGTCCGGTGGTGTTGATGTCGATCTTCTTGCCGCCAAAGTACGCGACCAAATTCTCTCGCGCGTCGGCGCGGTTGGCGCTGCCGCGGATAATGGCGATCACGTTATCCAGGTGATCGAGCGCGGTCAGGTAGCCTTCCAAAATGTGCTCGCGATCGCGGGCCTTGTTGAGCAAATAGGAAGTTCGGCGCCGCACCACATCGACGCGATGGTCGATGAAGTGTTTGATCGCCTGGATCAGCCCCAATTCCTTGGGCTGCCCGTTGACCACGGCCAGCAGAATCATGCTGAAGCCTTCTTGCATCGAGGTGTGCTTGAAGAGCTGGTTAAGTACGATCTGCGGTTCGGCTCCGCGCTTGAGTTCGATCACGATGCGCATGCCGTCGCGATCGCTTTCGTCGCGAATGTCGGAGATGTCGTCGATGGTCTTGTCGTTGACCAGGTCGGCGATGCGCTCGATCAGGCGCGCCTTGTTCACCTGGTAGGGAATCTCGGTGACGATGATCGCCTGCTTTTCCTTGGTGACGTTCTCAATCGCCGCGCGGGCGCGCATCATGAAGCGGCCGCGGCCAGTTCTGTAAGCCTCGAAGATTCCTGCGCGGCCGTGAATGATCGCCGCGGTCGGAAAGTCCGGCCCCTGCACGAACTTCAGAATTTCCGGCAACTGCGCGCTGGGATTATTCACCAGCGTGATGGTGGCATCGACGATCTCGGTCAAGTTGTGCGGCGGAATCTTGGTGGCCATGCCCACCGCGATGCCATCGGAGCCATTGACCAGCAGGTTCGGAAAACGCGCGGGCAGAACCGCGGGCTGCGTTTCCGTGCCGTCGTAGTTCGGGTAGAAGTCGACCGCTTCCTTATCGAGATCTTCGAGCAGCGCAGTGGAGACGCGCGTCAAACGAGCTTCGGTATATCGATCGGCCGCGGGAGGGTCGCCATCGACCGAGCCGAAGTTGCCCTGACCATCGACCAGCGGCGCGCGCATGGCAAAGGGCTGCGCCAGCCGCACCAACGCGTCGTAAACGGCGAGGTTGCCGTGCGGATGGTACTTGCCCATCACTTCGCCGACGATGCGGGCGCACTTGCGCGTGGCCCGTCCCGGAGCCAGGCCCATCTGCTGCATGGTGTAAAGAATGCGGCGATGCACCGGCTTCAATCCGTCGCGAACGTCAGGCAGCGCGCGGCCGATAATCACCGACAACGAATAGTCGAGATACGACCGCTTCATCTCGTCTTCAATGTTGACGGGCTGCAGGTTGAGGGCGCCCGGACCTTGCCCGTCGCCGCCAGGAGGAGGAGTTAAAGGAAGCTCAGGATTCTGATCGTCAGCCATGAAATTAGCTCTCAGTTCTCAGTAAAAGCTCGCGTAGGGACAGCCGCCCTCGGCCGTCCAGCGGAGCGAAGCTCCGCCCCCTCTGTCTCGGTCACAAATCTCGCTAAGTTCTTGCATCTACAGGCATTTATCTAGACAGATTTACTTGAGAATTATACCACGTTTCGTGGCCAACAGGCCGGACGGACGGTGACGATTTTGGCTCCGCGCTAGAGTCCAGTAGCCGCATCTTTGTCTTTCGTATTCGCATCTGAACAGGCACTCTCCTATGGCAGTGCTGATTGTACTGTTCGGCTCGTGGCTGCTTCTGAGAGGTGTCGGCGCGCTCGGGGTCACCCCACTCGCCGCGTGGCAAGACTCGGTGCGATATGCCCTCGCCGCCATGTTCGTTTTCACCAGCGCGGCGCACTTCAACAAGATGAGGCACGACTTGGCGCGCATGATCCCGTCCTACGTTCCGCGGCCGACGCTCATCGTCTACTTCACCGGCGTTTGCGAGTTTCTGGGCGCGGTAGGTTTGCTGATTCCGAGAATGCGCTCGCTTGCCGGAAACTGCCTCATCCTGCTGCTCATCGGAATGTTCACCGCGAACATCAACGCCGCCCTGAAGGGAGTGACGCTGCGCGGCAAGCCCGTAACTCCGCTCTGGCTCCGGACACCGATGCAAATCCTGTTCGTCGGGTTGATATGGTGGGGCTCGAGGCCGTAACTTGTCATGCCCTGCGGAGGGTTAGCAGCGTGATCTCTGGCGGGACGCCAATCCGCACCGGGAAGCCGAGTGTTCCGAGGCCCCGGTTCACATACAGCGCCGCCTTCTGCATGCCAATCGTCTGCAATCGGTTGCCGGGCGCAATGCCCGCATTCGCGTTCATTTTCATTGGCAGGCGATAAAGCCCGGCGACAAAAGGTGTGATCAAGCGCGCCGGACTGACGCTGTGATCCACAATCTCAAACTTTACCTGCCCACCATGAGTGTGCCCCGCAAGGCTAAGTTCGATGCCAAGCTCGGCGGCGCGATGAAACGAATTCGGATTATGGGAGAGCAAGAAGTTAGGCATGTCGCGCCGAATCAGGTGCTCGATTTCCTGCAGCATAGGTCCAGTGCGCTCCCCGCTAACCATGTGGTCGCGCTGATAATCGACGCCGAGCAGATTAAAGCGCCCTCCGTTGTGCTCGACAACCGCGCTCGCGGCGCGCAGCAGCCGCATTCCCTTTTCGCGGAAGAGCTGTTCCGCCTCGTCTTCCACTCCCGCATAAATTTCGTGGTTGCCGTTGCATCCCCAGACGCCCAGGGGTGCTCGCAGCCGGCTCAACTCTGTAATGCAGGCGTCCAGCGGATCGCCTTCGCCGTTGACGAAGTCTCCCGTCACGAATGAAATGTCAGGCCGCAGATCGTTGGCCATGTCGACGGCGCGGGCAATTTCGCGCGGCGGCATGTAGTCGCCAATGTGGATGTCGCTAAGCTGAGCGATGCGCAGGCCATCGAGCTCCGGCGGAAGATTGGCGACGGGCACATCGACGCGCTCAACGGTGTAGCGCAAGCGCCCGGCGGCAAATCCATAGGTAGCGGCAAGGAATGGAAAGCCTCCGGCGAGCACAGCTGCATACTGAAAAAAGGTGCGGCGCGAGGGACTGAACCCACCCGCAACTGCTCCAGAATGAAGCCGAAGCCGTACCGCGAGATTCGTGACCCACTCAATCGCTCCCACCGATTCAACCGCCAGGAATCCAAAGAATGATGCGCCCAGCCACAAGCGGACAACTGTGGAAAGTGTCTTACCGAAGTTCAACCCGCCAAATCTGAGGCGTGAGATCCCGTGCCCAAGCAGCGGATCAAGAAGGGTAGCCAGCAAAGTAGCCGCCAGCGCGATCAGTACGGCATGAAGCCCGAAACGCCAGCTGGCATTCGAGAACGAACCAATCCACGTCCACGCCCGCATAAACCAGAATTGCTGGACGGCGTAGATCGCCAAAAGAAACAGCGCTAAGAAAAGAACTCGGCTAAGTATCAGGGCGAATACTCCAATATAAGAAGCTGAGGAATTAGATGCGTTCGCGCGCGGGAAGGCTCGACGAAGATTGCGCCTTTCGTACCATGGATCGGCTTACTATGGATCGCTTACTATGGATCGTCCGAAGACAGTCTTTATTGTCTCTTCGCTTTCCGAATCCGTCCGCGACCCTTCGCCGCGCGGCCCACGCTCGACGGAGGCTTGCGCATCCCTTCCAGCAATTCCTTCAGCACCGTCGCGTTGTTATGCTCCTGGTTGCGCGAAGCGTACAAGAGAGTGACCTGCCCCTTGCCTTCCGTAAGACGATGGAGCTTCTCGACCGCCGCTGCGCCCTCTGCGCTCACCAGTTCTTTGAGATAGCGCTTCCGGAACATGCGCCACGCCTCGGGATTCGCATGGAACCACTGCCGCAACTCATTCGAAGGCGCCAGGTCGCGCAGCCAGAACTTGGCCGCCGCGTCTTGTTTCGTCAGCCCGCGCGGCCACAGACGGTCGACCAGCACGCGCACTCCGTCCGACGGAGAAGCCGCCTCGTAAACGCGTTTGACGACCAGGTTCATGCTTTCCGTATTATCCTACCTCTGCGCCCGGTCTTGCAGGCGATGCCGCACTCATTACTATTACTATTACTATTACTATTATGAAATTTTGGAACTGGATCTCTCCTTGCCTCGGTGTCTCTGTAGCGATGCTCGCGCTTCTCGTGCTCGCCGGATGCGACGCCGAGCGCCGCAAGTCCGACGCCGAACTCGGCCTCAACCCGCAACAAGCCGAAGGCAGAAAACTCTACGACAACTATTGCGACCGCTGCCATGAGCCGTATTCGTTGCGCGGCAAGAAGGGTCCCAGCATGAAAAGCGTCTTTAAGAAGCAGTACATGTCTGTAAGCGGACTGCCCGCCAACGACGAGCGCATGACCGACATCGTCAAAAATGGTCGAGCGAAGATGGAAGGCTTCCGCCAGGTTATGACCGACCAGCAGATCCAAGATTTGCTGGCGTATTTGCACACGCTGTAGAGAAGTTCTCAGTTTTCAGTTGTCAGTTCTCAGTAAAAGCCCAAGACTTGCTCGCGTATTTGCACACGATGTAGAGAGTTCCCAGTTCTCAGAAGAACCGGCAGCTGCGGGTTTTAACTGAGAACTGAGAACTGACAACTGAGAACTGTTCCTGTGGGATAATCGCCCTCGGTGTCCACCGCCAACAAATCCGCGCTGTTTCAGAAACTGCCTTCGACGGACGAACTTCTCCGCCAGCCCGACATGCAGGCGCTGATCGAACGCGAGGGGCATTCCGCCGTCGCCGAAAGTATCCGCGTGGTGCTCGCGCGTCTTCGTCAGCAAATCAGCCAAGAAATCGCCGAAAGCCAGCTCGACGAGAAATCCTTGGACCTCGCACTCGGGGGCTTGTCCGCAGCGGTCGAGCGCCAACTCCGCCAGTCGTTGAGTTACTCGTTGCAGTCGCTCGTCAACGCCACCGGCGTCATCCTGCACACCAATCTCGGACGGGCGCCGTTGGCTGCCGTAGCGTTCGATCACATTCGCGCCTCCGCGAGCGCCTATTCCAATCTCGAATTCGATCTGGAAACGGGCGAGCGTGGAAAACGCGACGTCCACGTGGATCGCCTGTTCCAAAAGCTCCTTTGCGACGATCACGTAGGGACGGCCGCTCCCGGCCGTCCAGCCGAGCAAAGCCCGGCAGCGATTTCGCCAGTCATCTCAACCATAGTCGTGAACAACAACGCCGCTGCGGTTCTGCTCGCCTTGAACTCGCTGGCCGAGGGAGGCGAAGTCATCGTCTCGCGCGGAGAGTTGGTTGAAATCGGCGGCTCGTTCCGCATTCCCGACGTGATGTCGAAGTCGAATGCGACGCTGCGTGAAGTGGGCACCACCAACCGCACGCGCATCGCCGATTACGAACGCGCCATCAACGACCGTACGCGCCTGCTGCTCCGCGTGCATCGTTCCAATTTCGAAATCACCGGCTTCACCGAGCAGCCGGGGCTCGACGAACTGGTCGCCCTGGCCCGCCGCCGCAACCTTCCTCTCATGGAAGACCTGGGCAGCGGCGCGCTGTTCGATCTGCGCTCGGTTGGGATCAACGGCGAGCCGGGTGTCGTCGACAGCCTGCGCACCGGCGTCGACATCGTCACCTACAGCGGCGACAAGCTGCTCGGCGGCCCGCAAGCGGGATTGATCAGCGGTCGCGCCGATCTGGTCGCGCGCATGCGCTCGAACTCGCTCTTCCGCGCCCTGCGCGTCGATAAGCTCACCTACGCCGCGCTCGAGGCCACGCTTCTCGTCTACGTCAAACGCGACCACGACGCTGTGCCCGTGCTGCGCATGATGCGCCTTTCGAAAGACGAGATTACGCGGCGCGCTGAGAAAATCGTTTCCAAGGTTGAATCTGCCGAGGCAAAATCCGCGCGTCTCAAGCTGGAACTCATCGACGGCGAATCCGTTGTTGGCGGGGGCGCCGCGCCATCGGCGGTCTTACCCACGCGCCTGATCGCGCTCACGCATGCCGGCCTCAGCGCCGACGAACTAAGCGCCCGTCTCCGCGCCAATACTCCACCGATCATCGCCCGCGTCGAAGAAGGCCGCGTGCTGCTGGATCTGCGCACGGTCTTTCCGGAGCAGGATGGGACCCTTGTGACAGCCCTTTTATCTTTCTAGATATGGACTCAATCGGCAAAAATCGTGCGGAGCTGGAGTCAGTTGTTGCACGACTGCGCAGCGCTGGGATGCAGTTTGACGAAGGCATGTCGAATAAGGAAATCGTGCTCGCAGAGCAGCAATACGGGGTCCGTTTTCCGCCGGATCTGCGCGAGTTTCTGCAAATTGCCTTGCCCCTATCTCGACCTAATTCCGGTTGGTTCCCGAGTTGGCGCTGCGCAATCGCAGGGGACGAAGAAAGCCATCGGAAGATCGTCGGCTCGCTGGAATGGCCAGGGGACGGGATTTGCTTTGACGTTGAGCGCAACGGATTCTGGATGGAGAAGGAATGGGGCAGTCGCCCTCCTGACGTCGATCAAGCCAAGAATGTGGCAAGAAAGAAGGTCGCAGAGGCGCCCAGGTTGACCCCGATCTTTAGTCATCGCTACGTTCCCAGCGAGCCAAACACGCCTGGTAACCCTGTGTTTTCGATTTATCAGACCGACATAATTTACTACGGCGCAGACTTGGTTTCCTATCTCGAAGCCGAGTTCCTAGGCGGTGCGTTGCCGCAAGACATCGCTACGCTGCGGCCTATTCACTTCTGGAGTCGACTGGTTGAGGTCAGTGGTGACGATCTATACTATCGGCCACTCGACGCGGACGCTCGATGAACTCGTGGCGGCTCTGAAGGCGCACGGCATCGAGACACTGGTGGATATTCGCGCCTTTCCCATGTCGCGACGCCTGCCACACTTCAATCGCGAGTCGTTGGAGCGTTCGATGCCGGAGCAAGGGATTCGCTACATCTGGATCAAAGCTCTGGGCGGGTACCGCAAGCCAACGCGCAAAGACTCTCCTCACACGGCGCTGCGTAATGCCAGCTTTCGCAACTACGCAGACTACACGCTGACGCCCGAGTTCGAGCACGCAGCAGCCGACCTGCTGCAAATCGCGAACGTCTCGCGCACCGCATACATGTGCGCCGAGCGCGTTTACTTCCGCTGCCATCGCATGATCGTCTCGGACTGGCTCGTGGCTCACGGGCACGAAGTTCTTCATATCGACGCTGAAGGTCCGGCACGCCCACACAAACTCTTCGCCGAAGCGCAACTGATCGATGGGCAAGTGATCTACCGCGGCGACAAACTTTTCTGAGCACGCGTCAGTTCCAAATTGCGCAATTACAAATTACCAATTAACAATATCTCCATGATTCTTGGCACTGGCGTTGACATCGCCGAAGTTCCTCGCATCCGCGAAAGCATCGAGCGGTTTGGCGACCGCTTTCTTCGCCGCATCTTTACCGACGGCGAAATCCGTTATTGCGAGCAAAAAGCCACCCGCTTTGAAAGCTATGCCGCGCGCTTCGCCGCCAAGGAAGCGGGAATGAAGGCGTTGGGCACGGGATGGAGTCGCGGCGTGCGGTGGCGCGATATTGAAGTGGTGCGTCCGAAAGGGCAGCGTCCCACCATTCAATTTCACGGTGAGGCTGCAGCCATCGCGGCCAAACTTGGCACGAAAAACATCGCGCTCTCGCTCACCCACACGTCCGAGCAGGCCCTGGCCCACGTCATTCTGGAAAATTAGCTCTCAGCCTTCAGTTGTCAGCTCTCAGTCGGCGCCAGGCACTAACCTCCTGATTCAAAATAACTTTCAGTCCCATCGTAACATGCGCAAAGGTCCAGGGTTTATATGGGCGGAACGTAATGAGGCCGGATTGCGGTGTTGGGCCAAAATAGTTTGAACCAAAGAAAGGGAATAAGAATGAAACGCTCCGTTCGCAGTCTGGTATTCGGGTTGGGGTTCGGAATTTTGATGTTAACGGTCTCGGTGCTGTCGCTCTCGACGACATCGGCGGCGCAAATCGGGGTTGGGATCTCGGTGCGGATCGGTCCGCCCGCGCTGCCGGTTTACGCGCAGCCGATCTGTCCCGGTCCGGGCTATTTGTGGACCCCGGGTTATTGGGCATGGAATGACGACGGCGGCTACTACTGGGTCCCCGGCACCTGGGTGGTTGGGCCGGTGGGCATGCTGTGGACTCCGGGCTACTGGGGCTTTGGCGGCGGCTTCTACGCCTGGCACGCGGGCTATTGGGGGCCGCATGTTGGCTTCTATGGCGGGATTAACTACGGCTTCGGCTACGGCGGGGTCGGCTACGGCGGCGGAGAGTGGCGAGGCGGCCGCTTCTTCTACAACCGCTCGGTGACCAACGTGAACGTGACCAATGTGACCAACGTCTACAACCGGACCGTCGTCGTCAATAACGTGCATACGAGCTTCAACGGCCCTGGCGGAATCGAAGCGCGGCCGACTCGTCAAGAGGAAGCGTACGGGCGCGAATCGCATACCCCGGCGCTGGCAACGCAATCGCAACACGAACACGCCGCCAGCCAGAACCGGCAACTGTTCGCGTCCGAGAATCACGGACGCCCGGCAATTGCGGCAACGGGCCGGGCGGGCGAGTTCAACGGAGCGCACGTGCAGAGAGCCAGCGCGGCGGGAGCGGCATATCACGCGCCGAACATTTCTCCCCGCGAAGCGCGCGCGCAGTCGTCGGGCAATCCTGGCGGCAATCGCGGATTCAACCAGTCGCCCAGAAACCAGCCCGCCAGAAATGGCGGCAACTTCAACGATCGCGCGGGAGCGCGTCCCGACAACTCGAGCCACGGCTCCAGGCCCGAGAGGGCGCCTCAGAGGCAGGAGAGGGCCGCTCCTGCCCGAACGGAGAAAGCGAATCGGGCACCGGCCAGAGGAGAAGCGAAAGGCAACGGCCGCGAGCATCGCTAAACTGGCGACGTAAACGAACCATAGTCGTATTGCAGACAGGCTCCCATCCTCCGCACCAAACACGAGAGGGTGGGAGCCCGTCGTTTTGGTGCAAACTCTGGCCTCTGGGGTGAAGGGTACTTCTTGAGCGTGTGCACGAGAACTTCGGCCGTCCCTCTGGAGTCCGCGTCGAAGCCCCGCTGCCGTCCCTCGCGGGACTCGATTGGTTCCACTTCCGCCTACCCGGCATTGCTGCGCCGGGCTATCCTGTTCCGCCGCTTTGGGCCTGATGCAGCGCACGGTCACCGGGCGCCAGAGAATCTGAGACCCTGAAATTCCGCCGCGTTTGCTATGATGCTTCTGTCGTTTACTGACCAACTTGCCTAGCCAGAAGCAGCTGAAATGGTCGCAACTGCGCGTGGGACTCACGGTCCTATTCGCCAGCGTCACCCTCGCCGTACTGATCTTCGTGATGAGCGGTACCGGCGGATGGTTCACCCGCAAGATCACGCTGCGATCCTATCTCGATAATGCGTCGGGGCTGCGCGAAGGCGCGCCCGTGCGTTTGGCGGGTGTGGACATCGGCAACGTGACCCGCATCCGGATCGTCGGCGGCAAGCCGTTGACGCCAGTCGAAGTCACGATGAAGGTCAACACCAAGTACTCCTTCAATCTGCGCAAAGACTCCGTTACCTTGCTGGCCACGGCCGGGGTCCTGGGCGAAACCTACGTGGACGTTGACAGTTTGTCGGCCAAGGGCCCGGAGGCTACTGACGGAGACACGCTGGCGACCCGCAACCAGCCCGACATCCAGGACGTGGTGCGCGCCAGCCAGGGCACGCTGCAGAATATGGACGCGCTGCTCAAGCGGCTGGATCACATTGTCGCGTTTATCGAGAGCGGCCAGGGTTCGATCGGCAAGGTCATCTACGATCCGGCTTTGTACGACCGGCTCAACGCGACCGTGATCGAATTCAAGGGATTGATGGACGATATCCAGAGCGGCAAGGGCTCGCTCGGCCCGCTGCTCACCAGCGACGAGGCCTACAAGAAAGCGATTGCCGCCATCGACAAGCTGAACGCAATAGTCGACGACTTGCAGCAGGGCAAAGGCTCGGCCGGCAAAGCCCTCAAAGATCCTGAGCTGTATGACAACGCGAACAAGACGATGGCGAACGTTCGCCAGTTGACCGACGACATCAATGCCGGCAAGGGCGCGCTCGGCAAGATGACGCACGATCAGGAATTCGCCGCTCAACTGCAGACCACCGTGAACAACCTGGCGGCACTGACCGAGCGCCTGGAAAAGGGCGAGGGCACGGCGGGAATGCTGCTTAAAGATCCTACGCTTTACAACAACAGCAACCAGATGCTGGTGGAGACGCGGGAACTGGTGAAAGCGATCCGCGAGAACCCCAAGAAATATCTGACGATCCACGTGAAGATCTTTTGATTCGAAAGTCGTTGGTCGGATTTTCGGGTGACCGTTTTCAACGGCATCCGTCCAATACAGCGGTTCAGGGTGTTCTGTATCTGCATAGCCAGTTCCACATCTCGATTCGAGGACCTCATGCGTAATATCTTGAAAGTGTTGACCGTCTCCATGATGCTTGTGTCTGCTCTGTTTGCCCAAGAAAAGCCTGCCCAACAAAAGCCGGCCCAAGCCGAACCCGAAGCCGCAAAGCCGCCCGCCGACGTGCGTTTCTCCGCCGACATGCTCGATAAGAGCATCGATCCCTGCAACGATTTCTACGCCTACGCTTGCAGCAAGTGGCTGGCGCGGAACCCGATTCCCGCCGACCGTTCGTCCTGGGGCCGCTTCAACGAATTGCAGCAGCGCGGCGAATACATCGTGCGCGACATTCTCGAAAAAGCGGCGGTCGACCGGCCGGGCCGCAGCGCCAACGAGCAGAAGATTGGCGATTACTACGCCAGTTGCATGGACGAAACAGCCGTCGAGAAAGCGGGCACCAAGCCCCTGGAGCCCGACTTCGATAGCATTGCCGCGATCCAGTCGAAAGAGGAACTTCCCAAGGAGATCGTTCGCCTGCATCGTGAGGGCACGGATGTGCTGTTCGGCTTCGATTCCGGAGCCGACTTCAAGAACGCCAGCCAGATCATCGCCCAGGTAGATCAGGGCGGACTGGGCATGCCCGACCGCGATTACTACTTCAAGGACGACCCCAAGTCGGTCGAGCTGCGAAAGAAGTACGTCGAGCATGTCGCCAAAATGTTTGTGCTCCTGGGCGACGATGAAGCCAAAGCCGCAGCCGAAGCCAAAGTCGTCATGGACATCGAAACCGGTCTGGCGAAAGGCGCGCTCGACCAGACCAGCCGCCGCGATCCGCAGAAGGTCTACCACAAGCTGACGAATGCGGAACTCACCGCGCTAAGTCTCGTCCTTCAACTGGAGCACTTACTTTGAAGGTGTGGGCGCGCCCCGGTTCGATTCGCTCAACGTGGCCGAGCCGGAGTTCGTCAAGAACATGCAGGCCGTATTAAGCGCGCACTCGCTCGACGATTGGAAAACGTATTTGCGCTGGCACGCGGTGCACGCCAACGCGCCGATGCTGCCCGCGGCGTTCGTCGAACGAAAACTTCGATTTCTTCGGCAAGACGCTGACGGGGACCAAGGAGTTGCGTCCGCGCTGGAAGCGTTGTGTGGGCTACGCGAACCATGACCTCGGCGAGTTGGTCGGCCAGATTTACGTCCAGCAGACTTTCGGCGCCGAAGGTAAGCAGCGCACGCTGGCGCTGGTCGGGGCTCTGGAAAAAGCGCTGGGCGAAGACATCAAAGCCTTGCCCTGGATGGGCGCCGACACCAAGACCCAGGCGCTCGGGAAATTGCAGGCGATCACCAACCGCATCGGCTATCCCGACAAGTGGCGCGACTACTCGACGCTCCAGATCGTGCGCGGCGATGCCATGGGCAACTCGCAACGCTGCCAACCAGCACGACGTCGAGCGCAGGCTGAACAAGATCGGCAAGCCGCTCGATAAGAGAGATTGGCCGTATCCGCCAATGACCGTGAACGCGAGCTACAACGCTAACGAGAACAACATCACGTTTCCCGCCGGAATTCTGCAGCCTCCGTTCTATGACAACCGGGCCGACGACGCGATGAACTTCGGCGCCATCGGCGCCGTGATCGGCCACGAACTCACTCACGGCTTCGACGACGATGGCAGCCAGTTCGACGCCGACGGCAATCTCCGCGACTGGTGGACCGCGAACGACAAGAAGCAATTCGAAGAGCGTACCGGCTGCATCAAGGACCAGTACGGCAGCTTCGTCGCGGTCGACGACCTGAAGCTAAACGGCAAGCTGACCCTGGGCGAGAATACGGCCGATAACGGCGGCCTGCGCATCGCCTACATGGCCCTGCTGAACACGTTTGCCGGCAAAGAACCCGCGCCCATCGACGGCTTCTCGGCCGAGCAGCGCTTCTTTCTGGGATGGGCCAACGTGTGGTGCGGCAACCGCACCGATGCCTTGTCCCGCATGCTAGTCGACCATCGATCCGCACTCACCGCCCAAAAACCGGGTGAACGGGACCGTTTCCAATATGCCGGAGTTCCGCCAGGCCTACCACTGCCCAGCAACCGCGCCGATGGTGAATCAGAACGCGTGCAGGGTCTGGTAGGGAAAGCGGTCGTTGGTCGCTAGTCGCTGGTCGTTAGGCTGCCTTTGGGCGGAATCTGTTGATGAGGGCGTTCAATCCGCGTGCGATGCCATCGCAGCTGCGACAGAGCTCGTCCGCCTTCTCCTCTGACAGATACTCTAGGTGCCGAGCCAGCACAAGCTGGGTTTGGAGCTCCAAGAGCGATCCCCTGGCATGAAAAAGAAAGTGAACGAACTCAGGATCCGATCGATGCCCCTTTCCTTCTGCAATGTTGCTCGGTACCGAAACCGCCGCGCGCCGCATCTGTGATGTCAGGCCATAAATTTCATGTCTTGGAAAGCCACATGTGGCCCGGTAAATCTCCACCGTCAGGTCCATTGATTCCTGCCAGATCCGCAAGTCCTGAAATGACGAACTGATGGCCATCGCGACCCTCCGAGCGAAGGGTAACTCGCAGCGACTAGGTGAGCCTATGACCGCCGAACATTAGAATTGTGATGATTCCGAGGAGCGCCAACGACTAACGACCAACGACTACCGACTGTTCATGGGCGTGATAACTCGATCGCACCAGCGGTCCCGACTCGACGTGCTTGAATCCGAATTTCAGGGCTTCTTCTTTCAGCGAGGCAAACTCGGCGGGAGTGTAGTAGCGCGTCATCGGCAGATGATCTTTTGACGGACGCAGATACTGGCCAATCGTCAGAATATCGACGCCGCGCTCGCCCAGGTCGCGGAAGACTTCGATCAGCTCCCCGGTCTCCTCGCCAATGCCAACCATAACCCCGCTCTTGGTAACCGTCGCCGGGTCCCACTGCTTGGCGTTCGCCAGCAGATCGAGCGTTCGCGGGTAGCGTGCCCCCGAGCGCACCGCGCGGTACAGCCGCGGAACGGTTTCGGTGTTGTGGTTGAGGACGTTGGGCTTGGCTGCGAGCACGATGCGCAGCGGCTCTTCCAGTCCCTGAAAGTCGGGAATCAGCACCTCGACGCGGCACTCCGGGACTAGCGTGCGAATCTGCCGGATGGTCTCGGCAAAAATCTTCGCGCCGCCAACGTTATCGTCGTCGCGGTTCACGCTGGTCACGACCGCATGGCGCAGCCCCAGCGTGGCGACGGCTTCGGCCACGCGCCGCGGCTCGTCCCAATCAATCGCCTTGGGACGCCCCTTGGGCACCGCGCAAAACCCGCAGCGCCGGGTGCAGATATCGCCCAGCAACATGAAGGTCGCGGTTTTATGGTGCCAGCATTCTCCAATGTTCGGACACTGCGCCGACTCGCACACCGTATGCAGACCGAGGCCGCGCGCCAGCTTCTTCAGATCGTGAAAATTGTCGCCCACCGGAGCCTTGGCTTTGAGCCACGAAGGCTTTGGGCTCCGGACGACGGAGCCAAGGTCGATCTGCACGAGCTGGGAAGATGCGGACATGGCGAAGCTTGATTCTATCAGTTCGCCGGAAACATCGCGGCGGTGGATGGCTCTCTCATTTCAGATGTACCGCCGCCTCCGACCGCTTCGGACCGGCTGACTTTCCGCTGCGGGTCCCAGGCATCGCGTACTTCGGCTTGATCTCGTGGCATCCCGTTTCGCAATATACTCCGCCCGCGGCCGACTCGGGCGTTGGCATGGGAGAATTCACCGCTAGCTCGCGATCTGCTTCCAATTGCCGCTCGACGCCGGCAATCAGCTTTTCATTCTCTGCGGACGTCAGCCACTTCTTCCTGTTCACCAGATCATCTTCGAGCCGCGCAATCGGGTCGCGCCGCTTCCAATATTCAAACAACGGCTTCGGAACATACTCGGCCGCATCATGGATCGCGTGGCCTTTCATGCGCATCATTTTCGCTTCGATCAGCGTCGGGCCTTCGCCGCGGCGGGCGCGCTCGCAGGCTTCATGGCACGCGTCATAAACCTGGCACGCATCGGTGCCGTCGACAATCACGCCCGGGATCCCGTAGGCAATCGAGCGCTCGGCCAGATCTTTGACTCGGAACTGCATGTCGGCAGGCGTCGAGTATCCCCAAAGATTATTTTCGACAATCAGCACCAGGCCCAGATTCTGCACGGCGGCGAAATTCAATCCTTCATAAGTCACGCCCGTGGACTGCCCTCCATCGCCGATGTAAGTCATGGCCGCAATGTGTTTGCCCTGCAGCCGCGCCCCCAGCGCCACGCCCGCCAGCACCGGAATCAGATCACCCAGAGTCGAGATCGGCGAGACCACGTTGCGCTTTTCGATATCGCCAAAGTGCGACGAAGCATCGCGTCCTTTAGTGGGCGATCCGGACTTGGCCATGTACTGCATCATGATGTCGGCGGGCGAAAAGCCGCGCACCAGCAGCGCTCCCTGGTTGCGAATCATCGGGCCCAACCAATCATCCTTTTCGAGAGCGTACGCCGAGGCGCAGGAGCAAGCTTCCTGCCCCAGTCCGAAGTACACGCCGCCGACCACCTGGCCCTGCTTGTAGAGATTTTCGAGCGCCGTTTCCATGCGCCGGTTCAGCAGCATCCAGCGATAGATTTCGATGCACTGCTCGCGGGACAAATATTTCGATTCGCGAATCGGCGGCGCGGGGGCGGAAAGATCGCCGCTCTCCACTTCGTAGCGGACTTCGTCGCCAGTGCGCACCTGGCGCAGCGTGAAGCTCGGCTTCTCCAGCCGGTAATCGCGGATGGTGTAGCTGCGGAGATCGCCGCTCGGCTCTGGGCTTTTCGCTCCTGGCTTTTGCCTCTTGCCTTTTACGGACGCACCGGATTCGGTGGGATTGCGCTTCGCGGCGGGAGTGGTTTTCTTTTTCGCCATGCTCGGTCCGCAAACATGCTAGCGCAGACAGAGCGTCGGCGTCTTGCCAGTCCAGCCCTGTAGAGACGGGGCTTGCCCCGTCTCCCGCAGCGACACAGACGCGACACGCGGAGACGCGGCAAGCCGCGTCTCTACAGGGATTCGCTCAGGCAAGAAACAAATCGTCTTCCCCGCGCAGCCGCCGCAGCTCTTCCGGCGTCTGCAGCGGAACCCCAACCGAATTCCCAAGCAACGCATCGACCGTCTCGACCAACAGCATCTGGCTCCCGAAAACGCTGCCGAAGTTTCGCGAGACCGACTGCGCCACTTCATTCAAGTCGAGCTCGCGTACCAGTTCCTTCGCCATCGAAGTCACAGGTTTCGCCGCAATCCCGCAGGGCACGATCAGGTCGAAGTAGCTGAGATCCGTATTCACGTTCAAAGCGAAACCATGCGAAGTGACCGAGCGGGAGATGTGCACCCCGAGGGCAGCGATCTTGGCTTCCGTGGTTGCGTGGGGGCGGGGCTCCGCCCCGCAATCGGGCCGGAGGCCCGACACCACACGAGCAGATTCTGTCCACACCCCGGTAAGCCCGGCCACGCGCTCAGTCCGAATGCCGAAATCGCCACAGGTGCGAATCAGCACTTCCTCCAGCCGCCGAACGTAATCAACCACGCCGAGCGTCTTGCGCGCAGGCTGTGGCTGAGAGCTGAGAGCTGAGAGCTGAGAGCTGCTGTACCCGCGCAGATCGAAGATCGGATACCCCACCAGCTGCCCCGGCCCGTGAAACGTAACATCCCCGCCGCGATCGCACTCGAACACCTCGACCCCGCGAGCGGCGAGCACCTCCGTCGAAGCCAGCACATTGGCCGCTTTGGCGTTACGTCCGAGAGTGATGACGGGCGAGTGTTCGAGCAGCAGCAGCACATCGCCGATCTGTCCCGCCTTGCGCAACTCGACCAGCCTCCGCTGCAACCGCAGCCCTTCGGCATAGCTGACCACGCCAAGTTGGACAACGGAAATCACGGTTAGAAGACATTATAGGCCGCTATCGACGCGAGTTTACCTGGCGGAGAGCCGGGCGTCCCCCCCCCAGCCGCGACGCTCTGGACGGGCGGGATTTCCGGCGCTCCCCCCAGCTAAAATCCCCCTGGTGCACTTCAAATAACTTTTTTTATTCTCCCCTTGCACAATGCCGGGGAGTTTGGTATAAACGATTGACTGAGGACAAGTGACTGTGTGTCTAAGCTTGCCTGCTGAATCCTCGCGGCAGCTTTTGGCATCCAATTTCGTAAGCCTCCAATTGACCCCTTTCCGGGGTTCGCATTCGGGGACAAGGTTCCCTGAAGGGTTTCCGCGAATAGCAGAGCCTCCAAGCGATCTTTAATTTTTGAATCGTCTTCCGCTTCGGCCTGCGCCGGATTTTGTGGCGAGTCCAAGTGGAAGCGCGTTTTCGGGCGCGCTGTAAAAAGAGTTCTCCGGTTTGCCTAGTCGCAATTTCTGGATGGAAACTCCCCTCACTGTTGAAAACAGGTGGAAATCCTGTGATTTCAGAGGGTTGACAGCCGCTCGGTCGAACGCGTAGCTTTAACAAGTTTCGAGGACGCACAAATCCCGCAAGGGATCTGGGCGGACTGAAGGCGCACCGCTCAGGCGGAAAGCGGATCGGTCTTTGACAAAAGGTTGAACGTGCCAGTCGTGAGAAACAAATGTTCGGGCTCAAGTCTGAACGTACTCACAAGATAGGACCTTCGTCACAGCAGACGGAGGCCGTCGGTCTACCCAGACCGACTCAGGTTTCAAATGAGAGTTTGATCCTGGCTCAGAATCAACGCTGGCGGCGTGCCTAACACATGCAAGTCGAACGGGAAAGGGGAGCAATCCCTGAGTATAGTGGCGACCGGGTGAGTAACACGTGACTACCTGCCCTTGAGTGGGGGATAACCTCGGGAAACCGAGGCTAATACCGCATAATATCGCAAGATCAAAGGAGCAATCCGCTTTTGGAGGGGGTCGCGGCTGATTAGCTAGTTGGTAGGGTAATGGCCTACCAAGGCGAAGATCGGTATCCGGCCTGAGAGGGCGCACGGACACACTGGAACTGAAACACGGTCCAGACTCCTACGGGAGGCAGCAGTGGGGAATTTTGCGCAATGGGGGAAACCCTGACGCAGCAACGCCGCGTGGAGGATGAAGCCCCTTGGGGCGTAAACTCCTTTCGACTGGGAAGATAATGACGGTACCAGTGGAAGAAGCACCGGCTAACTCTGTGCCAGCAGCCGCGGTAATACAGAGGGTGCGAGCGTTGTTCGGAATTATTGGGCGTAAAGGGCGCGTAGGCGGTGCGGTAAGTCACCTGTGAAACCTCTGGGCTTAACTCAGAGCCTGCAGGCGAAACTGCCGTGCTGGAGGGTGGGAGAGGTGCGTGGAATTCCCGGTGTAGCGGTGAAATGCGTAGATATCGGGAGGAACACCTGTGGCGAAAGCGGCGCACTGGACCACTACTGACGCTGAGGCGCGAAAGCCGGGGGAGCAAACAGGATTAGATACCCTGGTAGTCCCGGCCCTAAACGATGATTGCTTGGTGTGATCGGTACCCAATCCGATTGTGCCGCAGCTAACGCGATAAGCAATCCGCCTGGGGAGTACGGTCGCAAGGCTGAAACTCAAAGGAATTGACGGGGGCCCGCACAAGCGGTGGAGCATGTGGTTCAATTCGACGCAACGCGAAGAACCTTACCTGGGCTCGAAATGCAGGAGACCGGGGTAGAAATATCCTTTTCTCGCAAGAGACTGCTGTATAGGTGCTGCATGGCTGTCGTCAGCTCGTGTCGTGAGATGTTGGGTTAAGTCCCGCAACGAGCGCAACCCTCATCCCTAGTTGCCATCGGGTCAAGCCGAGCACTCTAGTGAAACCGCCCCGGATAACGGGGAGGAAGGTGGGGATGACGTCAAGTCCTCATGGCCTTTATGTCCAGGGCTACACACGTGCTACAATGGTCGGTACAAACCGTCGCAAAGCTGCAAAGTGGAGCTAATCGGAAAAAGCCGGCCTCAGTTCGGATTGGAGTCTGCAACTCGACTCCATGAAGCTGGAATCGCTAGTAATCGCAGATCAGAACGCTGCGGTGAATACGTTCCCGGGCCTTGTACACACCGCCCGTCACATCACGAAAGTGGACTGCACTAGAAGCCGGTGAGCCAACCGCAAGGGGGCAGCCGTCCAAGGTATGGTTCATGATTGGGGTGAAGTCGTAACAAGGTAGCCGTAGGAGAACCTGCGGCTGGATCACCTCCTTTCTAAGAGAGAACGTCATAGCATTCTTGCTTCGGCAAGAAATGTTGCTATGTACCCCTCAAATCTTCAAACTAACCTGAGAAGACGCAGAGGGAGCTTACGGTCAGACCTCTCTTGCTCGAGCATTTGTTCACAACCGTCAGACTGGGCTTAGCCTGGTCGCGCGTTCAACCTTTTCCTCGAAAATAACTTCTGAAGCTCTCAGCTCTCAGCTTTCAGCTCTCAGTTGATCGGTTTAACTGACAGCTGATTGCTGAAAGCTGAAAGCCAGGAACGCTGGGCTCAGGGAGTACAATCGGGAAACCGGGCCTGTAGCTCAGTTGGCTAGAGCGCACCCCTGATAAGGGTGAGGTCGGTAGTTCAATTCTACCCAGGCCCACCAGAATCAGTGTCAGCCATCAGTCTCAGTTCAGGTTTTACTGATAGCTGACAACTGAAAGCTGAAGCTTAGGGGCTGTAGCTCAGCTGGGAGAGCGCCTGGTTTGCAACCAGGAGGCCACCGGTTCGATCCCGGTCAGCTCCACCAATTTGCGGTCGCCGATTCGATCTCCGAGTTTAGCTAATCGCGGCTTGATTGTGCCTCGGGATTGTCTATCAGGCCGGATTTTCCGTACCTGACCGAGAGGCCAGCGAGCCCGAATCGAACAACCAACTGATGTTGGGCGTCAAACTCGACAACCGTGAATCAGTTCACGGTCCAAAGAAAGTCGTTTTGACGCCGAACATTGGGTTGGAAAACACCCATACCCGCTCAGGCGGGTCAGCCAGCGCAAGCTGGCGAGGACGAACTTTGACAACTGAATAGATTGGGCAAATTACAAGGCGAAGTAAATTTTTATGAGTGCCGATGTACCTGCTGGTGTACGTAAGACTTCTTCAATCGGCTGACATTCTTACCCGGATTGTCATCCCGAGCGAAGCGAGGGATCTGCAGTTGGCGCTGCAGAGAACATGTCTAAGCGTGCGAGGAGCAGGGTGGCGCTATAAAGTTTGCAAGGCGCAAAGTGGTGTAACTGAGAACTGAAAACTGACAACTGAAAACAGTCGTCAGCCGACAGCCGCAATTGCTGCTGAGTAAATTTTGTGGTCAAGCTACTAAGGGCGCATGGTGGATGCCTTGGCAGAAGACGGCGATGAAGGACGTGGCAAGCTGCGATAAGCCTCGGGGAGCCGCAAGCAGGCTTTGATCCGGGGATTTCCGAATGGGGAAACCCACGGGGGTAAAACCCCCGTACGGCCCGATGAATCCATAGTCGGGTGCGAGCAAACCCAGGGAAGTGAACCATCTCAGTACCTGGAGGAAAAGAAAGAAACCTCGATTGCGATAGTAGTGGCGAGCGAAATCGCATCAGCCTAAACCTGTTTCACCTTCGGGTGACACAGGGGTTGTAGGGCCAGCAACAGTAGAGTTACCAATCCGGTGATTAGTCGAAGCCCTCTGGAAAGAGGGGCCATAGAGTGTGATAGCCACGTAGGCGAAAATCAATCCGGACTCGAAGCTGGTACCTGAGTATCGCGGGGCACGAGAAACCCTGCGAGAAGCTACGGGGACCATCCCGTAAGGCTAAATACGTGCTTCTGACCGATAGTGAACCAGTACCGTGAGGGAAAGGTGAAAAGAACCCCTTCGAGGGGAGTGAAATAGTACCTGAAACCGTGTGCCTACAAACGGTGGGAGGACTATGCGGCGCAAGCCGAAAGTCTGACCGCGTGCCTATTGCATAATGAGCCGGCTAGTTATTCTTGTCAGCAAGGTTAAGCGAAAGCGAGCCGTAGCGAAAGCGAGTCCGAATAGGGCGAACACAAGTTGGCAGGAATAGACGCGAAGCGGGATGATCTACCCTTGGCCAGGCTGAAGTTAGGGTAAAACCTAATGGAGGGCCGAACGGCTGTTTGTTGAAAAAAGCTCCGATGAGCTGAGGGTAGGGGTGAAAGGCTAATCAAATTCCGTGATTGCTCGTTCTCTCCGAAATAGCTTTAGGGCTAGCCTCGTATGATTTGTCGTGGTGGTAGAGATCTGAATGGACTATGGGGCTTTCCAGCTTACAGAATCCAATCAAACTTCGAATGCCATTGAACAACCAGTACGGGAGTCAGACAGCGGGGGCTAAGCTTCGTTGTCGAGAGGAAAACAGTCCAGATCGCCTGCTAAGGTCCCAAAATACAAGCTAAGTGGGAAAGGAAGTCGGAACGCCCAGACAGCCAGGAGGTTGGCTTAGAAGCAGCCATCCTTTAAAGAAAGCGTAATAGCTCACTGGTCAAGCGGTCCGGTGCCGACAATTTAACGGGGCTTAAGCTTGTTACCGAAGCAGCGAATGCATCGATTCACAGTCGATGCGTGGTAGGAGAGCATTCCCAACGGTTTGAAGCCAGACTGAAAAGACTGGTGGACTGTTGAGAAGAGACCCTGCCGGCATAAGTAGCGATAACGGAGGTGAGAACCCTCCGCGCCGAAAGTCTAAGGTTTCCTGAGAAAGGTTAATCCGCTCAGGGTCAGGCGGTTCCTAAGGTGAGGCCGAAAGGCGTAACTGATGGACATCCGGTTAATATTCCGGACCTCCCGTGTGGTCGTTATCACGATGGGGAGACGCAGAAGGATAAGCAGGCCGTCCTATGGCTATGACGGTCGATGCGTGTAAGGTGTTTCCGGTAGGCAAATCCGCCGGGAAGTTATCACTGAGACGCAAAGCAGTACCCCGTATGGGGGAAAGCTGCTGATTCCACACTGCCGAGAAAATCCTCTAAGGAGAACATATGGGATCCGTACCTCAAACCGACACAGGTAGACGAGATGAATATTCTAAGGCGCTCGTGAGAACAGTTGGTAAGGAACTCGGCAAATTAACCCCGTAACTTCGGGAAAAGGGGTGCCTCACTAGGATGCAAGTCCGAAGAGGCCGCAGAGAAATGCGCATTGCGACTGTTTAACAAAAACACAGGTCTCTGCTAAGTCGAAAACGACGTATAGGGGCTGACGCCTGCCCGGTGCTGGAAGGTTAAAGGGAGAGGTTAGCCGCAAGGCGAAGCTTTGAACTGAAGCCCCAGTGAACGGCGGCCGTAACTATAACGGTCCTAAGGTAGCGAAATTCCTTGTCGGGTAAGTTCCGACCTGCACGAATGGCGTAACGAAAGTGCGACTGTCTTGCCAACTGGCACGGCGAACTTGTAGTGCCGGTGAAGATGCCGGTTGCCCGCAACTAGACGGAAAGACCCCGTGCACCTTTACTATACCTTTACTATGAACTATGGCACTTGCTGCGCAGGATAGGTGGGAGGCTTTGATTTCAGGTTCTCGGACTTGGAGGAGCCAACGGTGAGATACCACCCTGCGAGTTCTGTGGTTCTAACTTACTCCCGTGATCCGGGAGAAGGACATAGTAAGGCGGGTAGTTTGACTGGGGCGGTCGCCTCCTAAATTGTAACGGAGGCGCGCGAAGCTACGCTCAGGCTGTTTGGAAATCAGCCGTCGAATGCAAAAGTATAAGCGTGGTTGACTGCGAGACCTACAAGTCGAGCAGGTACGAAAGTAGGCTTTAGTGATCCGGTGGTTCTGTATGGAATGGCCATCGCTCAACGGATAAAAGGTACGCCGGGGATAACAGGCTGATCGGAGCCAAGAGTTCATATCGACGCTCCGGTTTGGCACCTCGATGTCGGCTCATCGCATCCTGGAGCTGTAGAAGGTTCCAAGGGTTAGGCTGTTCGCCTATTAAAGCGGTACGTGAGCTGGGTTCAGAACGTCGCGAGACAGTTCGGTCCCTATCTGTTGTGGGCGCAGGAGATTTGAGAGGGCCTGTCCTTAGTACGAGAGGACCGGGATGGACGAACCTCTTGTGATCCAGCTGTCATGCCAATGGCATCGCTGGGTAGCGAAGTTCGGTTGTGATAACCGCTGAAGGCATATAAGCGGGAAGCACTCCTCAAGATGAGATCTCCCAACCCTTAAGGGTAATGAAGGGCCCAGGTAGACTACCTGGTTGATAGGCAGGATGTTGAAGCGCAGTAATGCGTGTAGCTTACCTGTACTAATCGCCCGTTCGGCTTGACCATAAAATTTACTCGGTGCAGAAACAGCCGTCAGCACTCAGCTATCAGCTTTCAGTTCGAAACTGTTCGAAAGCGATAGCGTCCTCAGTCCGCGTCAGAAACTGGATGCGACTGACGATTAGTACTGACGACTGGCGCCGACGAAAACGTCTTGTAGTAGAGACGGGGCTGGCCCCGTCTCCCCCAATCTATTCAGTTGTGAGGCTTCGTCCTCAGGATCTTTGAAAGCAAGCACAAGTTTGCCGAGCATCAACCGCGAAGTCAGCGCAGTACGAGGTTACTGATAGCTGACGGCTGATAGCTGACGGCTCCGACTTGTCGGTGATCTTACCGCGGGGGTTCCACCCGTTCCCATCCCGAACACGGAAGTTAAGCCCCGCTGGGCCGATGGTACTGCACGCGAAAGTGTGTGGGAGAGTAGGTCGTTGCCGGCATAAATAAAGGCCACGTTCAGATATGAGCGTGGCCTTTTCCGTTGCGGGAGACTCTCAAAAGATAGCTCCGGGAGACCGCCGTCCCTCCCTGGGGAAGGATTTAGAGGACTGACAGGGAAAACGGCAACGGCTCATCCGAAGGATAGAATTCCATCGCCCTGTTCACGTCCGTAACGATTTCCCTCTTGTGGATGGAGATCGGCGGCAATTGGAAACGAAATCCGAGGTGGTAAGATTGCCCATCTTTCCTCGGTATCGCGAACAGGCGCGTTCCTTGCTCCTCGCGGTTTATTGGAGCCGAAAGGTGAAGTTTTCCGTGAGCAAGCTGCGTAACGGCCCCAAGGACGCTTTCATCGACATAGAAGTGGTTCCCCTCTATGCCGCTTTCCTTTCCCAAGCGGTCCAAAATGTAAGCTTTCGAAAATGCTAGGTTTAGCTGCAGCGGCTCAGGGTTCGAAGCCACCACGCGTTCAGCCACGTTTCTCGGGAAGCTACTAGGTCCGTTGGGATCCGGCTTCGTATAGTTGAGCACGAAGTCCTCGAATGTTAGCGCGGATGGCCCATGGATCAATTTCTTGCCATGAGCCAGAACGGTGCGCGCGCCAGGAAGTTGCAGACCTCTTTCGCGCTCGTTGATGCGGTTGTGTGTGAATATGCAACTCCTAAGCCACATCGACAGTCGGTCAATGTGGTCAATATCCGCTAGGTTGCAGCAGCGCACGATGCCGTCATTGAGGGTGAGCGCGAACTCAGTCGAATCGAGGCTCCGATAACAATCGCGATGGGCTTCGGTGATCCTATTGAAGATGGATATCCAGAGAGCCTCCGAGGGTTCCCACTTCGCGCCGTAAAGATCGGAGCCGAAGCCCAGCAAGTCCGTCCAGCAACAGATGCTATCCGTAATGATGGGGGCTTTGTAGAGGCTCAGCTTCTCGTGAAACGTAGAAAGGTGTTCGAGCATTGCTCGTTCGCGCGTATCCGATTAGTCCCGCTGCCCCGATTGTATCGCACGCAAGAGTGTGGGAGAGTACGTCGTCGCCGGCATAAATAAAGGCCACGTTCAGAAATGAGCGTGGCCTTTTCCGTTTTCCGGCTCTGGCCTGTCAAAGACAGCAGACTTGCTAACTACAAACCCTTCCCTTTCCAAAACAGCGAGACAGCGCGACGGCTCGTGAAATTGTCGATAAGATTCCCTGCAAGAATGCGTCGAAGAGTCTCCCTCACTATAAAAGCCAAAACGTCATCAAGCACGCTAATGTAGCTCACCCTACCGTTGAGGCCATCGCGTCCCGCATCCGGTGCGAAATACTTATCGGGAATGCGTTCCCCGTGCGCAATGCAATTGCGCACAACGTTTACGTCTTCAATGATATCTCCGATCGTTGTGGGGTCCGCACCGAGAAACTCGAACTCTGGATGCTCTTCCGGTGGGTAAATAAGAGTACCCTCTCCCAAGAACGACTTGATCCTGCGGACGATCTTTTCGTTGCTCGAGGAATAAAGAGCATGAAGCGCGGACGATCCCCAGCAAAGATATCGGCCTTTCCAATCGTTCACCTCATAGCCCATGTAGTAGTACTGCACCGCCATGCGTAAAGGCCAGTACTCCCCCTGCATAGCCTTGACAAAGGTGCCGATGAGGGCCCGCAAATTTTCGAGATCCTGGTTACGAAAAGCAAACAGTTTGAGCGCCTCCGGCACATCCAACGCATTGTCGGGAAAGGTCGCCTGCCTCTGTTCTAAAGTTCCATCCGCCTTCAGATAGCCCGAGACAGACCCGAGACGACGTGTCGGACGAACTATTCTGGAACACGCGAACACCTCGTTCAACAACGCGCCCTTCATTTTGGCGATTTTTTCCGATCCCTCGTTGTGAGGCCATTCCGGATGCTCCTCATATCGATGGACGAGAGCATATTTGACCCGGCCGTCAAAAACGCGCATGCGGTGTCGGCCGACCTCGGCTCTCAAATATTCAAACATTGCAGGAGGTAGCAGATCAGAAACGTCAGCGACCTCAACGTCCGGCAGAATGCTGAATGGCAGCTTTGAAAGATCAAAGGGATGAGCCGACAGCGTTTCCAGCGGGATGAGTTGGAAGTCGATTTTCGTCGCCATACCTGCGTTCCTGCCCATTGTAGAGGAACGAGGGCGGGCGGCACACATCTGGCCGATAACACAGCGCAGCGTTAGTTGCGGTAGTCAGCGCCGGCAGCGTAACAACTGGGGGTGCCCCACGTCTCGCGATTTTCGAGGCGTGGTACTCCCGACTGCATGCAGCGCGTTCTTTACGGGCCAAAGATTTTTCATCACATCTACTCAGTGAGCACAATCACAGACCCCCGACCCGCCATACGCGAAAATAAACATCAGATCGGCCAAGCCTGAAGTGCGCCCGTCTCCAGAGACGGCTCTCGAGCCAAGATCACCCGATCCGCCAGCCTCTTTGACAACAAATTGGAACGAAGGCCGGACGCAAGATCCGCCGACCGCCGCAACGCCCTCGACGAGCAAGAAATCAACCTAAGTCCTTATTCCGGAATACATTGATATAAGTCCCTTAGAATCAAAGACCAAAGCGAAAACTTCCCGCCAAGCCTATGATTTCATTAGACCGGGGGGGAGGGGGGTACCGGTACCAAGTAGTAACCTTCCGTCTTCGGGGATGGATGGGACATTCCTTGTCGTTGTTTCCACGCTAACCAGATTGCTCGCGACGGAAACCTCCCCGCACGAACTCAGGCGTATAATCCCCACCCAGAAAGCCATAGGAGGATCCAACATGGCCAAGACCAAGCAGTTCACAATTTCGATTGAGAATCGTCCGGGGACAGTTGCCGAGATCGCTCGCACTTTGGGGAACGCCAAGGTAAACATTCTCGCTCTCCTCGGAACAGCGCAAGGAACCACGGGCACGGTGGAACTCGTCGTCGAAGATGCGCGGCGAGCCAAGAAAGCGCTCGACGAAGCCCGCCTCACGTACAAGGAAACCACCGCCGAGGAGCACGAGTTGCCTAATAAGCCCGGTGCACTGGCGGAGTGTTTAGACAAGCTCGCCGCAAAGGGCGTCAACTTGAATTCGATCTGCGCCACGGCCGCGAAAGGCGGGAGAAAAGCCGTTGTGGTTTATACCGTCGCCGCGGAAGAGAAAGTGGCGGCTGCGTAGGGTAGAGCAGCATGTAACAAAGGCCACGTTGCGAAAGCAGCGCGGCCTTTCCGTTTGAATGTGTAGAGCGGACACTCCTGTCCGCTGCCTTTGACTTTTGACGTCTCAAGATCAACGCTCTACTGAAATTGAGCTTGGTCGCGTTCGACGATTTGGGCGGACAGGAGTGTCCGCCCTACATTTACACTTACGCTGCTGCCTGCTGCTTGTACGCCGGCACGAATTCTTCGGCCACGAAGGTTTCGTACGGCGTTGGCGTGGTGTTGCGGGCCGATCTTGGCTCGAGCGCCCGCATGTGTCCTGTGTTCAGCGAACCGGCCATCTCGAGGAGGAGCCCCACAAAATTCTCCGACATCCCCATCTGCACCAGGACCGGCTTCATCTGCTCGTCCGGCATCTGAATGTAGCCGAGTCCGGGTTTGCCGATGCCGTCGCCGATGATGGCCGCGACTTCGGTGTAGTCGAGATCGCGCTCTCCCAGGAGTTCCCGCGTTTGCTGGCCACGGAAGTCAAGCCGCAAGAGCGCATCGGCCGCCGCCGCTCCAATGTCGCGCGTGGCGATCATGGGAAGTTTCAGGTCGGGACGGAGCGGGCCAGCGACGCTGCCCGTCATGCGAATGGCTCCCACTTGCGGCAGCGTGTTTTCCATGAAATATCCGGCGCGCAAGTGAAGAATGTTGGTGCCATCGATCTGGTTGAGCTTTTGTTCCAGGTTGTGGAGACCGATCACCGGCCCTGTGCCGCTGGCCTTGTCGGCTCCGATACTGCTGAGCGAAACCACGTTCTTGACTCCGGCGTGTCGGATGGCAGTCGCGATCGCGTCGCCGGCGCGCTCCTGAAAGGAGCGGAAATCGTTGCTGGTGAGGTTGGGGGGAATCATGACGTAGGCCGTTTCGGCGCCCTTGCACGCCTTGGTCAGGGCCCGCGTGTCGGTGACGTCACCGATAAAGATTTCCGCGCCTTCGGCCGCCAGAGGCTGCAACCGAGCCGCGTTTCTGCCGACGACACGAACTTTCTGCCCGCGGGCAAGAAGGTTCTTCGCCACTACGTGTCCAGTGTTGCCGCTTGCTCCAAGAACTACGTACATACAGACCTCCATGGTTTGGATTGGATGCTGGGGCGGGCGGATGGACTCTAGTCGGAAGGGCAACCTGCGTGGCGCAGGCGCCCTCGCCCGCGTGGAACCCAGGGTGCTGCGGCAAAATCGACTTACTTGGCCGATGCCTTGGTGGTCTTTTGCGAGGATGCTGGAGCGGGCGCCAAATCCGGCGGCGGGCCGATGTTCGCGGGCAGCTTACCGTTCAGGGCATCGAGGAACTGCAGCAAATCGTTACGCTCGTCAAACGTCAGGAAGTCAAGCGCGTGGATTTGCTTGTCCAGGTGATCATTGGCGTTGCCGCCGCCAATGTAATGCGCGAGTGCATCTTTCACCGTGGGAAAACTTCCATCGTGCATGTAAGGCGCGCGATGCGCCAGGTTGCGCAAGGTAGGCGTCTTGAAGCAACCCATGTCCGCGTCGTTCTTGGTTTGGCTGAAGCGGCCAACATCGTTCAGATTGCCCCGCGTGTCGGCCCCGACGCCAAGGTTGTGGAACTCGTTATCGGTGAAGAGCGCGCTGGTCTTGCCGATGGTGTGGCAGACCTCGCAGTCGGCTTTCGTTGGATCAACGAAGATCTTCAGACCGCGCTGGGCCGCCGGTGAAAGCGCCTTCTCGTCATGTCCATAGTAAAAGCGGTCGAAGGGCGAATCGCCCGCGATCACCGTGCGTTCGAACGACGCAATGGACTTGGCGACAAAGTCAATGTTGATCGGGTGCTTCCCCCAGGCTTTCTTGAAGAGCGCAACATATTTGGGGTCGGCCTGGAGGCGCTTCACAACTCCGTCGAGCGAGTGCGCCATTTCCACCGGATTCGTCATCGGTCCCTTGGCCTGCTCTTCCAGGCTCGGCGCGCGCCCATCCCAGAATTGCAGAGGGTTGTAGGCCGAATTGATGACCGTGGGCGCGTGGCGAGTGCCGGTTTTCTCGCCCACCCCGAACGAGACCGGGTGTTCATCGGCAAAGGCAAACTGCGGCGCGTGGCACGATGCACAGGAGATCGTGCCATCCACGGAAAGCTGCGGGTCGTAGTAAAGCCGGCGGCCAAGAGCAATCGTCTCTGCGGTCGGGGGATTATCCGCCGGTATCGGCACCGGAGGCAGGCCCAGAGGAGCCTTGATCTGAACCGTCTTGCCCACCGGCAGCGCGGTTGCGCCTGCGCGCGATTGCGCACTCGCCCGCCACGTGCCGTTTGCGGCCATCAGCATCGATAGAGCGGACAACAAAACGCATAAGTATAATTTCGCACTGTTCATCTTCACGCTGTTCACAAATTAGTTTACACCGCGGAATGAACGCACCTTCCCGGCTCACGGATCACCTTCAGGGGTGTTATCCTAAGCGAGATCACGCCGCAGGGGCTTTAACCTCCTCATGTCCAATCCAGAGACGTCCAATCCAAGCAACGCCGAACCAACCATGTCACCAACTATGTCCGATGCAAACGCTCCCAATCCGTCCGCTCCGGAACCCACGGTCGCCGACGAACCGGTCGAGTCCTTCAAGGATATTTTTTCCGAGTACGAGCACAGCCACTCCCGCAAGAAGGAACCCGGCGCCCAGGGCCGCGAAGGCACGGTCATCGCCGTTACCGCCGACTCCATCGTTCTCGACATCGGATTCAAGACCGAAGGTGTTCTGCCGCTCACCGCGTTTCCCGGCCGACGAGCCGCCGAAGCCCGGCGACAAAGTGCAGGTCACCATCAAGGGCCGCGATCCCGAAGGCTACTACGAACTGACCCGCGGCAAGGTCGAGCGCGCCACCGACTGGGAGTCGCTGGAGAAAGCATTTGCCGAGAAGTCGACCATCGTCGGCACCGTGACCGGCGTGGTCAAGGGCGGATTGAGCGTGGATATCGGCGTGCGAGCCTTCATGCCCGCTTCGCGCAGCGGCACCCACGACGCCTCCGAACTGGAGAAGCTGGTCGAGCAGGAAATCCGCTGCCGCATCATCAAGCTCGACGTGGACGATGAAGATGTGGTGGTCGATCGCCGCGCCATTGCCGAAGACGAAGAACGCGCCGGCAAAGAGCGCCGCTACTCGGAACTCAAAGAAGGCGACACCGTGCAGGGCGAGGTCCGCAGCCTGACCGACTACGGCGCGTTCGTCGATATCGGCGGCGCGGACGCGCTGCTGCACGTCGGCGAAATTTCCTGGCGTCGCGTCAACAAGCCGTCCGACGTGCTTTCCGCCGGGCCAGCAGATCGAAGCCAAGATCATCAAGATCGACTCGGACAAGCAGCGCATTGCGATCAGCATGAAGCAGCTGCAGCCGCATCCGTGGGACGCCGTCGCCGAAAAATACAAGGCGGGCGAGCGCGTGCGCGGCACCGTTACCCGGCTCGCCGATTTCGGCGCGTTTGTGGAACTCGAGCCCGGCATCGAAGGCCTGATTCATATTTCCGAAATGTCGTGGGCCAAACGAGTGCGAACTCCGGCCGACGTGGTGAAGGTGGGCGAGACCGTAGAAGCCGTCATCCTCGGAGTGAACGCGGCGGAACGCCGCATCTCGCTCGGCCTGAAGCAGGCGCTGGGCGATCCCTGGACTGGGTGCCGAGCAAAAATTTGCGCCGGGCACGGTGATCGAAGGCCCGGTGACCAGCATCACGAAGTTCGGCGCCTTCGTGCAACTCACCGAAGGCGTCGAGGGCATGATTCACGTCAGCGAAATCAGCGCGGAAAAGCGCATCAATCACCCGCAAGATGTGCTGAAGTGCCGGACAAGTGGTCAAGGCGCAGGTGCTCGCGCTCGATACGGAAAAGCGCCTCATTCGCCTGAGCATGAAACAACTGGTCCCAACCGGCCTGGATGAATATCTCGCCGAACACAAAGAAGGCGACATCGTCACCGGCCGCATGACCGAGGTTTCCGGCGGAAGCGCCCGCGTGGAGCTGGGCGAAGGCGTGCTGGCGACGTGCCGGATTCCGGCAAGGAGCGTCCCGCAAGGAAGACAAGCGCGCGAGCGACCGTCGTCATCATCGAAGCCCGATCTGTCTTCGCTAGGTTCGATGCTGCAGGCGCGCTGGAAGAGCGGCGCTCCCGAAAGCGAGACCAAGCCGGAAGCCCTGCGGGCCGGCCAGATTCGCAAGTTCCAGCATCGCGAAGCTCGATCCAGCGACAAAGAAGATTGAATTGGAGTTGGAATAGTCCGGCTCGTAGAGACGCGGCTTGCCGACGTCATGCCGACAAGTGCGGCCGAGCAGTCCCGGGGGGCCACGAAGTCGTACTGGTGACGAGTTATTAACGACTAACTTCCCGAGTTAACCATCATCAGCGCAAACAGCGCCGGGAGATAGATGATCGTCGCCCGCAGCAAGCGCCGAGCCGGCGGCTTCGATGCCGGAGCCGTCGCCGGCAATTGCGGACACGCCATTCCCATCGACACGCGGAACAACGCCGCGCCCATCAGGACGGCGCCAACCAGATACACGCGTCCCGCCATTCCCAACGCCACCGGCATAACGCTCACCGGAATCAACGCCGCGGAATAGGCCAAAATCCGCCACACCGTGGACTTTCCGTCCGACTCCACCACCGGCAACATGCGAATGTCGCCCTGCGCATAGTCCTCGCGATAGAGCCATGCGATCGAAAGAAAATGCGGAAACTGCCAGACGAACATGATGGCAAACAGAATCAGAGTCTCGACTTCGAGTTTCCGCGCACTGCCGTCCAACCCAGCACCACCGGCATCGCTCCCGGAAACGCACCCACAAATGTGCACATCGGAGAAACCTTTTCAGTGGAGTGTAGGCCGCCAGATACACCAGCGCGGTCAGAAATACTAAGATCCCAGTCAGTAAGTTGGCGTAGATCGCGAGATACGCGGAACCGCCCAGAGTCAGCGCCAGTCCGACCATAGCCGCGTGCGCCCGCGACATGCGTCCCGAAGGCACAGGGCGCGAGCGCGGTGCGTCGCATGCGCGCATCCACGTTCGATTCGAGCACTTCGTTCAGCGCCGCCGTGCCGCTCGAAACCAGCGCCATCCCGAACAGGGCATGAAACAAGCCCAGCGACCACGACGACACGCCCAGCCGGTGCGCGCCAAAAAAGTAGCCGCACCACGCCGTAAGCACGATCAAGGTCGTAATGCGCGCCTTGGTCAGTTCAGCGTAATCGCGCAACAGACAGACAAATTTTTGGAACATGAACCCCACACTCGCCCCGTTTGCGGCCTGCCGCCCTCATCCGGCGGCTCAGTTCAAACCGGCAATCATCGCAAAATTCCCCACGAAACAGACCGACAGTCACAAAGACGTCGTTGGAAGCGCACCGTCCGCGCCACGTCAATCACGGCCAAAGCAACAGCACGTTAGGATAATACAATGCTCGCACCAAACGCGACCGCGGGCAACGGCCAAACCGTCGAGGGACGGGCGTCTAGCCCGTTTTGCCAGGCCGCATCCAGCCCTCCGTCAATCTTGTAAAATGGACGGCGACCCGGCGCCACTCAATACGATGACGTCAACCAGTGAAAGGAAGCACCTAAATGCGCGCCAAGCAAATACTGACGGTGCTCTTGATCCTGCTTGCCGGTCAGTCGCGAATGTTGGCTGGAACGATTAGCGGCAAGGTGACCTATACGGGAACGCCTGCCCAACAAAGACCCATCGACATGTCCGGAGAACCGGTCTGTGCCACGCAGCATGCCACAGCCGTGACCAACGAAACGGTTGTAACCGGCCCCAACAATGCGCTGGAAAACGTGGTGGTGTACGTTTCGTCCGGAGCCCCCGATGACGGTCAGGTTCCAGCCCGGGCAGTCACTTTCGAGCAGAAAGGCTGCCAGTATCTTCCGCACATTGTGGTCATGCACACGAACCAGGAGCTCAAGATCCTCAACAGCGACCCGACCACGCACAACATACACCCGCAGGCCAAAGTGAACCGCGAGTGGAATAAATCTCAGCCGCCCGGCGCGCCGCCCATTTCCGAGAAGTACGAGAAAGAAGAATTCATCCCGGTGAAATGCAGCGTCCATCCCTGGATGCGCGGCTATTTCGCCGTTCTCAAAACGTCGCACTACGACGTAAGCAAGGGTGGAGGGATCTTCAAGCTGCCGAACCTGCCACCCGGCAAGTACACGATCACCGCTTGGCATGAGGACTACGGAACTCAGACCGCCGACGTCACCATCACCGGCGACGAGACCAAGAACGTTAACTTTACTTTCCAGGCGAAGGCCTACTGACGCACCGGCGCCGGAAGTCAACCCTTCGAGATTCCAACAATATCCAACTTACAAGTGATAAAATCGCTCCATGGCAAAAACACTTATTCAGTCCGTGGTCAAGCAACTGCAACAGGAACGGGCGCGACTTGAGAATGAACTACACCGCGTAACCGCTGCCCTAACTACCTTCGGGAAAGTCTTCCTGCACGGCAGCAAGCGTCGGCCAGTTGCAATTCGCAAGAAACGAACGATTTCTGCCGCAGGACGCAGGAGAATTGCTGCCGCGCAGAGAGCGCGATGGGCAAAGGTTAGGGCGGCCAAGAAGAAGTAACTACCCCGGCCCTTTGTGCCCAACCAGGAGGCCTCAGTTTGCGACCTCCCTCACCACTCCTCCCGACAAACTCCGCAAACTCCCGGACGTCCTCTTCAGTCGTGTCGAACGAGCACATCCATCGCACCACCGACTCCTCTTCGCTCCACACGTAGAAGAAGTACCGCTCCTGTATCTTCTGAATTGCCTCCCGCGGAATCTGCGCAAACACCCCGTTCGCCTCCACCGGATACACAATCTTGACTCGCGGAATCTTCTTCACTTCCTGCTCCAGCAGTCGCGCCATCCGGTTGGCATGCTCCGCGTTCCGCCGCCACAGATCGTTGGTCAGCAGCGCCTCCATCTGCGCCGACATGTAGCGCATCTTCGACGCCAGCTGCATCCCCTGCTTGCGCACAAACGAAAAATCCTCCGCCAGTTCCGGACGAAAGAACACCACCGCCTCCACGCCCATCAACCCGTTCTTCGTCCCGCCGAACGAAAGAGCATCCACTCCCAGATCGCGCGTTGCCTGCCGCAGAGTCAGTTGCTGCGCCGCCACCGCGTTTGAAATACGCGCCCCATCCATGTGCAGAAACATTTTCCGTTCGTGGGCAAACCGCGCCAGCGCCTCGATTTCCGCCGGCTTGTAAACCGTCCCCATCTCGGTCGCTTGCGTGATCGAAATCACCCGCGGCTGCACGTGATGCTGGTCGCCAATTCCGTGATACGCACGGGCCACCGTGTCCACCGTCAGCTTGCCGCCGGGCGCGGTGAGAGGCACCAGCTTGCAACCCGTAAACTTTTCCGGCGCGCCACATTCATCCGTATAAATATGAGAGAGCTCCGGACATAGCACCGCATGAAATGGCCGCGCCAGCGCCTGCAAACTGAGCACATTCGCCGCCGTCCCATTGAAAACGAAGAAGACCGCCACGTCGGCGCCAAAATGTTCGCGGAACTTTTCCATCGCCGATTCCGTGTGCGGATCGTCCCCATAGCCCACCACATGCCCCTGGTTCGCGCGCCGGATCGCCTCCAGCGCCTCGGGATGCACCACCGCGTTGTTGTCGCTGGCAAAACTTCGGCTCGGTTTCATGACCAAACAATTTAGCAGAACCGGAAATTCTTCGGAGTGTCCCCAGCCCTACCCGTGAATCTATATTTATGGTCTAGTATGGGTTTTGCAAGCGCGTCGCCGGAGCCAAGGTGCGAGAGGAAGTTCGCTAAGCGTTTCAGGACCAAGAGCTAAAGAGCCAAAGAGCACCGCTATGTCTCGATTCTTTGCAAGCATATCATCCTTGATTTTGCCCGGCGCCCTTCTCGCCGCGCTTCTTCTCACGGCCGCCTGCAGCAACAACAAAGAAGCCAAGGCCGGCTGCCCCGCAGGCCATGCCGGTCAAAGTCCAAACCGCGAAGGCCCAAAAAATCGACGACACGACCGACTACGTCGCCACTTTGAAGTCCCGCGATTCGGCCGTGGTTATGCCGCAGGTCGAAGGCATTATCACGCAGATCTTCGTCCGCTCCGGCGAGCGTGTCGCCAACGGCGCCCCCATGATGCAGATCGATCCCGCCAAGCAGCAGGCCACGGTCAAGAGTCAGGAGGACGCGCGCGCCGCCCAGGTCGCTCAGGTCAAATGGGCTCAGCAGAATTACGACCGCGTCAGCGGACTCGCCAACGCCGGCGTGGTCAGCAAGCAGGATCTCGACCAGGCGCGCGCGACCCTCGACGCTGCCCAGGCGCAACTACAATCGCTCGGTGCTCAAGTCCGCGAGCAGCAGGTACAGTTGCACTACTACCAGGTAGTCGCCCCGCGCGCCGGCATCGTCGGGGATATTCCCGTCCGCGTTGGCGACCGCGTCCTCACCACGACCACACTCGCCACCGTCGATCGTCCCGGCAGCCTGGAAGCCTACATCTATATTCCCATCGAGAAGTCCGCCCAGCTCAAGATGAATCTTCCAGTCCAGATCGTCGACGCCTCGGGCGCACCGCTGGCCGCCAGCCGTATCACCTTCATCTCGCCACAGGTGGATACCGCCACGCAAACCGTGCTGGCCAAAGCCCAGATCGCAAATGCGAACGACACCCTGCGCACCGCCCAGTTCATCCGGGCGCGGGTGGTCTGGGGCAGCCAGGAAAAGCCGGTTGTGCCGGTCGTGGCCGTGTCGCGAATCGGCGGCCTCTATTTCGCTTTCGTTGCCGAGCCTGACCAGAAGGGTGGATACGTGGTGCACCAGAAGCCGCTCCAGATCGGCCAAATCGTAGGCAATGACTATGTCGTCCTCGATGGCGTAAAGCCCGGAGACAAAGTGGTTGTCTCCGGCACTCAGTTTCTAATCGATGGCGTACCCGTAGTCCCGCAAGAAAGCAGCAGCTAGAGACAGTCCAAAGAAACGTTCTCGGAACGCAGCTCAGACAAATGGCAAGCAGCGCGCTAACGAACTGAGAACTGACAACTGAGAACGGTGAACTTTTTCTGATGGTCGACTTTTTCATTCATCGCCCGGTCTTCTCCACCGTTTGTGCCCTGCTGATTATTCTCGCCGGCGCGGTCTGTATTCCCACGCTGCCCATCGCACAATTCCCTGACCTCGCACCTCCGCAGGTCGGCGTTACGGCTGTCTATACCGGAGCCAGCGCCCAAACCGTCGAATCCGCTGTTACCACGCCCCTCGAGCAGCAGATCAACGGCGCCGAGGGCATGAAGTACATCACCTCTTCCAGCGACAACGACGGCGTCAGCTCGATCACGGCCACGTTCGACCTGACCCGCGACCCCGACCTCGCCTCGGTCGACATCCAGAACCGCGTCAACACCGCTCAAGGCCGTCTCCCGAACGCGGTCAAGCAGGTCGGAGTGACGGTCGCCAAAACCTCGCAGAATTTCGTCTTCGGCGCCGCGGTCTTCTCGCCCGACGGCCGCTATTCGACGCTCTTCATGAGCAACTACCTCGATGTCTATGTCCGTGACAGCCTGAAGCGCGTTCCCGGCGTGGCCGACGTATTCATCTTTGGCGAGCGCAAGTACTCCATGCGCCTGTGGCTCGATCCGGTGCGCATGGCCAGCCGCGGCTCTGACCGCCGACGATGTGGTGAACGCTCTCGAGGAGCAGAATGTTGAAGTCGCCGCCGGCCAAGTCGGCTCCCAGCCCGCCGTTCCCGGCCAGCAGTTTCAGATCAGCGTCCGCGCCATCGGCCGTCTTTCTGAAGCCGCTCAATTCGATGACATCATTCTGAAGAGCAATGCCGATGGCACGCTCGTCCGCCTGCGCGACGTTGGCCACGCCGAGCTCGGCGCCGAAGACTACAGCTCCGACCTCGATTACAACGGGCGCGAATCCGTTGGTATCGGCGTCACCCAGCTCTCCACCGCCAATGCCCTCGACGTGGATCGCCGCTGCATCGCCGAACTCGACCGTCTTTCCAAGCGCTTTCCGCCCGGCATGAAGTATGAGCTCGCCTTCGATACCACCGACGCGGTCGGCGAATCCATTCGCGACGTAGTCTCGACCCTGGGCTCGGCCATCTTCCTGGTCATCCTGGTGATCTTCGTTTTTCTGGAAGATTGGCGCTCCACCATCATCCCGGCGGTCACGATCCCGGTTTCGCTAATCGGGACTTTCGCTTTTGTTAAGCTGCTCGGCTTTTCCATCAACACGCTTACGCTGTTTGGTATTACGCTCGCTACCGGTCTGGTCGTCGATGACGCCATCGTCGTTATCGAAAACATCGAGCGCCATCTGCACGAGGGCGAGTCTAACCCCGTCAAAGCATCGTCGGATGCCATGAAGGAGGTTACCGGCGCCGTCATCGCCACATCGTTGGTGCTGGTTGCTGTCTTCGTGCCTGTCGCCTTTTTCCCGGGCACAACCGGAATTCTGTTCCGCCAGTTCGCGCTGACCATTGCCTTCTCGATCACGATCTCCGCTTTCAACGCGCTCACTCTTACGCCTTCGCTCTCTGCGCTCTTGCTCGGTCGCGAGCATGGCGAAAAGAATTGGTTCTTCAAGCGCGTCGACCGCATTCTAGCCGCGGTTACCCATGGCTACGTTCGCGCGCTCCGCGCATTCCTGCGTTTCGAAGTGGTCGCTCTAATCCTTTTTGTGGCCGGGCTCGGTCTCGCTTACTTCGTCTTTGGGAAAGTACCGCAAGGCTTCGTGCCCACCGAAGACCAGGGCTATCTCATCGTCGCCATCCAGGCGCCCACCGGAGCTTCGCTCGAATACACTCGGAAAATCGGCCTGCAGGTGAATGCCATCGCCAGGAATTTCCCTGAGGTCGAGAACACCTTCTCGGTCGCCGGCTTCAGCTTCGGAGGCAGCGCCCCCAACGCCGGCTTGGTCTTCCTGTCGCTCCGGCCGTATGCGCAGCGCAAGGGACGCGAACATACCGCCGCCGCAGTCATCAATCGGCTGCGCGGACCCTTTTTCGGAATTTCGGGCGCCATCGTCATCCCCTTCGAACCGCCCGCCGTGCAAGGTCTTGGGCAGTTCGGCGGATTCCAATTCGAACTCCTGGATCAGGGCAATCACACCCTTCAGGATCTCGACAAAGTCACCCACGACCTGACTCGCGCCGCCGGCGAGCGCAAGGAAAAAGACCTTGCCGGACTATTCACCAGCTATACGGCGAGCGATCCGCAGTATGTCATCACCATCGATCGCGAAAAAGCCAAGAGCCTGCACATCCCGCTCAGCCAAATTACCGACACTCTCAGCGTCTACATGGGTTCGGCCTACGTCAACGATTTCGATTTCAATAACCGTTCCTATCGTGTGTATGTGCAGGCCGACAAACAATTCCGCTCCCACCCGCAGGACATCGGCCAGTACTACGTCCGCTCCGATTCCGGCGCCATGATCCCGCTCGATAATTTAGTTGTCGTCAGCCAGACCGCTGCGCCGCAAGTCATCAGTCATTACAACCTCTTCCGCTCCACGGAAATCAACGGCTCCGCTGCCCCCGGTTTCAGTTCCGGACAGGCCATCGACGCCATGCAGCAGCTCTCCGCGAAAGTTTTGCCCCAGGGCTACACCTACGAATGGTCGGGAATTTCGCTCGAAGAGCTGGCGTCGGGATCGACCACGCTCATCCTGTTCGGCCTGGGAACGCTGGTCGTCTATCTCACGCTTTCGGCGCAATATGAAAGTTTCGTTCTCCCCTTCATTATTCTGCTCGCCGTGCCCATGGCTTTGCTCGGCGCGCTTTCCGCGCAGTGGATTCGCGGCCAGCAGAACGATGTCTACTGCCAGGTCGGACTCGTCATGCTTGTCGGCCTGGCCTCCAAGAACGCCATTCTGATCGTGGAGTTCGCCGAGCAGTTGCGCGAACGCGGCATGACCATTCTCGACGCGGCCGTCGAAGCCGCCCGCATCCGCCTGCGCCCGATTCTCATGACGTCGTTCGCCTTCATCCTGGGCGTCGTCCCCCTGGTCACCGCCAGTGGCGCGGGAGAGAACGGACGTCACTCCGTAGGCACCACCGTCTTCGGCGGCATGATCATGAGCACCATCCTCAACTTATTCTTTATCCCCGTGCTCTATCTCCTGATAGAAGGTTTCAGAGAGCGCCGCAGAAAGGCGTCCAGGGTTGCGTAGGGACAGCCGCCCTCGGCTGTCCCTGCCGAGCGCAGCTCGGCAGCTGCCTGCAGCCACACACGCTGAATTCGCTGTAGAATAGGCGGACATTGTGCTGGTTCCCCGGGTGCAACTCCCAGCCCTTTCAGTTTTGACAAGTGTGAAGAAGATCACGGGCTCTCACCATGCCGTAAAACATTTTGCGTGAGGTCAAACACATGAAGAAATTGCTGCTCGCAGTGCTAGCTCTCCCGCTGATTTTCTCGATGGTCGCCCTCGCCAGCGCTGCCATCCAGGACAACCCACCCGCTGGCGCGCTCAGTCAGAAGAGCATCGACCGCATCATTCGCGAAGTCCATCACGAACTGGTGATGCTTCCTTTTTACGGCGTGTTTGACAACCTCGCCTACAAGGTCGACACGGATGGCACCGTGACCCTGCTCGGCCAGGTCGCGCGCCCCACGCTTAAGTCCGACGCCGAAAATGTGGTCAAGCGCATTGAAGGGGTCGAGAAAGTCGTCAACAACATCGAGGTCCTCCCCACCTCCGGCAACGACGACCGGATCCGCCGCGCTACCTACCGCGCCATCTACGGCAACAGCGTTCTCAGTCAGTACCAGTTGCGTGCCGTTCCGCCCATTCATATCATCGTCAACAACGGACACGTCACACTCGAAGGAGCAGTCGCCCGCCAGATGGACAAGCAAATCGCCGGCATGCAGGCCAACGGCGTCCACGGCGCATTCTCGGTGACGAACAACCTGACCGTGGACGAACCAGAGAAGAAAGGTGACAAGAAGTAGAAGCACTCGGTGGGGCGCCGGGCGTCCTGCCGGGCGTTTCGGCCCGATGTCCGCTAAGTTGCCTGTGGTTAAGGGGTTGGACCAAGCCGACGCCGTTTTGCTCGGAAGATCCTTCGGAAGTGACTTCGGTCACTTGGGTTCCCCCGGAGAACAGGCTGTAATTCCTACAGCGAGTTCATGAATTGGCTTGGGAGTGGCGGGGCTTCGGCCGCGCCGTTCTAGGCATGCGTCTTGATGGCTTTTGCCGCCTGGGGAACCATTCCTCAGCGCCCAAAGCTGTTCTTGAACCGCGCTCTACGAGTGGGGGGTTAGTGCGTCTTCGATCGAACTCGAAGATTTGGGCAATCGCCGTTGTCTGCCTGGTAATCGCGCAGGCGGGGGCGTCGATGCTCCTCCCGAAGTGCTATCGCCTCACCGCCATCACCGACTGGATCACCCTGGCCTCTGATGCTCTCCGCTGCACTGGCCTTTGCCAGGAACGCGTTTGGCAGCAGCAACCGCCGGCAACGCCTGGTGTGGATCCTTTTGGGTGTCGGTTATGCCGTCGAGGGGTGCGGCCAGATTCTGTGGATGCATTGGGATCTGGTAGTGAAGCAAACCCCTGCCATGAGTCTGGGGGACGCCTGCATTTTTCTCGCTTGGACGGCCGTGATTATGGGCTTTGCGCTGCGCCCTCACGTGGACCCGACCCCGCAACATCAGCGCCTGGGAACCTTTGACCTGCTCTTGCTTTTGTTGGCGGGGCTGTACCTCTACCTGTTTCTCGTGATCCCGTGGCAGTACCTGGCTCCGGAGCCCCAGTCTTATAACCCGGCCTACACGTTTCTCGCACTGGCCGAGGACGTGATCTTGCTTTCCATCGTCGTGCTCGGCTGGCGCCACAGTTCGGGACGATGGCGGCATTTCTACGCTCTGCTCTCGGCCATCGTCGCCTTCGACACCGTCATGGAATACGTCACGGACACGGTCCCCGATGCCGTTTCCTTCAGCGGCAGTTGGTACGATGCCGTGACCGCGACCGGTATCGCCGGCATGACGTTGGCGGCTCTGATGGTGTACCGTCTGGAGCCCATGTCGGAGCGCGAAGATCCCGACAGCGAACGATACTGGAGCTGGGCTTCGCGTCTGGCCGCTCCCTTCACCCTCGTCCTGCCCTTTCTGGCGGCCTGGTCGTTCCTCGATCGCACCCTGCCAGTCCCGGTGTGGCAATTCCGCGTTTTCCTGTCCCTGGCCGCGGTGGTGGTGTTCGCTTCTGTCGGCATAGTGAAACAGGCCCGCCTGGAAAAGGAACTGGCCAATGCCAATCGTGAGTTGCTCGACGCTTCCCTCACCGATCTGCTTACCGGCGTTCGCAACCGGAGGTTCTTCACCACTTCCATCGAAGCTGACGTGCAGCAGGTGCTGCGCTCGTTTGCCGACTATTCATCCGCCGACGTTCGCAATCGCGATCTGGTTTTCTATTTGATCGACATCGACCACTTCAAGAAGGTCAATGACCAGTTCGGCCACAAGATTGGAGATCAGGTGCTGGCCGAGGTCGCGCGCCGTATCAACTCTGCCGCCCGCCTTTCCGATGCGGTCATCCGCTGGGGCGGCGAGGAATTTCTCCTTCTATCGCGCTATACCGACCGCAGGGAAGCCCACATTCTCGCCAATCGCATTCTCGATTCGGTCGGATCGAAGCCTTATCGCGTGGAAGCCAGCAAAGCCGACCTGCGCGTCACCTGTTCTCTCGGTTGGGCGGTCTTTCCATGGACCGAGAGCGATCCCAAGCTCGTGTCTCACGACCAGGTACTCGTGTTAGCCGATTTTGCCCTTTACCAAGCCAAGGGTTCGGGAAGAAATCGGGCGGTGGGTCTGCTGCCCGCGGGCCAAACCGTGCGGGCCGGAACCGTCGCCCCCACCATCTACATCAACGGAATTCCAGCCTCTCCCGTAACCACCCCTGGCCCGTCTCTCGATTCGATTTCCACCCCCGGCCCAACCACACCTTCCGCCAACACCGCCGCTGCCTCCGCCACCTGATTTCCTCACAACTCTCCCGGCACCCGCACCCGAATCGTATGCGGCACGCTCCGCAACTTCTCCAGCAATTCCTCGTCGCAAGCTCGATTGATGTCGTAAATCGCATATCCCAGCTGCCCGCGAGTATCCAGCACTTGCCGGTCGATATTGATCCCGCGATCCGCCAGAATGTCGTTAATCGCGCGCAAGATTCCCGGCACATTGCGGTGGATGTGCGTCAGCCGGTGCGATCCCGGCACAGAGTCCCGGTCCCCGTTTGTGTCCTGGCTCGGGTCAATGTCCAGATGACAATTCGGCAGGTTCACGCTCAGCAGCGAATTCCCGGTCTTGAAGTAATCGATCATCCGCGCCGAAACAAAATGCCCGATATTCTCCTGCGCCTCCTCCGTGCTCCCGCCAATATGAGGAGTCAAAATCACATTGGGCAGCCCTTTTAGCGGGCTTGAAAACGCGCCGCCACTCTCCGGTTCCTGCGGAAACACATCGATCGCCGCTCCCGCCAGCTTTCCGCTCTTCAAATGCCGGGCCAAAGCCTCGTGATCCACCACAAACCCGCGGCTAAGATTGATCAGGCAAGCCCCATCCTTCATCAGGCGGAACTGGTCTTCCCCAAATAAATCGCGGTTTTGCGCCTTCCCATCGACATGCAAAGTGATGACGTCGGAAGTCTCCAGCAATTCGCGAAAGCTGACTGGCCGGGCATTCCCGCGAGCCAAAACATGCGCCACATCGTGGAACACCACCCGCATGCCCAACGCCTCGGCCAGATCCGACAGCTGCGACCCAATCTTCCCGTAGCCCACAATTCCCAAAGTCAGCCCGCGCACCTCATGCGATCCCGCTGCCGATTTATTCCACACCCCGCCATGCAGCCGGGTGCTCGCCTCAAACGTCCGCCGCATCAGCAGGATGATCTCCCCGATCGCCAACTCCGCCACCGACCGGCTGTTCGAGTGCGGATCGTTAAACACCGCAATCCCCCGGTCGCTCGAGGCCGCACGGTCAATCTTGTCGACGCCAATGCAGAACGCCCCCACCGACACCAGTTCCGGAGTCGCATCCAGAACCGCCGCCGTGATCCGCGTCCTTGACCGGACGCCTAAAATCGAAGTTCCGCGCACCTTCGCAAGCAGTTCGCGTTCGTCCAGCGCCTCCTTGAGCGCTTCCACCTCGAACCCCGCTTCCTCAAACTGAGAAGCCGCCACTCCGCTAATGTTCTCCAGCAATAGAACCTTCAAAGACCCTCCCGGACCAGAACCGTGCTGGTGGAGCGCCGGGCGTCCCCGCCCGGCTGGACGGGCGAGACGCCCGTCCCTCCACCGTAGGACTTGTCAAACAGTTACGGCGTTACAGAAACAAAGTAGCCATGAATTATATAGGTGAGTTCCTCGGACTTCCTCTTCGCATCACCGGCTGAGAAGCGTCGATTGGCTGGCCACGCACTGCCAGGTCCCGTTTAGATAGATCCAGGTGTCGGTGAAGCGGCCGCGCCGCAAATAGGTCCTGCCATTGTTGACGCCTTTTTCGCGATACGTGCCGGTCACCACCGCCGCTGTGCCGTACATGTAAACCGTAGTCGATTCATTCACGATCTGTTCCGGATGCAGCGACGGCTTGCGCACACTGGCCAGGAATTGTTCCTTGTTTTGGGCCGTGCCGTCGTAGTCGATATAGACCAGGTTGCTGCCCAGCAGTTCGTCGAGTGCCTTCACGTCTTTGTGTTGTTCCGCCAGGTTCCACGCATTTTCCAACGCGACGATCTTGCTCTTGTCCGCGTCCCCACTCTGACCCATCGCAGCCGCGGAAACCGCCAGCAGCAAAAACAACGTAGCCATCGTTTTCATGGAAGTGGCTCCCTTTCGAGGCGCGGCCCCCGGGGTCACCTGGCCCGGACTCTTCTCAGCCGCTTGCCGCCCTACCCGCGCCAAGGCCAGCCTTGGTCATAAGACGACAATCAGCGCACGTCAGGTCTTTATGCGGATCGTAACACGATTCGATCCCTGTCTCCGCGGCGAAGTCGATGGCTCGATTTGTTCCTCCAAAATGTTACAAATGTATGGGGCCGCCGGCCCAACCAGCCCGTCCCTCCTGAATCTTTCAGCCGCATTCCGTCATCTGTAGTCTTTTGGAGGAAACAAGGAAATGGCGCATGAACTACCCCCCTTGCCGTACCATTACACGGCGCTCGAACCCACCATCGACGAAAAGACGATGCACCTGCATCACGATATGCATCACGCCGCCTACGTCAAGAACCTGAACGCGGCGCTCGACAAGCATCCCGATCTGCACAATAAAACCGCGGAGGATCTCATCCGCGACCTGAACGCCATCCCCGAAGACATCCGCGGCGCTGTCCGCAACAATGGCGGAGGCCACGTCAGCCACACCATGTTCTGGAACATCATGAAGCCCCACGGCGGCGGCGATCCCACCGGCCCCATCGCCGAAGTGATCAAGAAAACCTTTGGCGACTTCAAGACCTTCCAGGAAAAATTCAATGCCGCTGGAGCAGCCCAGTTCGGCAGCGGGTGGGTCTGGCTGGCCGGTGACTCCAAGGGCGAAGTGAAAATCCTCTCCACCCCCAACCAGGACAACCCAATTTCCCAAGGTCTCCAGCCCATCTTCGGCAACGACGTCTGGGAGCACGCCTACTATCTCAAATACAACAACCGCCGCCCCGAATATTTGCAGGCATGGTGGAACGTTGTGAACTGGGAAGAGATCAACAAGCGCTACCAGTCGTCAATCAAGAAGTAGCTCGTGTGGGGACGGGGCTCCGCCCCGTCCAGCCGAGCGCAACTCGGCAGTTGGCGGAGCGGACACCCCCTTCGACTTTCGCTCAGGGCAGGCTCTGTACGCGCCCCTTGCCTTCCAGCGCTTGCCTCCCAGCGTAAGATAGACTGCAGAAGGGGTACGGGGTCTCAATCGTTGGAGGTCGCCATGCGTCTGCCTGCGCCTGCTCTCAGCCTGTTTGTACTGGTTTCATTGTTCTCCTCGGCGCAAGAAACCAAGCCCGCTCCCAAGACCGGCTACTACCCGGTTCCCGTCAAGGCCGCCCGCGAGCCGAACCCGGTGAAGCCCACGCCCGAATCCATCGCTCAAGGCAAGCAGATCTATAGCTACGACTGTGCTTCGTGCCACGGCGTGAATGGCGACGGCAAGACCGCTGTTGCCAAGGATCTGAAAGTCCCCGACCTTACCGATCCGGCGCGGCTCAAAGACCGCACCGACGGCGAACTTTTCTATATCATCAAGACCGGCCACGGCGATATGCCTCCCGAAGGCAATCGCGTCAAGCCCGAGCAACTCTGGGATCTGGTCAACTACATCCGGTCATTAGCCAAAAAGCAGGCCTCCGCCGAATCGAAGCCGTCCAACTAAAACCCGGGGACAGGGGACAGTCAACTCTCAAAAAAAGCCCTGATCTCCCTCCAATGCCTTCGAACAATCAAGTCTGTGCTCAGGTGACCACCGCGGCGGAACAACTTCAACCGAACTCTTGTAACCCGCGCAAATTTCTTGACCGACTGATAAGGAACATAAGGATCATCCTGTGCATGAAACATCATGATCTTCGAAGCCGTAACGTCACGGGCGTGATAGGCGGGGTTGTAGAACGCTCCACCCCGCAGTTTGCTCCAATTTCTATCCGACAGGCGATACCCGCTGCCAAACGCCGAGCGAATATACGCGGCGTAGCTCGGATTTGAAGTCTCCTTTTTCTCCGCGCGCGGAAGAATGGCCCAATCCACCACGGGACAATTGGCAACCACCTTCTTCACACGCGGATCGAGCGACGACAAGATGGCTGCCGCACCGCCAAAATTCCCCCCGATCACAAAAAGTTCATCCAGCGCGACGCGAAATCGCCGTCCAAATGCAAGCTCCCGAAACTCTCTTGACAGCCCGCCAATCACGTCCAGAATGTCCAAGTGCGGTGATCGGGCCAGAAACTCTCCGCCACTTTCCCACGCGCCGCGATATCGCGGATAAAACACCCAATATCCCTTGGCGGAAAGAAATTCAGCCAACGGCTGTTTGCGCGGAATCGAAGGCATCCCATCGCACAAAATAATCGCCCGTTGCCTCTTTCCAGTTCGAGCCGGAGGCAAGAATTCCGTGACGATGTCGCGCACGAATCGTGTCCTGAACATAAAGTGTCGGTGCCCTTTTGTGATTTGTGATTCTGAGCGAAGCGAAGGACCTGCTTTCTTGACAGTGCACGCGACAGCAGGTCCTTCGCTTCGCGTCCTCGGCTAAAGTTTACCGGCCAGCGGCCAACTGAGTACTGGCGAACTGTTTCTTTTCTGTGCGCCCCTTGTGCAAATTCCGGCCGTCGTGCGCGGAATCGTGCAACGCAATTTCCTCCACGCCTCTCAAACCCCGCCACTCGTGCGCCCGCCGCCATTCACCTCGACCAATGCTTGATCCCGATTCATCCCATGCCATTCGCGAACCGAAATTCCACCGTTGCACAATTCTTATGGTATTGACCCGCCCTCTCCGTGCGCGTACATTCGCTCCACTCGAAGCAAGCATTTCGCTCCGAGCAGAGACCGTGCCCGGTCAAAGCCAGAAACCAGAAAACCAGAAAGCCAGAAACGACCCCGCCCTGCCGAAGGGTGAAAGAAAGCGCCATGAATCTTGAATGCCCTTGGACCGTCTATCGCACCCGTTTCCTGGTGCGCGCTCGTCAACTCACCCAACCGCTCGTTTTTACCGACGCTCTCGGCCGCGAACAGTCCGGCCGCCCAGGCGACTACCTCGTCGAGTCCTCTGACGGCATAAGACGCATCACCACCCAAGCCATCTTCGAAGACATCTACGTGCCGCTCACAGACACCCACGGAGCCCCAGGCGTCCTAGCCCGCCCCGTAACCCGAGCCTCCCCAGAACAGCGCCCCCGTGCTACCGCTTGAGGCAAATTGCTGTAGAGACGGGGCTTGCCCCGCCTCCCCACCCAGGACGCGGCGTTGGCGATCGGCCAATTTTCCCAGTTCGGTGCCCTTAACACTTTCGAGCTACAATATGTTGTGTTTCCCTCTTGACAGACCCCATATACGGGAGTACGTTAAGCATCCCAGAGCACTTTTGGCTGACCTCCGTGGAAGGAGGCTACGACCGTAAATACAAGGGCGAGACTCAAAGTCGAGGTGACTTCGCGTCTTCCCCCTCACGGAAAACCATCCCTCCGGAGTGGATGGAAAAGCAGATGGAACCGCGCGGTGGCTTCCCCTCGTCTGGCCTTGCCGGACTCCCCCGGGGGGAATTCATCGACGGAATTAGGGCGATTTCAGCGCTGCCGTAGCCCGCTCGTGTAGAGACGGGGCTTGCCCCGTCTCCTCAGCGCCATTTAGGAGCCCCCGATGGAAAGTTTGATCGAACTCGTTGCTGCCTCTTTTGCCCGCCACGGCATCGAATGCCCGGCCGGCGATTCGCAGCCCGTGTGGGGACGGGCGCCCTCGCAAGCCTGCGTGGGTACAGCCGCCCCCAGTTGTTCAGCAGAGCGTAGCTCGGCCGCTGTCTCTGAACTCGCAGGAGCCGTGTCGCCTGAACCACCCCTCACCACCACGCTCCCTGAGCACAACTACCGAAAAAGCTCACAGGGTGATCCCGCTCCATAAGGTTTCGTATCAGGGTATCGCTTCAGCGATACCGCAAGCTTCTTGAAAATAGAATGCCCCATCAGGGAGCCTGGCATCGTTGCCCGATGTTTTCGCAGTCTTTTTACGAGCATTCTTAAGATATGGATAAGAAACTTAGAACCTGTTATTTCGACCGACTGCTGTTTGTCATCATCTAATGAGGAGAAGGAAATGCCCGAAGTGAGCGATCAACTAAAGACTCCAACCGCCGCCAGCACCGCGAATAAGAAGAAGGCCCCCGGCCTCACCTTCCGTCGCTTTTTCACCAAGCCCGGCGTCTCTCCCTACTCCGAAGTCGAGTGGGAACTTCGTACCGCTCAGATCACCGACTCCCAGGGAGGCATGATCTTCGAGCAGAAGAATGTCGAAGTCCCCAAAGACTGGTCGATGACCGCGACCAACATTGTCGCCTCGAAATATCTCCACGGACAGGTCGGCACCGACGAGCGCGAAACCGGGGTCCGTCAACTGGTAGCCCGCGTCGCCGAAACCATCCGCGACTGGGGCATGAAAGATGGATACTTCCGCTCCTCCGAAGACGCCGCCACCTTCCACGACGAGTTAGTCCACCTGCTCATTCGCCAGCACGTGGCCTTCAACTCGCCCGTCTGGTTCAACGTAGGCTGCGAACGCGTCGAGCCCAAATCCGACGCCACCAACTGGCACTGGAATTTCACCACGCAGCAAGTCGAATTCGGCGCCACCGGATACACGCGCCCGCAATGCTCCGCCTGCTTCATCAACTCGGTGAAAGACTCGCTCGATTCCATCCTCACGTTGGCCAAGACCGAAGGCATGCTCTTCAAGTGGGGATCCGGGACCGGCACCAATCTCTCCCCGCTGCGTTCCTCCACCGAAGTTCTAAGCGGAGGCGGCACCGCCAGCGGCCCGTTAAGCTTCATGAAAGGATTCGACGCCTTCGCCGGAGTCATCAAGTCCGGAGGCAAGACCAGACGCGCCGCGAAGATGGTAATCCTGAACATCGACCATCCCGACATAGTTGACTTCATTGAGTGCAAGAGTAAAGAAGAAGCCAAGGCCCACGCGCTAGTAGCCCAGGGATACGACGGATCGCATCCTGACTCCGATGCCTACAGCTCCATCTTCTTCCAGAACGCGAATAACTCGGTGAGGGTAACCGACGACTTCATGGTAGCCGTAATGCGCGACACAGATTTTTCCACCCGCGCGATCGTCGGCGGCCGCGTAGTCAACACCTACAAAGCCAAAGACCTGCTGCAGAAGATTTCCGAGGCCACCTGGCATTGCGGCGATCCCGGCATGCAGTACGACACAACGGTCAACCGCTGGCATACGTCGAAAAATACCGCCCGCATCAATGCCTCGAATCCCTGCAGCGAGTACATGTTCCTCGATGACTCCGCCTGCAACCTAGCCAGCCTGAACCTGCTGAAGTTCGCGCCCAACGGCTCCTTCGATGTGGAAGCCTACAGGCACGCCGTGGACGTGGTAATCACCGCGCAAGAAATTCTGGTAGACAACGCCGGCTACCCCACCGAAATCATAGGCAAGAATTCGCACGACTATCGCCCGCTGGGACTAGGCTATGCCAACTTAGGCGCCTTGTTAATGGCCGCGGGCCTGCCCTACGACAGCGACGCCGGAAGAGACTACGCCGCCTGTGTAACCGCGATCATGTGCGGCGAAGCCTATCTCCAGTCGTCAAGAATAGCCGAGCAATGCCAACTGTTAGCTCCCATAACCGACACAGTACAAACGCGCCTGGGAGTAACCACCGCGGAAAACATGCCCGGAGCAGCCTGCCCCGGCTGGTACATAAATAGAGAGCCATTCTTAGACGTAATAAGAATGCATAGAGCCAGCGTAAACAACATAGGCAGTGCTCGTGTGGGGACAAGTGTGGGGACGGGCGTCTCGCCCGTCCAAGCGGAGCGAAGCTCCGCAGCCGCTCAACTCTCCGAGTTGATAGAAGCCTCGAAACAATGCTGGGACGAAGCCCTTTCCCACGGCGAAAAACATGGCTATAGGAACTCCCAAGTTACGGTGCTAGCTCCAACCGGAACGATAGGCTTCATGATGGACTGCGATACAACCGGCATAGAGCCCGATCTGGCGCTGATCAAGTTCAAGAAACTGGTTGGTGGCGGCATGATCAAGATTGTGAACAACACCGTCCCCAGCGCGCTCTTCAAACTCGGTTACACTCACGAACAAACCGATGCGATCGTGAGCTACATCGACGCGACCGGCACCATCGAAGGCGCGCCGCATGTGAAGGACGAGCACCTAGCCGTGTTTGATTGCTCGTTCAAGCCGGCGAAGGGTACGCGTTCCATTCACTACATGGGACACCTGAAGATGATGGCTGCCGCGCAGCCCTTTATTTCGGGAGCGATCTCGAAGACCGTGAACCTGCCGAACGCAGCCACGGTAGACGATATTTCCGAGGCGTTCATTCAAGCCTGGAAGTTGGGCCTGAAGGCGGTAGCTGTGTATCGCGATGGCTGCAAACAGTCGCAACCGCTTTCGGCGGCGGGAACGAAGACGGCGAACTCCACCAAGGGCGATGCGGCGCGAAACGCAGCGGCCATGGCGCTCGCGGAAGACGAGAATCTCGAAGCTCCTCCGCGCGCCGTGCGTCACCGCTTAAAAGAAGAGCGCATGTCGGTGACCCACAAGTTCAACATTGGAGGCCATGAGGGCTACATCACCGTCGGCCTCTATCCCAGCGGCGAGCCCGGCGAGATCTTCATCAAGATGGCGAAGGAAGGCTCGACTGTTTCCGGCTTGATGGACAGCTTCGCGCTCGCGGTCTCAATCGCGCTGCAGCACGGAGTTCCTGCGCGCCTGCTCTGCGAGAAGTTCGCGCACATCCGCTTTGAGCCCAGCGGCTGGTCGAACAATCCCGACATCGGTTTTGCCAAGTCGGTCGTAGACTACATTTTCCGCTGGCTGGAGTTGCGCTTCCTCACCGGACAGCAGCAGTTGCTGTTCGACAACCTGCGTCCCAAGACCTGGCCCGCTCCCGAAGGCGTAGGCGATCTAAACGGATCGATAGGTTCTGGCCCAACGACCAGCGACGGACGACCAACGACCGGTTCTGTTCATGCCGCCGACGCGCTCGCCAGCATGATCGACATGGGAGACGCTCCCAGTTGCCACGTCTGCGGCTCCATCATGGTGCGCAACGGCAGTTGCTACAAGTGCATGAGCTGCGGATCAACCAGTGGCTGCAGCTAGAGGGGCCGCGTCTTGCCCCCTTGTTGCGGTCTTTTAAAGTCAAAGACTTAGCGGGATGGAGTCGCTAAGTCTTTGAGAATAAAGTGCTTGCTTGTAAAGTCTTTATAAATCAAGACTTTAGGCGGAGACGGGAGGCCCAGTTTGCGCCTTTTGGACACGAGGATTTGGGTAGGGCATGGCTTTAGCCATGCCGAAACGAGAACCAGCATGGGCGGCTTTTAGCCGCTGAGATCAACAAGTTGTGGCAGTTGAGTAGACGTAAGCTGTGAAGTAAGGGGCACGGCGGACGCCGCGCCCTATTTTATTTGGAGGAACGAACATGGGAAAGAATTGCGATACAGGATTGGATAATCGCTGCCGGGATGGTGATGGCGAGATTCGCCGCAAGCGAAGCGATACGCTCGTCGGCACATTGAGGAGAGAGTATGGCGACGACTTTGCGAGGGATTTCCGCAGCGATGCCACCCTTGGCACGGTTCTGCGGGAAACGGACTCGGAGTCGCTGAGCGATTATTTGAAACACAAGCGCTAGATCGCAACCGCTGCGGTTTAGATTGAGCGTCCGCAGCAGCCCGTTTGCACTGTCGCGCTGAGTCATGCGCGGTCTATCGTGGCGCGTTATACTGACCCTGGGGGATTGTGAGTGTCTACAAATTCGGACAAGCGAAGAAGGCCTTGCCCCAGTGGATTGGACGACCGCTGCCGGGACGATAAGGGCGAGCTCCGTCGTAAACGAAGCGACACCCTTGTGGGTACGCTCCGTCGCGAATATGGCGGCGATTTCGCTAAGGGTTTCCGCAGTGACGCCAGCCTTGCAACCGTGCTTAGGGAGACGAACTCGGAGTCTCTGAGTGACTATCTAAGGCGCCGCCAGCCTGCCCCGGGCCGACCAGCGACCGCGCGAGACACAGCGAGGGCCTTGGGCGTTTCAGGGATCAGGACCGATCGGTTGATCAGGACGGTCAGCGGAGAAATCCGTGACTCGCGCACAAGTAAATTTGTCTTTAAAAAGAAGACCAGCCGGACGCATGCCGAGACGAAAGCTAGAAAAACGAAGACGGATGAACCGAGGACCAGCGGCCAAAACGGAATCAGTCTTCCTCAACATTCCGTATGACTCGCAGTTCGAGAATCTTTTCCTCGCCTACATCGCCGCCATCAGCGCGTTCGGCTTTATCCCGCGTGCCACCCTCGAAATCCCATTCAGTCGCCGACGGCTCGAGCGGATTCAGGACTTGATTGAGAAGTGCAGATATTCCGTCCACGACCTTTCCCGGGTACAACTTGATCGAACTGTTCCCCTAACGCCCAGATTCAATATGCCATTTGAGCTCGGTTTGACGGTCGGTTTGGACAAAGCAAGACAGCGAGGCGGTTCGTGGGCGGTATGCGAGTCCCAGGCGCATCGGGTTCAAAAGTCCCTGAGCGACCTCAATGGAACCGATGTCTACATTCACGATGGTACAGTCCGCGGCGTGTTCCGTGAATGCTGCAACATCTTCGTTGGAGGCTATCGACAGCCAACAGTGCAGCAGATGATGGCTATCTACCGGATCCTTAGGGCCAAGTTTAGGGAGACGCTGCTCAAAGCTGGTCAGACGTCTCCGTTCAATGCACACGTCTTCAAGGAGCTGTGTGTCTTGGCGAGCGCGGCTGCGGGGGAGTTGATTGCAGACAAGTGAGGTGACTCAGCAGGCCGCTAGATTCGAGGACCAAATCGGTCGAGCAATCGGTCGAGGAAGCACTGTGCTGATGCGGCGCGTCTCCATCTCGCATCTTCGGTACCGATGTTCGGGTTTTAACCAGTTCGCGTGTTAGAATCTGCATCCGACGGCACTTATGCCAGCAGGAAGCGGCCGATATCGTATAACGCTACTTGGGCTGCCTCTCGGCGCGGGCGTGAGTGACAGTCAGATTGTCTCGATCCCTGGCGTAGCGAAGAAGAACTGCCCCAATGCACCGTACTGTGTAGCCAACGAAGTGGTCTGCGGGGAAATCGGGCGCTTTCTGGGCCTGTCTGTGCCTCCCGCAGGCGTATTTTACCCGCCAAAGGGAAACGATCTCTTTTTTGCTTCTCTAGACTTCAACCTCACAGGGAACACCCTACCGCCCGTCAATGCGACGAGGTGCGTGGAGGTGTTGCCACAAGAATCAACTGGTCTCCTACTGTTTGATATTCTAATCGCCAACTCTGATCGGCACGGGCGCAATTTCTCTGTGGACTACTCCCCTAAACCGCCCAAGATGAACGTTTTTGATCATGGCCATGCGATGTTCGGTAAGGATGCGGGCGAGGGCGCTGCACGACTCGCAAGGCTTCGTGATAGGCTTGCCATATCTGCGGGCTCACACACTGCGGGGAACCGTCATTGCCTGTTGGATCAGGTCAATACAGACGCCCATTTCGGCCGCTGGATTGAAAGGATTCGACAAATCCCGGACTATGTCATAGAAGATCTATGTAGCGAACTACCCAGCCTAGGCTGTACCAAAGCCGAGGCCGCAGCCGCAGAGGATTTCCTCAAACATCGACGGGGAAAACTGGCACAGATAGTTGAGGAAAACAGAGCCCAGTTCACTGGTATCCGTAGCTGGAGATTGTTCCGATGAGTGACACACCCCGTTATTTGGTTGCGAAGTACGTATCGGACCTCCAACGAATGGAGCCCAAGAACATCGGGATTATTGTGTGGACGAAGACCGCGGTATCGGCACGTTTTGTCGCAGAAAAGATCAATAGCCCGGGTGAAATTGACGGAAGAAGTATCCCGCCGTTCGTTACGAGCATGGCCGCCTACAGGCAATGGGTGGACTTCTGGCGGAACGAATTGGACTCAAAGCCGCTGCGTGCCGGACGAACTCTGGAAAAGTGGTCGGACAGCTTGAAGCAGACCGGCCGTGGCAATTTCTGGCTGGCCGACGGCGGAGTCATTCTCCAGGACTTCCAGAGCGAAGAGATTCAACACGTCACGAATGATCTCTTTCACAAGTTGGTAGAGCCACCTTCTGCGGACGAAATGCGGGATGCGGCGCTCGATCAAGTTGCGGATGACATTATCCGGCGACTGCAGCTAACACGAAACAAGAACTTCCACGACCGATATCAGGTCAACTGTCTCGTGGCGGATAACGTTACGGAATCGTTTGAATTCAGTCACGCGTACAGCAATGGCACACTGAAACGGCTGTTTCAGCGCGTGCCCCTCGCTGGCAGGCGGACACCACTTCGGCGGGTGGTTCACGATTCGGCATGGATGTTTGAGAAGGTCGTGGAGCAACAGATCGTCACCCGGGATCAGGCGGTAGCACTGGTCTACGCAACCGAAGAGCAGAGACATGACCCGTCAATCAGTTGGTCCTTCGACGTACTCCGTTCCGTTGCTCGCGTTGCTAACCTAGCAGACTCAAACGAAGCGATGGCGGCCTTTGTAGTTGCCTAGGACCGCCGCTCGCCCCACCTATCGCGCTTTTCGAAAGGTGGGATTCCACAATCCTCTCCCTCTTGCGATTTAGCGGACCTTAAGCTTGCTGGTGGAACCGGCACGCGGACAGGAGTGTCCGCGCTACACGACGCAAACCTGTGCAAGTCCCAACACAGCTTACGATGACTCGGCACTCGAATCCCACCCTAACGTCGCAAAAAGCGCGACGTTAGGATGGGGCACCCGGCACTCGGTGCGTACACTATTCGCGCTGAAATTCCTGGCGACCATCCCGCCACGGCTGGGACTTTGCGGATGGAACTGGAGAAAAGATCGGGTCGTTTTCCCGCCGATCGCAGCAAATTGAACGCTTCCTCAGGCAGGGTGGCGTAGTGGTTGTTGGGGAAGGAAAGATGAAGCGCCACTACGCCACCAAGGAGACGGACACAGTGGGGCGCATCCTCCTACAGCATCAGGTGACGATCTGTGACAGCGCCCCACGGCTGTCCGGTTAGTAAAGTGGAAATAAAACTTACAACGGATGTCCGGTTTGTGTCTGTTCAATTTTGAACAAGTTGTTGAATAAGGCCGGGTGCCCATGCCTTAATCTACCCAGATGACCCAGACAATCAGAGTCGACAGCCGCTTTGCCACGCCGTACCGCACGGCTAAGATTCTCGGTGTATCCAAGTCTCGGACCAGAGAACTGATCGAACAAGCAAGGCGGTTCACCGACCGGCTTCTTGATCATCGAGAATCAAAGACTGGAGAAGCGAAGGCTGGAGAATCGACCAACGGCTCGATCATAGATTAGGACCCAGATTAGGACCCACGATAAGACCCACGCAAAGAGAAAGTCCGCAGGGGGATATAATGCTCACCCCGCCCCATCCTTGACACCCCCCGCCACCACTCCCTAGAATTCCAATTAGGCGTGGTGGAGTCTTTATCTAAGCCACTGCATCTAAAGAATTTAGAGGAGCGGTTCGGCTCCTTACTCAGGTTGATATGCCAGCAGGGCCAGCGGGCGGACGGGAACGCGAAATCCTTACCGCTATCGTCGAAACATTCATCGCCAGCGGAGAGCCGGTGGGGTCGCGCACGCTTGCTCGCTCGAGCCGCGAAGGGCTGAGTGCGGCTACGATCCGCAATGTGATGGCCGACCTGGCCGATGCTGGATTTCTGGAGCAGCCTCACGCTTCGGCGGGGCGGGTGCCTACGGCGGAGGCTTATCGTTATTATGTCGAGCAACTCAGTGGCGAGGCGCATCTTTCGTACGAGAACCAGAGCATTATTCAGGACACTTTGACCGGGGTTACGGATGTGGCGGAGTTCATGGAGCGGACTTCGCATGTGCTCTCCCTGATCTCGCATAGCGTGGGCATTACCGTCGCTACCAGCGGACCTCGGAATGCGCTTGAGCATGTTTATTTTTCTCGCTTGGGCGATCAGAAGGTGCTGGCGGTTGTGGTCACTCGCTCGGGAGTGGTCCGCGATCGTGTGCTGCGGCTGGATATTCAGCAGTCCGATCTCGATTTGGCGGCGCGCTACATCAATGAGAATTTTCGCGGCTGGACTATGGCCGACATGCGGGCCGAGCTGGCGCGCCGGCTGGAACAAGAACGCAGCGAGTATGACCGGCTGATGAAGTCCATTGAGCAGCTTTATCAGCAGGGCGCGTTGGCTTCGACGGACGACACGCAGGCGGTCTTCGTGGAAGGGGCGGCGAACCTGGTTACGAACCTCGTCACAAATCAGGTGGCCGGCGAGGAAGATCGGCAGCGGCTGCAGGACATGCTGCGGACGCTTGAGGAAAAAGAAAAAGTCGTAAAGCTGCTCAGCGCTTATCTGGACACGCGGCAGGAGGCGGTGCGCGTGGTGATCGGGCTCGACGAGGCTTTGCCTGCTTCGCATTTGCAGAATTTCGTCTTGATTGGCGCTCCCGCGCGCGTTGGCGGCGAAGTCATGGGGTCGCTGGCCGTGATTGGACCTACGCGGCTGGATTATCAGCACACCATGTCGGCGGTGTCGTACATCGCGCGGCTGTTTGACAAACTTTTAAACGAATCGGAGTAATCGAGAAGTATGGGTAAGGGAAACGGAAAGACCGATGCGGGGCTTGATCTCGAGCACGAACTTCCGGCCGCGGAGAGCGGAGAAGAAGCTGCGCCTGCCGGAGCCGTGGCCAAACCAGCCGAGGTCGGCGCCGTGTCGGAAACCGAACCGCTTAAGGCCGAGCGCGATGCGCTTCTGGACCGGCTGGCACGCTTGCAGGCGGAATTCGACAATGCCCGCAAGCGCTCGGCGCGCGAACAGCAGGAATTCCGCGAATTCGCCGCGGCCGACGCCATCAGGAACTTTCTGCCGATCCTCGACAGTTTTGAGCGGGCGCTGAAGGCCGGCGGCGGCGACTCCAATTCGAACTCCAACGACTTCCGCAACGGCGTTGAGCTCATCTACCGGCAGTTTCAGGATGCTCTGCAGAAAATTGGAGTGCAGCCGATTCCGGCGGTGGGGCAGGCTTTCGATCCGCGGGTTCACGAAGCCGTCGAAATGGTCGATACGACCGAGGTCGCGGATCATCACGTCTTCGACGAACTGCAGCGCGGCTACAAGTACAAGGATCGCCTGTTGCGTCCCGCGATGGTGCGGGTGGCTCGTAATAGCCGCGGATAGCGCCCTCAGGGGCTAAAGCCCTTGTCTTTATTGGCTTTGGGTGGCACGGCTGAAGCTGTGCCCTTCCCGAAGCGATTTGTTGAGATAGCTTGGATATGCTTAACTGATTCGCTCAACTTCACGTTCGACTTCATTGTTGTTTAATTGAGTGGGGGAGTTTCTGGCCGCTAATACGAAACGCGATTATTACGAAGTACTCGGTGTTGCCCGTGCGGCCACCGACGTCGAGATCAAGAGCGCCTACCGCAAGCTCGCGATGACGTACCATCCCGACCGCAACCCGAATAATCCTGACGCGGAGGAAAAGTTCAAGGAAATCACGGAGGCGTATGCCATTCTTGCCGACAGCGAGAAGCGATCTTTGTATGACCGCTTCGGACACGCCGGTCTAGGCGGCAATGCTGGAGGTCCGGCGGGATTCGATCCCACCATCTTCCAGGATTTCGGCGACATTTTTGGAGACATGTTCGGGTTCGGCGACCTGTTCGGGCAGGGCGGACGCCGCCGCAGCCGCGCCCAGCGCGGAGCCGATCTGCGCGAAGACTTGCATCTTGAATTTGACGAAGCCGTGTTCGGCGCCGAGAAGCAAGTCAGCGTGCGCCGCCATGAGACCTGCGACTCGTGCCGCGGAAACGGCGCAGCGCCCGGTAAGACTCCGGTCACCTGCCGGTCGTGCGATGGCCGAGGCCAGGTGCGGTATCAGCAAGGGTTCTTCAGCATTGCTCGCACCTGCCCCACCTGCCAGGGCGCGGGCAGCGTAATCACCGATCCGTGCCCGAAGTGCAAAGGCGAAGGCCGCTTGCTGCGCGAACGCGTGGTGGAGGCCAAGGTGCCGGCGGGAGTGGAGGACGGCACGCGCATTCGGTTCAGCGGACTGGGCGAAGCGGGCGCGTTTGGCGGCCCGGCAGGCGATTTGTATGTTGTGCTGCACGTCAAAGAACATGCTTTCTTTGAGCGCGAGGGCAACGACCTGCACTGCGTGGTGCCGATCTCGTTTCCCCAAGCTGCTTTGGGCACCGAGATCGTGGTTCCCACGCTGGAGGGCGAGCACAGGCTGAAGGTTCCCGAAGGCACACAGTCGGGAACGTCGTTTCGCATCCGGAACAAAGGCGTGCCGGTACTCAATGGTCGCGGCAAAGGCGATCTCTATGTCGAGGTGCGAATCCAAACACCCGGAAAGCTGAGTAAGCGCCAGCGCGAATTGCTGAGCGAACTGGGGGAAATATTCCCGGTGGAAAATAAACCGCAGCACCGGTCGCTGTTGGGACGCGTGAAGGACATGTTTGCGTAGGGACAGCCGCCCTCGGCTGCCCAGCGGGCGCAGCCCCGCCAAGCGTTAGTTGCAACGAAGGGCGAAAACCCCGGCGAGCTACGCTCGCCCGGACAGCCGAGGGCGGCTGTCCCTACGTGACCAACCCATGACACGACGCCGCTGGATCGCCGACGAGGTTAGTGGAACGACCGCCGCTTTGGTGGGCGAGCACGCGGCGCACCTTGCTCGCGTGCTTCGTGCTGAAGTGGGGCAGGAGTTCGACATCGCAACCGGGGATGAGGTTCGCCGCGGGACGATCACGTTTATCTCGAACGACCGGGTTGATTTCGCGCTCGACACGAAGCCGCTCCATAGGCTGAGGTCCAAGCCGGCAGCCGCTCCGAAGATCACGCTGGCGCTGGCCATCTTCAAGTTCGACCGCATGGAGTGGGCGATCGAGAAGTGTACGGAGATCGGCGTCGCTCGCATCATTCCGGTAATCGCTCGCCGGACGGATGCTCATCTGGCCACCGCCGCCGCGAAGCGCCATGAACGCTGGCTGCGCATCGCTCGCCAGGCGACCGAGCAATCGCGAAGGTTGGCGCCACCGGAGATTGTGGCTCCGGTGAAATTGAAAGAGCTCGATGGCGCTCTGCCTGCGGACCTACTGACCCGCGTCGTTCTTGCAGAATCCGAAGAAGAGACTCGGCTGGGAACAGTTTTGCGATCCAGGCCAACCGAAGTGGTCCTTGCGATTGGCCCCGAAGGCGGATGGGCCGACGGGGAACTAAGTTGGTTTTACGAATCGGGATGGGTAGCGGCCTCGCTCGGCGAGACGATACTGCGAGCGGAAACCGCGGCGATTGTCGCCACTGCCATTGCTCTTGATGCGCTGCGCTGATTCCCCGTATCGTTTCCCGTTCATTCGCAACATCAGGTTTGTTTGTCATCCGTGAGCACAGCGAAGGGCCTGTTCTTTTCAGCAGTGGAGGAAAGCAGGTCCTTCGCTGCGCTCAGGATGACAGTGGAGATTTGTGCCTTGAAATTCCGAGACACGACGCTGGAGCATTCCACACTCGCCTCTGATATTCTCCGGCTAGAGATCTCAAGTGGCTTCCACTGTTTTACCTGCGACGAAGATCATTCCCGATGAGCGCCAGCGGCAAGCCATCGAGCACATAGATGGCCCGATGCTGGTAATCGCCGGCGCCGGCACCGGGAAGACCACCGTGCTCACGCAGCGCGTGGCCAATCTTATTCGCGAAGGCCACGCCCGCCCTGACGAAATTCTTGCCCTCACCTATACGGACAATTCGGCCGCGGAAATGCTGGCGCGCGTGCAAGGAGAATTGAAGGGCACCGCCATCGACGGCTTGCAGGCCTGCACGTTCCACGCCTGGTGTTACGGATTGCTGCAGCGTCGCGGCGCTGGTTTTGGGGTGCTCGACGATAAGGATCTGTGGGTGTTTTTGCGCCGCCGTATTCGCGATCTGCGCCTGAAGCACTTTGTGCGCGCCGCCAACGTCGGACAGTTCCTCGACAGTCTGCTCGATTTCATGCGCCGTTGCCAGGACGAACTGGTCGGCCCTGAAGAATATGCACGCTACGTCGGGCGTCTCGATCGCGGCGAGATCCCTTTGCCCCGCGTTGCCAAGTCGAAAAATCAGGCGGATCTGGAGAAAGGCGAGGTCCTTGAACGCTGCCAGGAAATCGCTCGCGTTTTCGCTACTGTGGAGAATATGCTCCGCGAAAAGAACCTGGGCACCTTCGGTCACATGATCGCCAAGGCCCATCGGTTGCTGAAGGACGATCCCACCTTGCTCGAAGAAGAACGGCTCCGTACTCGCTTCGTGCTGGTCGATGAATTTCAGGACGCGAATTTTGCCCAAGTCGAAATTCTCTCGTTGCTTGCGGGCACGGCGGCGAACGTTTTTGCGGTGGGCGATCCGGATCAGGCGATCTATCAGTTTCGCGGCGCGTCGAGCGAAGCGTTTACGCTGTTCGTAAGGAATTTTCCCGCGGCGCGAGTTGTTGTGCTGGGAAAGAATCGGCGCTCACTATCGCCGATCCTGCGATGCGCTTTTGGCATGGTGAACGACAATCCGCCGGTATTCGGGCAAGCGCTCTCGCCAAAGGGGATTTCAATTTCCTACCAACGAGTCCCTCTTGAATCGCTGCGCGACGAGGAGGCGAAGCAGCGAGGTGAAACCCTGGCCGCGCCGCCGGTCGAGATTGTTACCTGGAGAGATAAAGAAGTGGAGGCCGCCGACCTGGCTCGCCGCATCCAGAAGAAGCGTAAAGACAAGGATAAAGATAAAGACCAGCGCTGTGCGTGGAGCGATTTTGCCGTGCTTTATCGCCAGCATCACCATCGCGATGAACTGGTTCACGAACTTGCCGAGCGGGGCATTCCATTCTCCATCGAAGGACTGGATGTGCTCGACACGGCCGAGGTCCGCGACGTGGTCGCGTGCCTGACCGCGGCTGTTTCTCCCAACGATGCGGCCAGCCTGTTTCGCGTGGCGGCGTTGCCCCAGTTCGGCATCGACCCAATGGGATTGCGGGCGGCGATGAGGGCGGTGCGCCGTCAGGATCTCGATCTGCGGGCGGTGCTCGGACGTTTGCCGAAGGGCGCAGCGGTGCTGGAAAGTGTCGAGAATGTGCACCGGGAAGTGGGAAAGGACGGAGTTCGCGCGGATGACGCGGTGAACTTTGTGATTCGCCATTTTGTCCTGCAGCGGTCGGCATTGGCTGTTGCGTTCCTGAAGTTTGTGGAAGCGTGGCACAAAAAAGCCATCGCCGAAACTGGGAGCCCTTCCGAGTTTCTCGAGTACCTCGATTATTTTGTGCAGGCAAAAGGCACAATTGCGCTGCCGCGCAGTGCGGACGACGCGGTGCAGCTTTTGACCGCGCACGCCGCCAAGGGACTTGAGTTCCGGCACGTGGCCATCATTCGCGGTTCTTCGGCCTGGTTCCCCATGGCATACAGGGAGCCGCTGGTTGCGTTTCCGCCCGAACTGCGCTGGTCGAGCGCTTCTTCCGATAACCGCGCGCACGACGACAAGACGCTGCATGAAGAAGAAGAGCGCCGCCTTTTCTACGTGGCCATGACGCGCGCCAAGGACACGCTGGCGATTTATGCGCACCAGGGGAGGGGAAAGAAAGATCCGAAGCCCACGCAATTTTTGCGCGAGTTCATGGTTCATCCTGCTTACCGGAAGTTCTGGTTCACGCACTCCGCGGCGGCCGTGCAGGATACCTTGTTTGCCGAAGAAGAACAGAGAATCGCTTTGCAGCAATCGAACGTTGCCGGGTGGCTGCTAATGGAGCCGTCGGCTAACTTCGTTACCGGGCTGAGCGCGTCGGCGATTGAAATCTACGAAGAGTGCCCGTTGAGCTTCAAGCTCGAACGAGAGTGGAACCTGCCGCGCGACGTCTCCGCCTCACTGCACTACGGAGCGGCCATGCACGGTGTGCTGCGCACCTTCTATGACGCGCAGTGCTATCGAAGGGAAATCAGCGACGACGATTTGCTCGAACAGTTCCGGTCGGCCTTGGCTTCTGCGGGCATTGCCGACCGCTATCAGTATGAGTTGTACCTGCGGCAGGGTAGGGAGCAGTTGCGGCAGTTCTTCGACGGCGCGCGCAATGCTCCGCTGCCCGAGGTGCTTGAGACCGAGCGCAGATTTGAAATGCAAGTGGGCTCGGCGAAGGTGGCCGGACGCGTGGATCGCATCGACCGGACGGGCGCGGAGACGGTTGCCATCGTGGACTACAAGACGGGCAAGCCGAAGTCACAGGAGGATGCCGATGAGAGCCTGCAACTTTCGTTGTATGCGCTGGCGGCGAGGGAGGCGTTTGGAAAACGCGCCGACCGCTTGATCTTCCATAACCTCGAAAACAATACGGCGGTTTGCACCACGCGGAGTGACGGCGAGTTGGAAGCGGCGAAACTGCGGGTGCGGAAAGTGGCGGAGGGAATCGCGCAGGGAGAGTTTCCGCCGAATCCCAAGTATCATTGCGCGTTTTGTCCCTATCGCAATCTTTGTCCGGCGACGGAGAAGGTCGTTGCGGGCCCGCAGAAGAAATCGGCGTCTCGGGCCAACTAGTGGAGCGACGGGCGTCTTGTCCGTCCCGCCGGGCGGGGCGCCCGGCACTCCACGAATTCAGCCGCAAAAAACTTAGGGGACGCTCATCGCGTCCCCTTGGTCGTTGCCTGTTGCGGGTTGCCTAGTGCTTCTTGGCTTTCTTCTTTGCTTTCTTTTTGGTTGCCATAGATCTATTCTCCCTTTCCATTCTTCATGGAATTTCGCAACGGTATTTTGTTGCAACTGTTTGAATGTATAGAGTCAACGCAGAACGAAGTCAAGAGAAAAATGATCGAAACGGGCGCATCGAACGATGCACCAAAGTCACTGCGCGATGTCGCCCCTGAAGAAAAAGTTTGCGCGACGAGAATTTAACCCCGTATCGAAGCCGGAAATCGACAGACGCATGAGCATCTCAATATAGACTTACGCCACAAGGTAAACTGAAGCTTCATAACTTGGCATTCATGGACGCGACCGACCAACTCGGGTTCCAGTTTCGTCCTGCGGAACGGCGCGTGTGGACCGTGCGTGCGCTGGTCTCCGCGGTTCGCTCGCACATCGAGCGCGAGTATTCGGACTGCTGGGTGGAAGGAGAAATTTCGAACCTGCGCATTCCCGAATCCGGCCATCTATATTTCACCCTTAAGGAAGAGAGTGCACAGATTCGCGTGGTGATGTTTCGATCTTCGGCAAAGCTCCTGCGGTTTCGCCCGGAGAACGGATTGCACGTTACGGTTCGCGGGCGCATCACCGTGTATGAGGATCGCGGGGAGCTGCAAATCTCCGCCGAGTTCATGGAGCCTCAGGGCGCGGGCGCTCTGCAGTTGGCGTTCGAACAATTGAAGGCGCGATTGCAGGCGGAGGGATTGTTCGAGGCCGCGCGAAAGAAGGCGATTCCGCCGTTGCCGCAGCGAATTGGCATCATCACTTCACCGCAGGGGGCGGCGCTGCGCGACATCCTAAACATTCTGGCGCGGCGGCATCACTCGGCGAATGTGCTGATCTATCCGGCGCAGGTGCAGGGAGACTCGGCTCCGGGCGAAGTAATGGCCGGGCTGCGGCACTTTCATTCGGAACCGCGGCATCCGGACTTGCGGGGCAGCCGCGCAGTCGAAGTCATTATTATTGCGCGCGGCGGAGGTTCGGCGGAAGACCTGGCCTGTTTCAATCACGAGGGTCTGGCGCGGGCGGTCGCGGATTCGAAGATCCCGGTGATTTCGGCGATTGGGCACGAGACGGATTTCACGATCGTGGATTTTGTCGCCGATCTGCGGGCGCCTACGCCTTCAGCGGCGGCGGAATTAGTGATTCGATCGCGGCAGGAGATTGAAGCGCAGGCAGAGGATTTGTACCGTCGGCTGGAACATGCGGTGCGCTACCGGTTGCTGATGGCGCGTCAGGAACTGACCGAGCGGGCACAGCACGGAGCGTTTGCGCGCATGATGGATGGCATCCACCGGCGGCAGCAGAAGGTGGATGAACAGCGCTTCCGGTTGGAAAAGGCGGAACGGCAGCTCTTGGAGCGATGCCATCGGCGTTCGGAGAATGTTTCCTCGGCGGTCCGTCATTATGACGCGCGACGCCGTCTGGCGGCTGTCCGGCAAGGGCTGGAGGGGCAAGTTGCGAACCTGGCCGCCGCTATACGCAGGCGTTTGCTGGAGAGCGGCGGGGCGCTGGATCGCCGCGCTGCCAGCCTGGAGGCGCTTTCGCCGGTGGCAATTCTGAATCGGGGATACGCCCTGGTGTTCGATGCGAAGGGCCGGCTGGTGAAAGATGCCGCGCGACTCAAAGCTGGGGATGAGCTGTCGGCGCGCCTGGCTCGGGGACGAGTTCGTGCCCGCGTGACCGCCAGCGAACGCGGCGAGCCGGAATCCGGCGATCTGCATTAGGTGCGCTGCATTAGAATGAAGGCCAATTCAACTTTCGACTCAACGTTTGAGTCAACGCTCGACATGAGGGTGGCGTGACGCCGTCGCTGATCTGGTCGCACATCTCGGTCATTTCGATTCTGGACATCGTGCTGGTCGCGATCCTGATCTACCAGTTTCTGTCGCTGGTGCGGGGAACGCGGGCGGCGCCGATGCTGGTTGGAGTGGCGACGCTGGGACTGGCCTTTTATTTCGCGCGGCTGGGAGAATTGCGGACGCTGAACTGGCTGCTCAGCACGCTGCTGCCGTATGTTGTTTTTGCGCTGATCGTCGTCTTCCAGTCGGAGATCCGGCACGCACTGGCCAACCTTGGGAGCCGCGTTTCGCTGATGCGGTCTTCGAGTTCCGTGGCCGACGTTTACGACGACATTGTTTTGGCGGCCAATCTTTTTTCGCAAAACCAGACAGGCGCGCTGATCGTGATCGAGCGCGAGATTGGGCTGCGCACCTATATCGAAAGCGGCGTGGCGCTCGATGCCAGGCTGTCGTACGACCTGCTGGCCACGGTGTTTCGACCGAGCGCTCCCTTGCATGACGGCGCGGTGATTGTGCAGCGGGATCGCATCGCGGCCGCCGCTTGCTTCCTGCCGCTGTCGATGAACCCCGTGCTTTCCACCCAACTGGGCACGCGCCATCGCGCCGGGATCGGGATCACGGAAGAAACCGACGCGGTCGCCGTCATCATTTCCGAAGAGACGGGCACGATCAGCATGGCGGTGGCCGGGAGCATCGAGCGCGATTTGACGGTCGAGCGTCTGCGTGAGCGCTTGAGCCACCTGCTGCGCCGTTATGCTCCTGCGCCGTCGCTGCCCAGTCCGGTGGAGGAAAGCTTGGTCGAAGAGGAGCCGCCCAGTTCGCAACTCTCGCGCCGGCAGGATGCGGGAAGGGACGACTGACGATGCCGGGCTTTGTGCAGCGCAGTTTTTTCCAGCGGATTTTCGTTCACAATATCGGACTCAAGGTTGTGTCCCTGTTGCTCGCCGTCGGCCTGTGGATGGTGGTGGCGCGCGATCCCATCGCCGAAGTCGAAATGAAGGTTCCGATCGAGTTCCGTAATCTTCCCGACACTCTGGAGATTGATTCCGCCAGCTTCACCGAAGCACAGATCCGGGTACGGGGGCCGGAGCGTGTGATTCATCGCCTGGTGGCCGGCAGATGTGCGTGCGGAGATCGATCTGGCGGATGTCCGGCCCGGGGAACGGACTTTCGATTTGACCGGCCGGCAAGTTCACGTGCCGCAGGATGTGGAAGTGGTGCAGATTATACCGGGACAATTTCACCTCTCCTTCGACAATCGCGCGACCCGCGTCGTCGAGGTTCGGCCGCGTGTGACCGGAACTTTTGCGAGCGGCATGCGAGTGGCGCAGGTGATTGCCGACCCGGCGAATATCACGATTACCGGACCGCAGCGCCGCGTCGATGCGGTGGAGGCCGCCATCACCGATCCGGTCGATGTTAGCGGAGTGATGACGCGAGCTTCTTTTGTGACGCAGGCCTATGTCCCCGATCCTCTGATCCAAGTTGTGCACCCCACCCCGATTCGCGTGACCGTTATCATGGAAGGCGCGGGAGACGAGAAGAAGTAGGGCGGTCGTTTGTCGTCGGTCGATAGTCGTTCGCAAGTCTCAGATGGACGACGCCCCGAACGACCAACGACTAGCGACTTACGACTACCAACCGATTCATGACACAAACCAGACAACTCTTCGGTACTGACGGGATTCGCGGCGTAGCGGGAGAATTCCCGCTGACGCGCGACAGTGTTTATTGGATTGGGCGGGCGCTGGGGCACGATCTGGTGCGGGTGAATGCGCAAGGCGCGGGTGGTGATTGGGCAGGACACGCGCGTCTCCAGCCGCTGGATTGCCGACCGATTTCTGCAAGGGCTGGCGTCGGTGGGCGTGGAGACGCGCAGCGCGGGCGTGATTACCACCCCGGGCGTCGCGTTTCTGGCGCGCTCGCAACGCTTCGATGCGGGCGTGGTCATTTCGGCTTCGCATAATCCGTGGACCGACAACGGGATCAAGATTTTTTCCGGCGATGGCTATAAGCTTCCGGACGCGCACGAACTGGCGATTGAAAAAGAGATCTTCGCACTGCTGCGGGATTCGGATGCAGTTCCGCCCGGACGCTGCTCCCGAAATTTCGAGCCTTCCCGGCGAGGAAGGCTTGCGGCAGGCGTATGTTCACTGGCTCGCCAGCAGTATTTCCGACCGACTTGACCCGGCTGCGTGTGGCGGTCGATTGCGCCAATGGCGCGGCGGCGGAGGAGGCTCCGGAGTTATTCGGGGCGCTGAAGGTCAACACAACTTTCTTGCACTCCGCGCCCGATGGACAGAACATCAACGAGAATTGCGGCGCGCTGCATCCGGAAATGGTGGCGCGCTTTGTCCGCGAGAGCGCGGGCAGGAAGGAAGGTTTCGATATGGGCGTGACTTTTGATGGCGATGCGGACCGCGCGCTGTTTTGCGATGCCCAGGGCCGAGTGGTAAACGGAGATGCCGTTCTGCTGCTGGCGGCGCGCGAAATGCAGTCGCGTGGCGCGCTGGCAAACGCTACCGTGGTCGCGACGACCATGTCGAATATGGGATTGGAGCTGGCGCTGAAGCGCTCCGGCATTCACATGTTGCGCGCCAATGTCGGCGATAAGTACGTGCTCGAAGAAATGCAGCGCGTGGGAGCTACGCTCGGCGGCGAACAGTCGGGCCACATTCTGTTTCGCGATGGCGAAGCGACCACCGGCGACGGCCTGCTGACCGCGCTCCGGGTGCTGGAAATCATGGTTCGGACGGGCAAGCCGCTGGCCGATCTGGTGAGCGATCTGAAAGTATTTCCGCAGACGATTCGCAATGTGCGAGTGCGGAATAAAACTCCCTTTGCGCAGATTCCGGCGGTGCAAGCGGCGATTGCGGCGGCGGAGCGGGAACTCGACGGCAATGGCCGGGTCGTCGTGCGTTACTCCGGCACCGAAGCCCTGGCGCGCGTAATGATTGAAGCGGAGTCGAAGGAGCAGATGGATCGGCTGGCGGGGGCGATCGTCGAGTCGATTCAGTCCGCGCTGGGCGCGTAGCGAGCGCAATGTAAAGGCCCTGTAGAGACGGGGCTTGCCCCGTCTCCTCTATACGCGGCAGGAGACGCGGCAAGCCGCGTCTCTGCACGAATTCGAAGAGTCTCCGTTTCAATTCCCTCAGGTACGTCCCTTCGTACGGCCAGGTTATCTTGTGCGCCGGTGTGACTCAGTCGAGAATGAGAATCGGTTCACAGTCGCTCCCCTTAGATGAAACTCATGAGAATTCTTATTGTGGAAGACGATACGGCGCTCGCCAGCTTTATCCGAAAGGGGCTGGAAGCGGAGCATCATGCGGTGGATGTGTCCAATGAGGGGAACCAGGGCCGGTCGATGGCGATGGAGGTTGACTACGACCTTGTGGTTCTTGACCTGAACCTGCCCGGGGCTGACGGGTTGTCGATTCTGAAGAGTTTGCGGCAGCGTAAGGCGAACCTGCCGGTGATGATTCTCACCGCGCGCAGCCGGATCGAAGATCGCGTGCAGTGCCTGGATTCGGGCGCGGACGACTATCTGGTGAAGCCGTTTTCGTATCTCGAATTGTCGGCGCGGGCGCGGGCGTTGTTGCGGCGCAGCCATCTGCCATCGGAATCGGTTCTTACCGTGCGCGATCTTTGTTTGGATCGCGTGGAACGCAAAGTGGAGCGAGCCGGCCGGCACATTGAATTGACGACCAAGGAATTCGCGTTGCTCGAGTACCTGATGCGCAACGCCGGGCGCCGGCTGACGCGGGCGATGATCATCGAACATGTCTGGAACCTGACCTTCGACTCCACCACAAACGTGGTGGATGTGTACATCAACTATCTGCGCCGCAAGGTGGACGACGGCTTCTCGCCATCTTTAATTCACACGGTTCGCGGGGTGGGGTATCAGATGAATCCAGAAGGGGCATCGGCATAGGTATGAGCGCGAGCCCGCATTCTTTTCCGAAGGTCCCGCGAGGTCCGGACGTGCTCGGCGAATTGCTGCACTCGTTAAGCCAGCCGCTGACCAGCTTGCGTTGCTCGTTGGAGCTTTCACTTGAACTCTCACCCGAGGAAGTGGCGGAGCAGCAGCAGGAGAGTGTTGCGGTAGCTCTGCAACAGACCGAAAAGGTCATCGGCATGATCCAGTTGATGCGGGAGTATCTGGATGCCGAGCAGCCCGGACCGGAAGCTTCTTCGACCGCGCTGGCGCCGGTGCTGCGCAGTGTGATCGAAGCGCTGTCTTCAATCGCGGCGGTGCGCGGTATACGGCTGCGCCTGGTGGGCACATGTCTGGCGGCGATGCCAGCGCCGGAACCGCGGCTGCGCCTGGCTTTGCAATACTTAATTGCGGCGATGGTGGAGGCGCAACCAGCGGGCGGCAGGGTTACGCTACTACTGGGGGAAGGCCCGGCCGGGGCGGTGCTGCGGGTGGAAGGCGAACGCGGTTCTCGCGGGCCGAATGTTCACGACCCGAATTTTCACAACATGGAACAAAGCGCAGCCAGTCCGCCGGCGCAGCGCGATCCGGCTTTGCGCAGGGTGAGGCTCGCAATCGCCCGCCGCATGCTCGAAAACGCCGGAGCAGCGCTGGTATTCGGCGACGGCGACGCTGGTCCTACTGGCTTCGTTCTTCGCATTCCGCGGAGAGTTGGAGCTCCTGCCGGATGACTTCATCCTGAAATATTGCCCGATGGCGCTTGCCGCAAGGAGTACAATCCAGCCTTCCCGGAGGTTACGGTGAAGCGCTGGACGATTCTGCCGACGGCATGAAGAACCAGTGAAGGACGACGGATTGAAGAACGAAGTATTGAAGAACCAGGCGGGGGGCCGAAAAGGTGAGCGAATGAACATACTGGAAATGTGCGATTGGGAAGCGGCCTCGGTTCCGCTGGAAGCGACCGTGGAGCAGGCGATCCGAACCATGCTCGATCGGCGGGTGGGAGCGGTTGCCGTCATTGACGAAAACCGACGCGTCGCGGGAGTCTTTACCGAACGAGATGTGCTCCGGCTGTCGCTGGGCGAACATGATCTGCGCAAAATCCCCGTTCGCCAAGTTATGACCGCGCCCGTCGAAATGGCGACCCGGGCCACCACTGCGGGCGAAGCGCTGGCCACCATGGTCGAGCGCCACTACCGGCACTTGCCGATCGTCGACGATAACGGGCAGTTGCTGGGCATGCTTTCCATCCGCAACCTCCTCCAGGCGCGGGTCGACACGCTGACGCATCAACTGGATCAGGTGCGGTCGGTTGTGCTTTAGGAATGTGCGTGGCAGGAACGGCCGCCCTCGCGAGCCTGCCCTGAGCGAAGCCGAAGGGTCCGAGCCGAGCGCACCGGGGTCCCCGTCAAGCTCGGCGTTGGCTTGACGGGGTGGAGCAGCTCAGCAGTTAGCGCGGGTGCGCACTTTGCGCGGGGTTCTTGCGTGGCGCCGGCGGAGCCTTGGCGATTCGCACATCAAAGCTTACCGGCAACTGTTTTGGCGGAAAGCAGGCCGCGTTATCGCAGGCCTGGTATTTCAGAGATCCGCGGACGACATACTTACCGGTTTGCGCGGCATGCAGGGGACGCACCAGCACCTCCACTTTGAAATCTCCGGTGTAGACATTGAGCTTTTCGTCGGGAGCGAAAGCGAAACTCGTATCCTGGCCGTCGGGGTAGGTGGTTCTGCCGATGACGATGTCGGTGGCGGGTTCGACTTTGAGCACGGTCGGGATCAGGAATTCCGACTTGGGCTTGTTGGAATTGACGTGATAGCCGCTCGAAACGCGGAACAGGAGCGGGACGGTAATCGACTTGCCTTGCATGACGGTCACGACTGGAACAGGGGCCATGTTGACCAGAGGACCTTTGGGGCCGAGGTCGTCCTGCGCCCAAGCCCACGCGGATGAGAGGAGCAGTACGCTTGCGAAAAGTGCTTTCATTTTTTCGACTCCAGCCCCAGCAGACTGCAACAGCGTTCGACGCGCCAGCCCCTAAAGGGGCGGTTGATCTTGAAGCTTATGGCATCGCTAAAGCGATGCCCTGATACGAACCCGCATCGCGCAAGGTGCGCGCCGCCGCGAATGAGTTTTGCCGCCTGATGCTAGCGTACTCCAGGTTCAGGTGTGGTTCGCAGTTACTTCCGAGCCTGTACCGCCTCGCCCTGGCTCAGGGCCTTCTTGATGTGGTCGACGAAGACGCTGCGGCTCTGCAGGCCGAATTCGCGGGCGATCAGCTTGCCGTCGCGGTCGATAAAGAACGTTGTGGGCAGCACGCCAACGCCGCCGTAGCTTTCGCCAACCGATTCTTTGCCGAGCAGGATGGGGTAGTTGACGCCCATTTCCTTCGTGAATTTAGCGATGTCTTCGGTGCTGGCATCGTCCATGGCTACGCCTACGATCTGGAAACCTTGCGGGCCGTATTCTTTTTGCAACTCGACAAACCACGGCATCTCGATCTTGCAGGGACCGCAATACGTCGCCCAGAAATTCAGCAGAACGGCTTTGCCGCGAAGGTCGGAGAGCTTGAGCTTCTTGCCATCGAGCGTCTGTAGTTCGAAGTCAGGCGCCAGGTTGCCGATGAGCTGTCCCTTACCAGGAGCGTTCGCGCGATTGTTGCGGGCCATGCGAATGCCGGCCAATAACATGGCGGCGACGATGGCGGCGATGAAGAACAGAATTAGCGGATTTCTTTTCACTGGTAACCTCGAATTTCTGGCGATCGACGGCGCGTCGCACTAAGAACCCACGTGTAGAGACGGGGCTTGCCCCGTCTCCCGCCCCCGCCGAGTGAGACGGGGCAAGCCCCGTCTCTACAGGAAATCGGTAGCGCTTGCCTACAGCGCAAAGCGATTCAAAAACGAAAAATAGCCGGAGATGAGCGCGAAGCGGCCCATCACCAGCAGAATGCCCAACACGATCAGCAAGCCTCCGCTCGCCACTTCCACGGCGTGCATGTGGAATTTGAATCGGTTGTAGAACTTTAGAAAGCGCTCGATGCCAAGCGACGTCAACAGGAAAGGCACGGCCAATCCGGCGGAGTAGATGGCCAGCAGAAAGATGCCTTTCCAGACGGTATCCTGGGCAGCTGCTAAGGTGAGCACAACCCCGAGGATGGGACCGACGCACGGCGTCCATCCAAAAGCGAAAGCAAATCCGATGACAAATGCGCCCCAGGCGGACGAACTGCCTTTGAGGCTGTGCAGCCGCGTGTCGGCCAGCAACGCCTTGATCTGCAGGATGCCGGTCAAGTGCAGCCCGAAGAGAATGATGACCGCTCCGGCGATGCGGGCGAGCAGCGCTTTGTATTGCGCCAGAACCTGGCCGACTTCCGTCGAGATCGCGCCCAGTGTGATGAAGACGATACTGAAGCCGATGATGAAGGCGGCGGAATTCAGCATCACCTTGCGGAAGAGCTCGCCTTCTTTCAGCTTCAGCTGCTCGACGCCCACGCCAGAGATCAGGGAAACGTATCCGGGCACGAGCGGAAGCACGCACGGCGACAGGAACGAGATCAGTCCCGCGATGAAAACGGCGGGCAGTGATGGTAATGGCAAACTCGACATGTCCTTCTATTGTAGCGACCGGGAGCAGTCCGCCGCCGGTGTGCCTTACAGGTTCGCGGCCTAAATGTCGCCTTGAATCTCAACTCGCACAATTAGAAGATGCGGTGAAGGGCGGAATTGTTACAGCTATTCCGCGCTCGCATATTAGACGTGGTCGTCCGATTGTCGTTATCGCGACCCGGACTTTGGCGGCTGCTTCGAGGCCGGCGGCTCCTTTGGCGGCGCGGCAGGAGCCGCTGGTTCCACGGTGTTGGACGGGGCTTCGGTCAGAACCTTCTGGATGAATCCTGGCGGCACGGTCGCGGTGAGAATCGCGCGATCTCCGGACTGTTCGACCTTGAGACTGTCGAAGAACGCCTTTACATCCACATCGGTACCGTGTGCGCCGACGCTGCCCTCGGCGGCGTGAAAGATGCTGAGAAAGGCGGCGGTCTTCTCGGTGATGGCCTGCGCGTCCGCTTCACTGTCAGTAAACGCCTCAGCCCGCAGGTGAAGAGCGCGGAGATAGCGTCCGGAAATCACGGCGACCGCAGGCTTCGGAAACAGGATGCTCCAACTGCCCATCCCGCCCAGAGAATTCATCTCCGCGGGCTGCACGCGCAGAATCGCAAAACACAGACTCGCCAGAGGGACTTGCCGGTAGAACCTCCGCAACAACCGGGGTCCGCCGAACGGCGAAGCCAATTTGCGGGAGCGATCGAGCATGCCGCGAATCACTGCGGGATCCGGATGGTTCGAAACCGCGATGCTGTCATACGAAAGAAGGACGACGCGCACGGTGCGGCCCTCGAAAGGGATGTTGTAGATGTCGAAACCGCGGTAGTCGTCAATCGAAGACGAGATCTTCTTGAGGTATGCAGTCAGCCGGCCGGAGTCGATCCTGCCGATGAAGATCTCTGAGAAGCGTGGCTCAGAAGCCGATCCCGCCGTCCCGTTTCCCCAACTTTGCGGATAGTGAATAGCGAAGGCGGCCTTGTCCAGATCGCGCTCGAATTGAAAGCCGGTCTCTTCGACAAACTTCTGGTATTCGGGTTCGCGGGAAACCGGCGGCAGTTGACCGGTGGCATTGAACGTCCGAATCCACTTCAGATTGATGTAGAAGAAACCGTCCGCGCCCGGGAGCAAGCGGGCCGCTTCCGGCGGAGCCTGCTTGCGCAGGGTCACGATCAACGCTACGGCGGCCACAATCAGCAGCACGGCCAGAGGGATGGGGAGGCGGCGTCGAATGCGCATCGATTTCGGCAGGTACTTGGCTCAGCCGCTGTGAACAGAGGGTGAGCCGGATAATGATAGCACCCGGAGGCGGTGGAATTTCTTGTCGCCAGTTCAATTGCCGACCGAGCGGGCCTCCGGTTGCACGTGAATTACCCTTGTGATAACTTAAATAATTGTCCCGGACTTCAGGAAGGGATCAGGGAAGTATTGTGCCCGGTTGGACTTGCTTCCACCTGCTGGCGTAGCTCAGTCGGTAGAGCATCTGATTTGTAATCAGAGGGTCGGGGGTTCGATTCCCTTCGCCAGCTCCAGAAAAACAAGATTCCGGAAACAGAATGAGGTTGGCGCAGCGACGCCCGGCAGCGGTACGGCTCTAAAGCACTCCTTCAGATTATTTTCCGGCGAGCGTAGGTGTCAGGCGGGAGTTCTCGCATTTCGTTTCCCGAGCTGAGAATTGCTGAACGGTGTCGGTGTTGTTTTTTGTGCCCGCTGTTTTCGGATTTGCACAGGTGGGTGAGTGGTTAAAGCCAACAGACTGTAAATCTGTCCCTCTCAGGAGGTACGGAGGTTCGAATCCTCCCCTGTGCACCAGAGTGATGAAGGAAGTGATGAGCTTCAGTTGCTGGCGAGCCTGAGGCGGCGGCAGAAGTTGACGGTCACGCGTTGACGATCAAGAAGAAGTTCGTGCTGGCCCTGATCGCATATGCGGTGCTGGGTGTTTTAGCCTGGACCACACTGTCCGACGAGCCGATTCGAGTCTTCAATGCGAACGTGAGACTGCGGACCGGGACGCTGCTGATCCTGGGACTATTTGCGCTTCGAGCGGCACTGTATTTTTGGCGCACCCGGATCGAGGAAGAGCGGGAGAACGCGAAGCCTCGGAATGAAGATTGATCGGGCGGATTTGGTTTTGATCGAGTTTTGGCGTTGAGAAATCTGTGGCGGTGCGGACAAAAAGCAGGTCCTTCGCTTCGCTCAGGATGACAAGCGGTACTTAAGAAGTTCAGCGAGCCGATGTAGCTCAGTTGGTAGAGCACTCCCTTGGTAAGGGAGAGGTCATCAGTTCAATCCTGATCATCGGCTCCAGAAGATTGGGAAGAGAGGCGGCTTGCCGCATCTCAGGGCGCGAAGAAGACGCGGCAAGCCGCGTCTCTACAGGGATTCGAAAGAGGGCGGGAGTAACTCAGTGGTAGAGTCACAGCCTTCCAAGCTGTTGGTCGCGGGTTCGATCCCCGTCTCCCGCTCCAGAGTTTGAGCGTTGCGTTTGGAATTCGGCGTTTGGATAAACGGTGACCTGCGATTGGCGATGTTCGAGCAAGGCGCGATCAAGGTTGAGAAAGAGCGCGAGTTCGGTGACCTGAAGGCCGCGATCGAAAAAGCGTTCGCGACGGATCGGGTCACGAAGTATCTCAAGGAGCTCGGCAGCCGCAACCTTCGAGTCCGCGACCTGGATGCGGCCCTCGCGGAGAACGCGATCGACCGGGCGGCGGGCGGGAAGGCTGGAACGGCGCGGTCTTTGTATGAGTCGTTGCCGGTTTCGGATCAGGCCCAGATGCGAGAGTTTTATCTCTCGAAGGTCGAAGAAGTCGATCCGGCGCTGCGGGCGAAGTTTCACAAGCTGTATCAGTACTACTGAGTGGATCTCAGGACGACGATTGATTCGCGAAACAGCCGGCGAGACGCCGGCGCTACAAAGGAAAAACGGAAATGGCGAAAGAAAAATTTGAGCGGAATAAGCCGCACTGTAACGTAGGGACGATTGGTCACATCGACCATGGCAAGACGACGTTGACGGCGGCGATCACCAAAGTGTTGCAGAAGCACAACCCGAAGATTGTGTTCCGGTCGTTCGATTCGATCGACAACGCTCCGGAAGAGAAGGCGCGTGGCATCACCATTGCCACGGCGCACGTTGAGTACGAGACGCCGAACCGGCACTACGCGCACGTCGACTGCCCCGGGCACGCGGATTACATCAAGAACATGATCACGGGCGCGGCGCAGATGGATGGTGCGATCTTAGTCGTGGCCGCGACCGACGGTCCGATGCCGCAGACGCGCGAGCACGTGCTGCTGGCGCGGCAAGTCGGCGTGCCTTACATTGTGGTCGCGCTGAATAAGTGCGATGCGGTCGACGATCCCGAGTTGCTGGATCTGGTCGAACTGGAAGTACGCGAGCTGTTGAAGAGCTATCAGTTTCCGGGCGACGATGTGCCCGTGATCCGTCTGTCGGCGCTGCTGGCGTTGAACGGCGACGAGAAGTGGGAAAAGCAGATTGACGCGCTGATGGAGGCGGTGGACAAGAGTGTGCCGCAGCCGGCGCGCGAGTTGGACAAGCCGTTTCTGATGCCGATCGAAGATATTTTTTCGATTCAAGGCCGCGGCACAGTGGTCACGGGCCGGATCGAGCGCGGGAAGATCAAGGTGGGCGAGGAAGCGGAGATTGTCGGCTTCCGCGAGACGCGCAAGACGGTAGTGACGGGCGTCGAGATGTTCAAGAAGCAGTTGGACGAAGGCATGGCGGGCGACAATGCCGGCCTGCTGTTGCGTGGCATCGCGAAAGAAGATGTGGAGCGCGGGATGGTGCTGGCGAAGCCCGGGTCCATTACTCCGCATACCAAGTTCAAGGCGGAAGTTTACATTCTGACGAAAGAAGAAGGCGGGCGGCACACGCCGTTCTTCAAGGGCTATCGTCCGCAGTTTTATTTGCGGACGACGGACGTGACCGGGATTGCGGAGTTGCCGGAAGGCACGGAGATGGTGATGCCGGGAGACAACGTGAGTCTGGTGATCGAACTGATCACGCCGGTGGCGATGGAAAAGGGCTTGCGGTTTGCGATTCGCGAAGGCGGCCACACGGTGGGCGCGGGCACGATCGCGGAGATTATTAAGTAAGGCAAGTCAGAAGTAAGAAGTAAGAGTGCAGAAGTAAAAACCTTAAGGTTGAAGCTGGTAGCTAAAGGCTAGCAGCCGGAAGCTAGGAGCGGTTGAAATGCCCCGAGAGATTATTACGTTGCAGTGTGGTGATTGCAAAGAGCGGAACTATTCGAAGACCAAGAACCGCAAGACGACACCGGACCGTCTGGAACTGAAAAAGTTCTGCCGCCGGTGCCGCAAGCACACGCCGCACAAAGAAGTGAAATGAAGCGATTGAGTCATTGAAGCATTTAGTCATTGAATCATTAGAAGAAATGATTCAATACCTCAATGACAAAATGAGTCAATAGATTTAGGGGCGTAAGCTCAACGGTTAAACTGTCGGTCTCCAAAACCGAACTTGGGGGTTCGAATCCCTCCGCCCCTGCCAGAGTTCAGGCCCGAGAGGGAGCAGTAGAGGAAAGCGGGAAGGTATGGCAACAGCGGTAGAACAGAACGCGATTGTAAACACGCTGAGGTCCTGGCCCGAGCGGATCAAGGCTTTTTACAGCGACGTGCGCACGGAGATGAAGAAAGTCACGTCTCCGACGCTGAAGGAAGTTCAGGGAACGACTACGGTCGTCATCATTACCGTATTTCTGTTTGGATTATTTTTCTTCCTGACGGATCTTGCGATCAGCAACACCCTGGAACGGATGCTGCATTATTTCTCGCGCCGTTAGGCAGCGAGCGAAAGAAGCGATGGAATGCCGGATACGGACAAAGTTACGGATAAAGAAAAGAACGAAAGCGCTGCGGTGAGCGTTGGCCAGGACGGCCAGCAGGCGCCGCCCGCTGAGGCAGTTCCGGGCGGCGAGCCCGCGCGCAATCCGAATATGAAGTGGTACATCATCCACGCCTATTCGGGATTCGAACGCAAAGTGAAAGAGTCGCTCGAATCGCGCGTGCAGGCTTTCGGGTTGCAGGAGAAGATCGGCAAGGTGCTGATTCCGACCGAGTCGGTCACCGAAGTCCGCGGCGGAAAGAAACACACCTCGGAACGCATGTTCTATCCCGGCTACGTGCTGGTGGAAATGGACATGGACGATCACGTCTGGCACGTGGTGAAAGCGACGCCGCGGGTCACCGGATTTGTAGGCACCGGACAGCAGCCGACTCCGCTGTCGGAAGAAGAAGTCAATCACATCGTCTACAAAGTGGCCGACAGCCGGGAAAAGCCGAAGCTCAAGGTCAAGTTCGAAAAGGGCGAGACGGTGCGCATCGGCGAGGGGCCGTTCGCGACCTTTACCGGCGTGGTCGATGACGTGAACGAAGATCGCGAAACGTTGAAGGTGATGGTCACGATTTTTGGCCGGTCGACTCCGGTAGAACTGGAATTTGGGCAGGTGGAGAAAGTCGCGTAGCTTTTGCGCGGAGCGATATTTTTGTTTTGCGCGTAAATTTTTTGTAGAGACGCGGCAAGCCCCGTCTCTACATGAAGACAAGTCGGGAAAGGCATCATGGCAAAGAAAGTTACAGGTTCGGTGAAGTTGCAGATTGCGGCGGGCAAGGCGACGCCGGCGCCTCCGGTGGGACCGGCGCTCGGTCAGGCGCAAGTCAATATCATGGAGTTCTGCAAGCAGTTCAATGCCCGCACCGGGCAGAAGGAACTCGAAGGGTTGATTGTTCCGGTCGTGATCACGGTCTACAGCGACCGCACGTTCACCTTCATCACCAAGACGCCACCGGCATCGATCTTGCTCAAGCGCGCGGCCGGCATCGCCAAGGGATCGGGCGCGCCCAACAAAGATAAGGTCGGCAAGGTCACGCTGAAGCAGGTTGAGGACATTGCAAAACAGAAGATGCCGGATTCTGAATGCCGCCTCCGTCGATGCCGCCATCAAGAGCGTGCGCGGCACGGCGCGGTCGATGGGCATTGAAGTGGTTGGATAAAGTTCGTCGTCCGTCGTTGGTCGGTAGTCGCTCGGAAGGGCTTGCTAGCGACTAACGACCAGCGACCAACGACATTGGTTTTTGTCGAAAACACCACGGCTCTTCGGAGCAAAGAAGCGCGGTGGGAGACTGAGGTGAAAATGAAGAAGTCAGGAAAGAATATCGAAAAGGCGCGGAAAGCGGTTGAGCCGAGGCCTTACACGCTGCAGGAAGCGGTTCCACTTCTGCAGAAAGTGAAATACGCAAAGTTCGATGAGACGGTGGAAGTGACGCTGCGCTTGGGCGTCGATCCGAAGCATGCCGACCAGATGGTGCGGGGCACGGTCGTGCTTCCCCATGGACTGGGCAAGTCGAAGAAAGTTCTCGTAATCACGTCCGGCGAAAAGGTTCGCGAGGCCGAGGCGGCGGGCGCGGACTTCGTCGGCGGCGAGGATATGGTCGAGAAGATCACAAAAGAGAACTGGACCGACTTCGACGCGCTGATTGCCACGCCCGACATGATGAAATCGGTGGGCCGTCTGGGCAAGGTTCTCGGACCCAAAGGTCTGATGCCGAATCCAAAGACGGGTACGGTCACCATGGACGTGGCGCGCGCGGTGCAGGAAATCAAGGCCGGTAAGGTCGAGTTCCGTACCGACAAGACGGCGCTGGTGCACGTGCCGGTGGGAAAGATTTCCTTCACGCCCGACAAGCTGATCGAGAACGCGACCGTGCTGATCTCGAGCGTGATTAAGGCGAAGCCTTCCGTGGCCAAGGGCAAGTACATCAAGGGATGCTACTTGAGTTCGAGCATGGGGCCGGGGATCTCGCTGGATACGACTCCGATCGAGGTTGCGGCGAAGGCATAGTTTAGGACAAAGCCGCCGGGCTTTGCCCGGCGGACGGGGCAGAGCCCCGTCACCACACAAGATCTGAAAGGGTTTGAACATGGCGGTTACTAGAGCTAAAAAAGTTGCGCAGGTGGAAAAGCTTGGTGGCGAACTGAAGAACGCTTCGAGCATGATCGTAGCCACTTATTCCAAGCTGACGGTGACGCAGGATTTCGAATTGCGCAAGGCATTGCGTCCGACCGGGGCGAAGTATCGCGTGGTCAAGAACACTTTGGCGGAGCGCGCCGGCAAGGGCACCAAAGTCGAAGAGGCGCTGAAGAACCTTCAGGGCGTAACCTCGATCGCCTACACCGAGGGCGATCCGGTGACGTTGGCGAAGGCGCTGGCCAAGTACGCTAAGGACCATCCGGAATTCAAGTTCAAGGCGGGTGTGGTCGAAGGCCGTGCGATTACGATTAAGGAGATCGAGTCGCTCGCGACCATGCCGTCGAAGGACGAACTGTATTCGAAGTTGCTGTTCCTGTTGAGCGCTCCGTCGCAGCGTCTGGTTACGGCGATGAATGCGGTCGGACGGAACCTGGCCGTGGTCGTGAGCCAGGGTGTGGAACAGAAGAAGTTTAAAGAGGCGTAGTTCGTGTAGCGCGGACACTCCTGTCCGCGCGGGTGCTGGCATGAAGCTGCCCGATTGGGCGTGGGCTTTGATCGTTGTACTAGCGGCGCTGCCAATTGTCGCGCTGTCCAGAGGATTGAGGGCGCTGTGGCAGACGTGGAGCGGCAAGCGCAGTAAGTAGGGTCGCGGGCAAGAGTGCCCGCGCTACACAAGTTCCGGGTGGTGCAAGCCATCCGAAAAAGATTTAGTTATCGCGAAGCGAGGGGTGGCGCGGTCGGAGATTCGGGCGTTGTCTGGCGCTGGAATGGACGACCTGGTCGCACTGGAAACCTGGCCGAGCGATAGCAAAATCGCAAATCTTACATCAAGCGGAGAGATTCACATGGCGGATCTACAGCAGTTGGAAGAGTCGATTGTTGGCCTGTCGTTGCTGGAAGCGGCGGACCTGGTCAAGAAACTGGAAGCGCGTCTGGGCGTTTCGGCGGCGGCAGCGGCCCCGGTGATGGTGGCCGGCGGCGCAGCGGCTGGCGCGGCAGCCCCGGCCGAAGAAAAGACCGAGTTCACGGTCGTTCTGAAAGAAGTCGGAGCCAATAAGATCAATGTAATCAAGGCAGTACGTGAGGTCACCAGCCTCGGTCTGAAAGAGGCAAAGGACCTGGTCGACGGCGCTCCCAAGAGCATAAAGGAAGGCGTCTCGAAAGACGAAGCCGAGACCATCAGAAAGAAGTTCACCGAAGCTGGCGCAACTGTCGAAGTCAAGTAGACCTGGCAGCGCGGGGCGGTTTCCGCCGATCTGGGCAAGCAGGCCGGATCCGGGGACTCGCTCCGCTTGCAATTATTTGACCGAACAGTGGCTGAATCGTGGCGGGCTGTGTTAATATCTAACAAATAACCCGCTTACCCTGGCTTCACTGTGAGGCGACAGCGACCCGCATCCTCCTAAATAGACCCAGGAAGCGGAAAAAGGGTCGCTGGAATTGAAAGTTTGGCAGCCGGTCCCGCGGGCGGCGGGACGGAACAGGCCTTTGAACTGGCACGGAATTTTACAAGTCACTTAAGAGTAAGCGTCGAGTGCGGCGCCCGAGGACAAACACGTCCCTGCGGGTGCCTATGTCTTTTTTCCGCGTTCACCGCCCGTTAGAAAATATTTGGCGCCGCTTTTTGCGCCCTCATTCCGCGCTGTACCGCAGCCCCAGGCTGCCTGAAAGCAGGAGTTCCAGAGAATGCCAAAGCACAATATCCATCGCAAACGTTTTGATTTTTCCAAGATTCCAGCGACCATCCAGATTCCGAACCTGATCGAGGTTCAGAAGCGCTCCTATGACCGCTTTCTGCAGATGGACAAACTGCCCAGCGAACGCGAAGACGGCGGGCTGCAAGCGGTGTTTCAGTCGGTGTTTCCGATTACCGACTTCCGCAATGTTTCCCAGCTTGAGTTCGTGGACTTCGCGATTGGCAACTGGGAGTGCAAGTGCGGCCACCTGAAGGGACTGCACCACTTGCGCACGACTTGTAAGAGTTGCGGATCGACGGTGATCACCGACCCGTTCCATCCTGGAGAAGTTCTCTGCCACAAGTGCGGCACCTACAACGCGAATACCCCCGACTTCTGCAACAAGTGCGGCGATCCGGTTGGGTTGCAGTTGAAGTATGACGTGGCGGAATGCGAAGAGCGCGGTATGACCTACTCGGCGCCGCTCAAAGTCACGATGCGGCTTACCATCTGGGACAAGGACCCGGAGACGGGCAACCGCTCGATTCGCGACATTAAAGAGCAGGAAGTTTTCTTCGGCGACGTCCCGCTGATGACGCAGAACGGCACGTTCATCATCAATGGCACCGAGCGCGTAATCGTCAGCCAGTTGCACCGCTCGCCGGGCGTGTTCTTTGAGACGGCGGCGAACCGCACCTACTTCCTGGGAAAGATCATTCCCTACCGCGGTTCGTGGGTTGAGTTTGAGTACGACCAGAAGAATGTTCTCTACGTGCGCATCGACCGCAAACGCAAGTTCCTGGGCACGATTTTCCTGCGCGCGCTGGGCCTGCGCTCCGGCGAAGACATTTTGAAGACTTTCTATACCACGGACCGCCTGGTGGTCCGCGACAAGAAGCTGTTCTGGACGCTGGATCCGGCGACCGAAAAGCCCACGAATCTGTTGGGCATGAAGCTGGCGCACAGCGTCAAGTCGAAATCCGGCGACGAAGTAGCGCACTCCGGCCGCAAGATCACGCCCGCCATCTTGAAGGAAATTCAGAAAGCGAAGATCGGCGAAATCGAAGTCGACACCAGCGATCTCGAAGGCGCGTGGGCGGCCAGCGACATCGTCGACACCACGACCGGGGAAGTACTGCTTGAAGCCAACACGGAAATCACGGCCGACAAAGTTTCTAAGATTCTGGAATCGGGTGTGGTCGAGATGAGCCTGTTCTTCCCCGAGCGCGACGACGTGGGCACGGTGATTAGCCAGACCCTGCGGCGCGATTCGATCACCAGTCCCTCGGAGGCGCTGATCGAGATCTATCGCAAGTTGCGGCCGGGCGATCCGCCAACGCTGGACACGGCGACGGCATTGTTCCAGGGCATGTTCTTCGATCCGCGCAAGTATGACTTCTCTCGCGTGGGCCGGCTGAAGTTCAACATCAAGCTGTTTGAAAACCAGGAAGCGACAAGCCTTGAACAGCGGACGCTTGATCCCAACGACTTTTACGCGACCATCAAGTACCTGCTCAAACTGCGCAAGAACATCGGCACCGTGGATGACATCGATCACCTCGGCAATCGCCGCGTGCGAGCGGTAGGCGAATTGCTGGAAAACCAGTTCCGCATCGGCCTGGTCCGCATGGAACGCGCCATCAAGGAAAAGATGAGCGTGTACCAGGAAATGTCGACGGCCATGCCGCACGACCTGGTCAACGCGAAGCCGGTGATGGCCGCGATTCGCGAGTTCTTTGGATCCTCGCAGCTGTCGCAGTTCATGGACCAGACGAATCCGCTGTCGGAAATCACGCACAAGCGGCGTCTGTCGGCCCTTGGGCCGGGCGGCTTGTCGCGCGAACGCGCAGGATTCGAAGTGCGCGACGTCCACCCGACGCACTACGGCCGCATCTGCCCGATTGAAACGCCGGAAGGTCCGAACATCGGACTGATCTCGTCGCTGAGCTGCTTTGCGCGCATCAACGATTACGGGTTCATCGAGTCGCCGTACCGCAAGGTGAAGGGCGCGCGCGTGGTGGACTACGTCATCGTCGTCAATGCCGGTGACAGCAGCTACAAAGTCGGCGACCATGCCGAGAAGAGCGAGATGGAGAAGGTCAACGCCGATTTGAAAGAGCGGCGAAAGAAGCCGGTCGAGATCGAGCCGTTCTCGTTCTATCTCTCCGCGTGGGAAGAAGACCGCCACACCATCGCTCAGGCCAACATCGAACTGGACGAAAAGGGCCGCATCGCGGGCGAACTGGTCAACGCTCGCAAGGCCGGCAACTTCGTGCTGGTAAACCGCGACGAAGTCGACTACGTGGACGTCAGCCCGAAGCAGCTGGTTTCCGTGGCGGCCTCGCTGGTGCCGTTCCTGGAGCATGACGACGCCAACCGCGCGTTGATGGGCGCGAACATGCAACGTCAGTCAGTGCCACTGTTGCGGGCGCAGGCTCCGATTGTGGGGACTGGCATGGAAGGCGTTACAGCGCGCGACTCCGGCGCGGTGATTTTGGCGAAGCGCAACGGAATCATCGATTCGGTCGACTCCGAACGCATCATCGTTCGGGTCGAAGGCGAGCATCATCCGATGCAGCTTTCGCGTGAAGTGGGCAGCGACATTTATCAGCTCACCAAGTTCAAGCGCTCGAACCAGAACACCTGCATCAACCAGAAGCCGATCGTGAAGAAAGGCCAGCGGGTGGTGAAGGGGCAAGTGATTGCCGACGGTCCGTGCACCGACTTTGGCGAGTTGGCTCTGGGACGCAACGTGCTGGTCGCGTTCATGCCCTGGCGCGGCTACAACTTCGAAGACGCGATCCTGGTTTCGGAAAAGATGGTGAAGGAGGATTACTACACCTCGGTTCACATCGAAGAGTTCGAACTCGAAGCGCGCGACACCAAGCTCGGTCCCGAAGAAGTGACGCGCGACATCCCGAACGTCAGCGAATCGACGCTGCGCAATCTGGATGAAGCGGGCGTGATCCGCATCGGCGCCGGCATCAAGCAGGGCGACATCATCGTCGGCAAAGTTACGCCGAAGGGCGAGACGCAACTGACGCCGGAAGAGAAACTGCTGCGCGCGATCTTCGGTGAAAAGGCCGGCGACGTGCGCGACGCTTCGCTTTACTGCCCGCCGGGAATCGAAGGCATCGTGGTGGACGTGAAGATTTTCTCGCGCAAGGGCCAGGAGAAGGACGAACGCGCCAAAACGATCGAAGGCAACCAGATCGCGAAACTCGAAAAGAACCTTTCGGACGAGATTCGAATTCTGACCGACGAGCGCCTGAAGCGTCTGGAAGGCCTGCTGGGCGGCAAGGAAGTGCAAGCCGACCTGCACGACGAGCGCACCAACAAGCGGTTGCTGACCAAGGACACGATTCTGGACCGCGACGCGATCGAGCGCATCTCGACCCGCAACCTGAAGCGCATCAAGTACGCCGACAAGGATCCGCGGGTGAATGAGCAGATCGACGAGATCGAGGAAATGACCTCGCGCCAGATCGATGTGCTCAAGAAGATCGTCAACGAAAAGAAAGACAAGCTGACCAAGGGCGATGAACTGCCGCCGGGCGTGATCAAGCTGGTCAAGGTCTACATCGCCATGAAGCGCAAGCTGAGCGTCGGCGACAAGATGGCCGGACGTCACGGCAACAAGGGCGTGATCGCGCGCATTCTGCCCGAAGAGGATATGCCGTACCTCGAGGATGGAACGCCGGTCGAGATCGTCCTGAACCCGCTCGGCGTGCCCAGCCGTATGAACGTGGGGCAGATTCTTGAAACCCACCTCGGATGGGCGGGTCATGAGCTCGGTCTGAAGATCGCGGAGTTGCTGAAGCAGAACACCCGCGCGGAATCGATCCGCCGCGATCTCAAAGCTTTGTTCAAAGACACCGTGCTGGCGGAGACCATCGCCGACATGAGTGAAGATGAGCTCGAAGCGCTGGCTCCGACGCTTAAGAAGGGCGTGTTCATGGGATCGGCGGTATTCGACGGCGCTCGGGAGACGGAAATCAAGGCATTGCTAACGAGCGCGGGCCTGCCCACCTCGGGCAAGACCACTCTGCGCGACGGCATGACAGGCGAGAAGTTCGAACAGCCGGTCACGGTCGGCTACATCTACATGTTGAAGCTGTCGCACCTGGTGGACGACAAGATTCACGCGCGTTCCATCGGGCCGTACTCGCTCATCACGCAGCAACCGCTGGGTGGCAAGGCGCAGTTCGGAGGCCAGCGTTTCGGAGAAATGGAAGTCTGGGCTCTGGAAGCGTACGGCGCGGCGTTCATCCTGCAAGAACTGCTGACCGCGAAGTCGGACGATGTCTACGGACGCACCAAAATCTACGAGGCCATCGTCAAAGGCGAGGCCGCGATGGAGCCGGGCGTGCCGGAATCGTTCAACGTGCTGATTCGCGAATTGCAGGCGCTCTGCCTGGATGTCGAGTTGATCAAGGCCACGGAGAAGAAGCCGGTGGCCGTAGCAGCGGATTAGTCGGTCTCGGTCGCTAGTTCGTCAGTCGTCTGAACGACCAGCGGCAGGCCGATCGCAAAATTTTAGGAAACGAGACATCCGCAGGATTCGCTCTTGAGGCTGCGGGTCAGAGATTGAAGCTAGCGACTGACGACCAGCGACTAGCGACTGCTTCAAAGGCCGCGAGCGGCGGCGCAACAGCCGAGGAAAGCGGAGGAACATGTTTCGTTCGAGCCCGTTCGATATGGCAAATCCCGTGGCTGACTTCGATGCCATTCGCATCAGCCTGGCGTCCCCGGAAAAGATCCGGAGCTGGTCGCATGGGGAAGTGACCAAGCCGGAAACCATCAACTACCGCACCTTCAAGCCGGAGCGCGATGGCTTGTTCTGCGCGCGCATTTTTGGCCCGGTCACCGACTGGGAATGTCTCTGCGGCAAATACAAGCGCATGAAGCATCGCGGAGTGATCTGCGACAAGTGCGGCGTGGAAGTCACGCTGTCGAAAGTCCGCCGCGAACGACTCGGCCACATCGAGCTCGCATCGCCCTGTTCGCACGTCTGGTTCTTCAAGGGACTGCCCAGCCGCATCGGGCATCTGCTCGACATTTCCCTGCGCGATCTCGAAGCGATTCTGTACTTCGAAGCCTATGTGGTCGTCGATCCCGGCGACTCCCCGGTCAAAGAGCGCGAAGTCATCAAGGACGAAGCGAAGTACCGCGAACTCGACCAGCAATATCGCCCCGCCGGCTTCAAAGCCATGATGGGCGCGGAAGCGATCAAGGAACTTCTGAAGCGCATTGAAGTCGATTCTCTGGCCGCGCGAACTGCGCGAGAAGATGAAGAACGAAACCTCGCTGCAGAAGCGCCTGAAGTATGCCAAGCGGCTGAAAGTGGTCGAGGCCTTCCGCAAAAGCGGCAACAAGCCGCAATGGATGATCCTGGACGTGCTGCCGGTGATTCCACCCGAGCTGCGTCCGCTGGTTCCACTCGATGGCGGACGCTTCGCGACCTCCGATCTGAACGATCTTTACCGCCGCGTCATCAACCGCAACAACCGGTTGAAGAAGCTGATGGACCTGCACGCTCCTGAAGTCATCGTGCGCAACGAAAAGCGCATGTTGCAGGAAGCGGTCGACGCGCTGTTCGATAACGGACGCCGCGGACGCGTTCTGCGTGGCGCCAACAACCGTCCGCTGAAGTCGCTCTCCGACACGCTGAAAGGCAAGCAGGGACGCTTCCGCCAGAACCTGCTCGGCAAGCGCGTGGATTACTCCGGGCGTTCGGTGATCGTGGTCGGCCCCGAACTCAAGCTGCACCAGTGCGGTTTGCCGAAGAAGATGGCGCTCGAGTTGTTCAAGCCGTTCATCTATCACCGGCTCGAACAGACGGGAAACTGCACCACCATCAAGCAGGCCAAAGAAATGGTGGAGCAGCAGGAACCGATCGTCTGGGACATTCTGGAAGAGGTCATCAAAGACCATCCGGTCATGCTGAACCGCGCACCTACGCTCCATCGCCTGGGCATTCAGGCGTTTGAGCCGGTGCTGGTGGAAGGCAAGGCGATCAAGATTCACCCGCTGGTCTGCACGGCGTTCAACGCCGACTTCGACGGCGACCAGATGGCGGTGCACATTCCGCTATCGCCCGAGGCGCAGGTGGAAGCCAGCGTCCTGATGCTGTCTTCGCACAACATCCTGTCGCCGGCGTCGGGCCAGCCCATCACCGTGCCCACGCAGGACATGGTGCTCGGTCTCTACTACCTGACGAAAGCGAAGCCGGGCGCGAAGGGCGAAGGCCGTTCGTTCGCCAATATTGACGACGTCGTGATCGCGCTCGAAATGGGCGAGGTGGAAACGCTCACCCCGATTCGCCTGCGCTACACCGGCGAGGTCATCGACCTGACGCAAGCCTACGACGATCAGGACGTGAACCACACCGACCCCGTGCAGCTCAAGCGCGAGTACCTGAATACCACCGTCGGCCGCGCCATTCTGAACGACCATCTGCCCAAGGCAGTACCCGGGGGCAACCAGAGCATGCCGTACATCAACGGCCTGCTCAAGAAGAAGGGCATCGGCCAGCTGGTCAATTACTGCTATCTGCGGTTCGGCCTTGAAGTCACCGTCAAGATGCTCGACGAGATCAAGTCGCTCGGGTTCAAGTACGCCACGCGCGCCGGCCTCTCCATCGGCATCGATGACATGGTCATCCCGGACAACAAGAAGACCCTGGTGAAAGACGCCGACAAGCAGGTCATCGCAGTCCAGCAGCAGTACCTGGATGGCGCCATCACCAACGGCGAACGCTACAACAAGGTCATCGAAATCTGGTCGGCCATTACGGAAAAAGTTGCCGATGAAATGTTCAACCAGATGCAGCGGCGGGATAAAGAAGGCCAGCTCAATCCGATTTACGTCATGGCCGATTCCGGCGCTCGCGGATCGAAACAGCAGATCCGCCAGCTCTCCGGAATGCGCGGACTGATGGCGAAGCCGACGGGCGAAATCATCGAGACTCCGATCACGGCCAACTTCCGTGAAGGGCTGACGGTGCTCGAATACTTCATCTCGACCCACGGCGCCCGCAAGGGCTTGGCCGACACGGCGCTCAAGACCGCCGATTCGGGCTACCTGACGCGCCGTCTGGTGGATGTGGCGCAGGACGTGATCATCAGCGAATACGACTGCGGCACCGTGGACGGAATTTTCGTCTCCGGTATCGTCGAAGCCGGCGAAATCATCGAGCCGCTGCGCGACCGCATCGTGGGCCGCGTCTCGCTCGAGAAAATCAAAGACTACGAAGGCCAGGTCGTGGTCGACATCAACCAGGAGATCACCGAAGATCTCGCCGGGGCGATTCAGGCCGCCGGTATCGAGCGGGTGAAGATCCGCTCGGTACTCACCTGCGAGTCCAGGCGCGGCGTTTGCGTCATGTGCTACGGACGTAATCTCGCTTCCGGCCGCCTGGTCGAACTCGGCGAGGCCACGGGCGTGATCGCGGCTCAGTCCATCGGCGAACCTGGAACGCAGCTCACCATGCGCACCTTCCACATCGGAGGTACGGCGTCGCGAGTTTCGGAACAGTCGCGCCTCGATGCCAAGAGCAACGGCCTGGTTCGCTTCATCAACCTGCAGACGGTGAAGTCGAAGACGGGCGACCTGGTGGTCATGAACCGTCAGGGCTCGATCGCGGTGGTGGACGAGAAGGGCCGCGAACGCGAGCGCTATGCGGTCGTGTATGGCGCCAAGGTCAAGGTCGCGGAAGGCGGGCCGGTACAACTCGGCCAGGTTATGGTCGAGTGGGATCCCTACACCTTTGCCATCCTCACCGAAATTGGCGGCACGGCGCAGTTCAAGGACCTGCAGGAAGGCATCACGCTGCACGAAGAAGTGGATGAAGTCACCGGCCTGTCGCGTCACGTGGTGGCGGATTCGCCCGACGAGAAGCGCCAGCCGGCCATGGTGATCAAGGGCAAGGCGAGCAAGCGCTACCTGATGCCTTCTCACGCTCACCTCATGGTGCAGGACGGAGACACGGTGTTTCCCGGCGACGTGCTGGCCAAGATTCCCCGCGAAACCACGAAGACCAAGGACATCACGGGCGGTCTGCCGCGCGTGGTCGAACTGTTCGAGGCCCGCAAGCCGCGCGAAACCGCCGTCATCAGCGAAATCGATGGCGTGGTGCGCTTCGGCGAAGTGGCCAAGGGCCAGCGCAAACTCTACGTGGCCGCCGATAACGGTACGGAAAAGGAATATTCCGTTCCGCGCGGCGTCCACATCAACGTGCAGGAAGGCGAGCGCGTCAAGGCGGGTGAACCGCTGATGGACGGCCCGCTCAACCCGCACGACATCCTGGCCGTGCTCGGCGAAAAAGAACTGCAGTCTTACCTGGTGAATGAAATCCAGGAAGTCTACCGGCTGCAGGGCGTGAACATTTCGGATAAGCACATCGAAGTGATCGTGCGCCAGATGATGCGCTGGGTGAAGGTCGAAGATGTAGGCGACACCCAGTTCCTGCTCGAACAGCAGGTGGACAAGTTCCGCTTCCACGAGGAGAACGAGCGCGCGATCGCCAATGGCGGCAAACCGGCCACCGGGCGTCCGTTGCTGCTCGGTATCACCAAGGCGTCGCTCTCGACCGATTCGTTTATCTCCGCTGCCTCCTTCCAGGAGACCACGCGCGTGCTGACCGAAGCTTCCATTCAGGGAGCGGTCGATCATCTCCGCGGCCTGAAGGAGAACGTAATCGTGGGCCGCTTGATTCCCGCCGGCACCGGCATGGAATATTACCGGAACGTGCGCCTCTCTCCGGAAATGGAAGAGGCCGCCAGCAAGGTGCAAGAGGAAGTCTCGCAAGCCTACGAAGATGCCGAGCGTGCGCTCGAACTCATGCGCCACGAAGGCGAGACCGAAGAACTTGCCGCGGAGTAAGATCGTGCGAATTCAGGACAGGGGCGACGCAAGTCGCCCCTCGTTTTCTTGAAACCAATGGCTCCAGCACTGGAACAACAGCGCTTGCCCGAGCAACCTCAGAACCGCAATCCCAAGCCGGAGCCGGTTCCTGGCGGACTGGTGTTGGCTCCGGCCCTCGGTCGCTTCTGGCGTCTGTTCCGCTTGTCGGTCTGGCGCGCCTTCGAGCACGATGCCTTCGCCACCGCCAAGGCCTCGGCCTATTCCGCCATCTTCACTTTTTTCCCAGCCTTACTGGTGCTTGGCGCTATCATCGCCACCCTGCGACGCGGCGAAGTCTACCTGCGCGAGATCTCCTACGCCCTAGGCGCCATTTTGCCCGCGGGCAGCGCCACGGCGCTTTCCTTCCTGAGAAGCAAAGCGGACCGGCCGGTGGGCCTGCTCGTCTCCACTTCGTTGTTAACCGTCTGGACCGCGTCCGGCGTCATCATCTCCTGGATGGATGGGTTTCGCCGCGCCTACCAGCTTCCGAAGACCTGGGGATTAGTCAAGGAACGCGCGATTGCGATTTCGCTGGTCCTGATGGCGGGTCTGCCGCTGACCTTCGCCACCATGCTGGTCGCCTTCGGCAGCCGCATCGAAACAAGGATTTTGTTTCACATCGGACATGAGTTCGGACCTCTGATTCTGTTGTTGTGGGGCGCGATCCGCTGGGCCATTGCGATCACGACCAGCATCGCCGTGATCCAGTTGATCTATCACAACGCAGTGCCCCGCACCCAACCTTGGCACAGCGTCTTGCCGGGCGCGGTTCTAGCCACCGGCCTGTGGCTGCTCTCCACCGCGGTTTTGGGATGGTATTTGCAGCACTACGTCGACTACAGCGTCATCTATGGTTCGCTCGGCGTGGGCATCGCGCTGCTGGTCTGGATGTACCTGATCTCGCTGGTGGTGCTGATTGGCGCCGAATTTAACGCCATGCTCTTTCCACGCGGCCTCACGAAAGTCCCGCCTCCGCGGGCCGATACCGAAGCTAGCTGACTGAACTGCTACGCTCTGACTTCCGCCTGCGCCCGAGCCCGCCGCTCGGCATACAGCGGAAATGCCTCCGCCATCCCCAGCACCTGCTTGCGAATTTTCGCGAGCACCGCGGCGTCGGTCCGATGATCGAGCGCCTCGGCGATCCAATGCGAAATCTGCCGCATCTCCGCTTCTTTCATGCCGCGCGTAGTCATGGCCGGCGACCCAATACGAATGCCGCTAGGCTTCATCGGAGGATTCGTATCAAACGGAATCGCATTCTTGTTAACCGTAATGCCGGCCTCGCCCAGAGCCTTCTCCGCCTCGCTCCCCAGCATGCCCTTAGCGAACACGTCGACCAGCATGAGGTGCGTGTCCGTTCCGCCGGAGACGATGCGATAACCATCGGCCGCCAGCGTCTCAGCCATCACCTTGGCGTTAGCCACGATCTGCCGAGCATAGTCGCGGAAACTCGGCTGCGAGGCCTCCAGGAAGCACACGGCCTTGGCGGCAATAATGTGCACCAGCGGCCCACCCTGCATGCCCGGGAAAACGGTCTTGTCGATCGCCGCCGCAAATTCCTGCTTGCTCAGAATCATGCCCGCGCGCGGCCCGCGCAACGTCTTGTGCGTGGTCGAGGTCACAATGTGCGCGTGCGGCACGGGCGAAGGATGCGCTCCTCCCGCCACCAGTCCCGCGAAGTGCGCCATATCGACCACATAGAATGCGCCCACTTTGTCCGCAATCTGGCGCATGCGGGCAAAATCGATAATCCGCGGATACGCGCTGCCGCCGCCAATAATCAGCTTCGGATGCTCCGCCGTGGCGAGCTTTTCCAGTTCGTCGTAATCGATCGTCTCCGTTTCCTTGGTCACGCCGTAGGGAACGATCTTGTAGGTCTTGCCCGAAAAATTCAGGGGATGTCCATGCGTGAGGTGCCCGCCATGCGCCAGATTCAAACCAAGAATCGTGTCGCCGGGCTGCAGTACCGCCGCGTATGCGGATTGATTGGCCTGTGATCCCGAGTGCGGCTGTACGTTGGCATGATCCGCGCCAAAAAGTTTCTTGGCACGCTCCCGCGCCAAATTCTCCACCACGTCGGTAAACTCGCATCCGCCGTAATACCGCTTGCCGGGATACCCCTCCGCATACTTGTTGGTGAACACGGACCCGGCAGCTTCCAGCACAGCCTCGCTGACAAAGTTTTCCGAAGCGATCAGCTCCAGCCCTTCATGCTGGCGGCGAACTTCGTTGTCGATAGCGTTAGAAATCTCCGGATCAACTTCATAGAGCGGGCGCGACATCGATGAATTTTTCATATGGACTCCCGATTATTTTACTCCGAGCGGAGCCAGTTCCAAGGCGGCGAAACGATATACTCTCACCGTACCCCAGACAGATGTCAACGCCTCCCCAACGGCAGCGCCGCCGGGCCATAGGAATTTTCGTGGTTCTCCTAAGCGTTGCGGCGGTTCTAGCGCTCGCTCGCCCAGCCTGGACCCATTTCCGAGCCGCTGCGATCCTGTTACGAGTACAAGCCCCGCAACATCCAGGAGCATTGGCCAACCTCAGCGCCCATCCCATCGAGGAAGTGCTAACCGAGGTGCCGACGCCGTCTGGGCCCATCCGCGCGCGACTGTACATTCCAAAGGACAATCACTGGCTCAATGCTCCCGGCCTGGTCCTAGTGCACGGGGTGCATCATCTGGGCATCGACGAGCCGCGCCTGGTCGCCTTCGCTCGCGCCCTGTCTTCGAGCGGCATCCGCGTGCTGACGCCTGAGTTGCTCTCTTTAGCCGATTACCATGTGGACCGGAGTTCCGTCGACCTCATCGGATATTCGGCGTGCGCGATTTCCGCGCAGCTTGGGCAAAAAGTCGGAGTACTCGGCTTGAGCTTTGCTGGAGGCTTGTCCCTGTTGGCGGCGGCCGATCCGCGGTTTGCGCCGTGCATTCGTTTCGCGGTTTCGGTCGGAGCCCATGACGACCTGGAACGGGTGTCTCAATTCTTGATCTCGAACAGGATCGAGCGGCCTGACGGCACCACCCTGCGCATGACGGCCCACGAGTATGGAGCGCTGATCCTCATCTACTCGCACCCCGAAGATTTCTTCCCGCCCGCCGACGCCCCCGCAGCCCGCGAAACACTCCGGTTGCTCCTGTGGGAGAAAGTTGACGAGTCGCGAAAACAAGCTGAGCAGCTCAGCCCCAGCTCTCGTCAAAAGATGGAATTGTTGTACAACCACCAAGTGGAACCGCTAACCGAAGAGCTCCGCCAGTCGATCGCCCGCCACCGGGCGGAGATGGCCCCGGTTTCTCCCCACGGAAATCTCGGAGCGTTGCAGGTTCCGGTGCTGCTTCTGCACGGCGCGGCAGACAACGTGATCCCGCCGTCGGAACTGCTATGGTTGCAGCGTGACGTTCCGCCCAAGACGCTGAAGTCCGCGCTTATCAGTCCGGCCATCAGCCACGTTGCCTTGGGAGGGGAACCGTCTCTCACCGATCAATGGAAGCTGGTGCACTTCATGGCGCAGATCTTGGAAGAAACGGAAGCCACCCAGCCCGCGCCCACAATTCCCAAGCACTTTACTCCGAACGAGGGCAAATGATGACCCGCAGTATCTTCCTTGTTTTCAGGCAGAATCTCGCGGACGCAGAAGTGTTCTTGATCGGACTGATTGAGGATTGCTTCCGATTCAACGTTATTGCATACTCGCCGCGCGTCGGGGCCAGGGGATCAGGATGAAAACGGAAAAGCGAAGTCGAGCCTGTGAATGCATGAGAAAACTGCCTCGTGCTCTCCTGACCGGATGGGCAGTGTTGTGCCTGTTGCCCATCGCGGCGAATTCGCAAGAGCAGAAACAACCACTCCGACTGGTGCAGACCATACCCATGCCCGGCGTCAAGGGACGCCTCGACCACATGGATGTGGACGTGAAAGGCAGGCGCCTGTTTGTCGCTGGACTGGAAAATGGATCGCTCGAGGTGGTCGATCTTCAGACCGCTAGACGGACCCAAAGCATTCCGGGATTCAAGAAGCCGCAGGGCATCTTGTACGTCCCGGAGTTGAAAAAGGTTTTTGTTGCCAGCGGTGACGATGGAATGCTGCGGGTTTTCCGGAGCGATCGCCTCGCTCTGCCCGATTCCATCCCGTTGGAGCCTGGTCCCAACCGTCTCGCCTACGATCCGCATGACAAGCGGATTTACGTGGGGTACGGAGGCAAAGACGCAGGCAAAGACTACGGCGAAGTAGGAATCATCGACGCCTCTACTGACAAACGAATCGGCGACATTAAGGTGGCGGCCCATCCCGCCGAAATTTTGACGAATGAATCCGGAAAAACGCTCTTCGCGGCGATCCCCGTTCTCTCCGAAATCCAGGTGATCGATGCGCGAAAGCGGGAAGTGATCGCCACCTGGAACCCCAAGGGCAAGGGCGTCGGAGACATGGCGTTGGATGAGAGCACTCACCGCCTGTTCGTGGGAACCAGGACTCCCCTGCTGATTGTCGTCGATTCCGCCTCGGGAGCCGAGGTCGCGAGCCTGCCTACGGTCGAAGGCATGGATGGTGTCTATTTCGACGCAGTCCACAAACGCGTGTACGTCTCGGGTGGTAGAGGTTTTGACGTGGGTTCGGTCTGGGTCTATGAGCAGAAAGATGCCGATCACTACCAGTTGCTTGGCAAAGTTCCCACACGGCTCGGAGCGGGGACGTCGTTCTGGTCGCCCGAACTCAACCGCTACTATGTCGCCGCGCCGGCCAACGATAAGGAAGACGCGGCAGTCCTCGTATATGAGCCCCAACCGTAAGGAGGAAGTTTTGAAGAGAATCGTCGGCTATTTCACCGTAGCAGCCATACTAGGAATTTGCACCTTGGCCGGCGCCCAAACTGCGCCCTCCCCAAAACCTGCGGCGCCCGCCAAAAAGGCAGCCCGGGAATTCTCCACGCTGCAACTCGAAGAACAGATTCCGGTGCCGAACGTGGCGGGCCGTCTGGATCACTTCACCGCCGACCCCAAACGGAAGCGCCTCATCTTTTCTGCACTGGGCAACAACTCCGTGGAAATCGTCGACGTCTTCGCAGGCCGCGTGATGCACAGCATCACCGGTATAGCCGAACCGCAAGGTCCGCTCTACGTCCCGGAGTTCGACAAACTCTTCGTGGCCGACGCGGGCGATGGAAAACTCAACATCTTCGATGGCGCCACCTACACCCTGCGCAACACGATTGACCTCGGAACCGATCCCGACAACGTTCGCTACGACGCCGCCTCGAAGAAAGTATTGGTCGGATTCGGAGAGGAAGACGGCGGCATTGCCGTAATCGATCCCGCAACCGAAAAACGCGTAGGCGACATCTACAAGACCGGAGGCCATCCCGAGTCGTTCCAGGTCGAAACCTCCGGAGCCCACATCTTCGTGAACGTCCCCGACCAGGGGGACGTAGTCGAATCCATCGACCGCAAAACGGGCGCTGTAGCCAAGTGGCCCCTAAAAGGCGCGCGCGGCAATTACGCGATGGCGCTGAACGAAGCCGATCATCGCCTGTTCACCGTCACGCGCAAGCCTCCTGTGCTGGTTGTTCTCGACACGCAAACCGGAAAGGAAGTTGCAAGAGTGCGAGCGGCGGGCGAGTGCGATGATGTCTATTTCGACGCCGGCCGCAAACGCATTTATGTGATCGGAGGCGAAGGGTTCATCAGCGTAATCGAGCAGAAGGCTCCGAATCATTACGAACTCATCGAGAACGTTCCATCAGCCATCGGAGTGCGTACCGGCTACTTCTTCAGCAAACGCGATCGCTTCTATGTCGGCGTACCCGCCAGAGGCAGCGAACCCGCCCAAATCTGGACCTACGAGGCGGAAGACTAGACTGGTCTCACAGAAGGAATGCGGGAGATATCCGCTGCGGTCGCGCGCTCGTCAATCGAACGCCGTGCGCAGAAAACTAACCAGCTGCCAGCCATCCATGTATTTGTACGGTGTCTCACCCATGGTGTAATGCCCGCAGGGCAGCACGACGACCTTGTGATCCAGATTGTGCTTCTCGAATTGCTCGACCACCTGCTCCGAAAATTCCGGCAAGAACGTCATGTCGTACTTCGCATAGATGATGAGCGAGCGGCGCGGCCAGCGCGAGAACTTATCGAAGTACACCATGGGACTGACGGCGCGCCAGACGTTGCGCAGATTTTCCAGATCGATGGCCGTTTCCAGTCCTTCGCGGATGTGGCGCGTGGACTGCCCGTGCCACACCACGTCGGCAAAATAAGTCGAGGCATGATTGAACGCAGCCACCTGAATCCGCGGATCGTGCGCGGTGGCGATGAACGCATAACACGATCCCAGGCTGGTGCCGACGATGCCGAGCCGGTTGTAGCCCTGCGCTTCCAGCCAGTCGAGACAGCAGCGCACATCGATCACGCCCTGGCGCACCGAATCGAGCGTGCGTCCAATGTTGGCGGAAACGGCATAGTCGGCGCGGTCGATCTCCGCCGGACGGCGAATGTCGTGATACGGCATGGACAGCCGCAGCACGGCGATCCCCATCCAGTTCATTACGCGGCAGAGGGCGTTGTAGGAAATCGCATCGGAATTCCAGTGCGGCAGCAGAACCACGGCGCGGCGTCCGCGGGCCGGAAACCAGCGCGCATTCACCAGATTGTTTTCGGGAAACGGCGTTACCACCGGCGAGGTGAAGCGCAGAAACTCGGCCTGAGTGCCGCGAACTTTTTCTTCGAGCCGAGGGTCGGGCACTTCGCGCGTGCTGAAGACCTGAACCTCGCGGCGCTCCAAGCGGAAATCCGCCGGCTTCTGGTAAGAGTAAAAGTCGTCGCTAGCGCGAATGATGCGATCGTTGAAGCGCGAGAAATATTCCAGCAGATCGCGCGAGCTTTGCCCTGAAGGACCGCCGTTGCGGCCAGGCCAGCTGTGAGTCCAGTCCAGTCCCCAGTCCAGCGGACGCACCACGCGGTTATTGTCCACCGACGTGAGCCGGGTCTCCCAGTCGTACATCCATTGAGCGTAGCGCGAGGGCATGTCCTTCTAGAAATACAACAAGGAGGTCGGATTGGCGAGTGGGGTCAGTTCAACGGCAGAATCCAGCACTCAGCGGTCAGCACTCAGCATTCAGTAGTTTCCCGGCGCCCAGCCCCTCAAGGGGCTATCTTCTCTGACTGAATGCTGCGTGCTGAGTGCTGACGGCTCAGATGTACACTCTCGGAACTCGCTGCGAGATGCCGCACAGGATTTCATACGGAACGCTCTCGCACAGGCGAGCCAGTTCGACGGCATCGACACTCTTGCCGTTCTGGGCGCCGATCAGGATCACTTCATCTCCTACGGCAATGCCGGGAATATGGCCGACATCGACTGTCGTGAGGTCCATCGAGACTCGACCGACCACCGGCGCGTACTCGCCGCGAACGATCACGCGGGCGCGATCGGAAAGCAGGCGTGGATAGCCGTCCGCATAACCCACCGGCAGCACGGCGATGCGAGTGCTCTTGCCCGTGACGTAGCTGCCCATATAGCCAACTGCTTCTCCGGCGGGAACATCCTTTACGGTGAGAACGCGCGTTTTCCACGTGAGTACTGGAACAAGTGGGAGCACCGCCCCATCGACAATTTCGCCGCCACGCAAGATGGGAAGCGAATACCCGTAAAGAAGAATACCCGGACGCACCATGGTCTTCCAGGTTTCGGGACGAGCGCTCACGGCGGCAGAATTGCCCATGTGCACGAGCGGAGGATGCAAGTCGTACTCGGCAAGTTTGGCGAGGGCTTGTTCAAATCGCTTGGTTTGGCGGGGAGCGTCTTCCGCATCGAGCACTTCGGCCGACGCGAAATGCGTGCTCACGCCCTCGAGATGCAGGTGTTCCGCAAACCGCAAGCTTTTCGCAGAGTCGCGGCAAGCCTTCGACCTTGGCGCCAAGGCGGTTCATGCCGGTGTCAACTTTCAAATGCACGGGCAAGTTGACTTGCTGCTTCTTCGCAGCCTTTTCCAGGCGTTCGATGTGCCAGGTTTCCCAAACCGTGGGCGTGAGATTGTGGGAGACGATGCCATCCTCTTCGCCCTTCCAGATGCCGGTCATGAGGAGGATGCGGGTCCAGATGCCGGCGCCGCGCAGGGCGCGACCTTCCGCGGCATCGGTGACACCGAGCCAGGGCACGCCTTCGGCCTCAAGCGCGAGGGCGCATTCGATGGCTCCGTGGCCGTAACCATCGGCCTTGACCACCGCACAAATGGTTACGCCTGCGCCGACGTGCTGTCTGTACGGCATGGAAATTTTCTCCGAGCGCAGCCAGAGAAATCTCCGCCCAGGTTCGGCCGTCGAGAATCAGCGAGCGGCGGTCGGGTATTTGCGACAAGTTGGTGCGCGGTGCGTTCACTTAGCCGATTATAACGAGCGCACCGCGCCATGCTGACTGCCGATGGTAACCATCTGTTTCGCTGGCGATATTTACGGCAGGGATCAGTGATCAGTTCCCCGACAGCACGAAGTTCACGGTAATCTCCGTCTCCACTTCGATCGGCTCGCTGATTCAGAAGATACGGACGATAACGCCATTGCCGGACCGCTTCCAACGCGGCTGCGGCCAGCATCGGATGTCCGCGGACCACGGCCAGATGCTCGATCGTCCCCGTCTTACTGATGATCGCCTGCAACTCGACTGGGCCCTGAATGCGCGCCTGGCGGGCAAGGGCGGGATAGTCGGCTGCACGCGGCGCAGCAGGCCGCCCTCCCCAAGGTTCGACACAACCAGCGGTTTGACCACCGTTGGATGGGCCGGCATCACGACCGGCATATTGTCTCCAAGGCCATAGGGCACGCCATCGTGCGATCCGCGGCCCGATCGAAACTCGATGTCGGGCAGGTTCGGTGCTGGTGGGCCCAGCTTCGAATCGTCGACTTGTGCGGCGTGCAACGGGATGAATTGAGGCGTAATCACGTGTCCACGAAACACGTTGCTGACGGTGGCGGCCGTAACGTGCTGGTGCACAGCTGGTTTGGGCGGCGCGGGTTCGGCCGGTGAGAATGTTGTGGGCGCCGGGATTTGCAGCCAACGCACCTGCGGCGGCCGCTCAACCCAGAGCATTGAGACTGCGCACAGCAGACTCAGGCTTAGAGCTTGAATCGTGAAGGAGGCGAGTGTAGCTCGTCCCCGACGGGCAGACTGGTCCCAGGTGCTTTCGAGTGTGGTGAACATATCGTGTTCCTCCGGAACGGGCCCGTTACCACTACAGACACCTGCGGCCCGCAATTTGATCCCGCAGCGTGTGATTGGCGCGAGGCTCGTCTTGGCCGGTGGGAACGCCCGCGCTCCACAAGAAGGACAACCCAACGAAAACGAAAAAGACCGCGTCTGCACGCGGTCTTCAAGAAATAACCTGGAACTGGAACTCCCCGAGCGGTGTCGCTACTGTTTCGGCGGAGCGCTCGTTGGCGCAGCGGGCTTGCTGGCCGCCGGTTTCGCGGGAGTCTTGGGAGTAGTGCTTGCGGCGGGCGCGGCCACGCCGGATTGTGCGTTGTAGGCTTCCACGATCGGCTGGGTGATGTCCATCGCCGGTCCAGACACAATCACCGGACCCCGCGGCCATGGCTGAGAGGTGTCAAGCAGGAGGCCGTAACCGTTGTCGACGACATATTTCTGAAGCAGAGGCGCCATTTTGGTGAGGATTTTATTTCCGATCTCGCCCTGCTGGGCTCTGGAAATCTTCCTGCGCGTCCTGCGTTGCGCGATCGAAGCTCTTCTGCTTGGCTTCGATCTGCTTTACCAGCTTGTCGCGCGATTCCTCGTTCAGCTTGTCCTGCTGGGCACTGAGCTGCTTCTTGAGGCTGTCGATTTCGTCGGCCAGACCCTTCAGTTCGTTCTGCTTGGGTTCAAACTTCTTACTGAGCGCCTCGAAATCGCGCCGTCCTTCGTTGGAGGCGAAAATCGCCTGTTCGATGTTGATGGTGCCGACTTTGGTGCCGGTAGTCTTGGCCGCCGCGCGCGCGGAGGGAGCGTCGGGCGTGGCGGCTGCGGATGTGCCAGCCGACGGTGTGGTTTGGGCCAGAGCGAAGAGCGAGAGGCCGAATACTGCAGCAACGGTGACGCGCGCAAACTTCTTAATCATTGGATCCTTTGAACTCCTTCGGATTTTTAGGAATGCTGGATGCTTCCAGCTCGCTGGGCTCAACGAGCTGATCGCAAGCCCGAGCCTATCAGTCGTAGAACCGAAACACAGACCTGAGACTTGAAACCGGCGCCGCGAGCGCGCAAGGCGCGTACGCCGCCCGGTTCTGTTCACGCAGAAACCGCAAGCGTGGTGATCAGGGTGTGGACGCTCTAGATTATACGGAGCGTACCGGAACAGCGTCAAACCCGAAGAGCAGGTCTTAGGTCTGAGGTCTCAGGTCTCAGGAAAAACCGGCCCCCCTCATATTGGAACCAACCGACCTCCATCCCAACCGACTCACCTCTCAATAGTGGAAACGGTAGCGCAGTTCGACAAAGATTTCGCGCGGGTTATTCCAGTGGAAGCCTCCGAAGGTCTGGCTGTTGTCGAGTTCGACGCGGCGGTTGGCGACGTTCAGGGCATTCAGCGAGGCGGAGAAGTCGCTCGCCGAAGTCTTTGCCCAGCGAGAGATCGAAGGTGGTGTGTCCGGGGAGATAGCCGCCGGGATAGGGATGGCCGGCGAACGCGTTGCTGAAGCCGGAGCCGTAGTAGACGTTGGTGGAAGCATAGGACCGCCACGGGAGCGAGACGTCGGCGCCGAGGTTGAGGTATTGCGCTGATCGTGATCGAGCGCGCAGAGGCTGACGCCCGGAGCGACAGAGATCGGTGAAATCGGTCAGCCCGCCGGTGATGGCGCCGCCGCCGTAGGCAACCTGGTTGGAATAGGCAAGGTGAAGCTGTGCGCGATGAGCGATGCGCGGGGAACGCAGCGTGAGTTCCCATCCGCGAATCAGAGCCGCTTGTCGATGGTGAGCGGGAAGAAAAGATTGGATTCTCCAAGGGCGTTGTGGTCGAAGAAATTATGAGCGCGGGTGCGGAAGGTGTCGGCGTCGAGCGTCCATCCGCGAAAGGGGATGGTGACGCCGAACTGATGCTCTTCGTCGCGCTCGCCGAGGAGCGGAATGAACTTGCAACCACTTGCCGTGCACAAATCAGTCAGCGTCCCGGAAGCGGTAAGCAACGGCGGCGCTTGGTAGTAGTGACCGTAGAAGGCGCGGAAGGTCCAGCGAAGACGGGGGACCGTGACCGTTGCGCCGAAGCGCGGGCTGATGGCGTCCTCCGAGATGCCGCTGCCGGCAAAATGTGTGGGGCGCATACCGGCAGAAAGCGTCAGCCAGGAGAAAGGTTTGAATTTTTCGTCGAGGAAGAAAGCCGCAAGGCCGCCGGAAACGGGCTCGGAATCGGGGCCGAAAGGACGGCACGACTACACGGAGGAGGGAAGTTGGGGTCGCCGTTGGTCGGGCAGTTGAAAAGAATGCCCAGGCGTTGGTCGTCGCTCTGATGGAATCCAAAGAACCCGACCTGCAGATCGTTCCGGTTGAAGTTCGCGCCAAAGCTCACCTGGCCTCCTGCATAAGTCGACGTGTGGTGATCGCTGGTGGCGGTGGGATAGTCGTTTGGCGCGCTCTCGTAGTCTGTCGTGTTGCGATGAAATAAGGGCGAGACCGTGAGCAGCAGTTTCGAGTTGAAAGTGTGAACCCAGGAAGCGTTAATCAGGGCATCGGATTCGCGGTCGCCGTCGCGCAAACCGCTGCTGTCGCAGGAACCGCAACGGGGCAGAGTGCTCTCCAGATCGTTGAAAGTCGGATCGTAAGGGATCTGGTAGTAATCCTTGCGCAGCGCCGTGACCAGGCGAAGCTGATTGGAAGGATCGACATTGAAGATGAAGGAGCCGAAGCCACCGTAGCCATTGGCGGCATCGTGCACGACCTGCGGAATAGGGGCTTGGATGCCGAGATTGCTGCGGTTCCCGTTCAGGCCGACGTAGTAGGCGAAGCGCTCGGTGTGGCTGCCAAGACTGAAGGAGTCATTGGTCTGGTAGAAATTGCCGGCGCCGACGACGAGTTCGGCCTGATTATTGCGCTCGAAGCCGGTGCGGGGCACGACGTTGAACACGCCGTAGGTACGATCTCCGAACTCGGCGCCGTAGCTGCCGCGGTTCACTTCCATGTAGTCGATGTCTTTGGGATCGAATTGCGGGCCGATGTTGGAGGCGATGTTGGTGTTGGGGACGGGCACGCCATCCACAAGCCAGGTCGTCTGATGACCGCCGCGAATGTGGAGTTGATCGTGCGTGACGTACGCGCCCGGCACATTATCGGTGATCATTGCCATGCTGTTGGTGCGGTCAGCGCCCGGGGTGCGCTCGATGTCGAGGCGGCTGACCAGCGTGGTGGGAGTGGCGGAATCGGTCGGGGCTACCTCCGGCGCGCCGGAAACGGTGACATTCGCATTCGCGGTTGCGACCTTCAACAGAAAGTGAACGACCGGCACGGTTCCCGAGACGACCGTGACATCCTGTGAAGTTTGCGCGAACCCCTGACTGGCAACGCTGACCGAATAATCGCCAAGCGGCACCGCGTTGAACTGGAATTCGCCGGTGGTGCTGGTGGTGACGCTCTTCGACCAATCCGACGATTTCGCTTTGAGCATTACCATGGCGTCTTGGATGGGACGATGCTGCGGATCGTGCACCACGCCGCGAATCGCGCCGTAGATGTTGGCGAACGCGGCGGGAGTCGTCAAGAGCAAGGCGGCAAATGCGAGCAGCTTGAGGCGAGTCATGTCTTCGTCTCCTTAAGTTACCAGTTCTTACCAGCTACCAGTTGCCTGCGGCAGGGGTTTACTGGCAACTGGATACCGGCAACTGGCAACTGCTGTACCATTTCTTCGTGCACGAGCTGGCGGAACGGCTGTTGAAGACAATTCGAAAGCAGCAGTCGATTCACGCCGGGGATCGCGTGGCGGTGGCGGTTTCCGGCGGGGCGGATTCCGTTGCGCTGCTCCGCCTGCTGCTGCAGTTGCGAGCCGAGTTGGGAATCGTGCTGTCGGTTGCGCATGTCAACCACAAGCTGCGCGGAGCCGAGTCGGACGAGGACGAGCGCTTTGTCGCGGAGTTGGCGCGGCAGCACGGGCTCGACCTGCATGTCTGCGAGGGGCCGATTGACGGGAGTCTTCGTTCCGAAAGCGGTTCCGGCATCGAGGCGGCCGCGCGTGAACTGCGCTACGGTTTTTTCCGCCAGCTTGCGCACGCGGGCCGCGTGGCGAAGATTGCGACGGCGCACACGCTCGACGATCAGGCGGAGACAGTGCTGCTCCGCATTTTTCGCGGAACCGGCATTCGGGGGCTATCGGGCATCCATCCGCAGCTTGTGTTCGAAGAACGGGGACAGACGTTTGGAGAAGTGGTACGGCCGCTGCTCGGCTTCCGGCGCTCCGCGCTGACGGGGTTTTTGCGCGATTGCGGGCAGGGCTGGCGGGAAGACGCGTCGAATCGGGATATTGCTTTTCTCCGCAATCGCGTGCGGCATCGGCTGTTGCCGCTGATTGCGGAGGAATTTGGCGAAGCCGCGATCGAACACATGGCTGAACTGGCGGAAATCGCGCGCGCCGAGGAGGAGCATTGGCAGCGTGGGCATCCCGAGGTTCGCGCGGACGTTCGCGGCGGTACTGGCTCCGACGATGAGACGCGGCAAGCCGCGTCTCTACCCGTGGGACCTCTGCTGGCGCTTCCTCTGGCGGCGCAGCGCCGCCTGCTGCGCGGATGGCTGCAAGCGAATGCTCGCGATTTGAGTATCTCGTTCCGGCTGAGTGAAGAGGCGTTGGAATTGGCACACGGTCCGGCGGGCAAGAAAATGGAGCTGCCAGAAGGGATTCTTCGACGTGGCCGTTTGGACCTCTTGTTGGAATCGAAGCCTTTCAGTGGCCCGCGGGAAACGCGGCATCAACAAGCAGCCGATTATGAGTACGCATTAGCCGTGCCGGGCGCGGTGAGAATTCCTGAACTGGGCGCGTGCATCGAAGCCCGCGTGGTGGAAGTGGCGAGCGTTCCGGAAGATGGGCGTGGGCAGTTACTGGCTCTGGAGCGCGTGCCGAAGGAAGTGCTGATCCGCAACTGGCGGGCGGGCGATCGTTACTGGCCGGCGCATACCGCGGCGGCAAAGAAAGTGAAGGAGCTGCTGACAGAGCGCCATGCGACTGGAGCGGAGAAGAAGCTCTGGCCGGTCGCGGTCGCCGCAGGCTGCGGCCTCGTCTGGATGCGGGGGTTTGCGGTTCCGGAGGCCTTTCGCGCGCCGGGGGGGGCGGCGAAAGCAATTTGGATTCGGGAGATCGCGGGCATGATGTAACATTGCCGTCAGCCGTCAGCTATCAGCCGTCAGCAGGGCAAGATTCTACTGACAGCTGATAGCTGATGGCTGAGAGCTAATGGAGGCGCCGCTTCCGCTATGACTATTTCGCCGAGTGGGTTACGCCAGGTGATCTCGGCCGACCAAATTCAGAAGAGAGTCCGCGAACTGGGACGGCAGATTTCCGACGACTATCGCGGCCAGACCGTGGTCGCGCTGGGGATTCTCGAAAATAGCTTCCTGTTCATGGCCGACCTGGTGCGGGCGGTTGATGTACCCATCGTTTGCTCCTTTATCAAACCGAAGTACAAGCAGACCCAGCAGGGGGAATCGGCGGTGCTGGAGATTTTTTTCAGCCACGAACTGGCGATTGCAGGCAAGCATGTGCTGCTCGTCGAGGGGTTAGTGCACTCCGGTGTAACCACGGAATTCCTGATGAACGATCTGCGAGGGCGGGGCGCGGCGTCGGTAAAACTGGTTACGCTGCTGGATCGGCAGGCGGCGCGCCGCGTGCCCCTGCAGCCGGACTATTTCGGATTCCTGGTGGATGACGCGTTTCTTTGCGGCTATGGATTGGGGAGTCCCGAGCAAACTGGACGAAACTTGCCGTATGTAGCGGCGACGACATAGAGCGGTGTCGAGATGAATGCGGCAAAAACAGCTCTCTTCTGGTTGGTAATCGTTGTCTCCGCCTTCCTGCTCTGGCAGGTTGTGAGGGCCGGCGGTACCGCTCAGGCAGTTCCTGAGATAAGTTATACGGAGTTTTTGGCAAGGGTTGCGAACGGTCAAGTCAGCAAAGTCACGATCGCGGGGAGTGTGGTTCGTGGGTCCGACGCCAAGGGCGGCAATTTTCGCGTCATTGCGCCATCCAACCAGGCGGCGATGATCGACGCTCTTCAGCAACACGGTGTCGAAATCTGGTTTAAGGAGGCGTACGAACAGAGTTGGCCGAGCTGGATTCTGAACCTCCTGCCGCTGGTTATGCTGGGCGCGCTCTGGCTTTTCATGATCCGCCAGATGCAAAGGAAGCGTTCGATGGGGGAAGGACCCTCGGCTTCAACGCCCCCTCGGGAAGCCAACCCCCGCTTTGGCCCGTGACTTCTGTTACCTTCCCCCAATCCCCCGTTTTCCTTGGAAAAGGTCTAAAATGCAACAGGGGTAGTCTTTTCTCAGTCAAATTCCCGCCTCCGGCATCTAATAGGACCGTAGCGGCGGTGTTTCTTTTGGCGAAGATGGGGCCGCACTTCGAGGAGTTTTAGGTGAATTCGACGATCAAAACGGTACTTTTCTGGGCGGTGATTGTGGTCTCGGCCTTCCTGCTCTGGCAGGTGGTGAAGACCGGTACCAATGCCCAGAAGGAAAAAGAAATTGGCTTTTCTGAATTCCTGACGGACGTCGACCAAGGCAATATCCACGACGTGACGTTTACCGGCCAGGAAGTGAAGGGGAAGTTCAAGAGCCCCGACGCGCCGTTTCACACCACAGCGCCCGCGAACTATCCGGACATGTACAAGACCCTGCGCGACAAAGGCGTGCCGTACAGCGTCAAGGACATCAGCAACGGCACCTGGCCGAGTTGGATTCTGAACCTCTTGCCGCTGGTGCTGTTGGGCGCGCTCTGGTTTTTCATGATCCGCCAGATGCAGACGGGCGGAAACAAGGCACTGTCGTTCGGCAAGAGCCGGGCACGGCTGCTTTCCATGCAGCAGAAAAAGATCACGTTCAAAGATGTGGCGGGCGTGGATGAGGCGAAGGAAGAACTTCGCGAAATCATCGAGTTCCTGCGCGAGGCACAGAAGTTCCAAAAGCTTGGCGGACGCATTCCGAAGGGCGTGCTGCTGGTTGGACCTCCGGGAACGGGCAAGACTTTGCTGGCGCGCGCGGTCGCGGGCGAAGCGAATGTTCCGTTCTTCTCCATCTCGGGATCGGACTTTGTTGAAATGTTTGTCGGCGTCGGCGCAAGCCGCGTGCGCGACTTGTTCGAACAGGGCAAGAAGAACGCCCCCTGCATTATCTTCATCGACGAAATTGACGCCGTTGGGCGTCACCGCGGCGCTGGGCTCGGCGGCGGACACGATGAGCGTGAGCAAACTTTGAACCAGCTACTGGTGGAAATGGACGGCTTCGAATCGAACGACGGCGTGATCCTGATGGCGGCGACGAATCGTCCCGATGTGCTCGATCCCGCGTTGCTCCGCCCAGGACGCTTCGACCGGCGGGTGGTGGTGAATCGTCCCGATGTTCGCGGACGCGAAGAAATTCTGCGCGTGCACACCCGCAAGATTCCTCTCGCCGACGACGTTGATTTGTCGGTCCTGGCGCGCGGCACACCGGGATTTTCCGGCGCCGACCTGGCCAATATGGTCAATGAAGCGGCGCTGGCCGCGGCACGTCCGAATCGCAAGGCCGTGCTGATGTATGACTTTGAGCTGGCCAAGGACAAAGTTCTGATGGGCGTGGAGCGCAAGTCGCTTCTGCTCTCCGACGAGGAGAAGAAGAACACCGCCTACCACGAGGCGGGACACGCGCTGGTGGCAGCCATGCTGCCGCACTCCGATCCCGTGCACAAGGTGACCATCATTCCGCGCGGTATGGCGCTCGGTTTGACCATGCAGTTGCCGGTGGACGATCGCCACAACTACTACAAGAATTATCTCGACACCCAGATCGCCATCCTGATGGGCGGGCGAATCGCGGAAGAGATTTTCCTGAACCAGATGTCGACGGGCGCGGGTAACGACATTGAGCGGGCCACCGAACTGGCGCGCAAGATGGTTTGCGAGTGGGGCATGAGCGACCTGGGGCCGCTGACCTTCGGCAAGAAAGAAGAGCAGATTTTCCTGGGACGCGAAATCGCGCAACACCGCGATTACAGCGAAGCTACCGCCATCCAGATCGACGAAGAAGTCAGGAAGATGGTGGGCGTTGGCTACGCGACGGCGAAGGGCATCCTCTCGGAGAATCGCGAAACCCTGATCCGGATCGCCAAGGCGCTGATCGAACGCGAAGTGCTGGACGCCTCCGAGATCAAGCTGCTGGTCGACGGGCAGGACCTGCCCCCGATCAAGCCGCTGCCGTCGAAGACCGATGACGGCGTGCAGCAGGTGATCAAGCCCGAACGAGCTCCTGCCAAAGGTGGCGAGCGCCCCGCAACGGCTTAAAGAACTCGCGTAGAGACGGGGCTCGCTCCGTCTCGCACTGCCTAAGCATTCTTGCTGTGCGGGTTTTGGGTAGGGCAAGGCGCGCGACTTATCAGTGGCTAGGGCGGCCGATTTGGCCGCCTTTCCTTTTTTTTGCGCTTCGCGACCGCTAGCATCGCCAAGATCGCGAAAAACGGGTCGTATCGGCCGCCGAACCACCGTCGGCGGAGTCGGAGGTTGGCGTTCGCCGTGCGATACTTGTATGCCCTATGAATCTGACTCTCAATTCCAAGGTTGCTCTTATCACCGGCGGATCGCGCGGAATTGGCGCGGCGACGGTACGGATGTTTGTGGCGGCGGGCGCGAAAGTTGTCTTCAATTATCAGGCGACCAAGGCGCAGGCCGAGGCACTGGCGCGCGAATGCGGCGCGGAAAACTGCCGCGCGATGCAAGCCGATCTTTCGACCACGGAGTCGGCGCAGCAACTGGTATCGTCTGCGATCGCGGCCTTCGGACGTCTCGATATTCTGGTCGCGAATCACGGCATCTGGCCGCCCGAGGATGCGCCGGTTGAGCGCATGTCCGACGAACAATGGCATCGCACGATTGCCGTGAATCTCGACAGCGTGTTCTCGCTCGTCAAGCATTCGGTCGCGCAAATGAAGAAGCAGGGCGGCGGCCATATCGTGCTGGTCAGTTCGACCGCCGGACAGCGCGGCGAGGCCTTTCACTGCGACTATGCGGCCTCCAAAGGCGCGCTGATCAGTATGGTGAAAGGGCTGTCGACGGAACTGGCGCGCGACGGCATTCAGGTCAACTGCGTCGCCCCGGGATGGGTAGCTACGGACATGTCGGCGGCGGCGCTGAACGATCCGCCAACGCGCGATAAAGTCTTTCGAACCATTCCGATGGGGCGCGTGGGAACGCCGGACGAAATCGCGGGGCCGATTCTGTTCCTGTGCACACCTCATGCTGGATTTATCACGGGCGAGGTCTTCAACGTGAACGGCGGCGCGGTGCTGGTCGGCTAGGAGGCTCTAATGAAGCGTGCTTGGCTCTACATTGGCCTAACTGGAACGCTCCTTCAGGTCATGGTGTTAGCGCAAAAGGCCCCTAGCGGCACCGCCGGCGATCAGCCTGGAGGCGTACCGGTATTGCCAGCACCCTCTCCGGGCACCGTTCGAATTTCGCAGCCAGTCCTAGAGCACTTGGTGATCAAAAAGGTCCCACCACAGTACCCGGAGGACGCTCGTCAGAAACGTGTCGAAGGCCAAGTTTACGTCAGAGCAGTGATCGACAAGAACGGAGATGTTAGAGAAGTATCCCTCATCGCGGGCCATCCCTTGCTTGCACCCTCCGCGCTCGAGGCGGTCAAGCAGTGGAAGTTCAAACCATATCTGCTTAATCACCGCCACGTCGAAGTCGAGACGCTGATCAGCGTGAATTTTCAGCTGCCAAAGCACTGATTCCCGAGCGCTGCGGTAAGCTTCACGCCCCAACCTGCCGCAAATGATGATCCAGATGTTTGTACATGCTGCGGGCCCACCCCCTGCGGGGCGAGTTTCCTAAAGAACGGATAAAGGTGCCGCGTGCATTTCGCCTCTCCGCCTTGGTGAAAACCGCATCACCAGTTTCAGTTGCTCCTGTTCGCGAAAGAAATCGCGCGCATCGGCGATCACGAGCGTTTTGTCGCCCTCCGGATCTCCCGTTTTTCGGCCCGGCCCGTTCTGCCGGTCGGAAATGCTGCTCCTTCCAAAGGCAGCTAAAATGGTCCTGCACGCTTCTAATATAGAGACAGGTTCATGCCGCGTTTCGCCACCATTCTTTTGTTCGCCGTCGCGCCAGGCCTCGCATTTGGCCAGGCTGGAACCGAGCCTCCGCGCCGGGAGGTTCCGCCCTCTGCAACGCCGCATGCCGTCAAACTGAACGACTCCGACAACGCCCGCAAAGCGCGCGCCGTGCTCGATCAAACGATCGAGACCCTGGGCGGCGATTGGTATCTCACCTATCAAGATAAGGAAGAGACCGGCCGCTATTATCCGCTCCATCATGGACGCACCAACAGCACCGGAATTCCCTACAACTACTACATTGAGTATCCCGACAAAGACCGGTTTGAGGTGATGAAGGAGAAAGACCTGCATATCATTCCGGGTACGATCGATATCGGCGGCCTGAAGTCCAAGCACATCGACCTCATCCTCATTCACAACGGCGATAAGGGATACGAGACCACCTACAAGGGAACCGCGGCGCAAGATAAGCAGGACTTGGAGAACTATCTTCGACGCCGGCAACATTCCATCGAATACATATTCCGCAAGTGGATCCGCGATCCGAACGTCGCCCTGTTCTACGACGGTCCGTCGGTAGTGGAAGGCAAGGAAACCGAAGGCGTCACGCTGGTCAACAACCAGAACGATTCGGTGAGCGTTTACCTGGACCAGAACACGCACTATCCGGTCAAGATCAGTTATTCGTGGCGCGATCCGAAGGACAAGCAGAAGAACGTGGAAGACGAGATTTACGACAGTTACAAGCTGGTGCAGGGAATCTGGACCCCCCACTCCATCACTCGTTATTTCAACGGGGAGACTTCGCAACAACGATTCGTCACCACCGCCAGCTACAACCTGAAGCTTCCCGATTCGATGTTCGAGGCGGCAGTGTCCTACGATCCGGAAGCGCCGCGGAAGAAACGGTAACAGCCCTGGTCGAAACCTTGCCGAAACATCATGAAACTACCCCAGGTTCTCATCTGAATACCCCCAACATCCATAACGGTCTGAACAACTTAGCCCTTCCCATAGTGGAACGAGCCACGAAGTGTGGCTGTTTTGCCACATACAGAAGTCTGGCCGTCACTGTAAGCTGATACATAGTAAAAGACTTACGCGCTCCCCCGTTGACACACGAGCAAACAATTCGTGCTGCGGTGACCTGCACCGGAGTGGGTCTCCACAGCGGCGCCCCGGTCAGCCTGCGGATTCTGCCCGCGCCTGCCGGAACGGGAATCGTCTTCCACCGCACCGACCTCGACGGCTTCCCGATCGAAGCCAGCGGGCGCAACGTGGCCCGCGTCAGCTACGCCACCAGCCTGATGAAGAAGGGCGTGCTCATCTCCACCACCGAGCACCTGCTCTCGGCATTTACCGGCGTCGGCATCGACAATGCCATCGTCGAACTGGACAATCTCGAGTTGCCGATTCTCGACGGCAGCGCCCGTCCATTTGTCGAAATGATTCAAAGAGCCGGCATTCGGCGACAGCGCAAAGCGCGCACTTATCTTCGGATCGTGCGCGAGATCGAGTTGCGCGAGGGCGATAAATTCATTGCCGTGTATCCGGCCGACGCCTACTCGGTTTCGTATTCGATTAACTTCCCTCATCCGCTCATCGGCAAGCAGAGCTTCTGCGTGCGGCTCACGAATGGCAGCTATCTGAACGAAATTGCGCCGGCGCGCACTTTTGGATTTCTGCATGAAGCCGACGCCATGCGGCAGCAGGGACTAATCCGTGGAGCGTCGACCGACAATGCCATCGTGCTGAACCGCGACGAACTGCTGAATCCGCCGTTGCGTTTTCCCGACGAGTTTGTGCGTCACAAAGTCCTGGATCTGATCGGAGACCTGGCGCTGATCGGGAAACAGATACTGGGTTCGGTGGTGGCCGACCGCGCTGGCCACGCCATGCACACCGCGCTCGTGTCGCGCATTTTACGCGACCGTTCGTATTGGGAAGAGACCGCGCTCGAAGATGAAGCGGCAACGCCAGCGCTCGCATCAGAAATGAGTCTTAGCATCTAGCAGGCTTCGGAAAACCTCCAGTTCAAGCAGGGTTTGGGAAGGGCACGACTTCACAGCTTGCGGAAAAAGTCGCGTTCCATGCGGCAGCGGCCCTCAGCGGCTAAAGCCGTTGATGAAAACACGCCAGTTATGCAGCGCTGAAGCGCTGCTCCACCCAAAATCCAGTGCAACATCGAGTTTTTCCGCAGCCTGTTCAGTCGTGCCGTAAGTCGCTGACATTGCGTCGCGCTTCAGCGCCCGAGGTGAGCTTCTTGCGCTCGGGATGAGTTTTCCCGCAGCCTGCTAGGCGACGAGCGACGCGCGTTCTGCCAGCAGCCGCGCCAGTTCGGCTTCGGCTTCGGCGCGGATGCGCCCGGCGAAAGCATGGACGCTCCGCCGGTGCTCGGCCCCGAGCGCGGACAAGCGCACCTGCAAATAGGGCTGGTCCTCTTCCAGGCGGCGCAGCAAGCGCTGCGTTTTCGCGATTCTTTCTTCGAGTGTGATCATGAGTTCGACAAAGACGCGGCAAGCCGCGTCTCTACAGTGCCACAGCCGGAGCAGGGCGCAAGTTATAAGCTGGATGCGGGGCGGGTGGGGTTAACGTGAACTGGCCAAGGCCGAGCGATCGGTTAGTGAGGCGTCAGGTTGCCGTGTGGTCGCTCGGGCAGTTCTCCCCGCAAGCAGTCGGTCAGCCATTTTTCAAGCTGATACTGCGAGCTCTGCGGAACCTCAACGAAGCGGATACCGGCATGACCGGTTCCGTCCGCCCAGGCGACCTGGCCTTTTAGTTCGAGCGAAATGTTGGCGCCGGGAAGCGTGAAGCGAAGCTGCGCCTGCGCACCCTGGAGCAACTTGCCGATGAGGCGGATGGCCATGCCTCCCTCACTCACGTTGGTCGTCGTGGCGCTCAGTTCCTGCTTGTCCGCCAAGGCGATGCGCAACGGGATCTCCACCGGATGCCGATAGTACCGGCGCTGTTCCCGCACCATGAAATTGAGCGCTGCATTCAGGCAGCGCGTGGCGTGCAGCGGCGTGAGCGGCTTCTGCAGAACAAAGTTGGCGCCGGACTGAAACGCCTCCTGGGTGGTCGTCTTCCCATTCACCACGGCAAAGGCTACCGACCGCGCATTGCTTTGCGTCTGACGGATGCCACGCAGCAAATCGACGCCGTCCGGCAGATCGTCGCAGTCGATGATGACCGCATCGTACTTGCGCTTCGCCAGCAGCACGCTTCCGGGCTTGGACTCGGGGCAAACCTCGACATCGACCGAGACATTCTCCAGTGCCGGACGCAGCACGCCAAGCAAAGCGGCATCCCCACTGATGAGAAGAGAGTCCAGATTCATGACTCTTTCGATACTAGCGGTACCCAGGGACCGAAGAAAGTGACCTTGGTACCGGACGAAAGGCGTGCCTCCGTCACACAAGGAGCACGAATTCAACCGTCGGCGACTTCAGACCTTTGGGTGACGTCGTGTCCTTAAGATGGGGCTGAACTTAGGATTCTGCCCGTTCCCGTCAGTTTTTTCTGGATTCTTGCACCTTTCCCTTAAACTGGTGAGGTGAGCGAAATTGCGTATCTGTCGTTGGGATCGAACCTGGGAGATCGTGCGGCCACCCTGCGCGCAGCGGTCGCACAATTGGAAGTTGCCGGACGGGTGGTAGCAGTCTCCGCCTTGTATGAGACCCAGCCGACGGAGGTCCACGACCAGCCGTGGTTTCTGAACTGCGTGGCGGCGATTGAAACCGGCAAGTCACCGAGAGAACTGCTCCAGCTTGCGTTGCAGATCGAAGCCGCGATGGGACGCATCCGCCTGCGCGACAAAGGTGCGCGCAAGATTGATATCGACCTGGTGCTGTTTGGGGATTCGGTGGTCGACGAACCAGGCTTGAAAATTCCGCATCCCTCCATGCACCGGCGGCGGTTTGTGCTGGAACCGCTGGTCGAGATTGCTCCCGAAGCGCGCCATCCCGTGCTCGGAAAAACGGCGCGAGAACTTCTGGCAGCCTTGGGCGAAGGGCAGACGGTCCGGCGACTCTGAAAAGCTAGCCTTGCGTTGAGTCTCTTAGTTGTCTCCAGCCACGCTGAGAACGTGTAGCGCGGACACTCCTGTCCGCGTGTCGACATCGCCCGAAAGCTTACGGTTCGCACATGCGCAGAGGGCGGTACTCCTCTCCCCCCTCTCCAGGTCTTTTGGAATCAAAGACTTAGGAGGAAGATTCACCCAGGCCCTTGAGTCTAAAGGACTTGCAGGTAAAGTCTTTAAGAACCAACGAGTTACGAGATCCAAGCAGCTCCTCCACCCCATGGCGCCAAAGGCCCGTCGGTCAGAGATGAAACTAGGGTGCCCACTTCTGGTGCTTTTCGAGAAGTGGGCCCGCTGAAAATTCCGCGAGCCAGGCGCTACTGAATCTGAATCACGCTCTCCGAACTACCGGCCTTGATCTCCTCCACCCGCGCCGCCACGTTACGGGCAAATGCGAACAGCGATTTCGCATGAGGCGAGTCCTCTCCCTGAAGCACGGAGGGAGTGCCGCCGTCGCCCGACTTGCGAATCTCGGGATCGAGTTCGACGCCGCCGAGGTAGGCGACGTCGAATTGTTTCGCCGTCTTCTCCGCGCCGCCGCGCGAGAAAATGTCGATTTCATGCTGGCAGTGCGGACAGACGAAGTAACTCATGTTTTCGACCATGCCGACAATGTCCACCTTCATCTGGCGGAACATCTCGATGGCCTTGCGCGCATCCTGCAGCGCCACGTCGGAGGGGGTGGAGACCACGATGGCTCCGGTCAGTGGCACAGTCTGAATCAGCGAGAGCGCAACATCGCCGGTTCCCGGAGGGAGGTCGATGACAAGATAGTCAAGCAGTCCCCACTGCACCGATCCCAAGAACTGTTTGATGATCGAATGCAACATCGGACCGCGCCAGATCAGCGGCTTGTCTCCAGGATTGAGGAAGCCGACCGAAATAACCTTGAGCCCATGTGAGCTGATAGGCGCGATCTGGCCTTCGCCCATTACTTTGGGCTGCTCGCTGGTGCCGAGCATGAGCGGGACATTCGGACCATAGACGTCGCCGTCAAGCAATCCTACTTTGTGGCCCATCTTGCTGAGGGCGATTGCCAGATTGACCGAAAGCGTGGTCTTGCCGACTCCTCCCTTGCCGGAACCGACGGCGATGATGGCGTTGACGCCGGGTAAAGGTTGCGGAGCGGGCTGTTGCTGGCCGGGGGGATGGGAATGCGAGCTCATCGTTTGATTATACGGGAGGGGAGAGAGCGAGCGGGAGAGAGCACTCAGCACTCAGCAGTCAGCACTCAGCATTCAGCAAAAGCAGAAGTCGCGACGGGATTGATTGCTGCGTGCTGTTTGCTGAATGCTGAGTGCTGATTGCTCAGTAGTGTCCTTCTCCCAATTGCACCTTGCCGCGAAACATGCGATAGACGAATACAAAATAGGCTACCGCGAGCACCGCGCCCAACGTCCACCAAACCAAGCCGACGCTCAGTCCATGACTGCCGGCGGCCGTGTTGTAGATGGTGAGGTCGTACTGGTGGTTGCGGGCGGGCAGTACAACCGGATAGAGCGCAAACGCCGCCCCCACCAGCATGAAGGTGATATACAGGCTGGAGGCAACGAACGCGAGTTTTCCTTTTCCCTTGGGGTTGGCCCAGAGCATGACTGCCAGGCTGGCGGCCACGATGATCGGAACCAGCATTCCGACCTTGTGCTTCCCGTAGTTCGCGACGATTTCCGGACGAATGAAATAAGTCGCAACCAACGAACTGAAGGTTAGAAAAAACTGCAGCGGCCAGCAGAGCAAGGCAAAACCGCGGGCGCGGCGGCCAAGGTCTTCGTCGGTTTTGAGGGCGACGTAGTAAGAACCGTGCGCGGTCAGAGTTACTAACGCCATCACGCCAATTAGTATCGTGTACCAATCCAGGATTCCCGTCTGCGGACCGAGTTTGAAGGTGGTCCAGAGCGGCTCAAAGAAATAGCCGGTTGCATCCAGCGGAACTCCGCGCACCACGTTGCCCAGCGCTGCCCCGAAAAACACCGCCAGCAAAATGCTGGAGACGCTGAAGACCGTGTCGAAGAAGGCTTGCCAGACCGCGCTTTCAATGTGAGCGCGGAATTCAATGCCGATGGCGCGCAGCATCAGCAACCACAAAACAATGGTCAGCGGAAGGTAGAACCCGCTAAAGCTCGACGCATAGAGTTGAGGAAAGGCAAAGTACAGAACGCCGCCGGCCGCCAGCAACCAGACTTCGTTGCCATCCCACACGGGGCCGATCGAGCGCAGCACCCGGCGCCGTTCGTCATTCGTTTTGGCCGCCATCAAGTAAATCGCACCCGCGCCAAGATCGAATCCGTCCAGTACAACATAGGCCGCAACCATCACTGCGACAATGCAGAACCAAAGGCTCGCCATATTACTTTGCCTCCGTCGCCGGCCCGGTCACTGGGCCATGTTCAATCTCTCGCCGGATCAGGAACAGGCCCAAAATGCCTAACACCATGTAAATGCCCATGAAGCCAAGAAGAGTAAACATGCCATTACCGGCCGAGACAACCTTAGAGTAGCCCGCTTCGGTGCGCATCAGTCCATAGATCAGCCAGGGCTGGCGGCCGAGTTCCGCGGTCATCCATCCGGCGGTATTGGCGATATAGGGGAATGGCGCCGCCAGCATCAGGATCCACAGCATCCACCTGGCGTGAAACAGTTTGCCGCGCCACAGCAGGAACAACGCCACGATCATGACGGCGACAAAGAACGTCCCCAGGCCAACCATGATGTGATAACTGTAATAAAGCAAGGGGATGTTACCCGGCCAGTCTGGTCTGGGAAAAGCGTCGAGTCCGCGAACATTGGCGTTCCAGCGTTTGTAAGTCAACATGCTCAGCATTCCCGGAACTTCAATCGGGTTATCGATCTTGCCTTGCTGTTCGTTAGGCTGACCTACGATCAGCAATGGCGCGGCAGTCTGGCCCTGAAATAATCCCTCCATCGCGGCCAGAGTCACGGGTTGCGAGTCGGCGACCATTTTGCCTTGTTGGTCGCCGGTCGGGAAAATCTGGAGAATGCTGAACACGCAGCCGGCGATGACACCGGCCTTCACGAAGATGCGGGCGTGCGCGGTCCACTTGCCGGAGAGCAAATAGAACGCACCCACCGCCGTCATGATGAACGCTCCCGTAATCGCCGCTCCACTCATGTTGTGCGCGTATTGCCATCCCGCCCAGGGATTCAGCACGAAATGCCAGAAGCTCGCCAGCTGCAAACTCCCATCCGCAGCCGTGAAATAGCCAACCGGATGCTGCATGAAAGCGTCGGTGGCGATGATGAAATAGCCCGACAACCACGAACCCACAAAGACGGCGACCGCCGACAGCCAGTGCGCTTTCGGGCTCAGCCGCTTCTCTCCATAGAGGAACAATCCGAGGAACGCCGATTCGAGAAAGAAGGCAAACATGCCTTCCATGGCCAGAGTCTGTCCGATAACGCCGCCCGCGAACCTCGAAAAGATCGACCAGTTGGTGCCGAACTGGAATTCCATCGGAATGCCGGTCACAACACCCAACACGAAATTGATGCCAAAAATCTTCCCCCAGAAGCGAGCCGCCTCGTGATACACGGGATCGTTGCGCCGCAAAGCGATCGTCTTGAGTACGACGATCAGCAGAGCAAGGCCCATGGTCAGCTGCGGGAAGAGATAGTGAAATGTGGCGGTGAAGGCGAAGTGCAAGCGGTGAATGAAGAGTGCGCTGTCCATAAGTAAGGTCCCAGTTGTGAGCTATCAGCTATCAGTTGTCATGCATCTGGTTACTCATGTTGCCAACAAACTTGCTTCGTATCAGGGTATCGCTTTAGCGATACCGCAAGTTCTCCGAAATCAAAAACCCCTTTTGTGGGCTGAGCGTCGCCTAACCCCGACCCTCGATTCTGCGCGCCGATTCTTTCCGGCGCAACTCCCGGCGATGCGCGGCATCTTCATAGCGCCGTTTTTCTTCCGCGGTCTCGGGAATAACCGGCGCGACCGCCATACGATTTCCCGCAGCATCTACGGCGACAAAAGTCAGATACGCAGAACTGACGTGGTGACTCTGCTCGGCGCGATAGTTCTCCACCCAGACCTTCACGCCCACCTCCATCGAAGTGTGGTAGACGCGATTGACCGACGACCGCAGGATCACGAAATCTCCGACGCGGACGGGCACGAGAAAATCCAGATGATCAATGGAAGCGGTCACCACGTACGCGCGCGAGTGACGGTGGGCGGCCATGGCGCCGGCCATGTCGATCCAGTGCATCAGGCGTCCGCCAAGCAGAGAGTTCAGCGGATTGGCATCGTTGGGCAGAACGATCTCAGTCATTTCCGAGGTTGATTCGCGCACCGGCCGGGGGCGGGTTAACTTCGCATTGTCGTCGTCATTCATAGAATGTCGGTAAGTCGCCTATCGGCAAATTGCCCGTCAGATGAGAGCAGCCCGTTGTGCCGGGTGCGATAGGTTTCGAGATAGCATTTCGCGAGCCTGAGCACACGCGGGTCCGGCTGTGCGTTGAGCCAGGCCTCGCTCGCCAGGTCGAAGATCAATTCCCCATGTTCGATCGGGGCGTGGTCTAGCTCGCAGACGTACCGCAGCGTGACTTGACTGACGTTCGCGCGGGCAACCGAGAAGCGAATCGCATCCCAGTCTCGGCCTCGGGGCAAATGAGGACAGGCAGTCGCGTAGCCAAGGTTGCAGAATTTCCGGATGTGGGTGTCGGACGCCGTTAGTTCTTGCCCCGAGGCGCGGCAGTTTCCCGTCCATCCCGCACCCAGAGGCAGACGCGAAGGATGCGGCCAGGAACCGTCGTTCAGAATTTCCAGCGGCACAAAGAAAGGGCACGCCAAGTTGGTCCCTCGGAGAACAGCCATTGTAACGCCGACCGTGATATGAATGGGAAGCAGCTTTTGGCGTTTGGCTCTTAGCCTTTGGTTTTTACTGAGAGCTGACGGCTGCGAGCTGAGAGCTTCCTTATGGATCGCATTGCCGCGTTGAGCGAAATTCTTGCCGAGAATCCTGAAGATGCGTTTGCGCGCTATGGGCTGGCCATGGAGTACTCCAAGGCCGGACAAATCGAGCGGGCGGTTGCGGAATACAAAACGCTGATCGAGAAGAATCCCGACTACACGCCCGCGTACTTCATGGCCGCGCAGACGCTGGCCGCCGCCAGCCGCATCGATGAGGCCAAGCGATGGCTGGTGGATGGCATCTCGTGCGCCCGCCGGACCGGCAACGCCCACGCACAATCGGAGATGACGGCCATGCTGGAAGAGCTCGCGTAGGGACAGCCGCCCTCGGCTGTCCAGCGGAGCGAAGCTCCGCGGTTCGCGGCAGGCATCCACCTGCGTCATCGATTTTCATGCGGCGTCGGCTCCGCACTTCGAGCCGGGCTTCGCCCGGCTGGACAGCCGAGGGCGGCTGTCCCCACGTGAGCGTTGCCGGTGCTACACTCTCTTGTTCCCGCGGAGGCACGCTATGCGCCGTCTTGCTTTTCTTCTCGTTCTTCTCTTCTCCCTTCCTGCATTTTCTCAAGCCAAGCACCCCTTCACTTTCGAAGACATGATGAAGCTGAAGCGCGTTGGCGAGCCTGTGCCTTCGCCCGACGGCAAATGGGTTCTGTTCGCGGCGGTCGATGTGGATTTGGCGGCGAACAAGAAGACGTCCCACATCTGGATTGTCCCGCTGAATAGTGGAGCGAAAAGTGTGGGGGCGGGCGACTCGCCCGCCCAATCCGAGCGTATCCTCATCGCCGATCAGGACGGCGACCGCCCGCGCTGGGCTCCGGATGGCAAAAGCTTCGCGTTTCTGTCCACCAAAGAGCACGGATCGCAGGTCTGGGTGGCGGCGTTTGATGGATCCAGCGGAACCGTGACCGGCGCATGGCGTCTGACTTCAATCCCTACCGAGGCTGGCGGCGAACTGTGGTCGCCGGATGGTAAGAACATTCTCTTCACCTCGGATGTATATCCCGAGTGCACTGGCACTCCAAAGGAAGTGGATAACTGCAACGGGGACAAGTTGTATGGGGCACGCGATTCGAAAGTCAAGGCGCAGATTTTCGACCGACTGCTCTACCGACACTGGAATGCCTATAAAGAGGGCCGTCGAACCCATATTTTCGTCAATCCGATTCTCTTCGACACACTCCCACCGACGAAAGCCTTTTCCTTCGAGGAGGCCGGGTGGCGCGATCTGACCCCGGGCGACTACGACGCGCCCGTGTTCTCGCTTGGCGGGCAGGACGACTACGCCTTCTCGCCTGACGGGCAGGAGATTTGTTACACCTCGAATCATGACAAGGTCGAAGCCACGTCCACCAACAACGATCTCTGGATCGTCCCGGTCAATGGAGGAGCGGCGAAGAACATCACCGCCGACAATCCCGCCAGCGACTCGACGCCGCTCTATTCACCCGATGGCAAGTACATCGCCTACCGCGCCCAGCAGCGTCCGGGATACGAGAGCGACCGGTTCCGACTCATGCTGTACGACCGCAAGACGGGAGAGAAGAAGAATCTGAGTGAGAATTTTGATGGCTGGGTCGGCACTATTGCGTGGTCCCCCTTCTCCACGCGGATTTTCTTCACGGCAGAGGATGAAGGCAGATCCCCTGTTTTTTCGGTTTTGGTACCAACCGGCGAAAGACTTCAACTTCCGCTACTCATAATGGCAACTGCCGATGACTTGGCGGTCACGCGGGATGGCCAAGACATTCTTTTCACCAACAATTCCGTACAGGAGCCGAACGCGATATATAGCTCCCTTCTTTGCCCCAACGGGCGCGACAACCCTTGCGGTCATCTTCCACCACCACCTCCGCACAAGCTGACTCATCTTAACGACGCCGTCCTCTCCCAAGTCTCCATGTCCCCCCTCGAATCTTTCTGGTTCCCCGGCGCGAACGGTGACAAAGTCGAAGGCTTCCTGGTCAAGCCGCCGAACTTCGACGCCAGCAAGAAGTATCCGCTGAAGTTCATCATCCACGGAGGACCAGAATCTCCCATGGGCGACGAGTGGAGCTATCGCTGGAACGCCGAGCTTTTCGCTGCCAGCGGGTACGTGGTCATCATGATCAACTTCCACGGCTCGGCGGGATACGGGCAGAAGTTTATTAACTCGATCATTGGCGACTGGGGCGGCGCTCCGTTTGAAGACCTGATGAAGGGCCTCGACTACGCGGAGAAGACTTACCCGTTCATCGATAAAGACCGCGAGTGCGCGCTGGGCGCGAGCTACGGCGGATACATGGCCAACTGGGTGCTCGGCCACACCGACCGCTTCAAGTGCATCGTGTCGCACGATGGCATGTTCAACGCCGAGTCCGCCTGGGGCACGACCGAAGAACTCTGGTTCAATAACTGGGAGTTCAAGGGCACTCCTTACACGAACCCAGAGATGTACCAGAAGTGGTCTCCGCGAAATGCGGCGAAAAATTTCAAGACGCCAACGCTGGTCATCCACGGGCAACTCGACTACCGGCTTGACGTGAGCGAAGGCTTCCAGCTTTTCGACACGCTCCAGGTAATGGGCGTGCCCTCGAAGATGCTCTACTTCCCCGACGAAGGCCACTGGGTGCTGAAGCCGCAGAATTCTCAGCTCTGGTGGAAGACGGTCAGCGACTGGGTCGACCAGTGGACGAAGAAATGATGGATTGAATCATTGAGTCATTGGAAAACGCCACCAATGATTCAATGCCCAAATGATTCAATGCCTCAATAGCCCTACCTGTAAACTTCGGGCACAAAGTTCTGCTCGTGCATGGGCGGCCGGATGTACTTGACCTTCTCGAGCGGGGGAAGCTTCAGCGCCTCCGGCGTCAGATCTTTGTATGCAACCTGCGACAGCAGGTGGGAGATCGCGTTCAGACGCGCGCACTTCTTGTCGTTTGCGTTCACTACGTGCCAGGGCGCCTGTTTGATGTCGGTGTGCGCGAACATCTCGTCCTTGGCGCGCGAGTACTCCACCCAATGCCTTCTCGATTCGAGGTCCATCGGGCTCAGCTTCCAGCGTTTGGTGGCGTCTTTCATCCGGCCCTGGAAGCGGCGCTCCTGTTCGTCATCGCTCACCGAGAACCAGTACTTGAGCAGGATGATGCCCGAGCGCACCAGCATGCGCTCGAACTCGGGGCAGCTGTGCAGGAATTCGAGATACTCGCTTTCGCTGCAAAAACCCATCACGTGCTCAACGCCGGCGCGGTTGTACCAACTGCGGTCGAACAGGACGATCTCCCCGGCTGCCGGCAAATGCGGCACATAGCGCTGGAAGTACCATTGCGTTTTTTCCCGCTCGGTGGGAGTGCTCAACGCCACCACGCGGCAGACGCGCGGATTCAGGCACTCGGTGATCCTCTTGATCGCGCCGCCTTTTCCGGCGGCGTCCCGACCTTCGAAGAGGGCTACCAGTTTCAGGCCCTTCTGGCGGATCCACTCCTGCAGTTTTACCAGCTCAATTTGCAGCCGGCGCAACTCATCGTTGTAGACGTAGTCGTTGTTTTTGCCCAGCTTCAGTGGGGCGCGGCCCGAGCCGTTCGCCGGGGTCCCGCCGTTTGTTTTCGCGGAGGCATTCTCCGAGTCCGAAAAGTGTTTGTGTGCCATGGTCAACTCCAAGATGGCGAGGCCAAAGATGCCCCGATCCTGTCATCGGCATGACGGGCCAATTGCCTTAATCGACGGCTCCGCCGGATCGGTCGGAACTGTCGGTGCGTCGACCTTCGGCAACTCTGGGGCTGGCTCAGGTGCCGGCTCACAAGATCGGGGACCCACATCGACGGCGCCCGCAGTTCCGTCCGCGCCGACGCTTAAGTCCATACTGGTAGTCTGCTGACACGTGCCGGAGCAGGGGCCCTGGCCGGCCGCCGCGTCATCCAGCGAAACGACTTCCGGCACCGCGGACAGCAGCCCCGGCGAGCCTGCTGACGTGGATATAGACGCCTGCGATCCCACCGGCCAACTGAAGTGCAGTCCGGGCCAGTCACTCCCGGCCTTGCCGCCGCTGTTCTTCGACTGCGCCACAACTATCGCGGCCACCGTCTCCATTTGCAGCTGCGCGCTCGAGGAGCCCGCGCTCACCGCGATGAACACATCGCACGGGCCCACGCTTCCGGCAGAGGGCGTGATCGAAGCGAGGCCGTCCTGAGCGCTCACGACCTGCGCCGCGGACGATCCGAGAACAACGGGCATGCCGTTTTCGGGAACTCGCGCCAGCGTGGTCTGAAAGGTGACGTTCACTCCCATCACCGGATTCGAGACACTCGAGCCATCGGTCACTCGCATCACAAGGGGTTGAAAAGCCTGCCCCGCCGGTACAACCTGCGACGATCCGCTCACCGTCTCCAGCGTCCACAGCGAAGGCGGGGTGGAGAACATCGTAAAGGTCTGGCACGGCGAATTGTTCGGGGCGACGCAAGCGCTCACCTGCACGTCGGCACTTTGATTCGTGATTTGTGCTTGGATGGTGGCAAATCCCGAGCTGTTGGTGGTCGCGCTGCTCGCAGAAAGCGACGCCGTTCCCTTGGTGACTACGAAATTGACGGCGACATTCACCTGCGGCACACCTAAGTCCAGAACTTCGACCGTCAGCGGAACCGCGAGCGTCGCGCCTTGCCCAACCCATCTCGTCGGGATCACCGCAACCAGATCGAGCGTGGTCGAGGTTCCCACCACCGTCGCCTGTTGTGACTGCGGCGGCGTGTACGACGCTGGCGCCAGCGCGATCGTGACCGTGCTCGTTCCGGTCGCCGTCGGAGTCACCCCGCTGGAAGATACTCCCGCTTCATCGGTCAGCACGGAACAGGAAGAAGCTCCGCTGCACGCCGAGAACTGCAGGCCATTGGTCGCGCTCCAGGCAATCGTCGCTCCGCTCACCGGCGTAACTCCATCGGCGGCAACCGCCCGCACCCGGATTGGATTGGCGGCGGCCGAGCCCACAGGAGTTGCCGGCTCCGCACCTTGCAGCAGAAGCAACAGATCCGTGGCCAGAGCGCCATAGGTCAGTGCGCCAGTCATTTGGGAGAAAGCGCCGCTTGCCGGATCCGTAACCTGGATCGTAGCGGTACCCTCCTGCGTGCCTGACGGTATAGCCACCTGGATCTGGCTTGCCGATGCAGACAGAATGTTGCCGTTGTTCCCGGCTGCGCTCACCTGCAGTCCGGGTTTGAACCCGGTGCCGTTGAGAGTAGTGACGCCGCCAGCGAGACTGAGGCGCGCCGGTGTAACCGTATCCGAATAGAGCAGGCTGGCATGGTAGAAATAGTCCGGCCGGCCGTCGCCGCGGAAATCGGCCACTCCCACCCGGTACGTGTCTGCTACCCCGAACTGTGCATCCAGACGGGTCATTCCCCAAGTCGTCGTGTTGAACGCCGAGGGCGTGGATGCGGGCGCTGGATTGCCGCTCTGGTCGCTCAATTGCCAGATGCCAATTACGGGCTGGAGTTTGGTTTCCGCCGGCTGCCCCGTTTCGTCGAGAGCGGTCACCGCGACCGACGCCGTCCGGTTCGCCTGCGCCGTGAATTCGAACCAATCGCTGCCGCCGTAGCCGGAGATCCACGACCCCCATCCACCGCCCGCCGGAAGCGCCGCTGGACTCGCATAAGTCGACCCGCTGCCGGGATGCGTCTGCGCGATTTCATCCTGCAACATCAGGATGTCTCGCTCGACGTTCGACCCATTCGTCACCGTGACCACAACCGGTGCGAAAGAACCCGATGGCGTTACCTGGGTGGGAGCGTACGGCTCGACCCCCATCGACCAGTTCGCATCCAGCGCTTCCACGCTCAATTGGTACTGGGCAATGGTTTGCCCGGTCGGGATCGTTAGTTGGCCCAGATCGAAAGACCCTTCCACCGACGGATCATTGGAGCCCCACCGGTCATAGCGAAGGCCGTTCGCGTCCAGGTATCCATCGATGATGTTGCCCGCGTTGCCGTGAAACGCGAATCCCGATACGGAGGTCACAACATATTGCCGCGAGGGTTGGTTCGAGACCATCAGCCGGGCCACCACGTTCACGCCCTGCATCGGCTGCGCCGCATTCCCCGATGCATCGGTGAAGTACAGGCTGCCGTAAATCCTGCCCGCCGGTGGCGGGTTCACGCTGCTTGGGTAAAGCCGCCCGAGCGCGTTGCTGTCATCCATTTTTGGGACGGTCGCGTTGGGATAGCAGACGCTAATGGGCACGCAGTTGATCGGGTCGGCGAAGTGCATCACCGGAAATCCCGCAAAATCGGCGCTGGTGGGAGCGGGGTGGTGCGTCAACACGTTCAGGTTGGCCTGCGACCATCCCAAGCCCAAGATGCGCCCCAGAACGCGCACCAACCGGTATTGAACGTCGGGCAGTTGCGCGCTGGTAGCGGCGCAGACTCCGTTGATCACCACCAACGCGTGCGCGATGTTCCCGCCCGCTGAGAAGTTATCGGGTCCGCCATAGACGGCGTTGGTGAAGCAATCGGCCAGGTCTCCAGCGCCCTGGCCCAGCAGCGCGTTGGTGACGGTTCCGTCGAAGTCGTAAACAATTCCGACGGGCGTGCCCGTGGATGATGGTGTAATATCCGCCGGTGCGGTGATGGTTCCCGTGGCGTCGGCGGTAATGTTGGTTCCGTTCACGTCCTCGGCGAGATGGCCGCCTTGCGAAGCGGTGAGGGCAACGCCGGAAATACTGGTCCAGGCGCTGAAAGCGCCGGCAACCAAGGTGTCGGCCTGCGCGTTCGTGAGGATCGGACTCAAGTCCCCCTGGTCGGTGAAGTACTGTACCGCGCCACTCGCCCAGATTATGGGCTGGCCTTCGACCCCGGGGTTGTAGCCGGAGCCCGCTACAAAGGCCGGCCCTCCGGCGCGGCTGGCAACCGCGCTGCAAATCAGGAAAACCGTACCCGCCAGAATTCGCCAGCGCATGTTCACTCCTGCTCACTTCGGGCGCTGCGGATGGCGCGCTCCAGTTGAACGACGCTGACGGTCCCAGTATCGGTCGGCCCGGTAGGCTGTGGAGACGATTCATGCCGCAGGCCAACCGCTGCGACAGGCCTCGGCTCGGCCTTAGGCACGTTCTTCCCTCTCGTATCGAGAGCAACCTGCCCCAGTAATCCACCCACGGGGCTGGTCAAGCCCACGCGGCTGGGTGGATATAGAAAGATCAAGATGTGCTGGCCCTTGCGCATCGGACGATGCATCGACCACGCCCCCGTCCACTCGTGAATGGTGAGGACTTGCCCGCGCTCGACCCCGGCGATCGCCCGGTCGACGCGAAAAGTCAACCGGACCACCGGAGCCGCCCGACCGATGGTCGCAGTCGGCAGTGTGGAATTGAGCACCGTGCCGGCGAAGATCATCCCGGCCCGGTGTGAAAGCTGTTTCCATTGCGGACCGAGAACACGCTCAGCGATGACTTGATCCGATGGCTGCGCGAGGGCAAGGATCGACAAGCAGAAGATCGACAAACAGACGTGCGACAGACAAACCAGGGCGACCATCAACTCGCGTCCAGGCGTACGCATAGCCAGTCTCTTTCTGGAGGGAACCGGACCGGGAGAGGTCCTGGGAGTGGAATCAGAGTAGCGCGCTGCCGATCAAACCGATGTGCGGGCGGTCACTCTGGTTTTGTGATGAATCATGGGATCGTGCAGCCGCCCTTGGGAAAAGACGGATTTTGTCTATTGACCATGGTCTTTGACCATAGTACTATAAGCAAAAGAAGGCGAGCCGACATGGAAGAAATTGCCATCTCCAAATTCAAAGCCACCTGCCTGTCGGTGCTTGAGAATGTCCGTAAAACGGGGAAGACAGTTTTAGTGACGCGTTTCGGAGAGCCGGTGGCCGAGGTTGTCCCGCCGCAAGCCTCCCGGAGGCCGAAGCGCTGGGTGGGTTCTCTTGCGGGAACCGGTCAAATTATCGGCGACATCGTTTCCCCCGCCAGCGAGGAAGACGATTGGGAAGCCCTGCGCCGATGAAACTGCTGCTCGATACTCACATTTGGGTATGGAGCGCGCTTGATCGAGCGCGCCTTTCCGCGCGCTTGACTGCCGCACTGGAGAATCCCGGCAACGAACTGTGGCTCTCCCCTATCTCGTTGTGGGAGGTGCTGACTCTTTGCCAGAAGCAGCGTCTCACTCTGCATCCCAATCCCCAAACGTGGATCGCCAATGCGCTGGATGCAGTGCCCATGCGGGAAGCTCAGATCACCTATCAGGTCGCGCAGGAAACCGCCCGCGTGCAACTCCCCCATCGCGACCCCGCCGACCGTTTTCTGGTGGCCACCGCGCGGGTGTTCGATCTGACCCTGGTAACAGCGGATGAGATCCTGCTCAAGGCCCGGCAGGTGCCGGTTTTGGCGAACCGCTGAAGACACCCGCGAAACGCTAACAGCTACTGATACTAATATTGAGCGTGACGTTTCGACTTCTTGGTCGCCTTCCGTTGCGCCATGCCGGACTTCTTCATCGCTTTCCGCTGATTCTTGGACAACTTCTTCAACGCTTTTCTATGCTGCTTGGCCGCCTGCTTGGCCCGGTGCATGTTTTCGTCGGTAGTGGTGTTCTTAGCTTGCACCGGCATCGAGCACGCAACACTCAAAGCGGCCAGCAGAAACAAGGCGGCAAGTCGTTTCATAACGTCTCCGAAGGGAAGATCCTGCAGCGATCTTACACCGAGTCATACCCCGGTTCGCACACTAGGAGGTTACTTCTGTAATTCGACCTCTCCGGCTAGGAAGCTCCCACTCATTCGCTCACCCTCATTCGCAAAAAACGTGAATGAGCGGGGCACACTCGGCCATCTTCCTTGAACGCGGCGGGAGACGCGGCAAGCCGCGTCTCTACCGGAATGATATTGGCTAGTGAATCGTCTTGGTCTTCCGCGACATGTAATCCATCAACAGATATTGCCCGAGCGTGTACGGCGTCGTAAAGTAGGCCTTGCCCCGGCACATTTCGGTCACCTTCTGGACAAATTGCACCAGCCCATAGTCCGACGCCAGCATGAAGGTATTGATCAATACGCCGGCCCGTTTGCACTTCGAAACTTCTTCCAGCGTCTGGCTGACCACGAGCGGATCGAGGCCAAACGCATTCTTGTAAATGCGCCCGTCTTCCAGCGTAAGTGCTGAGGGCTTGCCATCTGTGATCATGACGATCTGCTTCATGTCTTTGCGCTGGCGCTGCAGGATGCGTTGCGCCATGCGCAATCCCTCGCGCGTGTTCGTGTAGTAGGGACCCACTTTCACTCGCGCCAGTTGCGAGAGCGGAACTTCTTCCGCGGAATCGTGAAACAGCACCAGCGACAGCGAGTCTCCCGGATACTGCGTCCGGATCAAATGCGACAACGCCATCGCAACCTTCTTCGCCGGGGTGAAGCGGTCCTCCCCATACAGGATCATCGAATGCGAACAGTCGAGCATCAGCACCGTCGCGCACGACGATTGGTACTCGCACTGATGCACCTGCAAATCGCGGTATTCGAGATTCAGAGGAAGCCCGAGCCCTTCGCGCTGGATGGCCGAAGAAAGCGTCGCCGTGATGTCGAGGTTCAAGGTGTCGCCAAACTCATACGGCTTCGAAGCGCCGCTGGCTTCGACGCCCGTGGCCATGTCGCGCGTGTCATGGCGTCCAAAACTCGACTTGCCGAGTGACCCCAGCAGATCGCGCAGCGCCTTGAATCCCAGGAAATCGAGGCTTTTGTCGGTGATCTCGAACTTCGCTGATTGCGCGTCACCGACTTGTCCACCGACGCTCGATTGCTTGGAAGGATCGTGAGGCTGGGCTTCGAATGGACGATCGATCGATATATAGTCTTCCTGCTGCATGCGCTCGATCAACTTCTCGATCAGCTCTTCAAGTTGGCCTTCCATCTGCATCTGCTGCAGCCGGTCGCGCATTTCTTCGTCAAACATCTCGCCGTTGAGGAGGGCCTGTTCCAGCGCGCGCCGCAACTCGTCGAGCGACTTTTCGCCATCGGGCAGTTCGTACCAGAAATTGTCATTGAATCCGCTCTGCAGGAAATAGTCCGAGAGCGCGTCGAGCAGGTCCTCCATGCTCATTTCGCTGGCGGGGTCGGGGACGTACTTGGTGTAGCGGATGCGTTTCATAAAAGCAGCTATCAGCTATCAGTTGTCAGCTTTCAGTTAAACCTGTCGAAATCCACCCACTGGTTATCGCTTACGGCCCCGAGTCAGCCTTGGGGGACGTTCTGACTAATAGCTGAAAGCTGACGGCTGAGCGCTAGTTAAATCCTCTCTTCCGTCCAAATCCCGGCTCGTCCCGCTCAAACGTTGGCGGCTTCTCGGCGACCTTGATTGGCTTTTCTCCCGCCGTGAACACACGCTCTTCGTTGCGTCCGATTTTTTTGTGGGCGTGCAGGCCTTCCAGGACGAACTCCGCCGCCGATACCTGCATCTCGGCGCTGTCTTTCGCGTTCACGTTCAGCTTGCCGAGTTTTTCCATCAAACCCTGAATCTGGCTCAGGCCTTCGAGCACTTCCTCGGCCCCAGTATTGTCGCTGAGTTGAATCTCTCCGCCCAGATCGAACCACTGCACCACCTGGCTCAGGTTGACGCCGTGAAGATGAGTATCGAAGGTCTTTGCGATCGCGGTGCGGATCAACTCGCGGCTCACGTAGTCCGCGCCCTTCATTTCGCCTTCATACTCCAGTTCCAGCTTGCCCGTAATTGCCGGCAGCGCGGCGTAGATGTCGCTGATCCGCGGCACGATCAATTTTTCCCGATGCGTCAGCGCGCGCCGCTCGGCATTCGAAATCACGTTCTCGATCGCCGAAATTGGTAGCCGCTGGCTCACGCCCGACCGCTTGTCGATCTTCTTGTCGTCGCGCGCCGCGAAGGCGATGCGCTCGATCACCTCCTGCACATACTTCGGGATATGCAGCCTTGATCCGTCTCGCGCAATCCAGGCCTCCTGCGCGGTAATCGCGATGCCTTCCTCCACCGTTGCCGGATAGTGGGTGCGAATCTCCGACCCGATACGATCCTTCAGCGGAGTGATAATCTTCCCGCGCGCGGTGTAATCCTCCGGATTCGCACTGAACACAATCGCCACATCGAGTGGCAGCCGGATCGGGTATCCCTTAATCTGCACGTCGCCTTCCTGCATGATGTTGAAGAGGCCGACCTGAATCTTGCCCGCGAGGTCGGGCAACTCGTTCATGGCAAAAATTCCGCGATTCGCGCGCGGCAGCAACCCGTAATGCACCGTGAACTCGCTCGACAGTTCGTGCCCGCCACGCGCCGCCTTGATGGGATCGATATCGCCGATCAGGTCGGCAATCGTGACATCGGGCGTGGCCAGTTTTTCGACGTAGCGATGCTCGGGCGTCAGCCAGGCAATCGGCGTCGCGTCCGCTTCTTTCGCCACCAGTTCGCGGCACCGCCGGCAGATCGGGGTGTAAGGATTATCGTGGATTTCGCAGCCCGCGACGTAAGGCATCTCGGGATCAAGCAGCGTGGTCAGGGCGCGTAGAATGCGGCTCTTCGCCTGTCCGCGTAGTCCTAGAAGAATAAAATTGTGGCGCGAGAGGATCGCATTCACGATCTGCGGCACCACCGTGTCGTCGTATCCAACGATGCCCGGAAATATCGGGCTGCCCCCGCCGAGCCGCGACATCAAGTTCTCGCGCAACTCATCTTTTACCCGCCGCGAAGCCAGACGCTCGGCAGTGAAAGGACTTCGGCGTAATTCGCCCAGAGTCCGGGCAACACTCATGGTGGAACCCCCACAGGAAGAAATCTTAGGTGGATTATACCGCCCTAGAGTAGAGACGGGGCTTGCCCCGTCTTCTTTAAATGCGGCGGGGAGACGCGGCAAGCCGCGTCTCTACCGGGAAGCGCTAATTCCACTGCGCCTTCGCTGCCCGCCGCAGTCCCGGCAGAACCGCTTCGAGATAGCCGATCACCGCTTCCAGCCGTTTTGCTTCCGACAAAGTCGAAAGCAGGTTCTGCTTGAAGTCGAGATCGAGCGGTAGCGATCCGGCGAGCAAAAAGGATAGATTGCCCGCATGTTCGTCGGGCCCCGAGGGCTCTGTTCCGGCCAGTTTCGCGATCTCGGCGTGCAACCGTACGGCCTGCGTCGCCAATTGCGCTGTCGGCTTGCCGGGCTCGTCTTCGTCTTCGTCTTCGTCCTGCATCACCGAAATCTCGGCTTGCAAAAACGATCGATCGTTGTTGACATGAATCACCTCAAAGCGCTCGACCCCACGCGTCAGGATGTCCATCCGCCCATCGTCGTATTTCTTGGTGACCGACATGATCTCAGCCGTGCAGCCGATATCGGCAACTCCGTCCGAGGACACCCGCACCACCCCAAACGGTTTCTTCCGCTCCAGGCATTCCGCGATCATCTCCCGATACCGCGGCTCGAAAATATGCAGCGGCAAGGGAACGCCCGGCAACAGCACCAGATCGAGCGGGAAGATGGGCAACAGTGAATTCACGGCGTTTTCCAGTGCAGCAATTTTACGCCATTGAGAAGCTGTCAGCTCTCAGCTATCAGCTATCAGCTCTCAGTAAAACCTAAGCGTTTCGGTTCTCACTGATAGCTGATAGCTGACAGCTGATAGCTTGCCCTCGTTTGACTTGCCGCCCGCCGCGCGATACAAGAGTCGCCATGGAGATGGACGGAAAAGTGGTGGTTGTAACCGGGGCTTCCATGGGCATTGGGGAAGCGATAGCCAAAGTTTTCGCCGACGCCGGGGCGAGCGTCGTCTTGTTGTCGCGCGATGCCAGTCGCGCCGAGGCCGCCCCCCAGCGCGTCGGTAACACCGGTCGCACGCTCGCCCTGGCCTGCGACGTGCGCAATCGCGAAGCGATCGACCGCGCGGTTGCCCTCACGCTGCACGACTTCGGCCGCGTCGATGTCTGGGTTAACAACGCCGGGATCGGCATGTATGACACCGCCGCTGAAATGGATATGTCCGCCTGCCGCGAACTGTTCGAAACCAATTTCTTCGGCATGATCGCGGGCATGCAGGCCGTCATTCCCGCGATGCAAAAAGAAGGCAGCGGCGCCATCATCAATATTTCGAGCGTTGCCGGACACATTCCTTTGCCCTTCGGTTCCGCTTATTCGGCCAGTAAGTTCGCCATGAACGCCCTCGGGAAGGCCGCCCGTCTGGAACTGCGGCGCGCCAATATCCATGTACTCACCGTCTGTCCTGGCTTCGTTAGTACCGCCTTTGCCGAGAACATGCTCGCTTCTCGCAAAAGCAGCATCCGGCCGAAGTCGGTGCGTGGCGTCACGGCGGAGCGAGTAGCGCAAGCGGCTTATCGCGGCTATCGCAAAAGACAGCGTGAGGTCGTCGTCCCCTGGACCATGATTCCCGTCATCAAGCTGTACCAGTTGTTTCCGGGCGTGGTCGAATGGGGAATGGCGAGGGCCATGCGAAATTCGCGCTGACCACGGAGTATCTGCCATTCGTATCGGGACGGAAGAGCTCGTGTAGACGGGGCTTGCCCCGTCTCAGGCTGCTGAACCAGCCTAGGTTGTTTTGCTTTTGGGACGGGCACAACTTCACCGCATGTCGCTTGCCGCGAACGCGAAAACGCAACGGTAAAGAAACGTAATTTCGGCTAACCTTCGGACTCCTGAAGCATCCAATGAGATAGGCAGAACTGCAGTCTTCCACCCCCCGGCGAAAGGCCGTTTGCACGGCGGCCCTTGGGGGTGGAGGCTGCCGTTAATTCTTCCGTGCTCGGTTTTTCGTTAGAATAGGGTTTATGAGACTCCGGTCCCCGCGTGCGCGGTTCGATGTTCCCCTCCTCTGTCTGTGCGGTTTAGCGTCCTGCTGCCAGTCATTCTGTTGTTCGTTCTGTTGTCCGTCCTTGCGGTCCCTCAGGCGGCGCACGCCCAGCAAGGCCCGCTCGACAAGTCCGAGCCTAAGGGGATCACGGCCGAGGAAATCATCAAGCGTTTCGCCACCAAGGAAAAACAGTTCAAAGAGGCGCGCGATCAGTACACCTACCGGCAAGACGTCAAGGTCATGACGCTCGACGGCGACACTCCGGACGGCAACTACCAGCAAGTGTTCGACGTGACCTTCGACGACAAGGGACACAAGGTCAAAAACGTGGTTTTCGCGCCGCAGCCCACGCTGCAGCGCATCCAGATGACCGAGGAAGATTTTGACGACATCGAGAACCGCCTGCCGTTCGTGCTGACCTCGGATGAAATCGGGGAGTACGACATCCTCTACGTCGGCCAGCAAAAGCAGGACGAACTGAACACCTATGTTTTCGATATTGCCCCCAAGCAGATCGTCGGCAAGAAGCGGTATTTTCAGGGGCGAATCTGGGTGGACGACCACGATTTTCAAATCGTGGAAACTTACGGCAAAACCGTCCCCGACATCCGGAAGAAGAAGGGCCAAGAGAACCTGTTCCCCAAATTCACCACCTGGCGCGAGCAGATTGACGGCCAGTACTGGTTCCCAACCTACACGCGCGCCGAGGACACCCTCAAGTTCGCCCTGGGAGACGTAAAGATCCGCGAGATCATCAAGTACACCAACTACAAGCGCTTCGGATCAAGATCGAGGATCACGTACGAAGGGCAGGAAGTGCAGAAGGCGGAGCCAAAGCCAGGAGAGCAGAAACCGCCTGAGCCGCCGAAGCCGCAGTAAGAGGATTGTCATCTTGAGCGAAGCGAAAGACCTGCTTCTTGCCGATGCAAAAGAGAGCAGGTCCTTCGCTTCGCTCAGGATGACAATTTGATTTTGAGTCCTTAGTGAAACAGTGAAACCTGCGTGCCAGCCTTCGACCCCTCAATAAAACAAGTATTTTCTCCACTTATCGTCCGAGTGCCCCATCAGCCGCATGATGTGGCGGCTAGTGTGGAGATTGAAGGAGCGAGGTTCGCGCATGGGCCTCATGTTGGCTTCGTGGGGAAGCTGGTTGCCTTTGCGGCGGTTGCAGGGATGGCAACAGGCGACCAGGTTCTCCCAGGTGGAGAGACCGCCGCGCGAGCGGGGAATCACGTGGTCCAGCGTAAGTTCGCCGGAGGGGAGCGTGGTGCTGCAGTACTGGCAGGTGTTGCGGTCGCGCAGCAAAATGTTCTTTCGTGACAGCGCCCGCGACTGATGCGGAATGCGGCGATACTCCAGCAGCCGGATCACCGAGGGCACGCGCATGGCAACGCGGGCAGCGTGCAGGAAATGTCCGTTTTCCTCTTCGGTCATGGCAACGCCCTTCAACACCAGCACGATCGCGCGGCGCGCGGCGCAGACGTTGATCGGCTCGTAGGAGGCGTTCAGCACCAGCACCGGCTGATGCAGCGCGTGGCCGTCATTCTCTTGATGATGTCCAGGGGCAAGCATCGCCGCCGGAAGGTGCGGCCGGATACTTCCGCCGAAATTGTGGAATCGCAACGACATGATCTTCTACCCGTGAGCCGCCATGCCCACGCGGGCTTGGTCCAGGCTATCTTCGCTCCCTTCCTCCGGCAGATTCCCCGCCATGTTTTCCGGCAACGAAATGACATCGTAAATCTTCAGCGTGCGCGCCACGGTCGCCACCCACACCCGCGCCGCCCCAGCTCGGAGAAGCACCCGCGCGCACTCGGACGCCGTGGTCCCCGTCGTGTACACGTCATCGATCAATAAGATGTCGCGGTTCACGATTCGCGCTGGATCGCTCACCGCAAAAGCGCCACGCAGGTTCTCGCGCCGTTGATGACTGGTCAGGCCAATCTGGCTTCCCGTGTCGCGGCGGCGCAGCAGAACTCCGGTCGACAGATCGAACCTCTTTGAATTTGGATTTGGGCGCGACAGTTGCTTGAGCGCACTCCGTGCGATCATCTCCGCCTGATTGAATCCGCGCTGCGCCTGTTTGCTTGCATGCAGGGGAACGGGGACGACCACGATGGTCCCGACGGGCATCGCCTTTTCCAGGTTGGCAATCGTTTCTGCCAACACGCGTCCCAGAACGGCCGCCGCCGGACGAACCTGCTCGAACTTGAGTACATGGATCAAATCGCGCAGTCCGCCGGCATAGCTGCCGTAGGCGACCGCCCGCTCGAAGGGAGGATCGATGCGCTGACAAAGCAGACACCGAACTTCGCCACCATTCACCTCTCCGCGATCCGCCTCTTCGCAATCAAGGTAGCCCGGCCAGTTCATCGCTGCTCCACAAACCGCGCAGTACGACCCCTTTAGCGGTCGCAGCGCGGTCAAGCAGGTCTCACAAACGGGGAGCCGGGAAACTCGAAGCAGCGGGGAACCACAGATACGGCAATCGGCAGGAAAAAACGTGAAGAATAAAGTCGCAGCAACGCGCTCGGCAAAGCCGGCGAACCCTTGCTTTGCCACACCATGATCTGCCAAACCGCGATCTGCCAAACCATGATCTGCCAAACCACGCGTCACCGCTTGGCCCTGGGCAGCCCGTATTCGAAACCCAGTGCTGCTACTGCTGAAGACAGCCTCCCGCACCTGGCAAGCCGACAACACCTCGCCAAGCTACACTCCGTCAGTATAAGCCGCGGCGCACGCCCTATGCAACGCGGCCATCGGACTTCGAATCGCCTGCCGGTTCACTCTGTGACTGCTTACGGCCGGGCGGAACGCGTTCGAGCGCTGGAATTGTACTCAACACGTAGCTTCGGTGAGAGCATCGCTCACAGCGGACCGCTTGCAGCAACAAGAACCGAAGCACATGTCGTTCAAAGAACCCACGGGGGCGGGAGCGATAGGCGTGGTGAGCGCCACATCCCCGGCAGTGGAATTCCTCCAAAAATCGGCTCCAAGAGGATCTGGCAACGGAAGTCACGGGACACCCACTGGTTGAGACCATTCTAACCCCGGTTAAGGCGCAAAGTTGCAAGGAAAAGTTTCGGACAAAAAAGCAGGTCGTCGCTCACCCCACCTTGCCCAGTGAGAGCTGCACTTGTAAACCTGCCTTTCCTCATGGTAAGGTGCGCCGTCGCTGCTACTGTTAATCTGTGATGAAATCCCGATTCACGACGAGGTCCTCATGAGCACTACTGTGGCGAGTACCGAAGCTCCCCGCAAGCATCGCCCTTATGTTCCAGAAACGATGGAAATGAAGGAGTTTACCTTCCGGGCTGTACTGATCGGACTGTTCCTGACCGCCCTGTTGGGCTCGGCCAACGCTTACCTCGGCCTGAAGGCGGGGATGACGATTGCCGCGACCTATCCGGCGGCCGTCATCTCCATGGCACTGCTGCGCTTGATGAAGGGGTCGCTGCTGGAAGAGAACATCGCGCGAACCGTGGGCTCGATTGGAGAATCGGTGGCGGCCGGCGCTATATTCACGATCCCTGCCTTTGTGATGGCCGGGATTTGGCCGGGGCTCACTCGCGACGAATATTGGAAGTCGGTAGCTCTGATGTTGATTGGCGGGACGCTCGGCATTCTGTTCGTGACCCTCCTGCGCCGCGTGATGGTCGAGGATCCCGATCTGCCGTTTCCTGAATCCGTGGCTGCCTCCGAGATTCACAAGGCTGGGCAACAAGGAGCTAAGGCCGCAAAAATTCTGTTCGCCAACATGGGCTTCGGCGCGTTCATGTATCTCCTGGGAGCGATCAACGTATTCAATCCCAGCAACACCTTCCCCATGAAGATCAGCGCTTTGGGGAAGAAGCTGCTGCTCCGCACCAGCACAAATCCCAACGTGGCTACGACCATTACCGGCGGCGCGACACTGATGACGGCGCCCGACATCAGCCCCGCCTATCTCGGCGTGGGATACATCATTGGCCCCAGACTCGCTGCCTTGAACTTCGCGGGAGGCGTGTTGGCATGGGGCCTGCTGGTTCCACTCCTAACCTTCACTATCGGTCCGTACATCCAGGCATCGATGCCCGAGGGACAAACCATCGCCTGGCCGCTGCTGGCACAAGCGATCTACTTCTCGATTGTGCGGCCGATCGCGGTCGGCGGGATGCTGGTGGGCGCGACCTACACGCTTTTCAAGATGCGCAAACAATTGGCACTCGGCATGGGCCGCGCTGTTTCCGATCTGAAAAAGTCGGCGGCAGTGCAGGCTGCCACCAATCGCACCGAGCGTGACCTGCCCGCCAAAGCTGTTTTCGCCGGGATCGCCGTAGTATTCGTCGCCATGATCCTGCTCTATCACTTCTTTATCAGCGGCGCAGGAAACCTCTCCGCTTCCAAGATTCTTGTCCGGCTCCCTGGTCGCGGCTGGCGTCATGATCGTCGTCGGATTCTTCTTCGCCGCGGTTTCCGGCAATCTGGTCGGGATGATCGGCTCGTCGAACAATCCCGTGTCGGGCCTCACGCTCTGCACGCTGGTGATCGCCGCCCTGCTGATGGTCGCTCTGGGAGTATCGGGCACCGGTGGAGTCGCAGCCGTGCTTGGAGTAGCAGCCGTGGTCTGCGTCTCGTCGGCGGTCGCGGGTGAGATGCTGCAGGACCTGAAGGTCGGACACATCCTCGGTGGCACGCCTGCGAAGATGCAGATTGGAGATCTTTTCGGCATCGTCGTGGCATCGCTTGTCCTTTTCGTACCCGTGGCGATCCTCGATAAGGCCTATCACTTCGGCAGTCCCGCTCTTCCCGCCCCGCAGGCGGGCTTAATGGCCATGCTGTCGAAGGGAATTGTTGGCGGCGACATGGCGTGGCCGCTGGTGATCGTGGGCATCCTCTTGGGACTGGCCATGATCATGATCGAGGTAAAGAGCGTGATGCTGTTTGCGGTCGGCATGTATCTGCCGTTAGGCACAACCTTTGCCATTTTTATCGGAGGCGTGATTCGCTGGATCACCGACACGTTGCGCGATCGCCGTGGCTTGAACGATGCGCAGAAGGCGCGCGTGGAAAACGCCGGCGTCCTGACGGCCTCGGGTCTGATCGCGGGCGAGGCGCTGTGCGGCCTGGCCATCGCGGCTTTGGTGGGCTCTGGCCGCGACGTCACGTTGTTCACGTGGACTCCGTCATTCTTTCTGGCGCTCGGCGCGCTCGCCATACTGGCGATTGTCATGATCCGCGTTCCGCTGGCGAACGCCGGCAGGCCCGAGGATCCGGCTCCGCCGACAGCGATTATGTGAGGTCAGATGTTCGAGGTCGGATTGCAGAATTTTGAACTGTGCCGCTGCAAGCGGGTGCTTTAACCACGAAGGACACTAAGGTTCACGAAGGAAGCCAGTTCAGGAGAGTTCCCCTTCGTGATACTTTGTGTCCTTCGTGGTTTTCGCTCTATGTCGATTGCAGAAAATATTGCCCAGGTGCGGGAGCGGATCGCAGCCGCAGCGCGGCGGTCTGGCCGCGATCCAAACGGAATCACGTTGATGGGCGTGAGCAAGACGTTTCCGACCGAACGAATCCGCGAGGCGCATGCCGCCGGCCTGCGCGTCTTCGGCGAGAACCGGGTGCAGGAGTTTGCCGGAAAGGCGGGCGCTTTGGGCGACTTGCCCGACGCAGAATGGCACCTGATCGGACATCTGCAGTCCAACAAAGCCGCGAAGGCAACGGAGTTGTTCGACGCGGTGGATTCGGTCGACTCCGTGCGGTTGGCGGAGAAGCTGAATGCATCCGCGGAAGGCGCGGGCAAGATATTATCCGTCCTGATCGAAATCAACGTCGGTGGCGAGCAGGCAAAAAGCGGGGTCGAACCAAGCTCGGACGAACTGGAGCAGATTCTGCAAGGCGCGCCGCGGTGGAAGAACTTGAGGGTCCGAGGGTTGATGACCGTACCGCCATACACTGAAGATCCAGAGGGCGCGCGGGCTTACTTCCGGCAGTTACGCGAAATTCGCGATGGAATTGCCGCCCGACGCTTGCCCGCCGTCTCGATGGATGTGGTCTCCATGGGCATGTCGCACGATTTCGAAGTCGCGATTGAAGAGGGGGCAACCTGCGTGCGCGTGGGGACCGCGATCTTCGGGGAGAGAGAAAAACGTTAACCACAGGGGGCACGGAGGTGCACGGGGGAACCCAACGTTATTTATGCAAATCCCCCGTGTATCTTTGTGCCCTCTGTGGTAGAGCCTTCCGATGGCAGCGATAAAAGACTCGCCCGCTGGCGCCACCTTCGCGGTCAAAGTCCACCCGCGCGCCAAGAAGAATGCCATCACGGGCGAAGTGGGTGACGCGCTGAAGGTCTCCCTCACCGCCCCTCCCGCCGACGGCAAAGCCAACCAAGCCTGCACCGAGTTCTTTGCCAAACTTTTGAATGTGCCGCGGTCCTCAATTACTATTGCAGCCGGCCAGACCAGCCGGAACAAAGTGATCCGCGTGGCGGGTTTGTCGGCGGAGGAAGTCCGAAGGCGGCTTACACACTGACCCTTGGAATACACTCGCGAAAACAGGCCGCAAAAAGAGAGGTCTTTGCCATGCTACAGGTGCACGATTCCGCCGCGACGCTGGCGCACGAGCTCCGGCAGATCAAGCTGCTGCATACGGCAATCTGGGCCGTCATGGCGGCATCGATCCTCGCCCTGCCCTGGCTCGGGTGGTTCGGGAAGTTTCGTTGGGCGTTCGGGTTGACGCTGTTGATCGTTGGCGAGTGCCTGGTGTTGGCCGTCAACGGCGGACGCTGTCCGCTCACTGATGTGGCGGCCCGCTATACGGACGATCGCGCCTGCAATTTCGATATCTACCTTCCGTTGTGGGTGGCGTGCTCCAACAAGAGTATTTTTGGTTCTTTGTTCGTTGCCGGTGAGCTGGTTGTTCTGTGGCGATGGGCCAGGAGGCCCGGACTTTGACCTTTTCCGAACGTTTCCAAGAGATCCGCACCGGCTTCGAACAGCCCTTCTGGATCGCCAACATCAGCGAGATATTTGAACGTCTTTCCTACTACGGAGCCTTTGCTTCGCTCGCCCTCTATCTGCAGGAAAAGCTGAATTTCTCCACCGAGCAGACCGGGACTCTGACTGGCTTGTTCGGTGGCATGGTATGGTTTCTCGCCATCTTCGGCGGAGCCGCCGCCGATCGTCTCGGCTTTCGCCGCGCGCTGTCGATGGCTTACCTCATCCTGGCCGCAGCCTATTTCCTGATCGGATCGATTGGAGCGTCATGGCTGGCGCCGGTGCGCAACGCCGTGCCGCTGGGATTGTTCGTCGGCTGCATTCTCATCCTTCCCGCGCTCGGCATCTCGCTGGTGAAACCTTGCGTGGTTGGCACGACGGCCCGCGCTTCCAAGGAGAACGTCCGCTCGATCGGCTACTCGATCTACTACACGATGGTGAACATCGGCGGCGCTTTCGGCCCTCTTTTCGCTGGGTGGGCCCACCGTCATTTGGGCGTCGAGAACGTCTATCGCGTGGCGGCGATCGGCGTCTTCGCGATGTTCTTTGTGGTCTTATTGTTTTTCCGGGAACCGCGCAAGCCTGGAGACGCGCCTCCGCCTTCAGTCGCGACGGTCGCGCGGAACTTCTGCGTGGTGGTGGGAAACTACCGGCTGGTCTTGCCCGTTTTGGCAGTCGCTTTATTATTGCGGATCGGGTTGTGGGTCTATCCCGCGTCCCATTTTCCCTGGTGGATCTGGGTCATACTTTTGGCGCTGGTGCTCGCCGGTTTGAGCCGCTTCATGTGGTTCCTGGTGCTGTTCACCGGCTATTGGGTCGTGTTCTGGCAGCAGTACATCAGTCTGCCCGGCTACATCCACGGCTACATCAACGCCAAGGCATCCGCTGAAACCGTTTTAGTGACGGATGGATTGACCGTGATCTGTCTTACGCTGGCGATGAATTACCTGACCCGCAAGATCCCCGCATTTCAAGCCGTCATACTGGGGACGGTGATCACGTCCGCGTCGTGGCTAATCCTCGCGTTTCGGCCAACGATTTGGGGCGCGGTGCTTTCGCTGTTTGTGCTGGCGCTGGGCGAGATCATCCAGGCGCCGCGCTATTACGAATACATTTCGAGGCTCGCGCCTCCCGGACAGCAGGGCACATACATGGGCTTCGCATTCCTGCCCATTGGCATTGGCTCGCTGATCGGCGGCTGGTTTGGCGGAACGCTGGTCCACCACTTCGGAGAAGTCACTCATCAACCGGCGAGGATTTGGTGGAGCGTCACGGCGGTCGGCCTGGTCACGGCGGCGGCGCTGTGGATTTATGACAAAACAGTGAGCACGGGCAACGCAGCGGGTGCCCCATCCTAACGTCGTGTTCTTCGACGTCGGGGGTGGGACAGTCGCGAACATCTCACTGTGACGCCCGATCACTGCAATTCGCTTCGCACTTTCTTATCATGAGCAACTCTCCGCACACCGACGCGCGGAGACGCGAGTGGCTACCTGAGGAGAACGTGTCCAAGAGCAAAGTCACACCCAACTACATTGCGGACCACATCCGGCGCGTGCTGAAGGATGGCGGGTCCGCCCCGCACTCGGAAGACGTGCAGCGCTTTTTCAAGGAAGAAATCCAATCGCGCGGCTGGTACACGGCCGAACTCAGAAGATTTGCGGCGCGGTTCCGGCGCGCGATCGCTCGCGAACGGGGGATGGAATTCCTGGTACAGGTCGCGGACCAACTTTTCTCCGGCCGGATTCTGGAAGAGAAGGTGATGGCGGTTTTCCTGCTCGAAAAACAAACTGAGAATTTTGGCGACAATGAATTTAAGCTCTTTACCTCGTGGCTCGACCGCGTGACCAGTTGGGCCGATCACGACGCGCTGGCGCATTATCTGTTGGCGCCGATGGTGGCCGCCAAGACTGCCCGTTGCCGCGAGGTATTCCGCTGGGCGAAGTCGCGGAATCGCTGGCGGCGGCGCGCGGCGTGTGTGGCGCTGATCCGGGGAGCGCGCGAGCGCCGGTTCTTTGCCGAGATCGTGCGGCTTTCCAATCGTTTGCTGCTTGACGAGGACGACATGGTGCAGAAGGGATTGGGTTGGCTGTTGCGCGAGACTGCGAAAGCCGATCCGAAGCGCACCGTGCCTTACTTGATGAGGATCCGAAGAAACGCGCCGCGACGGGTGCTGCGCGCGGCGTGCGAAACGCTGCCGGTTGCCACGCGGAAGCGAGTGTTGCGCGAAAGAACAAAACCTTAACCACAGAGGGCCCAGAGGAGAATCTAAGATATGCGTGGGGTTTCCTCTGTGTACCGCTGTGACCTCTGTGGTAATGCCTTTCGACGGTAGTCCAGAAAAGTTCACCCTCAGTGCCCTTGGTTTTCCAGAAATTTCTCCACTTCCAGCGCCGCCATGCAGCCGGAGCCAGCGGCCGTGATGGCCTGGCGATAGCGGCGGTCCTGTACGTCGCCGCACGCGAATACGCCCGGCACTTTGGTGAACACGTTCTTCTGCGTGACCAGATAACCATCGGCATCGGTTTCGAGCTGGCCTTCGAATATTTTCGCGTTCGGGATGTGTCCGATGCCAAGAAACATTGCGCTCGTGGGAAATTCCCAACTTTCGCCGCTCTTCAGATTGCGCAGGCGCAGGGCCGTGACTTCCTTCTTGCTGACATCGAGAACGTCATCCACCACGGTATCGGTGAGAAACGCGATCTTTGAATTAGCCCGCGCGCGGTCGAGCATGATTTTCGAAGCGCGAAACTGCTCGCGGCGATGGATAAGCGTCACCTTGCTGGCAAAGCGCGTCAGAAAGGTCGCTTCTTCCATGGCCGAGTCGCCGCCGCCGATGACCGCGATTTCCTTGCCCGAAAAAAAGAAGCCATCGCAAGTGGCGCAGGAAGAAACACCGTGGCCAATCAGCGCCTGCTCGTTCGCCAATCCCAGCCAGCGCGCCGATGCACCACTGGCGATGATGAGCGTGCGGGTCGGAATGATCTCTTTGCCGAAGCTTAACTCGAACGGATGTTTGCTCAAATCGGCCTTGACTACGTGGCCCATGCGATAGTCGGCGCCGAAGCGCTCGGCCTGCTTACGCATGTTCTCGATCAGTTCCGGCCCCTGGATGCCTTCGGGAAAACCGGGGAAATTTTCCACCAGCGTGGTCAGCGAGAGTTGTCCGCCCGGTTCATGGCCTTCGATTACGAGCGGCTTGAGGTTGGCGCGGGCGCTGTAGAGGGCGGCGGTGTGACCGGCGCATCCAGAGCCGATGATGACAACATTGCGGATTTCCATAGTAGTTAGAAAGTGGTTAAACAAGTGCTAGAAGGTAGATTCTGGAAAACAGATTTCGCTTCAAGCCGCACAACACAGGGCAAACTATTTGTTATTCTTCTTGCTGCCGCCAGCCGCCTTGGCTAAACTTCCCGCGCGCAAGTGAGCCAGTTCCTGGGGCACCATCTTGCGCGCGCCCAGAGCGTCGCGATAGCGCTCCATAATCGAAGAGGCGGCGCGAAAGATCGGTTCGTATGCGCTCTCATCCGTCGCCGGATTTCCTTCCGCTCCCGAGCACCGCGCCAACGCAACCGACGACTTTCCAAAGCGCTCCAGCCTGACTCGCGAAACCGGTGTGCTGGCCGACAACATCGCAGTCGCGGAAGCAACGCTGGAAGCGCTGTCCTCGATCGAAACCTGCAATAGATCTTTGGGATCGCGCACGCGCAGCACCAGCGTCTCCACCATATTCGTCGCATCCGCGCTGAACGAGTATTGGACGTTGCTGAACAGGGTGGCGCCGGGGAACTCGCGCCGAACCCGAACATAATCGGCCGCCGACACTGCCCCAGCCGGCAAGGGCTGCATGCCGGGGATGGGAGTGCTCGCGTCGAGTGTGGAATGGCCGCGAGAAACTTCGTAGTCCGCGCTGAATACCGGCTTGCCCGGAACTTTGGCCAGTGCCGACGACAATTCCTTCTGCTCGTCCGCCGAAGGCGCGCACACGTTGAGGACGCTCACTTTTACCGGAGGCTGCTGCGCGTTGACCGGGGACTGCTGGGCGGGAGCGGCGGAACCCAAAGCGGTGGCCGCAGTCAGAATCAGAATCTTATGAAGGAGCACGGCGAAATTGTATCAGGCTCTGCCGGCTTGCACGCTTCGACGCCCAGCCCCTAAAGTGTGTGCGTGAGTTTCGCCGACGCGGTGGAGCAATGCTCCAGATTTTTAGCCGCGAAGCGGCGTAAGAATGCAGCCCACGGCGCAAGCCGTGGGTAAAAAGTGGTAAATCATGCAGCCCCAGCGGGGCGAAAGAGTAGTTCTCACGCGCACCCCTAAAGGGGCATTCAGTTCGATGAAATGCGGTATCGCTAAAGCGATACCCTGATACGAAATTCACTAGCTTCGGAACGTCCAGCTAGTCGCCTGCTCCGGTATCGGCCTCGACCGCCCCATGCCGACGCAGCAACTGCGGCAGATTCTGCGAAAACGCCGACCGCGGCAGCACCATGTCACAGCCCACGTCGTGCGCTTTCTGTTTCAAGTCGCCCTGCACGTGCGAGAGAAATCCGATGATCGACGTCCCTTTCTTCAGCTTGCTTTTCAGTTTTGGGATGAGCGTCAAAGGCTTGGCATTGGCATTGTTCAAGTCGAAGATGATCAGCGAAGGCTTTTCTTCTCCGTTGCTCTTCATGCGGTCGGTGAGTTCCTTCTCGTTCTTCACGAACTCCACCTTCACATTCATCTTTTGTCCGGTGGCCTGAATCTTGCTCAGGAAGAACAGGTCTTCGACAAACGCGAAAACGCGCGAAGCGGCGTCTTCTCGTGGAGCCGGCAGAGGTTCTGGATCGGCCACCGGGTACGACGCGGAAAAACCCGGCCGTCGCGGTCCCCGGTTGCTGCCGCTGCCATTGCCATTGCCACTATCCATGCCCATATTGGCGCGGTAACTGTGATCCATGGGAGCGGTAAAAATGCCTTGCTGCTCCTGGCGCTGGCGGCCCATCGGGCCACCCGCGCCTCGTCTTGGCGGACGCCGTCCACGGCGCCGTTTATGTTTCCCTCCCCCCGAGGAGGAGTGTCCGGGTCCTGCATTCATATTTTTCTCTTGTGAAGCTTTGAAGTTAATTTCCGGCCTGGATCACAGGCCCGATTGTTTCGTCTTCCCCTGCGGTCGGCACGTTAAGTTGTGGCGTGTGGCGCAACGCGCGACGTACTGCTCACCGCCTAACGGCAGACCAAACCCCACCTCGGCTGGATACTATTCGAGAACGCAAATCGAGAACGATGTTTCAAACTGTCTTTATTCTGGGCGCCTGGAGTTTTGCTGGGCGCGAACGGCCAGCCTGGAAGCATGGCCATTGGGAACACCTTGATGTTACTCACGAAACCGTCGAACGCGCAAGGGGGGAGTGCCTTTAGTTTTCCACACCCGGGATGACACCCACCCGGTTTCGCCTGAAGTTCCGCTAAGGCAACGCCGATATAAAAGGCGTGAAACCAGCAGCTGCCACCGAGAAAGCCACGGACCCGAACTTCCTCGCCTTGCCGGGACAGCGTTTCGTTGCCCGCCAGCCAATTTTTGACCGCTCGCAGAAAGTGTTCGGATACGAAATCCTTTTCCGCAACGGTGTCGAAGACTACTTCAACGCCGACCCGGAACTTGCCTGCCGCTCCACCCTCGATAGTTCGCTGCTCTTCGGTATCGAGACGATTTGCGATCACCGCCGCGCCTTCATGAATTGCACCCGCGAGGTCCTGTTTAAAGATTTGCTCACCTTGCTGCCCCCAGACCAAACCGTGGCCGAGATTCTGGAAACGGTGGAGCCCGAAGACCGCGTCATCGCCGCCTGCAAGCGCCTGAAAACGGCGGGCTATATGATCGCCCTCGACGACTTCGCACCCAACGATCCGCGCCTCCCGCTCTGCGAGTTTGCCGACATCATCAAAGTCGACGTCCGCGCCACCCGGCCCGAAGAACGGGCGGGCATGATGCGCCGCTTCGCATCTCCGAAATGCAAGATGCTGGCCGAAAAACTCGAAACCCCCCACGAGTTCTTATCAGGCGCGCGACATGGGATTCGTCTATTTCCAGGGATACTTTTTCTGCCGTCCCGAACTCGTCGTCGGCCGCGAAGTTCCGGCCAACCGCTTGCACTATATTCGGCTGCTCGAAATGGTCTGCCGCCCGGAAATCGACATGCGCGAACTGGAGAAGATGCTCAAGCAGGAAGCCTCGATTTGTTACCGCTTGCTCCGCTACCTGAATTCCCCGCTCTTTGGATTTTCCCTCGAAATCAAGTCGGTCCGCCATGCCATGGCCGTCCTCGGAGAACGGGAAATGCGCCGTTGGATCCGCCTCGTGGTCACCGTGAGCGCGGCCGAGCAGAAGTGCAGCGAACTGGTGCTGATGGGTTTGGCCCGCGGCCGTTTCTGCGAACTGCTCTCCACCCGTTTGAAATTCGAACCACCGATTTGTTCCTGATGGGACTGCTCTCCATCATGGACGCCATCCTCGAGGTCGCCATGGACGTACTCCTTCAACAACTGCCGGTGGAGCGCGAAACCAAAGCCGCCTTGCTCGGCCAGCAGAGCAGCCTCCGCCCCTTGTACCGGCTCATGCTGGCCCAGGAATCGGGGGAGTGGGCGCAATCCAGCGAACTCGCCAAACAATTGCAACTGACCGATGAAGAAGTCGCCTCCACCTGGTGGCAGGCCCTGCAATGGGCGCAGGAAGCAACCAGCGGCGTGTGAGAATGCAAAAAGTCAGAAGTCAGAAGTCAAATTGAAGAAGTGAATGCGAGCGTGGACAACTGGGTTCTACTCGTTTTACTTCTTCAATCTGACTTCTGACTTCTGACTTTCCCTACGGTGCTTCAATCAACTCCATCTTCCCGTCCCGCGTGCGGTGCAGGATCATCAACTTGCCCTCGGGATCGCGGAACACAAAAACATCTTTGTCGCGGAAGTGCGTCTCTTTAATCGCTTCTTCCAACGTCATCGGACGAAGTGCGACCGAGTCCGTGGCATGCACCAGATGCACTTCCGTGGTTCGCGCCACCGAGGGAAATTTATGCACCAGAACGGAAACGGTCGCATTTTCCGCCAGCCCGAGCGCCGCCTCCAGGTTGTCCTGTAACGACTGGCCATCAAACTTCTTGCCCGCCTTGCGCTTCTTGCTCAGCCACTTTGTTTTATGTTTGAGCGCCTGCTTTTCCAGGTGGTCGAGCGCTTCATTGATGGCCGACATCATGTCGGTGGTCTGAGCCATCCCGACAATCGGGCCGTTCGGCGGATTGATCGTGATCTCGGCTTTATGCTGGCGCTTTTCGACCGCCAGAATCACCTTGGTCTCGAATCGGTCGCCTAGAATTTTGCGGATCTTGTTGAGGCCGGTTTCAACTTCCTTGCGGATGGTAGGAGTGATTTGGTATTTTCTCGCGGTATATTCCACGTTCATTAGCACTCTCCAGTGAGGCGGGAGTCAGGATGCAAAAAGTCAGAAGTCAGAAGTCAAATTGAAGAAGTAAAGGCGAATTGGTTTTACTTCTTCAATTTGACTTCTGACTTCTGACTTCACTTTTTCACTCTTCTCTGATGCGTGCTCGGAATCTTCATGTCTTCCCGATATTTCGCGACGGTTCGGCGAGTAACCTGGATGCCTTGCGATTGCAGAATGCGAGTAATCTGTTCGTCGGTCAACGGCCGGCTCGGATCTTCTTCTTCGATCAGTTTCTTGACGCGGCGTTTCAAAATCAGAAGTGAAGTGCCTCCACCCTCGGGCCCTTGCACGCTCTCCGAGAAGAAGTACCGCAGTTCGAACACGCCCTGCTGCGTGTGGACATACTTATTGGCGACCGCGCGGCTGACGGTCGAAGGATGCACGCCGATCTCTTCCGCCACTTCCTTGATCATCATCGGCTTCAACTGATCGATTCCACGTTCCAGAAAATCCTGCTGGCGCGCCACGATCGAGTAGCAAACCTTGGCGATCGTCTGCTTGCGTTGTTCGATGTTCTTGATCAGCTGGATGGCCGACTTGTAGCGGTCTTTGACGTAGTTGCGCGTGTCGCGGTCATTGCCGTCGCGGGTCAGCAGGCGCTTGTACGCGGGATTCAAGCGCAACTGCGGCATGTCTTCGTCGTTCATGATCACCAGCCACTCGTCGCCATGCTTCACGAACGCGACATCGGGCTCGATCACCGGGCCGGAACTTTGTTGTAGCGCAAGCCCGGCCGCGGATCCAGCGTGCGGACGTACTCGAGCGCCGCCTGCACCGCTTCCACCGGACGCCCGATCGCGCGCCCAATTTCCTTGAACTGCTTCAGCGTCACCGCTCTCAAATGCTGGTCGACGATGGCCATCGCGTCTCTCACGACCTGCTCGGTGAGCGCGTTGCCGTTTCGGTGCAGCGCAACTGCTCCAGATGGTAGCGCAACTGATACAGCAAGCATTCGCGCAAGCCGCGGCAGGCGATGCCCGGCGGATCGAACTGGCGCACAACTTCCAGCGCTTCGTGCAGATCCGCGAGGGTAAAGTTCACCGGTGCATAGCGCGCCGGAGCTGTGGCGGTTCCCGTGCCCGTTGCTCCAGCGTTGCGCGGTGTTCGTTCCGTTGTTCGCTGCAACGCCCGCTACAATGCCCGCTCCAGCAGGGCTCGCCGCGCCGGGCAGCGGAATGTCCGCTGCTATTTCTAAGGCAGCCTCTGACTCGACCAAAGACTCAATTCCAGCGCCTGCGGCCATCGACGGCGAAGAGTACATATCTTTTGCGGCCAATTCCTCCGGCGCGAGAACAGAAGCCTCAAGGCCGGAAGTCTCGTGGCCGGAACTTTCGGGCGGAACCTCGCCGACGGCAATCCCCAGCGCCTCCGCTTCGCCAACAATCTTGGCCGCCACTTCCACATCGGCCTCGGGAGCCGCTACCGGGGCGATGCCCAGCAGTTCCTCGTCGCTGGCAATCAGGTAGCCTTCTTCGTTCAGATTCCCAATGATCAGCTCAGCCGCCTGTGCACCGCCGGCCGCACCGAAATCGCGCCCAACTGCCACAGCAGGTGGTCGCTCAGGTTCCCGGGCTTCGACAGGAAGTTCTCGAACGAAGGCTTCTCGATCTCTTCCATTTCTCCCGAGCTGCGATAGCCCGGATCCAGATAATCCTGGAAGAACGAACCAAAATCGATCTCTTCGAAAGGATCCTTCTTCTCGTCCGCAATGGTCGCGGGACCCTCTTCCGGGGCGGTTGCCTTGGCGGCGAGACGGTCCCGCTCTTCCTCCTGGCGCCCGACATCGTCGAGCATCGGAATGGCATCTTCCAGCTCTTCCAGCACCGGATTCTCCACCATCTCGGCATTGATCATGTCCTTGAGCTCGAGCTTGTTGAGCGCGAGCACCGAGACCATCTGCACGAGACCCGGCGTCAGAATCTGCCGCTGCGATAACTTGACGTTCAGTTTGTGCTGAAGAAGCACCATCTCCCCTTAAAAGCAGTTGCCAGTTGCCAGTTGTCAGTGCCCTGTTAGAGTCAGGGGGAACTGGCAGTCTAATGCCTATCGTTCTTCACCCACCCGGCGCACCTTACGCTTCTGCACTTCCGAGTGTGGAAAACTTAGCTTCTCATGCACCGAGGTAGATCGCGTCGACACGAAAGGTCAATGCGACTACGCCTTGGTAACCGGAAACCTTGTTTTCAGTTGTCAGTTCTCAGTGCGGGTTTTACTGATAACTGATAACTGACAACGGTTTTCCTCACACCAATGAGAAGCTTTCCCCCAAATAAACGCGCCGTACCTCCGGGTCACTCCCCAACTCCTCCGGCGTACCGGAGCGAAAAATTCGGCCCTCGTTGATGATGTAGGCCCGATCCGTCACCGACAACGTCTCGCGGACGTTGTGGTCCGTGATCAGGATCCCGATCCCGCTGGCCCGCAAATCTGAAATGATCTTCTGCAAATCCAAAACGGCAATCGGGTCAATACCCGAGAACGGCTCGTCCAGCAGAATGAACGTGGGGTTGATGCAGAGCGACCGCGCGATCTCCACCCGCCGCCGCTCCCCGCCCGACAACGCATACCCACGATTCTGCCGTATATGCTCCAGCCCGAGCTGGTCAATCAGCTTCTCCGCCTTTTCCCGGCGTTCATGCCAGGAAATCGGCTGGACTTCCAGCACGGCCAGGATGTTCTCCTCGACCGTCAGTTTGCGAAAAACCGAAGCCTCCTGAGGGAGATAGCTGATGCCGTACTGGCGCGCCCGTAAGTACATGGGAACGCTGGTGATATCTTCGTCGTCGTACAACACCCTGCCGGTATCGGGAGGAACCAGACCTACGATGGCATAGAATGTGGTGGTTTTTCCGGCGCCATTCGGTCCCAGAAGGCCCACGACCTCGCCCTGCAGGACCTGAAGGCTGACACCGTTTACTACGCGTCGGCCACGATAGGATTTCCCAATTTCGTCGGTGGCTAGCGTGTGCATTTATCGTGCCACTTGAGTCTTAGTGACGGTAGGGGAGGTCTCTCTTCCTTCTACGAGCACCCTATCATCGTGTCTGTAGAAAGTCAACGAATCGCCAGTAATTTTGCCCCGTTCGGCATCAAAAATGCTAGGGGGTCCGCCCGTCAGGACGAACTTGTCCTCGGCTGCCGTGTACACCAACCGTTCGCCGGTCGCATGCCGCGTCGGCTGCGTAATCACCACCTTGTCCTCGGCCACGATCCGCTCCACTTGCCCGGCGTTCCGGGTCCCGCAGTTGCCGGCGATTGGCGCGTTTGCGCTCTGGGGCAACAGAAACACCGTCATCTGCTGTCCAGTCAGCGTAGCGTCGGACCCTTTCGCCGTCACTCCACCATCCAAGACAATCTTCCGCTCCGCATCCGCGTAGTTCAGACGCGCCGATGTGATGCGGACCGGGGTCGCCTTCCCGCTCTTGTCCACCTGCACGAGCACGGTCGAAACTGGCTGCGCCAAACTTCCCTGCGCCAAGTTCTCCTGCGCCAACCCCTGCGCAAGCAATGATCGGTGGTCGCGATCAAATTGCAGCGTGGGAGCCTCCACCACATTCGCGTTCTGCCACAAGCGCGCGTCGCCCGTGTACACCGCAATCGCCGGCGAACGATGGGCCGTCATGCTGCGGCTGGCCACGTGGATCGGGTCGGAGGAGGCGAGCATGCCGCCCTCCGGTTGCGCTTTCAGATCGGAGTACGTGCTCTTGACGTTGCCCTCGGCAATGGCGTCGCCCGTCGCGCGGTTCATGCGAATCGTCTGGGCCGTCGTCGTCATGCCGTTGTCCACCACCCGAGGCGATCCGCTCAGCACCAGCATCTGATCGGCGGTCGTGTACTCTCCGCGCTCGGCCCAGGCCTTCTGCGGCCGATCGACGTAAGCGACACGGCCCGTCTGCGTAATCGACCGAACCCCGCCTTCAGGCCGGAAGATGACGTCCAGCATCTGGCTGGTCGATACTCGATCTTGTCCCGGCGCGCCGCCGATCTTATTCTCGTCGACCTGACTGCTGCCAATCTTGCTGCTCACAATCTTCGCCTCCGGCTCGCCATGCAGCGTGGCCAGCCGATTCTTCTCCGTGAACTTCGCCGTGAACTTGGCCGCCGTGACCACCGTCTTCTGATTCGTGCCCGGCTGCGTGATCACGATCTGTGGCGGTCCGCTGGTCTCGGCGCGCTCCAGTCGGCGCCCGTCTTTCACAATGAAGTCCATCACCGGCGCGGTCATCTCAACTTCCTGCGCATCGTCAGATTTAGATAGTGGAGCGACGGGCGTCCCCGCCCGTCCCACCGGCTCCCCCTTCATCTGCGCCAGCCGCACGCCGTCTTCCGCATGAACGGTTCGGAGAATCTGCTGCCCGGCAAAGCGCAGTGTCACCCGTCCAGCGGAAGCCTCGGCGATCTGCGTTCCCAAACCTCCCTTTTCTCCCTGATTCTGCCCTCCAGTAGAGACGCGGCTTGCCGCGTCTCCCGCAGCCAGTTGCACGTTCCCGCTGAGAACCGCCGTGGTCAGCTGATTCCGAGCTCCGGCCAAGAACAATTCGGCGCGGTCCGACCGCGCCTGCGCTTCCGAGTTGGACGTTTTCGAGTTGGAGGATGCCTGCCCGTGAAACTCGCTCCGCACATTGCCCTCGGCAAGAATGCGGTCCACCGTATTGTCATCGCGCAAGAAAAACGTCGCCTGGTCGGACTGTAGTCGCTGCCCCTCGCGCGTCAGGCGCACCCCCGCGAGCGCGATCTGCCGGGGCGCTTTCGAAATCTGGCCATGATCCGCACTCAGACGGACCGCCTGCGGCCTGCTGACCTTCACCTCCACCGCCGACACGAGCTTCAGCGAGCTCCGTCTTTGCCACATATTCAATGCCCATCGCCGAACCCGAAGCCTGCGGCGTCTGAAACACCACTTTCCCAGTGGCGGAAGCGTCCCCCGTATTCTTGTTGAATACCAGTCCGTTGGTTTCCAGATGAATCGGGTTGCTCGTTTGCTCCGGAGGTGTCTGGTCCGAATGCCGCATCCCCTCGGGATTCGCCTCCAGGTCAATCAGCACCGTTCCCTTGGCGCTCACATCGCCCGACGCGGGATCGTACTCGAAGTCGTCTCCAGTAATGCGGTCGAAACGGCTGGAATCCTTTCCGTAAACGACAATTTTGACGTTGTGCAACTCCGCATGTCCGCCCCCTTTGAACTGCACCGCCTTGGAGGCACTCACCGTAAACAAAGTGCGGCCTTCCACGGACTTGGAGATCGAAAACCCCTCGGCAGTTTGCTGAATGTCCAAACCGATTTTCGCCGGAACCTCGTGCACAGCCGTGCGCACACGCCAGCGCGCGTAGAAATACATCCCCGCAACCGTGGCAATCATCAAAATCGCGCCCAAGGCGAACCACTGGCGCAGCCGTGAAACCGGAAGGCCCATCGGAGCCTAGTGTAACTCGTCGGGGTTTGACTTTGTTTCGCAGGGCTGCGGCTTCAGCCGCGCCGCAAGTGCCGCAAAATCAATGGCGGCCTCAGCCGCGAGGGCTGCGGAGCGATTAGGATTCACGCGCTTGAACCGTCGATTTGCACAGCCGGAGTCTTTATGCCCGTACGACAAAAGCAGGAGTTTTCCGAGGCGAAACCGCGAAATACCGCATGGATGCTGGCGATTTCGCAGCCGCCCGCCGCCTGTTGCACAACTTCCGTGTCACCCGCCTGTGAACGGGCTGCACTCGATTGATGAATAAGAAGTTAGAGATGCATGAATTGTGTTGACGTAAAAACTGAAAGTGCTAAAAGCATAATCGTTCTTTGACACGTTCTGAAGTTTTCCCGGTTGGTGCGGCGTCCGGGGCTCAAGCGTAGTCACTCAGACCACCGCGAGGTGAGTTTGGGAGGGCGAGCAAGGGTCTATAGCTAAGCGCTGGTTGAGGAGAACAGGAGCCACTGTTAAAGGCAAGATAGAGTCCCGAGGCGTTGAACTAATTTATCCGGTTGGCGGTGAGCCCGGAGCCCGAGCAAGATCGGCTTACAATGCACCCGCAAGGGAGTTGTAGGAATAAGGTCAGCAAGGGTCTAAACGCGAGCTACTGGCCGAGAGGAATGAGTTCAACATCACCTCGGGACTCTTATTTTTTGCTGTCAAGTCTCAGCCGCTTGCTTCCAACTACCCCCTGAAAATATTTTTCTTCGCTGGAGCGTTCTGGCGTGTACCCTGACCAGGTTTTTATATCGACGTATTCTGGAATAAGGACTTAGTCCATGGGCGTCCGATCGGACCCCATTTCATCCCGATTGAAAAGTCAAGCTTGACAAAAGTGTCCTCAGCGACTCGGGTTGATCCTTGACGCGGTCGCGGACGGGGTTCCAGGTCGCGTCGGTCAATTGGATGGGGAAGTTGAGAGCCATCTATCAGCCCGTTGAAGTATGCTGAAGTTTAGCCCACGATTGAAACAAATCGGGGCTATGGAGGCAGTATGCATGACGCCTACTCCAGAACTGAAAAGGAGTCCCATCTCGATACGATCCACTATGAACTCTCAATGCTAAACTTCTGCGGCAAAGAGCTGGACGGACTCTCAGCTGCGCGCCAACGTGCACATTTCAACGCGTTCCTTGAATGTTTTCTACTCCACTACAGGAACACGATGGAATTCTTGAGTGGTGCCCATCACCGAACAGCCAAAAGAACGGGCGAGACTAGCGATCTGAGCACATTCGATCCGAAACCATGGGCTGGGCGGGAGTTAAGCCCGGAAGAACTGGCTGAGATCCAAACCCCGGCAAAGAAGGTCGATGACAAGTATTTCCAAGACATCTCTCGGTATCTTCAGCACTGCACGGAACGCAGATTTGACGGAGGCAAGTTCTGGAACTACCGCGAGATGTTCAAAGAACTGCAACCGGCGATCCAGGCATTTTTGCAGCGGTTCCCCGTTCCCCCTGAACTTGGCACCCACCTGCCGACTCTAGGGAACGGAGCCAGCACGGCGACAGTTACGTATTGCAATTGGAATCCCCTGGCCACGCGGTAGCTGAGGCTAGCTGCCGTCATCTTGCGGAGGAGCCCAGCGTCTATGACTACGATGATGATGGATCGCCCGTGCAGCCACTGCGGCGTACGAATGAGGTGGGACTCGAGATCCTGACCAGCAGTGCTGGAAATGCTTCGGCCCTGAACACAAGGGTCAGTCGGGGCCGCACAGGGAGTTCGACAAAGACGACAAACGGATTTGTTATTGCCCCGAGTGCTTCGCTAGGCAGCAGGCCCGGCAATCGGGGAATCTCCGGTAGAGTTGCCGGTGCGAGCTTAGCGTTCTAGAGTCCCGTCGAGGGTTACGAAGTCTCTCTTATCGGTGGGCCCATTTCGGCTTATCAAGCGTTCCAATGTGTATTTCAATCCCTCGACCATCCTTCAAAGTTATTAGTACAACGTCGGACTCTGCGTTGCTTATCCGCTCATGGTGCACAGCAACAGTGGCAGTGGTCTCAGTATCACCTTCAGCAGCAAGGAAACGCTTGATGGCCCTTGCGAAACCCACTACGTCGTCGTTATATGCGTCGACCTCTTCGGCGAGCGGACGCGTGACACGCGCAACCTTTTCGCCGGAGAAATATATTGCCCCGAGAATGCGTTGTGGCGATTCTTCGTTGGGAAGGATCATGTGGCCCAACATCCGGCCCTCCGGGGCAGGTCGTTTCTCGACCCCAGATTCCATGGGCGGGGAAAGTTTGCAGCAGCGGGAGAGCGCAGCAACCGCCTGTTGCTGAGACATGCCAATATGGACTTCCTCACCGCCAAAAAAAAATGCCCGCGGTTTCTCGTTGGCGGCAACTGAAACCATTAGACAAGCTCCGAGCAGGATGAATCCGAAGAGGATCATCGTTCGTTTTTGCATATCAATCTCCGTACCAGCGAGCGCCCTTACAGAGGTATATTTCCGTGCTTCTTAGGCGGGTTCTTATCCCGCTTGGTCTCGAGCATCTCCAGCGCCTGAATCACCTTCTTGCGAGTCTCGCGCGGCTGGATGACCGCATCCACAAATCCGCGGTCAGCGGCCACGTAAGGATTCGCCAGCCGGTCGCGGAATTCTTCGATCTTCTGTTGCCGAACCGCTTCGCGATTTTCCGCCCCGTCCAGTTCGCGCTTGTAGACGATATCCACCGCGCCTTCCGGCCCCATCACCGCGATTTCGGCGCTTGGCCAGGCGTAGTTCACGTCCGCCCGGATGTGCTTGGACGCCATCACGCAATACGCTCCGCCGTAGGCTTTGCGCGTAATCACCGTCACTTTCGGCACCGTCGCTTCCGCAAACGCAAACAGCAACTTCGCTCCATGTTTGATGATGCCGCCATACTCCTGGTTCGTGCCGGGCAGGAAGCCGGGAACATCTTCAAACGTCACCAGCGGAATATTGAAGCAGTCACAGAAGCGCACGAAGCGCGCGCCCTTCACCGACGCATTGATATCGAGCGTGCCGGCTAGCATTGCCGGCTGGTTAGCCACGATCCCGACCGGCTTCCCATTGAAGCGCGCAAAGCCCACGACGATGTTCTTGGCATAGTGCTCGTGAACTTCAAAAAAGTAGCAGTCATCCACCACCGTGTGAATCACGTCTTTCATGTCATAGGGCACGTTCGATTGATCGGGGATCACCGTGTCCAGCTTCTCGTCCAGACGATCAATCGGGTCGGTGCAGGCCTTGCGCGGCGGGTCTTCCAGATTATTCGAGGGAACAAAACTCAACAACTCGCGAACCATCGACAGACATTCGGCGTCATCGCGGCACATGAAGTGCGCTACGCCCGAAGTTTCGTTGTGGGTGCGCGCTCCGCCAAGCTGGTCTTTGGTGACCTCTTCGTGGGTGACCGTCTTGATCACATCGGGTCCAGTAATAAACATGTAGGAGGTCTGATCGACCATCAAGATGAAATCGGTAATGGCCGGCGAATACACGGCGCCGCCCGCGCATGGGCCCATGATGGCCGAGATCTGCGGCACGACTCCGCTATAAAGCGTGTTGCGCAAAAAAATGTCGGCGTAGCCGGCCAGCGACATCACGCCTTCCTGAATGCGCGCGCCCCCCGAATCGTTCAGTCCAATGACCGGAGCGCCCATCTTGGCCGCCAGATCCATGACCTTAACGATTTTTCCGGCGTTGGCCTCGGAGAGCGACCCGCCAAACACCGTGAAATCCTGCGCAAAAACGAAGACCAGCCGCCCTTCCACGCGGCCGTAACCGGTGATAAAACCGTCGCCGTAGAACTTCTGCTTTTCCATGCCGAAGTCGTGGCAGCGATGCGTGACCAGCTTATCGGTTTCCTCGAAGGTGCCCTCGTCGAGCAGAAACTCGACGCGCTCGCGGGCCGACATCTTGCCCTCTTTGTGCTGGCGCTCACGCCGCTGCGCGCCGCCGCCTTCCTGGGCCATCTGGTCTCGTTTTTTCAGTTCGGCAATCTTCTCTTCGAGTTTCATAGGGAGCCATTATAGGCGAGCGCCAAAATATTTAAAGCGTGACGACTGCCACAGGGTTGTGTGATGCGAGGCCGGATTTACAGCCGCGGGGCAGCGGCGTCAAACAGGTTGAGAAATTCCACTTTCTTGTCTGGCGGCAGGAACGACGCCTCAAACGAATTGCGCGCCAATTCTCGCAGGTGTTCGTCGGTAAAGCCGAACGTCTCCTGCACCAGACCGTACTCCGCGGCCAGCGACGTACGAAACATGGCAGGATCGTCGCTGTTGAGGGTCAGCATCAGTCCCTGATCGAAGTACCGCCGCACCGGATGTTGCGCCAGCTCGGCGCAGCAGCCCGTCCGCAGATTGCTGGTCACGCAGATTTCAATTGGAACCTGGCTTTCGGCCAGCTCTTCGATCAATTCCGGATCCTGCCCGGCGGTAAGGCCGTGGCCAATGCGCTCCGCCTTGAGGTTCAGCGCGCCCCAGATGGATTCCGGCCCGGCGCTTTCACCGGCGTGGGCCGTAAGATGAAGGCCGTGCTCCGCAGCGCGCGCGTACACCGAAGTGAACCACTCCGGCGGTCCAGCACGCTCGTCGCCGCCAATGCCGAAAGCGACTACGTTGCGCTCACGAAACTGGATGGCGAGATCGAGCACGCGCTGCGCTTTCTCAGCCCCAAACTGCCGGATGGCATCGAAGATCCACCCGAGCGATAGGCCGAAGTCTTTCTCGCCGCGCGCGCGGCCGCGTTCGAGGCCCTCGAAAATCGCCGCGAAATCCTGCTTGCGCCAGAGGCAGACGCCGGCCGAAACAATCACCTCCACATGCAGAACGTTCTGCGCTTTCAGCCGCTCCATCAGCCGGTAAGTGATCAGTTCGTAGTCTTCCGGAGTGCGCAAGTGTCCGGTCACATCCTTGAAGGCCACGAGGAAGCCCGCGAAGTCCTTGTAATTGTAGAGTTGCTCGACTTCGGCGAGCGAGGCTCCTTCCATCCCATGACGCTGCCGCAGTTCCAGCAGCGTGGATGGTTCGATCGAGCCTTCGAGATGCAGATGGAGTTCGGCCTTGGGTAGCGAGAGGACGAAGCTGGAAGGCTCCGAAGACATGTGGCGATTCTAAAGCAATCGGGTCATCCGACCATCGGGTGATCTAAGTTCAAAATCAGAAACAGATGGCCCGATCATCCGATGACATGATGGCCCGGTAGTTTCCTAATTTGAGGATGCAGATTGTGCTTAGTGTCGGTGCTTCAGTCGGCGACCGGCAAGAGTCAGAGCAAAGCCGCCGGCGAGACCTGCAGCACAACCCAGACCTCCGCTAATAACGAAGCCGAGGCATGCCATTGTACCAACGACCCATCCATGAAAGCCCAGGCGCTCCAAACCCAGCCCAGTGCCCCAAAGGCCCGCCAACGCTGCATACGAACCCAGAAGTGGCACAAGGAACGCGAACGGCGCCATAAAACGCAAGCGTCTGATACACAACAATACAATTCCAGACAAGAATCCAGCCAACGGAATAAAAAACATGAAAAGTCCCATGAACGGAAGCAGCATAAGGATTGAATTCTATCCATTAGGACACGAGAATGCGATGAGTTCCTAGAAATGAGAACACTACAGATGACCAGATGGCCCGATCACCCGATGGCCCGATCCTTCTTGCAAAATTCGCTGTGATGCCGGCTGTAGAAGATGTAGATGACCAACCCCAGTGCCAGCCAGATCACAAAGCGCAGCCAGGTAATCAACGTCAGCCCGAACATTAGTCCGCCGCACAGTATCACGGACATCAGCGGGAACCACGGCACAAACGGCACGCGGAAGGCGCGCTTGCGATCGGGCTGCCTGCGTCGGAGAAAAATGACTCCCAGCGAGACCAGCACAAAGGCAAACAGCGTCCCAATGTTGGCGAGGTCGGCAGCGTCGCCGATATCCACCAGCCCAGCGGGAATTCCCACGGCAAAACAGGCGATCCACGTGGACCAATGCGGAGTCTTATATTTCGGGTGCACCGCCGAGAACAGCTTCGGCAGCAGGCCATCGCGCGACATGGCGTACCAGATGCGCGCTTGCCCGTACTGAAACACCAGCAACGAAGAGATCATCCCCGTCAGCGCTCCGATCACGATTATCGACCGGAAGAACGGGTGCACTCCCAGATACTTCATCGCGTAGGCGACGGGCGCTTCGGCGGCTTCCCCGGAGACAAACGTCGTGTACTTCATCATGCCGAGCAGCACCAAAGCGACGCCGACATACAACAGCGTGCAGACAATCAGCGACATGATGATGCCGAAGGGCAAGTCTTTCTGTGGATTGCGCGATTCCTCCGCGGCGGTCGACACCGAATCGAATCCGATGTAGGTAAAGAAAACGATTGCGCCGCCCGTAACGATTCCGGCAAAGCCCGAAGGCGCGAAGGGCGTCCAGTTCGCGGGCCTTACCAACATTCCACCGACCACCAGGAAGGTGAGAATCGCGCCGATCTTGACCGCGACCATGATGTTATTAGTCTCGGCCGATTCCTTCACCCCGCGTACCAGCAACAGCGTGAGAATGAAAACGATCAGGAAGCCGGGCAGATTGAAGTACGCGCCCGTCCACTGTCCCGAGGCCCAGACGGGGCTCGCCCATTTGTCGGGCAAGTGGACACCGAAGGCCGCGAATTGCGCTTTCGTATAACCGGCGAAGCCCACCGCAACCGCGACGTTACTGACCACGTATTCGAGAATCAGGTCCCAGCCGATGATCCAGGCAAAAATCTCGCCAAGCGTTGCATACGAATAGGTGTAGGCGCTGCCGGCGATGGGAATCATCGACGCCAACTCGGCGTAGCATAATCCGGCAAAACTGCAGGCAATCGCCACCAGGAAAAACGAAATTGCAATCGAAGGCCCGGCCGGTGGACGGCCATGCATCAGCGCTCCGGCGGTGCTGCCGGTGCGCAGGAAATTCACGATCACGTCAAGCGCCTGCGCGTGCAGGAGGGAAGGCGCCTGGAAATATTCTCCCGCCGCCGCTGTTCCCGTAAGCACGAAAATTCCCGAACCGATAATGGCGCCGATGCCGAGCGCCGTCAGCGACCACGGCCCCAGCGTCTTACTGAGCCGGTGTTCCGGGTTCTGCGATTCCGAGATCAGTTTGTCGATGGACTTGCAACAGAGAAGTTGGCTGTCAGAAGTACGTACGGTGCCGGCGGCAGGTCCAGTAGATGATGGCGGCAAGAATTGGTTGTCTCCTCACAACGGGAGTCGGGCATGGGCGCAGGGCCCATGCCCGGAAATGCTCACGGCTCGGGCTATCGGCCTACCGTTTCGCCTGGCCGCGTGCCAGCTTTTTCACTTTGCGCTTTTTCGATCCGCGGGCGTAGTCGCGGGGCTTCTTCGGCTTTTCCGCTTTCATCTTCTTGCGGGAGGCTCGCTTGGTTTTCTTGCGCTCGTCTTTGGTCAGCTTCTTTGTATTTGCCATGCCTGCGGTTAGTTTCCTTTAGTGTTTTAGATTTCGTTAGTGTTCCAGTTTCGTATCAGGGCATCGCTTTAGCGACGCCGCAAATCCTTCAAAGTCGGACGCCCCTGCGGGGGCCGGGTTTCTCGCTCGCGGCGCGAAGTTCGCAACTCTACGCCTTCTCCAACTGCGCGTACCTCTCCACCAGCTTCTTCAAACCGAAGCGAGGAAATTGTACCGTAATCTTGGCGTCTTCCCCATCCCCTTCGCGCTGATACACCGTCCCTTCCCCATATTTCGGGTGCTTGACCTTTTGTCCTGGATGGAAGCCCCGCCTGCCCTTAGGTTCCTCCGGCGGCATTTTCGAAACATTGAACTTCTTGCCGCGGGACGCAAAAAATTCCGCAATGTTGTCGATGGAGTTGTAATTCCGCAGCGGAGTCGGCGTCTTCGGCTTGACCCGCTCGGGGTTCCAGGCGGCGCTCTGGTCTTCATCTTCGTAGGAATAATGCGCAGCCCCGCCCCGATGCTTGTGTGGCGCGGACACTCCTGTCCGCGAAAAGCCAGCGGCAGAAGAACCAGCCGCCGAAGAATCCCGCCGCCGCGATCCGCCCAACTCTTCCACCAGCCGCGGCGGAACTTCTTCCAAAAATCGCGACGCCACACTCGCCTCGGGCATATCCGTGCCGTAGCGCCGCCGATACACGGCGCGCGACAAAACCAGCGTATCCATGGCGCGCGTCATGCCGACGTAGCACAGCCTCCGTTCCTCTTCGATCGAATCCGGCTCAAGCATGGTGCGCGAATGCGGAAACAGGCCTTCCTCCATTCCCGCAAGCACCACCAGCGGGAACTCCAGTCCCTTGGCCGCGTGCAGCGTCATCAGGGTAATCTGCGCGTGCTCGTCGTACTGATCGGCATCGCTAACCAGAGCGGCGTGGTCGAGAAACTGATCGAGCGTCTCCCCGCGATCGCGCGAGTCCATGGCGGCATTCACCAATTCGCGCAGGTTCTCGATGCGCGAGTAGGCCTCGGGCGTGTCCTCCTCCTCCAGTTGCTTGATGTATCCCGTGCGGTCGATCAGGAACTTGAGAATCTCGGAAGTATTCGCTGCCGTTCCAGGAGCGCGGAAACCTTCAACCGCTTCGTCGGTAGAGAGACGGGCGCCCTCGCCCGTCACGCTGCCTTCAGTCGAATCGCTGGCCGCAAAATCAAAGCTAAAGTTCCCCGGATCAAAATCGGTATCGTCATCGGTTTGCGTAGGGACAGCCGCCCCCGGCTGTCCAGCCGAGCGAAGCTCGGCAGCGTCGGCCCCCGCATCCCCGCCCGCCTTCGCCGAAGCCGTCTCTTCCAACTGCTCCGTATAAGTCCCTGCCAGCATCGCGCGCCCATCCTCGATGATCTCGCGGAAGCTCTTCAACGCCGCCAACGCCCGCGCCGGTAACAACTGCCGCGTCGCAGCTTCACCAACAGCGCCCCACATGGATAGTCCAGTTTCAAGCGCGAGCCGCTCAATCATCTCGATGGTCGTCTTGCCAATCCCGCGCACCGGAGTATTGATCACGCGCAGCAGCGAAACCGAATCATCCGGGTTCTGGATGACCTTTAAGTACGAGATCAGATCCTTGATCTCCGCCCGCTCGTAGAACGAGAACCCGCCCACCACGTGATACTTCAGCCCGTAGCGGCGCATCGCCTCTTCAAACAACCGCGATTGCGAGTTGGTCCGGTAGAGCACCGCCGCGCGCGCCGCTTCGCCGTTTTCGCCCGCCTGCCGCACGTAGCGGTTGATCGTATCGGCCGCAAACAGGGCCTCGTTCTCTCCGTCCGGAGCCTCGTAGTAGCCGATCTTCGCCCCGCCCTGCCGCGAGGTCCACAGGTTCTTGCCCTTGCGCCGGACGTTATTGGCCACCACTACCGACGCCGCCTCCAGAATGTTCTCGGTCGAGCGGTAGTTCTGTTCCAGGCGCACGATCTTCGCCTCCGGGAAGTCGGCCTCGAACTCCAGGATGTTGCGAATGTCGGCCCCGCGCCACGAGTAGATCGACTGATCTTCATCGCCCACCGCACAGACGTTGTGCCCGTCACCCGCCAGCAACCGCATCAGTTCGTACTGCGGACGGTTCGTGTCCTGATATTCATCGACGAGAAGGTATTGAAATCGCCGGTTGTAATACTCGCGCACCGCCGTCACCGACTTGAGCAGGCGCATGGCTTCAAGCAACAGATCGTCGAAGTCCATCGCATTCGCTTTTCGAAGTTCCTTCCGGTACTCCTCGAAAATATGCGCAATCTTTTCGGTCTTCGGATCGCCTGATTGCAGATAAATTTCCTGCGGATCGAGCATGTGATTCTTGGCCCAGGAAATCCGCGAAAGCACATTGCGCGGCGTCAGTTGCTTGTCGTCGAGGCCCAACCGCCGCATGACGCCCTTGACCACTTGCTGCTGGTCGGCTTCATCGTAGATGACAAAATTTCTCGTGAGCCCAATCGGCGGCTGTCCCGGCACGGTCGAGGGAATCCGCAAAGCCTCAATGTCGCGCCGTAGCACGCGCACGCAAAACGAATGGAAAGTAGAAATCACCGGCTTGGCAACGCTGAGGCCGCCCACCAGCTTTTCCACCCGCTCGGCCATCTCCGAGGCAGCTTTGTTGGTAAACGTGACCGCAAGAATGGATTCCGGCATCACGCCCATCTTCTCGATCAGGTAAGCAATACGGTAGGTGATGACGCGAGTCTTCCCGCTGCCCGCCCCAGCCAGGATGAGCACCGGGCCTTCGGTGGTCTCGACCGCTTCGCGTTGTTGCGGATTTAACTCGTCCAGAAACGACAAAAGAGAATGGCTCCCGCGGAATCGCTGCTTGAATTCTACATTGCGCCGGTGGAGACACGCGTGAACACGCTTGTTCTCTGGTGTCGCATGGTCGCCCGGCTTCCCTGCAATCAAATGAAGACTTCCGGGGAGACCTGGAACCGCCGGCTGAGCCTGCGAATGTGCTCGGTGGTCAGCTGGCGTTTTCCGTGGAGGACTTCGGAGACTATGCTGGGTGCGCCGAAAACATCCAGCAGGTCTTTTTGCTTTAAGTGGTTCGCGGCCATCAGTTCGGTGAGGACGTCCACGGGCTTGGACGCCTTGAGCGCGTAGTGCTTGTCTTCGAAGTCTTCGATGAGCAGAGTCAAGAGCTCGGCCATGCGGCGTTCGGCAGCCGTCATCTGGTTCCCTTTGCCGTCCAGTTCTTCCAGCACGGCGATGTAACGCTCGTTCTCCGCCTCGCTGCGAATGACCGCAGGCAGAGTGCTGGAGAGCAGAGCGGCATATTCAGAACGGACTGCGGTCGCACTCATGATTTCCAACCTCCACGGTCATACCCGGCATGGGTTAAAACATGGCGGACATAAATTCGTCCGAAAACATAGTTGATCTCAGCCATCAGCCGGTACTGGTTCCCTTTAATATTAAAGACCGTCCACTTGTTAACGGAATCCGCGCTGGAAAACGTCTTCCGGACATCGGCCAGATTCTTCCACTCGGCCTTCTTGGCAATGCGAAACCACGCTTCGAGCGGGCCTTCCAAGTCAGCGTGCCGTGCGGCGGCCTGTTTGAGCTTTTTGCGGCTGATGACATGCATGCCGCCCCTCGTAAACTTCGCAATCTGCGAACATTGTACTTCGCAAAACGCGAAGTTGTCAAGATGTTTAACTGTCAGAAACCGCAGGGGCTAAAGACTCGCTCGGTTCCAGTTGTTGTCGAATCCCCAACGCGCGAATGAGAATCTGGCCGTCGAAGGGCTGTATAATTAAAAATTGCGCTCATGAAGAAGAACACACTAGTAGCCACGGCCGCCAAAAGGACCGCCGAAGTCCGCGCTCGCCGCCTCATTCGCTCCACCACCGTCCTCTGCGTCCGCCGCGACAATAAAGTTGTCATGGCTGGCGACGGCCAGGTCACGCTCGGTGAATCCATCATCAAGCACGGAGCAAAAAAAATTCGCCGCCTCTATCAAGATAAAATTCTAGCCGGATTTGCCGGCTCGACCGCCGACGCTTTCACTCTGTTCAGCCGCTTCGAGGCCAAACTGGAGCAGTATCACGGCAACCTCGGCCGCGCCGCCGTCGAACTGGCAAAAGACTGGCGCACCGACAAATTTCTGCGCCATCTCGAAGCCCTGCTGCTGGTCACAGACAAAGAAACGACGTTCCTGCTCAGCGGCCAGGGAGACGTGATCGAGCCCGATACCGGCATTGCAGCAATCGGCTCCGGCGGCCCGTTTGCCCAGGCCGCAGCGCAGGCCCTCGCCGATCACACCCAGCTCTCGCCACGCGAAATTGCCGAAGAAGCAATGAAGATTGCCGGCCGGATGTGCATCTATACCAATGACAAGGTAACGATTGAGGAGCTCTAGTCGATAGTCGTTGGTCGCTAGTCGTTCGCGGGTTGCGGATGAGCGCAGTTCCTGCCTAACGACCAACGACTAACGACCAACGACGCATTTATGGCCATCTACTTACCCGGAACCGCCGAAGAAGAACAAGTTACGCTTGACGAACTGACGCCGCGCGAAATTGTCGCCGAACTCGACAAATACGTTGTCGGCCAAAAGGACGCGAAGCGCGCCGTCGCCATCGCCCTGCGCAACCGCATGCGCCGGCAGAAGCTCGCGCCCGAGATGGCCGAAGAGGTCATCCCCAAGAACATCATCATGATCGGGCCTACGGGCGTCGGCAAAACCGAAATCGCCCGCCGCCTGGCCAAGCTTGCGAACTCGCCCTTCCTGAAGGTCGAGGCCTCCAAGTTCACGGAAGTCGGCTACGTGGGCCGCGATGTCGAATCCATGATCCGCGACCTGGTCGAGATCGCCATCGAAATGATCCGCGAAGAGAAACTCGAGGACGTCGCCGATAAAGCAGAACTCAACGCCGAAGAGCGGCTGCTCGATATTCTCCTGCCCCCGATTTCGCCGCGTCAGGATTCAAGCTCCACCGCCAGTTCGACCGGCGGCGTGGTCATCGACGCCAGCACCAGCCTGACCGAATCCTCCAGCCGCACCCGCGAGAAACTGCGTCAGCAGCTGCGCGAAGGCAAGCTCGACGACCGCACCGTCGAAATCGAAACCCGCGAGCGCAATTTCCCGTCTTTTGAAATCATTTCCAACCAGGGCGTCGAGGAGATGGACGTCAATCTCAAGGACATGTTGCCCAACATCTTCGGCCAGCGCACCAAGAAGCGGAAGATGAAGGTCAACGAGGCCTTCGAGTACCTGATTCAGGAAGAAGAGCAGCGCCTGATCGACATGGAGCAGGTCACGCGCACCGCCATCGATCGCGTAGAAAATTCCGGCATCATCTTCCTCGACGAAATCGACAAGATCGCCGGCCGTGAAAGCGGCCATGGCCCGGACGTTTCACGCGAAGGCGTGCAGCGCGACATTCTGCCCATCGTCGAAGGCACCACGGTGAACACGCGCTACGGCATGGTGCGCACCGACCACATTCTGTTCATCGCCGCGGGCGCGTTCCACGTTTCGAAGCCGAGCGACCTGATCCCCGAATTGCAGGGCCGCTTCCCCATCCGCGTGGAACTGCAGTCGCTCACCATGGAAGACTTCGTCCGCATTCTGACCGAACCGAAGTCATCGCTGACCCAGCAATACATCGCGTTGCTGGAAACCGAAGGCGTGAAGCTGGAGTTCACGCCCGACTCGCTCGAAGAAGTCGCGCGCTTCGCCTTCCGCGTGAATGAAGGCACGGAAAACATCGGCGCCCGCCGTCTGCACACCATCATGGAACGCGTGCTCGACGAAATCAGCTTTGAGGCCCCCGAGAAAAAAGGGCAGGAGTTCAAGGTCGACGCAGCCTACGTGCAGAAGATGCTCAGCGAGATCGTGAAAGACCAGGATCTGTCGCGCTACATACTGTAGAAAGTCTCGACCACAGGGTACACAGAGGTGCACAGGGGAAAACCTAGAAACCCCTGTGTACCTCTGTGTACCCTGTGGTTATCTTTGTTCTCCTCGCCATCGCCATGACTTTCTGCTAGATTCGCAGAAAATCATGCCCACTCTCGACCGCACCCGCCTCAAATCCCTAATGGAGCGCGAGCAAAAGCGCTTCGTCGACGAACGCCCGAAATCAAAGTCTATCTACGAACGCGGCAAGAAGTCGCTGCTCTCCGGCGTCCCCATGAACTGGATGGTGAAGTGGGCCGGAGCGTTTCCACCCGTTGTCCGCGAGGCGCAGGGCGCGCACTTCTACGATGTCGACGGCCATCGCTACGTGGACTTCTGCCTAGGCGACACCGGCGCCATGACCGGGCATTCTCCCTTCGCCACCGCCAAGGCCATCGAGGAGCAGGTCAAACGCGGCATCACCCTCATGCTGCCCTCTGAAGATGCCGTCTTTGTCGCCGAAGAATTGCAGCAGCGCTTCGGCTTGACCTACTGGCAGTTTGCACTCACCGCCACCGACGCCAACCGCTTTTCGATTCGCCTAGCGCGCCAGATCACCGGCCGCGCGAAAATCCTGGTCTTCAATTGGTGCTACCACGGCACGGTCGATGAAACCTTCATCACGCTTCATCCCGACGGCAAATCCGGCGCGCGGCGCGGCAACATTGGACCGCCGGTCGACCCTTCCGTGACCACGCGCGTCGTGGAATTCAATGACGTCTCCGCTCTCGAACAGGCACTCGCTCACGGCGATGTCGCCTGCGTGCTGGCGGAGCCTGCCTTGACCAACGTCGGCATCGTGCATCCTGCACCCGGCTACCACCAGGCGCTGCGCGAGCTCACGCGCAAGTCCGGCACCCTGCTCATCATCGACGAGACACACACCATCTGCGCCGGTCCCGGCGGCTACACTCGCGCCGAAAACCTCGACCCCGACTTCCTCGTATTCGGCAAGCCGATCGCTGGCGGACTCCCCGGCGCGGCCTATGGCTTCACGCAAAAAGTTGCGGACATGATTCTCGAACGCCACAGCCTCGAAGACTGCGACACCGGCGGAATCGGCGGAACCCTCGCCGGCAACGCCCTGTCCCTGGCCGCCATGCGCGCCACGCTCACAAAAGTCTTGACCAAAGAAGCTTTCGACCGCATGATCCCGATGGCCGAGCGTTGGACCGCCGGCGTGCAAAAAGTCATTCAGGATTTCCGTCTCCCCTGGCACGTCACGCGTCTCGGATGCCGCGCCGAGTATCTGTTCAGCCCGAACCCGCCCAAGAACGGAACCGAAGCGCACGATGCCATGGACTTCGAACTCGAACGCTTCATGCATCTCTACGCCATGAATCGCGGCATTCTGCTTACGCCCTTCCACAACATGGCGCTGATGTCGCCGGCCACCACGCCCGAAGACGTCGACTACCACACCAAGGTCTTTCGCGAAGCCGTGCGCGAACTGGCGGGATGAGTGTGGGCGCGGGCGACTCGCCCGCGCTGCCTCTGGTACTCTTTCTCTTTCCGCATGAAACTGCATCTCGGAAAGTTCATCGCGCCGACCGCACTCTGCCTTCTGCTGGCCGGTTGCGCCCAGCCCGGGCCGCCGCGGCCGCCGTCGCTCGAACTTCCCAAGCCGCCCAGCGATCTCCGCGCCAGCCGCAAAGGCAATCGCGTCACCCTCACCTGGAGCGAGCCCGCGCTCACCACCGACCGCCAGGGCGTGCGCTACGTCGGCCCGACCCTGGTCTGCCTCAGCCTCGAATATGAGATGGCCGAATGCGGGAGTCCCGCCGAGATGTTGCCCGCACCATCTGCTGCCCCGCAGAAACCAGGATCCCCGCGTCCCCCGCCGCAGACTTATACCGGCACACTGCCCGCGGCCATGGAACCGCTCGATCCGGCCGCCGAAGTCACCTACGCCGTCGAGGTCTTGAACCGCAATGCCCGCGGCGCTGGATTGTCGAATCGTGTGCACGTGCCCGCCGTCCTGACGCTGCCGCCGCCACCTGATCTGGCCGCGGAACTCACTGGCGATGGCGTAGTGCTCACCTGGACGAACACGGGCGAGTCACGGAATGTCCCTAACGTTCAGTATCGCTATCGCGTCTATCGTCGCGACGAAAGCTCCGGCAAAGACGCGATTGCCGGCGAAGCCCCAATTCCAGTTCCTGGGCCAACGGCCGAGCCCGGCCCCGCGCATTTCACCGACTCCGCCTTTGAATGGGAAAAGACCTACCTCTACCGCGTCACGGCTGTGACCATCGTCAAACGCCCCGACAGCGAGGTGCAGGTCGAGGGAGACGACACTCCGCCCGTGCGCGTCATCGCCCATGACGTCTTCCCGCCCTCCGTCCCCGCCGGGTTGCAGGCGGCCTTCTCGGGCGAAGGACAAAAGCCATTTATCGACCTCATCTGGGCCCCAGTCACAAACGCCGACCTCGCCGGATACAACATCTATCGCAGCGAAGCAGATGCGGCCGCAACCAAGCTGAATTCCGAGCTGGTGAAAGCGCCGTCGTATCGCGATAGCGCGGTCGCTTCCGGCAAAACCTATACCTACTCGGTTTCCGCCGTGGACGTGCGTGGAAACGAAAGCCAGCGCTCTGAAGAAACCAGCGAGCCCGTCCCGTAGTTTTGTGTCGCGATCTTTCTGCCCCTTGTCCTTGGAAATTGTGTTTGAATATTCCTCTGATGAAATACTGCCGCTTCCATCTCAACGGTTCCGCCCACTACGGCCTGGTCGAGTCCGCCGCAGGCAACACTGAGGACGAAATCACTCGCCTGCTCCTCCAGCCTCCGCAGGATAGCGATGGCGACGTCGAAGGCCTTCCCAGCCGCCGCATGGACCGCATCCCGCTCGCCCAGGCGATCCTGTTGCCGCCGGTCGAGCCTTCGAAGATCGTCTGCGTCGGCCGCAACTATCGCGAGCACGCCGCCGAACTCGGAAACGAAGTTCCGCAGGAGCCGCTGCTATTCTTCAAGCCGCCGTCTTCTCTGCTGCCGCCGGGCGGAACGATTCTGCGGCCCAAAGTTTCCGCGCGCACCGACTACGAGGGCGAACTGGGCGTGGTCATCGCCCGGCGCTGCCAACAACTCGCCGACACCGAAGACGTGCGTCCCTACATCCTCGGCTACACCTGCGTCAATGATTTCACCGCCCGCGATCTGCAAAACAAAGACGGTCAGTGGACCCGCGCCAAAGGCTTCAATACCTTCTGCCCCGTCGGCCCCGTGGTCGCCGACGGTATCAATATTGACCCCTGGGCCGGGGTCCAGGTCGAAACCCGCGTGAATGGCGAGGTACGACAATCCGGCAATACGAAGGATTTCATTTTTTCGCTCGACGTCGTCATCCGCTACATCTCGCAGATCATGACCCTCGAGCCCGGAGACCTGATCGCGACCGGCACGCCCAAGGGCGTCGGACCGGTAGTTGCGGGCGATGCCGTCGAAGTTTCGATCGAAGGCATTGGCCAGTTGCGCAATTCCGTTGCCGACCAACCCTAGCAGCAGAATTCAGTTCGGCAGGGACCAGAAACAGCCGCTGGTCGCTAGTCGTTGGTCGTTAGCAATGTCTTCCCAACGACTGACGACCAACGACTCTAAAGGATGAAGGCCCCCGCTACACGCGAGGGCCTTTTTCTTTTCTGATCTTTGAGTTTTGCTTTGCAATTAACCTCGACAGCTTCTACGCCGCTGTCTCCAGGTACTCCTCTGGCTCATTCTCGAATTCCTTCCTACAGTCTTCCGAGCAGAAGAAGTATTTCCTCCCAGCAAACATCGTCTGGAATTCGGATTCCTGCTCATCGATTCTAATTCCACAAACCGGGTCGGTTGTCATGGATCCCTCCTATTTGGAGAAATTTCCTTGAGTCCCCACCTCATAGCAATGACCCTTCCGTTCTCTGCCATCTTCCAAGTCGCTGACCCTGCTCGTCTTCCTCCGTCCAAAATCTCTTCCACCCAAAACGCACGGAAATTCTTTCCACCCCCATGCACCTTATACCTACCGCTCTCCGGGCAAGTAGGTTTCCGAGCAATGCTAAATTAAATTAGGAGGCACCCATGGAAGACTCCCGGCGTGGCTTTGAGCGTTGTTTCGAACTCTTGCGGACGGGCGATGCGGACGGGCTCCGGCAAATTCTCGAACAAGATCCCGCGGCCTCTGAAGCGCGCGACGCGGCCGGCGTTAGTCTCCTCATGCACTCTCTCTATCGTGGCCGCCGCGACCTGGCGGAATTGATTGCGCGCAAGAAGAAGGCGCTCGACATTTTCGAAGCGACCGCGCTCGGCCGTCTCGACCGCATTAAAGAATGCCTCCGCGATACCTCCGCCATCGATTCCCACTCGATTGACTCGCGTTCAAAAGACGGCTTCACGGCCCTGCACTTCGCGTGTTTCTTCGGACAACCTGAAGCCGCCCGCCTGCTCGTCGAAGGCGGAGCCGCGGTCGACGCCGTGGCCGCGAATCCGACACAGGTCATGCCGCTGCACTCCGCCGCGTCTGCCCGCAACCTCGAAGCCGCCCGCCTGCTGCTCGAACACGGAGCCCCAGCTAATGCCCGTCAGCAAGGAGGTTGGGTTCCAATTCACGCGGCGGCTCAGAACGGAGATCGTCCGATGGTGGAGCTCTTGCTGAAGCACCACGCCGATCCCAAGCTAGCCAACGACGAAGGCAAAACTCCCGCTACGGTGGCGAGAGAAAAGGGTCACGAGGCGATAGCCGCCCTGCTGGAAACGTGAACGGTGCTCCTGGAGCGACGAGCGTCCTCGCCCGTCAAGCCGGGCGCGGCTCGCCTCACGAGCTTCGCCACGTGCGGCTAAGTCGATGATTCTAATAGAGGGGGACGGGGTCTCTTTGCACACTGTACTCCTTACGTTACCCACGGCATTTCCCCGAGAAGCTTGCCCTCCGATCCCAGCATCAAACCGTCTATAATGAAGCATCAGTTTCTCGGGGAAGCCCGGCCCAATAAAGCCGATCCAAGACCACAGATCCAATTAAAGAGCGAAGATCAAATTATGTCGACGAAGTTGAAGGTCACCATCCTTGCCAGTTCGCTGGCCATTCTGCTGTTCACCATCGTGGGCGGTTTCGTCCACGTTCGCGCTTCTTCGAATGAAGGCGCGTATCGCCAGTTGTCGGTGTACAGCGAAGTGCTGTCGCGCATCCGCCTCGAATACGTCGAAGAGCCCAATATTGCCGGCGTCACCGACGGCGCGCTGCACGGACTGCTGGAGTCGCTCGACGCCAATTCCAGCTACCTGTCGGCGGCTGAGTACAAGCGCTACAAGACGATGAAGACCGACGGCAAGGCGGATATCGGCGCCACCGTCTCCAAGCGCTTCGGATACGCGGCCGTGGTCGCGGTGATTCCCGGCGGCCCGGCGGACAAGGCCGGCGTCGAGAACTCCGACATCATCGAGTCGATCGAGGGCAAGACCACGCACGACATGTCGCTGGCTGAGATTCACAGCCTCCTGACGGGCGAGGTTGGATCTACGATCAACTGTGGCGGTGGTCCGGCCGCGGCGAGCCGAACCGCAGAAGATCGTGATCACGCGCGACGTGGTCGCCATCCCTCCCGTTAGCGAAAAGATGCTGGCCGATAACGTCGGCTACATCCAGGTGGACGCGTTCCCCGAAGGCAAGTCGCAGGAGATCGCCAGCAAGATTCGCGATCTGCAGAAGCAGGGAGCGAAGAAGCTTGTGCTTGACCTGCGCAACTCCGCCGGTGGAGCCGAAGTCGGAAGGCATTGCCACCGCCAATCTTTTCCTCGACCATGGCACCATCACCTATCTGCAGGGGCAGAAATATCCGCGCCAGGCGTTTAACGCCGATCCCGCCAAGGACATCACCAAGCTTCCCGTGGCGGTGCTGGTGAATCGTGGCACGGCGGGACCGGCGGAGATTGTGGCCGCCGCGATCCTGGAAAACGCTCGCGGCGACGTGGTCGGCGACAAGACTTTCGGCGACGGCTCGGTGCAGAAACTGATCGAGATGCAGGACAACTCCGCCCTGATTCTTTCGGTCGCGAAGTATTACTCGCCCAGCGGAAAAGCAATTCAGGATGCGGCCGTCACGCCCAACGTGCTGATCGCCGACACTGCGGACGACGACGGTGGATTACCCGACGAAGACCAGACGGCGGCTCCCAACGAGAAGAAAGAAGTGAAACCGAAGAACCAGGAGGACGACCAGCTGAACAAAGCGCTGGAAGTGTTGAAGAACCGGGAATCGAAGGGATAAGAAAGCAGGTTTCAGAGTTTCAGGATTTAAAAATTGCGAATCGCTCGCTTCGGCGGGCGATTTTTTTTGTGGAGAGGACTTTGACATTGCTTGCCTATAGGACTTGGCAAGCACCAGCTCTTCTCGGCGTCCTCGGCGTCTCGGCGGTGAAACAGTTTCTATGCCTTTGCGTACCATGGAAACGTTGAAACTTTGAAACCTTGAAACCTGCCAACATCTTGCTAACGATAAAAATTGGCGGACGGAAGTTGGTGGGACTCGTCCTGTTCGGATTGCTCGTCCTGCTCGCCGCCGCGGTGGGCGCGGCCGCCGGGCTGCTGCTGGTCTACTCGACCGACCTGCCCCAGGTCGAGCAACTCGAACGTTACCGTCCCAGTTCCGTCACCGAACTCTATGACGGACAAGGGCGAGTCATCGGCACCTTCGCGCTGCAGCGCCGCGTCATCGCCACCTATGACGACTATCCCGAAGTTCTGCGCAATGCGCTGGTCTCGATCGAAGACAAGGATTTCTACCGGCACTCGGGCATCAACCTCTGGCGCATCGCAGGCGCGGCGTATCGCGATATCGAATCCGGCGGGAAAGTGCAGGGAGCCTCCACGCTCACCATGCAGCTCGCCCGCAATCTGTTTCTCTCTCCCGACCGCTCGTTTTATCGCAAGGTGCAGGAGGCGCTGCTTGCCATCCAGATCGAGCGCCGCTTCACCAAGCCGCAGATCTTCACGCTCTACGCCAACCAGATTTTTCTCGGCCACGGCGCCTACGGCTTTGAAGCCGCTTCGGAATACTATTTCAGCAAACCGGCCAAGCAACTGAAACTGGAAGAGGCCGCGCTGCTCGCGGGACTTCCCAAGGCGCCGCAGTATTACTCGCCGATCAACCATCCGGAACGCGCGGTCAAGCGGCGCAACCTCGTGCTCAATGCCATGCTGGAGGACGGCAAGATCACCGCCGCCCAAGCGGCGGACGCCAAGAGCAAGCCGATCCCGCTCAACCTGCAGAAAGATCCGAATTCGCTGGCTCCGCACTATGTCGAGGAAATCCGCCGCTACCTGGAAGCGAAGTATGGCAGCGACCAGGTGCACGAAGGCGGGCTGCGCGTTTACACCTCGCTCGACATGGATCTGCAGAAATCGGCGCGCCAGGCGCTGCTCGACGGCCTCGCCGCCTACGAGCGCCGGCACGGCTGGCACGGCAAGCTCGTGAACGTGATTGCCCAGGGGCAGAAGCTCGACAAGTACGTCGATCCCGATTGGGATGAAGAGCCCGAAGTCAACGGATACATGCACGCGCTGGTGACGCAAGTCTCGCCGGGCGCCGCGGAGGTCCGCTTCGGGCAGCACAAGGCCACGCTCTCGCCGGCCGACGTCGCATGGACGAAGCTGCAAGCTCAAGCCTCCCGACATTCTCCATGCCGGCGACATCGTCTACGTCAAAGTGCTCGCGCTGGATGCAGGCGGAAAAGCGCGCGTCAGCCTGGAACAGGATTCCGGCGCCGAAGGAGCGCTGGTCGCCATCGACAACGCCACCGGAGAAATCAAGGCCATGGTCGGCGGCCGCGACTTCAATCTCTCCAAGTTCAACCGCGCCACGCAGGCGCTGCGCCAGGTTGGGTCGTCGTTCAAGCCCTATGTCTATACCGCGGTGATCGACCAGGGCGGCAGCCCCGACGACACGATTCTCGACGCGCCGGTAACTTTCCAAACCGCCTCCGGCCCTTATTCGCCGCACAACTACGACGACAAATTTGAGGGCACGATCACGCTGCGGCGCGCGCTCGCCCAGTCCAGAAACATTCCCGCGCTCAAGCTTGCCGACCGCGTCGGCATCAAGACCGTGATCGACTACGCGCACCGCTTCGGCATCACCGCAAACATTCCCGCCTATCTTCCGGTGGCGCTGGGCTCGGCGGAAATCACGCCGCTCGAGCAGACCTCGGCCTTCAGCGTGTTTCCCAACGACGGCGTGCGCGTCGCCCCGCGCTACATCACCAAAGTGACCGACTACGAAGGGCGCATTCTGGAAGAAGATTTCTCCGACGTTAAAGACGCGGTCAGCTCGCGCACCGCGCGCATCATGACCTCGATGCTGCGGGAAGTGGTGCTCCACGGCACCGCGGTCGCCGCCGCCAAAATGCCGTATCCGCTGGCGGGCAAGACGGGCACGACCAACGATTTCACCGACGCCTGGTTCGTGGGCTTTTCGCCGTCGCTCACTTGCGGCGTGTGGATCGGCTACGACGAAAAGAAATCGCTGGGCGAAAAAGAAACCGGAGCCCGCGCCGCTCTGCCCATCTGGATGCAGTTCATGAACGTCGCGCTGGCCGGCAAAGATCCCGGCGAATTTCCAGCCGGCGCCGGCGCCAGGGAACACGGCCGTTGCGCAGAAGAAAGTTGACACGCCAGACGTCGCGCCTGGCGACGGGGAAACGCACTAGCAATAACGCGTCCCTGTAGAGACGCGGCTTGCCGCGTCTCCCCTGGTCGCAGCGCGAACACGCAGGCGGGAGACGGGGCAAGCCCCGTCTCTACAAGTGGGACTTTCGCAGCAGCCGCCCAATGCGCACGATTCGATAAAGAGGAAAAAGCGCTTCCGGCAATCTGCACCGCCGCAACATCTCCCGCGCCCGGCGTCCACACCAGCCGCCAGAGATATCGCCAGCGGTCGCCGCGCCGCTCGCGCAGTTTCAGGATCAGTCGGAAGTATTCCGTGGATTCGAAATCATAGGTCGCGCCGCGCGCCAGGCGCTCGGCAAATTCGCTGCCGAGAGCAGGCACCCGAGGATCGGCCGCAATCATTTCCTCCGCGGGCTGGGAAGCTCCGTCCGAAGCACGTTCTTCGCCAGCCAGAAACTCACGCCGAGAATACGAGCGATTCCCAGCGCGCGCGCTCGGGAGAACACCAGCGAGTAGTCGATGGTCTGGGATCGGGATTGGGATTGCAAAGTCTCCGCAATGTCCGCCAGCCAGATCAGGCGCGTCCAAAGATGCTTTGCGGCATGCAAGCACAGCACCAGCAGCGAATCTTCGGGAGACAGGCAAGGCACCTCGCACCCGCCCACAACTGTCCGGCCCGCGCGCGCCAGCAGATCCGCCACGCGCAGATCCACTGCATAGAAATGCGGCAGCAACGCCCACTGCAGTTCGACCAGGTTCTGTCCCGCTGCGCTGTCAAACGAGCGCTCGTAGCCTTTCGGCAGCCAGAATCGCTCGACGGCCGGAGTGAAATCCGCGGAAGGGCGATATCCGATTTCAGCAAGAGCCTGCTTCGCCCGTCTCGAAGTCCGCGGGAGAAATCAGGAAGTCGAGATCCGAAAAACTTCGCAGCCCCACATCGCGGTAAGCCGATTGCGCCAGCACCGGCCCTTTGTACGGAACTGCCCGCAACTGCCTGCGCTCGAAGTGCTGCATGATGCGCGCCAGTTCGGCGGTGAACCACAGGCTGCGCCGCAGGTTCGCGTCGTACGCAGATCGCAGAGAGCGCTCGATTTCGGGTGGAAGCCCGCGACCGTGTTCGATCAGATTGCGCGCCGCGAGCGGAAGAACTCCATGGTGCTCCGCCAGGCGAAGGAATTCGCTCCAGTCGAGTCTTGAGAGATTCCAGTTCGCAATGCGCTCGATCACGCTCCGGAGCCAACTCCACGCCAGTCAGCGCGCACAAGAGCTCGAATTCGTTTTCACCCCGCGGCACTGTGCTTGACGCAGGAGACGAAGGCAAGCCTTCGGTCATGAACAGCGGATCCCGACGGATAGACAAGCAACTGCAAGCCGGAATCAATTGGATTGCGAATCGCCACTATAATACAGAGTCCTCGGCACGTTCGAACGTTTAGTTCACGCTGGTTCGTCGTCCCGCTTTCATGGACCGAGTCGTCTTCGAATCCGTTCGCAAGATCTTTCGCCATCGTCCAGCTCTGTTCAATTGGCTGGGACGGGAGCGGGGCGGCGAAACCTTGCCTTGAAAGACGTTTCTTTCTCGGCGGCGCGCGCGGAGGTATTGGTGTTACTCGGCCCGAACGGCAGCGGAAAAACCACGGCCCTCAAGCTGATTTCGACCATGCTGCTTGCCCGATGCCGGATCGGTGCGCGTGGGCGGCTTCGATGCGCGGCGCAACGCCGGTGAAGTGCGGCGGCAGGTCGGCATCGCTGTCGCAGCGGAGCGCTCATTCTTCCCTCGACTCTCGGCTCGCGAGAACCTTGATTTCTTTGCCGCGCTTGACGAAGTGTCGCACCGCGAGCGCGCGCAAAGAATCAACGAAGTTCTCCGCGATACCGGCCTCGAAGAGCAGGCCGACACGCTGGTCATGAAGTTCTCCAGCGGCATGTACCAGCGGCTGGGGATCGCGCGCGCCCTGGTCAAGCGCCCCAGCGTTCTGCTTGCTCGACGAACCGACGCGCAGCCTCGACGCGGCCACCACGGCACACTTCTGGGCGACGATCCGCGCCTTGGCACGGCAAGAGACCACCGTTCTGCTCGCCACTCACAATTTCGCGGAGGCGGCCGCCGTTGCGGATCGCCTGCTCCTGCTGCATCGCGGCGAATTGCTCGCCGACCGCCCGGTGAGGGACGGCGAAAGCGCCGAAGCTCTGCGGTCTTTTTACTTCCGCATGACCGGTGAGATCGATGAGGCCGTGCTCAAACGCTGAAAATTTGTAATTGGTAATTCGTAATTTGCAATTGTTTCAGAATATGTCGCTCACATTGCCCATGCTTGCAATTACAAATTGGAAATTACAAATTACAAATCCTCTATGACTTCGACCCTCGACAAGCTTCATGCCATCCTGCGGCGCGATCTGCTGACGGCCATCCGCCACCGCAGCGGTTTCGTCGTGACCCTGGTCGGAGTATTCACCGAGTTGGCGGCTTTTTATTTTCTATCCCGCGCCATCGGTCCCGGTTTTCGCCCCGGTGGCGTCGAGTACTTTCCCTTCCTCCTGGTCGGCACCGGCATCTACACTTTCTTCGTCATGAGCGCGCAAGCTTCCTGAGCGCGGTGCAGGAAGCACAACAGACAGGGACATTGGAAGTGCTGATGACCACCTCGACCGCCCCGGCTGAGCTCGTGATCCTCAGCTCCATTTCCGCCTTTGCCGGAAACCTGGTCAATCTGCTGGTCTATCTTTTCGCGGGAGTGGCGGTTTTCCGGGCATCGATCCATGCCAACTTCTTCTCGTGCGTGGCAGTGTTGGTTCTTTCTCTGGCATCGCCCTGGCCCTGGGGATCGCCGCGGCCACGCTTCAGGTTGCGTTCCAGAAAGGCTCGGCGGTGCTCTGGCTGCTCGGCTCCGGACTCTGGTTTCTTAGCGGAACCATGTTCCCGATCCAGAGCTTGCCGCGCCCGCTCGAACTTCTTGCGCGCGCCGTTCCTCTCACCTACGCCATCGACGGAATGCGCCGGGCGCTGATCGAAGGGCAGTCCATGATCGCGATGGCTCGCACACTGGCGGTCCTGGCCGGGTTTGGCGTGGTCCTGCTTCCACTGGCGCTGGCCGGCCTGTCGCTAAGTTTGCGGCGAGCGCGGCAGAACGGAACTCTTTCATTTTATTGAGAATGTTGATTCGCTGTCCTCGGTTTGCCGACTGGTCGTGTTGGCACCGGGGAAAGGCGTGTAGTACACTGCCTTCACTCTTAGTCAGAACTGGGGGGATAAGTCAGCTGATTAGCAACTGGCTTGACCAACTATGACGGACAATCGGGCCCCTCGCGAGAACGCAACCAACGGGCAATGCGGGTAAGGGAAAGAAGCTCTACCAGAAGCCGGCATTCCGCTATGAGCGGGTTTTCGAGACCCAGGCCCTATCTTGCGGCAAAATCGCCGCCACTCAACGCACATGTCATCGCGTTCCTCAAGAAAAACTTCCTGATGCTGGAAGACACCCCAAGCACGACACGCCTGCGCTGGAGTGCGGAAGGTTCAGCATTGGTGGCGGACGCTTTGCGTGGACGTGGTAGTCTGCGTCTGCGCGTTCACGGGGAAAGCATGCTGCCCACTCTTTGGCCGGGCGATGTGGTCGAGATCGAAGGCTGCCCGCTGGAAGATGTCCGGCCCGGCGAGATCGTGCTGGCGCGGCGTGACGGCCGGCTTTTTCTGCATCGCCTGGTGGCTCCTTGTGCGCCGGACGGCTTCCTGCTTCGCGGCGATTCCATGCCTGGCGCCGACCCTCCGTATCCTCCCGAAGCACTCCTGGGAAAGCTGGTGGCCGGCGGACGCTGAGCGTGAAGTGGTCTCGCGCGGTAGGGATGCTGCTCTGTCATTGCGGCCTTGCACGCCGCCTTGCTCTGAAGCTTCATGGCCGCCAGAAACATCGGCGCACGAATTTCGAAACCCTGAGTCCGCCGCGGATTTGGGTTCCGCCGAGCCGGGAGTCTTGTGATGGCCGCGCCCCGAAAAGTCGCGTGTGTCGAGATCGGAGGAATTCCGATTGCCTTGTCCACCTGCGACGAAGGCTTCCTCGATCTGCTGCGCCAGCGCTATGACGGGTTCCTGAGTTCTTCGCATCCCGAGTTTGAGCTGGAGTTTGATCTCACCAGCACGGGACTGGCTTCCGACGACGACGTTCGGGTCCGTCGCGAAGGCGACGAGTGGCTCCTGCGAGCGCGGAGACTTCCACGCCCGCTGGGACCCTCGCACTGGACGGGGCAGCGTGCGGCAAAATGCCAACCCGTATTCCCTCGATTCGGTGCTGCGCATTGTGCACAGCCTGATTCTTGCCGAGCGCGGAGGATTCCTGCTGCACGCCGCCAGCGCGATTTGTGATGGCCGGGCGTATCTGTTTTCGGGCGTTTCGGGCGCGGGCAAAACCACGATGACGCGTCTGGCGCCCGCCGACATCACCCTGCTGACCGACGAAATTTCCTACGTACGTCCGAACGACGCCCGCCCGAACGACGTACGCCCGAGCAACGCCCGTCCGAGCAACGACCCTCAGAGCGGCCACGGCTACCATGCGTTCGGCACTCCTTTCGCCGGAGAACTGGCCAAGGCCGGTGAGAACTGCGCCGCCCCGGTCGCGGCTCTGTTTTTCTTGGAGCAGGGCCCGGAGAACCGGGTCGATGAATTGCCCTCCGCGGATGCGGTCCGCCGGCTGATGCGCAATATTCTCTTCTTTGCCGAAGACCAGGGCCTGGTGGAAAAGCTCTTCGCCACCGCTTGCGATTTCGTCGCCAGGGTTCCCATTCGCCGCCTGACGTTCTATCCTGATGGCAGGGTGTGGGACGAAATCCGGAACTTCCACGGGGTGCCTCGAGCATGTCTGAGAATTGCATCTACATTGCGCGCAGTTCTGCCATTGCCGCCCGCGCGCTGGCCGGCGAAATGATGGTCATGAACTCGGCCGATTCGACCTTCTTCACGCTGAACGAGGTCGCCACCGCCATCTTTCAAGCGGCCGACGGCCGCACTCCTCTGCGGGAAATTGTCCGCGACCGCGTCTGCGAGCAATTTGACGTCGATCCCGAACAGGCCCAGGCCGATGCCGAGCAATTTGTCGCCGAACTCTCCGGCCACGGAATTCTTCTCGTTTCCAATCAACCGCTGGCCTCGGAGAAGCCCCGATGAGCCTGATGAGTGAGGTGGGCCAGAAGGCCTTTGATCTGGGCGTGCCCCTCGCCGTGCACATGGACGTCACGTATCGCTGCAACGAGCGCTGCGTGCATTGTTATCTCGACCACGACGACCACGGCGAGATGACGACCGCCGAAATCAAGGACGTCCTCGATCAACTGGCCGAGGCGGGCGTTTTCTTTCTCACCTTCAGCGGCGGCGAGGTCTTTATGCGCCGCGACTTCTTTGAACTTGTCGAGCACGCGCGGCGTCTCATGTTCAACGTCAAGATCAAGACCAACGCGGTCATGATCCACGAAAGGGAAGCGAAGAGAATTCGCGAACTGGACGTGGACACCATCCAGATCAGCGTCTACTCGCATCGACCCGAAGTTCACGATGCCATCACCAAGCTGCCGCACTCGTTCGAGCGGACCATCAAGTCCATTCGCTTCTTGCGCGAACAGGGGCTGCGAGTCACCATCGCCAACGTGCTGATGACCGTGAATTCTGCCGATCATGCCGGAGTGCAAAAGCTGGCCGCCGAACTCGGCGTGCATTACACGCTCGATCCCACGATCACGCCCATGATGGATGGCGACATGTCGGTTCTGTCGCTGCGCATCCCAGGAGAAGAGCTTCCGGACATTTTCCACAATCCCGCGCTGGTCGGCAGCCAGGAAGAATTCTGCGCTCCTCCCAAGCCGCCCTCGAAGGAGGACCTCGAGGGTTACTCGTGCAGCGCGGGCCATTCTTTCTGCTACATTTCGCCCTACGGCGATGTCTTTCCCTGCGTGCAGTTCCCGCTCCCCACGGGAAATATCCGCCAGCAGAAGTTTTTGGATATCTGGAATCTTTCCCCGCAAATGAAAGAGGTTCGCTCGATCCAGGCCAAAGACCTGACCGTCTGCTCGTCGTGCTCGCATGTCGCCAGTTGCTCGCGTTGCCCGGGCTTGGCCTATATGGAAGGAAGTATGCGGGGACCATCCACCGCGGATTGCGAGAAGTCGTTTTACCGAACGGGCGTGCCGACGGCGAACATGCTGCGGCAAGGGCTGTCGAAGCCGCGCAGCGCATCGGCGAATAGCGCACCGCTGATCCAGATTCGGCCGATCGATGTTCCGGCCTGATGCGTGATCGTCTCTTATTGTTTGCTTGCGGCAGCGGCGCTGTGGCTGCGCTTCAGATCCACCACCGCTTCCGCGCTGGCCAACTGCTCCAGGATGCGCTGCAAGGCGGCGCGCACCTCGTGCGTCGTTTCTCTAAACTTGAGCGCCGCTCCAATGCCCATGTCCATACGCACGACCTCGCTTCGCAATGGAAACGTTGGTATGTTCGTGCGAGAAGGTGAGTTTCAATTGCGATCCGGGCAGCAGCAGGCCGCTGGTTTCCACATAGCAGCCGCCCAGGCTCAGGTTGGTGACGATGCCCAGCATCGCCACTTCCTGGCCGTTTCCGGAAATTTCGGTGGTGAGCCGGCCGCGCACCCGCGGATACAGACGGCGGTTCTTCTGCGTCGCCTGACTCTGCTTTTGCAGATACATGCGCTTGTCGGCTTCGGAGAGAATCTTTTCGGCATCCATCCCATCCTCGGGATAGACGGACTTGCCGACGCTGAGCGATAGAATGTCCTCGTTGCAGACTTCCTTGCCCGCCTGTTGGGCCAGTTCCCGCATCTGTTCCGCTTTGCGCGCGGCGGCTTCGGGCGTCAGTCCAGGAGCGATGACCACGAATTCGTCGCCGCCCATGCGCGCGACGTAATCGTACTCGCGGCTGGTTTCCTTCAGGGAGTGCGCAAACAGCCGCAGCACGCGGTTGCCTTCCAGGTGTCCGAAGCGGTCGTTGATCTGCTTGAAGCCGTCCATGTCGGCGACCATCACGGTCAGCGTTTTGTTGTCGCGTTTGCAGCGCGCCAGTTCGCGGTCGAGTTGCAGGAAGAGCGAGCGCGCATTGGGAAGCCCGGTGAGGTAATCGGTAACCGCCGAATTCTCCGCCTGCTCGTACTTCATCGCGTTCTCGATGGCGAGCGCCATCTTGGAACTTACCGCCAGCAGAATGCGCAGGTGGTCGGAGGTAAAGAAATCCTTTTCCGCGTGGTACAGCGCGACCACGCCGACCACGCCCTGCAAGCCCTCCAGCGGAACGGCCAGCGCCGAATTCAGCGTGCTGTACTTCGAAGTATCGTTCAGATAACCGGGTTCGACGGAAGGATTGCCATTCAGAATCGGCTTCAGGTTTTGCGCCACCCACCCCGACAGCCCCTGTCCGATGGGAATCCGCAGCGAAGCAAACAGCCGGAAGTTGTCGCCGTTCACATATTCCGGCACCAGTTCATCGCCGTGGCGCACGTAGATCGCAATCGCATCGTAGGACATCGCGTGGCGCAGCTTCACGGCAAATACCGAGAGCGTTTCTCCCAGACTGAGCGAAGCTCCCAGATCCTGACTGAGTTCGAAAAGAGTCTGCGCTTCCTGGCGGGCCGCTGCGATCGAACCCAGAAAGCTGCGCTCCGACGTTTGCCGCTGTCCTTGCGCCTCGAAACCGGCTGCCGGCTTGACTTCCCGGCTCCGCTCCCGCCTCTTTGTCTTTGACTTCCGTCGGACGATTTCTGCTTGCTCAAGCTGTCCGTGCGCTCGTGGACCAAGCTGCTCCAGTTCCACGTATCTTCGTTCGAGCACGCTGACCACTTGCGGATCGAACGCTTTCCCCGATTCCTCCGACAGCCGCGCCATGGCTTCATGCAGGGGCAGCGCGCGCCGATATTGCCGGTCCGAAGCCAGCGCGTCCAGAAAATCCACCGCCGCCAGAATGCGGGCGCCAATCGGAATCTGGTTCCCGCGCAAGCCCAGCGGATAGCCTGTCCCGTCGAACTTTTCGTGATGCGCCCGCACGATGGGCACGACCGGGTAGGGAAAGCGCACCCGTTCCAGAATTTCCGCTCCCACCAGCGGATGGATCTTCATTTTTTCGAATTCTTCCGGCGTCAGGCGGCCCGGTTTCGAGATGATGTGCTCGGGAATCGCCAGCTTGCCGATGTCATGCAGCAAGGCTGCGGCCTGCAAGGCCTCCATTCCCTCCCGGTCAACCTTGAGTTCCTTCGCCACCTCGACGGCGTAAACGCGAACTCTCTGCAAGTGGTCGTGGGTGGTCTGATCCTTGGCCTCGATGGCCAGCGCCAGCGCCTCGATCGTGCGCATGTGCAAGTCGGCCATCTCTTCCACGTGCCGCTTCTCGTCTTCCAGTTTGCCAAGGTAAAGGCGGTAGGAGCGGTAGATGAGGTACACGACCGGAAGCGTCAGCAACGACGTCTGCCAGTCGGTGAATCCGTGCAGCCAGCTCATCATGCCGGCCACGCCCGCGCCCACCAGGTAGTAGGGGAAGCTCCAGAAGTAGCAGTCCGACCAGATCTTTCGCAGCGACCGGCGCTCGGTCAGCGAGATGACGGAGGCCACCGGAAGCGTGTTGGCCACGAAGTAAACGCACGTCGCCAGAAACAACAAGGTAGTGGGATTCCCCATCGGATAAAGCCGCAAGGAATAGTGATAAACGACGAACGTGACCGCGATGGCCAGGGCGGTCGAGCAGACGTTGAAGGCGACCTGAATCGGGATCGGACGATCGCCCATGCACTGCACCACGACCGCGGCGCAGCCCAGCGCCATGGCTTCCGACAAGCTCAGTTCCAGCACGCCCAGCAGCAGGAACAGAAAATTCACCGACATCGTCCCGGCTAATGCCGGGCAGATTCACCTTGAGCCGCGAGGCCGCCAGCGCAATCACCAGATAACAGAGAAATTTGAGCGGATTCTCACTCCTGCCGTGCAAGACCGCATAGGTCAGCACGGTCGTCCCACAGAGCACGACCACGGCGACAAAGAAACGAGGCGCCGCGCTCATTTCCCTCCACGATTGCGGGCGAAGTTTCACTTCTGAATAACTCCTCCCCGGGGAAGCGGGGACTACAGTTCCCAGGGGAAAATGAGGGAACACTTATTGATAGCAGGCACCGGACAGGCAGGAAAGCATTCGGGCATTCGGAGAGCAAACTTCCGTAACGGGAAGAAGGTGACCTTGTGGTTACTGCTTCACCCGTCCGAGCGCGGAGAAACAGACCTTAAGCCAAAGAAAATACAGGGTCAAGCACCGCCACGGCGACCCTGAACTTCCCCACCCGCTGCATCGTATAACCATACGAGCTCAGATGTTTGACTTGCCAGAAGCTGCGGGCCTAACATGAATAACTCTCTCTCCCAGGAGTGTTTCCCGGAATGATCGGCCAGACCTTCTCGCACTACCGCGTCCTCTCGCAGTTGGGTGGCGGCGGGATGGGCGTGGTCTACGAAGCCGAGGACCTCAACCTGGGCCGCCATGTCGCGCTCAAATTCCTGCCTCCCGAGACGGAAAAAGATCCGCTCGCGCTCGACCGTTTTCAGCGCGAAGCTCGTGCCGCCTCCGCCCTGAACCACCCGAATATCTGCACCATCTACGAGGTTGGCGAAGACAGCGGGCGCCACTTCATCGCCATGGAGTTGCTGGAAGGCGAAACCCTCAAGAACCGAATCCACGGTCAGCCCATGGAACTGGAGCAATTGCTCAATCTCGGCACGCAGATCGCCGACGCTCTCGACGCCGCCCATGCCAAGGGAATCATCCACCGCGACATCAAGCCGGCCAACATTTTCGTGACCAGCCGCAACCAGGCCAAGATTCTCGATTTCGGATTGGCCAAGCGCACCGCCAAGCCTTCCGTTCTGTCCGCCGCCACCATCGGCTCCGCGGCGACCGTGGACGAACCCTTCCTGACCAGCCCGGGATCGACCGTCGGCACCGTGGCCTACATGTCTCCGGAGCAGGCGCGCGGCAAGGATCTCGATGCCCGCACGGACCTGTTCTCGTTTGGCGCCGTGCTCTATGAGATGGCCACCGGTGCGCTGCCTTTCCGCGGAGACACGTCCGCCGTTATTTTCGACGCCATTCTGAATCGCCCTCCGGCGCCGCCGCTTCGCCTGAACCCCGACTTGCCTCCGCAGTTTGAAGTGATCCTGAACAAGCTGCTCGAAAAGGACCGCGACCTGCGCTACCAGAGCGCCGCCGACGTGCGCTCCGACTTGAAGCGGCTCAAACGCGACTCCGAATCGGGCACGATGCTGGCCGCGCCTTCGTCCGGTTCGTCGCTGCGCAGAACTCCCGCGCTAAGCCGCAAGCTGCCGGGCTGGCTGATTCCGTCTCTGATCGTCGCCCTGGTCGCCGCCGGCATCGGCTTTGTGTTTCTCAAGCGCGGCCACGCGCTTACCGAAAAAGATTCGATCCTGATTGCCGATTTCGTAAACACCACGGCCGACCCCGTCTTCGATGGCACGCTCAAGAAAGCGCTGGCCGTCGATCTGGGCCAATCCCCGTATCTGAACGTTTTCCCCGAACAGAAAATCCGCCAGACATTGCAGTTCATGGGCCGCAGCCCCGGCGACCGCATCACCAGCGACGTCGGCCGCGAAATCTGCCAGCGCGATGGCATCAAGGCCATGCTGAACGGCAGCATCGATAGCGTCGGCGGCCAGTACGTCATCACTCTGGAAGCGACCAATGTTTCTTCCGGCGATTCGCTCGGACGCCAGCAGGCGCAGGCCGAACGCAAAGAAGATGTGCTGAATGCGCTGCACGGCGCCGCCAGCAAGCTGCGCGGGCAACTCGGCGAGTCGCTCGCCATGGTGCAGAAATACGACATGTCCCTTTCCCAGGCCACCACTTCATCGCTCGACGCGCTGAAGGCGTTGAGCCTGGGCGACGCCAAGCACAACATGGGCGACGAACTGGCGGCGGTTCCCGACTACCAGCACGCCATCGAGCATCGATCCCAATTTCGCCATGGCCTATGCCCGCCTCGGCACGGTCTACAGCAACCTGGGGCAGACCGAACTGTCGGAGCAAAACCGCCAGAAGGCCTTTGAGCTTCGCGACCGTGCCAGCGAGCGCGAGAAGCTCTACATCATGTCGCACTACTACGCCGACAGCGGCCAACTCGACAAAGGCATTACCGCCTACGAACTCTATCGCCAGACCTACCCGCGGGATCCCATCCCCTTCAACAATCTGGCGGCGATCTATAACCAGCTCGGACAATTCGACAACGCGCTGGAGAACGCGAAGCGCGCCGTCGAGCTCGATCCCGACATGGTCAGCGGCTATGAGAATGCCGCTCGAGCGTACGCCGGACTGAACCGGATCGAGGAAGCGCGCGCCAGCCTCAACGCCGCACTCCAGCACAAGGCATCGCCTGCGGGCTTCCATGTGGAGCTGGCCTCGCTGGACTGGGCCGAAGGCAAAGACGCCGACATGGAGAAGGAACTGCAAGCGCCTCCGGGACGCCCGATGGAGAGTTGGCCGTTATCGGGTTCCGCGGCGGACTGGCGCTGACGCGCGGCCAGGTTCGCCAAGCCCGCGAATTCGCACGCAGAGCTGGAGATGCCTTCGATCGCGTGCACCTGCAAGGCCGAGCCAAAGTGGAATCCGAGTTGGCCGGCTTCGAGGCTTTTGTTGGAAACAAAAGCCGAAGCTGCCAGCGAAGCCAATGCGGCTCTCGGATCCTCCAAAACTTTAGACGTGCAATGGAATGCCGCCGTGGCCTTTGCGCTCATCGGCCAGGGACAGAAAGCGCTCAGTATCGCCGACGAAATCCAGCGCACCCGCCCGAACGACACGATCGCGCAAAACGTTGCCGTTCCCAACATTCGCGCCATCGCGTATCTATTCCCCGCCAATCCCGCCAAAGCCGACCCCGCCAAGGCCATTGACCTCGAAAACACCGCCGCCCTCTACGCCCGCGCCAGCACCGGCGTTCTCTTCGTCCGGGGCATGGCCTACTTGCAGGCCGGACGCTTCTCCGAAGCGCAGCAGGATCTCCAGAAGATCCTCGATATGAAAACCGCATGGCCCCGACACCTTAGTGGTGGCCGCGCAACTGGAACTGGGCCGGCTGTACCAGAAGCAGGGCGACATCCCCAAGGCCCGCATCGCGTATCAGAATTTCCTCGCCGCCTGGAAAGACGCCGACCCCGACCTCCCGCTGCTGCACGAAGCCAAAGCCGAATACGCGAAGCTGCAGTAGAGACGCGCCCCCGTTAGATGTGGGCATCAGCATGAACAGCGAAGATCAAAGGGCGCGTTGGGACCTGAAATACGAGCAAGGCCTGCCTTCGCTGACCGAACCGGATCCGTTCTTTATCGCAGCTTACGAAAAGTTTGTGATTGCATCGTTCCCGAAAGCAGGTGTGGCACTCGATGTAGCGGGTGGACTCGGAAGACACGCCCTATGGCTGGCTAGCAGGCGCTGGCAGGTCACTGTCGTCGACCTTTCCGATGTGGCAATTGGAAACCTGGCTCAGGCTGCGCTGGAGCGCAATGCCAAACTCGAACTTCTTGTAGCAGACGCCTCCGAGTACGAATTTGAACCTGAGCGGTTTGACCTGATCGTGTTGTTCTATCATCTGGACCGCAATCTTTTCCCAAAAATAGTTTCCGCATTGAAACCGGGCGGTCTGCTCATCTCTAAAATGAGCTTGCGTTGGGACTCAGATCGTCGGTCAACGACTGTTGGCACCGGTCCGTTGGGCAGAGATGAACTGCCATCTCTGGTTCCAGACCTCCACGTTCTATATCACCAGGAACGGCCGGTACGTGATCGGGGAGTCACCGAATTTGTAGGCAGGAAGTGAACCATCGACGCGAGTTCTTGCCCCCCGGTCGCTGCCGCGACCAGAGGTAAGAGTGAGGGGGGCACGGGTTCGACCGTACCACCCTCACCGGGCAAGGACATCTGTTAGAAGTGAAATCCGATTTGAGCCGTCAGGGTGCGCGGCGTCACATAGTGCGTCCCGCTGAAGGTTGAAAGGAAGTTATACAGCGCCGTTTTGTTGGCTATGTTGATGGCGGTGACTGTAAGACTCCATTTGTAGTGGTCGCCTTTAAACAGGTTGTCGTCGCCAATTGCCACATCAAACAGGTTACGCGGCGCGATGCGGGGCGGATTGTGGTCGTCGTTCTCCGTGTTCGGCGCCGGTACGCTTATAAAAGTCGATCCAAACTGCGATGCCAAGCATTGGAACGGCAGAGCCACAGTTGGGGTGGCATGCTGAGATCCGCAGAAGAGCCCAGCCTGGAACTCCTGGTCTGCGGTTAGCGGGGTTCCGAACGCATCCGTCATGTTGATGGCCGGTTGCCCGCCTAGTTTTGTCGTCTGCGCGCAATTGCCACCGTAGCAGGGTGCCGCGCCAGCCACCAATCCGCTATCAAACCGCCAGTTGAAGCCCACCCATGGTCCGGTTTTCCAGGGCTGATATTGCAGGTGCGTCGTTTGGTTAAATTTTTCGTCGTGGTCGATGCGGAAGGGGAGTCCACTCTGCCCGACCGTAACCCCCAGACCGCTGGTTTGGGGTGGGAAGAAGCGGGCGGCCACGCTCGACATCACTACCAGCGCCGTGAATCCATGAAAGTCCGGCACGCTCACGCGAATTGCGTAACCCGGTATCTTGGAATTGTGCCATCCAATCGGAAAGAAGATTGGCGTGGCAGCCAGCGTGCTGAAATCGTACCCGGTATGCGTGTACTTCCAAATGTAATCCCCACTTATGACAGCATATCTCCCGAATGCTTGCTGCAGGCCAGCGTGAAACTCATTGCGATATCCCGGCGTATTGGGCGCTGGCCTGCAAGGGATAAGGTCCACAATAACAGGGAAATTGCATCCTTCGCTGGCCAGGACAAGATTCTCATTGAACGGACTCTCCAGCGTTCGAGCATAGGAAGCGCGCAGCACCGTATTGGTCCGCTTAATGTTGTAGGCGACTCCGAGACGTGGCTCCGCTTGACGCGCAATGACCAAGCCGTTGTACAAATCGCCGCGAATTCCCAGGTTGACAGACCAGTTTCCCACGGAGATCGAATCCTGCAGGTAAAGGGCAAGTTCTTTCACGTCCGTGTGGCCGCGAAAAGGATACAAGGTGCTGCTCGAACCGGCACATCCATCGTTGGACGACGGAGTCGGCCTAGTTAGGTCGTAGCACCCCAGCAATGAAATGAAGCTGGGATTGGGAGTAAACGGTGTCGGATAAAGAGCTTGATTGGTCGTCGTCGCCAATGGCGTACACTGGCTCGTATCGTTGAGCCCAGGGTTGCCCACAAACACCGGAACGAGGTTGGCATCCAGACACGGCGCGTTGACGGTCGGATCGACGATACCGAGATTGAAATTCTCGGTAAGAAACGTTTGTTGATACGTTGCCCCCAACTTAATGTTGTTGATGCCCTTCACATAGGACACCTCGGAGCGGAGGCCGGTGTTGGCCAGCGTCCGATATTGTGAGATGGTCTCCTGCTGCAAATTGGAGGGACCAAGATCCGCGAATGGGTTGTTGCTGGGATAGTAATTGAAGGCGTCCCGCCGCACCCAGCCCCCGAGACTAAACACGGTGGTTGGACTGATCACCCGCGTCCAGGTGGGCGCGATGTTGAAGGACTTAATTAGCGCGCGCTGGTCGGTGGGTCCGACGACATTGCCGTTCGGATCGAGACCCCCATTGGCAACCACCACTCCATTCCACAGTGTAGAGTCCTGGCCGTCAAAACTGTTGGGCGTCTGAAACCAGGACCGCGAAAAGCCCAGGTTCAGGCGAATCGAGTCCGCAGTTGAGAGTTGGTAGTCCACTCGGTCGAATAAGTTCTGTTCATTGCCCTTGTCGTGCACCACGCGGAACTCCGGCGGATCGAGGAATCGGCCGCTGTTCAGCCCGTTCGCAGAAATGAAGTTTCCCCACTTCTGACCTCCGTAGGCCAGATCAACACCCACATTGGACGAACCAAACGAGCCGTAGGACGCGTTCACGCTGCCGTGCGGTGTGCTGACGCCCTGGCCCGAGCGCGTCGTCGCCACAATCACCAGGCTTGTCTTACCGCCGTATTCAGCCGGTGGTGCACCAGGAATGACTTCCAATGACTGGATCGAATCGACCGGAATCTGGTTGGAAAAAATCTTGCTTTGCTGATCGGTAATCGGCTGGTCGTCCACACTAAAGGAGTTCGACGCGTGATCTCCCAGTCCATGAAACAGACCGTTCGAATCAGCAGCCACTCCCGGTGACGCTTGCGTGACCAGCGCACTCATGGACGAGGACTGGCTTTCCAGGGGGATCTTGTCGAACAATCCCCGATCCACGTCGGTGTGGCCGATCGGATCGTTCTCCACCAAATCCGCCCCAGCCTCGACCGTGACCGTGTCCGTGCTCCTGGCCACCGCCAAACTGACTTTCACATTCACGCCCAAAGCCGACCGAATCTCCACATCCTGGGCTGTTTGAGCGAAGCCCGTGGCCGTCACCGTCATGTGATACGGATTAAACGGTACGTTCTGGAAGCTGAACCTCCCTTGGCTGTCTGTGGTAGTTGTTCGGTCAAATCCACTGACCGCATTGTGAATCTTGACGCTCGCGTTCGCTACCACTGCGCCCGAAGGGTCCACTACCGTGCCGCTGATCGAATTTCCGCCCGACTGCGCATTCGCAGCCCCAACACTCAACACCACCGCAACGGCCACCATGGCCGCCGCCAGCCAGTTCTGATGAAATAAACGCATGACTCCTCCAATAATGCTCGTGGAGCGAAATTCGATCGCATTAAAAAAGAAGATCGAAGCTCGCGGTCTTTTGAGAATACTTACTGGATTGGGCGCGGAATCAGAGCGCAGGTGGAGGACGAATAAACTGGGTGGTGATGGAACGGAAGATCGGGGAAACTTCTGCAACCGAACTCGCCAGGGCTGTCGTGACCAGAACCGGCGCGGACGCAACCGGAGCGGTATTCAGTCCCACATGAGCGGTCGCGCAAATCGAGCAGGCGTGGTGGGATGTGGCTGAGTTCTCGGAGTGCGAGTGGGTCGCCTGCACGAAGCCCATCACGCACACCAAGGCGATCGAGAGCACACACACCGCTCTCACAAATCCGCCTCGATTTGCCGGCACCTTCAGCATTTCACCCCGATGTAGATAATTCAGATGGAACAGCCGTTAAACAATTCTATCGTTAGATGCTTGTCCAGGGATAGCGAAGCACTAAAATAAGCGCCCCCAGCACTCCCGGTAGAACATGCACTACCGGCTCCCCCTCCCGCCCGGACTGACCCATGTTCTTCTCCCCGCCGGTGAGAACCAACAAAAGCACTATCACCGGCGCCGGCATTCTCCGACAATCACTAGAATTGGAACTGAAGTTTCGCAGCGCCACCTGCGTCTTAATTGATCCTTCCCAGGTGTGCCTGCTTCATGTGGGCCCTGCGAAGTCAGACCCAGGGAGAAGTACTATGTCGGGACAAGTCATTTTGTATTTTGACGATCAAGCGGACGCCTTGCGCTTCGCCCTAGCGGCAGGTCAAGTGATGGCGGGAGACGGAACTCGCGTCGACGGCGATTTGGTCCAGGAGACGGCGCGAGTCACACGCATTCGGCTGGATGCCGCCAACAAGGAAAAGAGTAGGCAGCCCAAGCCTCCCGAACGCGCAGCCTAATTCACACGCTGCTGAAGAAGCCCGGCCTCGCATCGGGGCAAAACTGTAAAGCGTGTGCCAAGTCTAAAGTGCAAGGTATGTCCCCGGCTGGATATCCCCTCAAAATTAGACGCCCCTGCAGGGGTTGGGCGTCGAACCGCGTTTCCGAGGGTGCAATAGGCGAAAATGTAGTAGACCTGTAATCCCATCGCGAGGACTGCTCTATGTCAACCCAACCTGCCAGCGTGGTCTGCCAGATTCAAGACCGTGTAGCCAGGATCACCCTGAACCGGCCGCCTTTGAACATTCTCGACATCCCGATGATCGGAGAGTTGCAGGAGGCGCTGGCACGAGTGCAGTCCGCGGGCGATGCAAACGTTCTCGTCATTGCCCACGCTGGGAAAGCGTTTTCCGCTGGAGTCTCCATCCAGGACCACGCTCCCGCCAAGGTTGGGGGAATGCTGGAGAAATTTCATGGCATGATCGGTCTGCTCCATTCGCTGGATATACCGAGCATCGCGCTGGTCGACGGAATGGCGCTCGGCGGCGGCTGTGAACTCGCCGTGGTTTGCGATATGGTCCTGGCCTCGGATCGGTCCGTCTTTGGCCAACCCGAAATCAAAGTCGGCGTCTTCCCTCCCGTAGCGGCGGCGCTTTTTCCATCTCGGGTCGGCCGCAACCGCGCGCTCGAACTGCTCTTGACCGGAGAATCCGTCGATGCGGCCGAAGCCCACCGCATCGGTCTCATCAACAAGGTATTTCCCGCCGCGAGCTTTGGCGAGATGACTGGCGAATTCATTCGCAAGCTCACGTCCCTCAGCGGCTCCACCCTAAAGTTGACCAAGCGAGCCGTGAATCGCGGCCTCGATAAAAGCCTCTCCGAGGGTATTGCGGCTGCTGAACAACTGTATCTGGGGGAATTGATGTCGACCCAAGATGCAACCGAAGGGCTCAACGCGTTTTTGGAAAAGCGCAAGCCTGTCTGGAAGAATAAGTAGCTCGGAAAACGAAAAGCTTGTGGCAGCCGGACCTGCAAGCCGAATGTTCCGGATCGTATTGCAAACAAGTAAGTTACTGAATCGAAACCGGCCCGGCGATCACCGCTGCGCCCATGTTTGCTCAATCTTCGGCGGACTCTGCAGGGTTTGCATCACCACGCAATACTGTTCCGTTTTCGCCTGCAACGCACTGAGCTGCTCCTCAGTTGCCTGCGGTGCGCGGACGGCGAAAATGATTCTGATGCTCTCGAATCCGACAGGGGCCTCCTTCGAAATCCCCAGCGTTCCTTGCAGGTCCAGATCGCCCTCGACCTTGACATCAATTTCCTCGATGAGTATTCCCATCGCAGCGGCTACCATTTGGCAAGTGATCTGAGCGCAGTTCGAGCGCACCCAACAGCAGGTCTCCGGAGCAGGCTCCGGTTCCTGCTCCGCCAACGCCCTGGTGCGCTTGCGCGTTGTAGATTGCCCGCCCTAGGTCGACCGAACAGGCGATCGGTGCGTCCGTCTGACTGCCGCGCGCGGTCAGTGTGATTCGGGAGCTCGCCGGATCCTGCCGGTACCGGTCTTTCAGCAGCGTAACAGATCGGATATCCATGATTTCCTCGGAATCTAGAGTATTATATCTTTGCGTTTGTGCCCGGACGACGGGCAAATAAGAAGAAACGGATTACTTTTCGTCTGCCGATTATCCAGATACAACTCGCCCACCGATCTCCAACTTTCCAACTTAGCCGGGCTGAAGGGAGGAGTGCCAGGCGTCGGCGGACAAGTCAAGGATATGTCGGGTGCGTGGCGACACCACCGAACTTTTGCGCTACTCGGCGGTTGTCGGATCGATCACCGAACGAATTCGCGAGATTCGGTTGGCCGGAAAACCGCCCTGCTGGGCGTGCTTACATAAGGCGTCTTCATCGGGGGCTACGTATATGCAGTAGACTTTGTCGTCCGTGACATAGCTCTGTACCCACTGAATCTGAGCACCCATCTCTCGTAGAACTCCACAGGACTTCTGGGATATCGTCTGCAGTTGCTCCGGCGACAGCCTGCCCGCTTTCGGAATATCTCTCTCGATAACGAACTTCGGCATGGTAGTACCCCGTTTCTTAGTTTTACTGGCGAAGCATTTGATTATCAGGTCTTAGCCTCACATACTGGCAACGGCCTAAAGATTAGCCAGTAGGCATGGAGACATGGAGAACCTCTCCGCGGTTTCCACATCTCCACACCCTCAGGAGCTACTACCGACAAATGTTCACGGAAGCATCACACTAATACAAGAGATCGTTCAGGTATGAGCAGACATTTCCATTGATCTACTGATTTTCGCAAGTCACCCTATTGTTCCAGTCCACGAACGCGCCTTGGGGGTTATCGCGCCACGCCCAGACGTGGAGCTCGAAGAATGAAGGGACGTTGAAGCGATTTCGGGGCTCCGACGAAATTGAAGACCTGCCCGTCGAGCACGGAGGAGTGTTGTTATTGGCGGCGAGCCAGCTCGCCGAGTCCAGAATGAATTCGACGCCGACAAGTGTCATCTTGCCATTGGAGGGCTCATAGATTAGCGCCTGCGGCTGCGAGGGGTCAAGGGTGAGGTTGCCGAGCAGGGTGCCGTTGACGTCGTGGATGCCCATCGCCCCGTGATCGGTACCGGCGACGCAACCAAGAAATGGTCCATAGCCGGCGGCAGTTAAGTTAACGTCAACGTATTGCTTGGTTCCCTCGCGAACGAGTTTCACCAGCTTAGCGGCTCCGGCGGGGTCCTGAGTGGCTGCATGAGAGGAATGTTGGTCGGCGGCCAACAGCGGGGTGGCAATGATGAGGCTGCTGAGCAAAGCCAAACCTAGGATGCTCGTGGTCGATGTGTGGATAAGACTCGTGATTCGTGTCGTCATAGTTTTCTCCTCGGAATGTAGGTTTCCGCAAAGTACGCGAAGGGGTATTGGGCACCTGTCATTCTGCCCTTACACCTAAATAGGCGTAAGGAGCGGGACGAAACTATCATTCGCGGGTACTTTCTTTGATGGAGCCGCCAATGTCGCTATAATTGGCGAGATTTAACACACCGGGAGGGCACGGGAGTGGGCGATCCAGTAACAACGTCACACGAGGGTGACGTGAGCATGTTGCTCCGAGCCTGGAGCGATGGGGATCAGAACGCCCTTGATAAACTGGCGCCGATCGTATACGACGAATTGCGCCGGCTCGCGCATTTCTTCTTGCAGCGGGAACGCCCCGGCCACAGTTTACAGGCCACGGCACTGGTCAACGAGGCTTACCTCAGGCTGGTCGACTACAAACGGATGCGATGGGGAAACCGCGCCCACTTCTTTGCCGTTTCGGCGCAGCTCATGAGACAGAATTATGGTTGACCACGCGCGGCGCCACAACCTGAAGCGCGGCGGCGGGGTCGAGCACGTTGCCCTGGAAGACACAGCGGTGGTTGGCGGAGATAGGGCCGACCTGGTCGCACTCGACGATGCCTTGCAATCCCTAGCTCGCATGGATACGAGAAAGGCGCGCGTGGTTGAGTTGCGTTTTTTTGGAGGCTTAAGCGTGGAAGAAACAGCGGAAGTGCTCCAGGTATCTCCAGGCACCGTGATGCGCGATTCGAGTTCCGCCCGCGCCTGGCTTTACCGCGAAATGGGTGGTGGATCTAGCGATGGATGCTGAGCGCTGGAAACAAGTCGATTCCCTGTTGCAATCCGCGCTGCTGGTGTCGTCCGATCGAGCGCGACGAATTTGTGCGTCGGGAGTGTGCTGGCGATGCCGCGCTGGAACAGGAAGTGAGGTCCCTCCTCACTTCACTTCGGAACGCTGACGATTTTCTGGAAGGTCCTGCAATCAGGGTTGCGGCGAAAGCCATGGCTGAGATCGACACCGGCGATGGGGGTTCGATTCGATGTGCGGCCGGGTTATCTCACACTATCGCATCCTGAAGAAACTGGGCCGCCGGTGGCATGGGCGAGGTTTATCGTGCCAGGGACACTCGCCTCGACCGTGAGGTCGCAATCAAGACCCTTTCGCTGGACCGCCTTCTCAACCGGAAGCCTTATCGCGCTTTGAGCAGGAAGCCCGTTCCGCGTGCGCGCTCAATCATCCCAACATCGTCACGATTTATGAACTCGGGCACGTGAATGGCACGCACTACATCGCCATGGAACTGGTGGATGGCGAGACAGTGCGTCGATTGCTCGCCTCTGGCCCGATTCCATTTCGCAAGTCTGTCGCCATCGCGGCACAGATTGCCGACGCTCTCGCCAAAGCGCACGAAATTGGCATCGTTCATCGCGACTTGAAGCCGGAGAACCTGATGGTTTCCGGCGACGGCACGGCCAAGGTTCTGGATTTCGGTCTGGCGAAACTGCTTGCGGTCGAACCCCTCCGAGGTTCCGATGCTTCCACCACCGCTATCACCGAGCAGGGAACGGTGATGGGCACCGTCGGCTACATGTCGCCGGAGCAGGCGAACGGCGGCGAAGTCGATTTTCGTTCCGACCAGTTTTCCTTTGGGTCGGTGCTCTACGAGATGGTCACCGGGTTTCCTGCATTCCAGAAAAAGACCCATGCGGAAACCACGGCCGCAATCCTTCGCGATGAGCCGGAGCGCCTCGGTGCCAGAATGCTGCAAGCGCCCGCTCCCTTCATTTGGATCGTGGAGCGCTGCCTGGCCAAGGACCCGAAGCAGCGCTACGCCTCCACCCGGGATTTGGCTCGCGATCTCGCCGCGGTGCGCGACCGGCTCGCCGATGCGCCGGCCCGCCATTCGGAGCCTCGCCCCAACAACCTGCCGGTGCAGCGCACCGCATTCATTGGACGCGAGCACGAAGCGGCTGCTCTCCGCCAGCTTTTGAGCCGCGAGGATGTGCGGCTCGTGACCCTCACCGGTCCGGGCGGCATCGGCAAGACGCGACTCGCCTTGCAGGTGGCGGGCGAAATCGCCGACCAGTTTCCAGGTGGTGTTTGCTTCGTCCCCCTGTCGGCGGTTGGCGAACATGGTTTGATCGCTTCCACCATCGCGCAAGCGGTGGGGGTGCGCGAAACCGGCAATCAGTCGCCGCAGGAAAGCTTGAAAGAGTACGTGAGCGGGCTGGACCAGCCGATGCTTCTCTTGCTCGACAACTTCGAGCACCTGGTCTCCGCCGCGCCGGTCATCGCGCATCTGCTCACCACCGGCCCGAAGCTCAAGGTCGTGGTCACCAGCCAGGCGCCGCTTCATGTCTATGGCGAACATGAATTTCCCGGTGCCTCCGCTTGCGCTGCCCGACCTCAAATCCATTCCGCCCGCTGGAAGTGCTTTCGCGTCTTCCAGCGGTCGCGCTCTTTGTGGAACGCGCGCAGGCGGTGAAGCACGAATTCGCGCTGACCAAGGAAAACGCACCCGCGGTGGCGGCCATCTGCGCTCGCCTTGACGGCCTGCCTCTCGCCATCGAACTTGCGGCGGCGCGCATCAAGCTGCTTTCGCCGTCCGCCATGCTGGCGCGCCTCGAAAGCCGTCTGAACCTGTTGACCGGCGGCGCCCGCGATCTGCCGACCCGGCAACAAACTCTTCGCAGCACCGTGGACTGGAGTTACGGCCTGCTCAATGCCGCCGAGCAAACTCTCTTCCGGAGGCTTTCCGTGTTTATCGGCGGCTGCACGCTGGAAGGCGTGGAAGCCGTGTGCGACACCAAGGGCGATCTGGGCCTCGACGTGCTCGACGGCATGGCTTCCATGGTGGACAAGAGCTTGGCGCAGCAGGTGGAGCAGGTCGAGGCAGAAACGCGCTTCCTGCATGCTCTCCACCATCCGGGAGTATGCTCTCGAACGCCTCGCCGAGAGCGACGATGAATCTGCGACTCGCCGGGCCCATGCCGCTTATTACCTCGTGCTTGCCGAAGAAGGCGCCGAGGACGTGGTCGCTCACCCCGAATGGCTCGACCGTTTTGAGGTCGAGCACGACAACTTCCGCATGGCGCTCGATTACCTGATCAAAACCGGTGATGCCGACTGGGGCCTTCGCCTCGGCGCCGCCCTGTTTCGCTTCTGGGAAACGCGGGAACATCTTACCGAGGGCCGTGACGCGCATCGCCAGGCTGCTCGCGTTGGAAGGAGCCGCGGCGCGTCCGAAGCTTCGCGCCCGCCTGCTGTTCGCTGCCGCGGTTCTGGCGGGTGAGCAGGGCGATTACGCCTCGGCGCAGCAACTGTTCGAAGAGAGTCTCGAGACCTGTCTCGAGCTGAACGATAACCGCGGCGTCGCCGTCGCGCTGAACGCGTTGGCCGTCAACGCCCGCGATCGTGGCGAACTTGCCGCCGCATCCTTGCTCTTCGAGCGATGTGTCGCGATATGGAAGGACCTCGGCGATCCCGCCGACATCGCCCGCGCCCTCAGCAATCTCGCCAATGTGATGAAGTTGCAGGGCGAATATGCGCGCGCATCCTCGCTTTACGACGAGTGCCTGACGATGTTCCGCAAGGTAGGAGATGGCGCCGGTGTCGCCTGGACGCTGAACTACCAGGGCGACGTCGCCCGGGAAAAAGCGGACTTGGTTGCCGCGCGCTCATTTTACGAACAGAGTCTGGCGGCGTTTCGCCAACTGCGGGATGGCTGGGGAATTGCCAGCGCCCTCTCCGATTTGGCAAGTCTAAGCTGCGATCAGGGCGACAACACTGAGGCGCGCCGCCTGTACGGCGAAAGCATCGAGATGTTCCAGGAACTGGGTCACAAACGCGGCATCGCGAGGGTGCTCGAATGTCTCGCCGCAAGTGCCGCGGCGCAATCGAACGCCGAGCAATCGCTGCGCTTGGCAGGAGCCGCCGCCGCGCTTCGCCAACGATTGGGCGCGCCGCTTACGCCCGCCGAGCAACCCAGGCTTGAGAAGGCCTTGGAATTTGCGCGCCGAACGCTTGGCAATGCTGCGGGTCTGACGGCGTGGATGGAAGGCTGGGCGATGCCGGTCGAACAGGCCGTCCAGGAGGCGCTTGACTGCGACGCGGAGCCAGATCTCCCGACTCGAAACTCTGCTTAATTCAATCTGCGGTGCTGGGATCGATCAGGCGCCGCACTGCCGAGATGCGATTCGCCGGAAAACCTCCGCGGCGTGCGTGTTCGCGAACGGTTTCCTCGTCCGGCGCCAGGTACACGCAATAGACTTTATCGCCGGTGACGTAGCTGTGGAGCCACTTGATTTCCGGTCCCATCTCCTTCAGCACGCCTACCGATTTTCTGGCGACTTCCTGCAGTTCCGCATCCGATAAATTACCCGCGCCCGGGATTTCCCGCTCAATCACATATTGGGGCATGGCCACCTCACCGAACGGTCATGGTAGCAGAAGTTGAAGTTGCTTGGTGAGTGCACTTGCAGTGTCATGCGGTAGCATCTGAAATGTGCACTTTCCTGACACTCTGTGGCATGCACAGCGCCCAACGAATCCAGATACCGCACAACCACGGCAGATTTTCGCGTGCGAAGATGACTCCTTAATAACCGCTTTTGTGGTCACGTTGTTCCGGGATTGTGCCTCTGCCCGTTGCCGCCGCCCAAGTGCGTCCGGCGTCACAATCGAGTATTACGGCTTTGGAAGTATGTGAAAATAATGGTTTGTGGCAGCCGGACCTGTAAGCCGAATTCTGTCCGCCTTGCGGCAGGACGGTCATTCCTCTGGGCCACGCATTACTGCGAGGCTCAAGCGACCTACCCGGAGGTTGTGGCGCGCCGAGCCGGCACGCGTCCCGGCGAAGCCGAAGCTTGGCCAGGAACTCCCTCCCTATTTGGTCTTGCTCCGTGTGGGGTTTGCCCTGCCCGCCGCATTACTGCGGCGGCGGTGCGCTCTTACCGCACCTTTTCACCCTTACCTGAGCCTTGCGGCCCGGGCGGTATGTTTTCTGTGGCACTTTCCGTCGAACGATCCCGCCCATAGAAGCGCGGGGCCCTCCCGGACGTTATCCGGCACACTGCTCTGCGGAGTTCGGACTTTCCTCTGTCTTGCGACAGCGACCGTCCGGTCCGGCTGCCAACAAGTTCATTATAGTGCAGGCCACGGCAGCGCAGGCAGAGCGGTTGCGAGCCCGACGCTGGGCATCGGATGCGCGCGTATTCCCTCACTCGCGTAGCCTCTTTGGGCGCAAGGAAGAACGTGTACACCAGCAGGCCACGCCAATCAACAACGGAATCAGTCCGGCGAGATAAACCGGCTCTTCGTGCTCAAGCCCATGAAGAAGCACCATGACACCGATGCCGACGACGGCCGTGATCAACCCGCCCAGCTTCATGCCTTCGAGGCGGCGTCTTGTAACGTTCTTGTTCTGTTCACGCAGCAATTCGATCGCAGCCTTCGCTCCCTCTCCTGAACTCTCCGCGATTTTTTTCAGGGTTTCGCTCCTGTAGTATTCTTCTCTCTCTTTGCGGCGCGCGTCGGACCATGCGGCGACGGCCAGGAAAGAGAATAGCGCAATACTTCCTACGACGGGTATCGCGACGGCGACCATCCCGACCGCGTTGCCGTCCACGTCGAATGCCATTGTCAGCTCCTTGAAGTTCTTCTGCTTTCGTCCGGTAAGACCGGCCGTTCCGCAGTGCGGTTGCATTTTCTTTGTGCGGCCAGGTCCATTTTATGAAAATAATGCAACCGTCCGCAGATTGCGTAGTGTCATACCGTTGAGGCAGAGTCCAGAGTGAGCGCGAGCGACGATCAGGCCGATGTCGAAAGAGTTCTGGCGGGCGACATTTCCGCCTTTGAGGGGATCGTCCGCCGCTGGCAAGGGCCACTGATCAACCTGGCCTACCGCTTTTGCCGCGATCGCGGCCGCGCCGAAGAGATGGCGCAAGAGGCTTTTCTGCGCGCTTACCGCGGGCTCGGCCAGTGGCGCAAGGACGCGGTCTTTTCCACCTGGCTCTTCGCGCTGGCGACCAACCTCTACCGTTCGGAGCTGCGCCGCATTCCGGCGCGAGACCGTTTCGCTCGACGACATTGCCGAACCTGCGGACGCGCGCGCTTCTGACGGAGGCCTCGAAGACCAGGATCGCGATTTGGCGGTGCGGCGCGCGGTTTGGGCTCTGCCGGCGAAGTATCGCGAGGCGTTGATTCTTTTTTATTTTCACGACATGGATGTCCCCGCCGCGGCGCGCAGCCTCGGCCTGCCCGAAGGCACGGTCAAGGCGAGATTGTTTCGCGGACGGGAAATCCTGCGCGGCAAACTTCCGCAACTGTTGGCGGTGCCGCGCCTGAAGGAGGCTTAATGAGAACGCTTGATTGCGACATCGAACGAGGACGAGATTGATCGCATTCTTTCCCGTGAGGATGAAATCCTCCCGTCGTCGGGCTTCGCCGTCTCCGTCATGGATGCGGTGCGGCGCGAGGCCGCAGCGCCGCCGCCGATCCCGTTCCCGTGGAAGCGCGCTCTGCCCGGCCTGGTGGTTGGGGGTCTTGCACTGGCACTGGTTCTGGTGGCGGGAGTTGTGGCCATCGTGCAGTTCGGTGAGAGCGTCGACGCCCCACAGCTTTCCATGTCCTTGCCGTCCATGTGACGCCCGTCCTGGTCTTGCATGGGCGGAACCTGGAGTCGTGCGGCGAGCTGGACCGTGCTGGCGCTGCTGCTGACGTTGGTGTCGGTGAAGCTCTCGATGCGTCTGGCTTCCGGCAAGGTCTGAACCCTGCCGATGGCGAGCCGGGCGTCCCCGCCCTGCCGAAGCTTCCCACATAACATGCTCGCTCTCGTGAATGCTTTCAGGTCGCAGTGGTCCATCGCTCGGCTGCTAAACTGATAGCGAGTCAAAGAGCGTCGCGAGACGTCGATGCCCCGAAGCCTGAGACCGAAGCGCCTGAGACCTGATCTCATGAACATTTCCGAGGCGATCAAGATCGCGTTCCTGTCGTTGTGGGCGAACAAACTGCGCTCCGCGCTCACCTTGCTGGGCGTGGTCATCGGAGTGGCCGCCGTGATTGCCGTGGTCACTTTCGTCAACGGCATCAATGGCTATGTCGCGACAAGATCTTCAATCTGGGCGCCGACGTTTTCATCGTCTTCAAAGTTTCACCCGCCGTCACCAACATCGATCAATTCCTCGAGGGCGAGAAGCGCAAAGACCTCACCATGGACGACTACCGAGCCGTCCGCGAAGGCTGCAAGCTTTGCGCATATGTGGGAGCCTACGCACGCAACAATAGCGGACATGTGAAGTATGGCGAGCAGTCCATCAGCGACACGCATCGTCCAGCGGAATGACGCCTGCTGGTTGCCGATTACTCAGGATGCCGACATCGACTCCGGGCGCATGATCAACGATATCGACCTGGAAAACAACTCGCGCCGTGGTCGTGGTCGGCACCGACATCGTCGATAACCTGATGCCGGGCGTCGATCCCATCGGCAAGGAGATTCGTGTCGACGGCTGGATCTACCGCGTCATCGGCGTCGGCAAAAGAAAGGCAGCACGCTCGGCCAGAGCCTGGATAACTATGTGTTCATGCCGATCACGTCGTGGTTCAAACAGTATGGCGTCCACAACGCGAACATGCGCATCTCCGCCAAGGCGGTGGGCACCGGCGCCGGCTTCGGACGAAGCGATGGACGAAGCCCGCGTGATCGTGCGCGCCCGCCGCCACGATCCGCCCGGGCGACGCCGATCGTTTCGACATGGAAAACAACAGCAGCCTGCTCAGTATCTGGTCGAACTTCACCGGCACATTTTTTATCGCCATGATCGGCATCGCCGCCATCTCGCATGGTGGTCGGCGGAATCGTGATCATGAACATCATGCTGGTTTCGGTGACGGAGCGCACGCGGGAGATCGGCATCCGCAAAGCCATGGGCGCGCAGCCGCGGCGACATCCTGCTGCAGTTTCTGATCGAGTCGGTCATCCTGGCCCTGCTCGGCGGCATGATCGGCGTGCTGTTTGGCATCGCGCGTCGCCAAGGGCGTCACGCTGGCGGTCGGCATGCCCTCGGTGATCAAACTCTGGGCGGTGGCGGCGGGACTGTTCGTCGCCGCCAGCGTAGGCATTTTCTTCGGCGTGTATCCGGCGCGACGGGCAGCGATGCTCGATCCCAATCGCGGCCCTGCGCTTTGAAATGTAAAAGCAAAGGTTTTCCTCGGCGATCTCGGCGTCTCGGCGGTGAAAAGGTTTTGAAGCAATGCTCGTCAAAAGCGAATTCGGCGAAGCATGAACGATGGCGCTGGACACCATCCGCAGCAACAAGATGCGCTCGTCGCTGACCGTGCTCGGCATCGTGATCGGCGTTGCCGTCGTCATCGGGATTTCGTCGATCGTGCGCGGCCTGAACGACAACGTGAGCCAGCGTGATCAGCAGCATGGGATCGAATATCATTTTCGCCTTCCACATGGAGCCCATCACCTTCGGACGTCCAACGGAAGAATTGCGCACCCGCAAGGAACTGACCTTCGACGACGCCGATGGCGATGCAGGATCTGCCGCACGTGAAAGCCGTCACCGCCGGCGTGCAGCTATGTCCGAGCCGCAGTTCGGCACCGGCACGTACGCCGTCAAATACAAGCGACCGCAAGGCCAAGCAGACGATTCTGGAAGGCGACACCGCCTCCGCACAAAGATGTCTTCGACCTCGACCTGGACTCGGGCCGCTGGTTCAGCGAGATCGATGACGAGCGCCGCGCTCCGGTGATCCTCCTCGGCGCCGACACCGCGCGAAGAACTTTTCCGCAGTCGAACAGCCATTGGGCAAAGAAATCAACATCGAAGGCCAGTTGTTTAAGGTGATCGGGGTGGCGAGAAGTCCGCAAGAGCGTGTTCGGCGGCGGAAAGAATCCCGACGACAACAAGGTCTATTTCCCGCTGACCACGTTTCGCAAGCTGCACCCCGAACTGAAGCAGTACTGGATCAGCGTCAAAGCCACCTCGCACGCCGACATGCCGAAAGCTATCGACGAAATGCGCGAGTTGCTGCGCCGCCGCCGGCGGGTCCCGACCGAAAAGCCGGATAACTTCGCCGTCTTCACGCAAGACTCGATTTCCGACGTGTGGAATCAGATCACGAGCATGATCTTCATCTTCATGTTTGCGGTTTCGAGTGTCGGCCTGATCGTGGGCGGCGTGGGCGTGATGAACATCATGCTGGTTTCGGTGACCGAGCGCACCCGCGAAATCGGAGTGCGCAAAGCCATCGGCGCCCGCAAGCGCGACATCCTGATGCAATTCACGCTCGAAGCCGTCATGCTCACGGCCGTCGGCGGAGTAATCGGGCTCGCTGCTCGGCGCACTCATCACGGCCATCGTTCCGGTCGCGTTTCCGATTCGCTTCCCGCCACCATGTCGATGTACTGGTCGATCTTCGCCTTCGTTGCCTCGGCCGCGGTGGGACTGGTCTTCGGCATTTATCCGGCGTGGAAAGCGGCCAACCTCGATCCCATCGAGTCGCTGCGCTACGAGTAAAGCGATCCCAAAATCCAGCCGGAAGGGGCGGCCCACCTTATTGTGAATTGGCCCCACCGGGGCTCGATGGTCGCGCATTTCCCCCGCAGTCTGTGGAGGAACGCCCCGGCACAAACCGTACTTACACCACCCGCTGCGGGGCATGGCTCGGCATCCATTCCGCCGGGCGATTCTCGCCATGCGACATGGCGTAGAGAACCAGCTCCACGCGGCTCGAGATCCCAATCTTGTCGAAGATGCGCAGCAGATATTTCTTGATGGTGTGCTCGCTCAGCCCCAGTTCGTCGGCGACTCCGCGGTTGGTCAAGCCGTCGGCGACGAGCGCGACCACCTGCTCCTCGCGAGGCGTCAGCAAAGACCTGCCATTGGCGTTGACCACGCGCAGCGTAGGCACCTCCGATAACGCATCCAGCACGTAATTCATCTGCTGGCTGTTGATCCAGACCTCTCCCCGGAAAACGCAGTGAATGCACTTGCAGAGCATGGGGAAAGGAGTGTGAGTAAAGAGGAAAATACCTTTTGCGCCCGCGCGCAGGGCATTCACCACCAGTTCGCGGTCTTCGCTCTCGGCCAGCAGCACGGGAGCGACTTTGGGATAGGAAACGCGCAACCAGCGCAGCAGGCCCAAATCCGGCAGGTGGTTCCCGGCAACCAGGACCACGTCGGTGGGATTCGATTGCATGAAATCGTGGAGGGCGGACGTTTCCAAAGCGACGGCGGAAACCTCGAAACTCGCGCCGGCTTCTCAAAGCACGCGTCAGGAGTTGAGACTGAATGGGACCGGAATCGGCGACCAGCACTTGCACGGCTTCGGATTCGGCTGGAGCGGACTCCACTGGAGAGTTCGGCGGAACGTATGGTTTTCACGTCTCCATCATGCCCAAAGGCGCACGGACCGGATGTAGGCCCCGTCACACTCTGTTGGTGATGAATCCTGCCGTCGATGTCTACTTTCGGAGGGCTACTCTGGTGCACTACTTTTGCGGCAGGACTCTCCACTCTCGCGGACGTCGCGTGACCGGGAACCCAAGCGCTAGGCGGCCTGTCTGCGGATTTCATCACCTTTCCGACAGCCGGAACGTGCCCGTACCGCGGTGGACAGTACTTTCCAAGTCTTGTTGTGCTTCGACTCGCAGCGGTAGCTTCCGGCAACAGCTCAAATCATCCGAGCTGCTTAGTTCGCCGTTCTGAGCAACGGTGAGAGTCCGGAGATGAATGTATTTGCTAAACGCGTCGTTTTGGGGGCTGCGGGCATGCTCATCCTGCAGCTAGCCGTGGTCACTTCCGCTCAGGAGACTGTACCGTCGCCTGCTTCGGCGCCTGGGTCCTCTGCTCCGCCAACCGGCAAGATCGCGGCGGCGGAGAGCTCGCAGAGCCAGGACCGGACCGGCACGGGCGGTTCCGTGGGCGGAGCGATCACACAACCCGGGAAAGCGGGTGGCATGGGAGATCCTGCATTCGGAGGGGAACGCCATCCGCTTTACCGGCTTTCGAAATCGGACACGGTGGACGTGAATTTCACTTTTTCTCCCGACTTCAATCAGACCCTGACCGTGCAACCCGATGGTTTTGTGGCCCTGAGAGGCGCGGGCACGCTGTTGGCCGAAGGACTCACGATCCCCCAGATGCAGCAGGCGGTTGTCGACGCCTATCGCGGTTTTCTGCACGAGCCTGAGATCACCGTCACCTTAAAGGACTTTGACAAGCCTTACTTCCTCGCTTCGGGTGAAGTGGCCCGGCCGGGGAAGTATGAGCTGCGCGGGGATCTGACGGTAAATGAAGCGGTGGCGATCGCGGGCGGCTTCACGCAGCAGGCGCGTCATTCGCAGGTCGTTCTGTTTCGCCGGATTTCGGCGGACGTGGCCGAGTCCCATGTGATTGACGTGAAGAAAATGCTGGATTCTCGCGATCTCGCGCGAAGATCTGCACCTGCAGCCCGGCGACTTTATTTTTGTGCCGCAGAGCCGGATTTCAAAGATCCGCAAGTATGTTCCAACCAACTCCATGAGTTGGTATATGAACCCATTGCAGTTCTAGACAGAAAGGAGTGGCAGCGTTCACTGATTCGTCTCAAAATCTGGCGGGCTTCCCCCAATCTCGCCTGGTCTGATCATCCCGCGCATACGACCCATGTCCGCGGAGATTGAGCGGAAACTCGAAAACTCGCGCTACCTCCCACGCCTCGCGAGCTTGCGGCCACGTTGTTCCGGCGTCCGCGGCTGGTCGCCGCTTCTTTTGGATTCGTGTTGCTGGCGACGATGCTCTTCGTCGTCTTCTCGGCGCGATATGAATCGCATTTCAAGGTTCTGCTGCGGCGGGGACGCTTTGATCCCGTCGTTTCTCCGCAACCGCCGAGCGCCATGGACTTCACGCGTCCCGACATCACCGAAGAGGAGCTCAATTCCGAAGTCGAGCTGCTGCGCGACGAAGACCTTCTGAAGCAAGTTGTGAAAATGGCGGGACTGGTTCCTGCCGACACCCCGGATCGCGAGCGCCCGCCGAGATCGAACACGCAGTTCGCAAGCTGGCGCGCCGCCTGGATGTCGAAGCCCTGAAGAAGTCGAACCTTATCCAGGTCAGCTACAAGGACACCGATCCGGAACGAGCCGCGCGCATACTGGCGCGCTTTCGACCCTCTACGTGCAACGGCACACCAACCTTCAGCGGCCCCCGGGAGAGATTCAGTTTTTCGACCAGCAAACCGCGGAATACGAAAAGAGGCTGCATCAGTCCGAAGCCGAACTGGTGCATTTCACGCGCGCTCGGGGCGTGGTCTCGGCGGCGCTGGAACGCGATATCGCGCTGCAGAAGCTGGGCGAAGCGGACGCGGCCTACCGCCAGATCGATCAGGATCGGGTGGAGACCGAACGCCGGATTGCGTCGCTCGCGCGAACAACTCAAGTCGTTTCCCTCGCGGTCGGTCACGCTCAAGCGCTGGGCCGACAATCCGGAGGTTCTCGAAAAAATGAAGACGCACTTGCTGGAGCTTCAGCTCAAGCGTACCGAGCTGCTCACCCGCTTTGAACCTTCCTACCGGCTGGTGCAGGAGGTGGAACAGGAAATCGCCGAAACGCGAGCATCGATCGCCGCCGAAGCGCTCACCCCGGTGCGCGACGAAACCACCGACAAGGATCCCAACTATGAGTGGGCCCGGATGGAACTGGAGAAGGCCCAGGTGCAGGCGGATGGCTTGCGGGCACGGCAATCGGACGCTGCCGCCCAGGTTACAGCGCTGCGCGCAAGCGGCACAGCAGATGCAATCCGACTCGGTCGACCAGCAGGATCTGATGCGCACCGCCAAGGCCGATGAAGACAACTACCTGCTCTACCTTCGCAAGCGCGAGGAAGCGCGCATCGGCGACGCGCTCGACGAGCGCCGCATCCTCAATGTGGCCATTGTGGAGCCGCCCGCTGCCCCGGCCCTGCCCACGCACTCCGTGCTGCTCTATTTTCTGCTCGCCTTCGGACTGGCGATGGCGTTCAGCGTCGGCATGGCGTTTACGGCGGAATACTTTGACCCGACCATTCGCACGCCCGACGAAGCTCACGCCGTGCTGGAGGTGCCGGTGCTGGCCTGGCTGCCGGCACCCGAGCCCGCGGGTCTGCGACCTTCCTCTGTTTCGGATCGGACGGTCCGAAGGTGGTGGTCCAGTGAGCACCTTCCGCGAGCTTCTTGCCGACACCGCCAACTGCCCCCGAAGCCGCGGCTCTTGACGGACGATTCGCGAGCAAACCCCGCAGCCGAGCAGTCTCTCCGGTAGCTTCGGTTCACTCGACGAGCAGATCCATGCGCTGGTGCAGCAACTCTTCTTCCGGCATGAATCGGGGCCGGTGCGGCACGTCGGATTTGCCCCGGTCGAAGCATCGACTGCAACTGCGGCATTATGCCTGGAGGTTGCCAGAGCTCTGGCCGAGGAAGACCGGTACGACGTCGGGCTGATCGATGCCAATGCCATCCGGACTCGGTGCCGCTGCAAGCCCAACTGCAGATCGCGTCCCCCAGCCGCGCGGAGGCCGACTGGCCGATCGCACCGCGGCTGTGGATGGTTCCTCGCCAGAGCTGGCTGCCGGAGCCTGCTGGACACCGGATCACCGAGCAGAACCTATCCCGGCTGCGCGAACTCACAAGCGAGTTCGATTTTTCCATTCTGTGCTGTGCTCCGGTCTCCTGGCTCACGGCGAGCATCGGCCAAACCTGCGACGGCCTGGTGCTGGTGCTGACCGCCAACAAAACACGACGCCTGGTCGCCGCTCAAATCAAGGATCAGCTGAGCAAGGCACAAGTTCCTCTGCTCGGAACTGTCCTCGCGGAACGCCGTTTCCCGTGCCGCAAGGCCTGTACCGGAGTCTGTGAATCCTATGAGCGAATTGACCACAAACCGACTACGGGACAGCGGAAGCCAAAGATGGCCCCTCGCAGTATGCCCGCATGATTCTTGGGACGCCGGCAATGCCGCCTCCCAGGTTCCCGCCGACGGCTGGCGCCACCCCCAAACGTCCGGCCGACGCGATCGACCGCACCACCACGAGACAAGCCCAGCGCGCGTACGCTAACTCAACTCCTCCTGCCGCAAACTGCCGTCGATCGCTTCACGCTTGGTGAACTGTTGGCGGCAGACTTGATCGTTCTCGTGGTCGTGTGCGGCGCGTTATCGCTGTTCTTTCCCGCTTGGGGCCTGCCGTGGGCTTATCTGCCGATTTTTGCCGTTCTGGTAACGCTGTTCGGCTTCTGTGAGGGGGTCTACAAACGCGCCGGGGATCCGTCTCCCGCCGGGATCGTCCCAGCCCTGGCGAAGTCGACCCTGTTCGCGATCGGGCTGGTCTTCATCGCCGCGTGGCGACAGAATGCGTCCTGTCGCCGCCTTCACGATATTTTCCAGCAGCTTGGCCGGCCTCGCGCTGTCCCGCCGGTTGAGACAGTTTGTATGGAAGCGGCGACGCCGCCGAAACTGAGTCGCGCAAGATCCTCATCATTGGCGGGGGGCCGATCGCTCGCGCCATCGCCCAGGCACTGCGCAATGATCCTCTCCACCGCGCAACCGTCTGCGGCTTCGTGGATAACGATCTGCCGCTTTCTCCGGCGGTATTGGGGCGAATCGCGGACCTGGACTGGCTCGCACGCGCCGAATTCATCGATGAAGTCATCCTCGCTCTTCCCGGTCAGCCAGCCCTGACGCGAGAAGCTGCCGAGGCCGCGTTCCGCAACCACCTGGACATTCGTGCCGTACCCGATCTGCCCCCGGGTCCATGGCCAGACGCCGGCGTCGATCGCATCGGAGACGTGCCGATCGTCACTCTTCATCGCGAGCCCTTGCCGAGCGCCACCTTATTTCTGAAGCGTTTGCTGGATGTCAGCGGCGCGGCAATTGGTCTGGTGTTGGCCAGCCCTCTCATGGCGATCGTGGCCCTGCTGATCCGGCTGGACTCGCCCGGTCCGGTCGTCTACTGCCGCGGAACGCACCGGCGCCAAAGGCCGCCGCTTCCGGTGCTACAAGTTTCGCTCCATGGTGAGCAACGCCGAACACCTCAAGGAAGACCTGCGCGACCGCAACCAGAGAGAAGGCCCGATCTTCAAAATCGACGACGACCCCAGAATCACCCGCGTCGGCCACATCATCCGCCGCTATAGCCTCGACGAACTGCCTCAGCTCTGGAACGTGCTGCGCGGGGAGATGAGCCTGGTCGGACCGCGGCCCCATCCGGTCGACGAGGTCAACCACTACGAACTTCACCAGTTCCGGCGCCTTGACGTGAAACCCGGCATCACGGGTCTGTGGCAGATTACGGCGCGCGGCTGTCCGTCGTTCGAACTCAACATGCACCTCGATCTCACCTACATCGAGAACTGGAGTTTGCTTCTCGACCTGCGCATCCTCGCCGGCACAGTTCGCGTGCTGTTCGCGCCGGACGGAGCCTGACTCTATGGCGTTTCCACAGTTGGTGTACAGATCGCCACCGACATTACCTCAGGGGCTAAAGCCCGCATATTTTTCAGCTCTGGACGGCACGGCTGAAGCCGTGCCCTACCCAAAACCCAGCCGCAACTTACAGATACCGTGATGCCAGTCTAACCATGAGCAGCCGCGCTCTAGCGTTAACCCAGGACAGTGACGACAACCCGCTTTGGCAAGTTGCCGGCCTGCTGCTTCGTCCCCTTCATCTGGGACTGGCGTTTCCCTCCATCCTTTATGTGGCCGCGATGACGGTTTTCCTGTTCCGGCCGCCGGACCTCTTTTCTTTTTACGCCGACCGCATCGCGTTCGGCATCCTGGTCTTCTTCGTGGCTCTGCGTACGATGGCGCTGCGCGATAAGGTCCCCTTCTTTGCCGGGCTCAGCTTGCCCATGCTTGGTCTGACGGCGCTCGCCGTGTTGCGCGTGCTTCGGGAGCCGTTCGACGCGCAAATCTGGAGCATCATCGCCAGCAAGTACATCGTCCCCTTTGCGCTGTTTCACCTCGCGGTGCTGGTGTTCCGAGGCGCATCGCAACGAAGGCACTTTGAAATCTTCATCGTTCTTGCCCTCGCCTACCTTGTGTTCATTGCCGTTGCCTTTCTGGTGGACGCCCGCTCCCTCATCTTTCCGCGTTTCATTCTTGACGAGAGCCTTGGCTTTCATCCGGATCGCGCTCGCGGCCCATTTCTGCAGGCGGTGGCCAACGGCGTTTCGTTGAACATCCTTGGGATTCTTGTCATTGCACTCTCGCAAAAGCGCAAAACCGTCGTCACGTGCCTGTGGATGGTTCTGCCCCTGGCGGTGCTCGCCACCATGACGCGCGCCGTTTGGATCTCGTTCGTCGTCTCCACCATCGTTCTCGGATTCCGCCTGGTCGAACGCCGTCTGCAAGCGGCGTTGCACCTTGCTGGCGGTGGTGGGCCTGGTGATTGGACTGGCAATTGGCCTCAGCAACATTCGCTGAAGACCGCTCTTTGGGATCGCACCGGAGAGCGCGGTCCGGTGGAGGCGCGCCTGGCCGTGTACGACGCCGGCTGGGCGATGTTCCGGGAGCGGCCGTTCACCGGCTGGGCTGCCGGAGGTATGTACGCCGAACTCGCACGGCGCATGGAGGGATACCACCTCCGCACCTACTACGTGCACAACACTTACCTCGCCTTGCTGGTCGAGTTCGGAGTGCCGGGGCTGGCGCTCTACGGCATTCTCTTCTTCAACCTCTTCCGGCTTTCCTGGCGCGCTCCGCCCGGCGAGCGAGGCCCCGTGCGCTCCCTGCGCAAGGTTTGGCCCATCGTACTCAGCGTGTATCTGTTCAACGCTTTCTTTGTCGACATGGCGTACCAGTTCGTCATTGGGCTCGTGTTCACGGTTGCCGGGATGCTGTGCGCGCCCGAGGAGTCCGCCGCATGACCATCGCCTACATTGCCAACGAGTTTCCTTCTCCCCTCGAACCTTACGTGATGGATGAAATCACGGAACTGCGCCGCCGCGGGGTGCAAGTCGTCTGCTGCAGCGGCAAACGCGTCTCGCCAATGCGCTCTCAGCTTGTTGGAACGCGCCTTCTGGAAAGAGACGCGGTATTTCCAGCCGCTCTCCGACGATGAACTTATACGGGCGCTTGGCCGGCTCGCCTCCAATCGTCACAACCTCTGGCAGCTGTTGCGGCCCTTGGTGTGGGAGCGCGGCGCCTCCCCTGCCCGGCGCATTCGTGCGCTCGGCCACACGGTAATGGGCGCCGCGCTGGCAGAACAACTGGCGCCGCTCGAGGTCGAGCACATCCACGCCCACCACGGATACTTCGCTTCGTGGATGGCCTTAACCGCTGCGCGCCTGCTCGGAATCGGCTTCAGCTTCACCCTGCACGGCTCCGATCTGTTGCAGCGCGCGGATTTACTCTCGGCCAAACTGCGTGCGTGCCAGTTCTGCGTGACCGTCTCCGACTACAACCGCCAGTACATTCTTCGCAACTACCCTGCCACGCCCTCCGAGAAAATCGTCGTGCAACGTCTGGGCGTCGATCGCGTGCGCCCCTGGCCCGCATCCGCTCCTACCGCCGAGGCAGACCAGCAGCGGTTCTGTCTCCTCTCCGTCGGACGTCTGCATCGGGTCAAGGATTATCACTTTCTCATCCAAGCCTGCGCGGAACTTCGCAACCAAGGTCTCGACTTCCTCTGCTGGATCGTGGGCGAGGGGCCGGAGCGTCCGGCTCTGGAACGCGAGATTGTGGCGCGGGGGCTCGAGGGACCGGTTCGCCTGATCGGTCACGTGCCTCGCACCGCCCTGCGCAGCTATTACCGCTATGCCGACTTGGTCGTCATGACCAGTAAGAGCGAAGGAATCCCAGTGGTCCTGATGGAGGCCATGGCTCACGAAAAGCTCGTGTTGGCTCCCGCGATCACCGGGATTCCCGAGTTGGTCGAGCACCAGCGCACTGGATTTCTTTACCAGCCTGCATCGTTGCCCGATTTCGTCAGCGCCGTCACTTGGATTCACGACCACAGAGCGTCGTTGTCCGGAATCCAGCGCGCGGCCGCGGCCAGCATCGCCGCTTCCTACAATCGCCAGCGAAATCTGCGCGCTTTTGCGGAGCAATTCCTGGCCCGCATTTCCCAATCGGACGGTGACCATGCGCATCCTGTATTGCAACAAGTACGACTATCCGTTTAGCGGCACGGAAGCCTACCTCTTCGACCTCATCCACAAGATGGACGAGCGTGGCCAGGAAACCGCTCTGTTCAGCATGGACCACGGTCGTGCTCCAGCGTTCGCTGGGCGCAGTTATCGCATACCGTACGTTGACTTCAAAGATCCGAACGCCAGTTTTCTGAAGAAGGTCAAAATGGCAGCCCATGCCATTTATTCACCATCGGCCCGGCGCGCCATGCGCAAGTGCCTTTCTGATTTTTCGCCCGATCTGGCGCATATTCGCGGAATCTACCACCATCTGTCGCCCTCGATCCTCTGGGAACTGAAGCGCCAGGGGATTCCTGTGCTCTACCACCTGAACGATTTCAAGATTCTGTGCCCTACCTACAATTTTGTCGCCGATGGCCACCCCTGCGAACTCTGCAGCCACGGCGCTTTCCACAACGTGGTCACGAAGGGTTGCTATGCCGGCTCGCGGTCCAGCGCGGTGGTTCTTGCCGCGGAAGCGTACCTGCATAAGTGGTTGCGAACTTACGAACGCTGCGTGGACGTGTTTCTGGCTCCCAGCGAATTCGTGCGCAACAAACTCATCGGCGCCGGTTTTCCTGCGCACCGCATCGAAGTCCTGCCCCACTACCAGGCTCTGCCCGGCAATGCTCAACTCGCTGCCGATGATGGATACGTGCTCTACTTCGGCCGGCTTTCTCCCGAGAAAGGCGCTTATGAACTCTTGCGCGCCATGGCCCAGCTACCGCACATCCCTCTCGTCATCGCCGGAGACGGTCCCGAGCGTCCCCGGCTCGAAGCGCTGGCCCGAGAACTGAATTTGAAGCACGTCCTGTTCGCGGGCATGGTCCACGGCGAGAAACTCCAGAAGAGGATCGCCGGTTGCAGCTTTCTCCATATTTCCGTCCCACGCCTATGAGACCTTGGGGAAATCGATTTTGGAGTCCTACGCTTGGGGACGGCCGGTCATCGCCTCCGATCTGGGCTCGCGCCGGGAACTGGTTCAACACGGCGTTACCGGGCTCCTCTATGCCGACGGGGACCGCGAACAACTCGCGCGCTCCATCGGATTTCTGTTTGACCGCCCCGATCTGATCCAGAAGATGGGAGCTGCCGCCCGCAGCCGTGTGAAAGCAAACCACGACCCCGGCCAGCACATGGAGAAGCTGCTTGAACTCTACTGCCGGCTCACGTCCGCCAAGAAGGTTCTGTCTTTCCCCGGCCGCACCGGAGCACCCCATTCCGCGTCGCGGCGTCCGCGTCGCGTTCATCGGGGGTCGCGGCCTGGTTTCCAAGTACAGCGGCATCGAATCCTATTACGAGCAGGCCGGCCACGAACTTGCCCGCCTGGGGCACGAAGTCACCGTCTATTGCCGTTCCTATTTCACTCCTCCCATGAGTACGCACAACGGCATGCGGGTGCGGCGCTTGCCTACCATCCGCTCCAAGCATCTGGAAACTGTCGTCCATACTCTATTGAGCACGGCGCACGCCATGACGTCGGACTACGATGTCGTCCATTACCACTGCCTGGGACCGGCGTTGTTTTCTTTTCTTCCGCGGCTCGCCGGCAAGAAGACCGTCGTCACTGTGCAGGGTCTCGACTGGCAGCGCGGCAAGTGGGGGCGGTTCGCAGCGCGCGTGCTGCGCTGGGGAGAAGCGGCCGCGGTTTCCTTGCCCGATGCCACCATGGTCGTCTCGCGCACCTTGCAGGAGTACTACCGTGAACAGTACAAGCGCGATACTATCTACGTGCCGAACGGAGCCACGCTGGCTCCCCAGCGACTTCCCCGGAAACTCATCGAGTGGGATCTCCTCCCGGATAACTACGTCCTTTTCCTGGGCAGGTTTTCGCCGGAAAAGAACTGCCATCTCCTGATCGAGGCCTTCGAACACCTGCACACCGACATGAAACTGGTACTCGCCGGAGGATCGAGTCACTCCGATGGCTATGCGAACAGCTTGCGCCGCCACGAATCCGAGCAGATCCGTTTTCTGCCCTGGGTTTCCGGACGCGATCTCGAAGAGCTTGTCTCCAATGCGGCTTTGTTTGTGCTTCCGTCCGAACTGGAGGGTCTGTCTTTGGCTCTTCTCGATGCCATGGCGGCCGGGGTTCCGGTGCTGACCAGCGATATTCCGGAGAATAGGGAAGTGGTCGAGGGCGCCGGCTTCACCTTCCGTCGCGGCGACCGGACAGATCTTGAGCGCATGCTCGACTTGCTCGTCCACGATCCCGATCTTCGCCGTCAGTCTGCGGCCCGGGGACGCGAGCGGATCCAGGGCCAGTATCTCTGGCCGGAAATTGCCCGGTCAATCGAAACGGCCTACTACAACGTGCTGGGCTGGAGCTCGGCCGGCCAGGTTCACATCCGCACTTCCACAGTTCCGGCAGTGCGCTAGGCCGAGTCCCCCTCGTCGAGCAGGTTCTGCGCAGCAAAGGCATGACGGAGGAATCGATCCTCGCGGCCGTGCGCCTGGCTTCGGTAATTCACGGCCTGGCGACGGTCTTCGACGCCCAAGCGGTCGCCCCCAGCCAGACCGTGCTTGCCTGATCTGGATACCCGGCACCGAAGCTGGGCGACTTCGCGTCCGGCGGTAATAATGATTAGAATCGGAAGGCGGCGTCTTTGCGCGAAGCCGCATTCGGAGCATGGAAGATTCCATCCTGGTTACCGGTGGCGCGGGCTTCATTGGGTCGAACTTCATTCTCCAATGGATGGCTTCGGAACGCGCACGCATCCTGAATCTCGACAAGCTGACCTACGCGGGCAATCTTAACAACCTGCGTGCGGTCGAGGCTGACCCGCGCTATCGCTTCGAGCAGGGCGACATTGTCGATCGCGATTTCGTGCGCGCCCTGCTGCGGCGCGAACGACCCCGCGCCATCGTTCACTTTGCCGCTGAGAGCCACGTGGACCGCTCCATCCACGGCCCCGACGATTTCGTCCGCACCAATGTTAACGGCACCTTCAGCTTGCTCGAAGAAGCGCGCGCCTACTGGTCGGCGCTTCCGGAGCCCGAGCGCGTATCGTTCCGCTTCCTGCATGTCTCGACCGACGAGGTCTACGGATCGCTCGGCCCCGACGACCCGGCCTTCAGCGAAAGCACTGCTTACGCTCCCAACAGCCCGTACTCCGCGTCCAAGGCGGCTTCCGATCATCTGGTCCGCGCCTATCGCCACACTTACGGCCTTCCGGTTCTCACCACCAACTGCTCCAATAATTACGGACCTTACCAGTTTCCCGAAAAACTGATTCCGCTCATGATCCTGAATGCCTGCGCCGGCAAGCCGCTCCCGGTCTATGGGGACGGCAAGAACGTTCGTGACTGGCTTTACGTTGAGGATCACTGCCGCGCGATTCGTACCGTACTCTCCCTCGGCCGCGCCGGAGAAACCTATAACATCGGTGGGCGGAGCGAAAAAAAGAACCTCGAAATTGTCGGCGCCATTTGCGGGTTGCTGGACGACCTGCGCCCGAACGACCCCGCCGTTCCTCACCGCCAGCTCATCACATTCGTCAAAGACCGCGCCGGACACGACCGCCGGTACGCCATGGACGCGCGCAAAATCGAGGGCGAACTGAACTGGCGCCCGCTGGAGACATTTGAAAGCGGCCTGCGCAAAACCGTCCGCTGGTATCTTGAACATGAAGACTGGGTGCGCGACGTTACCAGCGGCAGCTATCGTCAATGGATTGCGAAACACTACGCCACTGAAGGTTGAGGCTGATACTCGACATGACCAAAACCGCGCCACCGAATTCGCCATTGAATTATAGGGGCATCATTCTTGCGGGAGGATCGGGCACGCGACTCTATCCCGTCACCCACGTGCTTCCCAAGAGCCTGCTACCGGTGTACGACAAGCCGATGGTGTACTACCCGCTCTCCACGCTCATGCTGGCCGGCATCCGCGAAATCCTGCTCATCTCGACGCCCGAGGATCTGCCGCGCTTTCAGCACTTGCTCGGCGACGGCTCGCGCTACGGCGTCCACTTCCAGTATGCGGCGCAGCCGAAGCCGGAAGGCATTGCCCAGGCATTCTTGATTGGCAAGGAATTTATCGGTTCCAGCGGTTGCGCGCTCGTGCTCGGCGATAACATTTTCTATGGACACGACCTGGTCAAAGAATTGCGCGTAGCGACGCTCCAACCCAAAGGCGCGCGCGTTTTTGCCTACCCCGTCCATGACCCCGAGCGTTACGGCGTCGTCGAGTTCGATCCGCAGGGGAAGGCGCTCAGTATTGAAGAGAAACCGAAGCACCCGAAATCGCGTTACGCGGTCACCGGACTTTATTTCTACGATCGGCAGGTTGTCGAAATTGCCGCGAGCCTTAAGCCTTCGAAGCGCGGCGAGCTTGAAATCACCGACGTCAACCGCGTCTATCTCGAACGCAATCAACTCAACGTCTGCGTGATGGGCCGAGGCACGGCCTGGCTCGATACGGGCACGCACGAAGCCTTGATGGAAGCCTCGCTATTCATCCAGACCCTCGAGAAACGCCAGGGGCTGATGGTCGCTTGCCCCGAGGAAATCGCCTATCGCTCCGGCTACATCACCGCCGCGCAACTGGAAGCGCTGGCGCAGCCCATGCGCAACAATGGATACGGCGCCTACCTGCTGCAATTGCTGCGGGAGCGGGTGTTCTGATGGATGAAAATTCATTGATGGAAACTTTCCAATGAAAAAAATCACCACCAGCCTCCCTGGACTTCTGCTGCTCGAACCGCGTGTGTTCGGCGACGACCGCGGCTTCTTTCTGGAAAGCTACAACCAGCGCACGTTTGCCGAGCTTGGCATTCCCGAGCCATTCGTGCAGGACAATCATTCCTATTCCCAGAAGAATGTCATCCGCGGCTTGCACTACCAGATTCGCCAGCCCCAGGGAAAACTCGTGCGCGTCATCACCGGCGAGATTCTTGATGTCACGCTCGACCTCCGTCGCAGCTCTCCCACCTTCGGAAAGTGGGAATCCTTCAAACTTTCCGGCGAGAACAAACACATTTTATGGATTCCGCGCGGATTTGCTCACGGCTTCCGAGTCGTGTCGCAAACCGCCCATGTCTTCTATAAGGCGACCGACTTTTATGCGCCCGAGCACGAACGCACGGTGGCGTGGAATGATGCGGCATTAAACATCGACTGGCAACTCGACAGCGAACCGGGCGGCTCCGCGATCGTCTCGGCAAAAGACCAGCTCGGCGTTCCCTTCCAACAGGCTGAAACATTCGAGTAGCGCCGCCTCAATGCAGCCGGAACTCGACCGCAATCGTGGTTTCCACCTCAACTGCCTGGCCGCTGGTTAGGTAAGGCTCAAATTTCCAGGACTGCACCGCCTCCGTCGCCGCCTGCACCAGCAGATCGGGTCCGGACACAGGCCGCAAACTTTTCACGCTGCCATCCGGCCGAATAACCGCATCCAGCACTACCAGTCCTTCGGTCCCCGCATTTCGCGCGGCCTCCGGATAGGCCGGCTCGACCTTGGTCACAATCCGATTCGCCATGGTTTCGGCAGAGACGGCTTCGGGAGCGACTTGCGACTCCTGCTCCGCAACCGCCGCGTGCGTTTCCAGTTCGTTCGTTTCCAGTTCGCCCCAGGATCTCTGCCACTGCCACCATCCCAGACCAGCAAGCGCCAGCGTACAGGCGAACAGCGCATAAAATCCGCGTCGCCCGACGCGAATTCTGCGCCTTGGGTTGGCAGCCGGCAGCGCGGCAGGCGCTTCCGTCTCCATCTCCATCCCTACAACCGCAACCGGCTCTTCTTTTTTTAGATCCGTGAAATTCACCGGCGCCGAAGCGGAGCGATCAACCCAATACCGGATCATCGTCCGCTGTTCCGCCGACAACCCCGTAAACTCAAGCCCGCAACGGAGCCGCGACTGATAACGAACCAGCGCGCGCGCGCGCACCGGCACGCCAACATTTGGAAGCCGCAACTCCACGGCGACCTGCTGATCTGGAACCAATTCTCCGGCGATGACGGCGCCTACTCCGCTCTCACTGAGGTCGGTACAACGGCCGGGCAAATTTTCTGGAACTCCGGATCGGAGCGCGATTACATCCAGGGGGACATGAACCGGGCGGCGGGGATATGCGCGCCGTTGCGTCTTTTCCAGCGCCAGCGATGGAGCTGCACTCATCCGACTGCCTCCGCAGGGTGAAACACTTTCTGGTCACGCGGCTGGAATCAACGACGAACGCGGCGCTTCATGACGATTGTTTCCAAGAGTATAACGGAAATGCCGGAATAGTTTTCCTCAGGAGCGAATTCTCAGCTCATGATTCACATCGGACCGCAAGATCGGGTCTTCATTCTTACAGGGTCCGGCGTCAGCGCCGAGAGTGGCATCCCCACCTTTCGCGGGGTGGGTGGAATGTGGCGAAACTATCGCATTGAAGAAGTGGCGTCGCCTCATGCGTGGGCGCGCGATCCTCGGCTAGTTTGGGATTTTTACTCCATGCGCCGGAGCGTTGCCGCCGCTGCCAGACCCAACCCCGCGCATCTCGCGCTCGCCGAACTGGAGAGCAAGCTTGCGGACCGCTTGTTCCTCTGCACGCAAAACGTGGACAACTTGCACGAACAGGCGGGATCGATCGACGTTCTTCACATGCACGGCGAGCTTTTCAAGAGCCGCTGCGACTCCTGCCGGCGGCCGCCGTTCCCCGATCACCGCGGCTACGAGGCGCCGGCCGAGATTCCGCGCTGCGAATGCGGAGGCAGAATCCGCCCGCACATCTGCTGGTTTGGGGAAGTGCCCTACGAGATGGACCGCATCTTTGCGGCACTGAATCACTGCACAGTGTTCGCCGCGGTGGGAACGTCCGGGGTGGTGGAACCTGCCGCCAGCTTCGTCGCACACGTCCGCGGGCGGGCGCGCACATACTACGTCGGTCCGGAAGAACCCGCGAATGCCTCGGAGTTTGACCACTGTTATCAGGGCGAAGCCGGCAAAATTCTGCCGGCGCTGTTCGTGACCGACTGACTCGTCTACTCCAGATCTCTCCAGTTTAGCCCGACTCCGATTTCCACCAGCAGCGGAACCGCGAGCCGATGCGCTTGCTCCATGTGCTCCCGCACCAGCGATTTCATCGCGTCCACTTCGTGCTCCGGCACTTCGAACACAAGTTCATCATGCACCTGCAAAGTCATGCGCGACTTCAGCCCGCGCTTCCTGATTTCCTCGTCAATCCGAATCATCGCCACCTTGATCAGGTCGGCGGCCGTTCCCTGCAGCGGAGTGTTCACCGCCGTGCGCTCCGCAAATCCGCGCTGGGTGGGGTTTTTGCTGTTGATGTCGGGAATCGGCCGGATGCGCCCGAATAGCGTCGACACTTTCTGATCGCGACGAGCCTGCTCGAGCGTAGCATCGATAAAGAGCGCGCACGCCGGCATATTTCTCGAAATAGGCATCGATGAATTTCTTTGCTTCGCCGGTTGTGATCCCCAGCTGCTGCGATAGCCCAAACGCCGACAGACCGTAGACAATCCCGAAATTCACTACCTTCGCCTGCCGACGATGGTCCGGAGTAACCATCAGCGGTGGCACGCCAAACACCTGCGACGCGGTCAGCGTGTGAATGTCGTCCCCGCGCTGGAACGCCTTCACCAGCAGCTTGTCTTTCGAGAAGTGCGCCAGCAGCCGCAGTTCGATCTGCGAATAGTCCGCGGCCAGCAGTACGTGCCCAGGCTCGGCGATAAAGGCCGCGCGAATCTCTCGCCCAAGTTCCGTGCGAATGGGAATATTCTGCAGATTCGGATTCGCCGAAGACAGCCTGCCGGTTGCCGTCCCAGTCTGCCCGAAAGTAGTATGCACACGGCCGCTCTGGCTGCGAATGAGCGCCGGCAATGCATCGACATAAGTCGATTTCAACTTTGTCAGCTGGCGATACTCGAGAACGAGCCGCGGAACTTCGTGATCCGCCGCTAATCCTTCCAGCACATCCACCGCCGTCGAAATCTTTTTTCCCTTCCCATATTTCACCGGCATGGGGAGAGCAAGCTTGTTGAACAGCACATCCCCAAGTTGCTTCGGCGAATTGATGTTGAACTCCAGGCCGCAGCGCTCATAAATGTCACGCGCTTTGGCTGCGGCCTCGCGCTGCAACTTCACGGACATCCGCTCCAGCGCCGCCGGATCAATCTTCACTCCCGCGTCTTCCATGCGCGCCAGCACGGGCACGAACGGCCGGTCGATCTCCTCGTAGACCGACGTCAGCCCCTGGTCGTCGACTTCCTTGCGAAGCGCGGCCGCCAGCCGGCCCGTTACATCCGCCGCCTCGGCCAGGTTGCCGCTCAGCTTCAAATTGAATCTCCGCAGCGCCACCTCCGGCAACGAATGCGACGAGTAGGTCGGATCGAGCAGGTAGGAATAGAGCATCGGATCATGCCGCACTCCGGCCAGCGCGATTTGAGTTCCAGAAGGACGATCGGAAAAATGGTGCAGCGCAGACTTGAAATCGTGGACCGACTTCGGCAGAGCGGGATCTTCTAGCGCGCGTTTCACTCGATCGGCGAGCTCCGCATCTTCCAGCGCGACCATCGCCCCCGCCCCCGGCGCATTCGAGACCGCAATGCTAGGTAGACGTCCGGCACTCCGATCCTCCGCATCCGCGGGCTGCAGAGCCAGAAACCCGGACTGCGCCGGCTGCGGCTCGTCTTCTCCCGCAGTGCCTTCGGTGTCAGTGCCTTGGGTGTGTTCCGTCGGAATTGCCAGCGCGAGTGGTGCACCCTCGCCCAAGCCTCTTAAATACTCTTCGAATTCAGCTTTCGACTTGATCTCCCGGTAGTCGCCTTCCTTCACTTCAATAACGGGAAGGAGTTCCTTTAACAACGAAGTGAATTCGAGCTCGGCAAACAGCGCGCGCAGTGACTCAACATCGGGTTCGCCCACTTTCATCGCGGGAACATCCAGTGCTACCGCCACGTCGGTGTCAATCGTTACCAGCTGTTTGCTGTAAAGGATGTTGTCGCGATTGTTTTCGAGCGATTCCCGATACGTCTTCTTCTCGACTTCAGCAGCACGTTCCAGAGCCTGCTCCACGCTGCCAAAGCGCTGAATCAGCTCCACCGACCCCTTGTCGCCGATCCCCGGCGCGCCGGGAATGTTGTCGACCGCGTCGCCGCGCAGCGCCATCACATCCACCACTTTCGACGGAGGCACACCGAGAAGTTCCTCCACCTTCGCCGCATCGCAGATCAGATTGTCTTTCGGGGGATTTAACACCCGCACTTTCTCGGTCACCAACTGCAACATGTCTTTGTCGCTCGACACGACAAACACCGGGTGCAATTCCGCCGCCGCTTTCCTTGCCAGCGTTCCGATCACATCGTCGGCTTCGTAACCTTCCAACTGCAAAATTGGGATGCGATACCCTTCCAGCGCGCGGCGAATGTAGGGAATCTGCTGCACCAGATCGCCCGGCATCTCTTTGCGGTTCGCCTTGTAGCCGTCATATTGCGATTCTTTGAAGGTCTGCGTCTTGATGTCGAACTTGCGGATGGTCGTAATCGCTTCCGCCTGCTGATTGCGGATGGTGGGCGCGCCCACATCGAACACCGCCGCCAGATACTCGGGCGAAAAATCGTCGCGCAGCTTCCGCAGCATGTTGACGAAAACATAGGTTGCCGCGGTCGGCACCCCCGTCTTCGTGGACATCGGCCGCTGCCGCGCCATGGCGTGATAGGCACGGAAAATGAACGACATCGTATCGATCAGGAAAATCCGGCCTTTCCCTTCACCGTGACTCGGAGAGGAAGCAGGCGGAGGTCCGGGGGCGGCGGTCCCTTGCGACGGCGATTTCTTTTTGGCAGGCAACCGGCCAAGTTTAACAGCTAACGTGGTGCGGCAAACCGCGGCAAACCGCGAACGTCAGGTCGAAAACCCGGTAATCGCGTATGATATGGAGTTTTCGGCCCTCGCCCCGCTGAGTGCCGATACTGAGCGCCGCATGCTGCCCTTCAAGCTCGTCTATAGCGACGACTACTACCTGCCCATCGGCTCCCATGTTTTTCCCGCCGAAAAATACAAGTGCATTCATGACCAGCTGCTCGCCTCCGGAACGGCGGCGCCTTCCGATTTTGTCGTTCCCGATTCAGCAACCGACCAGGACGTGCTGCTCGTGCACACTCCGCAATACGTCCAGAAATTGAAAACGGGCACGCTCAGCCCCCGCGAAGAGTTGGAACTCGAAGTCCCGTACTCGCTGGAGTTGGTGCGCGCCTTCTGGCTCAATGCGGGCGGCTCCATTTTGGCGGCCAGTCATGCCCTCAACGACGGCGTCGCGATCAGCCTTGGTGGAGGATTCCATCACGCGTTCCCGGATCACGGCGAAGGCTTCTGCATGATCCACGACGTGGCTATCGCCATCCGCCGCATGCAGCGCGACGGCAAGATTCGCACCGCGATGACGGTCGACTGCGACGTGCATCAAGGCAATGGCTCGGCCACGATCTTTGCGCGCAAACGTAAGGCCAGCGAGCCTTTGCCGTCGGAGCCCAAATCCACGTGGAATCCATCATGGACGGGTGAAACGGAAATGGGCGGCTCGAAGGCCGATGACGTCTTCACCATCTCGCTTCACCAGCAAAACAACTATCCGGAGTTTAAGCCGCCTTCGTCGATTGACATGAATTTGCCCGATGAGATCAACGACGGCGAATATTTGGCGTGCCTCGGCAACGCGCTCAGTCTGGGGTTGAGCAAGTTCAAGCCGGACCTCATCTGTTACCTCGCCGGAGCGGACCCTTATCGCGAAGATCAGTTGGGTGGATTGTCGTTGACGATCGAGGGATTGAAGGAGCGCGATGCTCTGGTGTTCCGAACCGCCAAGGCGGGAGGCCTCCCCGTGATGGTTACACTCGCCGGCGGATATGCCCTGAAGCTCGAAGACACGATCACGATTCACTGCAACACGGTGGTGGCGGCAAAAGAAGTGATGCTGGGATCGGGGTCACAGTGAGCGCGAGTATTAATCCAACGGCAACTCCGCGAACAAGTGCTTCAGGTAGAGTCTGCGATCTTTGAGGAAACCGTGAACGATGTTGTAGGGCGACGATTCCTCGTAAGCGATTTCGTTCAGTTGCGAACCATCGAAAGAAAGAATCTGACTGTCCGGGTAAGCAAGAATTAGCGGCGAGTGCGTCGCAATAATGAACTGAATATCGGGATTGCCCTTCAACAGGCTGCGGAGTAACAGCAAGAAGGTCAACTGACGCTGGGGAGACAGCGCCGCCTCCGGTTCATCCAGAAGGTAAAACCCCTGGCGGAAGAACCGGTTTTCAAGCAGCGCGATGAAAGACTGCCCATGTGATTGTTCGTGGAGCGACTTTCCCCCGTAAGGAGCCAGGGCCTTCCCATCTACCGTCTGAAGCTCATCGAGATAGGTGGCCATGTTGAAGAAACTCTCCGCTCGCAGAAAGAAACCCTTCGTTAGCTTCTTAGACCAAGACAGTCGCAGCGCGCGAGAAAGCGGAGATGTTGATTGCACGCTCGCTGTGGTCTCGCGAGAGAAATTGCGGCCACCGCCCTCTCGGTTGAAGCCAACGTTTTCAGCGATGGCCTCGAGCGAGTGTGGACTTCCCGGATCCGTTCTCCCCGACAAAGAAGCATACCCGGCTCTTGAACTTGATGTCGGACAGGCTGCGGATGACCGGAATCGCGAACGGATAGACCTCCCAATCTGCCACGCGGCCTCGCAGAAGTGTGATGTCTCGCAACCGGGGCTCGTGATTTCCGTCGGCCATAGGCTCTTCTCAGGTTCTTGCATTGTATGCCAGCGACACAACTCGCTTTTGACGCGCAGACTGCATAGGTCCTTCGCTTTGCTCAGGATGACACCACTTGATTTCCCGAACGACGAACAGCGAACGACCGCCGACCAACGACCAACGACTCCCACCCCGCCGCGACTGCTAAAATAGCTGCTTACGCTATGTTCGAGAATCTCCAGGAAAAACTCCAGCGCGCTTTCAAGTCTCTTCGCGGACAAGCGGTCCTCACGGAAGAGAACATCTCCGAGGCGCTGAAACAGATTCGTCTGGCGCTGCTTGAGGCCGACGTCAACTTCAAAGTTGTCAAAGAGCTCATCGATCGCATCCAGGCTAAGGCCGTTGGGCAGGAAGTGCTGACTGCGCTCTCGCCTGGCGAGCAGGTTATCAAGATCGTCCGCGACGAACTGGTTGCGACTCTTGGCAAAGACATGGCTAAATTAAAGTTTGCGTCGCAGCCGCCGACCGTCGTGCTCATGGCCGGGTTGCAAGGGTCCGGCAAAACTACGACGTCGGGCAAACTGGCCAACTGGCTCAAGAATGGCGGACACCGGCCGCTGCTGGTTTCGGTTGACGTTTACCGTCCGGCGGCGCGCGAGCAACTTAAAGTGGTGGCGGCGGCGATCAAGGCCAATCTTTACGATGGCGAGGTTGGCGAGGCGAATACGGCTACCGTCGAGCGGCTGGCCAAGGAAGCGCGCCGCGAGGCCATCAACACGGGCTGCGACGTGCTTATCGTCGATACCGCCGGCCGCCTCCACATCGACGAGCAGCTTATGGAGGAGATGCAGTCGCTGAAGCGGCTGCTCAATCCGCAGGAAATTTTGTTTGTCGCCGATTCGATGACTGGACAGGACGCGGTCCGCTCGGCCGACGAATTCCATAAGAAGCTCACGCTTACCGGCGTTGTGCTTACTAAGATGGACGGCGACGCACGCGGCGGCGCGGCGCTTTCCATTCGGCAGGTCACCGGACAGCCTATCAAGTTCATCGGCATCGGCGAAAAATACGATGCGCTTGAACCTTTCCATCCCGACCGCATTGTGTCGCGCATTCTGGGCATGGGCGACATTCTTTCGCTGATCGAAAAAGCCGAGTCGCAGATCGACAAGAAGAAGGCCAACGATCTAGCGTCCAAAATGCTTGCGGGCGACGGCTTTTCGCTGGAAGATTTCCGCGACCAGTTGCGGCAAGTTCGCAAGATGGGATCGCTGCAAAGTCTCATGGGCATGCTGCCCAGCGTCGGCGCATTTTCCGGTCTGCAGAAGGCTGCCGACAAGGTTGACGAAAAACAGATCAATCGGGTCGAGGCCATCATCAATTCCATGACCGGCTTTGAGCGCAACCATCACGAAGCCATCAGCGGCAGCCGCCGCAAGCGCATCGCTCGCGGCTCTGGCACCAGCGTGCAGGAAGTCAACAACCTGCTGCGGCAGTATGCCCAAATGAAAAAGATGTTCAAGCAGATGGGCAAGCCGAGTTTTGCGCGGCGCATGGCGGGGATGAAGTTTCCCAGGTAGGACCCGCGCTCAGCTCTCAGTTGTCAGTTCTCAGTAGAATCATCACCAACTCGTGACGGTATATTATTCCGACGACTATGGACACTTTCGATCCGGCGGCGGGGGAATTTCTGCGCATCTCCGAGCGCTATCGGCAGATGAGTGATGGCGAATTGCTCGTCCTCATCCCGCAAAGCTCGGAACTGACGCCTTTTGCCCAACAAGCTCTTGCCAATGAGGTTCGATCACGCGGGCTGAAGGCTGAGGTTGAAGACGAGCGGCCATCTTCTCCATCAGAGTTTAGAGCGTCGCCGTTTAAGCCGCCGCCAGCTTTCTTCGAGCACGAATCTGAGCACGAATCTCCGAAATTCCGCGATTCGGCCGGTTCCGATCTTCCCGACTCCGATTCTTCACCCCCGGATTCTTCCCAGGAAGACCAGTATGACGAAGACCGCAAACTGGTTGACCTTTGTACCGTGTGGAGTGTGCGCGACGCGCTCAAGGTACAGACGATTCTGGATGAGGCGGGAATTCCGTTTTTCATGGGACCAGAGAAAGCTACGGGCGTGGACAGGGTGACCTCAAATTTCTCGAAGGGGGTCGGCGTCGAAATCATGCGAATCGGTCTGCCCTGGGCTGGGCCCGCAATGCAGCACTACGAGCCTGAGGACGATCCGACTCCAAGAGAGAAGAATCAAGAGCTCGACGAGCTTCCGGTGCGCTGTCCCAAATGCCATTCCACGGAAGTCGTTTTTGAGGGTCTCACCTCTGCGCCGGCAATGGCGACGGATGAGTCTTCCCAAAAATACAAATGGACCTGCGATTCGTGCGGCCACCAATGGGAAGACGACGGCGTCGCGAAAGAGGAATGAGGCGGGGGGCCAAATCCCAGGTGGGTGGAGCCATGAAATCCCGGCTTTCGAAAAGCGCGGAAGGTGGGGAAGCCGGCTGTCGAATCAAAACAACTCGATTGCCGCGGTGTGACCGGATGCAGACGCGAGCCGGGCGTCACGTGTAACCAATCGAGCTCCGAGTTCTTCGGCAAGCACGACGTATGCCGCATCATACGCGGACAAATTGTGATGGAGCTGCCAAATCCGGGGCAGCAGAACGAAGTGGGGATACCGAGTGATTCGCAAGTCGAGCAAGTCCTCGATGGCCTGATCAGCGCGGTCGGTTGAGACCGAGCCTTCCCGCACCAGACGCCGCAGTACCTGGCCGACCTCAAGATCCAGGAGGTGAGGAGCATGCAAGGATTCGTTATGCGAGTAAATCCGCTGCTCAATCCGCTGTCCCGCAGCGGTCTGAAGCAGCCAGTCAATGGCGGCGGATGCGTCGAGGACAATCACAGGCGATCACCGGTCATCCTACGTACGGTCATCGTGGCTGCGTTCTTCCTGCGCGTTCTTCCTGCACCAGGCGGGCAGTATCGAGTTGGACGGCAACCGGCTCGCGCTTATGCAGACGCGCGCGCAGCTCTGTCAAAGTTGGCCGCTCTGCGATCTCTCTAATTTCTGCTAACAGATAATCCGATAATGACATGCCCGCGGTTGCGGCACGGGCTTTCAGAGTGCGATGCAGGGCGTCCGGCACATTCCGAAGCTGAATCATCTTTGACATGTGCTAAACATACTTTCATGTTTAGCACATGTCAAATCTTCAAGTCCCAATTTTATCTCGAAAAGCGCGAGGCCAGGGGTCCTTTCGATTCCGCCGCTTGGAATGACAGGTTGGGGCGAAAAAAACGGCCGAGCGTTGCTCGGCTTGGACGGGCGAGGGCGCCCGTCCCCACGCTGGCAAAAGCAAACGCAACTTCTTCCCGCCTTGGCTCATCTAAACCTTGACAATGATTCGCTCAGGTTATAGCATGGTCTAGAGCGCAATCATTATCGCGCTGATTATAAAGCACTTATCTTAGTATCGGAGGATGCGTTATGGGAAAGATTATCGGAATTGACCTTGGGACCACCAACTCCTGCGTGGCGGTTATGGAGGGCGGAGAGCCGAAAGTTATCCCGAACGAAGAAGGTGGCCGGACTACGCCTTCGGTCGTCGGATTCACCAAGACCGGCGAACGGCTGGTGGGGCAGGTCGCCAAGCGGCAGGCCATTACCAATCCTGAAAACACGGTTTACTCGATCAAGCGCTTCATGGGGCGCCGCTACGACGAGGTCAGCGAAGAGATGAAGATGGTCCCCTTCAAGGTCGAGCGAGACGGCGACCATGTGGCCGTCATGGCGCAGGGGAAGAAGTACACTCCGCCGGAGATTTCGGCGATGATTCTGCAAAAACTGAAGAAGGCGGCGGAAGACTATCTGGGCGAGAAGGTCACCGAGGCGGTCATCACCGTGCCGGCGTATTTCAACGACGCGCAGCGGCAGGCTACCAAAGATGCGGGCAAGATTGCCGGGCTTGAGGTGAAGCGCATCATCAACGAGCCTACGGCGGCCGCGTTGGCCTACGGGCTCGACAAGGGCAAGGACGAGACCATCGCCGTGTACGACTTTGGCGGCGGCACGTTCGATATTTCGGTGCTCGAAGTGGGCGAGGGCGTCATCGAGGTTAAGGCCACAAATGGCGACACGCACCTGGGCGGCGACAACATCGATCAGCGGCTGGTGGATTGGCTGATTGATGAATTCAAGAAGGATGAAGGGCTCGACCTGCGCGGCAAGGGCAACGAGATGGCTTTGCAGCGTCTGCGCGACGCGGCCGAGCGGGCGAAGATCGAGCTTTCGACCACCATGGAGCACGAGATCAATCTGCCGTTCATTACGGCGGATGCTTCCGGGCCGAAGCACCTGGTCAAGAAGCTGACGCGGGCCAAGCTCGAAACCATGATCGAAGACATTTTGCAGCGCTCGGTGGGGCCGTCGAAGCAATGCTTGAAAGACGCGGGCATCGACGCCAGCAAGATTAACGAAGTGGTGCTGGTCGGCGGACAGACGCGCATGCCTCGCATTCAGGCGATCGTCAAAGAACTGTTTGGACGCGAAGGGCACAAGGGCGTCAACCCGGATGAAGTGGTGGCCATCGGCGCGGCGATTCAGGGCGGCGTGCTTAAGGGCGAGGTGAAAGACCTGCTGCTCTTGGACGTGACTCCTTTGACTCTTGTCGATCGAAACGCTGGGCGGCGTGGCTACGGCGATGATCCCGCGGAACACTACGATTCCTACGAAGAAGACGGAGACGTTCTCGACGGCGGCCGATAGTCAGACTTCGGTTGAGGTGCATGTGCTGCAGGGCGAGCGTCCTATGGCGGCGCAGAACCGGACTTTGGGCAAATTCCATTTGACGGGACTGCCACCGGCTCCTCGGGGCATTCCGCAGATTGAAGTTACGTTTGATATTGACGCTAACGGCATCCTGAATGTGACTGCGAAAGATATGGCCACGGGCAAGGATCAGAAGATCACGATTACTTCGTCTTCGGGGCTGTCTAAGGAAGAAGTGGAGCGCATGGCTAAGGAAGCCGACGCGCACTCGTCCGAAGACAAGGCTCGGCGCGAAGAGATCGAGGCCAAGAATCAGCTCGACTCGATGGTCTACAACATCGAGAAGATGCTGAAGGAGCATGGCGACAAGATCACGGGCACGGAGCGCGGCGACGTGGAGAACGCTTTGGCGGACGCTAAGAAGGCGATCGAAAGCGGCGACAAGTCGCAGATGGATTCGGCTCGCGAGAAGCTGACTACGGCTTCGCATAAGCTGGCGGAGCAGATGTATAAGGCTACGCAGGCGACTCCTGGGGCGGCTCCGGGTGCGGGCGGCGCGGGGCCGACTGACGGGCAGGGTGCGGCGTCCGGCAGCGACGGTGCGGGCAAGAAGAAGGACGAAGGCGTGATCGACGCCGAGTACGTGGATGTCGAAGACAAGAAGTAAGCCGTCAGCCTCTCAGCCATCAGCCGTAAGCGAGTGGCACTTAAGTGGGGCGCGAATGCGCCCCCATTTTGCATCTGACTTAACGAGCTGTCATCTAACTTTAGGGACTAGTCATCCCGCGCGATGCGGGGTCTCTGCTGTCTGGGGCGAGGAAAGAGGAAAACGAATTGAGATTCGAAGTCAACAGACAGATGTTTTTTGTGAACTTCGTCCCCGAAGAGGGACGGTGGTATTGCTTCGCGCCGACCGCGACGGGAGTGCAGCGGATCCCGGTGTCGATGGATACGGCGCCCTTTGAGTCGTACACCGTGTCGGTGGACGAGCAGATGAAGGACGTGGTGAATTAGGGGTCGAGTTTTACAAAATGCCATCTTGCGCGGAGCGCAAGACCTCCGCGCGGGGGAATCAAATACATAGGTCCTTCGCTTCGCTCAGGATGACAACCAAGTCTGATTGTCCGCTTCACGCAAGGAAACAACTCAAATTTACACCGCGAATTTGCGGAAGACGCTAATCGTGCCGCGCTGGACGGGCGAGGGCGCCCGTCCCCACACTAACCCGACTCTCCACGAGCGGGGACAGCACGCTGTACACTACTGGGCGTGAACATCCTTTACGGAATCAATACGGTTACAGAAGCGCTCAAGGCTCGCGGGCGCAACTTTGAGTGGGTGGCAGTCGCCAAGGAGCGGAAGGACATTCGCTTGAAGCGGGCGATCGACGAGTGCCGCAAGATCGGCGTTCCGGTGCGCGTTTTGTCGCGGATGGAACTTGACGAGATTGCCGGCAACGCCGCGCATCAGGGACTGGTGGCCGCGACTTCGGCAAAACAATATAGCGATCTCGACGATCTGGTGGCGTCGCGTCGCGGCGAGCGCTCGCTGATCGTGGTGCTGGATGGCGTCGAAGATCCGCACAATCTGGGAGCGATCCTGCGTACCGCGGACGCTGCTGGAGCGGATGGCGTGGTGATTCCCGAACGCCGGTCGGCCGCGGTTACGGGCGCGGTGGCGAAGGTTTCGGCGGGAGCCAGCGAACACCTTCCCGTGGCGAAAGTCACGAACATCTCGCGGGCGCTCGAGGAATTGAAAGAGAAGGATCTGTGGATCGTTGGGTTGGACGAGCGCGCCGAACAAACTTACGACGCGGTGGATTACAAGATGCACTGCGCGGTCGTGCTCGGCGCCGAAGGCAAGGGCCTGCACGACCTGGTGCGCAAACACTGCGATTTCCTGGTGTCGATTCCGATGCTGGGGAAAGTTCCGTCGCTGAATGTATCGGTAGCGGCGGGCGTGGTGCTGTATGAAGTTGTGCGGCAGCGACGGCTGGGCGCATCCAAGGAATCATGAAGTTCCTCGGCGTCTTCTTTGTCATCTTTGGGCTTGCTTCAGCAGCGTGGGGCTTGGAGCGCGAAGCCTTCACAGTTGTGAAATATGATTTGCAGATTCGCCTGGAGCCGGAACAGCAGCGGCTCGGTGCTCGGGGCAAGATCACTTTGCGCAACGACTCGGCTCATCCGCGGAAGGTCGTGGCGCTGCAGATTTCTTCTTCTCTCTCCTGGCGTTCGATTCGAGTGGACGGCAAGGCCGTGCAATTCGTTTCGCAGACCTACACTTCCGACATCGACCACACCGGCGCGCTTTCCGAGGCCATCGTTACCCTGCCCGTCGAGATCAAGCCGAACGATTCCGTCGATGTCGAAATCGGCTACGAGGGTGTGATTCCGCTGGATGCTACGCGGCTGGTTCGGGTCGGAGTGCCGGAGGAGATCGCGAAACATTCTAGTTGGGACCAGATCAGCCCATCATTCACGGCGGTGCGGGGCGCTGGATATGTGGCGTGGTATCCGATTACGACGGAGTCGGCGGATTTCTCGGAGGGGAATAGTCTGTTTGAGGTGGTGGATCGGTGGAAGGCGCGGGAGGCGGGGAGCGAATTTAAGGCCAGAATTGTAGCGTCTGGTGTGACCGAGGAGGCACCCCGTTTCATGATTTGCTCGCCCGATGGTCAGAGGCTCATCGAGAACATGGGCCGCTCTCAGCAGGTTTCGGCGGAGTGTGTATGGGATCGGCTTGGCACCGTCACACCAACATTCGCGCTGGCCGACTATCAGGACGGGTCAAAACCTCCTTTCTATCTTTTCAGTTTCTCCGGCCACGAGGCGGGAGCGACCACATATTCCAACGCGCTCGATCCTGCCATGAAGTTTGTCAGCGGATGGTTTGGCCAGCCGACCGCACCCATTGCCATTGCCGATTTCGCCGACCCGCATTCCGCTCCGTTTGAGAGCGGCACGTTGTTGATGGCGTCGCTGGCCGCGGAGGATTCGAAACTGGCTGGGATCAACCTGGTTCACGAACTGGTTCATTCCGCTTTGCCATCGCCGCGGCCCTGGGTTTACGAGGGCTTGGCTCATTTTGCGGAGGCGATGTATCGGCAACAACAAGGCGGACGTCAAGCGGCGCTCGATTTTCTTGGCCTGCACCGGGCGACGTTTCTCGATTCCGAAAAAGAAGTGGCGGCCGCGCTGTCGAAAAACGCCGAGCAGAAAAGCGTTGGCCAGCCGCTGGCCAGCACGTTTGATGAAACCTACTATCGCAGCAAGGCCGCGTATGTTTGGTGGATGTTACGCGACATGGTGGGCGACGACGCGCTGAAGCAGGCCATTCGTAAGTATCGGGCTGAGGACGATAAGGATCCTAGGTATGTGGAGCAGTTGATCGAAGCCGCCGCCAAGCGGGATCTGGGCTGGTTCTTCGACGACTGGGTATATCGGGATCGCGGCCTGCCGGATTTCCGCGTGCAGTCGGTGCATCCGTGGAAGACGGAAAGAGGAGTGCAGTTCATTACCGTGACGCTGGAAAACCTTGGCAATGCCGGGGCGGAAGTCCCGTTCACGATATTGTTTGAAGGCGGCGAGATCACGAAACGGATTGAGGTGCGCGCCAAAAGCACAGCTACCACGCGCGTTGAATTGCCCGGCACGGCGAGCGAGATCGTGGTCAACGATGGCAGTGTTCCGGAGAGCGACCTGACGAATAATGAGTTCAAGATTACCGGGCCCTGAAACCGCTGTTAGCTCTTAGCTTTTGGCCTTTAGCTAAGAGCCAAGAGCTAAGAGCGGTTTTCTGAGAGGAGACAATTTGCCCTACATTCAATTTCTCGGCGCTGCCGGTACCGTCACTGGCTCGAAGCATCTGATCAACACTACTTACGATTCGAGTGGCAAACAGGGATTCCAAGCCCTGATCGACTGCGGACTTTTTCAGGGGCAGAAAGAATGGCGAGAGCGTAACTGGCAGGATACACCGGTGCCGGCACGCGAAATTGACGCGGTTGTGCTTACCCATGCGCATCTCGATCACTGTGGCTGGATTCCGCGGCTGGTGAAAGAAGGGTTCCACGGACCGATCTACGCCACCCAGGCGACGATCGATCTGTGCTCGGTCGTGTTGACGGACTCTGGACACCTGCAGGAAGAAGACGCGGCGTACTACAACAAGCGAAAAGTGTCGAAGCACGATCCGGCGTTGCCGTTGTATACGCTCAAAGAAGCGCAGGATTGCCTGAAGCGCTTCAAGCCGGTCGCAGTTGGGCAAACCACGCAATTGAGCCCCGAGCTGGCGTTTCGATTCGTGCGGGCCGCGCACATTCTGGGTTCCTGCATGGCGGAAGTCACGCTGCAAACGAATGGGCGGAGCCGCCGGTTGCTCTTCACTGGCGATATTGGCCGAGTGCGCGACAGCGAGATTGCGCCCGGCAAGGTGGTGCACTCCGGGCCGCAGGAAAACGAGACGGCCGACGTGCTTGTGATGGAGTCTACGTATGGCAACCGGCAGCATCCCGAGACCGATCCCCGCCCCGAACTTGCTCGCCTGATTCGTGAGACCGCCGAGCGCGGCGGCAGCGTGATCGTGCCGGCGTTCGCGGTGGAGCGGACGCAGAAATTCCTTTTCATCCTGAAAGAGCTCATGGAGACGGGACAAATTCCGCGCGTGCCGGTTTATTGCGACAGCCCGATGGCGATCAAGGCAGTCGAGATTTTCATGAAGCACTCGGAGGAGTACACGCCGCAGGCCGCCGATTTGATCCGGAAATACGGGTCGCCCGTCGACTGGCCGGGCTTCACGTTTGCGCTCACCGCCGAGCAGTCGAAGAAGATTAACGAGAGTCACTATCCCTCGATCATCGTTTCGTCGAGCGGGATGGTTACTGGTGGCCGCATCCTGCATCACCTGGCGCAGCGACTGCCCGACCCGAAGAACCTGGTGATTTTTATTGGCTTCCAGGCGCCAGGCACGCGCGGAGCCATCGTCAAGAACGGGGCGCCCGAGGTGAAAATCTTCGGCGATTTCGTGCCCATCCGCGCTCAGGTCGCGGCGCTTGAACAGTTCAGCGATCACGCCGATCCTCCGGAGATGTTGGAATGGTTGCGGACGTTCAAGAACCAACCGGGAATAACCTATCTTGTTCACGGCGAGCCCGCCGCATCGTCGCAACTGCGCGACCGCATGAAGAAAGAGCTGGGATGGAATGTGCAAGTGGCGGAATATATGGAGCGGGTGGAAGTGAGGTAATTTTTGTGTCTATGACGGAAGCGGAGTTAAGAAAACATCTCGATGCCGCTGAGAAGAGTCCGAAAGAGATTGCGGCAGCCGTCTCTGGTTTGTCGGAAAAAGTTCTGCGCCACAAGCCTTCTCCCGAAAAATGGTGCGTGCTCGAAATCCTCGGACACCTGGCGGACGTCGAGATCATCTATGGATACCGGTTGCGACAGATGCTCGCGGATACAAAGCCCGTCATCGCGCCGCTCGATCAGGATGCATGGACCCGCAATCTGAACTACCTGAATTCGCCTGCCTCGGAACTGGTCGCATTCTACGGGCTGGGACGTCATCACAACTTGCGTTTGCTGAGAACTCTGAAGGTTCCCGATCTTTCCAAGTCCGCCTTTCACCCTGAAATGCAACGGGAGATGACGGTTGCCGACCTGGTCGAGAGAATGGGCGGGCACGGCGTCGCGCATCTGCAGCAGATTGAGAAATTGAAAGCGGCGGCGAGCAAAAAGTAGTTTGGAGCGGCGATATCAAGCTGGACGCTGCGCGTGGTCTGCGGTGAAGGTGGCAAGGGCCTGCAACTTTGTGAGGGCTGCGCCGGAATCTATGGCATCAGCCGCCAGCGGAACCGCATCGCGCAGATGATCGGCGCGTCCGGCGGCGACCAGGGCGGCGGCGGCGTTGAGCAGCACTACATCGCGGCGGGCCGACTTCTTGCTCGCTAGGACTTCTCGAATCAGCGCGGCATTGAGGGCGGCGTCTCCGCCGGCGATATCTTCCAGCGTTGCTCTCTGCAAGCCGAACTCTTCGGGCGTTACTTCGTAGGTGTGCACCTGGCCTTCGCGGACTTCTCCGACACGGGTTGGGCCGGTAATCGTGATTTCGTCCAGGCCGTCGCTGCCATGAACTACCAGCGCGCGATGCAGTCCTAACATGCTGAGCGCTTCCGCCAGTTTTTCGACCAGGTCCGCGGAATAGACACCGACGACCTGGCAGGTGGCGCGCGCGGGATTGGTCAGCGGGCCGAGCAGGTTGAAAACCGTGCGCAGACGCAAGTCGCGGCGGGCGGTCTGCACGTGCTTCATCGCCGAGTGCATGGCAGGGGCGAAAAGAAACGCGATCCCTACCTCTTCCAGGCAGGCGGCGATGCGCGCGGTCGGAAGGTTGATGTTCACGCCCAGCGCTTCCATCACGTCGGCGGAGCCGCACTTCGAGGTCACGCTGCGATTGCCGTGTTTGGCTACGCGCACGCCGGCTCCGGCGACTACGAAGGCCGTTGCCGTCGAAATATTGAAGGTGCCGCTGGCATCGCCGCCGGTGCCGCAGGTATCGACGAGCGCGTCGCGTCCAGTGCCGCTGGCGTCGAGAACGGAGTTAGCGTGAAGCTCGAGTGGAACGGCGGCGGCGCGGATGGCCTCGGCGAATCCGACAATCTCTTCGACCGTCTCGCCCTTCATGTGCAGCGCTACCAGCAGAGCCGCAATTTGCGCGTCCGTGCACTGGCCGGCCAGAACCTCAGTCATCACCGCGCGCGCCTCTTCGCGAGAGAGCGACTGGCGGTGAGTGGCGATGCGATGGAGGGCGTCGAGGATCACAAGGTCCAAGCTACAGCAGACACGCGATACCTTTCAAACCGGATTTGCGGTGCGGCCACGGCGAGCGTCAATTTGACCATCGATCTCCGCCAGGCGGGCGCGAAAGCGTTCGCGCCAGCTTTCGGGCAGAGTCTTTACGTCGAGCGATCGTTGCAGGGAGTCGCGGTTGGGTGATTTCGAGGTGTAAAGGCTGTTTACTTCGGCGATAGTCAGAGTGGGATTCTCGCGTTCGAGGAATTCAAACTCGTCGCCGGCGCCGACTTCGCCTTCTTCGACGACCGCGAAATAGAATCCACAACGGCCGCTGAGAACGAAGCGCTCGATCATGTCGTCTCTTTGGAATTTGGCCGCGAGTTTGTAGCAAGGGAGCCGCGGCGTCGTTACTCTGACCACGGCGGAGCCAACGCGGTAGCGGTCGCCTACAGAAACTTCCGTTTCCAGCAGGCCCTCGGTGGTGAAGTTCTCGCCGAAGGCTCCCCAGGTGCGGGCTGGATCGAGAAGCTCGGGGAGTTCGGCGCTCCAAGGCGGGTAGTGTTCGGAAGGATAGCCGTAGACAGCCTTGTTGGGACCGCCATGCACGGAGAGATCGGCTTGGCGGTCGCCATCGAGATTGGTTGTGCGCAGCATCACCCGGCCTTCCACGGGATGTTTGAAAATGCCGGTTTTGAACGTGGCGCCGGCCCAGGCGAGCAGGCGCGGCATGCCGACGTTGACCGAGATGAGCTTCATATCCCGATCAGACTCCGGGGAGTGTGCGAACGATGCAGATTTCTGAATTCGGCGGCAATGTGATCGGCCTCACGTGTGGGTGTGTCTTGTTTGCTTTGCCGATTGTGCGTTCGTCTTATAGAATCAAAAGTTTGCTGGACTGCACCTCAAGCCGCAAGCGGGTTTCTTCCAGGCGGAATCGAGTAAGGACGCAAAGTCAATATGCAACCCGGGAATCATTATGAAAATTCATGAGTATCAGGCAAAAGGAATTCTGAAGAAGTATGGCGTCGCTGTGCCGCGCGGCACGATGGCGACGACACGCGAAGAAGCCGAGGCGGCGGCGAAGGATATTCTGGGCTCCGGCGCAACCGGGGTTGTGGTGAAGGCGCAGATCCACGCCGGCGGACGCGGTAAGGGCGGCGGCGTGAAGATCGCCAAGTCCGTGGAAGAGGCGGGCGAACTCGCCGGCAAGATGCTGGGCATGAAACTGGTCACGCACCAGACGGGTCCGGAAGGACGCATCGTGCACCGGTTGCTGGTCGAAGAGACGCTGCCGATCGAGAAGGAACTTTATCTGGGCATTCTGGTCGATCGCGGCGAGGGCAAGCCGGTGTTCATGGCGTCGGCCGCGGGCGGCATGGATATCGAGCAAGTGGCCGCCGAGACACCCGAAAAGATTCTGAAGCAGTACATCGATCCGGGCATGGGCCTGGAGGCGTTCCAGGCGCGCAAGATCGCGTTTGCGCTGGGACTGAAGCCGGCGCAAATCAATTCCGCTGTGCAGTTCCTGACCAGGCTTTACCGCGCGTTTCTGGAATCGGACGCTTCGTTGGTGGAGATCAATCCTTTCATCAGTTGTACGGACGGACGGCTGTTCGCGCTCGACGCCAAGTTGACCTTTGACGATAACGCGCTCTTCCGTCATGCCGACCTCCGCGAACTGCGGGACATTACCGAGGAAGATCCGCTGGAAGTGGAGGCATCGAAGTACAGCCTCAACTACATCAAGCTCGACGGCAACGTGGGCTGCATGGTGAATGGCGCGGGACTGGCGATGGCCACCATGGACATCATCAAGTATGCGGGCGGCCTGCCAGCCAACTTTCTGGACGTGGGCGGCAGCGCCAGCGCGGACCAGGTAGCGCACGCGTTTGAAATTCTGCTGAGTGACAAGAGTGTGCGCGCCGTGCTGATCAATATTTTTGGCGGCATTTTGCGCGTGGATATGCTGGCCACCGGAGTGGTCGAGGCGGCCAAGAAAACGAACATCCAACTGCCGGTGATCCTGCGACTGGAAGGCACGAATGTTCAGGAAGGCAAGAAAATTCTGCAGGAGTCCGGGCTGAACTTTGTCATCGCTGAGACGATGAAAGATGCGGCCGATAAAGTCGTGGCAGCGGCGAGAGCTTAGTGTAGAGACGCGGCTTGCCGCGTCTCCCGTCGCAACCGAAATACGGACGGGGCAGAGCCCCGTCACCACACGAGAAAGCTTTTTGAAAGTGAGCAATCATGGCAATCCTAGCTGATAAAAGAACTCGATTGATCGTGCAAGGTCTGACCGGGCGCGAAGGCACTTTCCACGCGAAAGCTTGCGCGGCTTACGGCACGCAGATTGTGGGCGGCGTCACGCCCGGCAAAGGCGGGACAACCCACGAGGGCTGGCCGATCTTCAATACCGTGCAAGAAGCGGTGGACAAGACGGGCGCGAATGCCACCGTCATTTTTGTGCCGCCGCCGTTCGCGGCCGACGCGATTATGGAAGCGGCGGATGCGGAAGTCGAACTCATCGTCTGCATCACCGAGGGCATTCCTACGCTCGACATGGTGCGCGCGTGGGAGTTTTTGCAGAACCGGCGCTCGCGGCTGATCGGGCCAAATTGCCCGGGCATCATCTCGCCGGGCAAGTGCAAGATCGGCATCATGCCGGGGCACATCCACAAAGAAGGCAACGTCGGGATCGTATCGCGCTCCGGGACGCTGACGTACGAGGCGGTGCATCAGTTGACCCAGCGCGGAATCGGACAATCGACGGCGATCGGCATTGGCGGGGATCCGATCATCGGCACGAATTTTATCGACGCGCTCGACCTGTTTAACCGCGATCCGCAGACCGAAGCCGTGGTCATGATCGGTGAAATCGGCGGCAACGCCGAGGAGACTGCCGCGGAGTTCATCAAGACGCACATGAAGAAGCCGGTCGTTGGATTTATCGCCGGACAGACCGCGCCTCCGGGACGCCGCATGGGCCACGCCGGAGCGATCATTTCCGGCGGCAAAGGCACTGCGGCGGAGAAAATTGCCGCCATGGAAAAGGCTGGACTCAAGGTTGCGAAATCGCCCGCCGATATCGGCGAAACGCTGGCGGCCGCGCTGGGAGCTGGGGTCCGAGCGTGACCGAATTTGCTTGGGGGTAGGGGTCCTTCGACTGCGTGAGATGTCCGCTTCGCGAACATCTTGCTCCGCTCAGGATGACAAGTTTGGTTTTCAAGCCAACGACTAACGACCGAGGACTAACGATCGATTCATGAAAACACTGCAACGCACTCTGACCATCGTCAAACCCGACGCGGTGAAGAAAAACGCGATCGGAGACATCATTGAGCAGTTCGAGAAGCACGGATTCCATATTCTGGCCATGAAGATGCTGGAAATCTCGCAGCACCAGGCGGAGCAGTTCTATGCCGTCCATGCCAGCCGGCCGTTTTACCACTCGCTGACCAAGTTCATGTCCAGCGGACCGATCGTGGTGCTGGCTCTGGAAAAAGAAAACGCCATCGCCGATCTGCGCAAGCTGATGGGCTCCACCAACCCGGCCAACGCCGAAGAAGGCACCATCCGCAAGAAATGGGCCACCAACATCGAGCACAACGCCATTCACGGCTCGGACGCGGAAGATACGGCTCGCTTTGAACTGAGTTTCTTCTTTGCGGGATACGAATTGACGCAGTAAGCGTCGGCTGATAGCTGAGAACGGGTGTTCCTATGCCTTTAGTTCAAGTCACCATGCTCCAAGGCCGCACGGCCGATCAGAAACGCAAAATCGCGCAGCGCATCACCGACACCATGGTGGAAGAGGCCGGCGCGCGCCGCGAAGCGGTCGTGGTTACTTTTCTGGAAGTGTCGAAGGAAAGTTATGCTTCGGGCGGCGTGCTGATGGCGGACAAGAAATAACAGGTAAGGCGGGCACTCTTGCCTGCCACTCGTCAAAACCAACAGCGGCGGACAGGAGTGTCCGCCCTACACTTACCCCAGCGGCTCGAACAAGTGCGCTTCGATCCGGTCACCCAGTTTGGGCAGATCTTTTTTTGCCAACTGCAGGAAATGCGGGGTGGTGCGATGCGCCTCGAGGGCGGCGTCATCCTTGTACTGTTCGTAGACAAAGAACCGGCGCGGATCGGTCTTGTGCTTATGCACCTGATACATGACACAGCCCGGTTCTTTGCGCGATTCGGCTGAGAGTTTTTCAAAGATCGCGGCCACTTCGGACTCGCGTCCAACTTTTGCCATCCAGGTTACGGCCAACACCACCATCCGTCGCTCCCGTTCTGGCTCATGTAGAGACGCGCTTGCCGCGTCTCTTGTCGTGTCCAAAGAAGACGGGGCAAGCCCCGTCTCTACAGATCGATATCCTGACGCGCCCGACTCCTTAGCAGTTCTTCAGTCCCAGCGCGCTTACGAATTCCGGCACCAAAATCGTCTGTTCACGATCGGGGCCGGTGGAAATCATTCCCACCCGCGCTCCGGTTTCCTTTTCGATGAAAGCCAGATATTCGCGGGCCGCCTTAGGCAATGCTTCCAACGTCCGAATGGCCTGCGTCGGGACGGCCCAGCCCGGCATCTTGCGGTAGAGGCATTCGATTTTGTCATAACCGCACGCCTGGGCCGGAACTTCGTCCGTTTCCTTGCCGTCCACCTTGTACCCCACGCAAACCGGAATCTCCGTCAGGTGGTCGAGCACATCCAGCTTCGTCACCACCAGCCAGGAGATGCCGTTAATCATGCCAGCGTAACGGAGTTCAGGCAAATCGAGCCAGCCGGTGCGGCGGGGACGCCCGGTGACGGCGCCGAATTCGTTGCCGCGCTTGCGCAAGTCTTCGCCCTGCGCGTTGGCGAGTTCGCTGGGGAACGGGCCGCTGCCGACGCGAGTGCAATAGGCTTTGGTGATGCCGATGACGGTGTCAATCGACGTTGGCGGCACGCCGGTTCCGGTGGCGGCGCCGCCGGAAGTGGAGCTCGAAGACGTCACGAACGGATAGGTGCCGTGATCGATGTCGAGCATGGTGCCTTGCGCGCCTTCGAAGACGATCGACTTGCCTTCGGCCAAGGCGCGGTTCAGCAGCTGCGCCGTGTCGCGGACAAAAGGACGGATCTGCTCGGCCGCATCGGCGTATTCCTGGAACATCTTGTCGGCATCGAGCGGGTCGGAGTTGAACAGCGCGTGCGCGATCATGTTCTTCTCGCGGCATGCGTTCTCGATGTGGGTGCGCAGCAATTTGCTGTCGAGCAGATCGGCGACGCGCAATCCGCGGCGTCCCATTTTGTCTTCGTAGGTGGGGCCGATGCCGCGCGAGGTGGTTCCGATTTTCACCCGGCCGGGAGCGTTTTCCGCACCCAGCTCCATCATGCGATGGTAAGGAAGAATGACCTGCGCGCGGTTGGAGACGAAAAGGTTGCCGTCGACTTTCACGCCGGCAGCGCGCAGGGAAGCGACTTCCTTCAGGAAGGCCAACGGATCGAGCACCACGCCGTTGCCGATGACGCTGGTGCACTCGGGCCGCAGAATGCCGCCGGGCACAAGCTGCAGGATGAATTTCTTGCCGTTGATGATGACGGTGTGTCCGGCGTTGTGGCCGCCGGCGTAGCGAGCGACGACCGAGAAAGTCCGGGTGAGTACGTCGACGATCTTGCCCTTGCCCTCGTCGCCCCACTGGGCTCCGACTATGACTGCGGTTCTGCCTCTGCTCGTTTTGCTTCCGCTCAATGCGAACTCCATTTGGGAATATTGCGGCCGTCCGGCCGCCCCTTGGTTCGCACACACCGGCTGCGCCGTTGCTGGATTGAATTGGAAAACTAAGAAGACCGGCGGTACTGGTGTGTACGCTCCAGCATACCGAATCGGGCGGTGGAGGAGCAACCGTGGATTGCAGAGGTAAATCTCAGATGTAGTTTCTCAGCTCTGCGATCTGACCTCTGCGCCTCTGGACCTCTTCCACGCTGACCTCCGCTGACCTCTCCATCGCGGATCTTGTATCCTGACAACGTGCCTGAACTTCCTGAGGTTGAAACCATTGTGCGCGGGCTCCACACGCGCGTTGCCGGAGACGCCATCGAATCGGTCTGGATCGGTTCCAGGCAGCAGCCGCTCAAATCGCCGGCGGGCGTGATCGCTCGCACGCTGGAGGGCAAGCGGATCGTGCGCGTGCACCGCGCGGGCAAACACATCGTGTTCGATCTGGAGGGGGCGGCCCGGGCATTGCAGGCGACACGGACAAAGAAAAGCAGCCGTGTAGAGACGCGGCTTGCCGCGTCTGCATGGCCGCGGACGACGAGCCGCGGCAAGCCGCGTCTCTACAGCAGAATGCGCAGTGGGTCGTGCATCTTGGCATGACCGGGCGCATGGTGGTTTGCGAACCTGCGGCGGAAATCGCAAAGCACACTCACCTGATCGCGAAGCTGGCTTCGGGGCGCGAACTGCGGTTTATCGATCCGCGGATGTTTGGCAAGCTCAGCGTTCATGCTGGAGGCTTCGATCCCGGCGGAGTGGAACCGCTGGAGGTGAGCGAGGAGCAGTTCGTCGCGCTTTTTCGTGGGCGCAAGACTCCCATCAAGAGCGCGCTTTTGAATCAGAAGTTGCTGCGCGGCGTGGGCAACATTTATGCCGACGAATCGTTGTTTCGGGCGGGCATCCGTCCCCGGCGGCGGGCGGCAGCGATCACGCGGGAGCAACTGGGCAAGCTGCACCGGGCGGTGCGCGAAGTGCTGCGCGAGGCGATCGCGCTGGGCGGGTCTTCGATTTCCGATTACGTGGACGCGGATGGAGAAGAAGGATTCTTCCAGCTCCAGCATCGCGTCTATGGCCGCGAGGGGGAGCCGTGCCTGGTGTGCGGGACCGCGATCCGGCGCGTTGTGCTGGCCGGCCGCAGCAGTCACTATTGTCCAAAGTGTCAAAAATAGCCCTAATAGAACGATTTAATATGTTGACGGATTGACACCCGCCCTGTAAAAAAGAGGAGGGGTTCAAGGTCTCCCCACATACCCCGTCGAACGGAACACTGAGTTAGTCATCATGAATAAATTTTCCATTGGAGTGGACCTGGGCGGCACGAACTTGCGCATCGCCGCCGTGGACGAGCAAGGCGCGCTGGTCGAGAAAGTCACGCTCGACACCAAGGTTTCCCGGGGACGCGATCACGTCATCGGCGACATGTGCGATGCCATCCAGCGCTTGTCGGAGAAATACAGCAACAGCGCTCCGCTGCTGGGGATCGGCATTGGCGTGCCCGGCATCATCGACATGCAAACTGGCCTGGTGCGCGAATCGCCGAATCTGCCGGACTGGGTCGACTATCCGGCTCGCGCCGCCATTGAGCAACGCCTGAAGACCGCAGTGATCCTCGAGAACGACGCCAATGTGGCGGCGCTCGGAGAAAAATGGCTGGGCGCGGCCAAGGACTATGCCGACATGGCGATGCTGACCCTCGGCACCGGCGTTGGCGGCGGACTGGTTCTGGGCGGCACGATCTGGCGCGGCGCGAATGGCATGGCCGGCGAGTTGGGGCACACGACCGTGGAGCCGGACGGACACCCTTGCGGATGCGGGAATCGAGGATGCCTGGAGCAATACGCTTCGGCGACGGCGGTGGTGCGGATGGCGCGGGAAGCGATTGCGAAAGACGGCGCGTCGGCGCTGGCGCGCGCGGCTAACTCCGATCCGGAGTTCAGCGCAAAATCGATTTACAATCTCGCGATTCAGGGCGATGAAGATGCGCGCCGCATTTATCGGTACGTGGGCCGTTGTTTGGGCATTGTGCTTTCGACGATGGTGAATTCCTTGAACCTGCCGATTTACGTGATTGGCGGGGGAGTTTCGAGCGCGTGGGAAGCTTTCTCGCCCTCGATCTTCGAAGAGTTGCGGCGGCGCTCCCTGGTGTACGCGGCCACGGCGCCGCCCGATCCGTTGGCCAAACGTGAAGGAGCTTCCGCGCATGTGAAGGCTGGCCCCGGACACAAGACCATCATTACCCGCGCGCTGCTGGGGAGCGATGCCGGATTGTACGGCGCGGCCCGGCTGCCGATGATTGCGGAAACGAAGACGCTAGTCGCGTTCGCGCTTAGGTGGGCGCGACGGCTTGAAGCTGGAGCCCTTCGGCGAACGTGACGCGAATGCCGGCTTTTCTGCACCGAATGGCTTGGACGAAGATGAACGCGGCCGTTTCTCCGAACGCGAAACTTGGGCGAACGCGGAGACCTCGATCGGTTCGGCGACTTTGCCACCCGCTCCGGCTTGGTTGTGTAGACCTTCGGCATGTGCATGGGCACAGGTGCGCTGGGGGGAAGAGTAAGTTTCGGTCCCGACGCAGCGGTTTTCAGTTTGGCCACTTCCAGCAGAGTCAGGTTGCGCCAATCTCCCGGCGGCACGTCGAGCGCGAGGGGGCCGTACTGCACGCGCCGGATTTTCTCCACGTGGTGCCCCACTTCTTCAAACATTTTTCGGACCTGGCGGTTGCGGCCTTCGATGATGGTCACTTCGAGCCACGGGTTATCGCCTTCGCGGATCAGGCGAATCTTTGCCGGAGCCGTGCGCACGCGGCGGCCGCCTTTTTCGGCGATCGAAACTCCGCGGCGCAGTTTGTCGAGCTTTGCCTCGTCGGGCTGGCCGGCGACTTTCACGACGTAAGTCTTCGCCACGTTGGAAGACGCTTTCATCAGAGCGTTGGCCAGCGCGCCGTCGTTGGTCATCAGCAGCAAGCCTTCGCTGGCCCAGTCCAGACGGCCCACGGGATAGACGCGCCCTTTCACCTTTTTCACCAGGTCCATCACGGTGGGACGCTTTTTCTCATCGCTGACCGTGGTCACATATCCCTTGGGCTTGTTCAGCACGACGTAGGTGAAACGTTCGGGCCCTTGCAGCAGTTTGCCGTCGACGCGGATGTGGTCCTGTTCGGGATCGGCCTTGGTGCCGAGTTCGGTGACCACCTGGCCATTGACCAGGACACGGCCGGAGACGATCAGTTCTTCGGCTTTGCGGCGGGATGCCACTCCGGCAGCAGCGATAATCTTTTGCAGACGTTCGGCTGGCATGGTTACTCCGGCTTGGTGGCGGCTGGCGTTTCGGTTTCCTCTTCTTTGGTGGCGGGTTCGGGATCTTCGGCGGCGAGAGCGGAGTCGGCAATTTCAGAAGCACTTTTCGCTTCGGAAGCTGTTTCGGACGAACCATTCTCTATCGCGGAATCATCCGCGGCAGTTAACGGCAAACTTAGAGACTCGGGCGCGCCTTCACCGGGAATCATGTCGCTTTGAAACGACTCCGCCAGCAGCTTTTCGAATTCCTCCATGCTGGGGAGTTCGTTGACGTCTTTCAAGCCGAAGCGCAGCAGAAACTCTTTGCTGGTTCTGTAGAGAATGGGGCGGCCGATCACGGCTTTTCTGCCCGCGGTCGTGATCAGCTTGCGATCGAGCAGAGTGGCGATGACTCCGCCGGAATCGACGCCACGGATTTCGCTGATCTCGGGCACCGTGACGGGCTGCTTGTAGGCGACGACGGCCAGAGTTTCGAGCGCCGGAAGCGACAGCCGGAAAGGCGGCTTCAGGCTCTTGGCGAAGGCGCGCACCACGTCGTGTTGCTCGGGCTTGGTGGACATGCGGTATCCGCCGGCGACCTGGCGAATTTCGATGCCGTGGCCGGCGCCGGAGTAGTCCGCGATGAGTTCTTCGAGGGTGGCGCGGACGCGCGACTTGATTTCCGCCGGATCGATTCCTGGAGTTTCCGCGAGGAGCGAGTCCTTCACGAGCGCAGAAATCTGGTCGAGCGAAATGGGCGTTTCCGCCGCGTATATGATGGCTTCGAGTTGGGGTCTAAGACTCATAAGTCAGTTATCAGTTGTCAGTTATCAGTTTTCAGTCATCAGTGGTCAGAAAAGCCCAACGGCCTGGCTCTTACTGAGAACTGATAACTGAGAACTGAGAACTCCTTCTCATCTCCAATCATCACGCACGGCGGCCTGCTCCGTCATGACTTCTTCGAAGTGGGAATGCTTGCGCACCAGCACTTCGCCGAAGACGTGGTCCTGCCGCACCTGGATCGCCTGCAATCTTACCAGTTCGAGCAACGCCAGAAACATGCAAACCAGCGCCGGTCGCGACGGCACATTGCGCAGCATCTGTTTCAGGCGAATCGGGCGATCTTCGAGCGAGAGCCGGCGGTGCAGGTACTGGATCATCTGGCCGACGGTTACCGTCTCTTCGTCCACTTCGAGAATTGGCCGGGTGCGCGCGCGGTCCAGAATCTGCTGGAAGGTTTTGACCAGGTCGATGACATCGGCGGCGAGCTCGGGCTCGGTGCCTTCGGCGTCCATGAACTCGCGGATCGCGGGATTGCTCAGGACCGCGTCTTCGATCTGCTGCTTTTGCAATAGCATTTGCGCGGCGGATTTGAACTTTTCGTGTTCGAGCAGGCGGTTGACGAGTTCGTTGCGCGGATCTTCCTGGGCGTCGGCGGGAGCGAGCGGATCGCGCGGCAACAGCATCTTCGACTTGATGTGAATCAGCACCGCCGCCATGTAGATGAACTCGCTGGCAACGTTCACGTCGAGTTCGCGGATGCGCTCGACATACGTGAGGTACTGCGCCGTGATCTTCGCGATGGGGATGTCGTAGATATTGATGTCCTGCTTGCGAATCAGGTCGAGCAGCAGGTCGAGCGGCCCTTCGTAGATTTCTCCCAGCGCGATGGCGAATGGAAAATCGCTGGCGTCGTCTTTGACGGGCTTAGTCGTGGGAGGCTTGCCCTCGGCGGACGCGGGGAGACGCGGCAAGCCGCGTCTCTACAGGAGAAATAGGTTGGGACAAATCCGTCACTTCGTGGAATCCTTTTCCGGTGCATAGTTCGGACCCACGTTCGAACTATAGTCCAGCCCCATGGACTCGCGGACTTCGTGCATGGTGGCGCCAGCGACTTCGCGGGCGCGGGCCGAGCCTGCTTCCAGAATATCCCAGGCGAGGCGTGGATTGTCCTCGTATTTTTTTCGGCGCTCCTGCATCGGGTTGAGGATCTTTACCAGGGCGTCGGCGACCCAGCCCTTGCACTCGATGCAGCCGATTCCGGCCGAGCGGCAGCCTTCGTACACTTTCGCCATCGTCTCTTTGGTGCTGAATATTTTGTGCAGGTCGCCGACGGGGCACACGTCAGGATTGCCGCGATCGGTGCGCCGCACGCGGGCAGGATCGGTGACCATCGTCTTCAGTTTCTGGCGCACCACGGGCTCGGGGTCGGTTAGCATGATCGCGTTGCCGTAGGATTTCGACATCTTGCGGCCGTCGGTGCCCGGGAGGCGAGGGGCGGGCGTGAGCAAGGCCGCCGGTTCGGGGAAAACATACTCGCGCTTCCCAGCGTAGAAGCCGTTGAAACGCCGCGCGATCTCGCGGGTCAATTCAACGTGCGCCACCTGGTCTTCGCCGACCGGAACCACATCCGCCTTGTAGATCAGAATATCCGCCGACTGCAGCACGGGATAACCGAGAAACCCGTAGGTGCCCAGGTCTTTTTCCTTGATATTTTCTTTCTGCTCTTTGTAGGTCGGGACGCGCTCCAGCCAGCCGAGAGGCGTGATCATCGAAAGCAGCAGGTGCAATTCGGCGTGCGCCGGCACATGCGACTGGATGAACATCACGCACTTCGCGGGATCAAGGCCGGCGGCCAGCCAATCCAGCAGCACGTCGACCGAGTTCTCTTTCAGACGCGAGGTGTCGGCGTAGTCGGTGGTCAGGGCGTGCCAGTCGGCGATGAAGAAAAAGCAGTCGTACTCGTCCTGCATGCGGACCCAGTTTTCGAGCGCGCCCACGTAGTTTCCCAGGTGCAGCTTGCCGGTCGAGCGCATTCCGCTGAGCACGCGTTTCTTGGTGGAAGGAGTTGCCATTCAGAATTTCACCGGGATCCAGAGCTGAATTCCTGATTCTAACAAAGGCGGGGAATTGCGGAGGTCGGAAGTCAGATTGCAGAAGTCAGATTGCAGAAGTCAGATTGCAGAAGTAAAACCCGGAGTTGCTGGGATTAAAAGTGTGATCTACTGCCCGGCGCGCATCGGCGAGACCATCAGGTGGCCGGCGGCGTGTTTCTTGCCGTCGCCTTTGTCGTGCTGATAGAGGAGCGAGAGGGCGCCTTCGGCGGATGCGGTGGCGCCGGCGAGTTCCGCGGCTAATCCTTGATAGGAGCGGCTGATTTCGTGATTGCCCTGCGCCGCGACCGGGTTGCCCTTGTCAATCGCGGGTCCGATCACCTGGAAGTTGTTGGGCACTTTCCAGAGCACCTTGCAGTTGGTGGCTTTCTCCACGTCGTCGTCGGTGAAGCCGGGAATCTTTTTGTAGCGGTTGATCACGATGCGCAGGCGATCGCGGCCCGCTCCTTCCTGTAGGAACGCTTGAATCCGGCCAGCGCTCCAGAGGGAAACAACATCGGTCTGGGCGACCAGCAGCACGGCGTTCGATAGGTCGCAGATCATTTGCATGGTGCCATCCATCCGCCCGGAGCCATCGAGCACGACGAAGTGGTACTGGTTGACCAGCAGATCGAAGAGGCGAGCCAGTTCCGACGCGGTCGGGACTCCGCTGTGCGGCTGCTGAGCGCCCGCCAGCAGATGAAGGCCATTGCGATAAGGCGTCATCAGGCCGTCGAGCAGGGAACCATCCATGCGATGGAGGTTCTGCAGCGCATCCATCAGGGTGAATTGCGGCCGCAGATTCAGTTGCAGGGCGGCATGGCCGATGGGAGCGAAATCCACCAGCACCACGCGACCGTGAGCCTCCTGCAAGGCGACGGCGGTATTCACCGCGGTAGTGGTGGCGCCGGCTCCGCCCTTGGCGTTCAGAAAAGTGAAGACGCGAGCCTTGCTGGAACTGCGCTGCGCGCGGCTCAAGGTGGCCGAGAAGCGAGTGAAGGCTTCGATCAAGGCTTCCCGGCTGGCGGCGTGATCCAAGAACTCGCGCGCGCCGGCTCGCATGGCGGAAACAATGTTCGCGGGCTGGCTCATTTCGCCCACGGCGAAAATTGTGACTTCGGGAAGGTTGCCGTGGATCAGTTCGATGGCGCGAATGGCTCGTTGCGGATTCTGCCGATCGATACTTACCAGGACGACTTCGGCGTGCTGATCCTGCAATTGGCGCAAGACCGCATCGCTCGGCCCGGCGGGGAACCCGACATGGCTCAACACGGTTCGGGCCAGGTTGGTGCTCTCGACCCGGCTGTGCAATGCGACGGATTGTTCGCGATCCTCAGTGAGAAGGGCGACGGCGATCCCGGGCATGATTCGATTCTCAGGGTTCATGATTATGCTACGAACTTCCAGCGTCGAGGCCAAATGACCTTCGTAATCGAAGATGACCTCAGACGAAGCGGCGGGCTAACAGCGGGTTTTTACTCCGTAGAAACTACCCGCCAGACTGCTGGTTTGTCTGATTGTAAGGCAAAGGCGGGCGCTTGGAAAGACGGTGATCCCAAAGGGCGTCGTACTTGAAACGCGACCCACGACCGTACCCGTCGAAGAGGCCAGTCTCAGCGGGGCGCCGGGCCGGAAGCGGCTCCGGCGGCACTGGCGGACGAAACTCGCACGAACTGAGCGGCGGGCTCGCCGGAGGGCAAGTACTCGTAGGAATCGAGTTGGACGGCGATGCCGCTGCGTTGGCTATCCTGAGTATGACGCGCCTGGGAAGCCGAGGAACGTAACACCCGCCCGCGACAGCGAACCGGCATGTTTTCTGTCAAGGTGATCTCGGAGGGCATGGTAAACGTTAATTCCACGACCGCCCCTTGCGGGAGCGGCGTTTCGGCGTAGAAGAAGATTCCTCGGCCACTCAAGTCCTGCGTGAAACCGGGCACCGTCCGTCCGTCGAAATGAATCGACAACGGCAAGTGCACTTCAAAACGCTGCGCGCCTCGTCGTTCCAAACCCCGTCGTTCCAAACGATGTTCCAGACGATTGGGGACTGTGCTCATGGCTCATCCTTCCTCGATCCCGCCTTTCGAATCGGAGGAACTTAACTCTATCGCGGATCGGGACGGCGGGGAAGTTCCAAGTCGGTGGCCGACTGTGGAAATCTCAGGCAATGGCTACCACGGAGACACGGGGTCACGGAGAAAATCGAGTTCGTCATTCTCTCTCATACAAAGCATCCGCAACTCGACAACGAACCCCTAAAAAGGCCTTTCTCCGTGTCTCCGTGCCTCGGTGGTGAAGTTCTTTGCCGGTTGCCGTCATCCCCAAGATGTGAAAAAGTCTAGTGAGTGACGGAAGAGAAAAATTCTGCGGTCGAAGAGGCGGCTGGGAAGACGGCGCGCCTGCCGAAATGGGCCACCACCCTGCGCGCCTTGCGCCATCGCAATTTTCAGCTCTTTTTCAGCGGACAACTGATCTCTCTGATCGGCACCTGGATGCAGACCGTGGCCCAGGCGTGGCTCGTCTACCGTATGACGAAATCCGCGCTGCTGCTGGGAAGCGTCGGCTTTGCCAGCCAGATTCCCGTCTTCCTGGTTGCGCCGTTCGGAGGGATCACCGCCGACCGCATGAATCGGCAGCGGCTGGTGATCGCCACCCAGATCGCGTCCATGATTCTCGCGGGTATTCTGGCTTGGCTCACGCTGAGCGGAAGCGTGCACGTGTGGCACATCTTCGTGCTGGCGGCCCTGCTCGGAGTGGTGAACGCGTTCGACATTCCGGGCCGGCAGTCCTTCCTTGTCGACATGGTCGGCAAGGAAGACCTGATGAATGCGATCGCTTTGAATTCCTCGATGTTCAACGGCGCGCGCGTGATCGGCCCGGCCATCGCCGGAATTCTGGTGGCGAAAATCGGCGAAGGCTGGTGCTTTGCCGCCAATTCAGTGAGCTACATCGCTGTGATCGTCGGCCTGACGCTGATGAACGTGCGTTCGGCTCCGCGGGTCAGCAAGCATTCGCCGATTGAGGACATCATCGAGGGGTTTCGCTGGGTCAACCAGACGAAGGTCATTCGCGCGCTGCTTTTGCTGCTGGGCCTGATCAGCCTGGTCGGTATGCCCTATACCGTACTCATGCCGGTCTTCGCCGACAAAATTCTGCACGGCGGAGCGCGTGGCCTCGGCATCCTGATGGGCGCCACCGGCGTAGGCGCGCTGTTCGGCGCGTTGACGCTAGCCGCTAAAACCGGTGTGAAAGGGCTCGGGCGTTGGGTGGCATTCGCCTGTGGAAGCTTCGGGATCAGCTTGTTTCTTTTTTCGTTCTCGACTTCCTTCTGGTTGTCAGTCGCGCTCCTGCTGCCCGCCGGCTATTCCATGATGCTGCAGATGGCTTGCTCGAACACTCTGGTGCAGACCATGGTCCCGGACCAACTGCGCGGCCGCGTCATGTCCGTTTACTCGATGATGTTCATGGGGATGGCTCCCTTCGGAGCTTTCTTTGGCGGAGCCCTGGCGCACCGCGTCGGCGCACCCATCACGGTTGCCGCCGGAGGAGTGGCTTGCGTCCTCGGCGCGATCTGGTTCGGACGCGCACTGCCCGAACTGCGCATCGAAGCCCACCGCCTCATCATCGCCCAGGGCATGGCGGGAGGCGAACCCGCTCAGGAACTCAACGCGCAGCCGGTGGAAGAGTAGACGGGGAATCTAGCCTTCTACAATGACCTCAGCGAACGCAAGCAAGACCAAGTCATAGTTGCCGTAACGAATTCCCGGTTCCGTTTGTTGAATCGGTGTGCCGGGTAGGCCGCCGGCGGCAGATCGGTGCGGAAGGGAGTAAGCTTTAGTTTGTCTATGTCGTGGCTGGTCTGGGGGTGATGAGCGTGGCAGAAATTCGACTGCAAGAGGGTGAGTCTTTGGAGAACGCCCTGCGCCGCTTCAAGCGCAAGGTTCAGACCGAGGACATCATTAAGGAAGTGAAACGTCACTCCTACTACCTGAAGCCGGGCGAGAGACGCCGGGTGAAGCAAGCTTTGGCGCAGAAGCGTGCCCGAAAGAAGATTCGCAAAGAGCGGGACTAACTTGCCACCATGAGGGCCGTTGCTGCCAACGAGCGGCCCTCGTGAGTGAAGAGCCAACGGGTGCTCGGCACAACGTCGCTCGGCACACATGATACGGTGTAAGCAGCAACCGGAGGGGTCAATGGCAAAGCATGATTCGGTCACCAAACGCCACCGACGTCCGAAGTCGGCGAAGCGTGCGGACTACACTGCACGCACCATGGCGGCCGTGAAAGAACTGGAACAAGCCGCGAAACTTAAAGGTAAATGAATCTTTCCAGCCGTGGCGTAGAGCCAAACCATGGGCCCGTTGCGCCGGGCCTTCCAACCAGGATGCAAAGGCGGAAGCATTGCGAAATCGGGACAATCCGTGCCGATCTCGCACAGAATGGTCTGGGCTGTAATCGCAACTGATGCCAGGCGCGTTGGTGAGATCGACTCCGAAGATTCGATTACACGGGAATCGAGCCTTGGTTCAAGAACAGGCCGAGCGCTTCAGCGGGCGGGCGGCGTCTTCAGCGACGACACATTGAGCCCAATGCTGCGAATCAAGAAGAACAGTGAATTCGGTAGCCGCGCATGGTAGCCACCTTCGTAAGCCTATGTCTCTAAAGGTCTGGCGGAGAGGGAGGGATTCGAACCCTCGATACAGGTGTTAGCCCGTATAACGGTTTAGCAAACTATGCCGTCCTGGGGCCTGCTGTTCGGATTCAGTGACTTACGTCGGATGAGCCTGTCCATTGTCGGGTAGCAAAGATCATGTTTGGGCACAACTGTGCAGCAAGTGTGCACCACCGAAATACCGTTAAAGAATGCGAGCGCGTGGCATGGTGGGGGCGAACTGGGCTATCATCCTGCGGCACCTCATGCGTGCGAACCTCCTTCTGGTCAGTGTCACCAGCGTGTTCCACGCCCGCCACTGCGTCACTGCGTCGGCCTCGAACGCGTTTCCTTCCTCGATCAACTCGGAACACACTCTCCGAATCCGTCACTCGTTGGCGACAGTCTACCCTGATACCTCGAAACTCGATCCAATGTCTTTAAATACGGCTTCTTTGTAAGCTTCTTTCCCTATCTGATGGCTGTAATGGGTAAGTTTAATCAACTTGCGGTATTCATTCTTATTCAAGGTCTCGCTTAAAATTGTGTGGGTGTCTTTACCGAAGGCCAATATAACTGGTGCCTCAGCTTTGAGATCTTGTATTTCTTCTCGAAAGATCTCCACGTTTTCGTCAATGACCTCTGGATGTTCCTTTAAATATTTCATCACATTCTTTGAATTTACTTCTTCGCGGAACTTTATGATGTCGGTCATGTAAGCGCCGTAATACGCCGAATCTTTAAAGGCGTATCGAATCTTGAAATCATTCGCCCTTGGGTTTGGATCATGGAAATTAATAAATGGTTCAGAAACTGGTCTAGAAATATTCAATCCCACCATGACGATATTGTTTTTTAGAAGGCTCAAAACACTTTCGTTCTTGAAATGACTGACATCTGCCATATTTGATTTTGGCTTTTCTGACGCATCAGCCCACACAGCCCAACTGGCATAGAGACCGCGCTTTCGTTTGATGTTTTCAAACTGTTGAATGTCGATCATCGGATTGGCTAATTCTAAGTGGACTGCTGCTCTGAATGGACCCTTTCGTTCCAATCTTGTTTTTTACGTCCAGGTAAAAGCGATTCGATCCGAAGAGGCGATGCTGCACTTTAATGATGACGTCCTCCAGATCAGCCTCACTCTCATAGTCCACGCGACGATATGCTTGGTCCGCGAGCCAGATGACCGACATTCTTCAAACTCCCTTCCATTTTCGGCCATTACCGAGGGTCATTGTTGGTCCAAACAGGTCTGATTGCCGCTTGCATCGGTCATGATCGATTTGCAGAGGGGTGCCTGTTGCTGCACAGCGGGTTTAGCAACTACGGGTTTTGACGGTGCCGAAACAGGGATGGGTTTCACAACTGCCGATTGTGGCTGTACAGCAGGGGCAGAGTCTGGAGCAGGAGCAGAGTCTGGGGCAGCGTCAGGTGCGGCGGGTGGCGGCTCAACAGCCTTGGCGTCATCGGCTTTGCCGCAAACTTGAGCCTCCACACTGGCGGACAGCTTGCCTTTTCCGCACAACGACGTTGTGTTGGTCTTGGAAACTGCCGGGGTAAACCCACCAAACGTCAAGAACTCTTTTCCGGGTTTGTCGGGATTCGGGAGCCAAAACTCGCAATGATGCTGTGAGTGCTTCATGTCACACTTAGCCGCGAATAGCACTTTGTCACCTTCGTGAAGGTTGTCCATGAACCACGCCTTGTGTATGGTCGGTGAGTTACCACCGCTCATCATGCCGACCAACATCGTGCCAGCGAGGGATGTCGGGGCTTCGATTGCGTAAACTCCGTCCTCGGTAGTGACCGTGTGGATGTTGTGGGCCGCGCTGTAGGCTGAGCAACCGCCGCCCGAGCAGTTGGCGTAGGACCCGTCCGACACCTGTCCGGTTCCTGTGAAGGTGCCAACCTTGTATTCCGCGCTGTGATCTTTTTCCTTCGCCTGTGCAAAGACGACAAACGCCAGCAGCAATAGTCCGAGCTTCTTCATATGTAACCCCCATCTATCAGTGGACTATCGCCAACATCTACCCGCAAGTTACGGATGTAATTTAGGATCTTCAACAACGATTTATTCTGTTTCCAGACGAACGTTATTCCTTAACGCGTGGACTGGCACACTTCTTGCCGTTGTCTGGGCACTAACGAGTGGACTGAGGCTTAAACACTAGCAGGCTGCTGAAAAACTACTCCCGTTCCACAAGCGAGTCGTGTTAAGAGTGAGGGATGAGGGGCATAGATCATCAGCAGAGCCAGATGTTCAGTTATTTGTCGCCGGAAACACGGGTGCGGAAGGATCATCCGCTGCGGGCGATCCGGGTGATGGTGGACGAAATACTTGCCCAGTTGTCGCGACGATTCGACAGCATGTACGCGAGCGCCGGCCGACCTTCGATTCCTCCGGAGAAGCTGTTGCGGGCGCAGTTGCTGCAGATGCTGTATTCGATTCGCAGCGAGCGGCTGCTGATGGAGGAGATCGATTACAGTGTTCTGTTTCGCTGGTTTGTGGGATTGAACTTGGACGAAGAGGTATGGGATGCGACCACGTTCACCAAGAACCGGGACCGGTTGCTGGAGGCCGAGGTAGCCGAAGAGTTTCTGGCACAAGTGGTGGAGCGAGCACGGAGCCAAGGGCTGACTTCGGACGAGCACTTCACGGTGGATGGGACGTTGCTGGAAGCATGGGCGGGGGCGAAGAGTTTTCAGCGGAAGAACCGAAAGACTCCGCCGCCGGACGATCCTGGCAACCCCACGGTGAACTTTCACGGGGAGAATCGGAGCAATGAGACGCATGAATCGAAGACTGATCCCGATGCCCAACTGGCACGCAAGGGCCCTGGGAAGGAGGCCAAGTTGAGTTACAGCGGGAATCTGTTGGTGGAGAACCGAAACGGATTGATCGTGGACGCAGAAGTATTCGAAGCCAATGGGACCGCGGAGCGCCACGCAGCGCTGGTCATGCTGGAGCAGATTCCTGGTACGAAGCCAGTGACCGTGGGCGGGGACAAGGGATATGACACTGCGGATTTCGTGGCCGAATGCCGCCATCTGGGAGTAACACCGCACGTGGCGCAAAATGATGGGCGCAGAGGCGGGAGCGCCATTGACGAACGTACCACGCGCCACGCCGGCTATGGAATCAGCCAACAAAAGAGGAAGCGCATCGAAGAATGTTTCGGATGGCTGAAGACGATCGCGCTGCTGCGGAAAGTGCGCCATCGCGGGATCTTTAAGGTGGACTGGGTGTTCACCTTCGCCTGTGCCGCTTACAACCTGGTACGTATGCGGAACCTGAGCCGAGCGGCGGTTCAACCCGGCTAAGTTGCAGGAGGCTCGCATCACCGAAACTCGGAACAAGGTTCCCGACATAGCCTAAAGTCCCCTGCACATAAAGAACGAAGAGCAGAGAGAAACAGGAAATCAGCCGTGTACATCAATTTTTCAGCAGCCTGCTAGGGTTTTGATGATCTGGTCCGTGCGCGGCTGTCGTCTTTCCTTAATAAATGCAGTGGTGGCATTTCCAGGGGGAATTTGTCTTTGATTAGTGCAGAAATTTTGCCTTAATTAATTCAGTCCGCTGAAAATACGGTGTTTCTTTGGATTTGCGGCCATGCCGCGACGCGACAGTCGGAGGTTCGTTCTGTCGGAAGAACAGAGCCAACTCCAAGCTTCCGGCATCTGGTCCAGTTCTCTACTTCACACCAGCGGCCTTCAGGGTATCGTTCAAACCTGCCAAGTCGAATGTCACGGTATGCTCAGACTCATCAAGGTTGCTAAACTCAACCACCAGCCTGTTGTGTTTCAGTAGTTGTTCGAGGAACTGCTTGTTACCACGAGGAGTCAAAGCATCTTTGCCATCACAGATGACCCAGTCCTGTGTCTTTGGTTGTTCATCATCAAACTTGATCCTGACGCGCGCATGATACTCGTTGTCGCCGTAGTCGATGGAAGCCACGATACTGCGTGTCTGTAGGACAATCCCTACGTGCTTGGTTGACAGGTGACCATTCTCAAAGCTGAGTACCAGTTTTTCGTCACGTGTAGAATCGCCAGTGTTTACGATGAACTGCGTGCGTACGCCGTCGATCGGGTTGACCTGCACAGCCCGTGTGATCCATGCACTCGTGGGTGCGATTACTGCGGGTGCGATTACTGCGGGTACGCTTACTGGTGCTCCTTGAAGCGGTTCTGTTCTTGGCGTGGAAGTGCAGTCGGTGAGCAGCGCGAACGCGCCGCCGAGTAGTGCCAGAACGATTGCTTTGGTCATGGTTCTTCCAAGACTTTTGAGTGCGTCTCTACTGATCTGCAATTCGTTGCTCATGATCTTCCTCCTGCTGAAACTGCTGATTCTCACGAAAACCGTATCACTCGCATCAGTGTGTTGCTTTCCTCCTGTTGGTCTTTAGGCGCGTTGTCGCCCGATGCTTTGCTGGCCGATATTCCTCGATTTGGATGTTGACTCCCAAGCTTTTATTATCCTCACCGCCCGCGACGTTCATGATCCACGCCATCAAAACAAATCCTTCATGGTCCATCTTCGGAGCGAGGTCTTCTGCAAGGTCACGCGACACGTAGCCGATCTGCTCTCCGAGTCGATGCTTGTCTTCGGTGACTCCGTAGACTATCCGCCTCACCTGAATCGCGTTCGGATCAACAGGGTTGTTCGGCTCACGGACTAAGAACAGTGCGTCCCCACGACGGCAGTACTGATTGATTATCTGCTGTCGATTGGTCCCGTCAGGATTTTCCTTCGTGACCCCTCGAATCTTCGTATGGATTGAGCGCACGTGTGGGAAGTTCACATCGTGGGTGACTTCGGAGAATGGATAGGACTTGCCAGAGTACGAGATTTGCGGCGCAGTGGTCTGCTGTGCTGTGGTGGGCTGCCTTCCCTTCGTCTTAGCGATCATGTACCCGATTACGATCACTGCCACGAAGACGAGCGCGACAAATACTTCCATATCCGCCTGTCTTGACTCGGGTGCCTACCTCGCATCCTTCATTGCTTGGTTGATTTTCTCAGTCACACGTTCCGGGCTGCTACGCCGATGCGGCCCGCGCCTGTGTTTTCTTGGTGACGGTGAAACCACTCAGCAGTTTCTTGATACCGAAGATCAGCACGAACAGGATGAGAGAAGCACCCACGCCGATGCCAGCGCCTTGCTGCATTCCTAGCGTGTGCGCGGCAGTCACCTGATCTTGCAGCACCGTGATCTGTTGGTGGTCATCGGCAATCTGCTGTTGCAGGGGCGCGGTAGCTTGCGAGGCTGCTGTCTGCTGTTGCTGTTTGACGTAGAGTTGATTGTACTGCTGAACAGCTTGGCGGTAGTTCCGCCATGAATCAGCGCACGGGCCTGTTTTGAATAGCAAAACACAGGTTGGCTTCAACGGGACGGGTGGGAGTTGAACGGCTGCATCTACCTGCATGACATCCTCCAAACGTGCGTGATGCAAGTGTCGCTCGTCAAGGATCACCGGGCAAGGGTACGGGAGTAATGGCGCTCCACGGGACGGGGAATGTGCTCATTGGAGACGGGAAACGAACGTTACTTGCGGGTTGAGAATGAAGGGCGCACTATCGAACTTTTCAAGGAGGCAAAGTGAAAAATGCACTCGCAATGATCGTAGTAGTGGTGGTGATGGTCGTGGGTGTGGTCTACACGGCGTCGGCGAAAGACAAGAAAACTCCTGTTCCGCCCTATGTCCCAAACCCGGAGGATGCGGCTGCGGCTGCGAGTGAACCGCAGAAGTTTTTCATTCCTGACCTTGGCGACACGGTGGATTCGGTCAAGGCCAAAATCACCGTCCCTGATGTCTCTGCTGAGTGCCGCGAACAACAGAACAAAGAAGTCAAAGAAGCGATGGAGTCTGTGTACGGTCACAATGGAACCGTTTACAACCCAGACCTTTCCCCCAAAGGCGAGTTGTGCAGAAAAGCGTGGGCAAAAGTTCCGCACTTCTTCGGCAAGCGCGAACTTGGGTACGTCGAAATGAGTTCAGGCACAGACTGGAAAACGCAAATCTTCTTCAAAGACGGAGTGGTCGTCAGAGTGAAGGGCAACACAACGACACTCAACTTTCCGCAGTTCCTTTCGGCGGCACTCGCTCGTTACAAAGTGATTCCGAAAATGTCCAGCACCACGATGCAGAACGGTTTCGGCGCAAAGATAGAGTGGCCGCAAGCCGATTACGACTTACCAAACGGCGCTCACTTGATGGTCATACAGACAGGCTCTATGGACGACGCACCATTAGCAAATCCACTTCTTCAGTTCGACATGATGACGAAGGAGGGCGTTGCCGACGAAGCAGCCAAGCAAGCGGCAGAGCAGAAGAAGGCTGACCCGTTCGGGAAGTGAATGGCACTGGTCAAAGACGCGAAATCAGCACGAGAGAAGCAGGCCGAACCGATGCCACACGAATGAGCGCGCCCTGTCAGTGAAACGGGTCACATCCTGATGTTTGATGATGCCGATGCGGTTCCGCGCACGGGTATCAGGTAGGAGTCTTCCGCGTATGTCTAGGGCCCTCGCGTGTCGGTGGTGCCCTCCGCGCGCCCGCGAGTCGGTTGGCGCGGGAGTGAGGTGGAGGCCCAACCCGACGGCTTCCTTAGCAACGCTTCTCGATTTCTTCGTTTCTTTCGTCTATTATTGCGATCCTTAGGAGCAGGTCTTCCCATGTCGCGGTTTGCTGACGGCATTGAAGAGCACTGGGAAATACTCGCTGCGTTCCTGACGACCGTCTTCGGGGCTCTGACTGCCTTTGAGAGCCATTTCGCCGATATATCTCTCGAGACACGATTCCTGATGGCCGGTGTCACGGCTGGAGTAGCCGCCCTCGCGGTTGCTGAAATGTCTCGTTACGGACCTACGCGATCCGCCGGTTTCCATTTGAGAACCAAGAAACCGCCCAGCCTCTCGACACAGTGGTTTGCCCGTCGCGTGACCGCCATTTTAGCGATGTGTGCGCTGGGGGTGTTTTTGCTTCACGAGACCGCGACCTTCCATAACGTTCGTGTCCTCGACAACACGCCGTCAAGCGATCCCTTTGTGGGCAGCATCGAAATTCAGCCCGCTCACATGCCGACGACCCTTACGATAAATCTTTCAACGAATCAGTCGAAGGCCGTGAAGATCATTGATAAGGCCCCTGCGAGCTGGAACGATCAGGATCCCGTTGATTGGAGTATGCAGAACGACTCTCCCTACGGCGTTACCCTAGTTCTGCAGGGCTTCAAGAGCCCTCAGGTATTCGGCGTCTGGTACAAATTGTCCGCGAGGGCGCAGGAGCTCCACATCGAAGTCACCGCGGAGCCTGCCGAGGTGCGCGTGCTCCGCGCCCAACAACTTCGCAGATATCGGCGGAATATCTGGATATTCGGAGGTTTGCTATGCGTCTTTGCGTTGGTTTTTTGGTCTTATCGGTCCTCCTGGTTCCGGCCCGTCCCTTAGGTCAGGGGAGCGCCAAAAAGTACTCGCATCCGGGAACGATCGTCGATGCTTATTCCCGGAAGGGAATCATGGCGGACGCTTACGCATATGCTTCGCAAACCGCTAGCAAAGGTCCAGGCTGCCCAACCTATGCATCCCTCCTCGATGGTCAAAAATCGTCCCTGCCTGCTGGCGATTTCATCTTTCATATCGATCCGCAGAACAGCACCTATCTCGCCGTTTACTGCAAGCAGGGCTATGCCCCGAGAACCGAGACTACGAATGACAACTCAAGCGACAACACACGGGTTCTGCCGGATCCTCTGACTCTTTATCCCACGTCGGTTCCCGGTGTCTCAGGGGCCGAAGTGGCAGCTGTTGCCATCGGAACGGATCTCGACGGCTTGCACGCAAACTTTCAGTACTACGCCAAGTCCGATCAGGTTGCGTTCGCCCAAGCGAGCGACTCCCATAAGTTTTCCGATAGCGACCGCAGTGTCATCAAAGTTCTCATGGAAAGGTCCAAGCCATTTTCGCAAGAGCCGCAACCCAACAAATGGAGATCGGAAGAGTGGGCCGGAAGTTCTCACGTCTCATTCATTGCCATGGCTACCGATTTGAACCACGTGCGCTCCGACCTTATCTATTACGAGCGGGCTGACGAGGGCGGATATTTCGGAGCCCTGCGTTCAAGCTTTTCGCCCGACGAAAGCAATGCCATCGAAGCGATTCGCAAGCGTCCAGAGCCTTTCGGGCGTACTCCCAGGTAAATTGTCATGGTCTCCAATACCCGCACAGCTGCTGGGGGACGTAACGACAGTGTGCCAATGTTGGTCAGAACTCAATGGGCCTGAGGAAGCACTGGCCATCATGGTTACCACGGTTCTCCGGCAAGCGGTTATTTCGGAGGTACTTGCACCCGCACTGCTACGCTCTAGTGTTACCCCTTCGCATAGGACGAGATGGAAATTGATATTTGCCCGCGCTGGATTCTTGCGAGGCTTCGCATTCCGGAGCACAGTCAGCATCACATTGCGCTGCTTGTCTCAGCGTTGCTGACGCTAGTGCTGCTCCCTATCGCGATCCACATTCCCCACTTCTGTCTGATGCAGAAGGTACTTGGGATTCCTTGTCCGGGGTGCGGCATTTCTCATTCGGTGATGGCGTTCCTTCGTCTGAAGCCCGTCAGCGCGTGGGAGGCAAATCCGGCTGGAGTAGGAGTTGCGTCAGTCTTTTGCTTCCAACTGGTGGCACGACCGATTGCGATCATGGCTCCACGAACTGGCGTTCTTGTATCTCAAGCGTCCCGCCACATTTCGAACGTGGCGGTAGGGAGCTTATTGTTGGTGTGGATCTCAAGAGTGATTTAAGGAGGATTAGATGGCGGCGATTTCGTGTTCCAAATGCAACACCTTGACTGAACGAGCAGGCTACCCAACATGGACGATCATCGTGAGCATTTGCCTTTTTCCCCTCGGACTGCTCGCATTATTGGCGGGTCGCAAACCAACTACTTGCGGCCACTGCGGGTTCACGTGGAACGCGTAGGCGGAACGGGAGGCCGACATATGAGTGAAGAATCAGCGATGTCGGTTGTTGCCGTCGCCACCGACCTGCAATCGCCCAAGAAACCGACACTTTTGCTGCTTGCGCTGCTGGGGATGACCCTGCTGGCTGGATGTGCGGTCGGCGGCGTATGGATGTACAACGAAACGACGCTCCAAAAGCCATTGCAACGCATGTTGGTCGCCGACCCGCGTAATCATGTAGTGAGGGCGAAAGCCCACTACGACGGCTGGATTGATACGCATTCAGTGGTATTCGACCTGACCGATGTCGCAGGCGACTCCAGCCAGATGGACGTATTTCGCGTGCTGCTGCAATACGCGAGGGAGCTGAAGGATCATCAATACCAGCGCATCATCTTGGCGGCGTATGGGCAGAAGAAATTCGTCGTGCCCGGCGAGTACTTCCAGCAATTGGGACGGGAGTACGACACTCAGAATCCGATTTACACAGTCCGTACTTTCTCGCATCACGTGTCCGCGATGGACGGCGAAGAGCCATTCCCTGAGCCCGACGGCGGGATGTTGTGGGTACTTAAAGAAGAAATGGGGCAGTTCAACGACCTTAACAAGCGTTGGTACTTAGACGATTTCGTGGCGAGGCACAAATAGATAGATGGATGAAAAACTTCTTCGCCGCGTGCAGGCGCTTGGCGCGGTGTCACATTTCTGCCATCGCGATGACCGTGAGGCCTGCCCTAAGAATTCGCTATTTCTTGACATCAGGTGCGGTGGAAACCGCCTCAGTCATATGATCATCAGGACGCAATTTTCTCACGTTTACAAAGACACTCATGGCGTCGCGATGGGTACGTGATGGCTATGAGTCGTGTCCACGATATGTTAGCCGCCCAGTGCGCGGAGGGAATGAGGAATATGAAACACACACCCAAATTCGGAATCGCGGTTGCAGTAATCGCTTTCACAATGGCAGCAGTGCCGGCATTAGCAACCACAAAGCAGGTTAGCAAGAAACATCCAATCTCAGCTGGGGCCATAGCAAAGGCCAAGCTCACACTCCGTATCCTTGACGATGCCTCGGATGCCGAACTAGCTGACGCGAAGTTCGACCCCTTCACCGCCGGGCTGTTGAAAGGCACCGAGAAGAACCTGAAAGAAGACTGGGAGAATGAGTACGGTGATGTTCAGCAGGGGGATAGAGACTTAGCATGGATGCTATCTGTAGATGAGAGCTTTCTAGTGGAGTATCGGACTTCAGGGTATCCCGCAGCACTCCAAAAAAAGACGATCAAGATGTACGTTGACTGTGAGTATGAGATTAAAGCAGCCATTCGTCAGGGTTATACCACAAGTCCAAATGCTTGCGAGTTTACGGATGAGCACAAGAAGGACACGGAAGAGTTTGGCGAGGCTCTCGACCAATCGCTCAAGGATTCTGTGAACGCAGCAGACGCCGCCCGGTGCAAAACTATACGCGAGAGTGAGAGCTGGGCTACTAATGATTGGTTCGCTAAGCACTGTGACTGGCGAAGTGGGACATTAAAGAAATAGCGGGCAAGAAGCTTGAAATCCACAGGGGTTGCGCTAGAGCCCGACCGGTGGGAAACTCTCCGCATGACAAACAAAGCAGTGCCAGAATCGCCTTGCCCACAATGCGGCGCTAAGCCGGGGCAGCCATGTACGGCTCCTCCAGATTTACCACCGGGGACCAAAATGCATGCAGGAAGATTGAGGATTTCAGCCAAGCCGCTGCCCGAGAAAGCCAAAGCAGTTGCGGACCAAGAAAGATCTGCCGCTGTCCGCAAGTAGAATTCTGCTTGGGTGCACCAAGGACAGGATGGTTCGCGGAGCCCCGAAATCAATGAGCGAACCGTGCCGACTTACGCGATGGGCTCCCAAGACCGGGCAAATTACCGGCCAGCTCTTTACTTGCGGCAGACCGGGGCGGTCGATGGGACCAAAGAAGACGAAGATTAGCGATGAATGCGTACTTGCGTGGGTAGCAGGGTTGCCGACATCGGCGGAAGAACTTATCATCGTATCCCTGCTAGGACGGAAGAAGGATGGGCTCAGCGAGTTCAGCTATTATTCGTTTCGCGGCGGCTTCGACCAGCCGCAAAACAGGCCGGATTGCCCAACCTTCCAAGAGTGGCTCGATTCGCACCACAAATCGAGACGGTACCGTGTCTGCGAGTACCCCACGATAGACACCCTTCCACTTTCGGATGAAACAAAGTGTCGAGCGGTCACGACGATTCTATCGTTCATGGAAACAGGCAAAACGGTGGTTGTGGTGGACTCCGGCGGATTTAGGCGCACCGGAAGCATAGTCAAGGAAGTCGCCTCGCAGCTGCAAGTCGAGCTTCTCCCAAAACAGCTCACGGGTGTTGGGGATCAATGGAACGGGAAGTTGCCTTAAGGGCCGTTTTCTGTAGTCCACACCACGGGTATTCTCTAAAACCGGGCGCGATGTTAGCTTACTGCTGTAAATGCGGCGCAGAACGCATTAGGGCAACCCTTTGCAATCGAAGCCAGTTATTTCTTAACCCGGTTTTCGGTTCCATTGATCCCCAACACCCGTCACCCCGACAAAAACGTTGGAGCTAGCTCCGAAGGCATCTACCACTTCCGCCCGGCCGGAGCGATGCTGGTCACCGGAGAGCATTGTGAAAAAACTCATCATCATTGCGGCGGCGGTGACGGTCGCGGTAGCGGGCGGGGTCAGCATAGTGCTGGTGAAAAACAGATTGAGTGATGCGTATGCGATTCAGGCATTGCGCTTTCTCATCGAAGGCGAAAAGAACATGCACGGCGATTACCTCAGAAACCTACACGAGTTAGAAGTGCAAGTCAGTTCCCCCGCTGAGAGGAAGTCTTTTGACGCCATCGTCGCGTTGAAAACAGCCGACGATAATTTTGAGAAAACCACTCTAGCACCGTCAGAAGCGATTGAGAATGACGCCCGAAAAGATATGGATTCGACAGGCGAATGGGCGAACAGTTCGGCAAACACCGTAGAGGTCGCGTTGCAAGGTCTAAAGTCGGACAAAGATGTTCTTGAGCGCGCAGGGGAAAAGCTGAAACGCGCGGATGTTTTGATGAAGGAAGAAGACAAAACCATCGACGAGTATTACAAGGAGCGCCAGCGGGCGTGCTATGAACCACTGAAAGTAAACATCGAAAAGCGGAGCGCCAGCACTCCGAAGGGCTGTAACCTAGTCGCAGGGGATGCGCGGTAAAAGGAGTATTATCAGCTCAGCCAATGCGTAAAGTTGACCGCGAACTGGTGTTGGGAGCAGGATTGTGGATCGTGTGGGGTGTTGGGGTGGCGATTGGAAAGAGGCTCGGCATCGCCGCGCTGACGGCGGATAAGACAGAGGGGACGCCCGAAAAAATCCCAGATAAGAGGCTAAGTACCCAGCCGGTCAGACTTCGGTCTTTACTTCTCGACATTTCGTACCGGTGTCCGATGTGATAAGGATCACAGATGCTCTAACGTTGGTAACATGGCAACAGGCCTCCGCTGGGTAAGAAAGGACCATAGTAGTGACTACAGTCATTAACTCTCTCTTAGGTTCTGTCGGTAGAGTTCAAAAGAGGGAGGCACTGGAAAATGAAAGCTTGCAAATGTGGCAGACAACTCGGACTATTAGCAGCACTTCTCGGCTTCGCCCTGATCGGCTCAGCCTTCGCACAAGACAAACCCACAGGGCCATTCGGATTCGAGAGTGGCATGTCTCGGGAACAAATCATCAAACTGGTCGGTGCGTCCGCGATCAGGAAATTACCGGTGTCAATAACCGATCCCAACTATTTCGCTCTATCCAGTGCGCCCATACCAAACCCTGCCTTCGAAACGTATGCGTTGACCGTTTCATCGACCCAAGGTTTGGTGAAACTGTCTGCCATCGGGGTCACACTTGAGACGGGTGACACGGGTGCAGAACTGCAAACGGCTTTTCACGGTGTTGTATCCGCGATCAGTCGAAAGTACGGCGAGGCCAAGGTGTACGACACCTGCTCGGGAAACAGTACGGAGTGCGATAACTCAGAGTTTTGGATGATGAGCCTCAAGAGCAAGAACCGCGAATTGATCGCGCTCTGGATCCTGAAACGGCCTGTCAACGGTGTGACTGCAATCGAAGCGATGGTGAACTACACCACCATGAATTCAGGGTACATCGACGTGCAATACGAGTTCATAGGGTTTGATCAATACAACGCCGCGAAAAAAGCAAAACAGGACTCTAGTTACTAGCCGCCAGTCGGTGGTTCTTTGGGTCACAGAATAGAATGAGCTCGGTGCACTCTGGTTGTTGGGCGGACCTGGACAAATAGCCTCGGACGCGGCATGCCCCGCTCCGGCGACGCTGTGCTTGCAAGAGCGCGACGCCGCGATTTTCGTTTTCTGGCTGACAACTCAGGCGGACAGCCACAATTCCATTTGCTTTGGTGGCAGGCGCTGGGGCGCATATTTGCGGAGGAAGGACCGGGCAAACTCGTTTGCCAATCTTGAATCATTGTCGGTTCTCATAATCACACACGTTTCGAAACACAATGAGGTATCAGAAAGCGGCTTTAACACTACACCTTCAGCGCGAAAGCCAAGGGCCGTGGGTTTGGTGAGGATGGCCACGCCAACGTGCTCAGATACCAAGTGAACCGCCTGTTGAGCCGTAATAATGTCGTGCTGGTGTTTCGGAGCGATTCCCTCACGTCGTGCCGCGTCCATGATTGCGCCATGAACGACGGGATGAACTCGTCGCGCCAGCAGAATCCATTCATCTTCTGCCAGATCTTGGAGCACGATGTGTTCCTTTTGGGCAGCCGCATGGGTCTGTGGGAGAACTGCATAGAGCGGCGTCAGAGCGAATGGGACGGCCGTGATCTTGGGGTCCTCCGGCGGTGCCGTCACCAGCGCCAGATTCAGTTCGCCGGCCAGGACGCTTCGGACCAACTCGATTGAGAACTGACTCATCAGTCGAATGCGGAGATTGGGGTACAGAGGGAGACGAATTGCAAGAAGGACCGAAACCCAGGCTTGATCGGCGTAGGGCGAGTGTCCAATCAGCAAAACGTTGTCTCCTCCATCATGGGCAAGACGAGCAAGATGAAGAGCCCGCTCCATATGTAAGAGTAAAGACCGGGCCTCTTCGACGAAGACACGTCCCGAGTCAGTGAGCTCCACAACTTTTTTGTTATCGCGAGTGAACAGGTGAAATCTATGCTGTTCTTCGATCTCAGTGATCTGTTTGCTGAGCGTAGATTGGGTGATGTGCAATCTGTGGGCGGCCCGCGTGAAGTTCAGCTCTTCGCCCAAGACAATGACTGCGTGCAGGTGCCGGAATTCAACGTTGGGGAACACTGCTCCAAGCCCCTTTCGCCAAGCGGCAGAGATCGGTAAATGTCCTACATCTAGTGAAGGAACCGGCAGAGGAGAAAAAGTATCAAAAAAGGTATTTTTATTTCTGCGGGGTGCTGGCCAGAGCCGGTGGGCCGCTGTCCAGCGGGTGTGACAGTAAGGGTTCCGGCGGGGAGAGATGCACACCGGGCCTTGACATCGGGTCGTGTCGGATGTCACGCTCTTGGCACTTTCTGGCCTTAGCAGTAATCCTTAAGAGGAGAGACCTGTCCGATGTCCAGCCGAGAATTGGGCCCTGAATGGGTACTTTCTGCTTCCCTTGCGAAGGCTGAGGCATGGGACCAGGATGACCTCAGCGAGTTGGCAGTCGTTGCCCGGCGTTTGTGGCCGGGGGTTCAGGCGCACGCGCGCAAAGAGCTGACAAACAGAACGTCCGATGATGCGATAGCCTTAGCCACGGAGGTATGGGAGTCGGTACTGCGATCCGTCGCGAAAACCATGCGTCGGTCAAATGGGAAAAACAGGCAAATACTGAATCTGGAGGCCTATCTTTTCGGCGCCTTCCACCATCGCTTTAATCGCGCCCTGAGGAAGGAACGCAGAAGACAAGAGATGATGAAACATCTTCCTCTGAGCCGGGACCTTGACCGGCTGCGTCAGGCCCATAATTCGAGGGCGGTGGAGGATCTGGATCGTTCGATTCAGGTCAAGCAAACAATCGAGAGCATGGATGACTGGACACGTAACGTCTGGATGGCACGGCAGGCTGGCTATTCCTGGAAGGAAATCGCAAAGCGTTTGCGGCTGACCGAGCCCCAAGCTAAACTTCGATTCCGTTATGCGATCGGTCGGCTATGCGCCCGATTCGGCAATGGGTCATGAGGTTGGAGCACGGGCAGGTAGTCCCAGCACACGGCCCGCGGTAAACTTTAGCCGTTCGTTTTCAAGCGGGGTTGGCGAGAGGCGAGTTTGATCGAACAAGGTTATTCCGTCGAAGAAGAGAAGCGCATCTTGGATGTGCTAGCGCGCGGTTTGTCGCGCGAGTTTCCAAACCCAGAGCGCGTTGGGTGCCCCGACTCTTCCATCCTCAGGGGCATTGCTTCCCACAAATTGCCGCTTGCGCAAGCGGAACCTTGGTTTGACCACCTCAGCTCCTGCAGTCCATGCTTCCAGGACTTCACCACATTCCGTAGAGAAGCGACAGGCCAAAGGCGCCGAATACAGGTGTGGCTGGCCGCTGCTGCGGTTCTGCTTTTTGCGGTTGGCGGATGGTTGTTGCTACGAACCCGACCATCGGCGCAAACCGAAACTGCTGTGTTGGACCTTCGCGACCGCTCAGTGGTTCGCGGACAGAATCCATCTGAGACTGGTCAGGCGCCTTTGGAGATTCCTCGAAGCGCTAAGCACCTGGTTCTGGATTTGCCAATTGGGAGCAAAGAAGGACCCTACGATGTCGGCGTATTCACTGAGACGGGCGACCAAATTTTGCGCGCCACGGGCACGGCACAATTGCATGATCACGTTACCGGCTTGCGGGTCGATGTTGACGTTAGGAGTGTTCCGCCGGGAGCATATTTTCTTGGGGTTCGGCAGCCTGGTCTTGAGTGGAGCCGATATCCCATACGCCTGCTTTGATCCACTGCAGAGATCTGGAGGGAGCAGGACTGGAGATTCTCAATTGTTTCTGGGGCCGCCAAGCACACAGGCGGCCTATATTTTTTGGTTTGCTTTACCTTTGTCGCCGTGCTCGGTTTTTGTGGCATAGGGTAAACATAAGGTAAAGTGCCGTGGGCAAACAGGCGGGCCGCCACCGGCCTGCGGCAACATCAAATAATGCTAAGATGCGGTAATGCGAAAGTTGGAAAGCTACATAAAAAAGTACGGTCCGATTGAGGGGAAGAAGATGTTCACACGGTTGCAGCGTGAAGCAGCACTTGCGTCTGCTCATGCTCGTCACAAGAAGTCGCTTGCCCGTAAAGGCCGCTAGCTGTAACTACCGGCCTGCGAGTGCGCTCCTTGAAGTATCAGCGGCCCTACTTGCCCGCTTTCTGTACGTGCAGCTTCTCTGCGACGAACCGCCAGGGCCAAACGCCACCGCATATCCTACAGCGAAGACCACCTTCCTTTTGCCCCGGAATCGTGGTTACGCACTCAAGTTGACAGACTCCGTTGGAGTCGTAATGCGAACAGGGCTTATGCCCTGGAACCTTGCCGACTACTTCCTGCATTCTTGTGCTCCTCTCTTTTCGCTTGCCATGCTAGCTGCCTGCTCTTGCTTTTGTTTTGGGAGGCTCAGGACAATATTTGAAGCCGAAATTCGTAGTTTCGCTTCCGAATTCGACAGTTTGTTTGTGGACGTAGTAGGTCTGGCCGTCCACCTCTTCAATCATTCCCGGTTTGCCACAATGTGGACACGTTTGGGTTTTCGGCTTGGGTGCCACGGTCACAATGATAGTGCCGATGAATTTCTCATCGTCCGGTGTCTCGTCGTATTTGTGCTCAAGCACTTTGTAGCCACCTGCCTCACACCAAAGCACTGCGTCCAAAGGTGAGGCGGTGATGGGAAGGTTTGTCTTAACGTCCGGCTTGCCTTTTTCTCTGCGAATAGCCACGTAGCTGCGTCCCATTGTTTTGTCTGCCATGCTATTGCCCTGCCTTTGTGATGTCTGTATCTCCCTTATACACCCAAGTGTCCGGTTCACGACTGCGCACGAAGTCACCAATCGGAATCGGACGGTCACTAATGTTGTCCGGTTTGTTCGGATCGACGCGCCACACCATTTTATCGAATACGTTTTGTACCTTATCGCTGTGTCCATCGGGAAAAAGCAAGGTGTCCCCCGCTTTCGGCACGGCAATTGTATTATTGCGTTCCATTAAAGACCTCCTCAAGCAGTGTGTCAGCCAGTGTGTCAGCGCCAGCCCACGTGTGCAAGGTTACATCGGTCATTACCTTTGTCATCTCACCAAACCCAGGCGGTTCCAGTACGGTCATCGCATAGAGGCTTTTATGCAAAAGGAGCAACAATGAAACGCGTACAAGTTCTAGCTTTAAGTTTGGCAGCACTTCTGACAGTGATGTTGCTCGCGATAACCGGCTGCACCAGGGCACCTGCACCAGCGCAGGCCGCCGCACCAACCACACAGGCACCAGCGCCAGCTGCACAAAAAGCCACCACCGGACAGCAGGAGGCTTTTGCTACTAAACTGCGTGGCGTGATGATGGATAACCTTGCACTGGACATGGTCGTAGAAGCAACCGACAGAGACGCGCCACCAGCGGTTATAAGGCCGGACGGCTACGCGGTGCTGGTTATCCGCAAGGATTACATGAGCGAAACATTGGCACGCCAAATCCTACACGCTGGCTTGCTGGACAAAGCGCGGCAGATGGATTTTGTAACTGTGCGTTTTGAAAATGCCGGACCCTTGGACCATGCGCGGGTTTGGATTTACAGCACCACCAACGGCCAAGCGTGGACTGGCTGGCGGCGCTGCGACACAGACTACAAGCAACTTGAAAAATATATGAAAGCAACGCAGGCACAAAAGGATGCAATGAAATATCCAACCACCTGCACGTACGAGTTAAGCGACGGACTGGCCTTATAGATCGGAGGCGGAAGCACACGAACATCCTGCGGCGCGTGGTAAACTTGGCTCCTACGCAAGTCGAGTCACAGGCCAAAGGGCCTTCGCAGATTTGAACGCGCGGGCCTTTCACATTACTCCCGTGATCTTGCCCGGTGATCCCTGACGAGTCACACTTTCGACGCAAGTTGTTGTGAGGACGCTATGCCTGCGGCGGTACCGCGCCAGTAAACAAATGGAGGGTTTATGAAACGAGCATTTGCAGCAATCATGCAAACGCTGACAGTGCCAATGTGAGCGTGAGCGTCGGTGCTGCAAGACAGAAGATTTCTGAGATGATAGCAACGCTACAGCGCGGATGAACTCTCTCCACACTGATACCAGTGATACCGCAAAACTTGAAACCGCTGGCAATAAGGGAAACTGTGGAAACAGCAGCCTAAGTTATGAATGTGCTCGACAACGACAAGCTCTTAACAACCGCGACTGCCTTTTCCAACTGAGAGTCCCTGCCGTCTCGCAGGGCTTCTCGTGACAGGGCAGCAGAAACTGTGGGAACAATGCCATTGTTCTCCAACATCTTCCCATTCCATGTTAGGTACCCTGCAACCGGCAAGCCGAGAATGTATCCATGACCAACCCTGAAGGCGCCGCCGCTCAACAATCGACCCGGTGTTTTCGTTCCAACTATGGTTGCCAAATTGTTTTCTTCGGCGAATGCTGCGACCATCTCGCCGGCACTGGCAGTGTGCTCGTTGACCAACAATACAATGCGTCCGTGGAAGCGACGTTCGCCAAGTCCCTCAGTGACCACAAGGATAGACTTCTCCACGAAGGCATATCGGGCTGCGAGCCAAAAAAGAGTTGCCTTGCGAGACGGAATTCGTTCGAAACGGGTTAGTTCCTCCCTGCGATAGCCTCGCTCCCGGCGCTTCCGTGTGAGGCTATAGCCTACCTCCAGTTTCCCAGGCGTCAGATAGCTCATCAGCCGCAATCCGCCAATCCCCCCGCCAGTGTTGCCGCGCAGATCCACAATCAGGCGACTGCATCCGTTCAGAGACGCGATTCCCCGGTCAATGTCCTTGGCAACGTCGATTCCCGACCACTCCGGGGAACATGGCCACTTTGAGAAGACCGATATCGTCGGTGAGTTTCTCGGCGTGTACTGGGTCTGGCGCGGTCACGGGATGTTTCTTTGACTTCGGCACGGGCAATTGAAGTCTGAGCCGCTCCTGGCCACCGTGGAGTTTTTCAACTGTCAAATCAACCGTCTCCCCGACCGAGAACGTCAAATCCTCGGGAGGCCGAATCTCCCGTCCACCGCGCTCCAGCAATAAATCCCCAGGCCTAATCCCCGCCGAGTACGCCGGACCACCTTGGTGCACATCCTGAAACATCCAGCGTTCACCGCCGTTTACGGCGATGCACTGCATGGTGGCATTGATCGCGTGACGGGCCGGTATGTTTCGCATTCCAGCATGTCGGAAGCCGGTATGGCTGGTTTTAAGCTCGGCAACCAACCCCTGAACTTCCTTCTCGAATGCCTCCGCTTCGGTACATGCAAGAATTTGGTCCCGTCGGCTTTGAGCAAGCGCCTTCCAATCCACTCCATTCATGGCGGGATTGAAATGCTTGGTTTCCACCAAGCGGCAGACCTTGTCGAAAATCTTCGTGCGCTCTTCGAGAGTTAAATTCATTGCTGTTTAATCCCAATTGGTGTGGAAGCCTCTCCAACAGCTATGAACGCTGCCCAATAAAATGGGCTTACCTGGTCACCATATTTCGCCAGCAGATCCAGCTTCGCGTCTCTGAGTGCTGAACTGGTGTCCTCGCCCTGGCCCAGTCGCTGGTAGAAGCGATCCATCAGCGCACTCGCGAATGTGTCATCGGCGCTCCATAAGCTGGCGACAACTGATTTCGAACCGGCTACCAAGAACGCTTCCACCAGACTACTGACGCCTTCTTGTCCCTGCAGTTTGCCCACACCTGTGTCGCACGCGGATAGGGTAGTCAGTTCGGCATTGAGTCGCAATCTGATGATCTCCCGTACTTGCAGCAGCCCGTCGTCACCGGATTTCGGGTCTGTCCCCAAGACCAGTGCTGAGCGCTCGGGATACTGTGTATCTGCGAACCCGTGCACCGCCAGATGCAAAACGCGAAACTGGTCGAGCGGCTCCTTCTTGAATGCAGTTTCCGTGGCGTCCTTGCCGAGCAAGATTACCGCATCCCGTCCCACAATTTTACCGATTCTCTCGACCTCTTCACGCGTTTGAGGAAGATCGTGAAGCCCCATCCCGGATAGGTCCGCCATGCCTCGCACGAGCCGTCCGCGGACCGTGTCTGGAGTCGGTATCCTACGCCCAGCCCCGCCTTGATTCTCGTAGGCAACATCACCTACACCGAGAAACGGGCGCGGCGCCCTTATCGTCCTTCCTCTCTCGCCGCAGTACATCAAGAATGGTTCCTGAAGGCACGTAGCTTATGATGCGAGACTTCAACAGATACTCGCCCTGGCTATCTCGAACTGCTTCGAATGGAAGCAGGTTCAACATCCCGTCCGGCGCAATGATGAGTCTGGTTGCTGTCTTCGCTTCGGCGATCGGCTCTAGGAGTGCTCGAAACAGACGTTTCGAGGCTTCGATTCCCGCGCCCTTTGCGCGGACGTCGTCGACAAATTGCTGCACCAGTTTCTCGACTTCCTTGCGACCGACCGGCAGTGCTTGTATGTGTGCGCCTCGGCGCGTCACCGAGATACAGAAGGAAGTTGGATCATCCAGCACGTACTCCAAGAGCGCCTCATCTGGATGCAGGTCGTTTTCCACATTCGTCAATGCCGCTGGCTGTACCGAAAGGCGTTGGTTGGGAGCATCTTCTCTGGTCCACGCCAGACCCAGATCGCCGCTCGTATTCAACGAGGTTGTCGAGCAGTTGTGCGCGTTCAGACTGCGCTGCTGGTCTGCATCAGTCGGACCTGGAGACCGGCAACATCGCCTTCCAGCGTGGTTGCCTGCCCTGATTCCGCTGACGGGTAATGCCTTTTCTGTCTTTAAGAGCCCAAGCGAGAGTTCGGCCTCGAACACGTTCCAAAACTGTGAACGCTCCGGGCGCATCGCCATTCTTGGTGATGAGTTCAAAGTGTCCCAAGTAGGTCTGACTCATCGCCGCAGCAATGGAGCTATTCCAGTACGGCTCATCGACGCTGAGGAGCATTCCCTCAATCACATCTTCCGCCTGTTCGTAGAGAGCGTTTGCTTCGGCAAAGCGACCACGACGCGCCTTCAAATCAGCGAGCATCGTCAAATTGCGAGGCACGTAATAACGATCACCAACCTGCTGGCTGGCAGCCAGACCTTGGGTGGCACGCGCGTCCGCTGTGGCCAGATCTCCGCCATCACGATAGAGTGTCGCTAGTTCGAACATGGCGTCGGCTTCCATTCGGTAGTACTGCAGTCGGGTTGCAAATTGGCCGGCATCTTCCAAATACGTCAGCGCCTGTTGTCGGTTCCCCGTCTGCGCCGTCCAGCTTTCCAAGAAGAATGAGCAATTCCGCCTCATGGCCTCGCTTCTCTTGCGATCGCGCTTTGGTGAGCGCACTCTCAAGCACAGACTTCGCCTCTTCGGTTCTACCGAGCGAGACCAGGGCCTGCGCTTTTCCTTCATACCCCATGAATGGAAGTCCACAGTCAGGATCAGCCTCCGCTAGCTTGATGGCTCTTTCGAAGAATTTCAGCGCTTCCGCGTGGCGATTAACTTCTTCGAATCCTCTTCCGAGTAATTCTAGAAAGCGGATTTGGCCAGCCGTGTCGCCGTTCGCCATGGTTGAGAGGAGCGCACCGCCCAGAAGCCTAGCCGCCCGTCCGGGGTTTCCTTCTAGGAAAGCAATGAGACCCAATTCGCCGGAGGCCCTCGTCACCCATTGGTCCTCGCCTAGGCTCTTTGCGATGTCCTGCGCTTCCAGCCAGTCGCGCTTTGAGGCTCGATAGTCAATCTCAAGATCGGTGTAGCCCTTCGCGATCAGACACCACAGGCGCAGCCTTGAGTCGTTTCGGACGATCGGATTCTGGAGCTGTTCATTCAGGACTCGTGAAAGCTCCACAAACGACATTGTTTCGGCTTCCGATCTGAGGCGTCCCACTTTGGCATAAAGCTCGTTCCGGCTATCGCCCTGGGCGGCGAATAGCTTCTCGGCCTTGGGCAAAGAGCGGCGCCGCCTTCGGGCCGTTGTTTAACCAGTACAGGCGGTTGGCTTCAGCGAGAAGCTCTTGCGGATCAGTTGACGTTTCCGCATCTATTCGCGTCTGCACGCTGCCCAAGCCGCTTACCGGCGGTCAGAATGCGGTGAATCCCGATAGAGCGGTAGCTCAAGAAAGCAAGAAGGCCCACTAGGACAAGGGCGACTGTGACCACTACTCGCTTTGTGAACACGTATGCTCACTCAGAGAACCGTCGCAAATAGAAAATTACGAAGTGGCAGTGACGAGGCGGCGCAGACAGTGGCGATACGGATTAGAACCTTAACTTCCTGTTCAGTTTCTCAAATGCGAATAAAAAATGAAAGGGGGTTTCCCCGAAACCGCCCGCCGGTCGAGCGTTTTGACGGAAGTGAAACCGATGAGTCGCCAGGGGCAGCGAGCCGTGGAAATCGACTCTCAAACCCGCGACCACAGATAATCGACCGATCGGCGGAAAAAAGCCCCTGTGTTGCCCGAATACTCTCAACTCCTGTGTTGTCGGCCAACCAGAAGCGATCCAGAAATTGGGCTGGTCCTAACGTCAGTCACAGGTTCAGTGGGTTGGATTACCTTTGGATCAACAGTCTGCCTGCTCGTTCCGATGATGCGGACTTCTTTGCTCGCAGATGCCAGCAAACTTTATCGCCAATCCAATGACACGACATTCCTCTTCCAATTGAAAACCGCCGTCCGCAGTCAGAGCCTTCAAACTGCGGATGGCGGTTTCACCCCCTGAAACACAAGGGTGTCAGGAAGCCGGTCTCAATTCGTGCTTGATACGGTCTCTGCGGATTTGGTCAAGCTCCCGGTACAGAGCCGTGATTCGGTGGGATCGAGAATGGTACTCCCAAAGTTGGGAAGATGTCAGGGACGATTCGAGGCGTAAGGTGTCAATTTGCAACTGAATCAACTGTTGGACTTCGTGCTTGATGCCAGAGGCTGGGTCTGTCACCATAAGAACTCTCCATACGAAATAGGCCGCGAGTTTCCTGTTGCCAGTCAGTCACGCAGCCCAAGACAACCTTAGAGAGTTGTCGGGGTCATATTACACGATCACTGTTGTGGAAAACCTGGCTTCCGCTCAACTTGCATTGGGCTTGGCTTTCCTTCTTATGCCTAAGCCCTTCTTGGCAAGGCTGCGCACGATCTTAACGCCCGCCACTAGGGTCGCCTTAGATAGTCCGCGGTACCGTAGATTCGGACGCGTGTGAAAAAGCATGGAATCGCATTCGCCGATGATCTGGCTGAGTACATCGCGTTGGCTCTTCATTAGAAGAACTGTACCAATCCCTCGAAGAAACGATTCAGGGACTATAGTTCCTGATTGAATCGTAAGAAGAGAGGCATGGAGCGGTTTTGGGGCGTTTACGGTCGGCGCCACCTCTAAGCCTTTCTATCGTCGCGGACCCGCAGGGTGGCAGGGCGTCTCTTTAGTCTCTTCCATTTCACGATGTCGCCATCCTTTAGGGTTGAAAGCTCCGGCTCCATCAAAAGAGCGATTCTGGCCTTCAACCGAAAACTGACAAGAGTGTTGTCCTCGAACTCTATAACGAGCGCGGTGAATTCTTCGTCGTTGGCAAACCTCACCTGTCTGATGATCTTGCCGCTCAGTTCCGGGTACTCGATACCCTCTCCCTTTGCTCTTACTGTTCGGTATCGCACAATTTACCTTCCATCAAATCGCAGCCGGAAGCCTTTCAGCTCTGGGGAAATTGTGGCGCATTCTCTAAGCAGGTGTCGGGTGTCATGTTCAACCGCCCGCAGAAAGTCAGTGACGCAGCCGTCTGTCGCTCTGCTCTTGCTGAGTGGGCGTGGTCCGAGCACCTCAATATGTAGGCTGTTAAACGTGATCACCTGCTTCGTCTTTTGTTTCTGTTTCATTCAATCATCCCTTCGGCCGCCACAACGGAGTGTCGTCGGGAACTAAACCAATTTTCCGTACGAGTCTTTGATCCCCGCTCTTGCAATCGAACAGCTCTAATTTGCCCGTCAGGCGGACATCCAGTGTTATCGTCAGTTCGGTCTGGTCCTGAAATTCCAGGGAGATGTACCGGGATTCCAATTCGTTGGTGATGCTGACCGTCTCCAGCACTTTGCCTTTGATACCATCGCGGAAGGTGTCCAAGTTTAGTTTCTGCTTCTGTCGTTTCCGTTCCTGCTTCGCCATTCAGCAACTCCGGTACTGAATATACCACGTCCTAAATAGGACGTGTTCTTTTTAGGACGTGCGGTTTAGAAAAAGGAATCATGCGAGATGAATCCCAATTTTTCAAGGGCTTGGGAGCGCGAATCAAACAACTACGTGAAGAGGCTGGCGAAAGCCAGGAGGACATGCTTTCGCACGGATACTCGGTGCGATATTGGCAGAAGGTCGAGGCCGGAAAGCCGATAACGTTGCGCACGCTGCTTCGTATTTGCCGCATATTTTCAACGCCAATGTGTGATGTTGTCCGGGGCCTGGACGAAAATCCCAAGAGGCGTTCGCGACGGTCTAGTTAGCGGAGTTCCCCTCCGGCCTGGCCCCTACCCAACTCCGATATTCGAAACGCGGCGGCGCTGTGGGCCGCACGAAACGAGAATCCGCTCCCTCAATCGCTTCTGATTCGTGGGATGCAGGACGTTCATTCATCCGCCTTCCTGTAGTAATCCCGGATCATTTTGAAATTTCCGGTGCTCATGTCTGATAGATCGATGCTGTCAGTGAGGATTTTGGGGCTGAACTGCAATGAAAAATCGGTCTTGTCCATGAATCGGATACTCACGAACAAGCTGCCTTCCTCGAATGAATAGCTAACCCAATCCACTATCTTTCCGTGGATCTCCCGAAATCGGCTGCGTAGCCGTTCGTGACGCTTCTTTATCTTCTCCTCAAGGATCTTGTGTTCTTTCGCGGTTATGGGCGTCACGGTAATGTTCCCCGCCCGGACAGCCATCGGTTTTGCAGTCATGACTAGTCCCATCCCCGTTAGTGCTGGAGAATTCTCGATGTCTCAGCCTTGCGCTCGCTGGAGACTACTGCGAAGTACGTGCCTGATGGTGAAATTTTAATTTCCTGGTCCGAATCCCGACCAGCTAGTCGTGCATGTCGCCTGCAACCCAATGAAATCAAACGAAAACAGCCTGAGATTGTCAGGCATGGCAAATGCACGAACGATTTTCACGATGGCCGGGATTTCGGACGAGCGGCGCAGTCATAGGTATCTACGCCGACGAAAGCCACGAATGCCTTTATAATGTGGAGGCAAGCTGAGGGGGTAATAGAGCCGCCCGTCGTAGCGCAGCATAGCTCCGGGCGGCTTTTGACTCCAAAAGAAAAGGCGGAGTGCGAATCAGCACTCCGCCAAAAATCACAAATTGATAGACTCACGCTGCCGTCTTGCGACCCTTCGCCTTGAGTGACTTCTTGTCTCGTTTCGCGGCGAATTCCTTGGCCACGGTTTTCTGGAGTTTTTCAGCATCCACTCGATACCGCTTGGCGGCGTCCATGAGAACGTCCTCGCGGCTGGTGGTGGATCGCTGATACGCCGAATCCAGCAGACTGATTTCGAGAAGCAGTTTGCAGAGTTCGGCCTCGTCGTAGGTGCCCACTTGCTTAGCCAGAAGTTCCTGTGCGGACGCAGAGTCCTTCTTTGCTTCTACCTTGTGCCGCTTCGCCAGAACCGGGACCTGGCTGTAGGAGAGATGGCCAATCAGGTAGTGAGCGACAGCCAGCAAGTCGGCCTTCTTTAACGGAGCCGATGCGCGTTGGAGGATCGTAGAGAAACCCGCGCCAGCGAGAATGCCAGCGCGGGCGTAGCGCTGGTCAATATTCGCTTGGCAAGTGGATGACGTTGTTGGTGAAGTACAGGCTAATCTCATCCAGCGGGAAATCGGTGTGCTCGATCTCCTTGGTGAACACGATGTTGCCGTTGCCATCATCGCAAGTAAGAGTTGCTGTGCGGTCGGGACGTACGGCGAGCTTCCAGACCTGAAATTCCTCGGCGGCAACGGCCTTGTTGTAGGGCTGAATGATCGCGATCTCGTCCAGAAGCCAATATGCTCCACCGTGCTCGGCAACGTGCTGTGCGCCGTCGGTGTAGAGAACGTTGCGGTTGATTCCGTGCCGATACCAGTTTTCGCTGCCGGTGAACTGCGCGAGGTCGCTTTTGCTGAGAGTCTTCGTCGTCATGTTGTGCCTCTTTCGTTTTGAGTGACCCCCGTGGCGGGGGCGAGAGAGACAACAGGAACAGCCGCACGGAAGGCGCGGCGTCACAGGCAAGCGTGAAATAAATGAGGGGTAGCCCGTAGGGAATCATCGTTTATGTCGCGAAAGTGCCTTGACGCTAGCCTGCGGATGTTAGGTTGACTCCGAACCCGTCCATCAGTGGGGAAACGGAAAGAGGCACATTGGTGACGAAGACGGTGCGGAGAGACGCAGCGAGAACAGCGGACGATATGGAAACAGGCCGTGCCGTACTTGCACGGAACCTTTCATGTAAGATGTTGAGCTTCCCCCTTTCTACTTTCAAGCATGGCTGAACTCATCTGGGACGGCAAATACGACGAGCACGGCAACAAGCGCGCGCCGGTTCGTATCGAGCTGCCCTTTCAAACCGTCGAGACCGTCAACGAGAGCGTACAGGAGCGGCAGCGCACGTTGGAGCTGTCTTCTTCTGGTCATGATCCGGAGTGGCGCAATCGCCTCATCTGGGGTGACAAGAAATATGTCCTGCCCTCGCTCCTGCCCGAGTTCGCCGGCAAGGTGGATTTGATCTACATCGATCCTCCGTTCGACACGGGCGCGGACTTTTCGTTCATGGCAGCAGTTCCTCAGCACGAAAGCGACCAGGACGCTGAGTCCGTGACATTCACCAAGCAGCCTAGCATGCTAGAGCAAAAGGCATACCGCGACACTTGGAGCCGTGGATTGGATTCCTACCTCGAATGGTTTTACGAGGCTGCGGTGTTGTTGCGGGAATTGCTCTCCGAGAAAGGGACTTTATACATTCATCTGGATTCGGGTGTAGTTCATTACGTGAAGGCGATCGCGGATGAAGTTTTCGGACATGCGAATTTTGTTAACGATATCGTCTGGAAACGAACCACCACAAAGAACGATTACCTGCAAGGGGCCTTCAATTGGCCGCGAATTCATGACCTCATCCTTTACTATGCAAAGAATGCGGAAGTATCACCAACCTTTGTCCAGCCATTCGGGAATTACGATCCCGAGTACATCAAAGCAAAATATCCGTACGAGGAAAAAGGCAGGCGATACGGGCTGTGGGATGTAACTGCTCCTGGTTCCGGGACGAGAGGCCATCCGCGATTCGAGGTGATGGGAGTTACTCGCTACTGGCGGTACGGCAAAGAGAAGATGAACGCCCTGGTCGCCGAAGGGAGAATCATCCAGCCTAGTCCCGGAGCCGTTCCGCGATATAAGCGGTACCTGGACGAAATGCCTGGAGTTGCGGTCGGTGACGTGTTCTCAGATATCTCTCCGGCAAATTCACAGGCCATTGAGAGACTGGGATACCCAACACAGAAGCCGGAGATGCTCCTTGAACGCATAATAAAAGCCTCCTCCAATGAAGGCGCTCTCGTCCTCGACTGCTTCTGTGGTTCCGGCACCACTGCTGCAGTTGCCGAAAGGCTCAACCGTCGCTGGATCGCCTGCGATCTCGGGCGGTTCGCCATTCACACCACCCGCAAGCGCCTACTCGGAATTCCCGGCGTAAAACCGTTCATCGTCCAGAATCTCGGCAAATACGAACGCCAGCAATGGCAAGTCGCGGAGTTCCCTGCGAACGGCAAAGACCGTCTGGCAGAGCAGAAAGAACGCGAGGCCGCTTACCGCAAATTCATCCTTGAGCTTTATCACGCTACTCCCGTCAGCGGCCACGTATGGCTGCACGGCGTCAAGAGCGGGCGCATGGTGCACGTGGCGGCGGTGGATGCGCCGGTGACCCGAGCGGACGTGAATGCGATCGCCGCCGAAGTGTGGAGAGCCAGCGGCAAAGGCCCCAATTCCCCTCAGAAGCCCGCTGTGGATGTGCTGGGCTGGGAGTTCGCACTCGACATGAATGAGACGGCGAAGCAAGTTGCCGCCGAAGCTCGGGTGGATGCGGCCTTCAAGAAAATTCCTCGCGAGGTGCTAGAAAAGAAGGCGGTCGAACAGGGAGATGTTTATTTTTTTGAGCTTGGTGCGCTCTCGGTCGACACCAAGATCAAGAAGCGCGAGCTCACACTGACGCTTTCCGATTTTGTTATTCCGTCCGACGACGTGCCTGCGGAAGTGCGCAGCGCCATTAAGCATTGGAGCCAGATGGTGGACTACTGGGCGGTGGATTGGGAGTTTAAAGACGATACTTTTCACAACCAGTGGCAGTCTTACCGCACGCGGAAGGACCCAAAGTTAGAGCTGGCAGTGAAGCACGAGTATGTTGATCCAGGCAGGTATGAGGTCGTGGTAAAAGTCATCGACATCTTGGGGAATGACACGACCAAGATATTGACGATCGAGATCAAATGAGGCTTGTAGAAGTGGCCCGTCTGTGTCCCTGAATCTTCGCAGCTAAGATTATGCCCCGGCGAAAAAAAACGCTCGACGAAATGCCCAGTCTGCTGGATATTACGGCTAAGCTTCGCTCAGGGGCTTGTGTTCCCGCACTGCGGGAGGCGGTCAAGTCTTGGAAGGCTGGCGGGCGCAAGGGGGTCACCGACACGACTGGCGTCCTACTGAGCTATTGGTTCGAAGCCGATCACAAACTCAAAACCGGGAGACCTTTCAGATACCACGATTCCCAGCGGGAAGCGATCGAGACGCTTATCTATGTTTGGGAAGTGGAAAAGGTCCGCACTCGCAAAGATTTACTTGAGCGGTACGCACAGAACGCACCCGACCTCCGACTTGCTCAGTATGACGAGTTCGCCCGCTATTGTACGAAAATGGCCACGGGCAGCGGCAAGACGAAGGTGATGTCTCTCGCTATCGCATGGCAATACTTCAATGCCATGCGGGAGCAGGATGAAATTGCCAAAGACTACGCCAAGACTTTCCTAATCATTGCTCCCAACGTCATCGTGCTGGAGCGGCTGAAGGGGGATTTCGCCAACGGCAACATTTTCCGCGAAGATCCGATCCGTCCGAAGGAATTGGGTATCTTCTGGGACTTCGACTGCGTAATGCGGGGCGAGGGTGAGCGGGCGCACTCTGAGGGAGTGCTCTTCCTTACCAACATCCATCAGTTTCATGACCGCTCCGACCGTGCAAGCGAGGAAGAGCCGGATGCCATGACTGCGGTGCTAGGCCCCAAGCCTCCTACGAACAAATTGGAGCGGTCGGATTTTGCTGAGCGTATTGCTCGCCGCAAGGGGCGGCTGCTGGTGATTAACGACGAGGCCCACCATACTCACGACGAAACCCTCAAGTGGAACGAAATAATTCACCAGTTACATGAGAAAACGCCGATAGCGGCACAGCTCGATTTCTCCGCCACTCCGCGCTTCCAAAAGGGCGGAATCTTCCCGTGGACGATTTCCGACTACCCGCTCAAGCAGGCCATTCTAGACAACATCGTGAAACGCCCGGTGAAAGGTGTAGCGAAAATTCCCGAGCCGAATTCGGACTACGCGAGCGTGCGCTATAGGGGTTACCTGGCGGCGGCGGTGGAACGCTGGAAAGAATATCTTGAACAACTCAAGCCGCTGCACAAGAAACCGGTGCTATTCGTCATGATGAATAGTACAGAAGATGCGGACGATGTCGCGGATTGGTTGGCGAAGGCTTATCCGGCTGAGTTCGGCGACGGAAAAACCCAGATCATTCACACTGACAGATCAGGTGAGGTGAGCAAGAAAGATTTGGAGGCGGCTCGGAAGGCGGTAAAGGGCGTTGACGATCCGCTCAACCCGATTCACGCCATCGTGAGCGTCATGATGTTGCGTGAAGGTTGGGACGTGCAGAACGTAACGGTTGTCGTTGGCCTGCGGCCCTACACATCGAAGGCGAACATCCTTCCAGAGCAAGCGATTGGGCGCGGCCTGCGACTGATGTTCCGCGACCTTACCGCCGACTATACCGAGCGCGTCGATATCATTGGCAACCGGAAATTTCTCGAATTCGTGGATGACCTTGAGAAGTTGGAGGAGTTGCAGCTTGATACCTTCGAGGTGGGCAAGGACAAGCTTCGGATCGTCACGATTATGCCGCTCGATGAGCGCAAGCAATTCGATACTGGTCTGCCTGTGCTAACGCCCACGCTGGTGCGAAAGAAGAGCCTGGCGGAGGAAATCGCGTCACTCGATGTGATGGCGTTCCAGACCATGCTCCTGCCGCTCGGCGCCGATGACCCCAACAACAAAACCTTCCGCTACGAAGGTCACGACATTATTACTCTCCAGAAAATCGTTGAGCGGGATTACAAGGTTCCCCAGCCACAGACCGCGCAGGAGTTGATCGGATACTATGCGCGCCGGATTGCCGAAGCGGTCAAGCTGCCCTCGCAATTCGCGGCGCTGGCTCCGAAAGTTCGCCAGTTTTTCGAGGACAAAGCTTTCGGTCGCCGAGTGGATTTGAACGACATGGCTACGGTGAGAGCTATGAGCACGCAGGTAGCGTCCTACGTGTGTATCCAAGAATTCAGCAAGGTGCTGAAGCAGCTAAGTATTGCCGAGCAAGAGCCGCAACTGTTGGAACCGGCCCGTATGCTCTCCGCCTGTCAGCCGTTTCCCTGGTCCCGCAAGGTGTACGAAGCGAATCATTGCGTCTTCAACATGATTCCCTGCGACAACGATTTCGAGAAGAGCTTTGCGCGCTTTTTGGACGACGCGGAAGACATCAGCGCTTTTGCCAAGCTGCCGCAACCGTTTGGCTTCTCGATTGACTACGTAGACTTCGGCATGAACCTGCGTTCGTACTATCCCGATTTCGTTGCGCTGGATTCGGCGGGCCAGCATTGGCTGATCGAGACCAAGGGAATGGAATCGTCAGAGGTATCCCAGAAAGATGCAGCAGCTGAGAACTGGTGTGAGAACGCGTCTGCTCTGACAGGAAAGGTATGGCGATATCGAAAAGTTCCGCAAAAGGGATTTGAAGTCTTGCAGCCCCGGCATTTCGCGGATCTGGCGGCATTGCGTTAGAGCCTGCGCCGGTAACATTGCGATCCGGCTCACGACCAGGAGGAGGCCGACGCGCCAGCCCGTCGGGTGGGACAAAACAAGCCTCCTGCGTCAGCAGGACACCTTTGAAGGGCGGGACTTCGGGCTGGACGCAGATTGGCGACAGAAGAAACGATCTCTACGCTGGCGATCAAGAAATGAAAGTCCAAATGAAAAAGGCGCTCGGGCAATTGCCGAGCGCCTGAGTAGTTTCACAGTAGGCTACGCTGCGGTCTTCGGTGTACCTTTCTTTGCAGCCTTCTTTTGTTTGGCGGCGAGCTTCGCACGCTTCGCGGTGAATTCCTGCTCGACGGCTTTGCGGAGTTTGTCCACGTCCACGCGATGCCGCTTTGCCGTTGCGATCAGCACATCCGGGTCGCTGGTTGGCGCCCGATCTGTGCATTCCAGTAAAACGACTTCGATCAGCAGTTTTGAAAGTGCGCCCTCGTCCGGCTGCCGCAGCATCCGAGCGATGGCCTGCTGCACCTGCGGGTGCGTAACTTCGCTGGCCGTGCCTTCGACCAACTTGTGCCGCCGCGCCAGCAGTTCCTTCCGCAACGGATCAAGTTTGTGCAAAAGCGTACTCGCAACCAGCGCAAGGTCGGCGCGGTCAAGCGGTGCGCCGATGCGCTTGAGCACTTCGGCCAATGCGCGGTGTCGCACCGTGGTTTCGAGCTTCTGCCGCTCCAATTCTTTCCGGCGCTGTGCGCGTTCCTTCGCTGTTTGCTCCGGGTTAGGAGCGCGGCGGTCGGCGAAGTGTACCGGGCAGTTCGGCTCGGCGCAGACTTTTACAGTTCGCCCACGCTCGGTGCCGTCTACCACAATCGCCTCGCTCATGTGCTTGCATGGTTTCTGATAGGGCGAGAGCGGCTTCTTGGATTTCGCAGACTTGGCCGTGAGATTCAAGGCGACGTATTGGTTTCGTCCCAGCACTGCGCTGTTTCCGGGAGTTCTCCATTCGTTCGTAATCTGCACCAATTGCGGTTTCTCGGCGATCTGACGCTCAACATTCTTCGTCAGCTTGTTGTTGTAGCAATTCTTATCGGTGCAGGAATCTTGCAAGGCCGCATCGAAAAGTAAGGTGTTAAAGCCGGTGCGCTTCGGGCAATTCGCGCAGCTTCCCGCTTCCGGCACAAGCGTCTCGTCGTTCTTGTCGAACGGCCACGGAATCGAGCGAGAGCAAAATGTTCTGCTCGATCCATGCCGTTAAGTCACGGACAGGGCGCAGAATGCGTGTTTCTTTCCCGCCGTTCCACGCGGTATGAAACGCGGCATCAAACGCCCGCTGTTGCTCCTGCTGCGGTAGCTTGGCGATTTCGAGCGCATGGCCCACGCCGATTTCGTCTGCCAAAAATGCCTCTGCGATGGATGGATGCAACTCGACCAAGCGAAGGCGTGTAGCCACGAATGCCGGACTTTTCCCGGTTTTCGCCGCTAGGCTGGCGATGTCGTATTGAAGCCCATCCGTATGCAAGAGGCCATGAAACGCGAATGCCTCTTCCAACGGATGTGCGTTTTCACGCTGAATATTTTCAACCAACTGCGTTTCGACGCAAGCCGCGTCCGAGAGTTCGACGACACGAACGGGCACTTCTTCCAACGCCGCGAGCTTGGCGGCGCGCAGCCGCCGCGCTCCGGCAATTACCTCGTACTTGTCATCTTCGATCGTGCGGACAAGCAAGGGCTGCAAGACGCCTTGCGCCTGAAAACTGGATGCCAGTTCCGCAAGGCTGTGTTCATCAAAACGTCGGCGTGGGTTGGTGGTGGATTCCTGCAACTGTGCCACAGGCAAGTTGCGATATTCGTTGCTGCTCTGAACTGTGGTTTCCATAAAATGCTTCTCCTTATTTGATTTGTCTGAGTGGTGGTGGAAGTCATGCGGACAGACACACTTCGCCTGTCCGCGCCGATTAGCGTTTGCATGGTTTAAGCGGCTGGCTCTGCGGCCTCGGCGAAATCTGCCGGTGCGGGCGAGTAACCTGCTTCTTCGGTTTCGGGTGTGGCGTCGGGCGCGGACTGCGGTTCCTGCGCTTCTGCCGGGGCAGGTTCTTCCATCCTGATTGCCCCCAGAATCACGGCTGAGGTTTGCTGCACGACCTCAAGACTTTCCATCAACAACTCGGCGTTGCCGTGATAAAGCTGAATGTAACTGGCGCTGGATTTCGGATTCAGTCCGATGGCTTTCGAGACGACAAAGGCCACGGCTTCAGCTTCGGTCTCGCGTACAACCTTTGTGGTTGCCGTGCGCCGTTCGGATTTGTGAATCCGCTCGTGTGCGACCTCATGCACAAGAACAGAAAATTCTTCGGCCTTTGTCTGTCCGGGCAGCAATGCGATCCTGCCGCCGTAAGACATGCCGAATGCGGGGGCAATGCTTTCGTTGTATTCAAGCGCGATGCCCTGCGCCTGCACGAAGTCTCGCAAGCGATCCAGATAGACTCCGGCTTCTCCGGTGACCTCGCCAATCGTCGGGAGCGAGGCGCCTTCCGTTTGGAATTCGTCCCAAACAAAAACGCGGCGAAAGCCCAGTAACGTGGATGTATTCGCTTCTTCCTCGGTCGCGGCCTCCGTGTTTTCCTTCTTGCGGCGCTTGCCGATCATCGGGGCAAGAATGGCAATGCCCTTCTCACCACGTTTCACGCGGCGGCCAAGCTCGTTCCACGTCCGTATGCCCGCCACATGCGTAGCCTGGGGCCGTTGTCTCGCTATGAGGAGGACATTGCCGAAGGAATACGTGTGGAAATTCGCCATTGCATTCAAGTAAGCGGTAAGCGTTTCACTGTGTCCCGCTTCCAACTGCTCGATGAGATACTTCACGTTTTCGCGGATGAGTTGCTGTGCGGTGGCTGGCTTCCGGTTCTTACTGCCGGAAGCCGCATTGACGGCGGCTGAGCCGTCGCTGTTGGTGTTGTTGTTGCTGTGATATTCCATTGTTTTTTCCTTTGTCTGCCCGGTGGGGCGTTTTTTTCTTTCAATCCAGAGCGAAGCGAAGGAAAAAACGGACCACCGGGAGACAAAGAGGAACGACAGAGGGCGAGGGGGAAGGACCGAGAGGCGGGCAGGGCAAGTGCCAAACAGCTTTATCGTTTGGCGCGCAGCCGTGCTGTCCCGAAGGGCCGTCCCGAAGCGAAGCGGAGTGGTCACCCTCGCCCGTGGGAGTGGAGAAAAGACGCGCGGCCAAGCGCATCCGAGAAGTTGCTTTTGCCTTGCAGAATCAGGCAACTGGAACGGAAAGAAACAGGCTGGTCAGATATGTCTACTAAAACTGATCGGAATCAGCACGCATTCACGCGATGTCCCGAACGGGGCGGGGCATGGGATTGGCGACTTGCCGACAGTCAACAGACAATCGTGGCGCTCCGTTAGCAGCGGCTGTTAAATTGACTCCGCCCCGCCAACCCTGGGGGAACGAAGAAGAAGGCCACCATACCGATACGAGCGGCCCGACGCGGATCGGACTGGTGTACTGTAACGACATGGCGGATAACGACAAATCGGAACCGGAGCCCTCAAACGAGGTGGACTCAAAAGCGATGGATGAATTCGCGCGTCGGCCTTCGACCATGCCACAGATCGGAGTCGACCTCAGCGGATATGCCACGGAAGAATTCGCAAGATCGGTGGGGGAAGTGGTCAACGGATGGCTCCATTTCTTCGGAAAAATCCTCAACCTGAAAAGGCTGAAGCAGGTGGTCGTCTCCTACAACTACAACGAAGCCCTAGCGGCTGTCGATCAGGGCGCGCCTGTCAGCGGTCCGTTGAAACCGACGAACGACGAGATCGCGGTGGGCATAGCGATGACGCCGACAGTCCTGCGCGACGGTGAGGCGATGTCGGTGCTGGTGCTCAATGCAGCTTACATGGAGGTCCTCGTTGCGGCGGAAACCCCGGAAAATGCCGCGTTACGGGAGCAGATGATCTACACGCTGGCGCATGAATGCGGGCACGTCCATGACCTCGACGTACGGGCCACATCAATGCCGGATATCATCCTGAAGCAGCGGCTGTCGTTTCGTGACGGAATTCTTTTCGGCATTGCATCGGGATGTTGGGACGAATATATGGCGTGCCACTTGAGCGCGTTTATCGCGAGGGAGTCCGCGCTTCGTCCGCTTGAGGACACGTTTTGCACCGCGCTTGAACGGGCACGGGATCGCGCCAATGCGGTGATCCGGCAGTACCGTATGCACTCCGATGTCAGCGGCGTTACGAAGGAAGTGTCCGAGATATACAAGCGGGTGATGGTCTACGCTGCCTACATGCTTGGGCACATCGACGGTATCGAGGGAGAGGTCGCGGCGCTCGTCCCGAAAGCAATGGATGCGTTGGATCGACAGCCATATTTCAAGCCTTTTTTCTCAAGACTGTGCGATGAACTTCGCGCCATGCATGGCACCTACGGCCAATGGAAAGGACTTGAAATCTACGAACCCCTAAAGCAGCTTGCCGACGAGCTTCTGAAGGCTGGCGGAATTGACATTCAGCCCCGCGCTGATGACGGGGCATATGTCCACATACCGTTTAGCGCGGAGACGATGCCAACGCTGGAAGAGCAGATGGCCTTTCTGGCGACGAAGAGTTCCGGCGGTCCGAAGTGAACGTTTGTGGAGAGTGTTCAGTGCTCGGTGAAAATGGAGAACACCGTCCCAATCGCAAGCATTACAAGCTGGAGAGGCGGCAAATGGCTGCCCTCATGATCGCCGGCCAGGAGATTTGGTGTTCTAGTTGAGTCACTTCCGCCATGTAGCAATTGTTATAGCATTTGCTTGACTCGGATGCATGACAGCGGTAGAGTGTCTCCATGCTACCCACGGAGCAGTTGTCTGGCATTCGGTCGCGGCTGGGCATGACTCAAGAACAATTGGCCCGGCTTCTGGGCGTTTCGTTCGCCAGCGTGAATAGGTGGGAGGCTGGTCATTCGAGCCCGACCGGACCAACGTTGGATCTCTACCAAGCTCTCAACGCTGCCATCCGCGCGGGCAATACTCCGGAGACCATTCGCCAAGCTGCAAACAATGAGCGTGGAGCTTTTCTCTATGCGTTGTTTCGTATGGCATACGCTCGAAGGAAGACAAGATGAGTTATCCAATTCAAATCTTGCGACAACTAGGTGCTGGTGGGAATGGTGATATCTATATCGGCCAGCGGGTGGATACTCGGGAGTGCGTGGTGGTTAAATATCTGCGCGAGCCCCATCTCCTGCATGCTCGGAAGGCTTTCGAACGGGAGGTGCGCATCCTTCAACGGAAGCTGCGCGGCATTGTTCCCCTGATTTCAGCCGACCTGGTCTCTAAACGGCCATACTATGTCATGCCTTATCTCATTGGGGGCCCGCTCACACAGCACGCCGGCAGACTCTTTGAAGTGCAATTGCACAATGTGGCGTTCGAGCTGGCTCAGACGTTCGCGACGCTGCACGCCGCAAACATCTATCACGGCGACATTAAGCCGGACAACATTCTGGTGAGTGGAGACGGAACCTTGCGGGTTGCAGATCCCTTAGGAAACGGCATTGGTTGTACTTTTCTTTTCTCGCAAAATCGTGGCGGGACGCCTGGATACTGGGCTCCGGAAGTACGCAGCGGCGCGGTGATATCCAGCGCAGGAGATGTCTATTCGTACGGAGTTACGCTGTATCACCTGTTAACGGGACGAAAGCCGCAAGACGGACAAAATTTCAATCCCTGTGCGGAAGGTTACGCGCACCTGCCCACTATCTGCGAAATCATCTCTGTCTGTTGCGATGCAAATCCTGCGATGAGGCCCACGATGCCGGAAGTTTGCCTAATGCTTCAGGGCAAAGGGTGGTCCGACATTCTTGCCGCGCGCAAAAAACATGAAGAACAAATTGCGGCGGTTTCTTTCATAGCCGCTCTTGGGGTCCTAGTCGTCGTCTTGGGGAGAATGGCGTCGAAAGTCGGCTGAAGGCACGTCAATGCTGGACAAAGAATGCTCAAAACCAAGTGAGCAGGGCACACAATCAGCGCATCCCTCGGGAGCAAGTAACCTAGTTTCACAAAGGCTTACAGGGTCGAACGACTGATCGGCCGACAGTCGTCTAGGAGGCTGCGGAAAAACTCGTTCCCGCGGAGAAAGTGTGACCTCAGCGGCTAAAGCCGTCGATGAAAATAAGCCGGTTATCGCAGCGGTAAACCGCTGCGCCACCCAAAATCAAGTGCAACACCGAGTTTTTCCGCAAGCTGCTAGGGACTAGATGGCACGTGCGCAAACCTGGGTCGCTTCTCTAGTTCGCTGCGGGAGCGTTCGAGTTCCTCGGCGATGAGCTTTTCGTCGGGAAGGACGGTCTGATATTCTGCGGCGAGTACCTTGTTGGGGAGATTGTCGAGTGCATAGTGGGCCTCTGCTGCTCCCTTTTCGGCGCAGAGAATGAGTCCGACTGGAGGGTTTTCGCCGGGTTTCATCCAGTGCTCGCGGGCGTAGTTTAGATAGAGGTGCATTTGCCCAGCGTCCGCATAGCTGAATTTACCAACCTTGAGATCCACGAGGACAATGGTCCGCAGGCGCCGGTGAAAAAAGACGAGGTCGACGCGAAACCACGTGTCGTCGATACGAAGCCTGCGTTGGCGGCCGAGGAAGGCAAAATCATCCCCTAATTCCAGCAAGAACTCGGCGAGGCGCTGGATGAGCGCGTCCTCCAAGTCTGATTCGGAGTATTCGTCTTTGAGGTCGAGAAATTCGAGAACGAACGGGTCTTTGATGGCCTCTTCTGGTGTCACCAAGTCGCTGGGTTCGGGGGTTTCTGCTTTCTCCAGCATGGCAGCTTTATTCTGTGAGAGCGCGACGCGTTCGTAGAATTGGCTGCCGATCTGGCGGTCCAATTGGCGGACGGACCACCCGAGCCGCAGAGCCTCGGTCTCATAGAAGGTTCGGGCTTCCGGGTTCTTGACGGAGAGCAGTCGCACGTAGGCGGACCAGGGCAATGGGAACTGGTTAGCGAGGGCGGAAATACTTGAAGAACTAGCCCATATGTCACTGATTAACATGGGAGTTAAAGATTTTTCAGACGGTGTCTGAAAAATTCCTTTCGTGGGCCATGCCAGGAAGAATCGCCGCATTTGGCTGAGGTTCACAACCCCAAATCCGCGTCCAAATTGGGCGGACAGATCGTTGGCCAGTTGCTTAATCAACTCGTCGCCGTAATTGGCGCGCACCGCGCCACCTTGATCCGATTCTACGATTCGCCGTCCGATCTCCCAGTAAACTGGCAGTCATGATGGAATTCACATTCCGGGCAGCGGCAGAGCGGGCTGTTTTGAGCAGTTCGACGATTTCAGCGCGGATGTTGTTGTAGTTGTTTGGAACGATTGTCATTTTTGTCATTGCGACTCCTCCATCATAAATTGCTGGCGGTGTTAGATCGTTATCCCTAGTCCTTGCGCGACAGATGGGGCTGGGCTGAGTTCCAGAGCGGAGGTCTTCGAGACATCGGCTCCCAACTGGGGCGCAAGTTTTGCCATGTTGTCGGTGAAGAGCGTGGCCTCGTGGCTGGCGCGGGAGAGGGAGACGTAGCCGAAGCGGGAGTTGAGCAGGTCCGGGTGGACGCCGGTGTCGGCGTGGACTAGGACGCGTTCGGCGGTGAGTCCCTGGGAACTGTGGCTGGTGACGGCGTAGCCGTGGTCGAAATGACGATGCTCGCTGGCGTTGAACTCGATCTGGCGATTGTTGTCGAGGCGGGCGGAGAGGCGTCCATCGGGATGGACGGCCTCGATGGCGGCCAGTTCGCGATTGGCGACGCTGAGCGATTTATCGGGCGCGGTGAACTGGATGCGGTCGCCTACGGAGAACTCGCGGTCGATTTCACGGTAAACGCTGACGCCGGTTAGGCGGCGGGGATCGTAGGTGGCGAGTTCACCGTTCGCTTTCTCGACTGTTAGTTGGTTGGCGGCTGGGTTGATCGCCGACGACCGACGCGTAACTCCCAGCTTCGATTCCGATGGCTTTGCTGCCGCGTGTGTAGCGGACAACATCGTCGATCTCGTAGTGGCTGGCCCAGGACCGCTCGGCTCCGGTCATGTCCTGGCGCGGAACTAGGACGCGGAACGTATGATCTTCCGGGACAAGGGCGCCGGTGGCCTTCAACTCCTGGCGAACGGCGGCATTCAGTTCGCGGCGGGAAGCGTTGTCGGGCGAGACGATCAGAGTGTTCTCGGGCGACTCGACATAGCTTTTGGCGATGGCGCGGACGCGCTCTTCGCGGTCGGGGATTTCCCGCACGCGGCCTTGCTGACCGAGTGCGTTGAGCGCGGCGGAGACTTGGCCCGTCGCCAGCATTTCGACGGCGGATTTCAGCGCCGGGTCTTTTTGGCGGACGATCTGGTCGAGCTTGGCGGTACGCATTCCGGCCTCTTGTAGTTGCTCGAACGGGCGACCCGCTTCGACGCCCTGATGCTGGCGAGTGTCTCCAATCAGAAGCACGCGGTCATTGGTGCCGAGCCGCGCAAGGAACTCGCGCATTTGGTTCGTGCTGGCAAGGCTGGATTCGTCAATCATGAAAAATCGTTTCCGCTCGGAATTGTGATCAGCGTTTTGCCCACGCGCGAGAAAACCCTGCAATGTTCCGGCGCGGACACCGGCCTGCTCCAGTTGTTTCGCGGCGCGAGAGGTCGGGGCGAAGCCTTCGACCTGATAGCCCTGCGATTCCGCCGCGCTGCGGATGACGGTGAGCGTGGTGGTCTTGCCCGCGCCGGCAAAACCTTGGATTCCTTGGATGCGGTCGGGCGCGCTGAGGACATCTTCGAACACGCTCTTTTGCGCGTGGTTGAGATGTTCATGCCGGTCGGCAACGGCGATCGCCTGCGGGCGCGAAAGAACTGGCTCGACCTGATTTTTCCCCTCGCGCATCCGATGAAGAATTTCCTCTTCGGCGGCGATGGTTTTGGCGGTGGTGAACTGACGGCCCGGAACGCCCTGCTGCCGCTCGACAATTTGGAATTCCCCGGACGCCAATCGGGCGTCAAGATGGGCGCAAACCTGGGCGTGGGTGATGTCGCCCATGCCGCGCCGGAGTCCGTCGCGGATCAGGGCGCGTTCGTCGACGACCGCCTCGCGCTCGAAGTTCTTGTCGCGGGAAAAAGTGAGCGATTCGCGGACACGGTCCACCGAGTTTACGGGCTTCTCTTGGTGTTGTGAGCGTTCCTGGGCGGCGCGGAGAACGGCTTCGGCCTGGTATCCGAAGTCGGCGGCTAGCTTGCGGTGCGCGGCCATTACCTCTCCCGGCGAATGGATTTCCTTACGGTCGCGGGTCGAGTGCGCGGCGATCTCGGCAGCTTCTTTCCCGGAGTGGCCGGTGCGTTCGAGGTGCTCGCGAATCTGTTGGCTGCGGGGACTGGATGCGTCGAGATACTCCTGCGTGTAGCCCTTGATCTCCGGCGCGCCGCTCCGTCCGGTTGCGATTTCGTAACCGAGTTGGCGGAGTTTGTAGGTCAGTTCGGATTGATAGACGGCAGTGGCGAACTGCTGTGAAGCGAAAAGACTGTGCGGCTGGATGGCGCGGGGTTGGCCGTTTTCGCGCTCGGTGACGTTGAAAACGACCGCGTGTGTATGCAATTGTGGCGCGACGTAGCCATCCACCGGACGGGCCGTGTCGTGCTCGAATTTGGCTGCAATAAACTTGCCCGTGGTCTCGGGTGGATGATTGCCGCCGATCCGCGCTTGAGTGTAGCGTTCGAGCTGGTCAAGGGCGACGCGGACGCTTTCCCGGTGCGCTTCGCGGACGCGTTCATCGCCACCGACAAGCGCCGTCAGCGAGACGGACTTGGGCGCGGAGAAAGTCGCGTCCCAACCGGCCCGGTGTTCCATCGTTTTAACGGTCTTACCGTCGGCGTCCTGATATTCATACGACGCCCGTTGCCGTACCAACTGTTCGTCGGTTTGCGGATGCTGGCCTTGGCTGAGTTTGGCAAAATCCTCGGCGGAGACGGCCCCGGCAAGACCGAACTGCGCGGCCAAGCGGCCTTGCCACTCGCCCGCAATCACGCCCCGCTGCGACCAATAGTTCTGCTCCTTGGCGGTGAACTCCTTCTGGTGATAAGTCTGCGCTTGGCCTGCAGACAGCGGCTTTGAGATCGTCAGCATGACTGTCTACTCCATCTGGTTCTCGGGAGGTTGGACGGCATATTCCGGCGTTAGAAGATTGCCTTGTATTTCTTCTGGTTCGGTGGGCAGCGGGGTGCTTGGCACGATCAGGTCGTCCATTTTCCGCTCGGTAAAACCGGGACCCTTCTCTTCGAGCGCGACGAAGGGAAACGAGAATCGGGCGACATGATTGCCGTATTTTAGAAAACCGCGCAGATCGTCGAGGCCGGAAACCTCGGAAGGCAGAACCAGCGGTTCAGTCTGCCGGTCGAGCGCAAAATTGCGCCCGGTGCGGGAACCGTCGTAGTGGGTCTCGCGCAGCCGCTCGATTTCGATTTCGCCGATCGCCTCACTGACCCATTTCGCCGCTCGCGGTTCGGTGGTGCGGAGGAAAATCTTCGTCGCCGGTTGTGACAACATCGCTTCGGAGTCCTGACCGTAGCGGGCTTCCATCTGGCTGCGCCCCTGAAAGCCAAGGATGACCGGGTTCTGGGATTTGCGATTCTCCGTAATCGCAGTATGAAGCTGGGGTAACCGCTGGAGGCTGGCCAGTTCGTCGATAACGAACCAAACAGGTTTTTGGTCGGGCATGGGTTCGTTCAAGAGGCGCAGAACGAGCGTGTCGATCCACAAACTAATGAGCGGGCGAAGCGCTTCGCGCATGGTTGGGCGCGACGTGATGAAGATCCAACCGCGCCGCGTCTCTGCCCACTTCGTCGCCGTCCATATCGAGGTTGTTTCGTCTTCCTTGGGCAGAAGCCGGAAGCTGTCCGCGCTCATGTTGAGAGAGCCGAGAACGCCAGTTCGCTGTTGCGGGGCCTTCGGATCAATCAGCATCCAATACTCGGTTCCCTTGACGCGGCGGTCGATCTCGGCGGGATCGGACATCCACTGGACGAGTTCAACAGGCGTCGGCAGATAGGTGAGCAGATGCGCGAAGATTTTCTGCGGAGCTTCGACGAAGAAGCGGTTCGTCACGCCTTCGGGCTGATAAAGCGAGACGGCCAGGGCCTTGGCTTCGGCCTTGCGCCGGAGTTCTTTCGATGGGTTCCAGTACGGCATCCGGGCGTCAAGTGGATTGAGCACGATGTCGCCGCGGTGTTCATCGTAAAACTGTTTCACAAACTCGCAAGCGGGATCGTAGACGATGGCGCTGTCGCCGCGAGTGTCCACCTGATAAAGCATCTGGCGGATGATGCTCGACTTACCTGAGCCGGTGTCGCCGACAATGAGAAAGTGCTTATTCTCGGCGTCACGTGGAATCCGCAACGGGCGCTTGGAATCGTTGGTTGCAATGCCGATGCCATTGCCGGCAACGGCCTCCGTGAACTGGCGTGGACTGACAAGAATCGGCCCTTTTAACCGCCTTCCATACCGCAGTTCCTTACGCCGCTGGATGTCCTTGCGGAGCGAGAACGGAAGCTGCAATACGAACGCCGCGAGACCAAGAATGAGTTGTGTGTTGAAGAGCCGTTCGAGAGGAACGTCGGTATAAATCCAGTGCTCAATCCAAGCGTGAAAAGTCTTGTTCAAGTAAGCGCGCGGCTGTTCGCGGACCAGCACGCGGAAGCCCTGCTGCCTCGCCTGCGCGGAAAGTGCAAGCGGCAATGGCGCGCCCGTGGGTTGCGCGGTCTGCCCTGACTCCACGTCGGCTGCAAGCGCGGGTCGCACCCGCGACTTGCCGTCGGAAAGATAGAGGAGCTGATAGGTGCTGGCATGACGCGTGAGACTCGGCATCTCGCTGCGGAGATAGTACGGGAGGTAGTAGCGTTCGAGCGATGAAAGGCCGTACTGGAAGTGGACGTAGACAAAGAGCCCGGTCGCCGCGAGCGAGAGGAAGAACGCGCTGAGTGTGTAGAGATAGGTGCGTGGCGGCCAGATCAGCGACTCTTTGCGGCCCCATCGTTGGACTGTTGGCATGACTACTTTTCCCTGTTCTGGCTGCGCTTGGCGAGGAGTTCCTGCGCCTTCGCGGCCTTGGTGGTTTGGACTTGTCGAAACAGAATGGCGAGCTGTTCGGGGACGATCTTGTCGCCGCGCAGCAGCGGTTCAAGCGTGTTCATCAGTAGCATTTGAATGCCGACGAGTTCGGTGAAAATGTGCATCTCCATCGAAGTATGACTGCCGATAACAACACCGCGCAGCAATAGGTCGCGTGCCCATTCGCTCGGTGTTTTGCCGGCGCGCGACGCGGCCTCTTCGATTGCCTTTGCCTCCTGCGCCGTGAGCTTGGTGCTGAGGTTACGAGAGCGCCGATCACGCCCTAGTAGCTTCTCCGAACTTCGTTCTTCGATCGTCTCAACCTCAGCCATACGGAACCTCCAGTGGTCCTTAATACTGGTATCTGTCCAGATACCACCTTGTTTCAAGATCGTTTGTTTTCTTTGGTATCTGCCCAGATACCAAAGTATCTAGGCAGTTC